>JADJWO010000001.1:0-1200000 GCA_016716325.1 Nitrosomonadales bacterium
AAGGTGATCGTCCGGTCAGCAGCCGGTACATCACCACGCCGAGGCGAAAAAGATGTCGGTCTGGTGCGTCAATGTTTCGCTGCGTTGATCTGTTCGGGCGATATGTATCCGGGAGACCTGATGTTGCCGGATCTGGGTTCGATCCATGCTCGGAACGATCGCGGCGCTCCAGATCGGACACCTTGATCTCTTCCGGACGGGCCGGAAGGATATTGGCCGGCTTGATGTCGCGGTGGATCACCCTTGAATTGCGCGTAGTTCAGGGCGCGGCAACATTTGAAGATGACCCTGACGACGCGCGCGATATCCAGCAACCCTTTCGGTTCGGCGTGCTTCTCGAGTGTTCCGCCTCGACGTATTCCATCACGATATAGCGGATTCATCGTCGATCACCGCATCATAGATCGCGACGATATGCGGATGGGACAGCCGCCCCGCCAGCGATGCCTCGGTATTCAGCTGGTGCCGGTAGACTTTCCCGGCGCGCGGATCGTTCAGAATCTTCTGGTCCAGCACCTTGATGGCAACATTCCTTTCCGCAAAGGGATCGTGCGCCAGGTAGACCGTGCTGGTCGCCCCCGTCCGGAGTTTGCGGATGACCTGATATTTGCCGATGGTTGCTGTAGGGTTCATGTTCGTCGGAGCGTAACAAGTGGCAATTCCGGTATGGAGGCGGTTTGCATTGCCAGCGGTGCAAAAGGGGCTACATTGTTGCGCATATCCGCGGATTTTGCGAGTGCGCTGGCGATTCCAGATGACGCGGGAAGGCGCGATTACCGGGCATACCCGATCGACTGCAGGGCGTCGAACAGTTTTCCGGACAACAGTACATGGCCTTCGGCATTCGGGTGCAGCGGGTCGCCCTTCATTTTCGGATCGGACAGCACCTCGGCGACGGCATCCTCGATCAGCGGAACATGCTGCGCATCGGCCACTTGCCGGTAGAAATCGGGCGGCGACAGATTCTGGAAAACGGCGCCCGCGAGACTGGGCTTCGGCGTGGCCAGCAGTACCGGCTTCGCCCCGTGCTGCCGGACAAGCCCGATGATCTGTTCCAGGTTGGCGACGGTCTCTTCCTCGGGCAGATGGCGCAGCATGTCGTTCCCGCCCAGTGTCACCAATACCAACGCGGGGTCGTGCTGGTCGAGCAGCCCCGGCAGGCGCTTCAAGGCATCGCTGCTCGTGTTGCCGTTGATCCCGCCGTTGATGATGTCCCATCCCGTCCGGCTCGCCAGCAGGGCGGGCCATGCCTCTTCGGCAGACACGCCGGCCCCGGCGGTCAGGCTGTCACCCAGCGCCAGGACCGTGCTGCCGGCAGGGAGCGCGGTCTCGCCCGCCTTCTCGCCGCAGGCAACCGCCAGCAGGGCAAGGGCGGCCAACAGGAACCGCTGCCATGTCGACTTATGGGAACGCTGAACAAGTCTGTTTTTGTCGTTCCCGCGCAAAGGGGTAAGCAGGCAAGTCGCGTAGCGGCTGCTCGCAAAGCGGGAACCCAGTCGAATCAACAAGGTGGATTCCCGCTTTCGCGGGAATGACGACTTAATCAGCGCATCCTTATGCATATCAGGGTGCCGGGTTCGGATACCGTTGATGCACGGCCTCGATCTTTTCCATCATTTCCGCCGACAGCATCACTTCCGCACTGTCCAGATTCTCCTTCAACTGATCCAGGCTCGTCGCGCCGAGTATCACACTGGCGGTGAACCAGCGCGTGCGCGCAAAGCCAGCGCCATCGTCGCAGGGCTCATCCCGGCCTCGCGGGCGATGCGCACGTACTCCCTGCTGGCGACCGGGACGTTGGGCTTGTTGTAGCGCTGGCCGAAACCGGGGAACAGCGTGACGCGTCCTTTGGCCTCCGGGGCATCCAGGTATTTCCCGGTGAGCCAGCCGAACGCCAGCGGACTGTAGGCGAGCAGGCCGACGTTCGCATGGCGGCAGACTTCCGCGAGGCCGTTCTCGTAGGTGCGGTTCATCAGGTGGTAGGCATTCTGGATCGAGACGATCTTCGGTAATCCCGCCTGTGCAGCGCAGCGCACGAACTCCGCCACGCCCCACGGCGTCTCGTTGGACAGACCGATGTGGCGCACCTTGCCGGCCCGTACTAATTCCGCCAGCACCTGCAACCGCCCGATGATCGGCGTACTGTCGTGTTCCTGCGCGATGTCGTAACTTGTGCCGCCGAACATCGGCACATAGCGGTCCGGCCAATGGATCTGGTAAAGATCGACGTAGTCGGTCTGCAAGCGCTTCAGGCTGGCGTCGATCGCGGCATTGATGTGTTCGCGGTTGATGCGCGGGCCGTTGCGTATCCAGCCGAAGCCGCGCGACGGGGCCGGCGATCTTGGTCGCGATGACCAACCTGTCGCGCTGCTGGTGCTTCAGCCAGGTGCCGATATAGCTCTCGGTACGATGCACCGTCTCGCGCGGCGGCACCGGGTACATCTCCGCGGTATCGATGAAATTCACGCCGCGCGACACCGCGTAATCGAGTTGCGCGTGCGCATCCGTTTCGCTGTTCTGTTCGCCGAACGTCATCGTACCGAGACATAGCGCGGAAACGCGCAAATCGCTTGTGCCCAGTTGTCTGAGTTCCATCTGAGTCCTCCATGGATTGACGCTGACATTCTAGTCCAGATACAGCGCGGCTTCATCGTGCTAGCATCCGCGCATGACCCTGCCTGTCCTGTTCGTCTCACACGGTGCCCCGACCCTGTCGCTCGATTCCGGCGAAACGGGCGCGGCCTGGCGGCAACTGGGCGAACGATTGCCCCGGCCATCGGCGATCCTGGTGATCTCCGCGCACTGGGAGACGCCAGTCCCGACCGTCAGCAGCGCGGTCGAACCGGAAACCATCCACGACTTCTACGGCTTCCCCGCCGAACTTTACGAACTGCATTATTTCGCACCCGGTGCACCGGCGCTGGCGCAAGCGGTGGTCGATGCGTTGCAACAGGCCGGGATAGCGGTGCAACGGGACGCGACGCGCGGGCTGGATCACGGCGCATGGGTGCCGCTGCGGCTCATGTTCCCCGAAGCGGACATCCCGGTCGCGCAACTCTCGTTGCAGCCGGAGCGCGATCCGGCCTGGCATATCGCGGTGGGCCGCGCGCTGCGCCCGCTGCGCGAGCAGGGCGTGCTGATCGTCGGCAGTGGTTCCATCACCCACAACCTGCGCGCCCTGTTCAACCACCCGCAAGGCGAACCCTCGCCGGAATGGGTGACGGGGTTCTGCGACTGGATCGCGGAAAAGATCGAAGCGGGCGACCTGGAAGCGCTAGTCGAATATCGCAGCCGCGCGCCGCATGCCGTGCAGAACCATCCCACCGACGAACACCTGTTGCCGCTGTTCGTCGCGCTCGGCGCTGCACACGACATCAGAAAATCACAGCGCCTGAACCGCGTGATGACCTACGGCATGCTGGCGATGGACATGTGGCAGTTCGATGGCTGAGGGTTTTGACTGTTCCAATGTAGAACTGTTGAAGTTTGGTTTTGTATCAGGTGCTGACGCTCTATGTTGATCGGATTAGTGCCTGCTGTTCGGCCAATGCTGCCGGTGGCGTACTGTCCCATCTAGGTCAGCTATGCAACGTACACCGGCCATTGGCTTGAAATGCCGCTGAATGGCCGCTTCCAACTTCGGCGAATGCGTACAAACGACCCGTTGTTGCTGGTCACGAGCGTCGGCTTTCTTGCAGTGTATTTAACACCTTGACCATCACCAAATGGCACGATTTGGCCTAACACTCATTCGAACAGCCTATTCAGAGGTGGGCACCAGCGCCAATTTGTTCAAATCATTGATAGCTGATGCTGGCGACCGGCTTTGTCCTACACGTTGTGCCAGTTCATCATTGCGAGCTGGCAACTGTTTATGGCTGAGAACTAGTTAAGCTTCAGGTGCTCAATGCGTTTTTAGAGCTCAAGGCTCAGCACAACAGAGCCATAAGCCTGGTTTGGCACCTGATCCTCGAATTCCCGTGATCGTCAGTTGTAGCAACCGGTCTGGAGTTTCGGGAAGGCGAGGATGTGTTGCTAATTAATCCTATCGACCTCCGCGACCACTACCCATGCCGCCTTGTCCACCGCCCATACCACCGCCCATACCACTGCCCATACCACTGCCTTTACCCTGACCACCACCTTGACGACGCGTCGATGGAGTATCAGAAATAGATTTACCCAACTCAGATGCACGCGCCTTCATTTCTTCGTGTTGTTCTGAACGGATTGTTTCGCGTTCTTCGGCTGTCGTAGCATTACGCATCTTGTTCCGCTGTTCATCACGTTCTTCTTGGCTCATCATTTCTTTGCCAAGCACTTGTCGATTTTGCGTTTGAGCTTGAACAGGCGTTGTAGTCACCTCATCTGCAATCGCAACTCCACTTCCAATAAGTGCTGCCACAGTGATTACTTTCAATGCTGTCAGGTTTTTCATTTTAAGCCTCCGAAAAATTAATTGATTATTTTCACAACGTCAACGAAATCTAATTGATAAATTACAAACTTGCTTGTTGGTGCGATTGCAGTATCACTGGAATTCGCAAGGATCTATGTGACTTTTGTCACAGGCGATAACTGTTTTTAGTAACAAAATATTTCTGGTGTAACGGATTGCCCGTCATATGCTTTTCTTCGTTAACGAACAGCAGATCTTTGCACGATTAGGCCTGCCGTTCATGCTAACAACCTATTCAGTAGCGGGTTCACGCGCCAATTTATTCAGATCAAGAGACATGAAGTAGCTCACATTTCATAAGCACCTTCAAAAACGGTTGCGAAACATCAGATGAGTCGTCACACTCGCAATCACAAACCACACCGCAGTACGCATACCCATCGCAATAATCGTGCGTTGTTCATAGGCGCCACCGAAGTTGATGTGCATGCCGAAAGCGGCAAATGCGAGCGCAATCCCTGCGGCAATTACAATGGCCAGCCAAACCGCCCAACGTTTCTGCAACCAAAATCCAACGCCAGCAGCGATATAGGCAAATCCCGATAAGAAATTAAACCAAAGCACGAATGGCACATAGTTTCCAGCCGCAGAAACTGCCGCCTCGTTGCCCAGCAACACTGCCCCTCCCTCCTTGATCGTCATTAAACCAAAGAGGATTGCCACGATCGAGAGTGACGTTATTAGCCAGCCTCGAGGATGTTTAAGTGTAGTCATACTGATGCCACCTTTCTTTGAGATAAGTGCCAGACCCGAACGGTTCGACTTTGTTTATTTGGTTTCTTCTACGAAGCGATAAATTTCGTGGCAAGCAATGCAGTTATTCATGGCCGCACTCAGCTTGGCAACTACCAGATTGCTGTCTTTTGACTTTGCAGCTTCGACTGCGATATCGTCAAATTTTCCTCGCGTATCAAAACCCAGCGCCTTCATCTCAACTGGAAGCTTCCTGAACAGCGAGCCAGGAGTATCTGCCTCGGCACCCATTCCAGATGCTTTGGCTGATTTGATGACCGCATCGAAATCTTTCGCCGAAGCCGCTTCCAATATTCCTTGGGAGCTTTTCAGCCACATACGCATCTCCAGCAGCAAGGCGTTGCGTTCATCTTTACTTAGCATGACTGCCTGACGCCCATCATCAGACGGCTGCACATTACCTACCGTGAATTTGTACCCCAATGCTGAAATGATAACGGCCAGAACGGCAACCATAATCCAACTCAATTTGCAATTCTTCATATTGCCTTCCCCCTAAATAATGATTTATCAATAGCTGATTTACTTGCTTGGCGTGCCATAGAAGTGGTCAACGAACTTGCTCCGAAAGGTTTGGTGGCAATTCAAACAAGTGGTTTGCACTTGCTGAAAAGCGGCGATGACTTTCTGCCCGTCCTTCTCATGTGCGGCATGTTCAAGACCATGTGCGGCCTTATGCGTCTCAGCGTCGAGCGCTTTGAACTTGGACATCTCAGACCCCATGAAACTCATGATGCGCATTTTTTCGGCCATCGGCGGTTGTGGATGCGCGGCAATGTGTGGAGCCGTCTTGGCGACCAGTTCCCAATCTTCGCGCGCGATGCCGTCAGTGATAGCTTGCATGTTCTTGCCCAACTCCTTCATCACTTTTTGTAACTCAAGTGGTTCTGCGGCTTGTGCATGAGATACAGATAATGCGAAGGTGATAAGGGATACAGCTAAGATTGTTTGCTTCTTCATGGAGACTCCTAGTGTGGGTAACAAACTAATTGCGTGTTTTCACGCCGTGTAAAAAGATCGGGAATGTTTTTTCTGCTTGACGCTGGAGTGCATGCTTTCCACCAAATACAGATGACTGCATTACCAACCCTTGAATCATGCCGATGTAGAGCACAGCCGCACTTTGGCTGTCGAGTTCATTTGATGCCAAAGACTGTGATTTTGCTTCTTCCAACAAACCTGCAATCTTGGTCTCATAACCAGAAATAATCCCTTCAATAAGTTGACGCAACTTACCGTTCTTTTTATGTAGCAATTCAGTGAACAGCAAACGGGGAATAGCAGGATGTTTGCTGATGAACGTGATGTGCGCAAAGAACATACGCTCGATGGCATTCAAGGGATCAGTCGAATCGGCGGCGGCCTTCTCCAATACTTTCATCAGGCGTTCGCGCACCCATACGATTACGGCAAACCAGATGTCGTCCTTGGTCGCAAAGTGTCTAAAGATGGCGCCTTGTGTAAGGTTCATGGCATCTGCCATATCTTGTGTGGTGACGCTGTCCACGCCTTTGTCGGCAGCCAGCTCCACCGCCACACGAATAATTTCGCTTTGGCGCTCCTCCGAACTCATCCGTTTCTTTACAGTTTCTTGATTCAATATCGCTCTCCTTTGAATAAATCGTTAAACGTGTCTACCTTCGCCAGCTTCCTCATACGTACGCCCATCACGAATATGATAGATGCGCTTGAACGTGGGGATGATCTTCTCGTCATGGGTCACGACGATGATGGCAGTTTGATATTGCTCCGCCATCTGATTCAGGATGCGCACCACGTTGAGCGCACGTTCGCTATCCAGCGGCGCGGTCGGCTCATCAGCCAGAATGACCGGCGGATGATTGGCCAACGCACGGGCAATGGAGACACGTTGCTGTTCTCCCCCCGAGAGTTGTGAAACAGCCGCCTTGGAGCGGTGACCTACATCCAGTGCTGTTAACAATTCTTGTGCCCGAATACGAGAGTCAGCATTCGAGATGCCAGCCAACATCGGCAGCAAGGCGACGTTATCGGTGACATCCAAGAACGGAATCAAGTAAGGCGCTTGGAAGATGAAACCGATGCGATCACGGCGCAGGGTGCGCAAATCGTCGATTTTCCATGCCTCGTCATAGATTGCTTGCCCGCCCAACGTCATGCGGCCAGCAGTGGGTTCAATGACTGCCCCCAAGCATTTGAGTAGCGTGCTCTTTCCGGAACCGCTGGGGCCAACCAACCCCACCACCTCTCCCGGCCAGATAGTCATGTCCACGCCTTTGAGCGCATCCACGGCGGTATCGCCCTCGCCGTAGCGCTTCTTCAAGTTCTCGATGTGAATGGCAGGTTCACTCATCTCAGCCGCCAATCGCAGTTGCTGGGTCGATTCGTAGTGCAGCGCGAATAGCGAAGACACTGGCAAGTGCACACATGAGCATCACCAGAAGGAATCCCAAAACGGCATCGCCCGACACTAGCAACACATATTTGGGGAACATAGGTGCCCACAACGTTGCCGACAACTTGCCCACTAGGAACCCGATCAAACCCAGGCTTAAGGCTTGTTGCAGAATCATGCCGCTGATGGTCCTGTTGGTCGCCCCGATCAACTTGAGCACCGCAATCTCGCGTACCTTGTTCATGGTCATCGTGAAAATAATGAAGGCGACGATGGCCGCACTGACGATGGCGAGAATCACAAGGAACATGAATATCTGTTTGGATGAAGTGGCGATCAGGCGCGCCACCAGAATCTCATCCATCTGATCTTTGGAATAAGCTTGCAAGTGTTTCCAGCGCACGATCTGCTCAGATACTGTGGCCTCGCTACCCTGCACAGTGCGCACCAACACGGCATTCACGAATCGACTCGATGTCTGGCTGGCTTGTATCGCTTCCAACAATCCGGGGACCCCCGGACGATTGAAGGCCGGGTTCGCAGCAGTGCGCGCACGTTCGTTCACGAGCGCATCGTTGTCTTTAAGGAATTGTACTTCCTGCGCATCCTTAAGCGGAATGAAGATCATCGGATCGCCACCTGATGAGACCATGCGGCGTGTGAGCCCAACCACGGTGTATTCGTGGCGGCGGATGGTGACCGTGTCACCTACGGCAAGACCGGTCTTGATGTCGACCAGTGCTTCATAGTGCGAACGTGTGATTGGACGACCCGCAACAAGATAAGCCGGTTCACCCGGCTTGCCCGCCTCAAAACCCACCAACATCACGCGGATGTCTTTGTTGTTGTGGCGTATCTGCATGGTCAGGTAGGTAACATTGCCCGCTTCAAGTATGCCCGGCATGCCCAGCAAGTCTTTGGCTACATCATCATGCACGCTGGAGGGTTCGGCATACGGCCCCAAGGTGTCCTGCTGCACCACCCACAGATCGGCCCCCGCATTCTCGATCAGCACGCGTGCATCATCCACCATGCCGCGATAGACGCCTGCCATGGTCAGCGTCACACCGATCAGCAAGCCAAGACCCACGCCGGTGAAAACGAATTTCCCCCAGCCATGCAGAATGTCGCGGCTCGCCAAATTGATCATGAATTAGCCTTTAACCAGCGCGGACACTACTTTAACTTTTAGACCCTCGCGCAAAGCTTGCTGGCTATACACAATCACCTCATCACCATCGACCAATCCATCTAATATTTGGGTACGTCCATCCATCGTGGAGAGGCCGATTTTGACGGACTTGAACGCCACCTTGCTATCCTGCAAGACCCATACCCCATTCTGGTTATCCACGCGTTTAAGGGCTGCGCTGGGGATGCTGCGCGTGTCATTCAGCGCGGGTAGTTTGAGTGTGACTTCCGCATATTCGCCGATGCTGGCTTGTGCGCCATGTAGCGAAACGTTGACGATGCGCTCTTCAGTCACCGCATCGCTCACTATATCGATGCGTGCGACCTTACCCATAAGTGGAACATGAGGTTGTGAACGCAACATGATTTCTGCCACTTGCCCGACACGAACCAAACCCGCTTGTTGTTGTGCGATGCGCGTTTCAACCCATAGGCTGTTTGGATCGATTACCTGAAGCGCGACCTGCCCGCCAACGAGCGTGCTCCCTGACTCAACCGACCTGGCCGCGACCACGCCATCGATCGGACTTACCAGTCGCGTTTGTGCGCGCGCCTTGCCGATGCCGCGCGCGTCGATTTGTGATCTGGCATGCTCATCGCGAGCGATGGCGAGATTTGCCGAAGATGCTGCCAAGGCGGCCTCGGCCGCATTCTTTTCGTGCTGTTTTGCATCGTACATCTCTTGGCTAACGAAGCCGCGTTCACGCAACTCCTGATATCGGGTCGCGGTTGCAGAGAAGGTTTTGAAACGACTTTGTGCTTCGCTTACTTGCGCTTCCGCCGCCAAGATCGCATTGGCCGTTTTCTGAACCACACGCTGACTGCCCGCCAACTTGTCATCCAGATCAATTGGATCCATTTCGGCCAGTACTTGTCCAGTGACAACACTATCACCCTGATCGACAAGCACGCTTTTCACTCGGCTTGTTATGGTGGGGGCTAGGTTGTAACTGTGCCTGGCGTTCAAGATACCGATGCCAAACACGCTATTGGCAAGGTTGCTGACCTGGACTTTCTCGACTGTGACTTTGACAGGGGCCAGCGGTCCTTGTGTAAGGACAACCCAGGCAAAAAGGATTGCTAGCGCAACCCCAACCAGTAGTATTTTGATTTTCTGAGCAGACACGACATAACACCAAGATAGTAATTGATTGCTATCTTAGCGAGGTATACCGAATAACGCAACAATGCTAGAAATGTGGATATAGGAAAGACTTAGGCTATCCTATAGCCGCCTCATATCAATGACCGCTGCATCCACATTGCTGCGCACCACGAATGACGGCTTTCTTGCTGCGTATTTGCAACCTTGACGGGCGGGTCATGGCACGGAGCACTCATAGCACCATGCTACTCCAAAGCGGCCATTGCCGCCTGACCCATGGATCGAGAGAGCGACTGACCGGAAGGTCAGCCGCTAACCAATTGGTTATATTTCGGTTTGTTCGGATATCTCCAGTGCATCGTCAACTTCAATCCCCAGGTACCGCACGGTGCTTTCTAGCTTCGAGTGGCCCAGCAATAGTTGCACTGCCCGCAGGTTTTTGGTTCGTCGGTAAATCAAAGTAGCCTTAGTTCGGCGCATCGTATGGGTGCCATATGCGGTAGGATCAAGGCCAATATCTGCAACCCATCGATGAACAATCCTAGCGTATTGCCTAGTTGAAACATGCAGAGAGCTTTGGAGCCGACTTGGAAACAAGTGCTGTTCCGGCTTCAGATTGGCCTTGGCAATCCATGCGGCGACCGCATTTCTTGTATCTTCCGTCAGCTCAAACTGCACGGGCCTCTGAGTCTTTCGTTGAATTACTATCGCCCGCGTCAGTATCTGGTTGCCGTGAGCAACGTCTCGAACCCGTAGGTTGACCAGATCACAACCTCGAAGCTTGCTGTCGATGGCTAGGTTAAACATTGCCAGATCACGGATACGTTTGCCGAGTTGCAGGTGAATACGAATAGCCCAGATGTCCTTCAGCTTCAGCGGTGGCTTCTGCCCGATCAATTTGCCTTTATTCCAGGGTTCGCGGGATTGAGAGGTTTCCATTTCAGACTCCTTATTGATTGAACGGAGTCTGATTCTGCGGTTTCGCTTCGCTACTGTCGGTGTCCGCTATGGAGTAACATGCCGCTATGAGTGCTGTGTGCCAATTGCGGAAGTACAGCTTCTGGTTCTGATTGGCTCCCCAGTTCGTACCAGAACCAGCACTAAAAATGCATAGACTTTTTTCCGCTTGTGCCTGAGGGTTTTTGCCGATAGATTGCGTTCCCATGTCACCGAAGTACTATTTTCCTGCCGACCCCTCGTGGCGTGAACGTCAGCTTTTCCGCTACTTGGAGGGGATACATGTACTCACCCTTCAGGAAGAAGGCCGCTTAAGAGTCAAGAAACAGCATAGCTATCAAACAATTGGAGATATACGGCAAGATTCAACAGAAGGAACCAAGTCGACTTTCATCCAAGGTCCTGGCTACTTTACTGGCCCACAGGCTAAGGCCATCCTTGGCTTCAATGTTCACTCAGTCACAGTCAACGATGGAGGGCTCATGCGTTTTCAACATAAGCTGTCCTTGCCGCCCGCATATATGGTGAGCACCTCTGCAACCCGTGGAACGCACCTGTTGAATCGCTTCGGCGTGAACGACTACTTTACGATTACAAACGTTGAACTCTTTCTGACAATATTGGCCCGCGAGATTTATAAGCAGATAAAAATAGAAATTGTAGCCTTCGACAAAGTGACATACGTCAGACAAAAGTCACGCACTTATACGATGCCGCAGGCTGCCAAGCTGCCCAATACAATCCACAGCGTAGATGTCGCAGAATATTTCAAGAAGACACTCAACTACGCGGTAGAGGCCGAATACCGCTTTTTATTCTTGACCGATGCTAAAGATGCGCCCGAGTATCTGGACTTGCAGCTTCCGCTATCAGAAGTCCATGCTTGCTGCCACTTTAATCACGAAATGGGGACGGAGCCCAAATAATTTCAGTGGCTCATCCCTATCTGCGTTGAACTTCCGCAACGTGTCGAGAGTACTCAATCACGTATCTAGGAAGCGGCCGTTCAGGATTATCCCTCGCTTATGGCCGGTGACCATTCCATACCGGTCGTTCGCTGCTCTGGCTGCCACTGGCAGCAAAGGCCGAGCAACGGGCATTTCAGATTGATGCACCGACTGGCAGTTCATGGCACAAGCAGGCGCTTTATGCGTTGCCGATGCCGCGCGTGGGCAGATTGATCTGCCTGGCGAAGTCCAATGCGATTGATTGGCTGCACGGCGCGCGGGATGATGGCGGGATCGACATGGATCTCGTTATGCCCGCGCTCCAGCACTTCGGCAAGGTTGAGCAGGCCGTTCATCGCCATCCACGGACAGTGGCTGCAACTCCGGCAGTTCGCACCCGGTCCGGCGGTGGGCGCTTCTGGTGTCACGGTGTCAGGTACCTAGTTTGTTGAGTAAGTCAGGTTTATACTTGAAACAGCGGTGCTTGGTATTAACTAACCTGGGAGATTAATCATGAATGATGATACAAAATCGGAACAGCCAAGTCAGATATCGAAAGCAGACAGCGATTCCATGCTGGTCGCTCTGTATGACCAATTTGTTGAGAAATCTCACGAACTCTTTGAACTCGGAAAAGAAATAAGCCTTGAGGCATGTGAAAAATCGATGGAATCCGCAAAACAGCAAATGGCGGAAGCGGGCTCATTCACCAATGAGCAGGGCGAGGCGTTCAAGAACTATCTTCGTCGCGACCTCGATCATACGATGGCTGACGCGCACCAGTTGGGGGTGGATCTTAAGGATGGTGTTAATCCCGCGCGACTGGGTGCGGGTGCCCTATCATCACTTGCAAAATTACTGCATGCCTCCGGCGGAGTGCTGACTAGGCTTTCGGAACGAACTGAAGATGCTTTGGAATATAAAACTGGCGAAATTACCATGGCTTGCACTCTTACGTGCTCTACATGCGGTCATAAGATTCACTATAACAAAACATCGGTCATACTTTTCTGCCCGTCATGTAACGGTACAACCTTTCGCAAGGGTTATTGAACAATAATGCGCTCTCGTCCAGGCTGCGTTATGCGCTGCCACTGATTCCGAGAAGGTTCGTCCTGAATCATTAATGGATTGAACAAGACATCTGGTTCGGTAATTTCAGTTTTTCTGCGAACTGGTTTTTTTGTTGTAACGGATTTATCCAGATAGAAGGTCACCATGTTCAGGCATCGGTCCATCATAGCGGCAACAGATTTTTCCGAAAATGCTCAGCAGGCTGTAGAACGGGCTGCGAAACTGGCTAAGGAATGGGGAGCCTCATTGACCCTCATTCATGTATTTAACGATAGCGTATGGTCAAGCATAAGTGGAATCTACGATATAAATCGCTGGGAGGCTTTCGATCCAGTTCAGAGCGCACAAAAAAGACTTGTTGAGATTTGTGCCCAACTAAAACACGATTTCGGCATAACCGCTGATACACAGATCCTGCATGGTCGTGCCTCAAAGGAAATTCAAAAAATTGTCATATCGCGAGATGCGGGGTTGGTGGTCGTCGGAAAACACGGAGAGAATTGGATCCGTGATGCGATAGTGGGAGGGACCGCACTCAAGCTGCTCGAGTCTGCACATACGCCTATCCTGCTAGTGAAGGGTCGTGCCATCGGCCACTACCAGAATATTGCAATTGCCACTGATTTTTCGGCGAATGCGCGCCGCGCTTCCCTCATGGCCTTGGAAATGTTTCCGGATGCGTGGCATCACTTGATTCACGCCTATCATGTACCCTTTGAGTCAAGTATGCGCATGACCAGAGTAAAGGAGGAGAGAATTCAGCAGTATCGCGAACAGGAATATCTCAGAGCCGTCCGTAATCTCGAAGCCTTTGCGACTGACGGCAAACATTTGCCTGCCGAAAAGCTGTCCAAGCTCGTATTGTTCGGTTCTCCCTCATCCGTGATATTTGAGCAAGTGCAGAACTTGAAAATTGATCTTATTGCCATTGGTAAGCATGGCGGAGGAAACGCCGAACAACTATTGCTGGGCAGTGTCACCCAGAACGTGCTTTACCATTCTGACTGCGATGTGCTCATAAGTCCCTAAGCCAATTGGCTCAAATCGGATAACGCATTTCAGTGCGCGACTGGTCATGGCACAAGCAGGCGCTTTACGCGTTGCCGATGCCGCGCGTGGGCAGATCGATCTGCCTGGCGAAGTCCAGCATGCGTTTGATCGGCTGCACGGCGCGCGGGATGATGGCGGGATCGACGTGGATCTCGTTGTGCCCGCGCTCCAGCACTTCGGCCAGGTTGAGCAGGCCGTTCATCGCCATCCACGGGCAGTGGCTGCAACTCCGGCAGTTCGCACCCGGTCCGGCGGTGGGCGCTTCGAGGAAGAGCTTGTCCGGGCACAGGGTGCGCATCTTGTGCAAGATTCCGTTGTCGGTGGCGACGATGAATTCCTTCGCTGCCGAATCTTGCGCGGCCTTGATGAGCTGGGAGGTGGAGCCGACCACGTCGGCGAGTTGCACCACCGCGCGCGGTGATTCGGGATGCACCAGTACCCGTGCGCCGGGGTGCCGCGCCTTGAGTTCCTGCAGTTCCTTCGCCTTGTATTCGTCGTGCACGATGCACGAACCCTGCCATAGCAGCATGTCCGCGCCGGTCTGTTCCTGCACATAAGCACCGAGGTGGCGATCCGGCGCCCACAGTATCTTCTTGCCCTGCTCATGCAGGTGCTTCACCACCGGCAGCGCGATGGAGCTGGTCACCATCCAGTCGGCGCGCGCCTTCACCGCCGCGCTGGTGTTGGCATAGACCACCACCACACGGTCGGGATGCGCATCGCAGAACGCGGCGAACTCGTCCGCCTGGCAGCCGAGGTCGAGCGAACATTCCGCTTCGAGGTCGGGCATCAGTACGCGCTTCTCGGGATTGAGTATCTTGGCGGTCTCGCCCATGAAGCGTACGCCGGCGACGACGATGGTCCTGGCCGGATGGCGGTGGCCGAAGTTGGCCATGTCGAGTGAATCGGAGACGATGCCGCCGGTGGCTTCGGCCAGGTCCTGCAGGTCGGGATGCACGTAGTAATGAGCCACCAGCACCGCGTCCTGTTCCTTCAGCATGCGCTTGATGCGCGCGACCAGTTCGGCTTTCCCGGCGGGATCGGGTTCGTGCGGTACTTTTGCCCACGCCACCGCTGTTGGAGAGCCGGGATGTTCATAAGAAAAGGGAATACCCTGTTCACTCATAGGTGCCTCGATAAGTTCGTCATTCCCGCGCAAGCGGGAATCCATTGGTTTTATCAAATAAGCCTTTTGGCCTTGTCCCTCGCGTTGCGAGGGAGTTCTTTAATTGGACTGGATTCCCGCTTGCGCGGGAATGACAATATTTCCCGGGTGCTTCATCAAGATATCCTCTGTGCGTGATTTGGTAGTTCCAGTATCGCCGCGCGATTGCTGGGGGAAAATACTTTGTCTGCCGCATCCTGCCACGCCAGCCACTGGAAGTTCAAGTGTTCACGCGATGCAAGCCGGACGGGGGCAGCGCCGGGAAGCCGCAGCCCGAATACATGTTCGGTGTTATGGGTGACGCCTGGCGCGTAACGGTGCCGCCAGTGCGGGTAGATCTCGTAGACGTTCCGCGATTGCCAGTCGGCCAGTTCATGCAGGTTTGCGTCCAGCCCGGTCTCTTCGCGCACCTCGCGCAGCACCGTGTCACGCAACGGCTCGTCCGGCTCGCAACTGCCGGTGACGGACTGCCAGTAGCCGGGGTGGTCGGCACGCTCCAGCAACAGCACTTTCAGGTCTGCGGTGTAGATCACCACGAGGACCGAGACGGGCTGTTTGTAGTTCGTCATATTCCCGGCTTCAGTTCGAAGGAGAGACAAGGTGGAGACGATTGGGCGACGCGGTCAGCGCGCTTGGTACGGTCAGGAGCGGATGAGGAAGCCAGCACAGTATCGCCGATGAAGTGAAGTCAGGAGAAGAATATCCAGAACGGCTTGTTGCGTTGCCGCCAATACAGCGCGGTATCCGCAAAGATGTCCTGCGCGATCTCGCGGTCGTGGGCGGACAGGCCGAGGGTGTCGCTGGCATTGCGCAACAGCAGCACATAGCCCGCCACGCTGCCGTGCCACGACAGGTCGCACAGATCGTCGGCCAGCGCGTCCCAGTTCGCGCCGAACCCGGACGGGAAAGCCGCCGCGCGCGCCAGCGCGTCGAGCAGTTTCTGTTTGCCCTTGATGCCCTTGAGGTCGGCCTCGAGTAGCGCGAAGCCGGCCTCGCGGGCGGCGGCGCGCAGCGCGTCGAGATCGCAGGCCAGCGTATAGGGGCCGGTCCTGTCCGTGTCGTTAAGTTGCTGTGCCAGTGTGTTCATGGCTGCTCCCTGATGCGACTGAAGGTTTGATAGTGGTCGGCAGTGTAATAGCACTCTGGAAACTCGGTTAAAGTTGCTGCGCGGGCGAATCGCTGCGTTGCGCGGTGCTCGCTATCTTGCCTACCATTACGGTATGTCTCGGTCGCTCCGCTCCGTGCGCCTTGCGCTTCATCCCGCTCGCGACCTTTTCCTGAGTTTCCTTCCGGCAGCGGGCCGCACACGATGCGCCGCTTGCCGCGATGGCGTACGCCGGGTGTCTTGACCGTGTATTCGCGGTAATAGACGCGCGGCTGTCTCGGCAGGATCCGTTCATGGTTGCCGAATGTCGAGCCGTCGCGCGAGTAGGGGAACGGCCCGCCCCGCTTGATCGTGCGCAGCGTGTCGTGCGCTTCCGCGGGCAGTTCCGATACCGCGATGACCGCCAGTTCACGCGGTGCTGCCGGGCCGGCCTGCGCGGCAGGCAGCCACAGCAGGGCAGCCAGCGCGACCGGCCCGAATCGCAGCGCGCGCAGCAGGCCGCTCAACCTTTGTGAACCTCTGCGGAGACCTCCGCGACGGTCTGCACCTGCTGGCGCAAACGGATATGCAGGTCGCGCAACTGGTGCTCGTCCACTGCGCTCGGCGCATGGGTCAGCAGGCATTGCGCGCGCTGGGTCTTGGGGAAGGCGATCACGTCGCGGATCGACTCGGCGCCGGTCATCATGGTGACGATGCGGTCCAGGCCGAACGCCAGTCCGCCATGCGGCGGTGCGCCGTATTGCAACGCGTCGAGCAGGAAGCCGAACTTGAGTTGTGCTTCTTCCGCGTCGATGTTCAGCGCGCGGAACACCTGGCTCTGCACTTCTTCCTTGTGGATACGCACCGAGCCGCCGCCCAGTTCCCAGCCGTTCAGCGCCAGGTCGTAGGCCTTGGCCAGGCAGAGGCCGGGGTCGGTTTCCAGGTACTGGAGATGCTCGTCCTTGGGCGAGGTGAACGGATGGTGGCAGGCGACCCAGCGCTTGCTTTCGTCGTCGTATTCGAACATCGGGAAGTCCACCACCCACAGCGGTTCCCATGCCTTGCCATTGGTGTAACCCTTCTCGTGGCCGATCTTGCCGCGCAACGCGCCCAGCGCATCGTTGACGACCTTGGTCTTGTCGGCGCCGAAGAAGATCAGGTCGCCGTTCTGCGCGCCGGTGCGCTCGACGATGGCCTTCAGCGCTTCCTCGTGGAGGTTCTTGACGATGGGCGATTGCAGGCCGGTCTCGTTCAACTGCGTGATGTCGTTGACCTTGATGTAGGCGAGCCCCCTGGCGCCGTAGATCTTGACGAATTCCGTGTAGCCGTCGATCTCGCCCCGGCTGAACGAGGCGCCGCCGGGGATGCGCAGGGCCGCGACGCGGCCGCCGGAAGTGGCCGGGCCGGAGAACACCTTGAACGCGACATCCCGGACCACGTCGGTGACTTCGGTCAGTTCCAGCGTCACGCGCAGGTCGGGCTTGTCGGAACCGAAACGGCGCATCGCTTCCGCATGGGTCATGCGCGGGAACGGGTTGGGCAGCTCGATGTCCAGCGCTTCCTTGAATACGGTGCGCATCAGTTCTTCCATCAGCGCGGTGATCTGCTGCTCGGTGAGGAACGAGGTCTCGATATCGACCTGGGTGAATTCAGGCTGGCGGTCGGCGCGCAGATCCTCGTCGCGGAAACACTTGGTGATCTGGTAGTAGCGGTCGAAGCCGGCCACCATCAGCATCTGCTTGAACAGTTGCGGCGATTGCGGCAGCGCGAAGAACTCGCCCGGATGCACGCGCGACGGCACCAGATAGTCGCGCGCGCCTTCCGGCGTGGACTTGGTCAGCATCGGCGTCTCGATGTCGATGAAGCCGTGGCTGTCGAGGAAACGGCGGAACGCCATCGTCACCTTGTAGCGCAGCATCATGTTCTTCTGCATCTGCGGGCGGCGCAGGTCGACCACGCGATGGGTCAGGCGCACGGTCTCGGACAGGTTCTCGTCGTCCAGCTGGAACGGCGGCGTGACCGACGTGTTCAGCACCTCGATCTCGTGGCACAGCACCTCGATCTCGCCGCTGCCGATGTTGGGATTGGTCGTTCCTTCGGGGCGGCGGCGCACCTTGCCGGTGATGCGCAGCACGAATTCATTGCGCACCGATTCGGCGATCCCGAACATCTCAGGGCGGTCCGGGTCGCACACCACCTGTGCCAGGCCTTCGCGGTCGCGCAGGTCGATGAAGATCACCCCGCCGTGGTCGCGGCGGCGGTGCGCCCAGCCGCACAGGCTGACGGTCTGGTCGAGTTGGTCGGTATTCAATGATCCGCAGTAATGAGTTCGCATGATTCGGCTTCTTGTAAAAAACGGGGTTAGTCCTGCATGGCGACCGGGACGGGCGCATGGGCAGGTTCGGGTGTGGCGACCACGCCCATCGAGACGATGGTGCGCAGAGCTTCGTCCACGGTCATGTCCAGCTCGATGGTGTCGGCCTTGCGCACATAGAAATAGAAACCGTTCACCGGGCTGGGTGTGGTGGGGATGAATACCGCCACGTATTCCTCGTCGAAACGGCTGCTCACTTCGCCCGGCACGTTGGTCTGGAACGCCAGCGACCATGCATGCGGATGCGGATAATGCACCAGCAGCACCTTGCGGAACGAATTGCCGCTGCCGGTCAGCAACGTGTCGCTGACCTGCTTCACGCCCTTGTAGATGCTGCCGACGAACGGCACATGCAGCATCGCCTTTTCGGAATGATCCCACAGGCGCTGGCCGAACACGTTGCGGATCAGCAGGCCGGTCAGCAGCACCACGCCGAAGGTCAGGATGATGCCCAGTCCGGGGATATGGATGCCCAGCACCTCATCGGGATGCCAATGTTGCGGCAGCAGCAGCAGCGTCTGGTCCATCGTGCCGATGGTCAGGTTCAGCACCCAGATGGTGATACCCAGCGGGATCCAGACCAGCAGCCCGGTGATGAGATATTTTTTCATTGATCAGCTGTTGCCGCCGGCCATCGGGCAGGATCCGGCCGCCGCGCAGGGCGCGCACTCGGACTTGGGCTTGTCTTTGAAATCGGTGGCGTAATAACCGCTGCCCTTCAGCTGGAATCCGGCTGCAGTCAGTTGTTTCGAAAAGGTTTCCTTGCCGCATTCCGGGCAGATGGCGAGCGGGGCATCGCTCAGTTTCTGCATCACGTCCTTTTGCAGGCCGCAACTGGAACATGCATAGGCATAAATAGGCATTTCATTCTCCTGTCGGGGAATTTTCAAAGGCGCGCATTATACATTAGGGCGCCGGCCGGAGTAGGGGATTCCCGGCATGTTTCCCCGTTGTCGTCCAGCTATGGGTATAATGCGCGCCGCCCGGCGCACAACCAATCATCGCCGGCTCCCTTGATCCACTCCCGATCATTTCGATCACTTGATCCGTCTGCCTCGATTGGTGTCGCCCGTTACGGGTTGCAGGCCGTCGCAGGAGTATTGTTTTGTCCAATGAAATCACTTTTACCGGCCTGAATCTGGCCGAACCCTTGTTGCGTGCCATCGCCGACGCAGGCTACACCAGCCCCACCCCGGTGCAGGCTCAGGCTATCCCGCTGGTGCTGGCGGGCGGCGACCTGCTGGCGGGCGCGCAGACCGGCACCGGCAAGACCGCCGGTTTCACGTTGCCGATCCTGCAACTCCTGACCGGAAAGCCGGCCGCGAACCAGCGTCCCGGCAGGCCGCGCTGCCTGATCCTCGTCCCGACGCGCGAACTTGCGGCGCAGGTCGAGGAATCGGTACAGACCTACGGCAAATACCTGTCGCTGAAATCCATGGTGATGTTCGGCGGCGTCAACATCAATCCGCAGATCAGCGCGCTGCGCGGCAAGGTGGACATCCTGGTGGCGACACCCGGGCGCCTGCTCGACCACGTCGGGCAGAAGACGCTGGACCTGTCCGCCGTGGAGATCCTGGTGCTGGACGAGGCCGACCGCATGCTGGACATGGGTTTCATCCGCGATATCCGCAAGATCCTCGCGCTGCTGCCGAAACAGCGCCAGAACCTGCTGTTCTCGGCGACCTATTCCGACGAGATCAAGACGCTGGCTGACGGACTGCTGCACGATCCCGGTTATGTCGAGGTGGCGCGCCGCAACACGACCTCCGAACTGGTCGAACAAAGCGTCCATCTGGTGCCGCAAAAGATGAAGAGTTATCTGCTCGCCCACCTGATCAGGCACAACGACTGGAAGCAGGTGCTGGTGTTCACCCGCACCAAGCACGGCGCGAACCGCCTGGCCGAGAAACTGTGCAAGGACGACATCCCCGCGATGGCGATCCACGGCAACAAGAGCCAGTCGGCGCGCACCAAGGCGCTGGCGCAATTCAAGGACGGCTCGCTGCCGGTGCTGGTCGCCACCGACATCGCCGCACGCGGGCTGGATATCGACATGCTCCCGCATGTGGTGAATTTCGAGTTGCCCAACGTGCCGGAAGACTATGTGCACCGCATCGGTCGCACCGGTCGCGCGGGCAGCAACGGCGCGGCGATCTCGCTGGTGGACAGCGAAGAGCTGGCGTATCTGAAAAGCATCGAGCGCTTGATCAAGCGCGAGATCCCGAAAGTGGTGGTGGACTCCTTCGTGCCGCCGGCCCATGTTCCGGCAGACGCGCCGCGCCCGCCGCGTCCGCAACACGGACAACGGCGCCATGGCAACACGACGGCCAGGACCCCTGCGGCGCGCGATGGACAGAACCGGAAACCACCGCGCAATCCTCAGCAGCGCGACCCGCAAGGGCATGCCGGAAAGCAGCAGCCAGCCAAGCCGCGTCCGGCGCAACAGCAGCCGGCCACGCAGAAACACCTGTCCGAGGCGGCGCGCCATCAGGCCATGCCACAACCCGCGTTGTTCTCGCCCAAGCCGTCGGCGCGACGCGGGAAATAGGGGTATTGATTCGGTTTCGTGACGAATGGGGTGTGGCTACGACACAGCTTGTTGCGCAGACTATTGATCCGGCATGTAAACAGTATCGGCTTCGTCATTCCGGGCTTGACCCGGAATCCAGCGATAATAAATATTGGCGCGATTTGCGCGCCACTGGATGCCCGCATTCGCGGGCATGACGTTGCTATATTGATGCCGGATCAATAGCCTGCACCGCAACCTGGTATTCCTGTATTTCTGAGCAGGGTTGTGGCTACGACATAACTTGCTACGCAAGTTAGCCTGCGCCGCAATCTCGTCCTGTTGTTTTGCTGTGAAATGATTGTGGCTACGACATAACTTGCTACGCAAGTTAGCCTGCGCCGCAATCTCGTCCTGTTGTTTTGCTGTGAAATGATTGTGGCTACGACATAACTTGCTACGCAAGTTAGCCTGCGCCGCAATCTCGTCCTGTTGTTTTGCTGTGAAATGATTGTGGCTACGACATAACTTGCTACGCAAGTTAGCCTGCGCCGCAATCTCGTCCTGTTGTTTTACAACAGGACGAGATTGTCCCGGTGGATGATCTCGGCGTCTCCGCCATAGCCGAGGATGGTTTCGATCTCGCGGCTGGCATGGCGTGCGATGCGCCGCGCTTCTTCGGCGCTGTAGTTGGTTAGCCCGCGGGCGATGTCCTTGCCGTCCTCGCCGATGCAGGCGACCGCTGCGCCGCGCTTGAAATCTCCGATCACCCGGATCACGCCGATGGGCAACAGGCTCTTGCCGTCGCTGCGCAATGCCTTGGCTGCGCCCGCATCCAGCACCAGTTTCCCGGCCACTTGCAGATGATCGGCCAGCCATTGCTTGCGGGCCGCGAGGGTGGGGGTGGGGGCGGTCAGCAGCGTGCCGATGGCTTCTCCGGCCATCAGCCGCAACAGCACGTCACGTTCGTGTCCGGATGCGATGACGGTATGCGCGCCGCTGCGTGCCGCACGTTTGGCGGCGAGTATCTTGGTGATCATCCCGCCGCGTCCGATGTGGCTGCCGGCCCCACCCGCCATGCGCTCCAGTTGCTCGTCCCCGGCCTGTGCCTCGCCGACCAGTACCGCAGCAGGATCCTGGCGCGGATCGGCCGTGTACAGCCCGCTCTGGTCGGTGAGGATGAACAGCGCATCGGCTTCGATCAGGTTGGTGACCAGTGCCGCCAGCGTATCGTTGTCGCCGAACTTGATCTCGTCGGTCACCACGGTGTCGTTCTCGTTGATGATGGGGATGACGCGCAGGGAGAGCAGCGTGGTCAGCGTGGCGCGCGCATTCAGGTAGCGCTCGCGGTCGGCCAGGTCGGCGTGGGTGAGCAATACCTGGGCGGCATGCAGGTCGTGTTTGCGGAAACAGCTTTCGTAGGCCTGCACCAGCCCCATCTGTCCGACGGCAGCCGCGGCCTGCAGGTCGTGGATCGAATGGGGGCGGGTGCGCCAGCCGAGCCGCTGCATGCCTTCGGCGATCGCGCCGGAAGAAACCAGCACCACTTCATGGCCGCTCTCGCTGAGCGCGGTGATCTGCCGGGCCCAGTTGCCGAGCGCGCCAAGGTCGAGCCCGGCGCCCTGGTTCGTCACCAGACTGCTGCCCACTTTGACGACGATGCGCTTGCACCGGGTTAGAACGGTTTTCATATTCGGTCTCAGATCGTATCCGCGTCGGTTTCCTGCGCGCTGCGTGCCGCTGCCTGCTGTTCCAGATCGTGCATGGATTGTAAGTGTTCCATGATGGAGTAGGTCAATTCCTTGCAACCTTCGCCATTGATCGCCGAGATGGCGAAGTGGCGGTCGAAGTCGGTGAATTCCCTGAGGAACGCTTCGACCTTCTCGGCGCCGTTTTCCAGCAGATCCAGCTTGTTCAGTACCAGCCAGCGCGGTTTTTCATAAAGTGACTGGTCGTACTTCTTCAGTTCGTTCAGGATCGCGCGAGCCTCGGCGACCGGGTCGGTACCTTCATGCAGCGGGGCGATATCCACCAGGTGCAGCAACAGGCGGGTGCGCGCCAGGTGGCGCAGGAACTGGTGCCCCAGACCGGCGCCTTCCGCCGCGCCTTCGATCAGGCCGGGGATGTCGGCGATCACGAAGCTCTTCTCATGCGATACGCGCACCACGCCCAGATTCGGATGCAGTGTGGTGAACGGATAATCGGCCACTTTGGGTTTGGCGGCCGAGACCGAGCGGATAAAGGTGGACTTGCCCGCATTCGGCATGCCGAGCAGGCCGACATCGGCCAGTACTTTCAATTCGAGCTGCAGTTCGCGCTCTTCGCCCGGTTCACCGGGGGTGCACTGGCGCGGCGCGCGGTTGGTGCTGGATTTGAAGTGGATGTTGCCCAGCCCGCCCTTGCCGCCCTGGGCCAGCAGGGCCTTTTCGCCGTCGTGCGTCAGGTCGGCGATGACCTCGCCGCTGTTGATGTCGGTGATGACCGTTCCGATCGGCATGCGCAGGATGATGTCGTCGGCTCCCTTGCCGTAGCAATCGGAGCCGCGTCCCGACTCGCCGTTCCTGGCGCGGTGCATGCGCGTGAAGCGATAGTCGATCAGGGTGTTGATGTTGCGGTCGGCCAGCGCGTAGATGCTGCCGCCGCGCCCGCCGTCGCCGCCGTCCGGGCCGCCCTTGTCGATGTATTTCTCGCGGCGGAAGCTGGCGATGCCGTTGCCGCCCTTGCCCGCGAACACTTCGATCCTGGTTTCGTCGATGAATTTCATATTGTGTGTCTATTCAACCTGAAAACTAAATCCGTCCACGAAAAACACGAAAGGCAAGAAATGAAACAAGAGATTTTATCAACTCGGCAATTTACCCATTGGGTATCGGTTTACAGCATGGAGTTTTTTTAATTCTTCGTGCTTTTCGTGCCTTTCGTGGACAATATTCTTTGGTTCAATCAACTTTCGGTACGAATAAAAAAAGCCCTACCTTGCGATAGGGCTCATTCTAACTGCTTTGCGTGCTTACGCAGCGACGATGCTGACCGTCTTGCGCTTCAGCGCACCCTTGGTGGCGAAAACCACCTTGCCGGTGATCTTGGCGAACAAGGTGTGATCCTTGCCCATGCCGACGTTGTCGCCCGCGTGGACCTGAGTGCCGCGCTGACGCACGATGATGCTGCCCGCACTGATCAATTCTCCGCCGTAGCTTTTTACGCCGAGTCGTTTCGAATGCGAGTCGCGACCGTTACTGGTACTGCCGCCGCCTTTTTTCGATGCCATGTTCTATGCTCCTTACAGATATACGTTTACGCGGAGATTCCGTCGATGCGGATCTCGGTGTAGTTTTGACGATGACCCTGCGATTTGCGGTAGTGCTTGCGGCGGCGCATCTTGAAGATGCTGACCTTGTCGCCACGACCATGTGCAACGATGGTCGCCTGCACCGATGCACCGGTCAACAGCGGCTTGCCCACGGACAGCTTGTCGCCGTCGGCTACCATCAGCACTTTGTCCAGCACGATGGCGCTACCCACGTCGCCGGGGATGGTTTCGATTTTCAGGGTTTCACCGGAGGAAACGCGATATTGCTTACCACCGGTTTTAATGACTGCGTACATAACAACCTCGATTGATTGCGGTTTTTGCGAAGGCGCGGATTATACATAAATATCCCGCCCCGTCAAAACCATTTTTTGTGTGGTAGAAGGCCTGGTCCCCGCCTGCGTCCGGGGTCCGGGAAGCTTGGCCCGGCGGGGGGGGGCCGTGGATCAGCGGCGCATGGAGTCGAAGAACTCCGCGTTGTTCTTGGTCGCCTTGATCTTGTCGAGCAGGAATTCCATCGCTTCCAGTTCGTCCATCGGATAGAGCAGCTTGCGCAGCAGCCAGATCCTTTGCAGGATGTCCTGCTTGATCAGCAGTTCTTCCTTGCGCGTTCCGGAACGGTTGACGTTGATCGCGGGGTAGATGCGCTTTTCGGCCATGCGGCGGTCCAGATGGATCTCCATGTTGCCGGTGCCCTTGAATTCCTCGTAGATCACGTCGTCCATGCGGCTGCCGGTATCGACCAGTGCGGTGGCGATGATGGTCAGCGAGCCGCCTTCCTCGATATTGCGGGCCGCGCCGAAGAAACGCTTGGGGCGGTGCAGCGCGTTGGCGTCCACGCCGCCGGTCAGCACCTTGCCGGACGAGGGGATGACGGTGTTGTAGGCGCGCGCCAGACGGGTGATCGAGTCGAGCAGGATGACCACGTCCTTCTTGTGTTCGACCAGGCGTTTGGCCTTTTCCAGCACCATCTCGGCGACCTGCACATGGCGGCTGGCCGGTTCATCGAAGGTCGAGGCGACCACTTCGCCGCGCACGGTGCGGCTCATCTCGGTCACTTCCTCGGGGCGTTCGTCGATCAGCAGCACGATCAGGGTCGCGTCGGGATTGTTCGACGAGATGGAATGCGCGATGTGTTGCAGCATCACGGTCTTGCCGGACTTGGGCGAGGCGACCAGCAGGCCGCGCTGTCCCTTGCCGATTGGCGCGATGATGTCGATGATGCGCCCGGTGATGTTCTCTTCGGCCTTGATGTCGCGCTCGAGGCGTAGCGCCTCGGTCGGGAACAGCGGGGTCAGGTTCTCGAACAGGATCTTGTTCTTGGCATTCTCCGGCGGTTCGCCGTTGACCCGGTCCACCTTCACCAGTGCGACATAGCGCTCGCCGTCCTTCGGCGTGCGGATCTCGCCTTCGATGGAGTCTCCGGTATGCAGGTTGAAGCGGCGGATCTGGCTGGGGCTGACGTAAATGTCGTCCGGGCCGGCCAGATACGAGGTGTCCGGTGAACGCAGGAAGCCGAAGCCGTCCGGCAGGATTTCCAGCGTACCGTCGCCGAAGATGCTCTCGCCTTTCTTGGCATGGCTTTTCAGCAGCGCAAACATCAGGTCCTGCTTGCGCATTCGGTTGGCGTTCTCGATCTGGTTGGCCGCAGCCATTTCAACGAGTTCGGTGATGTGTTTGGTCTTTATGTCGGATAAATGCATGGCGATGCGGGAAGGATGATGGTGGAAAGTGCCGGGGAAAGGGTTTGGTTTTTGTCCGGGTGGAAGGTGACCACCCGCATGGCCTGGCGCGTATTCGTTTCTTGTTATGGGTCGTCGGGGACGAACTCAGTCAGGGAGGCGATGCGGGTGCGACAGTAAACGCTTTAAATGTGGCTGTCAATAAAAGCCGTCAATTGGGATTTGGACAAGGCACCCACTTTGGTGGCCTCGATGTTGCCGTTCTTGAACAGCATCAGTGTCGGAATGCCGCGAATGCCGAATTTCTGGGGCGTCTGCTGGTTTTCGTCCACGTTCAGCTTGGCGACGGTCAGGCGGCCTTCATATTCCTTGGAGATCTCGTCCAGGATGGGGGCGATCATGCGGCACGGGCCGCACCATTCTGCCCAGTAGTCCACCAGCACCGGCAGCGGGGATTGCAGCACTTCGGCGTCAAAGGTGGCGTCGGAAACGTAGTGTATATGTTCGCTCATGGTTAGGCTCTCGCTCTTCTATTTAAGGAATTTAGAATTGAATCAGGGTGCTTCCGGGGGAATAGGGGATGGATCATCGAATCTCAGGGCGCATCCTAACCAAAAAAATCGCCACTGTGAAGTGCGTATCGAACAACCCGCCGATTCCCTTGCCGGAGGCATCGCTCTGCTAGAATAGCGCGTCTTTCGAATTATCGGGGTGTCGCCATGACTTACGTTGTATCCGAGGCATGCATCAAGTGCAAATATACCGACTGCGTGGATGTCTGCCCGGTAGATTGCTTCCGCGAAGGGCCGAACTTCCTGGTGATCGACCCGGACGAATGCATCGATTGCACCCTGTGCGTGGCGGAATGCCCGGCCGGGGCGATCTATGCCGAGGATGACCTGCCGGCGGAGCAGCACCATTTCATTGCGTTGAATGCCGAACTGTCGAAGATCTGGCGGCCGATCGTGGAAAAGAAGGAGGCGCCTGCCGATGCCGACGAGTGGAAGGACGTAAAGGACAAGCTGCACCTTCTCGAGCGTTGAACTCCGAATTCCTTGACCGGGTAGCCGAACATATCCTGTCCTGCCATGCGCAGGACGTGCCCGATCTGCGCGGCATCGTCGTCCTGCTCCCCAACTATCACGTGGCCCAGCCGCTGGCGCAGGCGTTGATGCGCGCGGCCCGGGTGCCTGCCCTCCTGTTGCCCGAAATGGTCACCCTGAACGATTGGGCGCAGAAAACCCCTCTCGATATGCCCGTAGCCAGCGATAGCCAGCGCGGCGCCTTGCTCTACCAGCACCTGCGCAAGCAGCGATGGTTCGGCAACGCCGACCTGTGGGGAATGACGCGGGAACTGCTCAAACTGTTCGACGAACTCACCCTCTCCCTGCGCGAATTGCCGGGCGATGCGGATGCGTTCGCCGCCGCCGTGCAGCAGGCGTATCAGGCGCGGCAGAACGATGCGCTGCAACTGGAAGCGCGGCTGGTGTTCGAACTGTGGCATGCCATGCAGGCAGGAGACGAACTGGACGCGGCACGTGCCGGCCAGCAACGTCTGGCGAAGCTGGCGCGGCAGGCCGACCGGCCGCTGTATGTGCTGCGCGCCTCGGCATGGGATGCGGTGGAGCAGCGCTTCCTCGAGGAATACGAACAGCGTGCGGCCGTGAAGGTGTTCGACCTGCGGGAGGGTCGCTGCGAAGCAGCGGGGCACCCCCCGGCGTACTCCTTGCGGGTGCTGCGGGAGGTGCAGGCCCTCTCCCCGACCCTCTCCCAAAAGTGGGAGAGGGGGCAGGTCAGTTCCCCTCTCCCGTTTACGGGAGAGGGGTTAGGGGAGAGGGTGAAGTTCTTCGCCGCCACTTCCCTCGAACAGGAAGCCCGTGCCGCAGCCATGCAGGTACGCCGCTGGTTGAATGAAGGCAAGCGCGACATCGCCATCGTGGCGCAGGACCGCGTGGTGGCGCGGCGTACGCGCGCCCTGCTGGAGCGCGCCGAGGTGCTGGTGGCGGACGAGACCGGCTGGACCTTCGCCACGCTGTCGGTGAGCACCGTGCTCGACCGCTGGCTCACCGCATTGCAGAGCGACTTCTACCATCACGACCTGCTCGACCTGCTCAAATCGCCTTTCGTCTTCGCCGACCTGTCGGCGGGCGAGCGCAAGTCGGCCGTGTATCAACTGGAGCAACTGCTGCGCCGGCGCAGCGTGGTGGAAGGGCTGGGGAATTTCATCGCACTTGCCGAACATGAAGTGGCATTGCATGCCCCGCTGGCGCGCCTGCGTCAGGCGGCGGCATCGCTGGAGCAGGGCAGGAAAAAGACCCTGGCGGAATGGCTGGCCGCATTGCAGCAGAGCCTGCGCGTGCTGGGGATCGACCAGGGCCTGCAGCAGGACGAGGCGGGACAGCAACTGTTGCGCGCACTGGAAAACTGGCAACAGGAATTGCGCGGAGACAGTGGCCGATACGCCTTCCACGAATGGCGGCGCTGGCTGGCGCAGCAACTGGATGTCGAGACCTTCCGCGACAGCAGCATCGACAGCCCGGTGCGTTTCACCCACCTCGCGGCCACGCGCTGGCGCAGCTTCGATGCCGTGCTGCTGCTCGGTTGCGATGCCGACCACCTGCCCAGCGCGGCGGACGGCGGCCGCTGGTTCAACGATGCGGTGCGCGCCGCGCTCGACCTGCCCACGCGCGGCTTCCATGCCGCGCGCCAGCACGACGACCTGCGCGCCTTGCTGGCCATGAACGACACCGTGCTGGTCACCTGGCAGAAGGAACAGGACGGCGAAGCGCGGCTGCTGAGTCCGTTCCTGCAATTATTGCGAGATGAGAATGAGCAGGCGCATGGTGTCGATTCCCTCTCCCCAACCCTCTCCCGCGAGCGGGAGAGGGGGCGAACGGATCGTTCCGCTGGTTTTTCGTCAGACGAGCGCGAGCTGCACGCCTTGCTTGCGGCGGAAGACCGTCATCAGGCGGTGTTGCCGCCATCGGCACAACCGGCTCCCGGCGCATCGATGGCGTCCGTGCCGGCGGGCATCTCCATCAGCGGCTACAACACGCTGGTCGCCTGTCCCTACCAGTATTACGCACGTCACATCCTGAAACTCAACGAACTCGACGAAGTGCAGGAGGCCATCGAGAAGCGCGATTACGGCGAACGCGTGCATGCCATCCTGCAGCACTTCCACGAGCAATACCCGCAAGTGAGCGGGCACGACGCGGCGGAGATGGAGGCCGTTTTGCATCGTATCAGCGAATCGGTGTTCGCCGACCTGCTGGAACAGGATTTCGCGGCGCGCGCCTGGCTGGCGCGCTGGTACCGGTCGCTGCCCGCCTATCTCGAATGGCAGGCGGAGAACGAGGCGGCAGGCTGGCGCCATGCAGAAGCCGAGAAGACGTTCGCGCTGGAGCTGGATGGCGTGAATCTGCGTGGCCGCATCGACCGGCTGGACAAGAAGGATGGCGGGAAGCGGGTGCTGGACTACAAGACGCAGGACGAACAGATGCTGCGCAACAAGCTGAAAGAGCCGGGCGAGGATGTGCAGCTTGCCTGTTATGCCCATGCCGAAGGCGCGGGTGACGCTGCCTTCGTCAGCATCGAGAACGGCAAGGTGAGGAGCGTCGTGCCACCACACGATATCGCGCAACTGGCGCCGCTCAATATGGAGCGGCTGGTGCGGGTGATGAACGGGATACGCGGCGGGGCCGGGTTGCCCGCGAACGGCATCGATGCAGTGTGCGCTTATTGCGAAGTGCGCGGGGTGTGCAGAAAAGGGGAGTGGACTTCAGGATTCAGGATTCAGGATTCGGGATTCAGTTCCCCTCTCCCGCTAGCGGGAGAGGGGGTAGGGGAGAGGGCGGATGGATAACCACCTCGCCCTCGACCCCAGGCGCAGCGTCGTCGTCGAAGCCTGTGCGGGCAGCGGCAAGACCTGGTTGCTGGTGTCGCGCATCGCTCGCCTGTTGCTGGACGGTGCGCCGCCATCGCAGATCCTTGCCATCACTTTCACGCGCAAAGCCGCGCAGGAGATGCGGGCGCGCCTGCAGGAGTGGCTGCGCGACCTTGCGATGAAGGATGAAACCTTCGTGCGCCAGTTCTTCGCTGAACGCGGCATCGCGGAACTGAGCGACGAGCAGGTGCAACGCGCCCGCAGTCTGTATGGCGGTGTGTTGCTGGCCCAGCCCGGCATCACCATCAGCACCTTCCACGGCTGGTTCATGCAGGTGTTGCAGCGCGCGCCGCTGAGCGCCGACGTGATGCAGGGCATGAGCCTGCTGGAACGGGCCGGAGCGGAGCAGGAGGAAGCGTGGGAAGAGTTGCTGGAACAGATGCGAAAACAGCCCGACAGTGCCGAGGCGCGGCACATGCAGTGGCTGTTCTCCGAATATGGACTGTTCAATGCGCGCAAGCTTCTGTTCAACTTCCTCGGCAAGCGTGCGGAGTGGTGGGCTTACACCTCGCATCTTCCCTCACCTCTAGCCCCTCTCCCAATGGGCGAGGGGAACGAACTCCCTCTCCCTCCGGGAGAGGGTTGGGGTGAGGGAACGCCCGTTCAGTTCGCGCTGAATAAATTACGCCACAACCTCGACGTCGATCTTGAGGCCGATTTCCCCAGCGAATGGGGGCATTGCGGGATCAGCGAAGACTCGCTGTTCGCGTTCGCACACCATTGGGGGCACGGCGGCACCGAGGCGCAACAGGTCAAAGCCGCCGAACTGGAGCGTGCCTGGACGGACAATGCGCCGGGAACGCGCTTCGACAAGGTCTGGCCGCTGCTGTTCACCCAGGCCGGGGAGCCGCGCAAACTCAAGCCGACCAAAAAGCAGAACGAGGCGGTATTCGCAAAGTCACTGGCATACCTTCAGGCGAATCTGCAGCGGGTGCGCGACGAGATCGCCGAGCAGCAGGCCTATCGTCTGAACGAAGCCGTGCTGCATTGCGGCGTCGCCCTGCTCGAGCGCTACCAGTCACTCAAGGCGCAGCAGCAGCAGATGGACTTCTCCGATCTCGAATGGCAGTTGTGCCGCCTGCTGCAACAGAGCGAGCACGCCGAGACCATGCAGTACAAACTCGACAGCCGCTACCGCCATGTGCTGCTCGACGAGTTCCAGGACACCAACCCGCTGCAATGGCAGATCTTGCGCTCGTGGTTCGATGCGGCCGTGGCGGTGGAGTCGCAACCCGCCGTGTTCGTCGTCGGCGACCCCAAGCAATCCATCTACCGCTTCCGCCGTGCCGATGCGCGATTGTTCGGTGTGGCAAGGGAATACCTGCAGGAGCATTTCAACGCCGCGACGCTGGGCAACAGCCTCACCCGCCGCAACGCGCAACCCATCGTCGACGCGGTGAACGCCGTGTTCCGCGAACAGCCGGACGGTTTCGAATTCATCGAGCACCAGACGCTTCAAAAGGGATTGCCGGGACATGTGCTGGTGCTGCCGTTGGCTGAGGCACTCCCTCTCCCGCTTGCGGGAGAGGGCTGGGGAGAGGGCTCTGAAGAGGAACTGCAACTCCGCAACCCCCTCACCACCCCGCGCGCCGAAACCGGAGAAGGCGCGCGCCACAAGGAAGCCGAGCAATTCGCCGGCCAGTTGAGAACCATCGCCCGCGACTGGTCGGTGAACGACGGAGGCGAAGTTCGTCGTGCCGATTACGGCGACATCATGGTGCTGGTGCGCGCGCGCACCCACCTCGCGATCTACGAAGAAGCCCTGCGCGCGCAGCACATCCCGTTCATCAGTTCGCGGCGCGGCGGGTTGCTCGACACGCTGGAAGCCGAAGACGTGCAGGCTTTGTTGATGTTCCTCATCACACCGTTCGCCGACCTGGCGCTGGCGCAGGTGCTGCGCGCGCCTGTCTTCGCGTGCGGCGATGGGGACTTGCTACAGTTGTCAGGATTCAGGATTCAGGATTCAGGGGCGGAGCGCGACGCTGGCATTGCTGAATCCAGAATCCTGAATCCTGAATCCTCATGGTGGCAACGCCTGCAACAACTGCCCGAACCGTCTCCCGCATTGCAGCGTGCCGCTAGACTGCTGCAACGCTGGCTCGCCCTCGCCGACAAGCTCCCGGTGCACGACCTGCTCGACCGCATCTATTTCGAGGGCGACGTGATCGCGCGCTACCGCGCCGTGTTGCCGCCGGAGATGCGCGCCAAGGTCACCGCCAATCTGCACGCCTTCATGGAACAGGCGTTGAAGATAGATTCGGGGCGCTATCCCAGCCTGCCGCGCTTCCTGCAGGAATTGCGCGAACTGCGCGACGGCAGCGACGACGCGCCGGACGAAGGCAAGCTCGGCGCGGCGGGCGATGCGGTGCGCATCTACACCGTGCATGAGGCCAAGGGACTGGAAGCGCCCATCGTCTGGCTGCTGGATGCGAACACCGAGAAGAAGAACAGGGAAGGCAACGACGTGCTGCTCAACTGGCCGACCCACGAAGAACGCCCATCGCATTTCTCGATGTATGCCGACCAGGCCTCGCGCGGCAGGAAGCGCATGCCGTTGTTCGAGCAGGAAGCCGCGCAGCAGGCGCGCGAAGAGATGAACCTGCTCTACGTCGCGATGACCCGCGCACAGCAGGCGCTGATCGTCAGCGGCAACAGCAAAGGCGGGGAGAAAGAAGAGAAAAAGAAAGCCTTGTCGTGGTATGACCGCATCGCGGCAGCAACCCGCCAGCCCGTCATTCCGGCGCAGGCCGGAATCCAGTTGGACGAACAAGCCTCGCGTAGCGAGACAAATCTGTTATGTCGTCCGCAATGCGGGGATGATGATTCACTGGATTCCCGCTTGCGCGGGAATGACGGAAGTGTGACTGAACTTCCCCCCATCCTCCCCACCGGCAAACGGGCGGCCCGCAACACCGCGCAGCAACAGCGCGGCATCTGGCTGCATGCGCTGTTGCAGCACTTAACGACACCCTCTCCCCTAGCCCCTCTCCCGATGCCCTCTCCTCAATCCTCTGATGGAACTACCAAGCAATCGACTAAGCCAGCAGGCTGGCAAGTCGCTGCTTGTCCCGCAAGCGGGAGAGGAAGCGAACGAGAAAAGCAACTTTCAATTCTTGCGGGAGAGGGGTCAGGGGAGAGGGCTGATAATCAACGCGCCGAACTTCAATCACGCTTGGCCATCCCCGCGCCGGAAATGGAAACCCTCTGGCAACAGGCGCAAGCGCTGCTTGCCGCACCCCGCCTCGCGCGCTTCTTCGACGCCGCGCACTACCGCAGTGCCTGCAACGAGATGCCCTACGTCGATGCCGGGGGCAAACTGAAACGCATCGACCGGCTGGTCGAGTTCGACGACGAGGTGTGGGTGCTGGATTACAAGCTGGGCGACCCGGAAGATGCGGATCGCTACCGCGCGCAGATGCGGGAATACCGTGCCGCGATGCAGGCCGTGTATGCGGGGAAATCGGTCAGGTGTGCGCTGCTGTTTGCGAACGGGGTGTTGCATGAGTTGTGACAAGGAATCCCCGGATGCAAATCTTGGTGTCCCGAACGAAGAAGTTATGTGCAGTTGCAGCGGCACCAGACGGGGCTATATCCGGAGCCTGTTCGAGCAGGGCATGGATATCGATGCCATCTCCAGATGGACCGGTGCGCTCTCGGGCTGCGGTGGCTGCGAATGGGATATCGCGGCGTTCCTGAAGGAGCTCGCCGAACAGAAGAATAATCGTCAGACGGGGTCGTAACGGCAGTTCAATCGCCGAATTCGAAGCCACCTTCCCGGAAAAGCTTGATGCAGGCATCCACCACCGACGGATCGTAAAGCCTGCCCTTGTTGCGTTCGATCTCTCCCAGCGCGGCTTCGGTGCCCAGCCCCGGGCGATACGGGCGGTGCGAGGACATCGCCTCGACCACGTCGGCCACGCACAGGATGCGCGCTTCAAGCAGGATGGCATCACCCTTGAGCCCTTGCGGGTAGCCCGAGCCGTCCAGCCGCTCGTGGTGCTGCAGGACCATGTCCGCGATCGGCCAGGGGAATTCCACATCTTTCAGGATGTCGTAGCCCGCCTGTGGATGGAACTTGATGAGCGAGAATTCGATGTCGCTCAATTTGCCGGGTTTGGAGAGGATCTCCGCCGGGATGCGGATCTTGCCCAGGTCGTGGACGATGGCCGCAAGATGGAGACCCTTGATCCGTTGCTTGGGCAGGCCCATCTGGCGGGCGATGGCGACCGCCAGTACGGCGACGCGCCGCTGGTGGCCGGCGGTATAGGGGTCGCGCGCTTCGACGGTGCTGGCGATGGTCTGGACGGATTGCTCCAGGCTCCTGCGCAGGAGGGATGCATGATGCTCGTGTGCAGCGCGGGTACGCATATTGGTGATGCCGTAGACCAGGTCGCCGGCGAGTTCCTCCAGCAGCTTCACTTCCTCTTTGCTGAACGCGGAGGGTTCGGCGGCATAGATGGTCAGCGCGCCCATCATCTGTCCGGTATAGGTCAGCGGGATCGCGATGGCCGAGCGGCAGCCGCGTTTGATCGCGGCTTCGAGACAGTGGCATCCGTCCGGGTTGTTCAGTAAATCCGGATTGATCACCGTGACGCTGGTCCTGATCGCGGTGCCGGTCGGTCCCTGTCCCTCTTCCGTATCCGCCCAGGTGAACTTGGTGGGGTCGATATCCATTTCCCCGAAGCCGGATTGTCCGACCACGCGCACGCTCCTGTGCGCATCATGTTCGGCATAGCCCACCCAGGCTATCAAGTAGCCGCCCTGTTCCGCGATGACGTTCGTGACTGACAGCAGCAAGTCCTCCTCGCTCTGTGCCTGCACCAGCGCCAGGTTGACCGCCGACTGCGTCTTGAGCGCGCGGTTGGCGCGCTGAAGGGCTATCTCGTGTTGCTTGCGTTCGGTGACATCCAGTCCGATGGATAACAGTCCGACCACATTACCCGCGTCGTCCTTCAGCGTCTTGTCATACCATTCGACCAACCGTTGCCGGCCATCCCGGGTGAGCAGCGTATTGACGTTGCCATGTGTCTGGATGTCGCCGACGGCTCCCTGGAACAATGCCTTCATCTGCGCCCTGTCGGTCTCGGGCAGGAAGATATCGAACCAGTCCCGCCCTTCGACCTCGTGCGATGTATAGCCGCACAGGGCTTCCATGAACGGATTCATGCGCACGATGCGGCCTTGCGGATCGAGCACCAGAATGATGACCTGCGCGGTCTCCACCAGCCCATTGGAGAAATCCCGTTCCTGTTCCAGTTGATCCCGCGCCACCTTTTCATCGGTGATGTCCTCGTAGATGCCCAGCACGCCGCTCACCCGGCCCTCCGTGTCACGCAACGGCACCTTGGAGGTGCGCAGCCAGATAGTGCGGCCGTCCGGCATGGTCACGGGCTCTTCGGAACCGATCTTCGGCTCGCCGGACTCCATCACCCGCCGGTCGTCGGCGCGGTACTGTTCGGCCCGATCTCGCCAGCCCATCTGGAAATCGTCCTTGCCGTAGAGTTCCTGCGGATGCGTCATGCCGGCATCCTGCGCAAAGGCGGTGTTGCAGCCCAGATAGCGCAAGTCCCTGTCCTTCCAGAAGACGCGGACGGGTGCATTCTCCACCACCGAGCGCAACAGGTCGCGCGAATGCCGGATCGCTTCCTCGGTCTGCTTGCGCTCGCTGATGTCGCGGATGATGCCTTGCCTGAAGTTTTCCCCTTCCACTTCGATGACGCGGGCGCTGACCTCGACCGGGAAGGTGGAGCCGTCCTTGCGCTGCAACTCGGTTTCGAAAACCGTTCCCTCCGTGCCGAATTGCCACTGCTTTGCCAGCATCTCCCTGGCGCGCGGCGAGCGCAACTGCCTGATATCCATGGACAACAGTTCGTCGCGGCTGTAACCGGTCATCTCTATGGCGCGCTGGTTGGTATCGACGATGCGGGCATGGTCATCGGCCAGCATGAAGATGTCATTGGCATGTTCCAGTATCGTTTCGTAATGGGAGCGCAGGGCCTGCCGCTCGGCCAGTTCGCGATATTGCTGTTCGAGCCGGATGCGCTGCTGACGGCGCCAGTAAAGGCGCAAGGTGATTCCGGTGGTCGTGACCAGCAGCAGCGCAAACAGGACAAGCAGCCCGCGCTGCGTGGCGAGTGCACCATAGATTTCGTCCTGGTCGATCTTGGCCTCCATGATCCAGTCCGTGCCGGGGATCATGCGGGTCGCCGCCAGCACCGGTACGCCACGGTAATCCACCCCTTCGCGCACCTCCGTTTCGCCGCGCAAGGCCATGGCTGTGATCAATCTTTCTTCGCTGAGCGGCCTGGTGAACTCGAGCGGCCTGTTGGCGATATGCCGCAGCGGACTGAGGTACACCACCTTGTCGCCTTCCCTGCGCACCAGCAGCGTCTCGGCCGTGCGCGTTTCGATCGGCCAGGCCCGGAGCAGCGGGAACAGCATCTGCCTGGCCGAGAGGTGCAACACGATGACGCCGACCAGTCGGTGTTCATCTCCATGGCCGGACAGCAAGGGCGCCAGGATGTCGAAATGGATGTCGTCGTTCCCGTCATCCCGATAGAAGGGCGAGATGACCGGCTTGCCGTTTTTTATCGCCTGCCCGATCAGCGCCGAGGTTTCGCTTCGCGGGTGGGCCTGGTCTGGATAGGCATGGAAAGGACGGTTGCCCTGAGGGTCGAGCAGGCTGGCATTGGCATAGCCGTAGGCCTCGCAGATGCTCTCCAGTCTGGAGCGCATCGCTTCGATATCCTGTGGCGTAGCCCGATGCGCCAGCCAGCGGCTGTAATGTTCCGCAGCGTCGTGATCCTGGCCGAACAGGGTGGCGTCGTGCCGCCTTTCCTGCAGCCAGTCGGACACCATACTCACCTTGAGGCCGGCCACGGCAGCCAGTTCCCGCGTCTGCTGTTGCCTGACGCTGGCACTCAACACCTCGTAGATGCTCAGGCCACCGGACAAGATGATCGTCGAGACCACTGCGAAAGTGAGCAGTAAGCGCTGCCCGATATGATCCGGAAGTTTCGGCGTGCCCGGTATCTCATCCTTCGCACCGGCAAAGGGCATGCGTATGGCGAGATAGAGCAGCGCGGCGGTGACGGCGACGAGGATGGCCAGCGCCAGATGGGCTATCGGAAAGCCGACGACTGCGGAGGACTGCGAGAGGGCGGTCGGGACATGGAAGGCCGCTACCCAGCCGACAGCCAGCAACAGGTACCAGCCGACCAGGCGTAGCGCTATCCTATTTTCCGCAACCTTGAACATGACTGTTGCCCTGCGATAGTGGAGGAGCCCGGCCTGCTGGAAAGCAGGCATCGTCCACATTGCTTACAGTGGATAGCCTGTACCCTATTACGATAGGTCAGGATGGTCAACATATAAGAATATCTATGTAATTCTGTTCATTGCATGTCTGTGGTCGGGCGCGCGGGCATGATGCCGCCGGTACAGCGAGGGGTGGAATAGATGATTGATTCGCTCAACCATTGTCTGCACCCGGCTAATTGGCTACAATCCGTCACCGCATCAATGAAACCAACGAACAGGAGAAACCCCATGGAACATCAACTGCCCGCCCTGCCTTATGCCAAGGACGCGCTCGTGCCGCACATGTCCGCCGAGACCTTCGATTATCACTACAGCAAGCACCATCAGGCCTATGTGACCAATCTGAACAACCTGATCAAGGGCACCGAGTACGAGAACCTCGACCTTGAGGCCATCGTCAAGAAGGCGCCGGCCGGCGGCATCTACAACAACGCGGCACAGGTCTCCAACCACACCTTCTTCTGGAACTGCATGAAGCCGAACGGTGGCGGCGCACCTTCCGGCGCGCTGGCCGATGCGATCAATGCCAAATGGGGTTCGCTGGACGAGTTCAAGAAGGCGTTCCAGACTTCTGCCGTGGGCAATTTCGGTTCCGGCTGGACCTGGCTGGTGAAGAAGGCCGACGGTTCGCTGGACATCGTCAACATGGGCGCGGCCGGCACCCCGCTGACCACCGCCGACAAGCCGCTGTTGTGCGTGGATGTGTGGGAGCACGCTTACTACATCGACTACCGCAACATGCGCCCCAAGTTCGTCGAGACTTTCCTCGGCAATCTGGTGAACTGGGACTTCGTCGCGAAGAACTTCGCGTAAGCTTCGGCACGTTTCTGAATCAAGAATCCCGGGGAGTCCTCCGGGATTTTTATTTTGGGCATCGTATCCGCCGCCCCTTGTACAATCCTTGCCGGTTCCATGACCGGTGTCCAGCTCCAATGACTATTTGCAGAAAGATCCTCGGCAGTGGTTTGCTCGGCATGGCGTTCGTCGCCGTGCCGGCGAGCGCGGCCGAGCTTTCCCTGCAGATAGCGGACATCGTCGCGCCGGCCTTTGCCGCGCGCGGGGTCGCGCTGACCCTTCCGGTGGACGGCTCGGCGGAACTGCGCGTCGCCAGCCTCAGGGTGCAGCAGCGCGAGTTCCGCAAGGTGCGCATCCGTTGTGCCGGATTTTCGCTGTCCGGCGCGGATGTGTCGTGCCGACAAGCCGGGGTGGACGGTTTGCCCGGCGCATTGCTCGATTTCAGCTACGGCTTCGATACCCGTCAGTTCCGGCTTGCGCTGATGGGTGCGGGCGGTGAATCCTGGCAGGTGGCGGGGCAGCTGGGTGAGGCGGGCTGGCAGGTTTCGGCGCGGCTGGAGCATGCCCAGGCCAAGCGGCTGGCGGCATGGCTGCCCGCCGATATGCCGTTGCCGAATCAGGGCAGGCTGGACGGCACGCTGTCCGCGAGCGGCTCGGCTGCCGGGATGGATGCCGTGCATGCCGACCTGCGCCTGGAGGATGCCGGATTCAGCGATGCCAGCGGCCTGCATGCGGCGGAGAAATTGCGCGGGACGGTCAGGCTGGATGCGTTGCGCAAGTCCGCCGTGTGGCACTGGAAGACCGCGATCGCATGGCAGTCCGGCGAGGTGTTCTGGCAACCGTTGTATCTTGCCGGCACGGGTAGCCGCAGCCTGAACGCGTCCGGCAGCCTCCGCGCGGGATACCTCGATATCGAACGGGCCGTGGTCGTGTCGCCGCAGATCGGCAAGGTGCGCTTCGCGGCGCGCTGGGACGGGGGCGGGCTGGCGGAAGCCGAGGTTCAGGGGGATGACCTCGGGTTGGAACGGCTGTTCGCCGATTATGTCCGGCCTTTTTTCGACAAGGGCGCGCTGGCGAGTTCTTCGCTGTCCGGCCGCGCCGACCTGGATTGGCGGTATCGCGACGGCGCGACCCGCTCGTTGCGCCTGGTATTGCGCGATGCGGGCATCGCCGATTCGCGCAACCGTTTTGCCTTGCGCGGCGTGAACACCGCGCTCGACTGGCGGCCCGACGCATCCGGCAGCGCGGACATCGCGTTCGCGGGCGGCGCGTTGCTCGGCGCGCCGCTGGGCAGCGGGCAGGTGACGCTGCGGATGCGCGGGCTGGAATTCGGCGTGGCGCAAGCCGTGTTGCCGGTCATGGACGGCAAACTGGAATTGCGGGATTTCAAGCTGCGCCGCGCAGCCGCCCCGGCGGGCGGGCCGTGCGACGATTGTCCGCCTGATGATGCGTGGCACTGGCAATTCTCCGCCGCGCTCAGCCGCATCTCGATGGAACGGTTCAGCGAGGCGGCTGGCTGGCCGAGGATGGGCGGCACGCTGGCCGGACGCATCCCACGGGTGAGTTATGACGGCGAAAAGATACGGGCGGACGGCGCGCTGCTGTTCGAGGTGTTCGACGGCACGGTGGTGGCGAGCCGGCTCGAGCTGGCCAATCCGTTCGGGCGCGCGCCGCGCCTGTCCGGCAACCTGAACATGCGCGACCTCGATCTCGACCTGCTGACGCGCACCTTTTCGTTCGGCAACATGCAGGGGCGCATCGACGTGGATGTGAACGGCCTGGAGTTGCAGGACTGGCAGCCCGCGCGTTTCGATGCGCGCATCGCCAGCAGCGCCGGCAACTATCCGAAGAAGATCAGCCAGAAGGCGGTGCAGAACATCTCCGCGCTGGGCGGCGCGGGCGCGGCGGCGGCGATCCAGCGCAGCTATCTGCGCTTCTTCGAGAACTTCGGCTATGACCGCATCGGCTGGCGCTGCGTGTTGCGCAACGGCGTGTGCACGATGGGCGGCGTGGAGGACGCCAACAGCGGGCCTTATGCCATCGTCAAGGGCGGCGGCATTCCGGCAATCACCGTGATGGGCTACAATCGCGCCGTGTCGTGGGGCGAACTGGTCACGCGCCTGAAGCGCGTGACGCAGGGCAATGTGCAGGCCGTGGTCAAATAACAAGGAGCCGTGATGAAACGTATCTGGATCGCATTCGCAGGGCTGGCGTTGAGCGCCTGCGTCACCATCAACATCTATTTCCCCGCCGCAGCAGCCGAGAAGGCGGCAGACAAGATCATCGAGGAGGTCTGGCAGACCCCGAGATCAGACCAGCCGGCACAACCCGTCGAGAAGGAGCAGAAATGATGAAGAACATGTTCAGGTTCGCCGTATCGCTGTTTGCTTTCACTTTTGCGCTGAGTGCGTTCGCGGTCGATCTCGAGATCAATACGCCGGGCGTGAATGCGATCAAGCAAAGCATGCAGGCGCGCCACGCGCAACTCGCCCGGCATTACGCCAGCGGCGCAGTGGGGCTGACCTCTGACGGCATGGTCACGCTGCGCGACGCGGGCGCCGTGCCGCTGTCGTCGCGCCAGTCGGTGAACGCGCTGGTGGCCGACGAGAACCGCGACCGCAACGCGCTGTATGCCGAGATCGCCAACGCCAACGGCCATCCCGAATGGCAGGCCGAGATACGCGGCACCTTCGCGCAACGCTGGATACAGCGCGCCCAGCCGGGATGGTGGGTGCAAGGTAGCGGCGGCTGGACACAAAAATAATCCTGCCCTCTCCCGGCGCCGGCGCGCCACCCTCTCCCGCTTGCGGGAGAGGGGAAGGGGAGAGGGTGTTTCAATCTGATCCTTTATGCCCATGAATCCGACTCTAGTCTTCGACATCGAAACCATTCCCGACATCGCCGGGTTGCGCGCGCTGTACCAACTCGACAGTGCGGTGAGCGATGCCGAGGTGGCCGAGATGGCCTTCCAGGTGCGCCGCCAGAAGACCGGTAGCGATTTCCTGCCGCACCACCTGCACCGCGTCGCGGCGATCTCCTGCGTGCTGCGCGAGGGCGACAATTTCCGTGTGTGGACGCTGGGTGAGGCGGACGAGGACGAGGGCGCCATCATCCAGCGCTTCTTCGACGGCATCGAGAAATACACGCCGCAGATCGTGAGCTGGAACGGCGGCGGCTTCGACCTGCCGGTGTTGCACTATCGCGGCCTGATCCACGGCATCCAGTCGCCGCGCTACTGGGACCAGGGCGAGGACGACAAGGACTTCAAGTGGAACAACTACATCAGCCGCTATCACTCGCGCCACCTCGACCTGATGGACCTGCTGGCGATGTACACCGGCCGCGCCAACGCGCCGCTGGACGAACTGGCCAAGCTGATCGGCTTTCCCGGCAAGCTGGGCATGGACGGCAGCAAGGTGTGGGAAGCGTACCAGCAGGGCCGCCTGAAAGAGATCCGCGACTATTGCGAGACCGACGTGGTGAACACCTGGCTGGTGTTCGCGCGCTTCCAGTTGATGCGCGGCCAGTTCACCAGGGCGCGCTACGAGCAGGAACTGGAACTGGTGCGCGCCGTTTTGAGTAAATCCGACGGGGCGCACTGGAAGGAATTCCTCGCGCAGTGGCCCGACGATAAAACGGTATAAATCCGGACAAACATATCACCACGAAGGGCACGGAGCGCACGAAGAACCTTCGCGGCCTTCGTGCTCTTCGCGGTTAGGATGCGGGATGTTGAATGAATACAGTAACTGTTGAATCCATCGACCAGGAAGGTCGCGGCATCGCGCATGCCGACGGCAAGGTCATCTTCATCGAAGGCGCGCTCACCGGCGAACGGGTGACCTATTCCTCGTACCGCAAGAAGAGCAATTACGAACAGGCCAAGGTCGGGCAGATACTCGAACGATCTTTCATGCGTGTGCAGCCGAAGTGCCCGGTGTTCGGCGTATGCGGCGGCTGTTCCATGCAGCATCTCGATTCGCAAGCGCAGGTGGCTGTCAAGCAGCGCGTGCTGGAAGACAACCTGCAGCGCATCGGCAAGGTCAAACCCGAGGTCGTGCTGCCGCCGATCTTCGGACAACCCTGGGCTTACCGCCAGCGCGCACGCCTGTCGGTGCGCCATGTGCTGAAGAAGGAAAAGACCCTGGTCGGCTTCCGCGAGCAGAACGGCAAGTATGTGGCCGACATGCAGCATTGCGAGATACTGACGCCGAAGATCGCCGCGTTGCTGCCCTTGCTGGGCGAGCTGAACGAGAAGTTCACCCGCCGCGACATCCTGCCGCAGATCGAAGTCGCGGTGGGCGAGCATGTCGATGTGCTGGTGCTGCGCATCCTTGCGGCGCTCACCCCGTCGGATGAAACACTGATCCGGGAATTCGCCGACACGCACCAGGTGCAGTTCTGGACCCAGACCAAGGGGCCGGAAACCGTCAAGCCGTTCTACCCGCCGGACGCGCCGGCGCTGAGTTACAGTCTGCCCGAGTTCGGCATCACCATGCCGTTCGCGCCGGCCGAGTTCACCCAGGTGAACAGCGATTTGAACCGCCTGATGGTCAGCCGCGCCGTGCGTCTGTTGGATCCGCAGGCGGGCGAGCGCATCGCCGATTTCTTCTGCGGTCTGGGCAACTTCACGCTGCCGATCGCGCGCAGCGGCGCGCAGGTGCTGGGCATCGAGGGCAGCGACGCGCTGGTGAAGCGCGCCGCACAGAACGCCGCATATAACGGCCTGGCCTCGGACTCCCCTCGCCCGCTTGCGGGAGAGGGGCCGGGGGAGAGGGCCGTCGAATTCATGGCAATGAACTTGTTTGAAATGAGTGATGCCGAACTCGTGAAGTTGGGCCGCTTCGACAAGTGGCTGGTCGATCCGCCGCGCGACGGGGCGATCGAACTGGTGAAATCCATCACGCCGGAGACCGCGCCGGCGCGCATCGTCTATGTATCCTGCAACCCGGCCACGCTGGCGCGCGATGCCGAAGTGCTGGTGCAGGTGAAGGGTTATGCGCTGAAAGCGGCAGGCGTGATGAACATGTTCCCGCAGACCTCGCACGTCGAATCCATCGCGGTGTTCGAACTGCCATGAAACGCTACGACGATCTGATCGATGAGGCGTTGGTCCGCGTGAAAGAGGTCACGCCGTGGGATCTCGGGCGGCGTTTCAGGGCGGGCGACGTGCCGCTGTTGCTCGACATCCGCGAGCCGGGCGAGTTCGCGCTGTTGCGCATCCCCGGTTCGGTCAACGTGCCGCGCGGCGTGCTGGAACAATCCTGCGAGTGGGATTACGACGAGACGGTGCCGGAACTGGTGCGCGGACGGGACCGGGAGATCGTGCTGATCTGCCGGTCCGGCAAGCGCTCGGTGCTGGCGGCGGATGTGATGCAGCTGATGGGTTTCTCCAACGTGGTGTCGCTCAAGCTCGGCATCCGCGGCTGGAACGACGCGGAGCTGCCGATGGAGAACGCACGCGGCGAGGAGGTCGATGCCGATCGTGGTGATGAGCTGCTGGTGTCGCGGCTGCGACCGGAGCAGCGCAAACCGAAGTGATCAGGCGCGCTTCGGCGTCAGCGCGTTGCCCTCGAAAGAAATCCCTTCCCAGCCGGATCGCAAGAAGTTGCGGATGTTCTGGTGGTCGCTGCCGTCCGGGTTGCCGAGCACGTCCTTGCGGTAGTAGTCGCCGAAGCAGTGCAGCGTCTGCTGCGGTGTCAGTCGTTGCAGTTTCGCGAACGAAAATATCTTGCACGAGCCGTTGTTCTGCCCGGCTTCGTTGCGCAATGTGCCGTTGTCGAAGGCGCTCGGGACGAAATCGTACAGCGCGTCGATGACCGCAATGGTCTCATTGAATGCGACGCTTTCCGGCGCGTCGTCCAGGTGTTGCAGGAATGATCTCGGTTCCATATCCGCTCCGGGTAAACAAAGTGCAAGAAAAAGGCGGCTTGAGCCGCCTTTTTGCATGTCGCATCAGGGATGTCAGTCGCGATCGCCCGCGAATGCCATCAGCAGTTGCAACAGGTTGATGAACAGGTTGTAGATGCTCATGTAGATGCCCAGCGTTGCCATGATGTAGTTGGTCTCGCCGCCATGCACGATGCGGCTGACATCGAACAGGATGTAGGCGGAGAAGATCAGCACGGCGATCGCGGAGAGGGCCAGTGACAGCGCGGGGATCTGGAAGAACAGATTGGCCAGCGATGCGACGATCAGCAGGATCAGTCCGATGAACAGGAATTTGCCCATGAAGCTGAAATCCTTCTTCGTCACCGTGGCGACGATCGCCAGCGAGAAGAAGATGACGCCGGTTCCGCCAGCCGCCAGTCCGATCAGTTCGGTGCCGTTCTTGAGGTGCAGCGCGAATTGCAGGATCGGGCCGAGCAGTACGCCCGCGACGAAGGTGAAGCCGAGTAGCGCGACGATGCCCCACACGCTGTTGCGCAAAGCGGTGACGGCGAACATCATGCCTATCATCGCGCCGAACATCAGCAGCGAGGACATGATCGGGCTTTCCGCCATGAACGAGAATTCGATGGAAGTGCCGAAGAATGCGCCGATGACCGTCGGGATCATGGTCAGCGCCAGCATCATGTAGGTGTTGCGCAGGACCTTGTTCTGCTCTGCCGCGATGCTGCCGGTCTGCGTGATGGCCTGTGTCTGGTATTGCATGTGTACTCTCCTGAAGTTTAAGGGTGATGCACGTAAAGCTGAGGGATGAGACTAGCGAAGTCCGGGAAAAGTTTCAATCGTACGGACAGCAGGGGTATTCGGTGGCGCGGTGGCAGTCGAAAAGCCTCATGTAAGCGGCATTATCATTGGGTTCTGGCAGTTCGAGAATTGGGCGATGCCCCCAATTGTGCCCCCGAATATTTACCGCTTACCCTCACAACTGTCAGCTTGTCGGGGTAGCGCAAAGAGACTGCTGCCAAGCAACTACATCGGATTGTCTCCACCGGACTGAGCCTGTGCTGATGGATAGCGGGCGGGGAAATTTCCCTGCTTTTATTAGCCGGTAGATCGTCGCTCTGCTTAAGCCCGATAATTGTTCAACAGTCTTGCGCGGCAGTAGGTAGTCAACCTCTTGGTTTTTGGGAGCGAGCTTATCCATCACAGACCTCCTTTCGATGCCTTGATATATGCGGCAGTGGTTTGTTTCGATGCGATGCGTTTTTGCGCTTCCTCGTCGATATTCAAGATCGTGTTGAACTCCTTTGCACGCAGCCGGACTTTCTCAAGGAGAGCATCTTCCGCAGATAGCCCCAAAAACTCCCCGCTGGTTTGCAGATGACCATAGAGATGGAACAAGAAGCCATCAATCCCCTCGGCGTAATCGGTGATGCCATTCTTTGCCATGTAGGAAGCAATTGAGCTGGCACCAAGCGCGAATATCCGTTTGTCCTCTGGTAATCGCGTGGCCTTGAATGACCTTGAAAGGGGGCCACCGTCAGTTTCCCAATCAATCGAGGATAGGTATGCCCAGAGCGGATGAATGGGCCAGCGGGAGCGTGTCTTGTCGTCTGGGTTGGGGATGGTCAGGCGGAGCCATTCGGTGGCGGCATAGCTCCACAATCCATTCAGGTTAGCTAGCACGCTATCCAGTCGGATAAGGTCATGCTGGGCTAATGCTTCACGGCGGAATTGGAACTCTACGCGCCAGATGGATTGATTCGATGTCCATCCGGCTGCCGCCCATAGGGGGAGGAGGTCAGCGCGGCCGCTTTCAAATATTTCCAGCAGCTTGTTATACAGACGACAAGCGACGATCCCACCCAGTCCAACAGTCCAGCCCGTGAACTGCTCGGCAACGGCGTATGCGGCAATATTTTTGCCGCGTGTTACCCATGCCTCACGCCTCCAAGATTCCATGTTCTCGTTGGAGACAAAATCTGCGCACAAATCGAGGCGGCTGACGTGGGCCGAATCCGTCAATATTCCAAGCTCGTTCAGGATGGCGCGCAGGTGGGCTTCTGCATCCTTGGGGCTGGTGCTGGTCAGATAGCGAGAGGATAGCTTCACATAGGCCATAGGAAGCCGCTTGGAGGCTCTGGATAGTTGTATGCGGAATGCGCCATCCTCCAGAACGAAGGGGAAGACTGAAGAGCCTTTATCCTTCACCTCGAAGATATGTCCCGCAATGGAGTATTGGGCCAACGCCTGTTGGTCTGCTTCGGGGTGTTGTGCGAACTGCTTGAGCTTGGTTAAACGATCCTGAACCTCTGGGAATAGATCGCCCTGATAGGAGAGATACAGGCTATCAATCCCAAACCGTAAGAGCTTGAAGTAGTCAGGATTGCTGTTATAGGGTTCTCTGTTAGTAGGCAACGAACCCTTGTCCCCCTCGCCGCATTCACGGCTCCCGTCGGTGCCCGCGCAAGCGCGCGCATCCCCGCCGGTATCCGTGAACGCGGCTGCGGCGGCTAAATGTGAATCACTGCTTTCAGTAAGAGGTGAGCAATCAACGGATGATTTTTTCTGCATGATAATTTCCTATCCATTGGCGGACATGCAAATGCTTTCCGCAACGGACACGAACACTAATCACACAGTTAAAGCAGGTCGAAGAAGTGAAATGCGCACTTCACTTCCTTGATTTTCAGACTTGGTTTTGATAGGCGCGAAATGTGCGCAGCATTCGAGAAAGATTATCCTCGCTGCTGATGCCTTCGATTCCCGCTTCATCGAACATTGAGAGAATCTCTGTGCGGGTTAACGAGCCGTCCAATAGATTCATGATGTCGAGCATCAGCAATGCGATCCAAGCGCTCCGATGTTTTATCTTTCCCCGCAGCACGGGACTTTGAATGCGGTAAGAAAGATTGTAGAGAAATCGCGCATCATCATCTGTCTTGAGATCGAGAGATTTGAGTAGACGTTCGCGGAAAGAGGGAATGGATAAAACCAAGCGATCAGTCTGAACTGCGAGACAAAATGCTTCGTCATCTCCATTTATTGCGCATTGAACAAGGTCGGTAATTCTTCGCCCATGTACCAAGAACGAAATGATGTCGTGAATGCACAGAAGGAATGCGGTGAGGGCGATTTTTTCCTGATCGGAAAGCTGCGATGAATCTAGTCCGTCGGGAGTATCTGGAATAAGCGGATCGAGAATCGCGTCTAGTTTCTCAGGTTCATTAACCAAGTTCTCGATGGACTGATTGGCAAACTCGATCTGATCTTCTAGGCTGAGAGTTGTAACAGAATCATTTAGGGCGTTGATTTGCTCAACAGGCATTAGGGTAGCTAACACCAGTTTTATGATGTTCTGCTTGTCGAGGTAGAGTTGAGGGTAGCCACTTAAACCTGTCTTCTGCGCAAACTCGGCAATTCTGGGCAGGATTCCACTATCTGCCTGCAAATCAGCAATGAATGCCTCATATTGAGGAACCATCTGCTTTAGCAACTCAGTAGCGAGTTTGGGGGTGATAGGGATTTTCATAGCAAATTACTAGGAGGCAGGAGTATATCTACTGTCCGACTGATATTTAGCTAGCACTTGTCTATCAACAATTCATCATTAAAGTGTTGCGGAAAAATTAGATGAGCAACACACAATAGTTCTACGAGCGAGTATATGGAATCATTCGAGAGGCTTTGGCTCTGTCATCTCTTCAAACGCATCAATTAATAGGTGAACCTTTGTGCTGGGATTCAAATTGTTATCATCAACTGCCTCTTTTAGTACCTGGGGACTGGTCTTGCGGGCGAAGGCAAACTTATCACCAATAAGTGAGTTGAAAATATTTTCAGCGGCCCCCTTGCAATAGTTATTGAACTCGGGCTCTCTGCGAAGATCTTTGATTAGGTTGTCTGCGGATGAATTTTTGCCAGAAGATGCGTAAGGTCTCCGGGTTTTTTTGTGGTGCAACACCAGCCAAAATTCGAAACAGGGGTGGGAGTCAATCACTGTAATCTTGTCGGACTCTTTCGCTAACGCAATAGCCTCATCAAAATTTTCATGTGAATCGCGGTCAATGACGCAATAAACATGATCAAATTTTTTCTGACGCGACAATGCTTCCTCAACTATTCCTTTGGGGTCGGTTCGACCGCAGTGTGAGATTTCTACTTTTACATCCGCTCGAAAATGACGAGCAGCTTCTCTCAAATATTGCAAACCTGATTTGCTATCTTCGCAAATAGCTAATACCAATGGCTGAGGTTTGTAGCGTGATTTTGAACGGAAAAATGAATCTGAGTTGCGCGCCATGTCAGTCCTTAAAGCAGAGATGGAAGGCCGCGATATTTACCTTCGTAATATCGTTTTTCTACATCTTCACTTTCTCTGCCTTCAAAGTCATGCACAGAGCGAAGTCGAGTTGCTCCGTTCATGTTGCGCTCTGTGATCCAGAGTTGGTCTCTGCGGAGCAGTTTCGTCTCCATTAGATGTGTGTCATGTGTTGAAAATATCAACTGGGAGGCCTTATCTTCACGAAGGATTTTCTCTATAAGACGAGCCACGATTTTTGGGTGCAGACTGCTGTCGAGTTCATCTACGATTAAAGTCTTAAGAAGTTCAGTTCCTGTCATGAGCATCCAAGGGAGAGCGAAACCAATTAGATTTACCGTGCCGTCGGATTCATCAAATACATCAAACGTAGCTTCGCCCAAAGCGGTTTTATGAGTGAGAGTGGTTTTTGTGTCCTTGAAAATGGAGGAATGAACCTTTTGTCTGTCAGCGGCACTATCCTTCGCCTTGAGCAAGGAGTCCAAGCTATCTATGGAATCACCAATTTTTTCGATCTTTACATCGGATATAGGTACGTCAAGCTCGTTTAAAAGACTCGATATATAACTTTCAAACTTTAGTGCAGGTACATCTCTTGCTAGAGCTAAAGCAATACTCGATAAGCGGTTTAAATCACGAGAAACAACACGAACTCCATTGCTCAGGTATGAGAATGGAATTCTTAGTTGCTGTAGCTCTTCGCTACTGTTGTTTGTAGCTTGAATGATAAATAACTGTCTTGAGCTAGTAAGATTTTTCCATGCTGTATGTACGACCTCTCCGCCTTCTAATGCATCTCCGAATTGATACCGATCTCCTGAAGATGGTGTGAAATGTCGGCTAAATAATAGCGTTTCCACTCCTAGTGGATATGAGATAAGCGTTTCCTCAATAATCCGATCAGAAGTTGCAGCTAAGCGAAATTCGTAACGTTGATTCTGGGCTATAAAATGAAATTCAAACCGACTTGGCTCAGATGCCAGTTTAGGATCAAAGCGGAATGGACTGACAGGTAATGGCTCGGAGGTTTCAAGCGTTTCGAGCGCTTTAAAGATACCAAACGCTTTAATTAGATTACTTTTTCCAGATGCATTAGGGCCATAAATAGCAGCAACTTTTAGCAGATTTGGAATCTTCTCGCCTTTGACTTTGGGCTTTATTACATTTCCTTTTTTGCCCAGTCTGGGTGCCGCGACCATTGAAAAGGTCTGTTTTTCGCGAATTGAGCGATAGTTACTGACTGAGAACTCTATTAACATGTAAAAAAAATGCAGTTGTTTGTGGGAATGTCGCTAAATATAGCGCATATTTTTATCTTGGTGCATTTTTTTTGCAACTGGGGGAGCTTGAGGCGGCGAGCGTCAGCGGAGATGTTAATGGTCATCTTATGGGAACCAGAGAGATTGCTATCTGACAGAGCTGTGCGAAATATGTACTGGATGCTGAATATAAATATTACTAAAAGAGCATTTTGAAAATTCTGAAGTAACTATGAGTCAATCGTTCGGCGCGGCAAGTGGGGGCGCTGGTCTATAGATGTCAGATATAAGTAGGGGTTGTCATGCGCGTAAAGGTATCACTTTCGCACCCGCTTCAGCTTGGTCGAGATAGTTGGCCCACTGCTGCATGACCCCTTTGCGTTCCTCAAAGTACGAAGTGCGCACATAAGCCGCCGCCGTTTGATTAACTAGCGCATGAGATAGCATCGCTTCTAGCACCTCCCATCGGTGGCCCATTTCACCAAGTATTGAACGAGCCAGACTTCTAAAGCCGTGCCCTGTCATCTGGCCTTTGTAGCCGATGGTTTCGATGATTTTCAATATGGTGTTTTCGCTGATTACCTTGCCCTGTTGGTTTCGGTTGGGAAATACATATTCGCCGTGGCCGGTAAGGGGGTATAGGTCACGCAGTATTTTCACGGCTTGCGCGCATAGTGGGACTGCATGATCTTTGCGTTTGTCGCCTTTGCCTTTGCGCCCGACCTGTTCCGCCGGAATAATCCAGCAGCCAGCATCGAGATCGAAATCCTCCCACTTGGAATAGCGCACCTCACTGGTTCGAGTGGCGGTCAGCATCAGCAAGCGGAAGGCGGATATGGCAATCGGAGAAACTTTGTCCAAGTTTTGATAGGCGGTTACCGCCCTCAAAAAATCAGGCAGTTTATCGGTGGAGATACAGGCAAAGCTTTCAGTCTTGGGGCGATCTGCCAGAGCGATGCGAACATCGGCGGGATTGATTCGAGCGCGCCCGGTTGCTATTGCGTATTTGAATGTCGTGCTAATCGTTTGTAATAGGCGGTCGCGTGTTTCATGGATACCCAGTTTCTCCATGTCGCGCATTATTTTCATAATGTCCATCGGCTCAATTTCGGTAATCGGTTTGTCGCCTATGGTTGCCATCGCGTATTTTTCCAAATTACCTAGCCATTGCTTTGCGTGGCCTTCTGTCCATATCGGGGATTTTACTTTGTGAAATTCGGTGGCGAGGTTTCGGAAGCTGTTTTCGGCAATCTCCAATACTTTCTGCTTTTCTTGTTTCGTCGCTTGTTTGATAGCGCTGGGGTCGGCATCGTTAGCCAATAGCCTGCGGGCATCTTCACGGCGGGTGCGGGCATCGGCTAGGCCGGTGTCAGGATAGACACCCAAGGCAAGTCGCTTTTCCTTGCCGCCAAAACGATACTTGAGTCGCCAGTATTTTGAACCGTTCGGCATTACCTCAAGATACATGCCCCCGCCGTCCGACATTTTGTAGGGCTTAACTTCGGGCTTGGCCTTCTTGATGGCGACTTCGGTTAGTTTGCTCATGATTGCACCTCACTGGGGGCATAAATTATTACGTCTGGGGGCATAAGTGTATTTTGTGCCCCCAAATGATGCAAGCTTGCGTGAGAATGGGTGAGCGCGATAGGCAATAAAAAACCCGCTAAAGCTATGCGCAGTGCGGGTTTATGAGTCTTTGTGAGACTCGGTGCTACAGTGTCTTGGCGGAAGCGGTGAGATTCGAACTCACGGAGGGGTTAAGCCCTCGCTGGTTTTCAAGACCAGTGCCTTCAACCACTCGGCCACGCTTCCATTCTTAATAAAGTGCCGGAACTGCAACGAACGGCGGTTTTGGCTACGACATAACCTGAAGGTTAGTCTGCGCCGCCACAAGCCGCTGCGCGGCGTGTGGTCAAGACCAGTGCCTTCAACCGCTCGGCCACGCTTCCGGAAGGCGCGCATTCTGAACGAAGAGGGGGTATGTGTCCAGCCCGGAGGCGTCAGCCGCGCACGCAATCCGACCAGTTGTTCGGCGTTTCGTAGAGGCGCACCCGTTCCAGCCGCAGGTTGTTGCCGTAGATGTCCCGGTAGGCCGGGGACAGGATGTCGAACGCGATTTGCGCGAGGTGTTCGGCGGTCGGCACGACCTCGAGGATGACGGTCTTATGGCCCGGCAGGGTGGCGAGGAAATCGCAGATCGCCGCGTCGCCGCGATACACGAGGAAAGCGTGGTCCCACGCGTCCACCAGTTTTTCCTTTGCGATGCGCTTCACGTCGGAGAAGTCCATCACCATGCCCTGTTCGGACACGCCTTCGGTGGTGATCGGGTCGCCGGACAGCGTGATCTCGATGGCATAGCGATGCCCGTGCAGGTGTTTGCACTGGCTGCTGTGGTTGGGGATGCGATGTCCGGCATCGAATTCCAGGCGACGGGTGATGAGCATACAGACACTCCAGTAAATTCATTATTCGGGCGCATCGCGGTGTTGCACGGTGCTCGCCCACTGCGGCTATCTAGGGATGCGCTGATCAAGTCGTCATTCCCGCGAAAGCGGGAATCCAGCTTGTTGATTTAACTGGGTTCCCGCTTTCGCGGGAACGACAAAACCATACTTGTTCAGCGCATCCCTAGTTGATATGTCTTGTGTGCTCCGCGCCGTGCGCCTTGCGCTGCATCCCGAATAATGAATTTCCCGGAGTGCCCACATTCATTCCCTAGCCTATGCGGCGCGGATTATACCGCGCCGGATTTTCAACGCGGTGGCGCGTTGCAGGAATTCGTGCCGCGCCTGTTCGTCTTGGGACTTTCCGTAGCGCAGCCCGCTGTAGCGCGCGGCGAGGTCTGCGATGTCTTCCGCGATGTCCGGCCGTGCCGATGCGATACGCGCGGCATAGTCCTGCGGGCCTTCGTGTGGCGCGCGCGGCAGGCCGGCTTTTGCCAGTCTGCCGCACAGTTTCAGCCAGGCCGCCTGCACCTCGTCGTGCCGGCGCGTGAACAGGTGGCGCAGCATGAACAGCGCGAACAGCGCGATCGCCAGGCCGAGGCCGACCGCCAGGTTCATGGCCAGTTTCTGCCAGGTGACCGATTCCATGCCGAGCCGGGTCAGGAAGGCGAACTGGCGTTCGTTGTCGTAGCCCAGCACCCACTGGTTCCACTGGTTGGCGAGCGTGTCCCAGTTCATGCGCAGCTTGAGCAGCCATTGCGGCGGGTTGCGCGCCATGAAGGGCAATGCGGCGTTGTCCGCGACCGCCGAAGAGAGCCCCCGCTGGATGCGCCCGGGGGCGATGGCGGCGGTCGGGTCGTGGCGCACCCAGCCGCGTTCGCCCAGCCATACTTCGGCCCAGGCATGCGCATCCGATTGGCGCAGGATGTGGTAGTCGCCCAGTTCGTTGTATTCGCTGCCCTGGTAGCCGGTGACCACGCGCGCCGGGATGCCGGCCGCGCGCATCAGGAACACGAAACTGCCCGCATAGTGTTCGCAGAACCCCTGCCGGGTGCGGAACAGGAAATCGTCCACGCTGTTGGCGCCGAGCAACGGCGGTTCCAGCGTGTATTCGTAGCCGCCGCGGTTGAAGTGGGCCAATGCGGCGCGCACGATGGCGGCATCGTCTTGCGGGAACTGCTCACGCCAGCTTTTCGCAAGCAGGCGCGACTCCGGATTCAGCCCGCGCGGTAGTGCAAGGGCGCGCTTTATCTGTTGCGGCGGCTCGTCGGGATTGGCGCGATAGCTCAGGAGGGAACTGGCCCGATAGCGGATACGCGCATTCACCGGTTTGTGGCTCAACGACTGAAAGTCGGGCGCGAGAAGGGACGGGATGGAGAGCCTGTCCGGCATGTCCAGCGCGAACAGCCAGTGCTTGTTGTGCGGTTCCAGCGTGACGGTATAGCTCGCCGGCGAACCCGTGTCTGCCAGCGTGGGCGCGCGCAAGGTCGCATTCCGGCCACGCGTCCAGGTAGTGCCGTCGAAGTCCCACAGCACCGGGCCGCGCCAGTACATCTGCTCGCGCGGCGGCACCGGGCCGTCGAAGGTCACACGGAACGCGACGGCGTCCGACAGGGATAGTTTGCTCAGGCTGCCCGGCGACATGGTGTCGGACAGCCCGCTACTGGCATAGGCGTCCTGCGGCAATCCCCACAGCGGTCCCTGCACGCGCGGGAACAGCACGAACAGGATCAGCGTCAGCGGGATGGCCTGCAGCAGCAGGGTGGAGGCGACGCGCAGACGCGGCCCCAGCGCGATGTCCGGCGCATGCAGGTGTACCCAGCTGGTCAGGATGACGACCAGCGTGGCGAGCATGTACAGCGCGGTGGGGATGCTCTGCGAGTAGAAGAAGTTGGTGATGATGATGAAGCAGGCGAGATAGACCAGTGCCACCGCATCGCGCGCCGTGCGCAGTTCCATCAGCTTGAGCGTGGCGAGCAGCATCAGCAGCGTGACGCCGACCTCGCGTCCGAACAGCGTGTGGAAATCGATGGCGATGCCACCCGTGCAGGCAAGGGTGATCGTCAGCAGCAGCCAGCGTTTCGGCAGCGGGTTGCCGCTCCAGGCCAGATAGCCGCGCCACGCCAGCAGGCTGGCGCACAGCGCCGTGACCCACGGCGGCAGGTGTTCGGCATGCGGCGCGATGACCATCAGGATGGACAGCAACAGCCCGTAGGTCGACATCCTGTTCATTGGTTTGTCATTCCCGCGTAGGCGGGAATCCAGATGGTAGAACAAGCCCCCCGCGTAGCGGGACAAATCAAACAATTGCCGGCCTTGCCGGAATTTGTTTTCTTGCTGGATTCCCGCCTGCGCGGGAATGACGGAAATAACATGGCGTAGCGGTTCATTTGGTTTCAATCACTCCGAACAGCGCGATGCGGCCCAGGCATGCATCCCGGTGGGCGAAGCCGTTGTTGGCGGGCAATTCGCCGTCAGGCAGGCGCAGTCCGTAGCGCAGTCCCTGCGCCTCGGCATCCAGCACCCAGCGGGTCATGCGCGCCAGCCGGTTCTCGATGTCGGCATCCGGCGCGTCGGCGAGGTCCAGCCATAATTCCTCGCCGAGTTGCGTGGAGAACTGCTTCACCTGCAATCCCTGCTCGCGCGCATAGGCTTTCCACGCGATGCGCGGCAGGGCATCGCCCGGCACATAGTTGCGCAGCCCGGAAAAATCGTCGTCGCCCGCGACGGTGCGCTTGCCCGCGCCGTCCGGCGAGTTGCCCGGCGGTAGCGGCGCGTCGGACAGCGGTCTGGGATAGACCAGGCAGCGCGTGTCGAAATGCAGGTACGACCAGGCATGGAACAGGCCGAGCGGGAATTCGGTATACAGCGTCAGTCGCCCGGCCTGCAGCCAGCCGCGCCGCGTCGCGGGCAGCGGGAGGGCCACCTCGCGATCTTCGCCGGCAGGGACGTCGAAGCCGGTCGTCGTGCCACCGGCGTGGCGCAGGCACAACTGGTGGCGCGCCAGCGTGCCGGGATTATGGAAATGCAGGATGAAATGCGCGGTCCCGCCGCAGAATACGGGTTCGGCACGCCCGGCGCGCACTTCCAGATGCGCCAGGTTGCGGAAGGCGTGCAGCATGGACAGGACCGCCACCATCGCCAGCAGGAAGGTCAGCACGTAACCGAGGCTGAGGTTGTAGTTGATGTCGCCGAGCAGCATCAACACCAGCACGAAACCGAGCGCCAGTCCCTGCCGGGTGGGCAGGATGAAGATGCGGCGCTGCGTGAGCAGGATGGCGCCGTGCTCGACCCTGGGACGGAACAGCCAGGTGTTGAAGCGTTGTCGGAGCGCGGCCAGCATGGTCGGCAAACCTAGGGGATCGCCACCGCCCCGATCAGTTCGCGCGCCAGCGTGTCGCTGTCATGTTGCCGGTGCTCGCCGACCGGTTGCAGGCGATGGCTGACCACGCCGGGCAGGATCGCCTGCACGTCTTCCGGAACGACCGCGTCGCGTTCGTCCAGCAGCGCCCAGGCACGTGCCGCCGCCAGCAGGGCGAGTCCGGCGCGCGGCGACAGGCCGTGCGTATAGCGCGCCGTCTCGCGCGTGTGACGCAGGATGGCCTGCGCATAATCGAGCAGCGCGGGCGAAACGAATATCCCGCGCACGCGTTTCTGCAAATCCAGTAGTTCCGCGCTTTCCATTTGCGGGGTGAGGTTGGCGATGATCTCGCGCCGGTCCACGCCGGACAGCAGGCCACGCTCGGCATGGGCGTCGGGATAGCCCATCTGGATGCGCATCAGAAAACGGTCGAGTTGCGATTCCGGCAGCGGGAAGGTGCCGACCTGGTGGGACGGGTTCTGCGTCGCGATGACGAAGAACGGCGCCGGCAGCGCGCGCGTCACGCCCTCGATGGTCACCTGGTGTTCTTCCATCGCTTCCAGCAACGCGCTCTGCGCCTTGGGTGTGGCGCGGTTCACCTCGTCTGCCAGGATCATCTGCGCGAAGATCGGGCCGGCATGGAATTCGAACTTGCCCGCGTCGCGCTGGAACACCGACGAACCGAGGATGTCGGCGGGCAGCAGGTCGCTGGTGAACTGGATGCGCTGGAACTGCAACCCGAGCGTGCGCGCCAGCACATGGGCCAGCGTGGTCTTGCCGACGCCCGGCAGGTCCTCGATCAGCAGGTGCCCGCGCGCCAGCAGGCAGACCAGCGCGAAGCGGATCTGCTGCGGCTTGCCGAGGATGGCGCTCTCGACCTGGCGGATGGCGGTGTGCAGAGCTTGGGTCATGGTTCCTTTCTGGGGGAGTGGGAAGTAGGAAGTGGGAGGTAGGAAGTGCAGGTTTTCCCACTATCCACTTACCACTCACCACTTCCCGGTTTGTTAAATCAATATCGCCGCAACCACTCTGCGACCCTCGGCTACCAGTATATTGTAGGTGCGGCATGCGGCGGGCGTGTCCATGCACTCCACGCCGATGCGCGCGTCGGTCAGCGCGCGGTACAGGCGCGGGTGCGGGAAGCGTTGCCGGGCGCCGGTGCCGAGCAGTACCACGTCGGGATCGTACGCAAGGAGGCAGGCGAAATGTGCCTCGTCCAGATCGTCGAAGCTGCGGGCCTCCCAGTCGCTGTGCACGGCATCCGCGAGCACCACCACGCTGCTGCCGAAGCGCTCGCCGTTGACCATGACATGGTCGTCGCCGTGTGCGGTGAACAGTTTGGTGTCGCCCGGATCGGCGAGATATAGTTTCACGGGCTTGCTCCTTGGCCGTATGGCATTTGCCGCAGGGGGGCTGCGCGGGTAAAATCGCGCCCTTCGCTGCTCTGTGCCGATTCTATCATTCCGGCCCCGGACGGCATTTCAAATAATTTGGGCGTATGACTGTGAAACCACTCTTAAAATCCACCAAGCTTGCCAACGTGTGCTACGACATCCGCGGCCCGGTGATGGAACGCGCCAAGCAGATGGAAGAGGAAGGGCAGCGCATCGTCAAGCTGAACATCGGCAACCTCGCGCCGTTCGGCTTCGAAGCGCCCGAGGAGATCCAGCAGGATGTGATCCTCAACCTGCCGAATGCGTCCGGCTATTCCGATTCCAAGGGCATGTTCGCGGCGCGCAAGGCGGTGATGCATTACTGCCAGTCGAAGAAGATCAAGGGCGTCGGACTGGAGGACATCTACATCGGCAACGGTGCGTCCGAACTGATCGTGATGGCGATGCAGGGCCTGCTCAACACCGGCGACGAAGTGCTGGTGCCGACACCGGACTATCCGTTGTGGACGGCCGCGGTGACGCTGGCCGGCGGTACGTCGCGCCATTACCTGTGCGACGAGGCCAACGAGTGGAATCCCGATCTCGAGGATATGCGCAGCAAGATCACCGACAGGACGCGCGCCATCGTCGTCATCAACCCGAACAATCCGACCGGTGCGCTGTATTCGGACGACATCCTGAAAGAGATCATCGCGATCGCGCGCGAGCACCATCTGGTGATCTTCGCCGACGAGATCTACGACAAGATGCTCTACGACGGCGCGAAGCACACGTCCATCGCCTCGCTGGCGGAAGACGTGCTGTTCGTCACGCTGAACGGCCTGTCCAAGAACTACCGTGCCTGTGGCTACCGTTCCGGCTGGATGGTGCTATCCGGTGAGAAGAAGCACGCGCAGGACTACATCAACGGCCTGACGATACTGGCGTCGATGCGGTTGTGCTCCAACGTGCCGGGTCAGTTCGCGATCCAGACCGCGCTGGGCGGCTACCAGAGCATCGACGACCTGGTCGCGCCGGGCGGGCGCCTGGCCAAGCAGCGCGATCTCGCCTACCAGATGCTGACCGCGCTTCCCGGCGTGACCTGCATTAAACCGAAGGCGGCGCTGTACCTGTTCCCGCGTTTCGATCCCAAGGTCTATCCGATCGAGGACGACCAGCAGTTCATTCTGGAGTTGCTGGAAGAGGAGAAGGTGCTGGTGGTGCAGGGAAGCGGTTTCAACTGGGTCCATCCGGACCATATCCGCATCGTGTTCCTGCCGATCGAGGACGACCTGACCGATGCCTTCGGGCGGCTTGCGCGGTTCCTCGAGAACTATCGCAAACGTCACGGCACGAATTAATACAATGTCATTCCCGCGCAAAGGGGTAAACAGGCAAGCGGCGTAGTGGCTGCTCGCAAAGCGGGAATCCAGTAATTGGATTTGGCCCCGCGTAGCGGGACAAAAAACAGAAGCATTTTGAAATGAATCGCCGGATTCCCGCTTTCGCGGGAATGACGGCACAAGTGAAAAGGTAATCGTCAATGAGCATCAAACCAATCAACGTAGGACTCCTCGGTATCGGCACGGTGGGTGGCGGTACGTTCACCGTGCTGCAACGCAACGCGGAAGAGATCGCGCGCCGCGCAGGCCGTCCGATCCGCATCACCGTGGTGGCGGACAAGAATGTCGAACTGGCGAAAAAAACCACCGGCGGAGCCTGCCGCGTCACCGACGACGCGTTCTCCGTGGTGGCCGACCCGGAAGTGGACATCGTCATCGAACTGATCGGCGGCTACGGCGTGGCGAAGGAGCTGGTACTGAAGGCCATCGCCAACGGCAAGCATGTGGTCACCGCCAACAAGGCGCTGCTGGCGACACACGGCAACGAGATCTTCCAGGCCGCGCAGGACAAGGGCGTGATGGTCGCGTTCGAGGCGGCGATCGCCGGCGGCATCCCGATCGTCAAGGCGGTGCGCGAAGGTCTGACCGCGAACCGCATCGAGTGGATCGCCGGCATCATCAACGGCACCACCAACTTCATCCTGTCAGAGATGCGCGACAAGGGACTGGATTTCGACACCGTGCTGAAAGAAGCGCAACGTCTGGGTTACGCCGAAGCCGACCCGACCTTCGACATCGAGGGCGTGGATGCGGCGCACAAGATCACTCTGCTCGCGTCGCTGGCATTCGGCATCCCGGTGCAATTCGACAAGGCGCACATCGAAGGCATCTCAAAACTGGACGCGGCGGACATCCGCTATGCCGAACAGCTGGGCTACCGCATCAAGCTGCTGGGCATCACCAAGCGCACCGACGAGGGCATCGAACTGCGCGTGCATCCGACCCTGATCCCGTCCAAGCGCCTGATCGCCAATGTGGAAGGCGCAATGAACGCGGTGCTGGTGCAGGGCGACGCGGTGGGCGCGACGCTGTATTACGGCAAGGGAGCGGGCGCCGAGCCGACCGCCAGCGCGGTGATCGCCGATCTGGTGGACGTGACGCGCATGCATACCGCCGACCCGCAGAACCGCGTGCCGCACTTGGCGTTCCAGCCCAACCGGATGGCCGACATCCGGGTGTTGCCGATGGACGAGGTGCGGTCCAGCTACTACCTGCGCCTGCGCGTACTGGACAAGTCCGGCGTGCTGGCCGACATCACGCGCATCCTCGCCGATGAGCAGATCTCCATCGAAGCGGTACTGCAGAAGGAACCGGCGGAAGGCGAGGAACAGACCGACCTGATCATGCTCACCCACCAGACGCGCGAGAAGCGCATCAATGCCGCGATCAAGAAGATCGAAGCGTTGGGCGTGGTGGCGGGCAATGTGACCAGGCTGAGGATGGAAGAGTTGGGAAAGTGATTAAACTCCCCTCGCCCGCAAGCGGGAGAGGGGCTGGGGGAGAGGGCGTGGAAATTCTACCCTCTCCCTGACCCTCTCCCTGCAAGGGAGAGGGAACTGATGAACCCGTAGGGTGCAATAAGCGAAGCGCATTGCACCGGATGTGCTGGAAGAATATGAAAAAATGCTGGCTGCCTCAAGAAATGATTTTTGCGGGATGACGCGCAAGGAGCCGCACAGCGAATGACGAGGCATATCGCATTGATAGACGAGGAATAAGCGAGCACGCGACACAGCGATTCGCCCGCAAAAGCCATTTATTGAGGTATCCATGAAATACATCTCCACCCGCGGCAACGCGCCCGCAAAAACTTTCACCGAGATCCTCTTGGGGGGTCTTGCACCCGATGGCGGCCTGTACCTGCCGGAGCAATATCCGCAGGTGACGCGCGCCGAACTGGATGCGTGGCGCAAGCTGTCCTATGCCGATCTCGCATTCGCGGTGTTGTCGAAGTTCATCACCGACATCCCGGCAGCCGACCTGAAAGCCATCGTCAGCAAGACCTACACCGCCGAGGTGTACGGCAACGGCCGCACAGACTCCGATTTTTCGCAGATCACGCCATTGCGCAAATTGACCGGTGGCGTGTACCTGCTCGAACTGTCCAACGGCCCGACGCTGGCGTTCAAGGACATGGCGATGCAGTTGCTGGGCAACCTGTTCGAGTATGCGCTGGCGAAGCAGCACGAGGAGTTGAACATCCTCGGCGCGACCTCGGGCGACACCGGCTCCGCCGCCGAATACGCGATGCGCGGCAAGCGCGGCATCCGCGTGTTCATGCTGTCGCCGAACGGCAAGATGAGCGCGTTCCAGCGCGCGCAGATGTATTCGCTGCAAGACCCCAACATCCACAATATCGCCGTCAACGGTTTCTTTGACGACGCGCAGGATATGGTGAAAGCGGTATCCAACGACCATGCGTTCAAGGCGAAATACAAGATCGGCACGGTCAACTCCATCAACTGGGCGCGCGTGTCGGCGCAGGTGGTGTACTACTTCAAGGGCTACTTCGCGGCGACGACCTCCAACGACGAACAGGTCGCGTTCTCGGTGCCGTCCGGCAACTTCGGCAACATCTGCGCCGGCCACATCGCGCGCATGATGGGCCTGCCGATCGGGCAACTGATCCTCGCCACCAACGAGAACGACGTGCTGGACGAGTTCTTCCGCACCGGCGTGTATCGTCCGCGCGGCACGGCGCATACCTACGAGACCAGCAGCCCGTCGATGGACATTTCCAAGGCGTCCAACTTCGAGCGCTTCGTGTTCGATCTGGTCGGACGCGACGGCGCCAAGGTGCGCGAGTTCTGGGCCAACGTCGATCGCGCCGCCGGCAACGCCGACGTGGCTGCGTTCGACATCAAGCACACGCCTTATTGGGATGCGCTGCCGAAGTTCGAGTTCGCTTCCGGCAAGAGCGCCCACCAGGACAGGCTGAAGACCATCCGCGAATTGTGGGAGGAATACGGCGTGATGATCGATACGCACACCGCCGACGGCCTGAAGGTCGGTCTGGAACAGCGCCGCCCGAGTTTGCCGCTGATCTGCCTGGAAACGGCACTGCCGGCCAAGTTCGCCGAGACCATCCGGGAAGCGCTGGGCCGCGAACCCGAGCGTCCGGAATCCATGGTCGGCATCGAAGACCTGCCGCAGCGCGTGGAAGTGATGGATGCGGATGTGGCGAAGCTGAAGTCATTCATCAGCGCGAACGTTCCGCACTAGCCTTGCCGTCATTTCCGCGAAAGCGGGAATCCAGTTAGGGATGCGCTGAACAAGTATGGTTTTGTCGTTCCCGCGCAAGCGGGAACCCAGTTAAATCAACAAGCTGGATTCCCGCTTGCGCGGGAATGACGGAGATTCTTCGTACAGTGCAGTAGGAGATCAAGGAGTGTCATGTCCAAACAGCCTTGTGTCTATATCCTCGCCAGCCAGCGCAACGGTACGCTTTACATCGGGGTGACTGGTGATCTTGTGAAACGGGTGTGGGAACACAAGAATGACTTGGCCGATGGATTTACCAAGAAGTACGACGTCCATTCCCTGGTTTATTTTGAACAATGCGATGACATGGTTGCTGCGATTGCTCGTGAAAAGCAGCTAAAAAAGTGGAATCGTGCATGGAAAGTTGAACTGATCGAATCAACGAATCCGGAATGGCGGGATTTATGGGAAGAAATTGCCTGATGCTGACTGTAAATATATCTGTCATTCCCGCGCAAGCGGGAATCCAGCAAAAATACCAATGCCGCGTAGCGGGAAAATTTTATGTACTGTCTCGCTGCGCGAGGTCTGTTGAATTGACTGGATTCCCGCTTGCGCGGGAATGACGATGGAATGAACAATCTCATCCTGCTCATCCTCTGCTTCCTCGCCGGCATGCTGTTGCGCCATCTGCGGCGCATGCCGGACAACGCGCCGGCCACGCTCAACAGCTTCATCATCCACGTCTCGCTGCCGGCGCTGACACTGCTGTACATCCACGAACTGCACCTGTCCGGCGATGTCGTGCTGACCGCGCTGATGGCATGGATCGTGTTCGGCCTGTCGGCGGGTTTCTTCTGGTCGGTCGGGCGCTGGCTGTCGTTGCCGCGCCGGACGACGGGCGCGCTGATCGTGGTCGGCGGGCTGGGCAACACCTCGTTCTTCGGCCTGCCGATGGTCGAGGCTTTCTACGGCAAGGAGGGGTTGGGTACCGCCATCATCGCCGACCAGCTCGGTTCCTTCCTTGCACTGTCCATCCTCGGCATCACGGTCGCCGGCATCTATTCGTCGGGCAGGCCGACGATGGCGGAGATCGCGAAACGCATCGCGCTGTTCCCGCCGTTCATCGCGCTGGTCATCGCCCTGCTGCTGATCCCGGTCGAGTATGCGGACTGGTTCACGCTGTTATTGAAGCGGCTGGGCGACACGCTGGCGCCGCTGGCGCTGTTGTCGGTGGGGTTGCAACTGCGCCTCGGGCATGTCGCGGAACACAGGCGCAACCTCGCATTGGGGCTGGGCTTCAAGCTCATCCTCGCGCCGCTGGTGGTTTACCTGTTGTATGTGCAGATGCTCGGCGCGCGCGGCCTGCCCATCCAGGTCACGCTGTTCGAGGCGGCGATGCCGCCGATGATCACCGCCGCCATCGTGGCCAGTGAACACGACCTCGACCCGCCGCTGGCCAACCTGATGGTGGCGGTCGGACTGATCGTTTCTTTCTTCACGCTCAGTGCGTGGTGGTATGTGTGGAGAGCGGTATAAACTTCACCTGTGACGTCATTCCCGCGCAGGCGGGAATCCAGTCCAACTATTGATGTTTCCATAATTAATGACATTCGCGCCGTCATTCCCGCGCAAGCGGGAATCCAGTGGGTTTAATGAAAATGCATTTTTTTCTTGCTGGATTCCCGCTTGCGCGGGAATGACGCGGTTTTTTCACTCGACTTCATTTCTGATCATCTTGTCCTGATTTATGGAAGGATCAATAAAGAACGCCCTCGCAACGCGAGGGACAAGGCCAAAAGGCATTTTTGATAAAACCAATGGATTCCCGCCTACGCGGGAATGACGGGTTCATGGATAGGGAGAAATAAATTGAGTAGCATCTGGAACGAACGTTATGCGGGCGAGGAATACCTGTTCGGCGAACAGCCGAATGCCTTCCTGGTTTCGCAGCAGCACAGGCTGGAACCGGGCATGAGCTGTCTGGCGGTGGCCGATGGCGAAGGGCGCAACGGCGTGTGGCTGGCGCAACAGGGGCTGGACGTGCTGTCGGTGGAATCTTCGCCGGTCGCGCTGGACAAGGCACAGCGGCTGGCCTCGGCACGCGGCGTTGCGGTACGGTTCGAGCTGGCCGACCTGTTCTCGTGGGAGTGGGGCAAGGAACGCTTCGATGTGGTCGCCGCCATCTTCATCCAGTTCGCCCCGCCCGGCATGCGCGAACAGATGTTCGAAAACATCAGGCGCTGCCTCAAGCCGGGCGGGTTGCTGCTGCTGCAGGGATACACGCCGCGCCAGCTCGAATACAGGACCGGCGGCCCGTCACAGGCCGAGAACCTTTATACCGAAGCCATGCTGCGCGAACTGTGCGCCGGCATGGAGATCCTGCACCTGCGCGAACACGACAGCATCATCCGCGAAGGGACGGGACACAGCGGCATGTCGGCGCTGATCGATCTGGCGGCGCGCAAGGCCGAAAGCATCTATTGATGTTTCAATAATTAATGACATCCGCGCCGCGCAAGCGGGAATCCAGCAAGAAAAAAAGCATTTTCATTAAAACCACTGGATTCCCGCTTGCGCGGGAATGACACGGTTTTTTCTTCACTCGACTTCATTTCTGATCGTCTTGTCCTGATTTATGGAAAGCTCAATAGGCCGAACTATCTAGGCCTTTCGGCATATGGTTACCATGTGCGAAGTAGGGCATAATCGCGCGGAATTTTTGAGCAAACCTGCCAGAGATAGTTCGGAGACCGAGTCAGCATGGGAAAGAATACCAAGAAGGAAAATCAATCCTTTAACCTGAAACCGCTTTGCGCCACCGTGCTGCTGGCGTTCGCGGTACAGACCACCCAGGCCAACCCGGTCGGCCCCTCGGTCGTCAACGGCCAGGCCAGTTTCGCCACGGCAGGCGGCACACTCACCGTCACCAACACCCCCGGCACCATCATCAACTGGCAAGGCTTCTCCATCGGCGCCAACGAGATCACCCGCTTCGCCCAGCAGAGCGCCAGCTCCGCCGTACTCAACCGCGTCGTCACCAACAATCCCAGCCAGATACTCGGCAGCCTGCAATCCAACGGACGCGTGTTCCTCGTCAACCCGGGCGGAATCGTGTTCGGTGCGGGCGCCACCGTCAACGTCGCCGGCCTGGTCGCCACCACACTCAACCTCTCCAACGCCGACTTCCTCGCCGGACGCTACAAATTTTCCTCCCCTCGCCCGCTTGCGGGAGAGGGGCAGGGGGAGAGGGTAGTCAATAACGGTAACCTCACCGCCCAACCGGGCGGGCAGATCTACCTGATCGCTCCGAATGTAGAGAACAGCGGCATCATCACCGCGCCCGGTGGTGAGATCCTGCTGGCCGCCGGCAACAGCGTCGAACTCGTCAACAGCCTCGATCCCAACCTGCGCGTCAGCATCACTGCCCCGGCGGGCGATGCCACCAACGTCGGGCAACTGGTCGCCGAAGCCGGCAGCCTCGGCCTGTTCGGCACCGTGGTCAAAAACAGCGGCAGCGTCAGCGCCGACAGCGCCACCCTGCAGGGCGGCAAGATCGTGTTCCGCTCCAGCCAACGCACCGACGTCACAGGCACGGTCAGCGCCACGGGTGCGGGCGGCGGCGAGATCAAAGTCCTGTCCGACATGCAGACCGGAACGGTACAAGTCAGCGGAACCTTGGATGCCTCCGCTCCTGTAGGAGCGCAATTCATTGCGCGAAATCCTTCCTCCCCATCGCCCGGTGAACCGGGCTCCTACAACGGCGGCTTCATTGATACCTCGGCAGCCCATGTGCAAATCGCCGATAGCGCCCGCGTCACCACACTGGCCGCGAATGGCAATCACGGCACCTGGCTGATCGACCCGCCCGACTTCACCATCGCCGCATCAGGCGGTGATATGACCGGCGTTGCCGTTGCGATTGCCTTGGCAGGCGGTAACGTCCTCATCCAAAGTAGTGCCGGCACGGTGAATCTGGCCGGCTTGGGCGATATCTTTGTTAACGATGCGATCACCAAGACCGATACGGCCGTCACCACGTTAACGTTACAGGCCGTCAACAACATCGCGATTAACGCCAACATCAGTTCCATCAACGCGACACCGACCGCGCTGAATCTCGTGTTGGATCATGGTGCTGCTGGCGGCGCCTCCGTCGCGGCCGGCGTGACCGTCGATCTAAAAAACGGCGTGCTTGATGTACAGAACGCAGGAGTTACTTCTACCGGCAATCTGAATATCGGGAGTGGCACCTTAGCCAATGCCACGCTGACCGCAGGAAGTCTGACCAGCAATATTGGCACGCTGAATCAGGTCACCATTGGCAGCAGCATGACCGAAACGGGCGCGCTCAGCATCACCCAGGATTTGATCCTGGGTGATGGCGTCGTATTCGATACCGGCGCAAGTGCAGTCAACTTTTATGGGGTTGCATCGAATATCAGTCTGGCAGGTGGTGCCACTTCCGCGACCGTGAACCACACGGGCACGTATCAGGCTAACCAAGGAAACAACAGCGGCGTGGTCACCATCGCCAATGGCGTGACGATGCTGGGTAATGGAGGGCTGACGTATTACGTGACGACAGGGGGCTGGGTCAATAACGGTGTGATCGACAACAACACCGCAAACACCCTGGTCATCAGCCCGGTCAATTTCACCAACAACGGCACCCTGCAAAATAGTTCGACGGGGATCATTTCGGTTCAAGCTAACAATGTCAATTTCACCAACAACGGCACACTGACCAATCTTTCAACGGGAACCATAGGCGTTACGACACAGAATCTGGTCAATACCGGAACAATATCCAATCCCTCGACCGGCACGCTTTCGCTCACGCCCACAGTCAGTTTGAACAATACCGGTTCGGTCGATTTGGCGGGTGGGACGGTGAATTTCACTACCCCCGCAGGTGCCAGTAATGCAGGCACCTTCAATATCTCGGGAGGTGTGTTAAATCTTAAAGGCAGCATGACCGCCGCCGGCTTGGGCACATTCAATCGCACCGGCGGCAGTGTGAATCTTGCGGGCTCGCTGGACAACACCGGTAACACGCTGGATATCGGAGGCACCGGGATATTCGGAACCGGCGGCCTGACTTCACTGGGCATCAATACGGTGTCCGGTACGATCGTCGGCGGCACCCTCGTCTCGGGCGACGCGACCCCGCTTTACGCCTATGCGTTTTATGGGACGCTGGATGGCGTGACACTGGGCGATGCGACGCATACGAGTCTGACGACCACTGCCGCTACCACAGGCACACGACTCCTCAACAGCTTGACCCTGGCCGATGGCTTTACCCTGAACCTGGGGGCTGGGGTGGGTTTGGATATATTCGGTGCCAGTTCGATCAGTAGCCTGGGGGCGTCCACTGTCAATTTGGGTGGTCACTATCTGAAGGCTGCTACTGCTACAACGGGTTCGCTCACCATAGGATCGGGTGTCACGATTGCCGGAAGTGGCACATTGAACAGCGCCGCCAACGCGGCGATCATCAACAACGGCGTGATCGACATGAACGTCGCGGGTACATTGACCATCAACCCGACCACGTTCACCAACAATGGCACGTTGAAAGTGACCACAGGTACGGTCAATGCCAGTGCGACCAACTTCACCCAAGCCGGCACAGTTGATGTGGCTACCGGTGCGATATTTACCCGCACGGCTGGCTTTACCAATGCAGGCATCCTGAGCGGCGCGGGAACCTTTAATGTCGGCGCGGCGACGCTGACCAATACCGGCACGATCTCGCCGGGCGGTACCGGGATAATCGGGACGTTGAGTATCACCGGCAACGTGATCCTTTCCGGCGGGGACCTGCTGGTTGACCTGAATGCGCCGACGGCAGGGAATTATGATGTGCTGGCGGTTTCCGGCGCGTTCACACCGGGCGGAACGCTGACGGTGAACGGGGCGGGGTCTTCTGGAAATTATCCTTTCGTGACTTATGCCAGCACACTAGGCGGTGCCTTTGCGGCAGTGAACGCAGGCGCGTTGACTACGACACCAACCTATAACCTGACAGATATCACACTGGCGATCACCGCCGGTGGAGCAGTGGGTTGGGATGGTGGTGCGGCTACGTTGAACTGGTGGGACGCGGCGAACTGGACGACCAACCTGGTTCCCGGTGTGGCAGATAACGTATTTCTGGATATCGTTGGCGCGAATACGATCCTTTACTCCGCCACTGCAGGTACAACGACGATCGGCTCGCTGGTTTGTAATGAAAACCTCAATATTACCGGCGGTAGTCTGACGGTTGCTGGTGCCGCCACTTTGAACGGGGCGTTGGCCATATCAGGCGGCACGCTTGACCTTGGTGCCTCGCCGGTGACGCTCACCACTCTTGATATTACAGGTGGCACACTCACTGGGAGCGGTAGCATTGATGTTTCAGGAGCGTTCAACTGGACAGGCAGTTCAGCTATTGCCGGTAGTGGCACGCTGACGACACTGGGTGGAAGTACGACGGCACTCGCCCCTAACTTCAATCAGACCACATCGCTGCGTGGCAGTCGCATCTGGAACAACTACGGCACGGTCACGTTCACCCCCAACGTCACTGGCCTGTCATATTTCCAAATCGATGACACGACTGCCGACGGCACGGCGGTGTTCAATAACATGAGTGGCGGCGTATTTAACCTCAATCCTCCAGGGAGCACCAATCACACCATCGGCGTTGGCGCGTTTAACAACGCGGGAATTTTTAACAAGAATGCGAGTTTCGCCAGCAGCTTCGCCCCGGTTTTCAACAACCAGTCCACGGGGGTGGTCAACGTCATTAGCGGGACGCTCTCCCTGAACGGCATCGGCACGGATGTGGCGGGCAGCGCCTATAACGTTCCGCTTGGCAGCACCTTGAATTTTGGAGCGGCTCGCACGATTGCGGGGAGTATTGCCGGTGCGGGAACGGTCGGTTTTTACAATTCTGGTGGAGTCGTCGCAATAGGAATATCAGGTAGCTACAATGTTTCTGGTGCGACCTCGGTGTGGGCAGACTGCTGTGGCAGCACAGCCATCTCTTTCACCGGTCCGGTGACTAACATTGGCACAACATTCACTGGGGGCGCCAATAGTTCAGTCGATTTCAGCGGCATTACCACGGGTGAAGCCACCGCATTTGCGAATCTCACCAGCATCAACAGCGCCAGCACACTGACGTTCAAAGCTGGCACCTTGTTGACAGGGCTGACAGCACTGACGGTGGGCGGCACACTGGATTTGGCGAATAGTAATCTTACGCTCACCACGCTTGATATAACGGGTGGCACACTCACTGGGAGCGGTAGCATTGATGTTTCAGGAGCGTTCAACTGGACAGGCAGTTCAGCTATTGCCGGTAGTGGCACGCTGACGACACTGGGTGGAAGTACGACGGCACTCGCCCCCAACTTCAATCAGACCACATCGCTGCGTGGCAGTCGCATCTGGAACAACTACGGCACGGTCACGTTCACCCCCAACGTCACTGGCCTGTCATATTTCCAAATCGATGACACGACTGCCGACGGCACGGCGGTATTCAATAACATGAGTGGCGGCGTATTTAACCTCAATCCTCCAGGGAGCACCAATCACACCATCGGCGTTGGCACGTTTAACAACGCGGGAATTTTTAACAAGAATGCGAGTTTCGCCAGCAGCTTCGCCCCGGTTTTCAACAACCAAGCCACGGGCGTCGTCAACGTCACTAGCGGGTCGCTGGCGCTCAATGGCATCGGCACGGACATCGCGGGCAGCGCCTATAACATCGCCAGCGGCACCACCCTGCAGTTTGGTGCATCTCGTACCGTGCCTGGTAGCATTTCCGGTGCGGGCACGATGTCGTTTACCGGAGGCACCGCAACGGTCTCTGGCAGCTACAACGTCAGTGGTTCGACACTGATCAGCGGTGCAACGACCGCCAACTTCACCGGCACGGTCACCGATGTTGGCACCAGCCTAGTCGGCAGCAGTGGCACGACGCTCAATTTTGCGGGCATCACCACAGGTGAAGCCACCGCCTTTGCGAACCTCACCAGCATCAACAGCGCCAGCACACTGACGTTCAAAACCGGCACCTCGTTGACAGGGTTGACAGCATTGACGGTGGGCGGCGGCACACTGGATTTGGCGAATAGCAATCTGACGCTCACCACGCTTGATATTACAGGTGGCACACTCACCGGCAGCGGCAACATTGATGTTTCAGGAGCGTTCAGCTGGACAGGTAGTTCAGCTATTGCCGGTAGCGGAACGCTGAATACGCTGGTCGGCGGCGCAACGACCCTCGCCCCCAGCTTCAATCAGACCACATCGCTGCGTGGCAGTCGCATCTGGAACAACTACGGCACGGTCACGTTCACCCCCAACGTCACTGGCCTGTCATATTTCCAAATCGATGACACGACTGCCGACGGCACGGCGGTGTTTAATAATATGAGCGGCGGTGTGTTCAATATCAATGCATCGACCAGCGATACGCACATCACCGGTGTTAGCACGTTCAACAACGCAGGCGAACTAAGTAAGAACCTGAACACTGCTGTGGCGACGAGTGCAGTCAACCCGGTATTGAACAATCAAGTTGGTGGCATCATCAATGTCAATTCAGGCACCTTGCAGCAGAATGGCGCGCTCACCCAAAGTGGAACCATCAATGTTGCAAGCAGCAGCTTCTACAAGAAAACCGGCGGCTTCACCAATACGGGAACAATTGCCGGTGCCGGCACGATTGATGTCAACGCGAGCAGTACGCTGACCAACAACGGCATCCTCCGTCCCGGTGGCCTGAGTACGCTCGGCACGCTCTCCATCATCGGCAATGTGAACTTTACCGGTGGTACTTTGGAGCTTGATGTTGCCGGTGTGACCACGCCGGGCATCGACTACGACAGACTCTCCATTACTGGCCTGGCGACGCTGGCGGGTACCGTCAATGTCATCGAGCAGGGCGGCTTCACCACGAAGTTCTCTGATGCAATCACTCCAGCCCTGTTCGGTTCGCGCATCGGAACATTTGACACCGTCAATACGACCGTCGCTTCGGGGGTTGCAGCGTTCGGTGCGACCTACAATGTCACCGATGTGTCGTTCGCTCTGGCATCGGGTTCAACCAACTACATTGCTACCGGTTCGACAACCTGGAATGTCGGCGCCAACTGGGATCGCGGTACGCCCAATGCCAACACTGACGCTGTGATCGGAATGGGTGGCACGAATACCGTTACCTTGACCAGCAGCGAATCTGCCAAGTCACTGGTGGTTTCATCGACGAATACTCTGGTCATCGGTCAGGGGGTGACCGATCAGGCATTTACGCTGAGCCTAGCGGGCAGTTCGACCAATGATGGCACTATCGACTTGGTGAACTCGGGCTCCACCTGCTGTTCCGGGACATTGGCGTCCACCTTGAATCTGACGACTGGAACATTGACGAACAATGGCACGCTGCGTAGCTCAGGCCCTGCCGGTGGACCGAATGTGCTGAATGCACAAGTAGCGAACCTGGGCACGATCAAAGTTGATCGCCCCTTGTCGATCACCAATACAGGGCGAACCTTGTTCAGTGATGCAGGCACGTTCAATATTGCCGCCGGGCAGACCTTGACGGTGAATGGCGGCATTACCACGCTGGGTACCAGCACAATCTTTCTGGGTACCGGCACGCTGAGCCTGACGAACACGCCGACGCTGAATCTTGCCAGCAACCTGACGCTGCCATCGGGTTCGATTACGCTGGATTTGAACGGTAGCAGCGCGGCGACGGTGAGTGCTGCGGTGCCAGGCAAGACCTTGACCATCGCAGCCGGTGCGTCGCTTGAGTTGAAAGGCGACACCATCGCCTCGAGCGTTGATCTGGTGAATCAGGGCACGATCAGCACGGGAGCCGGCACCAGCTTTATTGAAGGAGGGCTGATTAATTCCTCCAGTGCAGTCTTCAACATTGGGCAGGGAGTGACCGATACGGCAACGACCCTCACGGTCGCCAACAGCTTCACCAATGATGGCACCATCGACTTGGTGAACTCGATCTACACCTGTTGTGGAGGGTCATTGGCGTCCACCTTGAATCTGACGACCGGAACATTGACGAACAATGGCACGCTGCGTAGCTCAGGCCCTGCCGGTGGACCGAATGTGCTGAATGCACAAGTAGCGAACCTGGGCACGATCGACCTCCTGCGCCCGTTCACGATTTCGAATTTGGCTACCAACAGCGGCACGCTTGATTTTTCGGCGAACAATGCCACCCTGACGCTGACCAATGGTGCGCTCACCAACAGCTCAGGAGGTGTCGTCCGTGGTAACGGAGTGCTTAATCTTGCCGGTGGTACGCTCACCAATTTAGGCACCATCAATCCGGGAGGAACAGGCGCAATCGGTACACTGGCAATCACCGGCGACCTGCAACTCAACACCATCGGCTCCATCCTCAATATCGAACTCGGTGGTACCAATGCCGCACCGACCACTGACCTGCTGACCGTATCGGGCGCAACCACCATCGGCGCGGGAGCGGTGCTGAACACGTCACTGATCGAAAGCTATACCGGCACCCCGGGGGATGTTTTCACCTTTCTGACGCAAACGGGCACGGCGGCGGGCACCTTTACTACCGTCAATAGCGCAGGTCCGGTAACGAACTTGAACTATCTGCCGGGTAGTAACACCATGACGCTGGGGACATGGATGAACAACTGGTTGGGTGTTGTGAATACCGACTGGAACAATGCCGCCAACTGGAGCCGTAGCGTATTGCCGGGTTCATGGGACGTGCTGACATTGAACACCGCCGTCAACAACCCCAGCGTTCTGGCAGGAACCAGCGCCAACGCCTACAGCCTGGCAGGAACAGCGCCCCTCACGGTCAGTGGCGGCAGCCTTACTGTGGACAGAGCTTCAACCTACAGCGGGTCGGTGATACTAAGTAGCGGTTCGCTAACGCTGAACGGGACGACCTCGCTGGCTACTTATTGGCAGGACGGCGGCACACTGGCTGGCGCGGGCGACATGACGGTGACCAACAGCTTCACCTGGCGCAACGGCAGCATGACTGGCACGGGCAAGACCATTTTGGCGAACACGGTGGCAGCGGGCGCGATCACTCCCGGTGTTGTTGCTGGTTGGACCCCGACACTGAGCCGCACCCTGCAAAACGACGGCAGCCTGACGCAATCGCATGGGGCGAATTGGAATAACTTCACCATCAACACAGGCGGGCTGCTGGACAACCGTGGCAGCTATCTGGTGAGCATGGATTCAACCCACATCGACGGCACGGGTGGCGTAATCACCAACACCGGTACCTTCGGCAAGAGCGGCGGCACGGGCGCAACCAACATCAGCGCGGTATTCAACAACAACAGCGGCACGATCAACATCACCAGCGGCTGGATGAACGACAGCGTAGGTGTCAACTACAGCGGGACAGGCAGCATCACCGGGACCCTGATCATGAGCGGCGGCACCGCCACCGCCAGCGGCACCTTGAACGGAACGGGTTCAGTGGAATTGGATGGCGGTACGCTCACCATAGATGCGGCAGGTTTCAGCACTCCCGGCTATTGGCAGGACGGCGGTACCTTGGATGGTGCGGGCGACATGACGGTGACCAACAGCTTCACCTGGCGCAACGGCAGCATGACTGGCGCGGGCAAGACCATCGTGGCGAACACGGTGGCAGCGGGCGCGATTACTCCCGGTGTTGTTGCTGGTTGGACCCCGACACTGAGCCGCGTCCTGCAAAACGACGGCAGCCTGACGCATTCTCATGGGACGTATTCGAATAACTTCACCATCAACACAGGCGGGCTGCTGGACAACCGTGGCAGCTATCTGGTGAGCATGGATTCAACCCACATCGACGGCACGGGTGGCGTAATCACCAACACCGGTACCTTCGGCAAGAGCGGCGGCACGGTCGCAACCAACATCAGCGCGGCGTTCACCAATAACAGCGGCACGATCAACATCACCAGCGGCTGGATGAACGACAGCGTAGGTGTCAACTACAGCGGGACGGGCAGCATCACCGGGACCCTGATCATGAGCGGCGGCACAGGCACCGCCAGCGGCACGCTGGGTGGCACAGGTGATGTCGAACTAACCGGTGGCACGCTTACTGTTGACGCTGCTGGATTTACCACACCGGGGTGGTGGCAAGACGGCGGCACACTGGCTGGCGCGGGCGACATGACGGTGACCAACAGCTTCACCTGGCGCAACGGCAGCATGACTGGCACGGGCAAGACCATCGTGGCGAACACGGTGGCAGCGGGCGCGATCACTCCCGGTGTTGTTGCTGGTTGGACCCCGACACTGAGCCGCACCCTGCAAAACGACGGCAGCCTGACGCAATCGCATGGGGCGAATTGGAATAACTTCACCATCAACACAGGCGGGCTGCTGGACAACCGTGGCAGCTATCTGGTGAGCATGGATTCAACCCACATCGACGGCACGGGTGGCGTAATCACCAACACCGGTACCTTCGGCAAGAGCGGCGGCACGGGCGCAACCAACATCAGCGCGGTATTCAACAACAACAGCGGCACGATCAACATCACCAGCGGCTGGATGAACGACAGCGTAGGTGTCAACTACAGCGGGACAGGCAGCATCACCGGGACCCTGATCATGAGCGGCGGCACCGCCACCGCCAGCGGCACCTTGAACGGAACGGGTTCAGTGGAATTGGATGGCGGTACGCTCACCATAGATGCGGCAGGTTTCAGCACTCCCGGCTATTGGCAGGACGGCGGTACCTTGGATGGTGCGGGCGACATGACGGTGACCAACAGCTTCACCTGGCGCAACGGCAGCATGACTGGCGCGGGCAAGACCATCGTGGCGAACACGGTGGCAGCGGGCGCGATTACTCCCGGTGTTGTTGCTGGTTGGACCCCGACACTGAGCCGCGTCCTGCAAAACGACGGCAGCCTGACGCATTCTCATGGGACGTATTCGAATAACTTCACCATCAACACAGGCGGGCTGCTGGACAACCGTGGCAGCTATCTGGTGAGCATGGATTCAACCCACATCGACGGCACGGGTGGCGTAATCACCAACACCGGTACCTTCGGCAAGAGCGGCGGCACGGGCGCAACCAACATCAGCGCGGCCTTGAATAACGCTGCTGGCGGCAGTATCAATGTGTTGACAGGGGTTCTTGTCGATAACGGCGCACTCACTCAATCTGGCACGATCAACGTTGCATCTGGTGCAACCTTCCAGAAGGTGGGCAACTGGGCCAACAACGGTATTTTGGCAGGCTCAGGCACAATCAATATTGGCGGTGCAGCAAACAGTGTTACCAACTTCGGCACAATCTCTCCGGGCGTTGGAATAGGGGGAACGGGCACGCTGACATTCAATGGCCAGTTGCAGTTGCAGCCTTCGTCGATTCTCAATATCGATCTGAATGCCAATCTTGCCGGTCAATACGACATTGTGAACGTAAGCGCGGGGATGATTGGCCTGAATGGCACGCTCAATCTTTACGGGGTTGGGGGCGCAGGTACTTATCCCATCATCAGTGCGGCTGGCGGTGTTGGCGGGTCATATACGGCAGTGAATGCGGGCGCTTTCACGATTCAGCCATCGCCGACGACAAGTGTGGTCGTCACGGCAAATTCCGCAGCGGGCTCAATTTATTGGACGGGGGCCGCAGCGGACAACAACTGGGCAACGGCGTTGAACTGGAGTAACAGCCTGACGCCAACTGCTGCCGATAATTTGTACATCGGTGCGAATGCAGGAACGGTATCTATCTGGACACCCGGACAAGCTGCCAACTATTTGTTTAGCGATGCCAACCTTACGCTCGCACCGGGTGCCGGATTGACCCTGATCACATCCTCCATCATCAACGGCGCGTTGACCATGAACGGCGGCACGCTGACATCTAATGCCGGATTGACTGCAGCCAACTTCAGTCAGGTTGCCGGCACGCTGAACATCGGTGGCGCTACATTGCTGAAATCCACCGGTGACATGGCCATCAACGGTGCGATCGCCAGCACCGTGGGCGGCACGTTGAACCTGCAAGCAGCCAACAACATCCTGTTGGGTAACTTGGGTAGCGGTTCGATCACCGGCACGGTTGCGCCACTGAACGTGGTGCTGAATTCCGATTCTGACGCCCTGAACGGTGGCGCCATTTCGATGGCGGCGGGCACGTCCATCGCCAGCAACGGCGGCAACATCACGCTGGGCGGCGGCGTGGCGGGCGACGGGTCAGGCAATGCCGTTGGCAATCTGAGTTATGTGGACGGTATCCAGCTGAATGGCGCAAGCCTGAACTCGGGTGCGGGCAACATCACCTTGAACGGCGTGGGTGATGCCGGCGCCGGAACCGATCACGGCGTGTTGCTGAGCGGCGCAACGCTGACCACGACAAGCGGCAATGTCACCGTGAATGGGTCAGGGAATCCGCTGGCTGTTTCAGGTGTGCATCGCGGCATCAGGTTGAGTACGGCTTCGACCATCACCACGGGAAGCGGCAACATCGGTCTTGTCGGCTCAGGCGGCTATGACGGCGACGGCGTGAATCTGATCGGCGGCTCCAAACTGCAATCGACCACGGGGCTGATCGATATTACAGGTACCGGCGGCGACGGCCTGGGTTACGACTACGGCATCTGGATCAGCGACCTGAATACACTGGTTTCGAGCAACGGAGACATCAACATCGCCGGAACGAGCAATGGCCTGGTCGGGGTGGGCAACAACGGTCTGGTGATTGAGACGTCTGCCAAGGTGGCGGGTTTGGGCGCTTCGAATATCAACCTGAGCGGCACGACCCATTCCAGCGGCGACGGTTTCGAATTGCTCGGCGGTGCGCAAGTGACCGCAGGCACGGGCGCCATCAACATCCTTGGCAACAGTACCAACGGCAATGGTTCCGACTACGGTGTCTGGATCAGTGGCCTGAACACGCTGGTTTCGGGCGGCGGAAACATCAGCGTCAGCGGCACCAGCGGTGCGCTGACCGGCACCAGCAACCGCGGCTTGAGCATCGGTTCGTCCGCGCAGATCGTTGCGACCGGGGCGGCCAACATCGGCCTGACCGGCACCGGCGGACGGGACGGCGACGGTATCGTGGTGCAGAGCGGCGGCGTGATCCAGTCCGGCACAGGCGCGATCAGCCTCACCGGCACCAGCGGCGATGGCCCCGGCTTCGAGCGCGGGGTCAACCTCAACGGGGTGGGTACGCTGGTGACCAGCGGCGGTGGCCTGAACATCACCGGAACGAGCATCGCGACGGCAGGCTCGACCAACCACGGCATCGTCGTCGATACCGGCGCGAAATTGACGAACACGGTGGGCGCAATGACGCTGTCCGGCACGGCGGGCGTAGGTGTCAGCGACGCGGTGCTGTTGTCCGGCGCGCCTGCGGGCGGGGTGGTGAATGCCGCAGGCGGTTTGAGCGTCAACGGTACCGGCGACGTGGTGGTGGATACCGGTTCCGTCATCAATGCGGGAGTGAACGCCGGCATCTCGGCGACCAACAACATCCTGTTCGCCGCGAACAGTTCACTCGCGCCTGTGGCGGGCGCGGTGAATATCAACCTGACTTCCGATTCCAACGGGACGGGCGGTGGCGGCATTTACCTGAATACCGGATCTTCCATCAACAGCAACGGCGGCAACATCAGCATGGGCGGCATGCCCTCTATCGGGCGCGCCATCGGCAACGGCACCGTGACCGGCGGTATCACCTTCAACAGCGGCATCTACGTGCTGGGCAATATCACCGCAGGTGCGGGTAACGTGGATATGCGCGGCGAGGGCGCAGCAAATAATTTTGCCGATGGCATCACATTCGCCGGGGGGACGCTGTCCAGCAACGGCTTCGTGAACATCGACGGCATCGCGCATGGTTACAGTACCGGGACGGTCAACCCCAATCTGTTTGCGGCAGGGGTGGACTTCCTCAATGCGGGTACGCGGCTCACCACGCAGACCGGCACGGTCACCGTGACCGGTTTGAACACTGCACCCAATGCTGACCCGACCTTCTACCGTGCCGACGGCATCATGGTGGAGACGGGCACGGTCGTCGAGACGACCGGCACCGGGACGCTGACTTTCAATGGAACCGCCAACAGTTTCAACACCAGTTGGGGGGTGGGGGTGTTGGGTGGCACCATCCGTAGCACCGCCGCCGGGGGCGGAGCGATCACGCTGAACGGAACCAATGCTTCCGGTTTGGCGGATGGCGGGCTGGTGATAATGGGCGGCAATGTGCTTTCGAACGGCGGAGAGATTCGCCTGGTTGGAGCGGGACTTGGCGGCGCGGTCGGCATCGTCAACGGCTCCACCATCGGTGGGGCATCCAGCGGAAATGTCCTGATCATGGCCAATGATACGGGCAATATCGATATCACGGCGGGATCCTCGATCAATGCGGGTGTCAATGCATTGACGTTGACGCTCGCGGGAGGGGCGGCCAACGACAACAGCAATCCGATCACTGCAGGCGCGCTTCGCCTGCTTGGAAGCGGTACCTTCAACCTTGGTGGCACCAACAACAATGTTGCTACGCTTGCAGCAAACGTGACGGGGGCTGTCAATTACAACGACACCAACGGCTTCGCCATCGGCAGTGTCACCAGCTTCGACGGGGCTGCGGCCACCACCACGACCGGCGTGTCAAGTTACGGCAATTTCACTGGTACGACGGTTGGCAACATCACGCTGAATGCAGGCAGTGCAATCAGCACCGGCCCAGGTGCGACTCTCAATCTGACTGCGACGGGCGGCAACCTGAATATCGCCGGCAGCGTCAGCGCAGATATCTTCACGTTGGGCGGAGGCACCTGGAACCAGGTCGCTGCCGTGCTTCCTGGCTTCACCGTCAACGATTTCAGGATTGCCGGCGGCACCTTCATCCGCGCCCTCGGTGGCGACGGCACAGCGCTTGCGCCGTACCAACTGGCCGACATCTACGGCGTGCAGGGTATGGGTAGCACGGGCATGTTGGGCAATTCGTATGTGCTGGCGAACAACGTCGATGCCACGGGCACGGTGAATTGGAATGGGGGGGCAGGGTTCAAGCCGGTCGGAGATGCAATTACTTCTTTCACCGGGACGTTCGATGGGTTGGGGCAAGTAATCAGCAACCTGACAATCTCCCGCCCCACTGAAAATTTTGTTGGTTTGTTTGGTTTTGCACGCAACTCCAGCTTCATTCGCAATATAGGGTTGGTAAATGCCACGATCTCCGGAGGGTCAACGAACTTCTATAAGACTGGCGCTCTTGTAGGATACAACTGGGGTGTAGCGATCAGTGGCGCATACAGCACAGGCAGTATCACTAGTGGATCGTGGGCGGGCGGACTGGTGGGAGCGAATTTCGCAGGGGCGATCAGCAATTCTTACAGTACCGCGACAGTGAATGGGACAGATCCCACCCAAGGTGCAGCGGGTGGCCTCGTCGGTTTCAATATGGCTGCAGGGACGCTGACCAATGTCTATTCAACAGGCAATATTACGGGTGGCGCTTTATGCTCTGGCGGGCTGGTTGGCTGCCACTCTTCGGAAAGTTCTGGTGTGGTCAACATGATCACAAATGCGTACAGCACGGGCAATGTCACTAGTTCCGTTAATGGCTATGTCGGGGGGCTTGTCGGTTTTGCCGAGGCTCTTGGCAATATCAGCAATTCTTATGCAACAGGGGCAGTCACTGGAACGAGCGCTGGAACGGTACAGTGGGTTGGTGGGCTTGTCGGTCGCTTAGGCTCCAATCTGGACAATGTTTATGCAACGGGTAATGTCAGTGTTGCTGGGGACCTAGTTGCTGGTGGTTTGGTTGGCCGTATTATTCCATCCGCGAATCCCAATCCCAGTATCAGTAACTCCTACAGCACTGGAAGTGTGACTGGCCCTACCGCGCTCGCGGTTCTCGGCGGGCTAGTCGGTGTTAATGGTGCTGGTGGCATCTCCAACAGTTATTCGACTGGTTCTATCACGGGCGGCAAACAAGCGGGTGGACTGCTAGGGTCTAATAGCGGCAATGTCACCGCGAGCTTCTGGGATACTACAACATCTCTCATGGCAGTTGGCATTGGTGGTGGGACTGCGCAGACGGGCACAACTGGCCTAACCAACGCACAGATGATGCAGATGTCCAGCTTTACCGGCTGGAACATCGCCAACACCGGCGGCAGCGGAGCCGTGTGGCGCATCTATGAAGGCCATACAGCGCCCTTGCTCACGAGCTTTCTTGCGCCTTTAACGCTCATCAGCGCGCCGGATGTGGCTGTGACTTACAACGGCACAGTCCAGAGTGGTGCCACCTACGCGCTCGTTCCAAATGTGCTGGGTGCCGCCGCCACCGGAACCAACGCGGGCTTCTACAACGGCTATTATTCCACTCAACAAGGTTACGACATCACCGGTGGCAATCTGACCATTACCCAGGCCGCATTGGGATTGAGTGTCACGGCCAACAACGCCAGCAAGATCTATGGCAACACGTTGACCTTTGCAGGGACGGAATTCACCCCGGTCGGGTTGCAGGGAAGTGATGCCATCAGTAGTGTGTCTCTGACTAGTCTTGGTGCCGTCAATACGGCCAATGTCGGCAATTATGCGATCACTCCGAGCAACGCCATATTCAGCGTGGGCAGTGCCAGCAACTACAGCTTGAGTTTTGTAGATGGCACTCTGGTGGTGAATCCCGCAGCTTTATCCCTGTCTGCTCTGAGCGACAGCAAGGTCTATGACGGCGGCTTGATTTCCACTCTCATTCCAAGCGCAACCGGCTTGGTGAACGGGAATACTGTCACTAGCCTGACGCAGTCCTTTGGAAGCCAGAATGTGCTGGGCGCGGGTGGAAGTACTCTGAATGTGAATGCGGGATATGTGGTGAATGATGGCAACGGCGGTGCGAACTATGTCGTGACGACCAATCCTGCGGTCGGCACGATCACCCCGGCGCCCCTGGCCGTGGTCGCCGATATCCAGAGCAAAGTGTACGGTAATGCTGACCCAGTGCTGACCTACGTTGCCACCGGCCTGCTTGGAGTAGACGCGCTGAGCGGTGCGCAGACCCGCGCGGCGGGCGAGATCGTCGGCAACTATGCCATCAGTCAAGGAACGCTGGCGAATAACAATTACGCCATCACGTACACCGGTAACAACCTTGGAATCACGCCTGCAGTCCTGACGGTGACGGCGAACGCGCTGAGCAAGACAGCAGGGAGCGTAGATCCGTTGCTCACCTACATGGTGGCCGGACTCAAATACACCGACACGTCGGCCACCACGCTGAGCGGAGCACTGGCGCGTCTGGCTGGCGAGACGGCAGGCCTGTATCCGATCAATCAAGGCTCGCTGGCACTATTGAGCACCAACTACACGATGAGCTACGTGGCGGCGAACTTCGGTATCGTGGCTGCACCCGCACCTGCTCCCGCTCCGGCCCCCGTACCTGCCCAGCCCGTTGTTAACAATCTGATCAACAGCATCGCGGTGGCGCCGGTCATCAACATCCCGATCAACCCGCCCGCGCCGCCGGTGATCATGCAGACGCCGCCGCCCGCCCCGGCGCCGGTCGTAGGAACCTCAACGGGTACGACGACCGGAACCACGACCGGAACCACGACCGGTACCACGACCGGTACCACGACCGGTACCGCAACTGGCACGTCAGCGGGTACCACGACTGGCACGGAAACGGGCAACGCGACAGCGGGAACAACCGGAACGGCGACCGGCGATCAGCAGGGCACGGCAACCGAGCAGGTGGCCGCGTCGCAGGATGCGGCAGTGCCTGTCGCCGAGACCACCGCCTCCGCACAACCGATGCCGGTGTGCCAGTGATGAGGTTTTTAAATGATCCATTGGCCTGTCATTCCCGCGCAGGCGCGAATGACTGATTTTCAGAAGCCGCTTTTATTTGTAACAACCGGGTATCCCATGAAAAATATTTTGACGTTTGTTTTCCTGTTGGCCGCATCCGCATGGATGCAGTCTCCTGCGCTGGCCGAGGATCCGGTTCCCGGCACGGCGGCGGAGGAATCGCTGATATTGCGCTTCGAGATCACCGGATACACGCTGGAAGGCGCGACCCTGTTGACGCAGTCCGAGATCGACGCGGCGGTCGCGCCCTATGTCGGCAAGGACAAGGATTTTTCCGACGTGCAGCGCGCGCTGGAGGCGGTCGAGGATGCATACGCCAGCCGCGGCTATTCGGCGGTGCGCGTGCTGTTGCCGGAGCAGGAACTGGAAAAGGGCGCGGTGCGCTTCCGCGTCGTGGAAAGCCGTTTCGGCAAGGTGGCGGTGAAGGACAATCGCCATGTCAGCGAGGCCAACGCGCTGAACGCGGTGCCTTCGGTGCGCGGCGGCGGGGTGCCGCGCTCGAAGCAGATCGCGCGCGAGCTGAAATTCGCCAACGAGAATCCGGCGCGCCAGTTGAACGTGGTGCTGAAGGCGGGCGACAAGGAAGACGAGGTGGATGCGGACGTCGTTGTGACCGACAGCCCGCCGTCCTCGTGGGCGGTGAACGTGGATAACACCGGCACGCCGGAGACCGGCCGTTCGCGCGTCGGGCTTTCCTGGCGCCATGCCAACCTGTTCGACAGGGATCATGTCGCCAGCCTGCAGTTCCAGACTTCGCCGCAACACGTGGACCGCGTCACCGTGATCGGCGGCAGCTACCATGTCCCGCTGTACGAGCTGGGCGACAGCGTGGATTTCTTCGGCGGCTATTCCAACGTGAACTCGGTGGTGGGCGGGATCGACAATTTCAAGGGCGGCGGCGTGATCTTCAGCGCGCGCTACAACCGCACGCTGGAAAGGATAGGCGTGTTCGATCCGCGCCTGTCGTTCGGGCTGGACTGGCGCGATTTCAAGCGCATCGAGCAGACGACGACCGTGCCGGTGACGGTGCTGTACAACGAGATCGTCGTGGTGCCGGTGAGCGTCGCTTATTCCGCACAGGGCAAGTTCGCGCACAGCGACCTGAGCTTCAACGCCTCGCTGTCGGCCAACCTGCCGGGGACGAACAAGGGCGGGGCGGCCGATTTTGCGGCCTATGACCGGGTCAGCTTCACCCGGCCCGATGCGAACTACAAGGTGGTGCGCTACGGTGCCGGCTATTCGACCCTGGTCGGGGACGACTGGCAGGTCAGGGCGGTGCTGAACGGACAGTGGAGCCGCGATGTGCTGATACAGGGCGAACAGATGCGCCTGGGCGGCGCCGATGCGGTGCGCGGTTTCGCGGAGGGCAGCGCGGGCGGTGAGTCCGGCATGCGCTGGAATCTGGAAGGCTATACGCCGGATCTGGGCAAGGGCGACCTGCGGGTGCGCGCGCTGGCGTTCTTCGACGCCGGCGAGACGGAAGCCTCCGACGGCACGCGGTCCGGGATCTCGGGCGCCGGTATCGGTTTGCGCGGGGATTATGCCGAGCGCTTCTCGTTGCGGCTGGATGCGGCGCGCATCATCAATGCGGACACCGACCCGTTGCAGCAGGTCGGCGACTGGCGCGCGCACCTGAGTTTGTCGGCGAATTTCTGATCGTGCGGTTCGTGCAAATAAACTCGGATCGTCCATGGGACCGCAAACTTGTCATTCCCGCGCAGGCGGGAATCCAGCTAATAAAAAATGCCCGCGTAGCGGGCCATATCAGGGTTTTGTCCGCTGCGCGGAGTATTCTCCATCGCTGGATTCCCGCCTGCGCGGGAATGACGAAGCCAATGGTTCATTTGGGTTTAAAAGGGGTGTGAAATGAAAAAGCTCAACCTTCTGATTGCAACGATTCTGTTGATGGTCGCGACCGCAGTGCAGGCGGCGGAAGTGGTCGGCAAGGTCGGCTACATGAGCGGCACGCTGGTCGCGCAGCGTGCGGACGGAACGGTCAGGGTGCTGAACCGGGCATCGGACGTGCTGGCGGGCGACATGCTGATCACCGCAAAGGACAGCTACGTGCAGGTGAAGATGAACGACGGCGCGGTGATGACCCTGCGTCCGCATTCCAACCTGAGGATTGAGGAATTCCAGTTCCGGAAGGAAGAACCGAAGAAAGACAACGCGGTGCTGCGCCTGCTCAAGGGTGGCTTCCGCACGGTGACGGGGCTGATCGGCAAGCGCGGCAATACCGACGCATACCGGGTGCGCGCGGCGGCCGCGACCATCGGGATACGCGGCACGGATTTCACTTCGCGCCTGTGTGCCACCCGCGACTGCCGCGAAGAAGAGAACGACGAGTCGAAACAGACGATCAGGGCGCGGGAAGTGCAATCCCCGGTGGTCGGCCGGGTGATGCTGGCGCAGGGCGACCTGTCGGCCAAGGACGAGAGCGGCAAGCTGCGCAGGGTGGTGCTGGGCGGGCCGGTGTACGAGGGCGATGTGTTGATCACCGGCAAGAAGGCGTACGCGGTGGTGGCGTTCCGCGACGAGAGTCGCGTCAGCCTGCAGGAAGACACCGTGTTCCAGGTTGAGAAGTTCAAGTACCAGAAGAAGGACAGCGAGGAGAATGCGGTGCTGCGCCTGTTCAAGGGTGGCGTGCGCGTGGTCACCGGGCTGATCGGACGGGTGAAGCACGACAACTACCGCTTCAAGGTTTCGAACGCCACCATCGGCATCCGTGGCACCGGCTTCGATGCATGGTGTCACGGGCCCTGTGCGAGCGGTGGCGACAATCCGGGTGCCACTCAGGCCGATCCGCTGGACGGCGCCGGGGTCTATGTCTGGTCGGGCGAAGTGGAACTGGCTTCGCCGACCGGTTCGTTCGTCGTGCCGATGCAGCAGGCCGCCATCATCGCGCGCGATTCCGGCAAGCCCGTGCCGGTGTCACGCGTCCCCGACAGGGTGCTGGAGAATCCGGTGCCGCGTCCCGACAGCGTGCCGGTCGACATGGACAAGAACTTCGGCTCGGAAGCCAATGCGGGTGATCCGGGGCTGTACGTGACGGTGCATGACGGTCATGTCGTCATCGCGCAGGACGGCGACAAGCTGGATCTGGGGCGCGGCGAGACCGGCTTTGCCGGAGAGCGGGTGTTGTCGCGCCTGCCGGTCACGCCGGCCTTCATGGGCGGCGAGACACAGATACTCGATCCTTCCGGAAGCGGTATCCAGAGTCAGCCGGGTGGCGGCATACCCGAGGGTGGTTGCAAGATCTGACGCGCATTTCCGACTGTGACATCCGATGCCGTGGCCTGAACGCCACGGCATTTTTTTGCGCGGGGCTTTCGTCATTCCGGGCTTGACCCGGAATCCAGCAAAAACAACATCGGCGCCCTTTGTGCGCTACTGGATAGCGGCCTTCGCCGGTATGACGTAGCAGTTAATTCAAGTGGCAGTTCAATAAACTTTGCCGCGCGCCCAGCGCACGATGCCCGCCGTATCCATCGCGCCGGCCTGGCGCGCGATCTCCTGTCCGTTCCTGAACAGCGCGAGGGTCGGGATGCTGCGGATGTTGTAGCGCGCCGCCAGTTCCTGCGCCTGCTCGGTGTCCAGCTTGGCCAGCCGCATCTCAGGTTCGAGTTGCGCGGCTGCCTGCGCGAAGGCGGGCGCCATCATCTTGCACGGGCCGCACCAGGGCGCCCAGAAATCCACCAGCACCGGGATGTCGTTGCGGCTGATGTGTTGCGCGAAATTGCCACCGTCCAGCTCGACCGGATGCGCGTCGAACAAGGGTTGCTTGCATTTGCCGCAGGCGGGCTGTGCGGCCAGCTTGTCGGAAGGCACACGGTTCACGCCGTTGCAGTGCGGGCAGACGATATGCAGGGAGTCGCTCATGGGGGTTCCTTTCAATCAACGATGCGCCACAAGTGGGGGCGTCGCAGAAAAATTCAACCCGCAGTGTGGTTCGGTTCGACCGCCGGGATTTTTGTAGGAGCCCGATCCATCGGGCGATGGCACCCCCGCAGATGGTTATCGCGCAATGAATTACGCTCCTACAGGGCGATGCCGATATTTCAGCCTGTGGCGGGATTGATCCCGCCCAGCGATCTGACCGGGCTGGGCGTGGTGGCGAGGTGCGAGACCGCTGCGCCGTCGTGGAACAGCCACAGGCTGCCGGACGGCATGGTGACCCACGGCTCGTTGTCGGTCAGCGGCAATGTCGCGATCACCGCCACGCGGTCGTTCGGCGTGGTCACCTCGCTGAAATCCACCATCACGTCCTCGTCCTTCAGGTGCGCCATGTTGAACGGTGCACGCCGCTCGATGTAGCTCAGCTCGGTGGAACAGTGCGCGAACAGGCAATGCCCGTTGGACAGCAGATAGTTGAAGATGCCCATGCCGGCGAGCGGATCGGTCAATTCATGCAGCGCGGTGAACAGCGCGTCGCGTTCCGGCGGTGTATCGCCGAAACGCTGCCGCAGGCTCTGTAACAGCCAGCAGAAGATGCGCTCGCTGTCGGTGTTGCCCACCGGCAGGAAGCTGCCGTCGAGTTGCGGCTGGAACTGCGGCAGGTTGCCGTTGTGCGCGAACACCCAGTAGCGCCCCCACAGTTCGCGCATGAACGGGTGCGTGTTCTCCAGCGTCACCACGCCCTGCGTCGCCTTGCGGATATGCGCGATCACGTTCAGCGAACGGATCGGGTAATGGCGCACCAGTTCCGCGATGGGCGATTGCGCGGAGGGCAGCGGGTCGAGGAACAGCCGCACGCCCTTGCCCTCGAAGAACGCGATGCCCCAGCCGTCGGCATGCACGTCGGTGCCGCCGCCGCGCTGCTGGAATCCGGTGAAGGAAAAGCAGATGTCGGTGGGAACGTTGCAGTTCATTCCGAGCAGTTGGCACATGGCGTACTCCACGCTGTCATTCCCGCGAAAGCGGGAATCCAGCAAACAAAGGTTTCAGCGAAGCTGACAAAATCCGGTGTTGTCCGTTACGCGGGGGTAATTTGATTTACTGGATTCCCGCTTTCGCGGGAATGACGGTATAGGGAAGTCTGGCGTTTTCATTCGAACCGCATCGACAGGTCCACCGCCTGCACGTCCTTGGTCAGCGCACCGACGGAGATACGGTCCACGCCGGTCTCCGCGACCAGGCGCACGTTTTCCAGCGTGATGCCGCCCGACGCTTCCAGTTCGGCGCGCCCGGCGGCATGTTCCACCGCCAGCCGCATGTCGGCCAGCGAGAAGTTGTCCAGCAGGATCAGTCTGGCGCCGCCCAGCAGCGCCTCGTCGAGTTGCGCCATGTTCTCCACCTCGATCTGCACCGGGATGTCCGGCGGGGTGATGCGGAACGCGTGCTCCAGCACCGCGCGGATGCCGCCCGCGGCGGCGATATGGTTCTCCTTGATCAGCACGCCGTCATACAGTCCGACGCGCTGGTTGTGGCCGCCGCCGATACGCACCGCGTATTTCTGCGCGAGGCGCATGCCGGGCAACGTCTTGCGCGTGTCCATGATCTTTGCGCGGGTGCCCGCCACGGCCTCCACGTAACGCCGGGTCAGCGTGGCGGTCGCGGACAGCAGTTGCAGGAAGTTCAGCGAGCTGCGCTCGGCGGTGAGCAGCACGCGTGCATTGCCGTGCACGGTGCAAAGTTGCTGGTTGGGCTGCACGAGGTCGCCTTCCCCGGCCGACCAGCGGATGTCGCAGCGCGGGTCGAGGCTGAGGAAACAGTCCTCGAACCACAGCGTGCCGCACAGCACCGCTTCCTGGCGCGAAAGGATGCCGGCCTTCGCGGTCTGCGTATAGGGGATCAATTGCGCGGTCAGGTCACCGTTGCCGATGTCTTCGTCGAGTGCCGCACTGACGTTGGCATGGATATGTTTCGCGAGGTTCAGGTGTGGCATGGTGCGCTTCCTTGTGGGTACCGCCAATCGTTCAAGTTCCGTCATTCCCGCGCAGGCGGGAATCCAGCGTTTTTATCCAAAATGCCTTTGGTGTTTGTTCTTGCTGCGCAAGAGCTTTTTCCATCACTGGATTCCCGCCTGCGCGGGAATGACGACCAGGGGCGTAGTATAAGTGAAGCAGCGGGGGCTTGAAATTCCTGTAGCCCCCCCCATCTGCCTCCCAGTCCGAATTGTTTTGAGGAGTACGCCACCATGCGTTTCGACAAATTCACCACCAAGCTGCAACAGGCGCTGTCCGATGCCCAGAGTCTCGCCGTGGGCGCCGACAACCAGTTCATCGAGCCGCAGCACCTGCTGCTCGCCATGCTCAACGATGCCGACAGCGGGGCAGGCTCGCTGCTGGCCCGCGCGGGCGGCAACGTCAACGCGCTGAAGACCGCGCTGAACGACGCGGTGAACCGCCTGCCCAAGGTGGAAGGTCACGGCGGCGAGGTGCAGGTCGGCCGCGACCTCGGCAACCTGCTCAACCTCACCGACAAGGAAGCGCAGAAACGCGGCGACCAGTTCATCGCTTCGGAGATGTTCCTGCTCGCCTTGACCGGCGACAAGGGCGAATGCGGCCGTCTGTACAAGCAGCACGGCATCACCCGTACCGCGCTGGAGACCGCCATCAACGCCGTGCGCGGCGGCGAATCGGTCGGCTCGCAGGAAGCGGAAGGCCAGCGCGAGGCGCTGAAGAAATATTGCATGGACCTCACCGAACGTGCCCGCCAGGGCAAGCTCGACCCGGTGATCGGCCGCGACGACGAGATCCGCCGCGCCATCCAGGTACTGCAGCGCCGTACCAAGAACAACCCGGTGCTGATCGGCGAACCCGGCGTGGGCAAGACCGCCATCGTCGAAGGCCTCGCGCAGCGCATCATCAACGAGGAAGTGCCCGAGACGCTGAAAGGCAAGAAGGTATTGTCGCTGGACATGGCCGCACTGCTGGCCGGCGCCAAGTATCGCGGCGAGTTCGAGGAGCGCCTGAAGGCGGTGCTGAAAGAACTGTCGCAGGACGAAGGCCGCAACATCGTGTTCATCGACGAACTGCACACCATGGTCGGCGCGGGCAAGGCCGAGGGCGCGATGGACGCGGGCAACATGCTCAAGCCTGCGCTGGCGCGCGGCGAACTGCATTGCATCGGCGCGACCACGCTGGACGAATACCGCAAATACATCGAGAAGGACGCCGCGCTGGAGCGCCGCTTCCAGAAGGTGCTGGTGGACGAGCCCAGCGTGGAATCCACCATCGCCATCCTGCGCGGCTTGCAGGAGAAATACGAACTGCATCACGGTGTGGACATCACCGACCCGGCCATTGTCGCGGCTGCCGAACTGTCGCATCGTTACATCACCGACCGCTTCCTGCCGGACAAGGCCATCGACCTGATCGACGAGGCCGCCGCACGCATCAAGATGGAGATCGATTCCAAGCCGGAGGTGATGGACAAGCTCGACCGTCGCCTGATCCAGTTGAAGATCGAACGTGAAGCGGTGAAGAAGGAGAAGGACGAAGCCTCGCAGAAGCGCTTCACGCTGATCGAGGACGAGATCGCCAAACTGTCGCGCGAATATGCCGACCTCGAAGAGGTGTGGAAGGCCGAGAAGGGCGCTGCCCAGGGCACCGCGCACGTGAAGGAAGAGATCGACCAGATCAAGGTCGAGATCAACAAGCTGCAACGCGAGGGCAAGCTGGAGAAGGTGGCCGAGTTGCAATACGGCAAATTGCCGCAACTGGAAGCCAAACTGAAAGAGGCGGCACAACGCGAGGCCGAAGGCGGCGAACAGAAGAACAAGCTGCTGCGCACCCAGGTGGGCGCGGAAGAGATCGCCGAAGTGGTGAGCCGCGCGACCGGTATCCCGGTCAGCAAGATGATGACGGGCGAGCGCGACAAACTGCTGAAGATGGAAGACAAGCTGCACGAGCGTGTGGTGGGGCAGGACGAGGCCGTGCGCCTGGTGTCCGATGCCATCCGTCGTTCGCGTTCCGGCCTGTCCGACCCGAACCGCCCCTATGGCTCGTTCCTGTTCCTCGGCCCGACTGGCGTGGGCAAGACCGAGCTGTGCAAGGCGCTGGCCGGTTTCATGTTCGACTCTGAGGATCACCTGATCCGCATCGACATGAGCGAATACATGGAGAAGCATTCCGTCGCGCGCCTGATCGGCGCGCCGCCGGGATACGTCGGCTATGAAGAAGGCGGCGGCCTGACCGAGGCGGTGCGCCGCAAACCCTACAGCGTCATCCTGCTCGACGAAGTGGAGAAGGCACATCCGGACGTGTTCAACGTGCTGCTGCAGGCGCTGGACGACGGCCGCATGACCGACGGCCAGGGCCGCACCGTGGACTTCAAGAACACCGTGATCGTGATGACCTCCAATCTGGGCAGCCAGATGATCCAGCAGATGGAAGGCGACGACTATCAGGTGGTGAAGCTGGCCGTGATGGCCGAGGTGAAGAACTACTTCCGTCCCGAATTCATCAACCGTATCGACGAGGTCGTGGTGTTCCACGCGCTGGACGAGAAGAACATCAAGTCCATCGCGCGCATCCAGTTGCAGTATCTGGAAAAGCGCCTCGCCGCGATGGAGATGAAGCTGGAAGTGACCGAGGACGCGCTATCCGAGATTGCCAACGCCGGTTTCGATCCGGTTTACGGCGCGCGTCCGCTGAAGCGCGCGATCCAGTCACAACTGGAGAACCCGCTGGCCAAGGCGATACTGGAAGGGCGCTTTGCCGCCAAGGACACCATCAGGGTGGACTGCAAGGGCGGGGTGATGCGCTTCGAGAAGTAACCACACGGCCGTCATTCCCGAGAAGGCGGGAATCCAGCCAAATAAAAAGCCCGGTTCGCCGGGCTTTACTTTTTATCGATCAGGCTCCGCCTCGGGCGCTTCCGGCGACACGCCCATGATCGGCAGATCCTCGCGGCGCAGGTTCAATGCCTCCAGCACTTTCAGCGCGGCATAGGCATCGTTGGCCGCGTAGCGCAATTGTTGCGGGGTAAGTTGATGCTGCGACCAGTTGGACGTGGTGACCGACCTGGACTTGGCGAAGCGCTGCTTCAGCACCAGTCCCACCGCCGCGCGCACGCCCATCTCCTTGTGGTAGCCGTCCATGCTGAACACCGTATTGAGATCGACCACCGCGTTGAAATGCACGCCCAGTTTCGCGAGGATATGCTTGCGATCCGATTTCAGACCGAAGCCCACCTTGATGAGTTGTTCCGATTGCAGCAGTTCAAGCAGGAACGGCAGCCCCTCCGCCCGATGCAGTTGGAACAGATAGGCCTTGTCGTGCAGCGCGAACTGCACCAGATGCGGCCCCTCGCTGACATCGCCGACAACGAAGGTCGGCTTCGATTCGGTATCGAACCCCGCGATGCCCGCAGCCTTGATCGCGGCCGTGGCGGACGCGAACTCCTCCCTGCACGCCGGCACATGGATCTGCTCCAGCGTCAGGCCGGGAAAGGGTTCCAGCAGCGCGATCTCGGTCTTGGTCGGGGCGAGTTTTCTCATGGGGGAAGCGTACCTGATATTCGCATCGAAGGGTGCGGCTAAGCCTGCCAGACCCCGAATCCCGCCCCGCGCAGGTCGATGCCGATCTCCACCTCCTTGTCGCACGCCTCGTCGTAGGACATCGGGTTGAACGCCTCGTACAGGTCCGGCCACAACCTCAGGCCGTAATCCCTGGCGTAGCGGTTGGACTGGATGCCCGCCTTGTGTTTGTCGAAGCGCACATCGGGGTCGAGTCCCGTCATGCCGACATACACGCAGGGCTTGCCGGGGATGTAGCCGGGATTGCGTTTCCTGAATTTGCCTTCGAGCAGCACGTCTTTCGAAAGCTCGATCACATAGACGTTGTAGTGGTTGCGGCGCGCCATGGTCCTTAAACCGCGATGCCGGCGGAGATGCCGGGGCGTTTTGCCTGTGCTGCCCGCGCCCGCAACTGACCGCACGCGCCTTCCACCTCCTGACCCGCCGAATCGCGCAACTGCGTGACGATGCCGTGCTGCTTCAGCGTGCCGACCATGCGCGCCAGCCGCTCGGGGGCGGGGCGGCGGTAAGGCAGGCCGTCCACATCGTTGAACGGGATGAAGTTCATGATCGCGTACTTGCCGGCGAGCAGTTCGACGATGCGCGCCAGTTCCGCATCCGTATCGTTCACCCCCTCGATCAGCGTCCACTGGTACTGCGTGGGATAGTGCGTGGCGCGTGCATATTCCTCGCAGCGTTCCACCAGTTCCTCCACCGCGATGCGCGGCGCATGCGGCAACAGCTTCGCGCGCAGCGCATCGTCGGTGCTGTGCAGCGAAAGCGCGAGGGCGGGTTTTACTGACAGTAATTCATTCGCCGACACATTCCCTCCCCCTTGAAGGGGGAGGGGTAGGGTGGGGGTAAAAACGTAATCGTTACGCAACTCTACCCCCATCCCAGCCTTCCCCCTGCATGGGGGAAGGAGTGAATTGCGTTCATTCCGAGAGTCACGCCCCTCCATCAACCGCTCGAACACCCGCACATCGCCCACCGTGGACAACACCAGATTCTTGTGCGCGATGTTGCCCTGCATGCCCAGCACCTCGATCGCCTCCAGCACGTTGTCCAGATTGTGCGCCGGCTCGCCCATGCCCATGAACACCACCTTGCTCACCGCGCGGCGTCTGCGCGCCAGCACCACCTGCGCCACGATCTCCGCGCTGCCGAGCTGGCGGATCAATCCTGCACGGCCGCTCATGCAGAACACGCAACCTACCGCGCAACCCACCTGCGTCGAGATGCACAAGCCGCCGCGTGGCAGCAGCACGCTTTCCACCATCTGCCCGTCCGCCAGTTCCACCAGCAGCCGAGCCACCTCATCAGAATCGGCAGAAGCGCGCAGCGCGACCTTTACCCCTTCTCCCGCAGGAATTGAACAAGGCTTTTCGCGATTGCCTCCTCTCCCGCTGGGTTGAAGATTGCTTTTCTCGTTTGCTCTTTCTCCCGCTTGCGGAGGGAGGTTGGATAGGGGGTATCCGGGAGAGGATCGGGGAGATGCGCGCAGCGCGACCTTTACCCCCTCTCCCGCAGGAATTGAACAAGGCTTTTCGCGATTGCCACCTCTCCCGCTCGCGGGAGAGGATTGAGGAGAGGGGCGGCGGGAGAGGGCAGGGGAGACCTTTACCCCCTCTCCCGCAGGGCGGGAGAGGGCAGGGGAGAGGGGGGGAGTGAGGGAGGCGGGAGCTGGATACTCACCATGCAAGCGCGCCAGCCCCTCCAGCTCCGCCTCGATGGCAGGCAACGCATCGCGCATCGCAGCAGGGAAGAAAGTCGCCGCCGGGCTGCCCTTGATGTCGTAAGATCGCACCTGGCTCCAGCCGCGCAGCAAACGGTCTGCATGGCAGGGTTTCGCGCCGAGGTCGTAAAGCCGTTGGCGGAGGAGTGAGAGGCGCATCGAAGGTGTCGGAGAAGAAAGAAGGCGCGGCGGATTTTAACTCAGGATGTCAGTCTCATACGGGTTTCAGGAATCGCGTTACACCTTGGTCGTGTTTGAGGGATATCCACTCCGATACCTGAAGTGCGTTCCTGGAGTGCGTGATTCACCACACATTAGAACGCACTTATATTACTATTCCAGCAGTCGAGTCTGGAATCGTTGGATGGGCTCGACAGTACAGCAAGTCATGCCGGTCGTTGCGGGATCATTCGGGCGACCACGGCGAGTATGGTTCGACGTCGTACCAGTCGGACATCGCGATGCGGCATCACAGAATGCCGCTTCAGAACAGGGCAGATTCAACAGACCGCAGCGCGGGGTCTGAACGTTACTGAAAGGGAGAACATGGCACGTATCGTAATCCTGGGCGCAGGCATCTCTGGTCATACCGCCGCCCGATATCTCAACAAATGGGTGGGCAAGCAGCACGAGATCGTCGTGGTGTCGCCCAATGCAAAGTGGAACTGGATCCCCTCCAATATCTGGGTGGGCGTGGGACAGATGACCGAGAAGGACGTCACATTCGATCTCGCCGAACTGTATGCGAAAACGCATGTCGATTTCCGTCAGGCCAAGGCCCTGTCGGTCCATCCGGAAGGCAGCGCCGATAGCGCACAGCCCTTCGTCACCGTCGAATACACCCTCCCGGAAAAAGCGGGCCAGCAGGAGAACATCAGCTTCGACTTCCTGGTGAACGCCACCGGCCCCAAGCTGAACTTCGGCGCCACCGAAGGCCTGGGCCCCGAGCATGGCCACACCGTTTCCGTCTGCACCGCCGGCCATGCGCTGGAAGCGAACCGGAAACTGCAGGCCAGCATCGAGGCCATGCGCAAGGGTCAACGTCAGACCGTCGTCATCGGCACCGGTCACGGCATGTGCACCTGCCAGGGCGCGGCGTTCGAATATATCTACAACGTGGACCACGTGTTGCGCGAGGCAGGCGTCCGCGACAAGGCGCGCATCGTCTGGCTGAGCAATGAATACGAGCTGGGCGATTTCGGCATGGGCGGCGTACATATCACGCGCGGCGGCTATATCACCAACGGCAAGACCTTCGCCGAATCGCTGATGGTCGAACGCGGCATCGAATGGATCACCCGTGCCCACGTCAAGAAAGTGGAAGCCGGCAAGATCCACTACGAAACCATAGACGGCCAGTTCCATGAACTGGAATTCGACTTCTCCATGCTGATCCCGCCGTTCGCAGGCGTGGGCCTGAAGGCCTTCAACAAGGCGGGTGAAGACATCACCAGCCAAATGTTCGCGCCCAACGGTTTCATGAAGGTCGATGCCGACTACACCCAGCGCCCGTTCATGGAGTGGAGCGCCAAGGATTGGCCGCGCACCTACCAGACACCGTCATACCGCAACATCTTCGCCGTCGGCATCGCGTTCGCGCCACCGCACCTGATCAGCAAGCCGATGCAGAGCGCCAACGGCACGCCGATCAATCCGGCGCCGCCGCGCACCGGCATGCCCTCGGCATCGATGGCCAAGGCCGTCGCCATGAGCATCCGCGACATGCTGAATGGCGCAGAGCAGCCCACGCACACCGCCTCGATGGCCGAGATGGGGGCCGCGTGTGTCGCTTCCACCGGCTCGCACATCCTCAAGGGCACCGCAGCGACCATGACCGTCTTCCCCGTCGTGCCGGACTACGAGAAATATCCGGCATACGGCCGCGACATGGAGCTGACCTTTGGCGAGATCGGCCTGGCAGGCCACTGGATGAAGTACCTGCTGCACCATGCCTTCATCTATCAGGCCAAGCTGAAACCGGGCTGGTCCGTGATCCCGGACTGATCGACAAAACATACACAAGGAAAAGAACATGGGAAACCAAACCAATCGCGAACCGTACCAGCAGGCGTACTACCCGCCGGCACCGACAGGCCTCACACGATTCATGCGGACCTGCTTCCTCTGGCAGGTGATCCGCTTCCTGGCCATCAACTTCAAGATCCTGAAGCTGCTCGCCAAGTCGCATCACTGAGCGGAACGCGGCAAACAAAAAACCCGGCAGTGCCGGGTTTTTTCATGCGCCTCGTTTTGTCATTTGCGCCCGTGCCCGAAACTGGCAGCAGGCGCCTGCACAAGCATTAATTGCCAGTTTGCAGTCAAAGCATGATTAAGGATGTTTCCATAATTAATGACATTCGCGCCGTCATTCCCGCGCAAGCGGGAATCCAGCAGAGTAGGGTGCAATAAGCGCAGCGCATTGCACCGGATGTTTTGATCTACACCACCAACCTCCCCACCAACTCCGACATATTCGAGTAAGTGACAAACGCCTCATGCGTCGCCCGCGTGATGGCGACATAGGTCAGGCGCACATCGTCTTCGATATCCTCAGCCTTCTTCAGCTCACCCAACCCGCCCATTGCTACGCAGGGGAATTCCAGACCTTGGGCGGTGTGCATGGTCAGTAAGCGCACCTCATCCCGTTCCATTTGTATGCGGTTGCCATGATCTTTTGCAACGTCAATCGGTATGCCGGATTTCGTCAGTATTTTCTCGAACCTTTCGCAGAGAAATTTTCGGGGATAAAGCACCGCCATCTGTCCCCACTGGTAACCGGCGGCCTTGCGTCCGAGCAGCCATTCCGCAATCGCATGCGCTTCGCCGTCATGGCTCACGCACTGGCGCACCACCGGCTCCACCCCCTCGCGCCCGCCGTCTTCCGGCATCAGGATCGCGCTCTCGTCACCTGCGCACACGCCCGGTGCACCGATCACATCGGCGGCGAATTTGCGCGCGAAGCGCAATATCTGCGCGGTGTTGCGGTAATTCACCTTGAGCACCGTGGTGCGGCCGGCGGCCTCGATGCCGAGCTGCTTCCATACTGGGCGCTTGCGCCCTTTGTAGATCGCCTGCGCATCGTCGTAAACGATCATCAGCGCCTTCGTGTCCGGGTTTACCATCTTCGCCGCCAGCGCCAGCCACTGTGGCTCGAAGTTATGCGCCTCGTCGATCAGCACCGCATCGTATTGGCCACCCGGAATCAACCCGCGCTCGGCGGCATCCAGCACGGCCTGCACATTGGCCGCCTGCCGCTCCGAAAAATCGGCAATCTCTTTCTCGGTTGCTATCGGCAGGCCGTAAGTGCGCAACATCTTCCAGCACCAGGCATGGAAGGTCGAAGTGATCACCTTGTCCTCCACACCTCTGTCCTGCATCGCATTCTCCAGCCGACCCGAAATGCCGTTCGCATAACTCAACAGCAGCACCGGGCGGGGTGCGGGTCCCGGTAGGGCGCGCGCGATCTGCTCGGCGCGGAACGCCAGAATCAGCGTCTTGCCGGAACCCGCCACGCCGCGCACGATGCGGTGCCCCTCGCCCATGCTGCGCGCCACCTGTTCTTGCTGCATGTCCATCACTTCCAGTATGCGGTCGGCGGCGGGCGAGGATTTCGCAGGATCGTCAAACGGCAGCGCAATCTGCGTGACGCGAATCTCAGGGAATAGCAGCGCGCGCACCCGGTCGATCTGCGGCAAAGACAAGGCAGGCCCGATGCGCGGCGATACCATGCGCCACACCCGCTCGCGAAACGCATCCGCATCCACCTTCTCCGCCATCTCGTCGCGGAAGATGCAGCGATCCGGCGGGAATACTTCCCGTAAATCAGTCTGCTCAAACTGCTTGCGCGTGATGTTGCTGAAAGCCACACCATGCCCGAAAGAAAACACCGGCCTGCCCTTGAAGCTCCCGCCCTCGTTCACCAGCAAGGGATCGCGCTGCAACGCGTTCACCACGTTGAACATGTAATTGCGCACCTGCACGAACGGATTGTCAGTCAGCACATTGCCGCGATCGGTGATCAGCTCCACCTGCTTGCTGTTCGCACTGCCTATCGTATCCAGTCGCCAATCCTTCACCTCCAGCACCACAATGCCCTGCTGCGGATGCAAGGCCACGAAATCAGGATGCCTGCCAAAAGGCCCGACCGGAATGTTGTGCCACACCCAGGCGTTGTCTTCGAGGCAATCCTTCAGGCGTTCGGCGAGGCGCAACTCGCCGCGTGCATCGAAGCGGGCGGCGCCGAGGGAGGGGATTAGGGTGGACATGGGGGGTAGTGGTTATGTAGGGGAGAGGCAAAGGGGCGGAGTTGATTTTCTTTAAATGACTCCCGTACCTTCGGCTTCATTGAGTTCGCTGACTATCTCAGTGTAACGATCAATGGGTTGTGGTCGCTCATCGTTGCCCAATTTCCTGTACCGATTACTTCGGCACTTGACAGATATGGAACCAGATTGCTGCTTACAAAGACTGCATCGCAGTGAAATTTGTCCGATGGTTTATTGGACCAGCGCAGTGTCTGGGGTAACTCGTCCTGCGGATGCAGGTGTTGCCATGCGTTGAGCAATCCCAAGTCATCTTTCAGCCGATTCAGAATCTTGATTTCACCCGGCGTGTTTTTCATACTCTCTGATTCTTTTCGTATCGCGGTGGTTACGTTGAAATCGCCTGCGATGATTATCGGTGCGTCGCTCCATTGCTGGGCAATCGCTTCTATCATTCGAATAACTCTGGGTTCATAAGGGCCGGGCGAGGGGGCATGGATACTAAAAAGCAACACAGGCTGGGCGGCATCACCTATGACCATGTCTGGAATCTTCGCCCCAACAACCCAACCATCAAACTCGGGCAGCGATAAAGAAATCTCTTCGAGCTTGTGCTTTCTCGAAAGAATGGCACTCCCCCATTTGCCATGATAAACATTGGCGTGGATGCAGCCTTTGAATTGGGAAAACTCATCGGGTGAAAAGTACTTGGTGGGATGCCACGACTCTTGTGCACAAATGAAATCCGGCAGGAATTCTGCGTCTAATTTTTGCCAATGGTTCCCTTTGTTAATGTGGCCGCCGAAATGCAAGTTATATGTAGCGATTTTCAAGTGGCACTCCTTTGGAATTAGAAATTGAATCGACTCCGGTACCTTTGGCTTCTATCGTGAGCTAAAGGGGTCACCCATTAGCCGACCTGCGTCAAGCGAGTAAACGATTCCATGGCAGCAACCGCCGCCAGTATTTTCAATCCTCAATTCCCGATCAACTAACAAATCGCGCCCGTTTCTTCAATTCATGGCTACGAACGAATCGCGCCAGTCACCCATCAGGATCAAACGATCAGCGGTGTTCTGCTTTCGCCCTGGCGGCTTTTGCCGCCCCAGAAGAACGTTGGTGCCGCTTCGCGTCCAATGGTTATCACAGCTTTCGTGGCTACCGACTTGCGGTGCCAACCCCTCGCTGGCTCGCGTTGCAGGCGATCCGTTTACTGCCCGGGTGACGGCGAACGGCATCCCATTCAGCTTCATGGCTAACCTGCCAACCCCTTTGCCGGGCTTGCCGTCGCCGTCGTAACTCATGCAAAACAGCGCGTCACATCAAAGGGCTTCTGCTCCTTCAGGATGTGGTAACACGCCCGTGCCAGTTTGTGCGCCAATGCCTTGGTGGCAACCGTCGTGTTTGTCTTTGTTTTTTGCGTTCGTAAAACCGTTTGGCCTCCGCATTGAAGCGTTGTGCAAAGTTGGCCGCTTCGATAAATGCCCAAGCCAGATACTTGTTGCCGTTCTTGGTGTTGCCTTCGCTCTTCTTTTTGCCATTGCTCATGTGCTGACTGTCGACACAGCGGGCGTAGGAGGCGAAGTTGCCTACTTCGGCAAAGCGATCGATGGTGCCGATCTCCAGCAGGATGATGGTCGCCAAGATGCGGCCTATGCCAGGTACGCTGCTCAGTAAAACGAACTCCTTCCGTTCGCCCACCTTTTTTTGCAAGTGCTTTTCCAAAACGTCGATTTGCGCATTCAGTGTGAGGATGACAGCAAGGTTGCTTTTGATTGCCAGCGCCACATCTGGTGGCAACCCCATTTGATCCACTACGTCCGCCGTCAACTGCTTGATCTGACGACCGCCAATCTTCGCTCCTTGTTGCCGTGCCACGATGTTCTCGACAGCCAATATGTGGCTGGTGCGACTGCGCACCAGTTGCATGCGCTTTCTCGCCAGATCACGTAGTGCGCGCTGTTCGGGCGGAAGGATGGTACCGGTGGGCAGAATGCCCAATCGCAGCAGGTGCGCCAGTTGCCGGGCATCGGCTTCGTCGCCGCTGTGTTTGAGGCCATCGTATTTGCGGATGGCCGAGGTGTTGGCCAGCTTCACGATAAATCCGGCTTCCTGCAAACCATCCACCAGCCAGTACCAGTTGTAGGTCGACTCGACCACAACCGCTTTCAATTCATCGCGCCACGGCAACAAAAACCCCACGATCCGCGTCAAGTCGTTCGGCAATCGCTTCTCGGCAATCACGCGATCCTCTTCATCTGTCACTGTCACCACGCTGTTGTTCGAGTGCAAATCAATTCCGCTATACTTCATGATGTCGGCCTCCTGTGGTTATCGCAAGTTCGCAAACTCACTTTAACCCCACCGCCATCGGCGGTGGGAGGCCGGCTAGATGATTTTCAGCATCGCAATTGATTTTTCAAACCGCCAACTGCTCAGCTGCGATGCCCAACGCTTGGGCGATCTTCTCGCGCGTCGCTTTTCTCACGGGCTCTTTGGCTTCCTGCTGGGCATAGGCGCTTTGCGAAACACCAAGACGGCGCGCAACTTCTGTCTGGGTGAGGCCGAGGTGTTCGCGCCAGGCGCGGATGGGTGTCATGTCTTTGTTGATGACTTTGTTGACCACGGCGTTGGGGATGGTTGGCGCGTTTTGTTTGGTCAGGCTCATGTACTCCGGGTAGGGAATCACGACGAAGGCGGGTTTGCCTTTCGCGTCTTTCAGTATCTGGATGTTAGTAGGTGCGTTCATTTCGTTTCTCCACTTGCATGATGGTGACGATGATCGGGTTGCCGCTCTGGTCGATCTCGAATATCACCCGGTGGTCGCCTATGCGTAGGCGGAAGCCATCGCGTCCTTGCAGGCGCTTGATATCTCCCGTGCAATCGGGCCAATGCGCGAGTTGCTGCACTTCGGCGAAGATGCCTTGCCGTTTGCGCTTATCTGCAATCTTGCGCAGTTGCCGCACTGCTTTGGCTGACCACTCGATGGTGTTCATGTGGGGAGTATAAGTAAATTATAAGTTTTATAACAGGGGCGAAGCGTCATTTATTCCCCACTCCCAACCAAGCATCCGAAGTCAACGGCAAAAGGTACCGGAGTCGATTCATGTTCAAACACCCTAGCCGACTTCAAATTCAATTCGACGGATTGGCTCACTCCGCTACCTTTGGTGGCTATGTTTAACGGCTCTGGATACAGCATGGGGAAGGCGGGTCACCGCCAGGGCAGCCGCAAGGAGCAGGCGGTAGCGGCGGCAGCATGCGCTTCCCTTCTTCAGATGATGCGTCGATGAAATATATCCTGTCACGTCCGTCCTTGTCGGAGTAGCCCTTGCTGGATGCCTTTACGGTCCAGTAGTTGGCCTGATCCAGGTCTTTCCGGCCACCGCTCCCGTTCTGGTACATCGAGGACAATTTCAATTGTGCTTCCGGGTGGCCCTGTTCGGCTGCCGCGAGGAAGGAGCAGAAAGCCTCCCTTTCTTTTCCGGTGCGGTAGTACGCAAGCCCTTCCTTGAATTCCCTGTCGCCGGCCGGTTCCTCCATCTTGGTTCCTGTGTTCGGCGTTTGTGCAAGTTCCTTGATGCGGGCATTGCCTTTCTCGCTCCAGTACCGGGCCTGGCGTTCATCTTTATCGCCGCCTTGTCCGTGTTTGTATATCGATGCCAGTTTCAATTGGGCTTCCGGGTTGCCATCTTTTGCAGCGGGAAGCAGGTGGCAGAAGGCCTCCCTGAATCTGAAGCTCTGGTAGAACTCGAGCCCTTTCTTGTATTGCTCGCTGCCGGTCAGTTCGACTGTTACCGTTCCCTTTTCTTCGGAGGGCGGCAGGCCCCGGGCGCGGTGTCGCCACTTCTCGGCCGCTATCGGATCCTTGCCGACCCCGATGCCGCTCTCATATATGTCCACCAGGTTGAGCATTGCATTCACGAACCCCTGATCGGCCGCTTTTTCGAACCACGCAATCGCTTTCCTGAAATCCTGCGGTACGCCAAAGCCGCCGGCATACATGAGTCCGACGTTGTTCTGGGCATTGGGCAACCGCTGTTTTGCCGCACTTTGGAACAGCTGCATGGCCTTGTCGTAATCCTTTGACACCCCGAAACCGGACAGATACATCTTGCCGATGGTGTTCTGCGCCATGGCATTGCCGTTCTCGGCCAGTGGCGTGAGCTTTTCCAGCGCGGTGCGATATTCTCCCCGCGCATAGGCGGCCAGCCCATCATCCAGTTCCGTGACGGATTTTCCAGTGTCCGGTCCCGAGGCAAACCTTGTGATCGGGCTGGAGGCGATCGCCCGCGTCGTTTTGATCGCTGCCGTGCCGGCCTGTTGCTGCGGACGGACGGGGAACCCGATACCGCGATAGCTGCCCTGGAACGACGTGACGTTAAGGCCGCTGAATTCCTTGAATTTGGGCGCGACCATGCGGAAGAAATTGCAATCCTCGTAGGCTGTCAGGCGGATATCCTGCCGGGTCACTTTGACGGCTTTGCTATTTGCTCCCGACACCCTGATCCCGTCGGTTGCCTTCAGGAAGATCTCCTTGAGCGATGATCCCTTTTCCAGTGTGACGTTCCAGGTGACTTTCTCATAACTGAACAGGGCGAGGGCGACGGGTTGTGCCGATGGATGGACAACGACATCGACCTTGTTTCGGGCACTGTCGTCCCGCCCGAGGGGACCTTCATAGATCCCGATCGCATGAAGTTCCAGTCCGTCCTTATTCGTTTCCCTGGAAGGGTGGCAGGATTCTTCGAGCGCCCGTTGTTTTTCGGCGATCGCCACTTTGTTCTGTTCCGACTTGCCAACGGCCCCGATGCGGAAATCCGCCAATGACATGGCTTTTGCCGTTTGCAGTTCATCCGTCAGCGTGATCCTGTTTTCGCTGATGATGCCCATCTTGCGGAACGGACTGATGTAGATCCTTCGCTGCGAATTTCTTTGTATGTCCGGGCTGATCTGCGCCAGGGTGCGGCGGCTGATCGAATACAGGTAGTCTTTGGGTCCCGAGCCATCGCCGGGATTGAAGTATCCGGTGACGACGACGTTGTCCGGAGACGGCCCCCCAATGGCCGTCTGGAAATAGAACGGTTCGAGCGAAATGGTTTCGCTTTCAAGCGTGATCAGGTTGACCAGCGTGAGATGCGACCGGACATCGAAGAAATATTTGCCGTCGGATGTCGTGCCGGATGTGTTTGAAGCAAGCATCAACGAGTCGACCGGTTTTTCCGACAGAAGCTTCAGCTCCGGCATCGGTTTATTGCGCACCAATTCGAACTTGAATGCCTTGTTTGCAGCCAGTACAACATATTGGCCGCGCTTGTCGGGGACGCGGACAGCATGCGACAGAGGCATGGCCATCAGGCCTGTCGGTACAGACCGGCCCGAGACAAAATCGATAAAGAACGACTGGAACTGCTTGTTGACATAGAACGCTGTCCTTTCGTCCAGCCAATGGAACATCCAGTGCCAAACCAGGGGGATCCCGGCAATGGCGGCCCCTGTCCGGGTGTCTCGAATATTCAATTGATCGCCATCGGTTGTGGTGAACAAGCGACCGTTGGGCGTCACGGAGCCCATCATCGACGGGGCGACGCTGCTTTGATAGCGGGAGATGCGTTCCAGGGTTCCCAGGTCAATGACTTCGATTTCCTGCTGTGTGTTGATCAGTACGACGCCGGCCTTGTCGGCGAAACGCACGGGCATGATTTTGGCGTCAGCGGTGATTAAAGAGGGCGGGGCGGCGGGAACAGGTACCAGGGGGGGCTGTGCAAGGATCGCTCCCACTTTTCGCATGGCATCGGCCATGTCTTCAGGCGAGGGAGGGGGCGTGCTGCCAAAAGCCGGGATCGTTTGCAGGCAAAACGCGATCAAAGGGATCAGCATCAGGATATTTCTTCGCATTTCAATTCTCCAGTTCGAAATCCGGAATCTCGGGCGGCGTGGCATGCGATATGGGGCAGCATCGCAATTGATTCCTCAAACCTGCAACTGGTCTGCTGCGATGCCCCGCCGCTTTGCCCATGGTTTCCGAGGATGCAGGGATGGTAGTGACGGGGAGGGGCTTTGTCACCCTGTAGATTCTGACATTGCGGAATCCGGTCCGGCCTTCTGCTTCTTCCGGAGGTTTGCGCTCCCTCAGGTCGGCTTTTCGCCGTCCGGCGGCAGGGTGGCGCGCAAGATCAGGTAGCCGGTGATGCCGGATACAAGCGAGCCGAGGATGATGCCGAGGCGTTCGTCGAACATCCGGTTGATGCCGCTTTCTTCGAACGCGAGCGAGCCGATGAACAGGCTCATGGTGAAGCCGATGCCGCACAGCGCGGCGGTGCCATACAGGGTGCGCCAGGTCATCCCATTGGGCAGCGCGGACAGGCCGAGCCTGATCGTCAGCCAGCAGAAGCCGAACACGCCGATCTGCTTGCCGAGGAACAGCCCGAGCGCGATGCCGACGGGAACGCTGTGGAACAGGTGTTCCGCGCCGACGCCGATCAGGCTGATGCCGGCATTGGCGAAGGCGAACACCGGCAGGATGAGGAACGCGACCGCGGAATGCAGGTCGTCTTCCATGTCTTTCAGCGGCGAGTGGTTCGCATCCGTCTTCGAGCGCATCGGGATGAACATCGCGAGGAGCACGCCGGCCAGCGTCGCGTGTACGCCGGACTTGAGCAGGGCGACCCACATCACGATGCCGATCACGAGATACGGGCTCCGGGCGGCGACGTTGCGGCTGTTCAGCCAGGTGAGCGCGGCGATGCAGCCTGCCGATACGACCAGTGCGACAAACGAGATCGAGGCGGTGTAGAACAGCGCGATGATCAGTATCGCGCCGATGTCGTCGAAGATCGCCAGCGAGGTGAGGAATATCTTCAGCGAGGAGGGGACGCGCGAGCCGAGCAGGGACAGCACGCCGAGTGCGAAGGCGATGTCGGTGGCGGACGGGATCGCCCATCCGCTGACCGCCTGCGGGTCGCCGATGTTGAAGTAGAGGTAGATCAGCGCGGGGATGGCCATGCCGCCGATCGCGCCGATGCCGGGCAGGATGATGTTGCGCCGGTCGGACAGTTCGCCCTCGATCACTTCGCGCTTGAGTTCCAGTCCGACCAGGAAAAAGAACACCGCCATCAGTCCGTCGTTGATCCAGAGCAGCAGCGGTTTGGCGATCCCCAGTGTGCCGACGCGCACCTCGACGGGAGTGTCCAGCAGCAGTGCGTAATAGGGATGCAGTGGCGAGTTGGCACAGACGATGGCCAGCGCGGCGGCGAGCATCAGCAGGATGCCGCTCGCGGATTCTAGTTTGAAGAAAGCGGTTACGGAGGATTCTCGGGTGGTGTCCATCGATATCGTTATACCCGAATCGCCTCCGGATAATCAATACATTCATTCTTTCACGTCCCGGAATCCGCGCGCTTGTCTGCCGCTTTCCAGACCGCCGCGCGGCCGGTATGATGCGCCGTCCCGAATCGGGACTTGCCGCATTTTCGACGGAGCCCGGCTTGAATCGTCATCATCCTTTACCGGAAGTTTCCCGCATCCTTCTCCCCGCCGCACCGGGCGTGCTGCCGGAGGTTTGCACGCGCGTATCGTTCGAGAGCGTGCTGGCACTGTTCCCCTCCACGACGACCGAGCTTCCCTTTACCTAGTCTTCCCGCGCTGTTGCCGGCTGACGTGTCGCGCTCCCGCATGGAGCCGCGTCGCGTCGTGTGCGTCCACACGGACGTTTTGCAGTGTCTTTCAGTCGCGGGTCAATATGGAACATATCCAGGTCGCCAGTCCCACCGGGGATGGCCGTGTCTATTACGACATGACGGGGGTGGACAACCCCTGTTCCGGTTGCGGCGCGTGCTGCCGCCATTTTCGCGTTTCGTTCTACCACGGCGAGCTGGATACCCAGCCGGGCGGCCATGTGCCGGCCGACCTGACAGTGTCGTTCACGCCGTTCCGCGTCTGCATGAAGGGCACGGAAGCGGGCAACGGGCGTTGCATCTCGCTGCTGGATGATCTGCGTTGCGGCATCTATGCGTTGCGGCCTTCGGTGTGCCGCGAGTTCCCGGCGCTGATGCCGGACGGTTCGCTGAACCCGGATTGTGTGCGGCTGCGCGCGAAGTTCGGGATCGCGGTGCGGACATGCCCGCCGGACGCGCCGGAGGCGGCGATGCGATAGAATCGCGTCATGCAGATCAAATATGTCTCCTATTCCGGTACCCGCCGTCCCGGCCTGTTGCAGAAGATCGCCGCGCTGGTCGTGGCGGTGGTGCTGGGCACGCTGGCGCTGATGTTCTCGGCGCTGTTGCTGCTGATCCTCCTGTTCGTCGCCGTCGTTGGGGGCGCGTATTTCTGGTGGAAGACGCGCGAGGTGCGCAAGCAGTTCCGGCAGATGCAGGCGCAGATGCGGGATTCTCAGACCTCCCGCGAGGCGTCCGCGCCGGGCGAGGTATATGAAGGCGAGATCATCGAGGGCGAAGCGATCCGGGTGGACGAGGCGCGCATCGGGGAGCGGCGCTGAGGACGAGCCATGTGGATACAGAAAGAGATACGCCTTGACCCGAAGCCGCGCGGCTTTCATCTGGTCACCCATGAGGTGCTGCGCGTGCTGCCGGAGTTGCGCGACTTCCGGGTCGGCATGATGAATATCTTCATCATGCACACTTCGGCTTCGCTGACGCTGAACGAGAATGCCGACCCGACGGTGCGGCAGGATTTCGAGAACTGGTTCAATCGCGCGGTGCCGGAAGGCGAGCCGTACTATCGTCATCGGGACGAGGGGCCGGACGATCTGCCCGCGCACATCAAGGCCAGCCTGCTGGGGCCCAGCCTGAGCATCCCGGTCGCCGATGGACGTCCCTCGCTGGGAACGTGGCAGGGTATCTACCTGTGCGAACACCGCAACCTCGGCGGCAGTCGTCGCGTCGTGGTGACCGTGCAGGGCGAATAGCGGACGGGCGCCAGCCGGCGGGCCCGCTCCGGTTGCGATGGGGAGCGCCCCGCGGTGCTACTTGCGCAGCATCGCGTCGATCTCGGCGGCCGGGGACGGTTTGTTGAACAGGTATCCCTGGAAGTTCTTGCAGCCCATCACCACGAGTTGCTGGTGTTGCGCTTCCGTCTCCACGCCTTCCGCGATGACATCGAGATCCATGCCCTTGGCCATGGCGATGATGGTGCGCACGATGGCCCGGTCGCTGCTGTTGGTGTTGATGTCGCGCACGAACGACTGGTCGATCTTGAGCTGGTCGAGCGGCAAGCGCTTGAGGTACTGCAGGGAGGAATAACCGGTGCCGAAGTCGTCCAGCGAGAGTTGCACGCCGATCTCATTGAGCTTGTTCATGGTCAGGATGACGTCATCGACATTCTCCAGCAACAGGCTTTCGGTGAGTTCCAGCTTGAGGAACCGCGGGTCGATCGCATTGCGCCGGATGGCCTCCTGCACCTGGTCCACGAATTCGGCATGGCGGAATCGCTTGGGGCTGACATTTACCGCCAGCACGAAGTCGCGTGTGATCGCATCCTGCTGCCAGATCCTGAGCTGTTTGCAGGCGGTGTCCAGCACCCATTTCCCGATGGGCTGGATCAGCCCGTTCTCTTCCGCCATCGGGATGAACTGGTCCGGAGAGATCAGCCCGCGTTCCGGATGCATCCAGCGGATCAGCGCTTCGGCACCCAATATGCGGCGCGTGGCGTCTACCTGCACCTGATAGAACAGCTGGAATTGCTCATGCTCCACGGCATGGCGCAATTCCTTTTCGAGCAATGCATGGGCGTTGATGAAGTCCTGCATCTTGGGGTCGAAGAAACGCAGGGTGTTGCGGCCGGCTTTCTTGGCCTGGTACATCGCGATGTCGGCCTGTTTGATCAATTCCTCCATCGTCGAACCGTGGCCGGCGAACAGGGTGACGCCGATGCTCGGTGTGGTGCGGTATTCGTGTCCGGCCAGAAGGTATGGCTGGCTGAGCGAGGCGAGGATCTTTTCACTGATGACTTCCGCCTGCGTCCCGGCCTCTATGGCCTGTTCGCTCAGACTTTCCAGTATCAGCATGAACTCGTCGCCGCCCAACCGGGCCACGGTGTCCTCCTCGCGCACGCAGGACTCGAGGCGTTTTGCGACTTCCTGCAACAGCAGGTCGCCGATATCATGGCCTAGGGTGTCGTTGAGCGTCTTGAAATGGTCGAGGTCGATGAACAGCAGGGCGCAATTCCGGTTGCTGCGCGCACCGGAAGCTATTGCATGATGAAGGCGGTCCATGAACAGCCGTCTGTTCGGCAGGCGGGTGAGCGGATCGTAGAACGCCAGGTTCCGGATCTCCTCTTCGGCGGCCTTGCGTTCGGTGATGTCGATATGCGACCCGACATAATGGGTGACTTTTCCATCGCGTCCCTTTACTGCCGAGATGGTCAGCCATTTCGGGTAGATCTCGCCGTTCTTGCGCCGATCCCAGATTTCCCCCTGCCATTTCCCGGTGCGTTCGAGGGTTTCCCACATTTCTTCGTAGAACGGTTTGTCGTGACGCCCCGACTTGAGGACGCCCGGCTTTTTCCCGATCAACTCCTCCGGCGTATAGCCTGTGTTCTCGACAAATGCCTGGTTGACCCGCAGGATGATGCCGTCCGCATCGGTGATGGCCAGCATCTCCTGTGATTCGAAAGCCACGGCAGCGATGAGCAGCTCGGTCTCCGATTTTTTGCGGTCGGTGATGTCCCTCATGAAGGCGACATTCAGTTCAGTGCCCTCGAAATTGACAAAGTTGGAAGTGATCTCGATCGGGAAGGTCGAGCCATCCCGTTGTCTGTGTGTCGTCTCGAAGTTCAGGTGTCCTGCCTGCTTCAGTCGTTGCCACTGTTTCCGCCAGTTCTCGGGAGTGGCCGCCGGATTGATGTCCGAAACGTGCAACGCGAGCATCTCTTCTTTTGTATAGCCGTATTTGCGACATGCCGCTTCATTGGCATAGACGATGCGGGAATCTTCATTCACCCAGATGATCTTGTCGGATGAGCGGTCGTTGACGAACTGGGTGATCTGCAGTTTTTCCCCGGCCCGTTTCTGTTCGGTGATGTCCCGGAAGAACCAAGCGCGTCCGAGATACCGGCCCTTGTCGTTGCGCAGGGCCGTAGAGTGGCGCTCGATCGTTCTGCCGTCGCACAATGCGATCTCGCAGTGGTCGGTCAGCTCCGGGTTGTCATATAGCTCGGCTACGCGCGTCAGGAATGCCTCCGGATCGGCCACGAGATCGAGGACCATGGACAGGACCGGCGCGTCATCGGGGCCGGCCATAGCGGGATCGGTGTTGTCCAGGAGTTGGTCCGGAATTTTCCATATCTGGGCAAAGCGATGATTGTGGGAAACGATGATGCCCTTGTCGTCAACGACAAGTATCCCTTCGGGCGAGGCCTCGTTGATCGCCTTGATCAACGAGTTCTGTAATTCAAGATCATCAAAGTTCATGCCGATACCGGATCATTCGCGTGTCCATGTGATTCTGTGCCGTATGCCGGCGGCGAGTATATCCCAAAGAATGGCTGTGCCGGATTGTGCCGAAGCCGGCTTTGTCCCGACAACGGGATGCCGGGCAAAATGATCCGTGGGAAACGGTCATCAGGCTTGCTCCGCGCCGGATTGCTCGGTCGAAATGAGGAGACGGCCATATTGCGCCTTGAGGATGGTGCCATGGGACGCGCTGGGCATGCCGTCATCGACCTTTTCCGCCAGCCATTCCCCGCCGCGATGTTTCACCCGGGCGGTGCTTTCGTCCAGCCATTCGATCACTTCCACGCGCTGTCCCTTGTCGGCATCTTCGATCTCGACCTTTGCGGGCGATCTGCCTTTGCGCAAGACCATGACGATCAGTACGTGAACGACCGTTCCCACGCAGAACGCGGCAAGTTGCATGCTGCCCGACGCGCCCGCCAGATCGGCGAGGGCAGGGTAGAAGAAGGCCAGCCCGACCGCCAGCAGGTAGCGCGATCCGAGCGCCGATTCCGCGAGGATGAACAGGATGCCGAATACCGACCATGAAATGAAATCCATTACCACTCTCCTGAAAGATCAAACAGACATTTGCTCGTGCCGTAGCGGGGCTATTGTAAATTATGTTCGCCGTCCGCCGGAACAACAACAGCGGAAACGAAAAGAGCAGCCAGCGGCTGCCCTCGTGTCATCGGTTGAGTAATCCATCAACATCTTTAAAGTAGCACGTCATACCCGCGAAAGCGGGTATCCAGTGGCGCGCAAAGCGCGCTGTGTTTGTTTTTGCTGGATTGCGGGTCAAGCCCGGAATGACGACAGTGATAGTGTTTGTGCGCCGGATCAATAGGTTTCGCGCAGATAGATGAATTCCTTGTCGCCCTTGTACACGCCGAAGGTGGCGCGCGCGGTGTTGCCCGGCAGGTAGAGCGGCGCATTGGTCGAGACATCCACGCTGCCGACGCCGGTAAACGTTCCGGCGGGTTTGGATAACGTTACGGTCCATGCGCCTGCAGAGGCTTTTGCATTCGGCAGGGCGGCGGAAGTCGTCCAGTTGTCCCCGGCCTTGCGCTGATAATTGCCCAGCGTGAGATCGGCGACCGCCAGCGCGGTATCGTTGTCGTTCACGTTGGGGACGTAGGAGGTGCCGTTCCAATACTGCGCGGCCAGCGATAGCGACGCGGACTGCAGTTCGGAACCATGGGCATTGGAGATCTTCATCCGCCCGTAGCGCACCGTCGTGGCATCCTGGACCTGCGGATCCATGATGCTGGCATGGTCGGGAGTGCCGCCCACGTTCAGGTCATAGACTCCCATCTTGACGCCGTCCGCTTCGGCAGTGGTCGGCGCGATGCCGATCTTCAGCATGTTGAACGGGCCGTCCGCGGACGCGCCCCGCGTGATCCCCAGCGGCGCGGAGATCGCGGCGCTGCCGTTGGCGAAACTGCCGCTGGCCGGCAACGAGGTGTCCAGGCGTGTGGTCAGGTCGGTCGGCCCGGCGGCATCGACCGCGCCGAAGCGCAACGGGTTGCCCGCAGCCGAAGGATCGAGTTTCGCGTAGGCACCCTGATAGTTCTTCGTGACGATCCCGCCCAGCGAGACCGCCTGCAGGGTGAACTTGGCCATCATCTTTTCGCCCATGTAACTGCCCCAGTCGGCGACGACCTCCTCGCTTCCGTCCCCGGCCAGATTGGCGCCGATGCCCGGGTTCAGCGTAAGCGAACCGGCACCGGACGCAGTGACGGTCGCAACCAATGCATTGCCGCCCGCGCCTGCGCCGGGGATGCGAACCTTGCCGCCCGCATGGAAGCCGCCGGTCGAGGCGACGCTGATGACGGTATCGCCCGCCACTGCGGGTGCGCTGACGGTCGTTATGGTCTGCGGCAGGAAATCGGCATGCGAGACGACCGGGCTGAGCGGGTCGGTCGTGATGTTGAAATGGTCCGGGATGAAGCGGCCGAAGAATGCGCTGGCGACCGTGTTGCCGAATTTGCAGCCGTATTGCCCGCCGACCGGCGTATTGGAAAAATCATTGGTGCAGTCGTTCGGCTGATCTACAGTGGTGAAGCTGCTGTCGTAGACGCCGTTCACGCCCAGCTTGAAATAGCCCGCTTCGTTATAGCTGAAACTAACGCCGGTAGATGTGCCGGTTACCGGATTGGCCGCGCTGAACGCGCCGGTCACGCTGCCGTTGGCTGCCGCGCCGGCATGCGCCACCAGCTTGGTGTTGTCCACGGCGGGTGTTCCGTTATAAGCGACGATTCCCGAGGCCGCGTTCAGCGTGAAGGAAGTGCCCGCCTTGACGACCGGCGTGGCCGCCGCGTTGCCACCGGCAGGATCGGAATTGGCGCTCGAAGTGACCGCCAGCGAGGTGGGCCGGATCGCGAACCGGTCTGTCGAACAACTGGAGCCCGCCGCGCCGGTGACGCGCACCTTGACGTTCTTGGCGGCATTCGCATAGTTGAAGGCCAGCGTCTTCCGGGTCTGGCTGGTGAAGGTCGTGTTCTGCGTAGCCAGGCTGGGGAATCCCGTGCAAGTGCCGGTCGAGGCATCGACCAGTTCGACCTGCAAGTTGCCGCTGTACGCCGTTCCTGCCGTCACGTCCAGCGAAAAGGCCGTGCCGGAAAGCTTGGTATAGAGGTTGGATGGCGTTGCCGCGCCCACTTCCACCGCGTCGAAACAGCTCGTTGCAGTGGTAAAGACCACATTGCAGGCCGTGCCGCCGCCGAGGTTGACGCAGGTGCTGGGCGGGGTGGTCTCGGACGGCGCGATGGTGCTTGTGCCCAGCGTCACGGTTTGCGCAGTGGTCACCGGCAGCGAAACGGTCGTTTGTCCCGTTCCGCCGCTGGCGAGGGTGAACGGGATCGTGCCGCCCGGGGTTCCACTCCAGGTCACGTTGCCGGTCACGGTGGCTGCGTTGAAATGCGGTGCGGTACAGGTGGAGTTGTTGCAGGCCGTCACCGTCAGCGTCTCCGCGCGGCAGGTCTGTCCGCTGCCGTCGTGGGTGATCTGGATGTGATGCGGCGCGACCACGGCCGGGCCTTCCGTGACGGTGATATACGACGGCGTGGTTGCGGAGCAATACACCCTGGCATTGGAGGTTGCGCTTGCCTGGTTGAAATCGTATTGCAGCATCAACCGGTGTCCGGCCGGTACGGTATAGGCCGCGCTGCTGATCGTATAGGCATAGTTGGTTATCGTTCCCGCGCCGGTCAGGGGGATGGTCGCGCTGGAACCGATCAGCACCTTGGCGCCCGTCCCGGCAGGGGCGAGGGTGGGATCGTAGTCATACAGCCTGACGGTGACGCTATCTGCCGTGGTCGCGCCCCGCAGGCGCGCGCTGCCGGCCGGATTCGCGCTGATGACCGTGTCCGCCGCGTAGCCGGTATTGAGATACCACCTCGAGTGGGTGTACAGCCCGGTGGGATGGCTGGCCGACCTTGCATTGCTGGTGCAGGTGTTCGTGGTGATCAGCGAGGCCGTGATGATCGGCGGAATGACCTGGTTGACCCCGGCCGTGACGTTCGTCGTGCCATCGAACCCGATGTTCACGCCGCCGGTCACGTCATGATAATAAGTGACCGGGCCGGCGCCGACATAGCTGATGGCCACCTTGCCGGCTGCGCCGCTGCCGCCGTTGCGGTTGGTGGCGCTCGTGGCATAGCCGCCGCAGCCGCCGCCGCCCGCGACCGTTGCGACATTGTTGCAGGTGCCGCCTGTCGTCCTTGCCGCAGCACCCGCGCCGCCGCCATTGGCCGTTCCCGTTCCTGCGGTATTGCCGGCTGCACTGCCGCCCGCGCCGGTGCTGCCCGCACCGCCGCCGCCCGCGCCGCCGGTCGGGATGCCGGAAGAGCCGCTACCGCCGGCGAAGACCGTCGTGCCCACGCCATTGACGGCAGAGCCGATACCCGCGATCCCGGCGCTATTGTTCGCTGACGCAAGCCCGCCGCCCGCGCCGCCCTTGGCGACCACCAAAGTTGCTCCGAAAGTGGAATCGCCGCCGACCGGACCGTTTCCGGCGCCGCCGATGCCACCCGCACCGACCACCACCGCATAGGTATTGCCCGGCACGACAGTCAACACCTTGCTGGCATATTGACCGCCCGCGCCGCCACCGCCCTTCGCAGGGTTGCCGGTTGCCGCGCCGCCCGCGCCGCCGCCGCCCCATGCCTCGACCGTGACCGATGTTACGCCCGGCGGTGCGACCCAGTTGCCCGAAGCCGTGAACGTGGTGGTTGCCGCCTGCGTTCCGGTTGCCGCAGCCAGCAGCGTCCCGCCCAGCAACAGCGGCAACAGTGATCTTGCGGAAAGCCTGTGCCGGGGGCGATCGGCAGTCGCGGTTGCGCGGGATCCTTCAATATCCATAAAGCCGGCAAATTGTGTCATGTGGACGCTTTCGTTGGGTAGGCGGGACGTGGCTGAAATTCTTGCAAACAATGGCATGAAGTTGCGCGGATGATACGCATTGCGCATGGCCATATCAATGGCGATGCGACAGGCGGAATAGAACGAAAAAGGGCAGCCAGCGGCTGCCCTTTTGTTAGCGGTTCTGCCACCCGTCAATAGGCTTCGCGCAGGTAGATGAACGCCTTGTCGCCCTTGTACACGCCGAAGGTGGCGCGCGCGGTGTTGCCAAGCAGGTAGCAGCCCGCCGGCGTCGGTACGACATCGCAAGCGATGCCGGTCACGGCGGGGAGGGTCATGTCCACGCTGCCATCATTGCCGGCACCCGGCGCGGCCAACTGGAAGTTGCCCGCACCGTTCGTGAGCGTTACCGTCTTGGGCGTGCCGGTTACCGCGATGGTCGCCAGATTCTTCAGGAAATTGGCGAAGCCGATCTCACTGGCCGCCGGAGGCGTGGCCGCGACGAAACTGCTGGCGCTGTCGGTGGCGCTGTTCAGGTAGGTCGTGCCATTCCAGTATTGCGCTTTGACCGGGATGCTCAGTTTCAGCAACTCAGAGCCGTGCGCATTGGAGATCATGATGCGCCCGTTCACCACCTTGGCACCGCCCTCGATCGAACTGGCGGGAACCGCCCGCAACGAACTGGCGTCGGCATCCGCCGCGCGGATATAGATGTCGGTCGGCGCGGTCGGCACGGTGGCGAACCTGTAGTACGGCGTGGCGGGCGTACCTGTTTCCGTTTTGCCCTGTGTGAAGGAAGCGGCAGGGACGATGCCGTTCGACAGCGCACCGGGATCGCCGGACGGCGGATTCTGTGTGGTGATGCTGCCCAGGGCGTCCCATGCGGTCAGCGTCACCTGCTTGGCGAAGTTCGGCGTGGTGTTCGCCGTGCCGTCGTAGTTCTTCGTCACGACATCGGCGGCGTTCATCGCCGAGACGTTGACGGTGAATGCCTGTCCAGAATAGGCCAGGCCGCCAGCCGGGCAGGTCAGCGCGCCGGGGCAGACCATCGGCGCGGTCACGACCGTATTGAAGTGGTCGGGGACGAACGGGCCGACATTGCCCGCGCCGTTGCAGACCGTGCCGCCGGTGCCGGTGTTGCCGGTCGCCGAGATGGTGGAGCCGAGATAGGTATCGTTGGTGGCGATCAGGTCGCCGTTGCCGACCTCGTCCCAGTTCAGGTTGGCGGAACTCGCCGCACCGCCGCTGAATGCGCCGACCGTGCCGCTGAATGTGCCGGGGTCCGAATTGGTGCCGGTCGGCTGGCATTTGCTGAACGAGAGCGTCACGCTTTCTGCAGTCGGTGTCTCCTGTCCGAAGTTGGGCGTGGTAGTGGGTATCGCCAGTCCGTTGTAGGCGGTCACCGTGGCGGAGAAATCGTTGCCCGCCTTGAACGGGAGGGCGGGCACGGCGGTGACTCCGGAGAATCCGAAGTGGTGCGGCGCGACGGTAAAGATGCCGCTTGCGCCGACCTTGGTTGTGGCCGCGCTGTCGCGTGTCCACAACTCCACATTGCCCACGTCGGCATAGTTGAAGGTGTACGGGCCGGCCGAGGGCACACCGCCGGGGAAGCTGGCCGTCAGTGTGGTGGCCGACCAGGAGGCGGGTGTCGCGCCGTTGGCTTCGCACAGCGGCAGGGTCACGGTGGAAAAGACCGCCTGGATACCGGCATCCGCCACCGGGTTGTGGCAGGACAGGCCGAACTGCATGTCGCGAGTCCGTGGCTGGGTCGGATGGAAGCGGGTCGGGACGCCGGCGCTCAACGCGGTGAGGTAGATGCCGGAGAAATCAATGCCCGCTACTTGCGGAGACCAGTTCAATACCGCACAGGTCTGTCCGGGTGCGCCGAACGCGATGTTGTGGACACAGGCGCTGTCGGTGAACACATAATCGGGCAGCGCATAGACGATGGTGTTGGCTTTTTCGCCAACCGGAGTGTTCAGCAGCATGTCCGCCCCGCCCGCATCGGTGACGTTGATCGTCACCGTGCCGGCAGTCTGATAGGTGAAATACAGGATCGCGGAACTTTCTAGGGCATCGAACACATAGTTCGCCTGTCCGCTATTGGCCGGGCCGGGTGTCAGCGTGCCGGTGCCGGTGCCGATGCTCCAGTCGCCCAGTCCGGTGTCGGTGGAGAGGTTGATCGTCATGCCCGTCAAGGCGCCATGCGCGGCGGTATGCGGCGCAAGCTCGACCGGGGTGGCGGAGAAGGCCATCGCATTCGCCGGCGCAGTGACGGCGACGTGATCTATCAGGGAGACGCAGGTGCGTGCCGAGCCGTCCCAGTTGTTGCCGGCGTTCTCGTTCGCGTAACCGGTGGAGATTTCCGTCGGGGTCAGCGCGGTATTGAATATCTTCACTTCGTCGATCATGCCGTCGAAGCGGCGCGTACCGCCGCCGAACGCCTGGTCGTCGCCGATCTGCAACGGCATCGCGTTGACCGGCAGTGCGCCGGCGAATGCAGCGGTGCCGCTGGCCGCGCCATTGATGTAGATGGTCTGCGAACCGCTCGCGTATACCAGTGCGACATGGGTCCACGCGCCGATAGGCACGGTGGCGGTGGACGCAAAACTGCCGGTACCCCACCACCAGAACACATTGCCGGTGGCATTGATGTGCGCCTCGTAGTTGGTGTCCTTGGAAAGAAAGGTCATCAGCGCATCCTTGCCCGGCGCGCCGCCCCAGCGCGCCGGCTTCAGCCATGCGGTGACCGTCAGGGCGGTCGGCAGGTCGAGCAGGGGATTGTCCGCAACCTGCACATAGTTGGCTGCCAGATTCGCGCCGTTGCAGAGTTTGGCCGGCGCAGTCGTCGCGCCCAGGAACGCCGTGCCGTGCAGTGCATTCACGCTGTTGTCCGCCACCTCATTCGCGGTCCCGTTCCAGCTTGCTTCATCCATGTGGTACTCGGCCACAGGAACAACCGCGGCCGGGCTTTCTGTCACTGTGATGAACGAAGCGGTTGCCGAACAATAGACGCGGGCTCGATCAGTCGCGACGGACTGATTGAAGTTGTACTCCAGCATCAACCTGTGAGCGGCAGGCATGATGTAGAGAGGACTGCTGATTGCATAGGTATAGGTAGTCGTGGTCGCGCCGCCTGTCAGAGTGATGGGCGCGCTCGAGCCGATCAACACTTTGACGCCCGTCACCGGTTCGTAGTCATACAGACTCACGATCACAGTGTCGGTGACCGCGCCGCCTCTGAGGCTGGCGCTACCGGTTGGGTTTGCGCCGATATTGGTGGCAACTGCGTAATCTGAATTGAGGTACCACCTCGAATGTGTATAAGCACCAACAGGATGATTCCTTGAGCGGGCGCTGGTTACAGGACAAGTGTTTACCGGATTCAGCGACGCAGTGATAACCGGCGGGATGTTCTGATCCGCACCTGTCACGTTGGTTGTGCCATCGAATCCGATGTTCACGCCATTCGTCGTGTCATGGTAATAAGTAACCGGCACTGCGCCACCGCCGCCGGGGGTATAGGTGATGGTCACCAGTCCGGGGGCGCCGTTGCCTCCGGAAGTGCTTCTTTCGGCGCCGCCGCCGCCGCCGCCGCCGATACCGGAGGCCGGTGCCAATCCGCTCACACTGTTGGCACAACCGCCATTACCACCGATACCACCACCGGCTGGTGCGGCAGCAGCAGTACAGGTCGCCCATGTGACCGGGCCGCTGGTGCCGTTGGCTGCCGTGCCGGCCGAGGAACCGCCGGGAGCGCCGCGCCCGGTATTGCTGTTGCGTCCGGTTCCGCCATTGCCGCCGGAGAACTTTATCGCCCCGACGCCGGCAGCGGCTGCCCCGCCGGCGCCGCCCAAACCGCCTGCCCCGCCCACGGGGACCGCGCCGCCCGCGCCGCCCTTGGCCATGATGGTCGCGGCACTGTTGAACCAGGAATCCCCGCCCACGCCGCCATTGCCGCCGGCGACCCCGATGCCGCCGGTGCCGACGGTAACCGTGTAGATCGTTCCGGGAACCACTGGGATGGCGGTGGTTTTCGAATACGCGCCGCCGCCGCCGCCGCCGCCGCCATCGGTAGTGGTCGGGTTGCCGCCGCCCGCGCCGCCGCCACCCCAGACTTCGACATCCACCGAAGTGACGCCCGCCGGTGCGGTCCATGTGCCGGTGGCAGGGATGACGTCCGTCACGGCTTGCGCGCCCTGCATGCCGGCCAGCAACAATCCACCCAGCAACAGCGGCAGCAGGAATTTCCTGAACGTTTCGCGCGGTGCGAAGAAGGCTGTGGCGTGTTTAAGGTCGGTGGTTTGTGTCATTTGAATCTTTCTCATTTGTGCTCGGTTATACAGGGGATGTACGCATGAATACATGGCTTTCGAAGGTTGCGTCCCTATGGGGTGAATCCGGTATAACTATATAATTTAATGCCGGATAAAGTAACGTACTTACACGTGCGGATGGTACCTGAAATATGTGTTTATATCAATCCGTCGGGTGATGAGCGGCGCCGAGATGAGCAACGAACGGTAGCCGGCAGTACGTAGATTCGTGGAAGTGGGTTAGTCTAGTAGCCGAGCGCGCGCGCGCCCTGATAGAACGCGAAACTGATCAGCCAGGCCAGTGCCAGCGACCAGCCGATGGAGAGCAGGGTGAAGCCTGCGTTCTTCGATTCGCTGCGCAACGTGGCGATGGTGGACAGGCACGGCGTGTAGACCAGGGTGAACAGCATGAAGCTGTAGGCTTGCACCCAGTCCAGTTGCAGACCCAGCGCGCCGTTGAGGGCTTCGCCGGAAAGACCGTAGATCACCGCGAGCGAACCGATCACGATCTCCTTGGCGACGAAGCCGAAGATCAGCGCGATGGTGAGTTCCGGTGTGATGCCGATCGGCGCGAACACCGGCCGTAGCCAGTCGCCGATCATGCCGGACAGGGTGTCCGCGCTGGCGGGGACGGCGGATGGCGGCAGGTGGGTGAGTAGCCAGACCAGCACCACGCCGGCGATGATGAACTGGGTGGCGCGGCGCAGGAAGTGGTTCACTTCCAGCCAGCCGCGCATCATGATCTGCCGGGTGGTGGGGAAGCGGTACGGCGGCAGTTCCAGCACGAAGGGCTCGCTGTTCCTGAACTGGCCCTTGAACAGCAGCGCGGTGAGGATCGCGGCTCCGAAGCTGAACAGGTACAGGCTGAACAGTACCAGCGGTGCGGCTTGCGGGGAGAACAGCGCGGCGGTGATGAACACGAACACCTGCAGGCGCGCCGAGCACAGCGAGAACGGGATCACCAGCATGGTCAGCAGACGGATGGCGCGCGAGCGCATCACGCGCGTGCCCATCAGCGCGGGCACGTTGCAGCCGAAGCCCATCAGCAGCATCACGAAACCGCGGCCGTCCAGCCCCATCTTCGCCATCAGCGCATCCATCAGGAACGCGGCGCGCGACAGGTAGCCGCTGTCCTCGACCAGCGCCATGAACAGGAAGAACAGCACGATGATTGGCACGAAGGCGGCGACGGTGGCGACGCCGTTGTACACGCCGTCCAGCAGCAGCCCGTTCAGCATCGCGGGCAGTCCGGAAAACAGCGGTTCGAGCGCGGCGGTGCGCAGCCAGTCCAGCACGAACGCGACGCCCGTCTGCAACGGCTGGCCGAGGAAGAAGATGCCCTGGAACAGCAGGTACATGATGCCGAAAAAGATCGGCAGTCCCAGCCACGGGTGCAGCATCACGTGGTCGAGTTTTTCGGTGAGGTTGTCGGGCAGGCGCGCCGGGACCTGCACGGCGTGTTTCATCAGGCGCGCCATCTCCGTCTCGATGTGTTCGTCCTGTTCCAGCTGGCTGCGCAACTGTTCCGCCATGCCCGGCGTGGGATAGCGCAGCGCCCTGGTGACGGCCTGCATCGCCTCGGGATAACCCGTGCCGTATTTGCCGCTGAGCAGGTAGATCGGCATGTCGATCATCTCGGACATTTTCCTGCTGTCGATGGTGATGCCGTATTTCTTCGCCTCGTCGGCCATGTTGAGCAGCACCACCACGTTCATGTTGAGCTGCTTGAGCTGCAACAGCAGGCTCATCTGGCGTTCGATCTGCGTGGCGTTGAGGATGACCAGCGCGAGGTCCGGCACGTTGTCGTGCAGGAAATGGCGCACCACCTGTTCGTCGTCGGAAAACCCGTGCAGGTCGTAGATGCCGGGCAGGTCGATGATCTCCACCATGTCGTCGCCCAGCAGGATCTTGCCGCTGAGCAGTTCGACCGTGATGCCCGGCCAGTTGCCGACGCGCGCCGCGCCGCCGGTGATGCGGTTGAACAGCGTGGATTTGCCGGTGTTGGGCATGCCCAGTATGGCGATGCGTTTCATGGGATCGCCTTCATGTTCTGCTGATCTCGATCTTTGCCGCTTCGCTGCGCCGCAGCAGGATGTCGGTCGTGCCGATGCGCACCTGCAGCGGGCCGGAGAAACTGGCCTTGCGGATCAGTTCGACCCGCTTGCCATTGCGGAAGCCCAGCGCCAGCAGGCGCTGGTGCAGCGCCTCTTCGGCGCGGATCGCGACGATGGTGGCGGTATCGCCGGGATGCAATGCGGCAAGGGTGGTTCCGGACATGACGATGGGTATGTTTCGAAGGTGCCCGCATTATTCCATAGCCTGGCGGCATTTGTCGCGCAAGGCTTTGGAAACCACGGAAAACCTACTGCGCGACTCGATTCACCCGCAAGGGGTAGGCCGGTGGGTGTCCGGCGGCTTCGCCGCCACCCATCCGCTCGCAGCGTTGCGCGGTACTCACTTCCTCGCCTATCTATTCGATATGTCTCGGTCGTTCCGTTCCGTGCGCCTTGCACTTGAGCCGCTCGCTACGGTTTTTCGGGGTTCCCTTTGGTGATGGTAGGGGGATTGGGGTAGAATGCGGCCTTTATTTTTGTTGGCCTGAAAAATGATCAAAGGCAGTATCGTGGCAATCGTCACGCCGATGCATGAGGATAGCGGTCTCGACCTGGAAGCGTTCCGTGCGCTGATCGATTTCCATATCGAACAGGGCACCGACGCTATCGTGGTGGTGGGGACCACCGGCGAATCGCCGACCGTGGATGTGGAAGAGCATGAACTGCTGATCGCCGAGACCGTGAAGCATGTCGCCGGGCGGCTCCCGGTGATCGCGGGCACCGGCGCGAACTCGACACGCGAGGCGATCGAACTGGCCGCCTTCGCGAAGAAGGCCGGGGCGGATGCCTCGCTGAGCGTGGTGCCTTACTACAACAAACCGACCCAGGAAGGGCTCTACCGCCACTTCAGGGCCATCGCCGAAGCGGTGGACATGCCGCACATCCTGTATAACGTGCCGGGGCGCACGGTGGCGGACATGAACAACGACACGGTGCTGCGGCTGGCGCAGATCCCCAACATCGTCGGCATCAAGGACGCGACCGGCGACATCTCGCGCGGCAGCGATCTGTTGCGGCGCGCTCCGGATGACTTCGCCGTCTACAGCGGCGACGACGCCAGCACACTGGCGCTGATGCTGCTCGGTGCGCACGGCACCATCTCGGTGACGGCCAATGTCGCGCCGAAGCTGATGCACGGGATGTGCATGGCCGCGCTGAACGGCGAAGTGGAGAAAGCGCGCGAGATCAATTTCCGGTTGCTTGGTTTGCACCGCAACCTGTTCGTCGAGGCCAACCCGATCCCGGTGAAGTGGGCGGTGGCCAGGATGGGCAAGGCGAAGAACCATCTGCGCCTGCCGTTGACGCCGCTGTCGCAAGGCGCACAGGAAGTCGTCGAACAGGCCATGCGTCAGGCTGGCGTACTCAACTAAATTCAGGCTGTTGCGCAGGAGAGAGACAATGAAAGTTTTGCATATCGGGATTGCCGGCGTGGCGCTGGTTTCGTTGGTGGGCTGCAGCTCGATCGGGCTGGGCAGCAAGCGTATCGATTACCGGAGCGGCGCAGAGAACGTGCCCTCCCTCGAGATCCCGCCAGACCTGACGGCGCCGAGCCGGGACGAACGTTATATGGTGCCGGGCGCCGACGAGGAGGTCTTCGCGACCTACTCGGATTACAGCAAGGGCGGTTCGGTGTCAGCGCCGCGCGTCAGTGCCGGGGTGTTGCCGGAAATGCGCAACGTGCACATGGAGCGCAACGGCACGCAACGCTGGCTGGTGGTGAACGACCGTGCCGAAAAGGTATGGCCGGAGGTCAAGGCGTTCTGGCAGGGGATCGGGCTGACCATCGCCAGCGAGGATCAGGCGGCGGGACTGATGGAGACCAACTGGGCGGAGAACCGCGCCAATATCCAGCAGGGTCCGGTCCGCAGCGCGATCGGCAAGGTGTTCGACAACATCTATTCGTCGGGCGAGCGCGACCAGTATCGCATCCGCCTGGAACGCGGCAAGGATGGCGGTAGCACCGAGATTTATGTCACCCATCGCGGTATGGAGGAAGTGCTTGCCGCCGACGGCAATACTTCCAAATGGCAGCCGCGCGCTGCAGACCCGGAGATGGAAGCCGAGGTATTGCAACGTCTGATGGTGCATCTGGGCGGCAACAAGGTACAGGCGGCACAGGAGATCGCGGCAGGCGATGCCGCTCATGGCGCGACGCCTGCGGCACCGGCGGGCGACGGCAAGGCGGAGCTGCTGGAGATATTCGATGGCAGCAGCATCGTCGTGATCAACGATGCCTTCGACAGGAGCTGGCGCAGGGTCGGGCTGGCGATCGAGCGCGCCGGGCTGGCGGTGGAGGACAAGGATCGTATCAGGGGTATCTATTTCCTGCGTCCGGTCAAGGCGGAAAGCGGCTGGATGGACAAGCTGCAGTTCTGGAAGGACAGTAACTCCGAGCTGCGCTATCGCGTGAACGTCAAGGACGGCGGCGTGTCCTGCGAGGTTTCGGTCACCGATCAGGACGGTACGCACGACGATGCGACCAAACGGATGATCGAGGCTATCTACAAGAACATCGACCGGTAAATTCCAATCCCGTTTCATCGGTGAAACTGTGTTGGCTTTCCCGCGCACTCCTTGCCGTGCTGCCAGCACTGTCTGCGTCGTTTGCTCCTCGCCGCCTTGTTTGACCGTCGAAATGGAATTGGAATAAGTACATGAGGTTCGCTTCACTGGGCAGCGGTAGCGAAGGCAACGCCTTGCTGGTCGGCGCCGGACGGACGCTGGTGTTGCTGGATTGCGGCTTCGGCTTGCGGGATACGACGCTGCGCTTGGCGCGCCTGGGCGTTTCTCCGGAACAGTTGAGCGGTATCGTGGTCACCCACGAGCATGGCGACCACATCGGCGGTGTGGCGCGCCTGGCGCACAAGTTCAAGCTGCCAGTCTGGCTGACGCACGGCACCTTGCGGGTGCAGTCGAAAAGGTTGTCCGGACTTTCCCTCCTCCACGAGATCGATCCCCATCAGTCGTTCGCCGTCGGCGATGTGGAGGTTCAGCCCTATCCGGTGCCGCACGATGCCGCCGAGCCCGTGCAATTCGTGTTCGGCGACGGAGCGAGGCGGCTGGGCGTGTTGACCGATGCCGGTTGCGGCACGCCTTACATCGAAGCGACGCTGAACGGTTGTGATGCGCTGGTGCTGGAGTGCAACCACGACAGCGACATGCTGAGGAACGGCGAATATCACTATTCACTCAAGCAGCGCGTCGCCGGGCGTTTCGGTCATCTCAGCAATGACGAAGCAGCAGCCATCCTTGCCAGGCTTGATTCGACCCGCCTGCAGCACCTGGTCGCGGCGCATCTCAGCCGCAACAACAATCTGCCGGAACTGGTCGTGCAGGCTTTGTGCGGTGCGCTGGATTGTGAACGGGAATGGGTGGGGGTGGCGACGCAGGAGGAGGGCTTCGTCTGGCGCGAGATATTTTGACGCCTGGACGGGGAAAACAAAAAAGCCGACTTGCGTCGGCTTTTTTGTTGCTTGAAAAACCGGCCGCTTAGTGAGGCGCGTGTTCTTCGGCAGCAGCAGGAGCGGAAGCAGCAGCTTCAACAGCAGCAGGAGCGGAAGCAGCAGCTTCAACAGCAGGAGCAGCAGGTGCTTCAACGGCAGGAGCTTCAACAACAGGAGCTTCAGCAGCTTTTTCACCGCAAGCGGTCAGAGCCAGGGCCAACAGGGCAACAACGAGAGCAGAGCGTTTCATTTTTTCCTCGGGAAGATAATTAAGTTTCGATAAGTTTAAAAAGTCTATTAATACCCCCTTAAATTCAGGGGGGACCCGAATCAGAAGGCGGCGCATTCTAGCAAGTCCATACAGGAAAGCTAGGGGGTGGGCAACATTTATTTTTACAGGCCAATTTGTGTAGCAGAAACAGCTGGTTGCGATGACCCCCACATTTCCTGGAAACGCGCTTTCAGGGTGCGGGCGGCTTCCGGGTCGTGCTGCACAAGAATGCCGCGCGGATCGTCGAAATGAAATCGGCGCAGGCAATGTGCGTCGTCGGCGACGGCGAACGGCTCGGAGACCTGGCGCAGATGTTGCGGCGTCTGGTGGATGAACATGCTGCCGCTGAACTGGCGCAGCAACATCATCATGCGCGGGCAGCGCGTGGACAGGTAGTTCTTGTCGTGTGTCAGGACGAACAGCCGGTTGGCGGGACTGGACAGCAGGAAGTGGCGCAAGGTCTCGTAACGCGCTTCGCTGTTGAATCCCAGTCCGTCGTAGTCCTTTTCGAACAGGTACAGGTTGTGCTGAGCCAGCTGGCACAGCGTATCAAGGGCAGACGTGTAGTCTGCGATGCCGTCAAGGTGGGTGTGTTGCAGCGATTCGTCTGCCATGATGATCTCCCGGGGGTCAGGCAGGATGAATATAACCGTCCAGATACCACTGGTAAAGCATTTCAGCCAACGCGTCCGCGCATTCCGGCAAGGCGGGCAACTCGCGGTCGTCGGCCAGGCGGCGCAACTGCGGGTAAGCGGAATGATCCGGCTGGCAGGATTCGCCGTTCAGGAATATCCGGCCGGCGTGACACAGCATCTGGCTCTTCAGGTCGAGTCGCACGCCGCGCTTCTGGAGTGCCTGGCGGAATTTTGCCGGACTCAATGGACGCGCGGGCGCATCGAAGAAGATGTGTGGCTTGGGTTCGCTCAGGTAGCAACCGAGGAAGTTCGCGATGTCTTCCCTGTCCCAGCGCACCTGCTTGATCGCTTTTTCCACCTGGCGCAGCATCGCCTCGCTGATCTTCGATGGATGCTTCTGTGTTTTCAGGTCCGGGTCGGCATACATGCCGTCCACTTCGATGCGGTCCTGCAGATACACCAGGAACTGCTCCGCGAGCTCCTGATGGGACGGGGTGCGGAAGCCGATGGAATAGGTCATGCAATCGTCTTCGGCGATGCCGTTGTGCGCGCAGTGCGGCGGCAGGTACAGCATGTCGCCCGCCTCCAGCACCCACTCCTGTTCGATGCGGAAATCCTTCAGGATGCGCAGCGGCGCGCCTTCGACCAGCGTGCGGTCTTGCTGCGTGGAGATCTGCCAGCGCCGGTGTCCCATGCCCTGCAGCAGGAACACGTCATAGGCATCGAAGTGCGGCCCGACCCCGCCGCCCTTGGGCGCATAGCTCACCATCAGGTCGTCCAGGCGCGCATGCGGGATGAAGGAGAATCGTTTGATCAGTTCCGCCGCTTCCGGCAGGTGGTTGTTCACGCCCTGCACCAGCACCGTCCATCTGGTTTTACCCAGCCTGTCGAAATCCGCGCGTTCGAACGGCGAGTGGCGCAATTCGAATTTGCCGCGTTGCTGCGTCACCAGGCGCGATTGCACATCTTCCGTGCAGGCCAGGTCGATCAACTGGCGATGGTCGAGCAGGCCGTTGAAATCGGGGATCGCCTTGCGGATCAACAGCGGCTTCTTTTGCCAGTAATCGCGCAGGAATTCCTGGACGCTCATTCCCCCGAGCAGGGTCTTCAAAGGTTTCATCGTATGGATTATAGCCGTCCTGTGCAGCCGGCGCGATGGCGGCAAAAAATTTTATTGTCCGCCGGAAAAATGTTTAGAATGCAACCACAGGAGGGAAGCACAAATGCAGTCTGTTCAGCTCAGCGTCGGGATGGAAGCGCCGCACTTCGAATTGCCGGATGCCGACATGGAGACTTTTGCGCTGACTTCATTGCAGGGCAGGAATAACATCGTGCTTTATTTCTACCCGAGGGACGATACGCCGGGCTGCACGATGGAAGCCAATGAATTCAGCGACCTCGAGGAGGAGTTCGCCAAGTTCGATACCGTGGTGATCGGCATCAGCCGCGACGATTGCCTGAGCCATGCCTCGTTCCGCGACAAGTACGGGCTGTCGGTGCTGCTGCTTTCCGATCCCGACGCGCGCATCTGCAAGCGTTACGGAGTGATGTACGAGAAGGAAGTGGACGGGCACAGGAAACATGCCATCCAGCGTTCCACTTTCGTGATCGACAAGCAGGGCAAGTTGCGCCATGTCATGTACGGCGTCCACGCACATGGACATGCGCAGGAAGTGTTCAATCTGATAAAGGAACTTAAATGAAGATCGAAAAGGATACCGTGGTATCGCTACGCTACGAATTGTTCGACGATGGCGGCGAACTGCTCGAAAAGGTGGAGGACCCGGTCAGCTACCTGCACGGCGGCTATGACGGCATCTTCCCGCTGGTCGAAGAAGCGCTGCACGGCAAGCGGACCGGCGACCACTGCAAGGTGACCATGGAACCCGAGGATGGGTTCGGTGAATATGACCACGAACTGGTCGAAGTCGAACCGCGCAGCTCATTCCCCAGGGAGGTGACGGTCGGCATGCAGTTCGAAGGCGGCCCCGAGAATTCGGAAGAGGATGATTTCATGCTCTACACCGTCGTGGAAGTGACCGACGACGAAGTGACCGTGGACGGCAACCACCCGCTGGCCGGCAAGACGCTGGTCTTCAACTGCACTGTCACCAGCGTGCGCCCCGCCACCGAAGAGGAGATCGAGCACGGGCATGTGCACGACTCGGAAAACGGGCACATGCACTAAAACCCCTGTAAAACTGCTGCGCTCGACGGGGCGTCGTTGCACAAGACCCCGGAATGCTCATGTACCGGATGTACATTCCGCTTCCTTGCCCTTGTGCGCCTGGCCCGGTCGTCGCTCGCGACGTTTTTCAGTGGTTTTTGGCTGTATGGGGCGAGTTCCGCGCACCAAACTGAGCATCCAGTCTTTCAGCCAGCCATTCCGCCGCCTGGACCGCACCTGCCGGGGTGACCGGTCGCAGCCCAGGTTCGCGCCAGAGGCTTTCCAGTCCGTCGGCGAGATCGCCCGATTCAAGTGCCTGTCGCGAGACTTCGCGGCACGTGCCGTTCTGTTGCAGCCATTCGATCAGCGCCGGCGATTCCGGCCAGTCGGCGCGGCTGACATACAGCACCGGCACACCGCTGCAGGGCGATTCCACGAAACTGCCGTAACCCGGTTTGCACAGCAGCGCATCGCTGCTGGCGAGCAGGTCGCTGAAACCCAGCGGCAGCGATTCCAGCACGACCGCATCGGGATGCGTCACCTGCCAGTTCGCCTGCACCAGCCAGCGCACGCCGTCGATGCGCGGCCAGTCCTCCATCGGCAGGCGGCTGGCGATCCCGCCCAAGCTGACCAGCACCAGTTTCTCCTGCTTCGATAATTTCAGATGCCGGTTCAATTCATCGCGCCGGTTCTCGCCGATGTCCGCGATGGGTGCGACCGGAATGAGATTGGGTAACGTCTCCATCGCCATGCCCGGCGTCGCGCGCAGGAAAGCGTCGGCGTTCGCATAGCAGGCCTGCATCTGCGCGGCGATGTCGTCATCGCCGCAGTAGTGGCGATAGATGTCCGCCCAGTTCAGCGAACATAGCGCGGTATTCGGGATGTCAGCCAACTGCGCGCCGGCCAGCGGCAGGTAGCCGACGTTGGAGAACACCGCATCCGCGCCGAGCTCGCGCAGCAGGCGCGCCTCGTCCGCGACACGCCTGTCCCAGTCCGCATGGAAGGCGCGATATGCGGCACGGCTCTCGTTCGCCAGCACATCGATCGCCGAGGACATCGCCATGCCGATGTCGCCTTCGCTGGGCAGGTGGTCGAACGGCACACGGATGCGCGAACGCAGGTGCGCGAGCGACACCGCGGAACGCACCGTGAGGCGCAACTGCGGCATGCGTTCATAAAGCGCGTTGAGGACCGGCGCAGCCTGTGCGACATGGCCGAAGCCGTGGCCGGAGATGCTGACGACGAGATGCGGGATGTGTGTCATGAGACGGATCGTTTATTTATCGCGATTATTCCACACCGTGCAAGAACAAAGTTATTCGCTGTTAAAATCCGGCACAGACAGTCAACGAGGTAACGCATGCAGAACCGTCCATTTGCGAGGACTCCGATGCTGAGCGGCAACGACGCGGAAGCGTCGCGCCGCGAGATACGCGAATATTTCCTGTCGACTTTCGATCGCTACGAGCAACTGTTCGAGTTGCTGTCCGGCGAGCAGGCCTGGTTCAGGAAACCGATCCCGCTGCGCCATCCGCTGATCTTTTACTTCGGCCACACTGCGACGTTCTTCATCAACAAGCTGGTGCTGGCCGGGCTGGTGCAGGAGCGCATCGACCCGCGCCTCGAAGCGATGTTCGCGGTGGGCGTGGACGAGATGAGCTGGGACGATCTCGACGACGCCAACTACGACTGGCCGGAAGTCGACGAAGTGAGAGCGTACCGCAACAAGGTGCGCGCGACCGTCGACAACCTGATCCGCGCCGCGCCGCTGGCGATGCCGATCGGTTGGGACCATCCGTGGTGGACCATCCTGATGGGCATCGAGCACGAGCGCATCCATCTGGAGACCTCTTCCGTGCTGATCCGCCAGCACGCGCTTGAATATGTCAGGCCGCATCCGGACTGGCAGCCCTGCCGCGAATCCTGCCGTGAGCCCGATGACGCGCCGCAGAACCGTCTCGTGCCGATACCGGCAGGCGAAGTCAGGCTGAGCAACGAAAGACCGACGGCCCGTTACGGCTGGGACAACGAGTTCGGTTCGCACGAGGCGAGCATTCCGGCGTTCCAGGCCAGCCGCTATCTGGTCAGCAACCGCGAATTCCTCGGTTTCGTCGAAGCGGGCGGCTATGCGGATGCGACGCATTGGGAAAAAGAAGGATGGGACTGGAAGAGCTATAAACATGCTGCGCATCCCACCTTCTGGATCAAACAGGGCGACGACTGGAAACTGCGCCTGATGACCGGGGAAGTGCCGATGCCGTGGGACTGGCCGGTCGAAGTGAACTATCACGAGGCCAAGGCATTTTGTAACTGGAAGAAGTCCGTCACCGGGCAGCCTGTGCGCCTGCCCGGCGAGGACGAGTGGTACCGTTTGTACGACTTTGCCGGTGTGGACGAGGTGCCATCCGACCGACCTGCCGCAGCCAACCTCCATCTCGATCATTACGCATCGTCGTGTCCGGTGGATACGTTCCGGCATGGCGAGCTTTACGACGTGGTCGGCAACGTCTGGCAATGGACCGAGACGCCGATCTATCCGTTCGACGGTTTCGAGGTGCATCCGCTGTACGACGATTTCACCACGCCGACCTTCGACGGGCGGCACAATCTGATCAAAGGCGGCTCGTGGATATCGTGCGGCAACGAAACGCTGCGCAGCGCGCGCTATGCGTTCCGCCGCCATTTCTTCCAGCATGCCGGATTCCGTTATGTGGTCGCCGATGCGCCCGCCGCCGAAGTCGCATCGCATTACGAGACCGACAAGATGCTCTCCGAATATGCCGAGTTCCATTACGGTGACAGCTATTTCGGCGTGGCCAACTTCCCGCAGGCGCTCGCCGACATCGCGATCCGCGCGATGGGCGACCGGCCGGCACGCAGCGCACTCGACCTGGGCTGCGCATCGGGACGCGCCACGTTCGAACTGGCGCGGCATTTCGACCGCGTCACCGGCGTTGACTTCTCCGCGCGCTTCATCGGCGCGGGCGTGCAACTCGCCGAACACGGCGTGCTGCGCTACACGCTGGCCGACGAGGGCGAACTGGTCAGCTACAGGGAACGCAAACTTTCCGACCTGGAGCTGGACAGGGTGAGGCACAAGGTCGAGTTCTTCCAGGGCGACGCCTGCAACCTCAAGCCGGTGTTCGCCGGTTACGACCTGATCCTCGCCGCCAACCTGATCGACCGCCTGTACAGCCCGGCAAGATTCCTCTCCACCGTGTATGAGCGGCTCAACCCCGGCGGCATCCTGCTGATCGCGTCGCCCTGTACCTGGCTGGAGGAACACACCCGGCGCGAGGAATGGCTGGGCGGGTTCAAGAAGAATGCCGAGAACTTCACCACGCTGGACGGGCTGAAGGAAATACTGGGCGCGCACTTCCGCATGATCGGAGAACCCGTGGACGTGCCGTTCGTGATCCGCGAGACGCGCCGCAAATTCCAGCACAGCCTGTCGCAGGTCACGCTGTGGGAGCGCGTCGCGTGAGCATCGACTTCGACCGCGACGTCCCGCGCGGCGGCACCGCCTCGCTCAAGCATGACGGGCGCGCCGCGTATTTCGGCACGCCGGACGTGTTGCCGATGTGGGTGGCCGACATGGATTTCGCCGCGCCGGAAGCGGTGACGCGCGCGCTGGCCGAACGCGCCGCGCATCCGGTGTATGGTTACACCCTCCATCCGGACAGTCTGTACGACGCGCTGATCGCCTGGCTGGAAAAGCGCCACGGCTGGACCGTGCCGCGCGAGTGGGTCATGATGGCGCCCGGCGTGGTGCCCTCGCTGTTCGCGACCGTGCTGGCCTGCACGCGGCAGGGTGAGGGCGTCATCGTCCAGCCGCCGGTCTACTACCCGTTCTTCTCGGCGGTCACCACCAACCAGCGCCGTCTGGTGCAGAACGAATTGCGGCTGGAAGCGGGACGCTACCGCATCGACTTCGAACATCTGGAACAGTGCGCCGCAGACGGCGCGCGCCTGCTGCTGCTGTGCTCGCCGCACAACCCGGTCGGGCGCGTGTGGGACAGGACGGAACTGGAAGAACTGTTGCGCATCGCGCGTCGCCACGACATGACCATATTGTCGGACGAGATCCACGCCGATCTGGTCTATCCCGGCGAGCGGCACACCGTACTCGCCACGCTGGCGGACGACCCGGGCAGGATCATCACCGCCATCGCGCCGAGCAAGACCTTCAACATCCCCGGCCTCGGCCTGTCCTGCCTGATCGTGTCCGATGCCGAACGGCGCAACGCGCTGAAACAGGTCTTCGAGAGTTTGCATGTCGGCAACTACAACCCGTTCAGCATCGCCGCGTTCGAGGCCGCCTATCGCGGCGGTGAAGAATGGCTGGACAGCCTGCTGCCCTACCTGCGCGACACCCGCGATTACGTTGCCGGATTCGTCGGCGAACATCTGCCGGGGATTAGCGTCATCCCGTCGGAAGGGACTTACCTGCTGTGGCTGGATTGTCGGGCGTTAGGGATGGCCGATAAACAACTGCGCGAATTCTTCGTGCAGCAGGCCAAAGTCGGGATGAATCCCGGCACCGTGTTCGGCAACGGCGGCAGCGGCTTCATGCGGCTGAACATCGCGTCGCCGCGCCATGTCGTCGCCGACGCGCTGCAGCGCATCTCGAACGCGCTGGTGAAACGCTGACATGACTGAAAATCAAATCGACTCCGGTACCTTTGGTATTTGCGGAGTCCGGGTTGAATGTCGGGTTGGGTCTAAAGGTCACTTGGAGATAGGCCAGTATGCTTTGCTATGCGCGCCAACATTTTCGGGCCTATCTCGTCGCCATCATGGAAGGCGAAAACAAAATCAGGCCAATCATTACGGATAAGTGTTTTGTGCGAACCGGATTGTCGCTTGATCTGCCAGCCAAGCCGAAGCAGCGCAGCAAGAAGGCGCTTGGCTTTAACCGACGGCCATTGGCTCATGCTGCAATCGGCAGGGAAATATTTATAGGAAAAGGACGGCTTTCGCTGTGCTCAAGCCGTTCCGCAATTACGCGAAGTGCGAGAACCTCAGCTTTTGATACGGCTTCCAGTGAGGTTGCGCCGTAAGCAAGGACACCAGGCAACTCCATGACCTCCGCCAACCAGCGACCGTCAGACTCTTGTTCCTGTTCTATGGTGAAATTCATCTTGTCCTCCTGTTCAATTTGCGAACGGCCTGATTTTACTCCGAAATACCTGCTCCCCACCAACGTTTGAATTCACCGGACTTGCGAGATTAAAGGGATCCGAGATTAAAGCGATTAAAGGGGGGTAGCTCATGCTGACCCCTTTGATTGGTAGGGCAGCCATTTATACATCCCCTTTCCCTGCACTAAACTTTTCGGCTGCCCTCTAGCTGTCTATCTCGACCAACGTCTGAATTGAGGGGCAGCCCGCTTTTGGGCTGTCCCTCTCGAATGATGGGTTGGGCCTCGGGCGACTAACCATGACAAATACGCTTGGGCGTCACTCATTTTCGAAGTCGCCCTTTTCCGATGGATACAATTGACCTCCACGGCTGTTGTACCTCCTGGTAGGCAGTTCATCGGCGATCACAGCCCAGCCATTGAATTCCTCTTGAAGCTCTATCTGCGCGTCATGCAAAGGAAGAACTGCTATCCCATTGGCCTTGGAAACTGAGATCGCGGCGATAATTTTGAAGCCAAGATCAACCCAATAATCGTGTATCTCCAAAGCATTCTCACCCATCGGCCCTTCACGTGACAAAAAGTAGCCGCGCCCGTTATCGAGCCGAACAAAAGTGTGAATGCGTGATCTGCTCCCATTTATGCCAGAAATCCATCGACCATAAATTTTTTCATCGCCCTTAGTCAATCCAAGTGATATCGCATATTGAGGAGGAATTGTGATTTTCGTCTTAGGGTCATTCCAATGGTTGGCGAGCTTTTTGAGTTGGATTTCTGTAAAAGGCGAAGTGGCTGGTTTTGACTGAGTCGTGCTGTATTTCGATACAGTCGGCTTGGGTACTTCATCAGCTAATCCCGGCTGTACGGAAACCACGATAGAAACAAATGTGATTATGAGAATGGTGAAAATGACATTGGTTTTATTTTTCAATTTGTCTTCCGACTTTAAGTATTGGGCCCAACGTAAAAGTGAGGGGCTGCGCGCTTTTGCGCAGTCCCTCTCGACTGCCGGGTTAGGCATATCAATACTCATGAAAACGAGCAAATGCACTTAAGAAGCCCAGTAGTGCGAAGAACCACCCTCCCAACCAAAGCGTAATGCCAAACACAACCGGATTTAATGTTGGGCGTTGGAGAAAGGCAAGCAACAGATCAAAGGATGTAGTGCGTATGGGATCTCTATTGAAAAGTTCGCGATAGAACTCAGCCCCCTTACGTGTAGCAATCTTGCCCGCATAAATCATGAAGCTTCCAAGGCATCCAACTGCAACAGAACCGCTAAAAGTATCAAGTAGCGCCATATATGCCTAACGAATGAAAGGGACTTCCCCGTCCCGAGGCAGCGGAGAAGTTTCCGCAGACGGCAACGAGTGCCATGATGGAATTCTGATCATTTCATCAACACCACGAAAGGGGAAGTCCATGAACATTATCACCGTAGGAATCGATCTCGCCAAGAACGTATTTGCCGTGCACGGCGTAGATGATAACGGCAAGCCAGTATTGGTCAAACCGAAAGTTTCACGCGCGGACTTGTTACCGCTGATCGCACAACTGCCACCCTGCCTGATCGGCATGGAAGCGTGTTCCGGTGCGCACCACTGGGCGCGGCTGTTCCGGCAACACGGACACACCGTCAAACTGATGGCCCCGAAGTTCGTTGCGCCCTACCGCATGACAGGCCGGCGCGGCAAGAACGATGCGGCAGATGCCGCAGCGATCTGCGAAGCCGTCACGCGCCCGGCCATGCTGTTTGTCCCGATCAAAGAAGAACACCAACAGATCATCCTGTGTCTGCACCGCACCCGACAGGGATTCGTCGAAGAACGCACCGCCAGCTACAACCGCCTGCGCGGCCTCATCGCCGAGTTCGGCATCGTCCTGCCGCAAAAAGTGGCCTGCCTGCGCCGCGAGATCGGCGCGCATCTGGAAGACCTGCCGGGCTACGCCAACCGTTGCGTAGCCGACCTGCTCACCCATGCCGACCGGCTGGATGAACGCATTGCCGAATACGACCGCGCCATCGCCCAGGCCGCACGCGATGACGAACGCAGCAAGCGCCTGATGAAACTCCCCGGCATTGGCCCAACCACCGCCAGCGCCTTGCTCGCCAGCATGGGCAGTGGACACGACTTCAACAGCGGACGCCAGGTGGCGGCATGGATCGGCCTTGTGCCCGGCCAATACAGCAGTGGCGGCAAGGCGCGCCTCGGACGCATCACCAAAGCCGGCGACAACTACCTGCGCAGCCTGCTCGTCATGGGCGCACGCGCCGTGCTCAACAGCCTCGGCGACAAACAGGATCGTTTCAGCCGCTGGGCCAGATCATTGCAGGAACGGCGCGGCTACTGGCGTGCGGTGATCGCAATCGCGGCGAAGAATGCGAGGCTGGCGTGGGCGGTGCTGAGGTACGGCGAAGATTTCAAACTGGAACCGGGCACGGTCTGAACAAAAAAACAAAACCGTCTGCCAGAAAGAAGAAACCTGAAAGGACAGAAGCGCCGCCGTGCGGCGACAAGGAATCACCGATGCACTGCCAGCGTTGATGTGAAGCGGGTTGGACCCGCGCCGGGAGAGCCTGGTTAGCTTCATGGGGAGAAGTTAAACCCGACTAACGATTGAGGCCCCGGCGCGCGTCTTTCATCAGGGTCCGGGCGATAGCCCAACATGACCGTTTGTAGTTTAGCAGTCCTTCACCTTCTCGCACGATGCAAGCAGCGCGAATTGAAACGAAACGGAGAATGGCAATGAAATAGAAAATCAAAACCGCTTGAGAATTTGGGGAAGCCCTTGTAGTAAAAGTAAGGGGCGGCGCGCTTTTGCGCCGTCCCTCTTGACTGCAAGGTTAGGGTTTTTTATTCGGAGAGTCATGATATGAAAAGCGAAATTATTTGGTCTTTAATTCCAACTGCTATTGCTATAACAGCGATAATTGTTGCCCACATCGCCCAACGCTCTGCGTTGCGGGCAATGGAAAGATTAGCCGCCGAAGAAGCCTCTTGCCGTGCCAACATTTTAGCCGCAAGCCAATGGTTAATTTCCTCGCGCACTTCGGAACCAGGGCGACCAAGCCTTCCTTCGCCCTTTGCCATTTCAGCGAGTACGCCCTCAACACCGAGCTTTTCTAATAGTGCTAAATCGTTGGAATCCATTGGTAACCCTAACGAATATAGTTAAGCGGCACCCCCGCAGTGCGGGGCAGTGCGATGCCAACATGATTTGTGGTTGGCAGCGCCCGCACCAGTGGGGCGTAGCCGTGAGCAAAGCGAACGGTGTCCGCTTGAACGAACGTTCGGCGGGAGAGGGGGCGGCTTGTATATGGAAAGAGCAGTAAAGCGGGCATTACCAATTCCCTTCCAGAAAATTCGCGATGATTTTATTCAAGGCCGCGAAGCGTTGGCTCGACTGTCCGACATCAAAGCTCGCTTTATGCGGCAGTGCGAACATCGCTTCGCACGCTATCACAATTACTGCAGTTCATGAATCTGGGCGGCTTGTGTTACCACCAATCCTGTTTCCTCCCGCTTGCTACGCCGCAACCTATCCAGCTGAACGTGAAGGTAAGGGGCTGCGCTTTAGCGCAGTCCCAGCCCGAAGGGCGAACTTGACCGCAGGGTTATGCCGCACTCTTGGATAGCTTCCAATAAAACCAAAGGTAGTACCCTCCGATGATAGTGCCAATAGGGAAGGAAAATAAGAACAACACAGAAATCGGCAAACAAACCCAGTGCGCCCTGCGAAAATTTCCCAATAGTGAAACTCCGGCTGCAAGAAATGGAATGATTGCAACAATGCCAATTAGGTAGAAAGAACTGCCTACTGTTTGCTCAATGCTCTCAGAGCTATTTTTCCAAGTCAGCGCAAGAAGCACTAAGAGGATTACTCCAAGGCCGAAGTAAATGTTGCCGATTATTTTTCTATGCTTGTCCATAGGCATAACGAATGAAAGGGACTTCCCCGTCCCGAGGCAGCGGAGAAGTTTCCGCAGACGGCAACGAGTGCCATGATGGAATTCTGATCATTTCATCAACACCACGAAAGGGGAAGTCCATGAACATTATCACCGTAGGAATCGATCTCGCCAAGAACGTATTTGCCGTGCACGGCGTAGATGATAACGGCAAGCCAGTATTGGTCAAACCGAAAGTTTCACGCGCGGACTTGTTACCGCTGATCGCACAACTGCCACCCTGCCTGATCGGCATGGAAGCGTGTTCCGGTGCGCACCACTGGGCGCGGCTGTTCCGGCAACACGGACACACCGTCAAACTGATGGCCCCGAAGTTCGTTGCGCCCTACCGCATGACAGGCCGGCGCGGCAAGAACGATGCGGCAGATGCCGCAGCGATCTGCGAAGCCGTCACGCGCCCGGCCATGCTGTTTGTCCCGATCAAAGAAGAACACCAACAGATCATCCTGTGTCTGCACCGCACCCGACAGGGATTCGTCGAAGAACGCACCGCCAGCTACAACCGCCTGCGCGGCCTCATCGCCGAGTTCGGCATCGTCCTGCCGCAAAAAGTGGCCTGCCTGCGCCGCGAGATCGGCGCGCATCTGGAAGACCTGCCGGGCTACGCCAACCGTTGCGTAGCCGACCTGCTCACCCATGCCGACCGGCTGGATGAACGCATTGCCGAATACGACCGCGCCATCGCCCAGGCCGCACGCGATGACGAACGCAGCAAGCGCCTGATGAAACTCCCCGGCATTGGCCCAACCACCGCCAGCGCCTTGCTCGCCAGCATGGGCAGTGGACACGACTTCAACAGCGGACGCCAGGTGGCGGCATGGATCGGCCTTGTGCCCGGCCAATACAGCAGTGGCGGCAAGGCGCGCCTCGGACGCATCACCAAAGCCGGCGACAACTACCTGCGCAGCCTGCTCGTCATGGGCGCACGCGCCGTGCTCAACAGCCTCGGCGACAAACAGGATCGTTTCAGCCGCTGGGCCAGATCATTGCAGGAACGGCGCGGCTACTGGCGTGCGGTGATCGCAATCGCGGCGAAGAATGCGAGGCTGGCGTGGGCGGTGCTGAGGTACGGCGAAGATTTCAAACTGGAACCGGGCACGGTCTGAACAAAAAAACAAAACCGTCTGCCAGAAAGAAGAAACCTGAAAGGACAGAAGCGCCGCCGTGCGGCGACAAGGAATCACCGATGCACTGCCAGCGTTGATGTGAAGCGGGTTGGACCCGCGCCGGGAGAGCCTGGTTAGCTTCATGGGGAGAAGTTAAACCCGACTAACGATTGAGGCCCCGGCGCGCGTCTTTCATCAGGGTCCGGGCGATAGCCCAACATGACCGTTTGTAGTTTAGCAGTCCTTCACCTTCTCGCACGATGCAAGCAGCGCGAATTGAAACGAAACGGAGAATGGCAATGAAATAGAAAATCAAAACCGCTTGAGAATTTGGGGAAGCCCTTGTAGTGGAGCTAAGGGGCTGCGCGCTTTTGCGCAGTCCCGCTTGAGCGTAGGGTTAGATTGCGGGTTGAAAACTTTCTCATGCCAGTACATCTTTGGGCTGGCAAACCAAGCCTCGTTATTGCTGTTACGGAACTGCGCCAATTGCGCCATAGGAATGTTGTACCGCCAAAAAAGTGCGAGAAGATCGCGCAAGGCTGCCTCAGAGACTCGGCGAGACCGAACAACAAGGGTGTCCTGTTCCCATCCGATGACGCATGAAATTTCCCGCGCCCACTCGAACAAATGCTTTTCGTCTAGTTGCGAACCGAAGCGAACACCTGAACAGTTGAGGTAGATCATGAGCAATCTAACGTAAAATTGAGGGGCTCGCCGCGCTTCTCGGCGAGTCCCGCTCGAATGCCGGGTTGGGCATCGCTGCTGCAAAATAGGCGGCCTGAAAACATTCATAACCTACTTTGCTTCGCTCAGGGGAGTGTTCTGGCCAAGCGAAAACCATAAAAGCCAACTCGGTTGACAGTATTGGCGACATAGCGCGTTGTAACTAGCATGTACTGTGGATCGTTGTACCACGACCCGCCACGAAGCACACTATTACCACACTTACTGTCAGAACAGTCTTGCATCCATTCCCACACATTTCCGCTCATATCATACAAACCATAACCATTGGCTTGCTTCAACCCTACGGGGTGCGTGTTGCTATCACTGTTGCCTTTGTACCAAGCCACCGTGTCGATATTGGCACTGCCGCAGAATTCACTCTGATTCCCACCGTAGCAGGCATACTCCCACTCAATTTCCGTCGGTAATCGGTATCGCTTATTGGTACTTGCATTAAGCTTCTTAATGAAATCCTGTACGTCGTTCCAACTCACACTATCTACCGGGCAATTATCTCCACATTTCTTCATGCTTGGATTGTTGCCCATTAAATCGCGCCATTCCCTCTGAGTTACCTCATATTTTCCAATCTCAAAGTCGCGCCCCGGGATTCGCACCATGACTGGCTCTGCGTTCAAAGCCAAAACTGGCCATGACGCCGCCACACATATCACTCCTACTGCAAAGAACCAGCGTTTCATTTTTTCTTTCCTTATGTAGAGAAACCAACGTTCAGTTACTAAGTGCCCAACGTGGAGCTCAGGGGCGCGCCGCTTGCGGCGCGTCCCTTGGAGCGCTTTGTTGGGCCGACTTGCGGCAACGATTAACAAACTCGGTATTCATTGCTTGAATTTGCGGAGCTGCCAGCCTGGCTTTTTGCTCTAAATCATCTTTCTCGGCAACAAGTTTAGTTTTCAGATCGCGAAAGCCAGAGTAAACCTGTTCAAGCTGCTTATCGTCCTCTTTCGATTTAATTCTGTCGTGAAATGGATTCGGTGTTTTTTTGTCCCATTCCAATACGCGATCCAATATCCGACTAAGGTTCGAGACATCCTGAAATGCATAATTGTTAATAGCCGCCCCCATGGTCATCATCATTACCGATAGAAGTTGCCCCCGGTCACCTTTCTCAAAGACAAGTTGATATCGAACACGTAACTGAGCAGCGTAGAACCAGAATACCGCGTCATCCTTTTTTCCATTCAGAAATAGAACGAAGGCTGGGCTGAATAGCTCTAATGGCTCCTTTAGCATGCTTGGGCTTTTTATAAGTTCATCGGCTGCGGCTACTGCGATTTTTGGATCGCAGGATTCCAGTTTTTCCTTCACTGTTTTTGGTGATTCATCAATAATTTTATTGACAGCTTTTTCCAGGCTATCACCTTGAGAAGCTTCCAATGGGTTTTTCTCTAACTGGTCAAGCAAAGTGAGAATTTGCTGTTTATCTCGTGAGTCATATATTTTGCTGGCAACATTTTTCAGGCTTGCCCAGTCATGCTTGATTCCGATGTTGTTTTCAAGTGAAACCAGGGCTCCGATCATAAGGAGTTCTCGATTTATTGTTTTACCCCAACTCGCTCTAGTCATTGAGTACATGAGGGGCGTGTGCCCCATATTGTTGGTTGCGGTCAGATCGGCGCCATGAGCGATCAGTATTTTTATCAACAAAATGCTATTTGCATTCGCCGCGAGATGAAGCGGGGTGTTTCCGCTTGCATCACGAGCATGAACATCTGCTCCGGATGCTATTAGTACGCCAGCTGTTTCGGCTAGGCTCTTGCATTGCTCTTTCCATACCCCTTCTGGATCATCACAGCCTGCCCCATCGACAAGCTCGTGCAGCGCAGTTCTTTTGTTGGGACCATATTTGATATTCAAGTCGGCACCATGACGAGCCAGTAGAGAAATCATTTCCTTGTAGTCAGCTTTCTTTATTGATTCTTTAAACCGATGCCATATAGCCCCATCCAATGGTGGTCTGCCAAATTCACCTCTAATGTTTACGTCTGCACCTGAGGCAATAAGCAATTTGGTGATTTCCATACTGTTATTTTCTACTGCTACATGAAGCATTGATTCCTTGCCCACTTGGATGTTTTTTATCTTGCTTCGAGCAGTCAGCCACTTAAGTAAGTCCTGATTGGGCGCGGGAAGATAAGCCAATGCCGAATAGCAGGCATCAAAATCTGGACTAATTCCCTTGGCGCTAAAAAATTCCAGGACATCAAGACTTCCTGCGCGACAAGCACTCTGGGTCATTTTCGGAATTTCTTGAGGAGGCAGACTTGCGCCATGATCAAGCAGCATCTTGAGAATTTCAGCGTTACCTTTATAAGAGGCACCAATCAAAATTGCGGTTTGCCCTTGAGAGTCTGGACGATTTACATCGGCGCCATGCTCAATAAGCCATTTGACCGCCTGCGTTCTCCCATAAAGCGCAGCACCTTGTAGTGGAGTTCGCTTGAACATGTTGTTCTGATCGTTGATATCAGCGCCATGTTTGAGAAGCAATTCAGCAGTATTTAGGGATTCTGAATTAATAGCTGCATGCATTGGGGAGTTGTATGCGCAGGCAGCACCATGAATATCTACACCCAGTGATATTAGCAGCTCGGTCATTTCAGCATTGCTTATCGAAAAACAGACGACTCCCCTTTCTTTTATATCCGCGCCATACTTGACCAAGCTTTCTACGATATGCCTGTTAGTTTTACTAACAGCAATTTTTAGAGGACTCATGAATTGATTTTTGTGTCCCCTCGAGTTTGGGTTTATTTTCTTTGAAAGAATCTCATCAACATGAACCTCATCACCCTTTTCGATTGCCTCAATTAACAGATCACCGTCAGCAGTTGGCTTAAGTATTTCGTCAGCAATGCCCGGTTGTATGGCGACTACTAAAGAAAATAATGCTGTTAGTAGGAGCTTATTGATCTCTTTAGGCATGTAATTCCCTGAGTAAATTGCCAAGTTTGCCATCGACGCTTCGAAAGTGCGGTGCCCAACGTAAAAGTGAGGGGCTGCGCGCTTTTGCGCAGTCCCTCTCGACTGCCGGGTTGGGCTTTTCTGGTATCGCACAGAACCTCAACCGGAAACCCCCTTCTTTCGATTACATATCATGTGGGTTACCTGAAGGTTTTCATGGCCGTCTGCTCCTTGAGCGGCGAGTGACACAATGTGGTCACCCTCAGAATCGTCATGTATAGAGAGGTACTCCCCGCAAAGCGGGCACTTGTTGCCTTGGCGGCGGATCATGTCGCGCTTCTCTTGAATTGACAGTTTCAATTTGCGATCCTCGGTCGCATACTTCTTCCGGAAATTTTCAACGCGGGCAAGGAAATCGGTCGTATCGCCATCTTCGTCAGCGGATTCTTCCCGCATAAGTTGGAATAGGCTGTCCACGTCCCCACGTATTTCCGCTCGCCTGCGAACCAATACCTCTTTACCTAGATCGTATGTGATGTACCAAAGGGCGTAGAAGTCCTTTAGCTTCCTCACGTAGTAACGTGTTCCGGCCACATTGAACAGACGGGTCAGTTGCGCATTCAGATACTCTTCAACATTCTCAACATGTTCGGCATCTTCATCAATCAAGAGTGTTCGTATCTTACGAATGAAGCTATCCGTTCTCTTGAGCGCTTCGATGACATCTGCTTTTGTTTCCGGTAAAGCTGTTGCATTGTCGAGTACGCGAGTTATCGCTGTCTTTTGCTTAACGCGCACATTTATTCCAGAGCTCCTTCGAAAGACATCGATCACACTTTCCAGAGGCGCTCTGTTTCCGTTGCGTGCGACTTGAGTAAAAGCAAGATACGACAGGAGCGTTACAAGCTCTTCATTCCTCATGCGATCATTCTGTCGGGTTATGTAGAACCAATTGCCACAGTTCGATACCGTCTTTTTGATGAGATCAATAATCTCTTTATCAACATAGGAGTTCCACATCTCAAAGGTGTTCTCCTTGATCGGATATGGGCGGCTATTTAAGCGTATGAATAGGTCAACCGGGCTAAATCCTGGATTAAACCGCTCTTCGATGGCGATGACTGATAATCCAAAATCCCAAATACGTTCCTGTTGTGACGGATCGAGCTCACCAAATGACTTGCCATTCAAATGGTCAAGGATACGAAGTCGACTTAGTGGAAAACCATTTTTCTCTGAGAAAACCTGATCGTTGTTTTCGTTTAAAAACGGTTGGCCTAAGAAGCCGAGGATAGAAAGAATGCGCTGTTGTCCATCAATAACCTCAGACACGCCGTCATTGCGACGAAATACGTAAAGGGGCGGAAGTTTGATTCCCAGGAGAATGCTTTCAATAATGCCACTGGATTTTGCTCGGTTGATTACCTCTCCTCGTTGATACGAGGGGCGGAGCATAAATCTGCTTCGCTTAATGTCCTTACAAATATCCTCAACATTGAGCGACGTTGGGTCTTGCTTTTCAATCCGCGAAAATACTTGCGTATCACTGTCTTCGACAGCAGGTGCAGTCTCAGGTTGGCCGACTTGTTTACGTTGCCTTAGATAGCTCCCAAGCGTTAGTCCAAATTCCCGTTCAATAAAACCTGCGATGGTCGAGTAACGGTGCAAGAACTGACCGTATAAAAACTGCCCTTCGCCTGGGGCATACGCCAGTTCGTTCTGTGCATATAGCTCTATCAGTTTACTCGCGACACCTTCGTCAAGAAGACGATTAGCCCCCTTTCCTTCACGTTCCATTATTGCCGCTGCCCAATACATGACTTCGTTCCAGAATCTGCTCACGCCCCATCCAGCCTCCAGCAATCGTGCACGAAGTTTGTCTACCAGAGTCACATGCTTGAGAAATTCACGGTAAATCGCATGTGCGTCTTGGTTGTTCTCGCTGTACCACTCGTAAAACTTATGCAGCGATTCTTTCTTTCGGGTAGATAGAATAGGCATTTGCGCGCACACAAGAAGGAATCGCACTTCTTGCAATGCCTTTTCCAAGTTGGTCGGATTAGCCTCGGATGCCTCTGCGCTCCCCGTCAAAAACAGTGAACTGAAAATGCCGTATAGCGAAGAATTCTGCCTAAGTTTTTCTTTGATGAATTGGGTAGGTTCATCCTCAATGTAAATCGCCCGATCCACCTCGACCTGTTTCAAAGGTGTTATTCCCGAGTTATACCTACGAAATATTTCCTTCTTCAGCATGTCTTGAGGGCGTTCACCCACGGCATCGGAGTCGACAACGGCAAATTGGATCAAACGGAGTTTGGATTCGAAAAATGCTTCCTGATCTTGCGGGGTTAAGTCTTTAAATCGCAACTGTGCAAGGTCAAGCCGTACGCTGAGTCCCTTGGCGCTTAGTTGAAGTTGATTGTTCTGGAATCGAAGTAAGGTTTCAAAGCGCTGACGCCCGTCTATCACTTCAAAACCGTCACTCTTCTCGTAAAAAATCAGGGGGGGAACTTCGGTTCCGATTAGGACGCTTTCAATGAAGTAAGTCTGTTTCTCCGTATCCCATACGTAGTTTCTTTGGTAGTAAGGCTGGTAGTTGGTTTTTAGAACTAGCCTTGCGCTCAGAGCCGACTCGATTTTTTTAAGTTCAGGAGTGATTTTTACGCGCGAAGTCAGCAACGTCTGGATAGCACGGTAGTCGAACACCAACGTGTCTTCCGTATCGAAGTCGTATGTGGCTTCTGCGGCCTCTTGCTTTTCAAGTAGTGTCCGTTTCGAGCCTACCGCTCCCGAATCACGCGAACAGAGAGGGCAGTTGGACTTATTTACTGTCCGCATATTTATGGCGGTTTGCCACTCAAAAAGGCAGGTCTTGCACTTCCACCATACACGGTTGTGAGCCTTTGGCAACACATCGCGCGGAGTCATGTCTCCATTTTTTGTCGGATGCCATTCGGCAGCTACTTCAGGAAACATTGTCTCTAGTGAATTTTCGGTGGAAGCCCGCCTTCCGGTACAAAATGGACACCCCTTGTCACCACGTTTGGTGCGAACGAAGAGCATGGTATCCCATTCATGGCTGGGATCAACGCTGCACTGCCACCATATCCGTTCTTGGCTGGAGGGTGACAGTACTGCAGGATTTAAGTGCGCGTTCTTTGTGGGGTGCCACTCGCGCAATTGTTTAGGGTAAAGAGCCGCAAAAGTCTCATCGGGTAGGGTTCGTTGACCTACACAGAAAGGACAACCTTTGCCTTTTCGTGCGCGATTCCCAATCATCGCTTCCCATTCGTGGCGAGGATTAACAGTGCATCGCCACCAGACCTTTCGTGTGCTGCCAGCAGAAAATGAGTTTGGATCAAGACCTATGTTTCTCTCGGTATTCCACTCCTTAAGCAAGTCTGGTCGAAGCTCGGCGAATGGTGGTAGAGGTGATGGCGATGTTTTCATAGTTCAAAAAATCAAGAAACGATAGGTACAAGAGCCAAATGTGGAATTGAGGGGCGCCGCGCTTTTGCGCAGGTCTTCTCGTATGTAGGGTTGGGCATTAAAACAAACCGGTTGTTAAGCAGCGATGAAAACGGCCGTGACCACCAGCGCCGCTGTCAACAAGAGATACCCACACAGAACCACATTCAGAACATTGGGAAAAATTATGGGCTGTTTGGTCATGACCACGGCCAATGGCTGTACGTATTATCACGTCATCACCGATCGGCTTGGCTGTTTCTGGCAAAGCCTTTTCTGCCACGGCTTTTTTGCAGTATTCGCATGATCCTGTGCTTTTCATAATTTCCTCTTTAAGGCTTCAATGCCCAACGAATATAGTTAAGCGGCACCCCCGCAGTGCGGGGCAGTGCGATGCCAACATGATTTGTGGTTGGCAGCGCCCGCACCAGTGGGGCGTAGCCGTGAGCAAAGCGAACGGTGTCCGCTTGAACGAACGTTCGGCGGGAGAGGGGGCGGCTTGTATATGGAAAGAGCAGTAAAGCGGGCATTACCAATTCCCTTCCAGAAAATTCGCGATGATTTTATTCAAGGCCGCGAAGCGTTGGCTCGACTGTCCGACATCAAAGCTCGCTTTATGCGGCAGTGCGAACATCGCTTCGCACGCTATCACAATTACTGCAGTTCATGAATCTGGGCGGCTTGTGTTACCACCAATCCTGTTTCCTCCCGCTTGCTACGCCGCAACCTATCCAGCTGAACGTAAAGTAGACACCCTAAAAAATGCCGGGAAAGGCACCTTCGCGGTGTACAATCTGGCATCCACGCTGCAATGCCTTGTTTTCATTTGAGGTGAAATTATGGCAACCCCTAATTCTTCAGATAAAAGCACCACGCTTAAACCTCCAAAATTACTCGATCAGGTTCGCGATCAACTAAAGGTACCGGAGTCGAATTCTTTTCAGAATCATCGGAGCCGCGGTTTCGCAAATCTAATTCCCTGCGGATGGGAGTGTTTCAGAATTGTCTTGCATTAGCAATATGCCGAATGGCCTATATATTTCGCAGGCCAGCCATATCTTCCGGTGGTGGAGTTCGGGAAGGAATGTGGTGAGACTACCTCACCATTTCAGAACGTATTTCCCCGCTATCCACCCGAAAAACGCCACCCCCAGCATCGGCAGGTAGTGCCACTGGATGACGTGGATGATCGAGTCGTTGATTTCGTACAGTCGCAGCCAGATAGCGCCGACGCTGAATGCGGCCAGCAGCGCGATGCTGCCGGCCCAGTGCGGGTGCGTGCTGGCATAACCGCGCAGCAGGAAGAACACCCATGCGGCAGGCAGCAGCGACAGCAGCGTGATGTCCTGTGTGCATTCGATGCTGTGCACCGGAAGCGGTGCGGGCGGTACGTCGGCGCGCCAGGCGGATAGCAGCAGCAGGACGAACAGCGCGAACAGCGCCCCCGGCGCGAACGCCAGCCAGCGTTTCTGGTGCAGGTCGGGGAAGGCCAGCAATGCGGCGCTGATTGAGGTGGCGATGAAGACCAGCAGCAACAGGGCAAGCTCGGCGGCGAACCACGGCTGTTGCAGGGCTTGCGCCAGGTCGGGGCGCAGGCCGGAAAGCGACAGCGACACGGCCAGGTAGGCGAACGCCGCGGTTATCCATTTCAGGCCCAGCAGGTAGGGGTGAGGCGCGGGCGCGATCTTTTCCGCGTCGCCGGCCAGTTCCGTCACCAGTTGTTCGAGGTCTTTGCTCATCGTTCCAGTCTCTGTCTCAGTATCTTGTATGCGCGGTGCGCCGCAACCTTTACCGCGGATTCGCTCATGCCCATCTTCTGCGCTGTTTCCTTCGCCGTGTAGCCTTCCTGATGCATCAGCCGCAGGATGGTGGCCTGCTTTTCGGGGAGTTTTTCGACCTCCCCGCTGATGGATTCGTAACTGAGGGCTGATTCGGTTACATCTTCGTGCAGATCATTTTCCAGTTCGGCGATGTCCTGCGCATGGTGCAGGCGGTCAGCGTAGTGCGCGCGCAGGTGGTCGTGCAGGCGGAAGCGCGCGATGGCAAAGGCCCACGGCCGGTAGGGGCGCTGTCCGTCATAGGTATGGCGGGCCTTGTGGATGGAGATCAGGATCTCCTGCAGCACGTCGTCCACTTCGCTGCCGGAACCGAGGCGTCGCGACAGGAACGGCCTGAGCAGGCGCGCGGTCTCGCGCAGCAGTTCCGCGTAGGCCTGCCGGTCGCCTGCCAGCGACAGTCGCATCAGCGTTTCCAGGTTGCCGGTCTCATTCGTCATCGCATGTAACTTTTTCCGGGCTTGCCCCGAATCAATGGTTGCACGGGGCGGTCGGATTGTTCCGTGGCAATGATGCCATCTTTTTATACAGGAGACTCAAATGAACAGAATCTACACCCCCTTGATCGCCCTTTGTCTGGCTGCGTCCGGTGGCGCGGCACTGGCCATGGACGATATGGATCACGGCTCGATGTCCATGCAGAAGATGGAAAAGGGCAGCATGAAGAAGGATTCCATGGACAACGGCGCGATGGAAGGCGCCATGATGAAGAAGGATGAAATGAAGCAGGACAAGATGGATAAGGGCATGAAGGAAAAGAAGCACGACATGAAGAAGAAGCACAAGCAGGAGAAGATGATGGAGAAGGACAAGATGATGGAGAAAGAGAAGGCGATGGAGAAGGAAAAGATGATGGAGCACGACAAGATGGAAAAGCGCCCCATGCAGCGAATGTAATTGAGGATGCGAGGATTACACGGCAGTCATAAATTATGGAAACGCTGAACAAGTCTGTTTTCGTTGTTCCCGCGAAAGCGGGAACCCGGTCGAATCAATAAGCTGGATTCCCGCTTTGCGAGCCGCCGCTACGCGGCTTGCCTGCTTACCCCTTTGCGCGGGAATGACGACTTGATCAGCGCATCCTTAAAGCTGCAAAAGATTGATGCTTAAGTGTAGGAGCCCGATTTATCGGGCGATTTCAAGATTGGCTATCGCCCGATAAATCGGGCTCCTACAACGGCGCTTTGCTTGAGCGGTGATTTCGAGTGGCGGCACCAACGATGCGCTCGCCAAGTAACTTTTTCGCGGCCGCATCCGAATCAACAGTCAGGAACACGATCACACGCGGAGCGAACATCATGGACAGACGCACATTCATCACACTGGTAGCCGGCGGCGCAGGCCTGATGCTGTTGCCCGGTCTCGGGCGCAGCGCGTTTGCGGCACAACGCGGCGACAGACTGGTTCTGAGCGACGCGGAATGGAAGCAGCGGCTGACACCGCAGCAATACGGCATCCTGCGCCAGGCAGGGACCGAGCGCGCGTTCACCAGCGCACTGGACAAGGAGAAGCGCAGCGGCATGTTCCATTGCATCGGCTGCGACCAGCCGCTGTTCCCGTCGCGCTTCAAGTTCGACAGCGGCACCGGTTGGCCCAGCTTCTACGATGTGCTGCCCGGCGCGGTCGAGACCAGCACCGACTACAAGCTGATCTATCCGCGTACCGAGTATCACTGCTCGCGTTGTGGTGGTCATCACGGCCACGTGTTCGAGGACGGACCGCAGCCGACCGGTCTCCGCTATTGCAACAACGGCGCGGTGTTGAGGTTCGTGCCGGAGAAAGCTTGATATGAATTCGCTCGACATCGGCCTTGCCTTCCTGGAAGGGCTGGCGCTCATCGTTTCCCCATGCATCCTGCCGGTGCTGCCGCTGGTGCTGGCCGCCTCGGTGGACGGCGGCAAGCGCAGGCCATACGGCATCATCATCGGCTTCGTGCTGGCGTTCAGCCTGTTCGCCATCGCGGCACGCGAGCTGGTGGCGCTGCTCGGCATCGACCTGGATGTGATCCGCGATGTGTCGCTGGTGCTGCTGGCGTTGTTCGGTCTGGTGCTGTTGTCGGAGAAACTGTCCGAACGTTTCAGTGCGCTGACGCAGGGCGCGGCGAACTTCGGCAACACGCTGGCATCGGCGCGCGGTGAAGGGCTGCTCAGCGGTATCGGTATCGGTGCGCTGATCGGGCTGGTGTGGACACCGTGCGCGGGCCCCATCCTCGCTGCCGTGCTGGTGCAGGTGATCCGCCAGCAGAGTGACTTCGCCGGCAATCTGGTCATCCTGTCGTTCGGTCTCGGGGCGGGAATCCCCATGCTCATCATCGCGCTGACGGGTCGCAGGCTGATGCACAAGCTGGGTTTTCTCACGCGCCATGCGGAAGCGGTGCGGCGCGGTTTCGGCGTGCTGATCCTGGCCTCGGTGGCATGGATCGCATCGGGAGCGAACATCGAGTCCTTGTTCATGTCTGCCCAACGCACCGAAGTGGCGCGCGGCGAACTGAAGTTGCAACACGGTCTGGACAAACCCTATGCCGCGCCGGAGTTCACCGGTATCGATCGCTGGTTCAATTCCGAACCGCTGACCATGGCGGGGCTGAAAGGCAAGGTGGTGCTGGTGGATTTCTGGACCTACTCCTGCATCAACTGCGTGCGCACCTTGCCCTACCTCACCGCATGGGATCGCAAGTATCGCGATCAGGGTCTGGTCATCGTCGGCGTGCATGCGCCGGAGTTCGAGTTCGAGAAGAAGGCGGACAACGTGCAGGCAGCCATCGCGGAACACGGCATCCGGTATCCGGTGGCGCAGGACAACCAACTCGATACCTGGAGCAACTTCAGCAACCGCTACTGGCCCGCGCATTACCTGATCGACCGCGAGGGCAAGGTGGTCTATACCCACTCCGGCGAGGGCGAATACGACGTGACGGAGAACAACATCCGCTACCTGCTCGGGCTGGATGAGAAGGGTGAGACCGTCATGGCGGAAGCGTCCGCGTTCTCTGCGGAACAGACACCGGAAACCTATCTGGGTTACGAGCGCGCACGCAATTTTTCCAGCCCGGAAGACCCTGCGCTGGACGCAGTGCAACGCTACAGTTTTCCCGCGTCGCTCGGGCAGGACGATTGGGCGCTGCGCGGTGATTGGAAGATCGAAGCCGAGCGCATCGTCGCGGCGGGGCAGGGCGCGGCACTGCGCCTGAACTTCAAGGCGCGCAAGGTGTTCCTGGTGCTCGGCAGCGCCAGCGGCAGACCGCTGCGCGCGAATATCCGGCTGAACGGCGAGCCGGTCGGTGGCAACGCCGGCAAGGATGCGCCCGCGGGCGTGTTGAACGTCGAGCGCAACACGCTGTATGAACTGGTCGACCAGCAGGCGGTGAAGGGCGGCATGCTGGAGATCGAAACGAACGAGCCGGGGCTGGAGGCGTACGCCTTCACTTTCGGCTCTTGAGGCGGAAGCCGGAAGGAGCACATCATGCATCGCTTGCTTGTCCTTATCCTGACAGGGTTGCTGACCGCACCGGCCTTTGCCGACGGACAGCTTGCCCGCCTGCCCGATCCCGTCGTTGATGCGCCGCTCGCCGCGAGATCGACGCAGCAGACCGCGGTGTTCGCGGGCGGTTGCTTCTGGGGCGTGGAACTGGTGTTCCAGCATGTGAAGGGTGTGGTCTCTGCCACGTCCGGCTACGCGGGCGGCACGGCGGACTCGGCGCGATACGATGCGGTGAGCGGCGGCAGTACCGGCCATGCCGAATCGGTGCAGGTGGTCTTCGACCCGTCCAAGGTCAGCTACGGCCGGTTGCTGAAGATATTCTTCGCGGTCGCGCACGACCCGACCCAGCTCGACCGGCAGGGGCCGGATACCGGCCCGCAGTACCGCTCTGCGATCTTCACCACGGATGACGGGCAACAGCGCATCGCGCGGGCTTACATCTCGCAACTGGATGCGGCGCGCGTCTATCCGAAAAAGATCGTGACGCGGGTCGATGCGTTGCCGGTGTTCTATCCCGCAGAGGACTACCATCAGGATTTTGCGACGCTGCACCCGCACAATCCCTATATCTACGTCCATGACCGCCCCAAGCTGGAGCGCCTGAAACAGCAGTTTCCGGCATGGTACAAATGAAAATGCAGGGATGAAAACGAATCGACACGCCATCTGCACGGGTACGACCCTAGCCCGTGCGGGGGCGTGTCAGTTGCGGAGGATGCTGCGGTACGGGGCGAGCCCGGCTTCGTTCGGCCGGGCCCGCAGGATGTTGCTTAGTCCCTCATCTTTTCAGTCACTGTCGCCACGACGATGCCTATGACTGTAGCGATTCCGATAACGATAAGTATGGTAGTCAAAATGCTCATTCAGGCCTCCTCCAAGTGGTTTATAAAAGGGTGAAAAATTTCGACCCGGTGGAAATTTAGCATATTTCTTTCGGGAAAAAAATCCATCGGCACGCTATGCCAGAGTGTATCGTTCAACTATATGCGCGGCATGGGATGTTCCTTGCAGACTGGCTGAAACAAAGGCCTGCAGCCCGATGCGGGAGATCGGTGGGCGCGGGTTTACGCTTCTCTTTTTGCGATCTGCTCGGCGAGCATCCTGCACAGATGTTCGTTGGGCGGCTCCAGCGCGTAGCGCGCCACCGAATCGAACAGTTCGCGGATCTCGTCGAACGTGAAGTTCGCCATCAACCGGTTCGCGATGTCCGTATTGACGGGTACCAGTCGCGCCTGTCCGTCCGGCAGGCTGAAACCGAAACCGGCCAGCCGGTGCAACTCGCCCCCGGCGAGGCTCATGCCTTCCTGCTCCTTCTCCAGACTGTCGTAGAACGCCTCGATCTCGTCCGACAGTTCATCCGGCAGGTCTTCGGGGATCTCCACCACCATACCCATCGGATCGTCGACCAGCTTGCACGACACACCGCGCTGTCCGGCATGCGCGACGAATCTGTCGCGCAACGTCGCTTCGAAAAAGATGTACTCGATCATGGCGGGAACCGGAAGATCTCAGGAATGGCATCCTGCATCGTGCGGCAATGGAAATCAATCACCCGGATGGGTTGTGCGCCCCGCCGGGGAGCGCTTCAGATCGGGCAACTCTCCAGGCCGCGCAGCGTCTTCAGGTATTCTTCGACGCGTTCCGGCAGCGTCTCCGGCGCGCTGACGAGGTCGTGCGAAAGCGAGAACAGCGGGTACGCGCGCCAGTCGAACAGGCCGAACTTCTCGACCATCCGCAGCGTATGCACGCCTTCGCCGGAGATATCCGACCACTCGCCGCGCACCAGCTTGCGTCCCAGCGTATGGTGGTGCGAATCCTCGCTGGTACCCGTCGTCATCAGGTCGCCCAGCCCGGCGTAACTGTAGGGCGTGTGCGCCTGCCCGCCGAAGGCCTGCACGATGCCTGACAGTTCCGCCATCGCCGCGACCATCAGGTGGCCGCGCATGTTCTTGCCCAGCTTCAGCTCGTCCGCCACGCCGAACAGGATCGCGTACACGTTCTTCAGGATCACCGACCAGCTCCGGCCATGCAGGTCGCTGGCCTGCTGGCACACCAGCGTGCTGCCGTGGAACAGGCTCTCCATCGCTTCGAAATCCGCCGCGTCGGACAGCACCGCATCGGCAAAGCCGTGCTGTCCCGCGCCGAGTTCTTCCGCGATCATCGGGCCGTAGATCACGCCGTAGCGATGACGGTTGCCGAACGCGGCCTCGAACACCTGCGCCGCCGTGCGTCCCGATTCGTCCAGCCCCTTGGCGATGGTCAGGCACAGGCTGTCTTTTGCGAGATGCGGCTCGATGCGGCTTGCGATCTCATGGTGCGGGTTCACCGGCAGGCAGAACAGCACTGCCTGCGCTTCGGCGACTTCCTCCTCCAGCGTCGCATGGCTGCCCCTGAGCACGCCGCCGACGTCCCAGATGCGCACATCGTGCCGCGCGGCCAGCAGGTATTCCATCGCTTGCCCCATCCGGCCATGCCCCAGGATCAATACGCGTAGTCTCATGTTCACCTCCCTGCCTGTTGGACTTGGTAATCCATTGAATGAGTCGTCATCCCCGCGAAAGCGGGGATCCAGTGCCTTTATCTGACCGGGTTCCCGCTTGCGCGGGAACGACAAGACTATATGTACCCGGCATTTTCAGAACTGCAGATCCAGCGCCCGGCACAGGAAGCGCATATAAGGCGCGGCCTGCCTGAAACGCTCCACCACCAGCGGGCGCAGCCCGGCCGATGTCACTTCCGTCCGGGTCAGCGGCGCGAGGCCGATGAAATCCTTGCGCTTCAGGTCCTCCACCAGCGGATGCTCCTTCGCGAAACCGCGCGGCGCATTGGCGAGCGCATCGCCGACCTGTTCGTAATGCCCGGCGAACGCGGCATCGTCGCGCGCCGCCAGCCATGCCTCCGGCTTCTTCACGATCGCGTCGCGAATCCGGAACAGCACATCCGCTTCGGGGTGCCACAGGCCGACGCCGACGAAGCACTCGTCCGGCGCGATGTGCAGGTAATAGCCCGGCGCGTGCACATCCTTGCCCAGCTCGTGGCGGAACTGGATGCCGATGTTGGTCTTGTACGGCGTCTTGTCCCGGCTGAAGCGCGTATCGCGATACACGCGCATCAGCGAACCGCCGACCTTCTTCGGTTGCGCGAGGAAGTGGCGCGAGATCGCCGGCATCTCGTCCGACATGTCGCTGATGAAGTCCAGCGCGGGATTGCACACCAGGGTTTCGTATTCCTGCTGGTGCGCGGCGAACCATTCACGCTCGTTGTTCTCCGCGAGGGAGGAGAGGAAGGCGAAGGTCTGTTTGGTGAAATAGCGGTCAGTCATGACATGTCTCCCCGGCGAGAAATTCGGTCACTGCCTTGCCCAATTCTTCCGGTGCTTCCTCCGGAACGAAATGCCCCACGGTCGGCAGTTCCACCGTGCGTGAATCGGGCAATGCACGTTGCCACTGCTGCAACTCCTTATTGCGGAACGCCACATCCTTCATGCCCCACACGAACAGCGTCGGCTTGTCCTTCAGCGTGCCGATCTTGCTCCACAACTGTGCCAGCCACGGCGTGGAAGCGATGATCTGCTTCGGAAAGACGTGGCAACCCTTGCGCGATTCCGCCGTGGGCAGCGCGGCCTTGTAATGCTGATGGGCATGCTCCTCGAGTTTACGCTTGTCGCCGAACGCCACGCGCATGAACGAAGTGACGAAGAAGTTGAAGCGCCTGATCAGGAAGCGTCCGATCGGCCCGCCCATCATCGCGCTGAACGATACATAGTGGAAATCGTCATCCACCGGCCACGCCCAGGTGTTCAGCACCACCAGCCGTTTAACGTTGTGCGGATGGTTCACCGCGTAATGCATGCCGATGGGGCCGCCCCAGTCGTTCACCACCAGCGTGATGTCCTTGAGACCGAGATGCTCGATGAGCGCTTCGAGATTCTTCGCATGCTCCTCCGGCAGGTAGCTCCAGTCGAAAGGCTTGTCCGACAAGCCGAAGCCGATGTGGTCGGGCGCGATGCAGCGGTAGCTTACCCCCTCTCCCGCTTGCGGGAGAGGGGTGGGGAGAGGGGCGAGTTTCTTGATGAGCTTGCGGTACAGGAACGACCACGCCGGATTGCCGTGCAGCATCACCACCACCTCGCCGCTGCCTTCGTCCACGTAATGCATGCGACCCGCCGCAGTCTGGAAATAGTGCGAAGCGAACGGATATTCGTTGCGGTCGATCCAGTCGGTGTTGGTCATGCTATCCCCTTTGCAATCATCGTATCCGATCCCCGTTGCGATTATGCCCAAGGTACAGGAAATCCGGGAGAGCGGAAATCTGGCGGGTATGGAGCGGGAAGGAAAATGTGCTTCACAAACCACCGTGATGCGCATACCATGCGCACAAGGAGATTCTCCATGAAATCAAAGCAAAGCAATCATGCACGTAAGCGCCCGGTCAACCTGACGCTCAACGAAGAGCTGGTCACTCAGGCCAAAGGAATGACCAACAATCTCTCCGGCGTGGTCGAGCAATTATTGGCCGACTACGTATTGAAACAGAATAGCGTGCGGCAAGAAAAAGTCCATCACGCCAAAGTCGCGGCGGAAGCGTGGAATACCTTCAACGAGCGTTCCGGGTCGTTTGCCGACGAACACTCCACGCTGTAATGGCACAGTTCGACGTTCACCGGAACATCGGCAAACAGCGGGAAGCCATTCCCTATGTCGTCATCGTTCAATCATCCCTGTTCGACAGCTACCGCCGCCGCGTCGTCATTCCCCTGGTACGCCGCAGCCATCTCGACAATGAACCATCGCTGGCCGGGTCGCCGCTGAACCCGGTTCTTATGGTCGAAGGAATCGAAGTGGTGCTGCATCCGCTGGAGATCGTCTCCGTCGCCACCGATCAGCTCGGCGAAAAGATTGCCGCACTTGAACAAGAAGGCGACCGTATTACTGCTGCGATGGATGAGATGCTGACGCGGGCTTGGGCGTAGCGGAAATCAATTCGTCTCCGGTACCTTGGATTGTGTCACCCATCACAGGAACACCGCTGGCGAAACCTTGAAGCGTTCAGCCAGTGCCTTGATCTGCCGTGTGTTGAGTTCGCGTTTGCCGTTCAGGATGGCGGAGACGATGCTTTGCCCGCCCAGCTCTGCGGCCAGATCGGTTTGCTTGAGCCCGTGTTCTTCCATCAGGAAAGCCAGCACCTGTGCAGGCGAGGCATCGGGCAGCGCAAACTGCTTTGTTTCATAGGCTTCGACCTCTTTGGTGATCAGGTCGAGCAGCGGCATCAGCCGGTGCGATTCATTCGCGCCGATGCGATCCAGCAACTCGTCCATCACCTGCACACGGCGCTCATAATCCTTCTTGCTCGTGATCGGTCCGAGCGGCACCAGCTTGTTCAATCCCTGCCAGGCGGATTGCACCGATGCGAGATCGAGATGACGTTCAGCGACTATGCTCATTTTCGTTTGCTCCTTTTGCGATCTTTGTTCCACTGGTCGTATTCGGCATGGGTGAAAAATTCCTTGATATAGACCCGCCCAAACCGGTAGTGGATGATCGTTATCAGCCGATAGTTGTTGCCCTTGATGTTGAACACCGTGTACGGGTCGGCAAAATCCGCAGTCGGCAACACGGCGCGCACGGCATGGATATCTGTGAAATCCGACTTCTCGAATATCTTTCGCCAGCTCGCCAGCGCCTCCGCAACATCGGCGTGGCGAGCGGCAAAGCCATCCAGTGTTTTCTTCTTGATGACGTTCATTGGGGATGAATATAGCAATGTGCTATATGCGTGTCAAATCGGGGGGGATGGCTGAGGCGAATTCGAAGCTGAGCTAACCCCGATTTCACGGACAGTTAAATTAAGCACCATAGTACAACCTCTCCACCTCATCCGGGGTGCGGTAGTCGAGTGACTGATGAATGCGGTTGGCACCAGATTGCAGCAGCTTGACCGCCGCAAGCTTGAATTCCTTGCTGTAGCGCTGACGTTTGCGTTCCGCGTTGACCTTCTGTATCTCTTTTCCCATCTGACACCTCCTGTAGTATTGTCTACTATTAAAAGTGTCCGTTAAATGCGGGTTAGCTCAAGCTGACCCTTTTAGCTGCTTTCTATTTTTGGGTTCAATAATCTCTCCTTTGATTCTCTCGATGAAGTTTTGACCGTCTACTAATTGCTGCTAATTTAGTGCTAAATTAGCAGCAATTAGTAGACGGGAATAACCACCTTATGTATATTGCTAATAACTGCTAATCAATCTACAAATTAGCATTAGTAAATTTTTGTAGCTAAAGGTAGCTTCTATATAAGTTGCTAGTAGACTGAAACTATAGGTTATTAAATAAAACACTATGAAACTACCACTTGCGCCCCCTGATCTGAAATCGTTACTTAAGAAAGTAAATGGGAATGTTTTAGCTAAAGCATATGAGAGTCGAAGCGTAGTACTGGACAATCATTATTGGCATTGGGATCAGATTAGATATCGCACACCACCTGATGGATTGACTACCGAATCTTGGTGGGTCGCAATAAAATTTGCACGATCAGCGTTATATCGACCATTGCCCTTACTGAACAAATTAGGCAAACCATTTGTTACAGCAATGGCAGAACCAGTGCTAATGCATCTTCATCATATAGACCAAGAGGCAGGAGGGAAAATTCTATCGTCATTTAATAAAGAGTTGCCGACTAAGGAGCATCAACAGCGATATTTGCTGAACTCATTTATTGAAGAGGCTATTACTTCAAGTCAGCTCGAAGGTGCCTCAACAACACGAAAAGTTGCCGAGTCAATGCTGAGGCAAGGACGAAAACCTAAAGATCATAGCGAGCACATGATTTTCAATAATTTCAGAGCTATGGAGGCTGTCAGAAACATGTATAAAGATCCGCTAACCCCTGATCGGATTCTCAATTTACATGCAATCTTGACAGAGAACACCATGGACGACCCAATGGATTCTGGTCGGTTGCGAACTGCCAATGACATACAAGTTATTGATAATCGGGATGGCACCGTAATTCACAATCCTCCTCCACATACTGAGTTGGAAGGTCGCTTGAAGGCCATATGTGATTTTGCAAATGCCGATGAAAATTCCACACCTTTTATCCATCCAGTGGTGCGAGCGATATTGCTTCACTTTATGATCGGATATGACCATCCATTTGTAGATGGCAACGGTCGGACAGCGCGGACACTTTTTTATTGGTCAATGGCTAGAAGTGGATATTGGCTCATGGAATATGTATCTATTTCTCATTTCCTACGAAAAGCGCCTTCTCAATATGTCAAAGCATATCTTCATACAGAAACTGATGATAACGATACTTCATACTTTGTTATTCATCAGCTTGAAATTATTCGAAGAGCTATAGAACAATTCCATAAGCATGTATCCAAAATATCTGAGCAACAGCGCGCTGTTGATAGAACACTTTCTACTTCGCCAGCACTTCGAAATCGACTCAATCATCGGCAAATTGCGCTACTTACGCATGCGTTAAAAAACGCCGGGGCAGAATATACAATCCAAGGACATCAAAAGGTTCATGGTGTGGCAACGCAAACCGCTAGAACTGATTTGTTGGCTCTAAGTGATATGAAACTTCTTAATAAGGAGCTTTCTGGGGTGCGTTACATTTTCATGGCTCCACTTGATCTGCATGACCGTATTAATAGTCTTGTTTCCGTTTCAAAGGATAGTGCTAAATGATGTTGGTGTTTAGGTACTTGGCAAATCAATGAAGCATTGTGCTTGCTACACCAGCTTCTTCAACTGATAAATCCTCTCCAGCGCTTCCTTCGGACTCATCTCATCCGGCTGCAGGTCGCGCAGTGCCGACAGCAGCGGATGTTCTTCCGGCTCCGGTGCTTCCGGCACGGCGGCGAACAGGTCGCCTTGCGGGTTCTGCGCGGCGCTGTTCTGTTCCAGCTTCACCAGTTGTTTCTTGGCGTTGCGGATGACGCTGTTCGGCACACCCGCAAGGGCGGCGACTTGCAGGCCGTAGCTCTGGCTGGCGGCGCCTTCGTTGACGCTGTGCAGGAACACGATGCTGTGCTGGTGTTCGATGGCGGCGAGGTGGACGTTGGCGAGTTGGGCGAATTCTTCGGCCAGTCGCGTGAGTTCGAAGTAGTGGGTGGCGAACAGGGTGTAGCTGCGGTTGAGTTCCAGCAGGTGGCGCGCGATGGCGTAGGCCAATGCCAAACCGTCGAAGGTGCTGGTGCCGCGCCCGATCTCGTCCACCAGCACCAGGCTCTTGTCGGTGGCGTTGTGCAGGATGTTGGCGGCTTCGGTCATCTCGACCATGAAGGTGGAACGTCCGCTGGCGAGGTCGTCCGATGCGCCGATGCGCGTGAATATCTGGTCGATTTCGCCGAGCACGGCTTGCTGTGCCGGCACGAAGCAACCGACATGCGCGAGTAGCGCGATGATGGCCACCTGTCGCATGTAGGTAGATTTACCGCCCATGTTGGGGCCGGTGATGAGCAGCATGCGGCGCGCATCGCCGAGCGCGGTGTCGTTCGGCGTGAAGGTATCCACCTGCGCTTCGACCACGGGGTGACGACCTTGCTTGATGCTCACCTGTGCTTCATCGCTGAATTGCGGCGCGCTGAAGTTCAGCGTGGCAGCGCGTTCGGCAAAGGTGGCGAGCACGTCCAGTTCGGCGATGGCGGCGGCGATGGCTTGCAGTTGCGGGATGCTCGGCGCGAGCGCGTCCAGCAACTGGTCGTACAGATATTTCTCGCGCGCCAGTGCGCGGTCATTGGCGGACAGCGCTTTGTCTTCGAAGGCTTTCAGTTCCGGTGTGATGTAACGCTCGACGTTCTTCAGCGTCTGGCGGCGGCGGTAGTCGTCCGGCACCTTGTCGGCATTGGCCGTGCTCACCTCGATGTAGAAGCCGTGCACGCGGTTGTATTCGACCTTGAGTTTGTCGATGCCGGTGCGTTCGCGTTCGCGCTTCTCCAGTGCCAGCAGGAAATCGCCGCAGTTGGACTGGATGCCACGCAACTCGTCCAGCTCGGGGTCGAAGCCATCGGCGATCACACCGCCTTCCCTCAATACACTTGAAGGTTCTTCCTTGATGGTCTTCTGCAGCAGCTCGACTAATTCATACCCCGTTCGTGCTGACCCTTCTATAAGCTCAGGACTAAAGGCCAAGGTCGAAGCATGAGCGGGCTCATCTGTCTGGCCGGCGCATTGCGCCGATCCTTCGACAAGCTCAGGACGAACGGTCTGGTGGGATGCGGAAAGGTTGAGTTCGGAGGCGAGTTGCTGCAAACGCGGTGCGCTGATGCCTGCCAAAGTGTTGTGCAGTTCGGGCAGTTGCTTGAGTGTGTCGCGCAGGCCGGAAAGGTCGCGCGGTCTTGCACTCTTCAAGGCGATGCGCGCGGTGATGCGTTCCACGTCCACGCTGGGTTTGAGCTGGTCGTAGACTACGCCAAACAGCTCCCTCGCCCCTTGAGGGGAGAGGGCTGGGGAGAGGGGGGCGGCGCTGTGTGAACCCTCTCCCCCAGCCCCTCTGATGGAACTACCAGCCATCTGACCAGGCTGGCAAACAACGCCAGCCAAGTCATTGGTTATCCCGCCAGCGGGAGAGGGGAGTAGGAGTTGTTCAACCGCCTCTAGTCTTGCCCCCAACGCTGCGCGGTCGCGCAGCGGGTGGTGCAGCCAGTGCGTGAGCAATCGGCTGCCCATGTTGGTGGCGCAGGTGTCGAGCAGCGAGAGCAGGGTCGGCGCGGGTTCGCCGCGCAGGGTCTGGGTGATCTCCAGGTTGCGTCTTGTCGCTGCGTCCATGCGCACGAACTGGTCGGCGTGATACACCTGCGCACCACGGATGTGGGCGATGCTCTGGCCCTGGGTGAGTTTGGCGTAGCCGAGCAGGGCACCGGCGGCACTCAGGCCGAGCGTGAATTCTTCACAACCGAAACCGGCCAGGTCGCGCGTGCCGAACTGTTGGCACAGCGCGCGGTGTGCGGTGTCGCGCTCGAAGTGCCAGTCGGGCAGGGATTTGTTGGCGGCGTTCTTGAACTGCGGCGCGGCAGCGCTCTCGGCGAACAATATCTCGGAAGGTTGCAGGCGCTCCAGTTCGGCGGGCAGTTGCTTGGCATCCACTTCGGCCAGGGTGAATTGACCCGAGGCGAGGTTGAGCCAGGCGAGGCCGATCTCGTTCCTGTTCTGGTGCAGCGCGAGCAGCAGGTTGTCGCGCTTCTCTTCCAGCAGCGCGGAGTCGGTGACGGTGCCGGGGGTGACGATGCGCACCACCTTGCGTTCGACCGGGCCTTTGCTGGTGGCGGGGTCGCCGATCTGCTCGCAGATGGCGACCGATTCGCCCATCTTCACCAGCCGCGCCAGATATTGCTCGGCGGCGTGGTAGGGCACGCCCGCCATCTTGATCGGCTGGCCGTTGGAGGCGCCGCGCTGGGTGAGCGTGATGTCGAGCAGCCTGGCGACGCGCACCGCATCGTCATGGAACAGCTCGTAGAAATCGCCCATGCGGTAGAACAGCAGCTTGTCCTGATGGTCGGCCTTGAGCCGCAGGTACTGCTGCATCATCGGCGTGTGTCTTTCAATGTCTTGTGTCATCTCGTTTGAGACTCAGTATTCATTTGTTTGGTGTTCGTTCCATCAATCCGATGAAGACAAACTGGAGCAAGACGATATCTTCCAGCTTCACGGATTGACCTGACAAAGGAATTGCGGCGGCTGGACCGGTAGCTTGCCGTGAACGCAACCTGTGCTTTCCTGTTTGAACGGAGATGGCTGGAAAGTGCGGGGTTGTCGCGCTGGAAATTCGACAGTCCGGTCAGTCCGGAAAATTGAAACCCTCCTCCCGGAACAACTTGATGCAAACATCCACGACCGCCGGATCGTACATCGTGCCCCTGTGATTCAATAGCTCCTCCATTGCAGCCCCGATACCCAGCCCGGGACGGTAGGGACGGTGCGAGAACATCGCCTCGACCACGTCGGCCACGCCGATGATGCGCGCTTCCAGCAGGATATCCTCACCCTTGAGTCCCTGCGGATAACCCGTTCCATCCATGCGTTCGTGATGCTGCCACACGATCTGCGCGATCGGCCAGGGGAAGTCGATGGACTTGAGGATGTCGTAGCCGATCTGCGAGTGGGTCTTGATGAGGCCGAATTCGAGCTCTGACAGGCGACGTGGCATGCTGAGGATCTCGGCCGGGACCTGGATCTTGCCGACATCGTGGACGATGGCAGCCAGCTTGATTCCCTCGGTCTGGTTAGGGTCCAGCCCCATCCCCTTGGCGATCTCGTCCGCAAGCGTTGCGACACGGCGCTGATGGCCGGCAGTGTAGGGATCGCGAAACTCGACCATGGAAGCCAGGGCTTCGATGGAACTGAGCAGGCTGCCGCGCAAACGTTTCTCGCTTTCCAGCAACTGGCTGGTGCGGGTCTGTATCGTCTCCTCAAGGTGGTCACGCAGCTGATGCAGTTCCATGTGCGTACTGACCCGGGCCACCAGTTCGGCGCGCTGGTAGGGCTTGGTCACATAATCGACGGCGCCGACCCTGAAGCCCATCAGCTTCTCGTCCATTTCGGAGGCGGCGCTGACGAAGATCACCGGGATGTCACGCAATGAATCTTCCGCCTTCAGGCGCCGGCACACCTCGTATCCATCCATGCCGGGCATGCGGATATCGAGCAGCATCAGGTCGGGTGGCGCCTCGAGGGCCGCGTGCAGGGCCAGCTCGCCATTGATGGCCGAACGCACCTCATAGCCTTCGTTCTTCAGCAGATCGGTCAGCAGTCGCAAGGAAGCGGGCGTATCGTCCACTGCGAGGATGTTGCCCTTGTTACTCATGTTATTTTCCATGGGTGTTCTCTATGGCGTTAAGGATAACAGGATAATCGAAATTCTCCACAATGCGGGACAGGGCCCTGCACAGCGTCGTGTCGTGGTCTGCGACCCGCGCGATGGCGGCGGCGATGCGGTCGCTGTCCAGGCTTTGCAGGGCCACCTTCAGTTCATTGCGCAAGGCGGGCGGCAACACGGCCATCATTTCGGCGGTCAGTGCCATCGAGGGCGCGGCTCCATCCTCATGTGCCTCCTCATGGATGAACTGCACGCCCAGTTGCCGCGACAGGCAATCGTAGATCTCGTTGAAGCGATAGGGCTTGCGCACGAAATCGTCCATGCCCGCTGCCAGCATCTCTGTCTGCTGCTCCTTGAACGCCGAGGCGGTGACCGCGACGATCTTCACCTCCTGGCCGCCGGGCAGGGCGCGTATCGCCTTGGTGGCCTCGATGCCGTCCATCACCGGCATGCGCCGGTCCATCAGGATCAGGTGCGGCTGCCAGCGCTGGAACATCCCGACAGCCTGCTTGCCGTCATCCGCCACCTCGGATTGCAGACCCACCCTTTCGAGCAGCCGCCTGAGCAGCAACTGGTTCTCCGTCTGGTCCTCGACGATCAGGATGCGGTACTCGGGTTGACCGGGGGCCAGCCCGAGCACGGTATCCTCCGTTCCGTTCTGAGTGCCGGCCACTTCGGTCGAGCTGGTCGTTTCCGCAGGCAGCACCACCCGGAAGATCGAGCCCTTGCCCGGCGTGCTCTCGACCGAGATCGTCCCGCCCATCAACTGCACGAACTGGCGGGTGATGGACAGTCCGAGGCCGGTGCCCTGATTGTCTCCCGGCTGTTTGCCAAACTGTACGAAGGGCTGGAACAATCGTTTCTGGTCTTCGGCCGAGATGCCCGGGCCGCTGTCCTCGACCTCGATGAGCAGATGCAAGCCGCCGTTCATGCGGCTGCCCAGACGCAGGGTCACGCCGCCCTGTTCGGTGAACTTGACCGCATTGCTGAGCAGGTTGAGCAGGATCTGGCGCAGACGGGCCTCGTCCCCATTGATGAAGCGAGGGAAGGAGGATGACTGGTCCAGCAGCAGTCGCAGCCCCTTGCCTTCGGCGCGGATCTGCATCATGTCCGTGACCTCGCGCACCAGCGCCCCGAGATCGAACGGCGCCTTCTCCAGTTGCACTTTGCCGGCCTCGATCTTGGCCATTTCCAGCACATCGTTGATCAGGGTCAGCAGGTGCTCGCCGCTGCGGTGAATGATCTCCAGATGGGTGCGCTGAACCTCTCTGCGCCCCGAGTCCTTGAGCATCAGGCTGGAGAAGCCGAGGATGGCATTGAGCGGGGTGCGCAGCTCGTGGCTCATGCTGGCCAGGAACACGCTCTTGGCCTTGTTGGCAGTCTCCGCCGCGTCGCGCGCCAGCACCAGTTCAGCGGTGCGCGACTCCACCTCTTCTTCCAGATGGTCCTTGTAGCGATTCAGCTCCTGTTCGGTCTGGATGCGCTCGGTGATGTCGACGGAAATGCCGCACAAGGCATAGATGCCGCCGCTCTCATTGCGCAGCGGGAGCTTGGTCGATTGAAAAACGCGCGTTACCCCTGTGTCGGTGACGGTATTGGTTTCCAGTTCCCTGACGGTCGCGCCCTGTTCCAGAACGCGGAGGTCATTGCGGCGGATGTTGTTGGCGGTTGAGGAATCGAAGAACTTGTCGTCGCCGCTACCGACGATCCCATCCATATCTGCATGCCAAAGCTCACGGACCTTGCGATTGGCAAACAGATACCGTCCCTCGGTATCCTTCAGATAGACGTAGGCATCCAGGTTGTCCAGAATGGTGAGCAGTTTCTGCTCGCTGGCCCGCAGACTCCCTTCACGCTCGGCCACGGCCATCGACATGGTATTGATGCTGTCAACGATGGTGGAGAACTCCTCATAGGTATTCTCGGGTGGAATCCGTGGGCTCTTGCCTTCAACGACTTCATGGATCGCAGCGTTCAGCACACCCATGGGTCGCCGCAATACTTTGTTGATTGTCCAGCGCAGCGACAGGAACAGCAGGGTGACGAGCAGCAGCGCGAAGCCGACAGTCGTGTAGAGGATGCGCCTGCGCTCATCCTCGTAGGGCTGCAGGTTGAGGCGGAACTCGGCGCTGCCGATGACGGCCCCGTCATGGCGGATATCGATCTTGTGTGTGTCTTTTTCAAGGCCGGGTTCGCCATATCGATAGAGGTCGCGCTGCTGCTCGTCCCGGATAGTCAGGCTGCTGAAATTACCGGTAGTGGTGAGGGCGATGCCGATCCTCATGACCAGATCGTCATCGACGTTCCATAGCGCGGGTTCCAGCAGCCATTGCAGATTATCTTCGTATCGCGCTGCGCCTTCCGCGAATTGCCCGGTCTGGTTGTGCTGGTTGTACAAGAAGGTCAATGTGCCGAACAGGGCCGCGACCAAGGTGATCGAAACGGCCAGTGCGACCGTGAGTTCATGGGAGAACGATTTCGGTTTGGTGGCAGGTGTGCCCATCAGGTCATCCTCATGCAGGTTGTCACTCATCCCAGGTGGATTCGTACAGGAGCAAAAGCCGCTCCAGCAGATCGCTGTCGGTCCGGGCGCCGCCGGGATCATGGTCATGGTGTTTGCGTTGTATCTCCAGATACTGCGGGCTACGGTGATACTCGAGCAGCGCCTGCCGATAGCGTTTCGCGATGTCGCGCCCGCCCGGGGCATCCAGATCCACCATCACCGCGATGGGCTGGCTGGCGCCCGGGACGTGCAGGCGAACAAAATCATCCTGCGCGCCGGGGAATTCTTGCTGTATCACATGCAGCGCCGGGAGTTCGGTCAGGATGGCAACGTCGATCCGTCCTTTCTTCAGCATGCGCACCAGGCTGGTGACGGAGTCGGCCTGTTCCACCTTGACCTTGAGGCGCTCGAATGCCTCAAGATCTTCCACCGTCCCGCGCAGCAACCCCAATCGGTGTCCGGCGAGGTCGGCCAGCGTCCTGATGGGGCTCGGCTCATGTTCGGGGCGGTAGTAGAAATACGTCAGGTGGATGTGGCCGATGGGAAAGATGGCGCGGTTGCGTTCGTTCACCAGCAGGTTGGGGTTGCCGACGATGAAGGGCGAGGTGCTGCGACTGTAGCGGGCGGGGGGCAGGTAGCGCATGGAATAGCTCACGCCGGCCTTTTTCGACAACAGGCTCAGCAGCTCACCGCCCAGTCCGCCACCGGGTATTGAGGCCGACCAGATCGGCGGTGTCTCGGTGGAATCGAAGACGACCGTTGCCTCCTGGGCATGGGCTTCCAACGCCAGCGTCAAAAACAGGCACGATAGCAGGACGCGTAATCCGGAAGTCCTTGCAGGTGCAGTATGCCCGCGCATGTCGATGTTCACTTCCAGCCGGGATTCAGGCTCTTGAGTTGGTTGAGGTAGTCGGCATGGAGCGCTTTCTGGCCGAGGTGTTTGTGCATCAGTTCGAGATATTGGCCGCTCCCGACGATCTTTTGCAGGCCCTGGTCGAAAGCCTTGTACAGTTTCGCGCCGCGCGGATTGTTCAGGTCGAAGGCCAGCAAGACGGGTGACTTGGCGTGAACTACATCGCTCAGGAAGTAGGTGACGGTGCGATAGCGCTTCTTCTCCTTGGCGGAAAGACCGTCCGCCGCAACGATCAGCGCGGGGACCTGATTGACGACGAACTCATACTTGGCGAGTTGCTTCGAGGGCAGGACGTCGATGTTGGGTTGCATGCCGCCCGCCTTGAAAGCGGCTTCCAGCAGGTCGCCGGTCAGCTTGCCCTCGATTTCTGAAGCGGCAGATATCTGGTTCGAGGAATAGCCGACGATGTCGATCTGCTGCGCTTCGCCGAACATCTTGGGGGCGACGCGAGGCGCCGTGGCTTGTGCGCTCCAAGAGTTCAGCATCAGGCCGATCGCGAGCAGGTGGGCGATGTGGCGGAATGGACGGGTGCGGTTCGAGTGGTTCATGGCGGCCTCCCTGTTCTCAATCATCGATGCTGGCAGCGGACATCAGCAGCAATTTATCCCACAGCCCGAAATGGTGTCCGAAGGGGTGCGTCTGGGACAGGAAGAGGGTGATCTTCTCTTCCTTCGGATCGACGCTGAAACGCGTGGAATACAGGCCGGCCCATTCGAAGGTGCCGACACCGCCCGCATCCACATTATGTTCGCGGTCCACCTGGATGCCCAGACCCAGGCCGAATTTCCAGCCCGCGTCGTGCAGCGTGATCTCGGAAAGGTCACCGATCTGGTTGGTGAGCATCAGCTCGACCGTCTTGCGGCTGATGACGCGCACGCCGTCCAGCCGGCCCTTGTTCAGCAACATCTGGGCGAAGCGGAAATAGTCGCCGGCGGTGCTGACCATGCCGACGCCACCGGACAGGAACTTCTTCGGCCCATGGGTCTGGAAGGTGGGCGAATAACGGTAGAGTCCTTCCTGATGCGGGCCGGGCGCGACCTTTTCCAGCTTGCCGTGCCAGTCGCTCTTCCATACCGCAGACATCCTGCTTTGTTTGTTCTCCGGCACGAAGAAATAGCTGTCGTTCATCTTCAGCGGCTTGAAGATGTGCTCGGTGATGTAGTCGTCCAGTTTCTGGCCTGAGACCACTTCCACCAGATAGCCGGAGACATCCGCCGCCATGCCGTAGATGAAGGCCTCGCCGGGCTGGCTGGCCAGCGGCAGCCGTGCCAGCCGTTTGACCATGTCGCCTATCGTCTCGTCGGTCTCGTACATGCCGCTGCTGACGCCGGCCTCCTCATAGAGCAGGTTCATCTGGCGCAACAGACGGTCTTGCGGGTACCACTCGGCGGCGAACGAATAGGGCATGCCGGCGGTATGGGTGAGCAGGTCCTTGATGGTGAGGTCGCGCTTGGCCGGCACCAGCTTGAAGGCCGGATCCGAACCGGGCGGCAGCATCTCGATCACCTTGGGATGGGCGAACTCGGGGATGTATTTGGCGACCGGGTCGGATAGCAGCAACTTGCCTTCTTCCTGGAGCTGCAGGATCGCCAGTGTGACCACCGGCTTGGTCATCGAGCAGATGCGGAACAGGGTGTCGCGTTGCATCGGTTTGCCGGTGTCGGCCACGCCGAAGGTCTCGAAGTAGGCGATCTTGCCGTGCCGTGCGACCAGCACGACCGCGCCGGCCATTTTCTTTTGTTCGATATGATCGCCGATGAAACCGGAGATGTTCCCCAGCCGGGCAGAGGACAGGCCGACCTCCTCGGGAGTGACGACCTTTGATTCATCGGCAGCGACGGAGTTGGTCAGCAGGGATGTCGTTAGCAGGAACATCCATATAAAGAATCTCATGCTTGCATCCTCCAAAAGTAGCTCTTGCTTCCTGGGCGAATCGGCATCGATGCTGGCGAAACCATTACATTGCGTATAGGCGCTCGGACCACGGCAAGCTGGACAGTCGAAGCCTGGCGGGCGTTGTAGTCAATCTACCAAAATAAGGCGGGACATGCCATCAGTTTGATACGGCCACATCATCCATGGCAGGGAATCGCTTGACAGCATCGTCATTTCTGACGATACTCGTCGCCATCGTTAATCAGGAACGACAGGAGGATCCAGATGCGTTATCCAGGCGGCAAGGGCGGAGCGGGGATATACCAGAAGATCATCAACCTGATCCCCCCCCACACAACTTATATCGAACCCTTCGTGGGCGGCGGCAGCGTGTACCGGGCGAAACGTCCCGCGCTGGCCAGCGTCATCATCGATGCGGATGCTGCGGCACTCGAAAAACTGAAACCGCATGTGAACCTGTCCACGACGATCATCCACGGCGATGCGATCACGGAACTCGCGCAATACCACTTCACCGGCACCGAGTTCATCTATTGCGATCCGCCTTACATCATGTCCACCCGTTCCGGGCGGCGCCTGTACAACCACGAGATGACCGACGACCAGCACCGGCATCTGGTGTCCGTGCTGCTGACGATACCGGCCTCCGTGATGTTGTCCGGATACCGGAACGATATTTACGACAAGGCGCTGGCGAAGTGGAAGCGGATCGATTTCGAGGCCATGACGCGCGGCGGCCTGAAAACCGAATCGCTGTGGCTGAATTACGAGCCGCCGGCAGTCCCGTCGGAACTGACCTTCCTCGGCGAGAATTACCGGGAGCGGGAAAGGATCAAGCGCAAGAAGGCGCGCTGGGCGGACAAGCTGTGCAAACTGCCCCCCGCCGAACGGGCGGCGATCCTGGAAAGGTTGCTGGATCTCGCGCCGATATGACTGGCGAATGACGCCGGTTACAGCTGTTCTGAGTTGCGCAGCCGCCAGTTCAACAAGCCGATGGCAATGGCCGTGTGAACGGTCATGACCAGTACGCTGCTCCACGCATCGTGGCTGGCATCGATCGGCATGAGGAAGAACCGTACCGCATCCAGGTGCGCGGCGCCCGCAAGGAACGGCAACAACAGGTCGAGCACCATCAGGTACAGCAGGGTGACGGCGACCACGCGCCTGTTGATCGGTGAGAACGCGAAGAACAGCAGGATGCAGGCGTCGCGCAGCAGCATCAAGGCCAGTGTCAGCGCGTATTGCGGTTTCAGGAAGTCGGTACTGCCCAATCCTGTGTCATCGCTGCCCGTTGTGAGTACCAGTAGCAGGGCGAACAGGAAGGTGAGCGCGAGTGTGGTCGTCCACAGCGGCAGGTGTTCCAGCCAGCCGCGCCAGTCGGCGCGCGCCTGCAACAGGCGCAGTTTTCGCCAGCGGATGAGGGTGCTGGGTTCGCTGAACAGGGTGGCATAGGTCAGCATGCTGGCGATGACCAGGCCGATCAGCAAGTGTTGCGAGAGTCTCCCGTCGTGCAGGAAACCCGCGAAATAGAGCGTCAGGATGCAGGCGAACAGCGGCCATGCCCAGGGCAGGGTGCGCACCTGCAGCGCGTTGCAGGTGACACGCCATGCGGCGAGTATGGCGCAGGCAGCGAAAAGCAGCGCGCTGTCGAGCAGGAACAGGGCGCGATCGAAATCCATGTTCCACCATGAGACGACGTGGTCGTTCCTGCCCATGAATATGGGGATGAAGGCGAACGAGGCCTGGATCAGGAACAGCGCCAGCAGGATCGCCATCCAGTTCGTCCCGTTGCGTTGGGCGACACGCGTCTCGATCTGGTTGTTGTGCAGGTTCAGGGCGATCAGCGCCGCATGGATCATGATGCCGACGGCGGTCAGCGTGAGCAGCAGGTGCATCACGTCGTGCTTGCCGGCGACGATGCCGGAGAGGGTCATGACGGCGAGGCATATCAGGCCGCCATACCAGTTGAACGCGGTCGCGCCGAACAGTTTTCCCCAGGTCATCGTCCACGGGTCGAGCGCGCTCATGCGTTGCTGGTCCCATGTCTTGTCGCGCAGCTCGTCGACGATGCAGGCGTGGGCGTTCCGTGCCCCCCACAACCAGACGATGAAGATGAACAACGTGGACGATGTCGCGTAAAGACTGTTCGGAACATCGCCTGCATCATTGGCCATGAGCGCGGCGGTCAGGAAGGTAAGCGCCAGCAGTGCGGGCATGGCGATGAGGCGATGCAGGGAGAATGACAGCCACAGGTTGCGTTTGAATTCGGGATTGCTCATGGCTGCCCCTCCAGATGCGCCGCGACGGAGCGCAGATAGGATTGCTGCAGATTCTCCTTGTGCTCGGCCAGGCTGCTCACTGCGAAACCCTCGCGGATCATCAGTTTCAGCAGCGCGGCTTGCGCCCCCAGGTCGCCGTGGAAATCGAATTCGGCATGATCCCCGGTCGCGCTGATCAGGTCGATCTTGTCTGTCGCGGTCAGCCAGTCGCGCAAACGCGCATCGGTTTGCGCAAGGGCAAGCGTCAGGCGCCGCTTCACGTCCGGCTGGTGCGGGGAGTTCAGCGCACGGTTCTCCAGAATGCGGCCTTCGCGCAGCGCCAGGATATGGGTGGAGTATTCGTCCAGTTCGGCGAGGATGTGCGAGGACACCAGCAAGGTCATGCCTTCGGCCTGTAATTGGCGGAACAGCGCGGCGAGATTGGCGCGCGCTTCGGGATCAAGCCCGGATGCAGGCTCGTCCAGTAACAGCAATTTCGGTTGATGGATGATGGCCTGGCCGATGGCGACGCGCTGGCGTTGTCCGCGTGACAGGCTGCCGCTGGCTTGTGCGAGCTGTGCAACGAGGTCGAGCTGCTTCGCGGTACGCTGGACTGCTGCGGGGATGGTTCTTTCTTCCATACCCTGCGAAGCGGCGGCGTATTCAAGACATTGCGCGACGGTCAGGTCCTGGTAGAGGCCGTAGAAGTCGGACAGGTAACCCATGATGCGATGCACGTCGCGCGGTTGTTCGACGACATCCATGCCGTCCACCGTGATGCTGCCGGTCAGCGGGATCTCGAGACCGGCGATGCAGCGTATCAGGGTGGTCTTGCCCGCGCCGTTGGGCCCGACCAGCGCGGTGACGCTGCCCTTGGCGACCGTCAAGGTGACATCGTCGAGCGCGCGATGGCCGGGATAGTCGAAAGTCAAACCGGAAATGTCGATCATGCCGATCCTTCCGAAAATATTGTCAGCTTTTCAATCCGACCGTGAGGTGCGGTGCGATGACTTTCAGCAGTTGCGGGTGGATGTCGGGATTGCCCGCGCAGATGTGTCCGGTCTTGAGGAAGGTGTTGGAACCGTGCAGGTCGCTGACCATGCCGCCGGCTTCGGTGATCAGCAGGCAGCCACCCGCGATGTCCCATGGCTTGAGCCCGGTCTCGAAGAAGCCGTCGTAGCGGCCGGCCGCCATCCATGCCAGGTCCAGCGAGGCTGCGCCGGGGCGGCGCAGTCCGGCGGTCTTCTGCATCAGGTCGCGGAAGATCGCCATGTAGGCGTCCATGTGTTCGAAACGGGTGTAGGGGAAGCCGGTGCCGATCAGGCTGTCGACCAGTTCCCTGCGCTTGCTGACGCGGATGCGCTTGTCGTTCAGGAAAGCGCCGCGTCCGCGCGTGGCGGTGAACAGGTCGTTCTTGGTCGGGTCGTACACCACGGACTGGGTCAGCACGCCGTTGTGCTGCAAGGCGATGGACACGGCATATTGCGGCACGCCGTGCAGGAAGTTGGTGGTGCCGTCCAGCGGATCGATGATCCAGACATACTCCGACTCGCCTTGGACGCCGCTCTCTTCTGCTAGAATCGCATGGCCGGGATAGGCCTCCAGCAAGGTGTCTATGATGATGCGTTCGGCGGCGCGATCCACTTCGCTGACGAAGTCCGCATGGGATTTCTTGGTGATGGTGAGGTGGTCGATCTTGTCGGCGGAACGGTAGATCAGGTTGCCGGCGCGACGCGCGGCCTTTACCGCTGTGTTGAGCATGGGGTGCATATCAGTACGACCTTTTTAATGAGCGCGAAACTTTGATTAACCTACTGCGCGTCTTGATTTACCCGCAAGGGGCAGGCCGGTGGGTGCCCGGCGGTTTCACCGCCACCCATCCGCTCGCTGCGTTGCGCGGTGCTCGGAATCCTCATGTACTGATGAGTACACTCCGGTTCCTGTGCGCCGTGCGCCTTGCACTCAAGCCGCTCGCTACGGTTACTCAAAGTTTCGAATTGAAGTAACCGGTGCGCATTTTAGTTGGTATTGTCCTTTGAATAAACCTGATCTGCTAAATAATGTTCGTGTGGTGCTGAGCCATACCACCCATCCGGGCAACATCGGCGCGGCGGCGCGCGCGATGAAGACCATGGGATTGAGCCGGCTGTACCTGATCAATCCGCGCCATTTCCCCGATCCCCAGGCATCGGCGATGGCGGCGGGAGCGGACGACATCCTCGACCGTGCGGTGGTGTGCGGTTCCATCGATGAGGCGTTGCAGGGCGTGGTGTTCACGGCGGCGATGACGGCGCGGTTGCGCGACATCTCGATCGAGGTGAAGACGCCGCGCGAGGGGATGCCTCTGGTGTTGCAGGAGGCACAGGCGGGGCCGGTGGCGCTGCTGTTCGGCACCGAGATGTCCGGCCTGACCAACGAAGAGATGGGCAAGGCGCAGTTGGGTGTGAACATCCCGGCGAACCCCGAATTCTCATCCCTCAACGTTGCTTCCGCGGTGCAGGTGATGGCATATGAGTTGGCTGTGGCGGGACAAAGCCATCTGCCGCGCGTTGCGGAGATGCAGCCTGCCGCACATGAGCAGACCGAGGGTTTCTATGCACATCTGGAAAAGACGTTGCACGAGATCGGTTTTTTCACCACGCAGAATCCGGCGCGGCTGATGCAGCGCCTGCGCCGCCTGTACGCGCGGGCACGGCTGGAACAGGAGGAGATCAATATCCTCAGAGGTATCCTGAGCGTCACAACCGAGTACAATGCGCGCCTCAAATCGCGCTACCAGCAAGAGCACAAGGATGTTTGAAAATATCAGGGAAGATATCGCCAGTGTTTTCGACCGCGACCCGGCGGCGCGCAGCGCCTTCGAGGTGCTGACCTGCTATCCGGGGGTGCATGCACGTATGCTGCATCGTATGGCGAACACACTGTGGCATGCCAACCTCAAATGGCTGGCACGCTTCGTCTCGCATTTTGCGCGCTGGTTCACCGGCATCGAGATCCACCCGGGAGCGACCATCGGCCGGCGTTTCTTCATCGACCACGGCATGGGCGTGGTGATCGGGGAAACGGCCGAGATCGGCGATGATGTGACGCTGTATCACGGCGTGACGCTGGGTGGCACTTCGTGGAAGGAAGGCAAGCGCCATCCCACGCTGGGCAACGGCGTGGTGGTGGGTGCGGGCGCGAAGATACTCGGCCCGATCCATGTCGGCGACGGGGCGAAGATCGGCTCGAACGCGGTGGTGGTGAAGGACGTGCCGGCAGGCGCGACTGCGGCCGGCATTCCGGCGCGCATCCTCGACGAGGAAAAAAAGGTCGTGCATGGTTTCAATGCATACGGCATCGGCAACGATCAGAACGACCCGGTGAACAAGGCGCTGCACGGCCTGATCGGGCACAGCGTGACGGTGGACCAGCGCATCGACTTCATTCTGCAGCAACTCGAAAAGATGGGCGTGCGCGTCGAAGAGGAACGCGCCACCGCCGATAAGTTCGATCCCAATCATTTGAACAAGATTGTTGACTGAAACGATTGGGTATTCTATTATTAGCCATGGCTGATGCAGCATGCGCTTCGGCAATGCTGGATTACCGGATTCACTCATATTGAATGGAGAGATGACATGAGATTGACCACCAAAGGACGTTTTGCCGTGACAGCGATGGTTGACCTTGCGATGCGCGGCGGGAAGGGGCCGGTGACGCTGGCTTCGATCAGCGAACGGCAGAATATATCGCTCTCTTATCTGGAACAATTATTCGGCAAGCTGCGCCGCAACAGTATCGTCGAGAGCGTGCGCGGCCCGGGCGGCGGTTATTGCCTGGCCAGGCCGGCCGGCAAGATCAATATCGCCGAGATCGTGGTGGCGGTGGACGAACCGCTGGACGCGACCAATTGCGGCGGAAGGGGGGATTGCCAGGACATGAAGCCGTGCATCACCCATGATCTGTGGATGGGGCTGAACGAGAAGATATTCGACTATCTCGAAGGCGTCAGCCTGCAACAGATGGTTGACAGCTATGCCAAAAACAGGTCGGGGATAGCGCCGGTCACGGCGGGCAAGAATGGAACCGCCAGAGCCGTTGCGGCCCCGTGAGCCTGACAACGGACGCTACGTGCCGGCATCACCAGGGATATTGAAAAGATGAAGTTACCGATTTACATGGATTATTCCGCGACCACGCCGGTCGATCCGCGCGTGGCCGAAAAGATGATCCCCTACCTGACCGAGAAGTTCGGCAATCCGGCCAGCCGTTCCCATGCCTTCGGTTGGGAGGCGGATGAAGCCGTCGAATGCGCGCGCGCGCAGGTTGCCGCGCTGGTCAATGCCGATCCACGGGAGATCGTCTGGACCTCCGGCGCGACCGAATCGAACAACCTCGCCATCAAGGGCGCGGCGCACTTCTATCAGGGCAGGGGCAAACACGTCATCACCATGAGCATCGAGCACAAGGCGGTGATCGACACGGTGCGCGAACTGGAGCGCGAAGGCTACAGCGCGACCTACCTCGATCCGGAGCCGGACGGCCTGCTCGATCTGGATAAACTGAAGGCCGCGATCCGTCCCGATACCTCGCTGGTATCGGTGATGCTGGTCAACAACGAGATCGGCGTCATCCAGGATATCGCCGCGATCGGCGAGATCTGCCGTGAGCGGGGCATCCTGTTCCACGTCGATGCGGCGCAGGCGACCGGCAAGGTGGCGATCGACCTGCAGCAACTCAAGGTCGACCTGATGAGTTTTTCCGCGCACAAGACCTATGGCCCGAAAGGGATCGGCGCGCTGTATGTACGGCGCAAGCCGCGCGTGCGACTGGAAGCGCAGATGCACGGCGGCGGACACGAGCGCGGAATGCGTTCCGGCACGCTGGCGACGCACCAGATCGTCGGCATGGGCGAGGCGTTCCGCATCGCGCAGGAAGAGATGGCGACGGAGAACGAGCGCATCCGGATGTTGCGCGACCGCCTGCTGAAAGGCCTGATGAGCATGGAAGAGGTGCACATCAACGGCGACATGGAGCAGCGCGTGCCGCATAACCTCAACCTCAGCTTCAACTTTGTCGAGGGCGAATCGCTGATCATGGCGATCAAGGATGTCGCGGTATCCAGCGGTTCCGCCTGCACTTCGGCGAGCCTGGAGCCGTCCTACGTGCTGCGCGCGCTGGGGCGCAGCGACGAACTGGCGCACAGCTCGATCCGTTTCAGCGTGGGGCGTTTCACCACGATAGAGGAAGTGGATTATGTGATCGCGCTGCTCAACAGCAAGATCGGCAAGCTGCGCGAGTTATCGCCATTGTGGGAAATGTACAAGGACGGCATCGACCTGGACACCGTCCAATGGGCTGCGCACTAAGGAGGGCATCATGGCATACAGCGAAAAATTACTGGACCACTACGAGAATCCGCGCAACGTCGGTTCGTTCGCCAGGGACGCGGAAGGGCTGGGAACCGGCATGGTCGGCGCGCCGGCCTGCGGCGACGTGATGAAACTGCAGATCAAGGTCGGCAAGGATGGCGTGATCGAGGATGCCAAGTTCAAGACCTACGGCTGCGGTTCGGCCATCGCATCCAGTTCGCTGGTGACCGAATGGGTGAAAGGCAAGACCGTGGAGCAGGCGCTGGAGATCAAGAACACGCAGATCGCCGAGGAACTGGCGCTGCCGCCGGTGAAGATCCACTGTTCGATCCTTGCCGAGGACGCCATCAAGGCGGCGGTGGCCGATTACAAGGCCAAGCACGGCGAGAACGTCGAGACGGCGGCCTGCAAGGGCAGTAGGTAGTTCAAAAACCATTGGTCCACGAAATACACGAAAGCCACGAACAAAAATACGGATTTTATTTTCGTGAATTTCGTGGACAACGAATTGTTTTCAAGGAAGTCATCATGGCAATTACATTGACAGACAAGGCCGCGAACCATGTGCTGGGTTTCATCGCCAAACGCGGCAAGGGCGTCGGCCTGCGCATCGGTGTGCGCACCAGCGGCTGTTCCGGCATGGCCTATAAGCTGGAGTTCGCCGACGAGATCGGCAGCGACGACATCCTCTTCGACAGCCACGGTGTGAAAGTGCTGGTCGATCCGAAAAGCCTGCCCTATATCGACGGTATGGAGCTGGACTATGCGCGCGAAGGACTGAACGAAGGTTTCAAGTTCAACAATCCCAACGTCAAGAACCAGTGCGGGTGCGGAGAGAGCTTCCAGGTCTGATGTCATCCGCCGGCCCCGATCTCCAGAAAAACCACTTCCAGTTGTTCGGTCTTGCGCAGTCCTGCCAGATGGACGCGGCGCAGCTCGAACGGGAGTATCGCGCCCTTCAGGCGCAGGTTCACCCCGACAAGTCCGCGCATCTCGGTGAAGCGGAGCAGCGTCTCGCGATGCAGCTTTCCACGCAGGTGAACGAGGCCTACCAGACGTTGCGCAATCCGTTGCGCCGCGCGCGCTACCTGTTGTCGCTACACGGCGTAAGCACCGGGGAAGACACCCATACCGCGATGCCGGCGGATTTCCTGATGCAGCAGATGGAATGGCGCGAGGCGGTGGCGGATGCGCAGCAGGCGCGCGATGCCGGTGCGCTCGACCGCATCGGATCGGCCGTGCGGGAGGAGACGCGCGGACTCGAAGCGCAGCTTGCGGTTAAAATCGATACCGAGAAGGATTACGCGTTTGCCGCCGGACTGGTGCGCAAACTGCGCTTCATGGAAAAACTTGCGGAAGAGATCCATTCCGCTTATGACGCGATAGACAGCTAGCAAGTGGGGAGTGGAAAGTGGTGAGTAGCCCAAAGCTATAAACCACTCACGACTCACAACTTACGACTTACGACTTACGACTCTACATGGCCCTCTTGCAGATATCCGAACCCGGCCTGAGCGCCGCACCGCACCAGCACCGGCTGGCGGTCGGCATCGACCTCGGCACCACCAACTCGCTGGTGGCGACGGTGCGCAACAGTATCAGCGTGGTGCTCAACGACGAGGAGGGCAGTGCGCTGCTGCCCTCGGTGGTGCGCTACCTTGCGGATGGCACGGTGCATGTCGGCGTGACTGCGCAGCAGGAGCAGAGCCGGGATCCGGTTAACACCATCGTCTCGGTCAAACGTTTCATGGGGCGTGGCCTCAAGGACGTGGGTGAGGTGATCGACCTGCCCTACCGTTTCGTGGATACGCCCGGCATGGTGCAGTTGCGCACCGTGGCCGGCGTGAAGAGCCCGGTGGAAGTCTCCGCCGAGATCCTCAAGGTGCTGCGCGACCGGGCGGAACGTTCGCTCGGAGGCGAGCTGGTCGGGGCGGTGATCACCGTGCCGGCCTATTTCGACGATGCCCAGCGCCAGGCCACCAAGGATGCCGCGCGGCTGGCCGGACTCAACGTGCTGCGCCTGCTCAACGAACCGACCGCGGCGGCCATCGCCTACGGACTGGATAACGCCTCGGAAGGGGTATATGCGGTGTACGACCTGGGCGGCGGGACTTTCGACATCTCCATCCTGCGGCTGTCCAAGGGCGTGTTCGAAGTGCTGGCGACCAACGGCGATTCCGCGCTGGGCGGGGACGATTTCGATCAGCGCATCTATTGCTGGATACTGGAGGAAGCCGGTCTGTCGCAGCTCGGCGCGAACGATACACGCTTGCTGCTGACCCATGCGCGCGGCGCCAAGGAGCTGCTGACCGAGCACATGCAGACGCAGATTACCGCCGTGCTGGGCAACGGCGAACTGGTGGATGTGACGCTGACGCGCGAGGCGTTCTACGAGATGACCCGGAACCTGCTGGCACGCAGCCTGCAACCGACGCGCAAGGCTTTGCGCGATGCGGGGCTGAGCGTGGACGAGGTGAAGGGCGTGGTGATGGTGGGCGGCTCCACCCGCATGCCGCAGGTGCAGCGCGCGGTGGCCGAGTTCTTCGGGCAGACGCCGCTGACCAACCTCGATCCGGAAAAAGTGGTGGCGCTGGGTGCGGCGATCCAGGCCAATGTGCTGGCGGGCAATCGCGGCGGTGACGACTGGCTGCTGCTGGACGTGATCCCGCTCAGCCTGGGCATCGAGACCATGGGCGGGCTGGTCGAGAAGATCGTGCCGCGCAACAGTACCATCCCCACCGCGCGCGCGCAGGAATTCACCACCTGCAGGGACGGCCAGACCGCGATGAGCATCCATGTACTGCAGGGCGAACGCGAACTGGTGAGCGATTGCCGTTCGCTGGCGAAGTTCGAACTGCGCGGCATTCCGGCGATGGTCGCGGGGGCGGCGCGCATCCGCGTGACTTTCCAGGTGGACGCCGACGGCTTGCTCAACGTGTCGGCGCGCGAGACCGGGTCGGGGATCGAGGCGGCGATCGCCGTCAAGCCTTCCTACGGCCTGTCCGATGCCGAGATCACACGCATGTTGCAGGAATCCACGCAACATGCGCAGGACGACATGCAGGCGCGCGCGTTGCGCGAACAGCAGACCGAAGCGGAACAGTTGCTGGAAGCGGTGCGCCATGCGCTGGAACAGGACGGCGATCTGCTCGGGCCGGACGAGCGCGCGATTATCGGGGCGCAGATGGAAAAATTGCAGGAAACCTTGAAACGATCCGACCACCTCGCCATCAAACGCGGCATCGTCGCGTTGAACGATGCCACGGTCCGCTTCGCGCAGGCGCGCATGGACAAGAGCGTCGCGCGCGCGCTGGCAGGCAGGAAGATATCCGAACTGGAGAATAAATCATGACGCAGATCATCGTGTTGCCGCATGAGGAACTGTGCCCGGAGGGCGCGCTGTTCAATGTCGAGCCTGGCATCTCGCTGTGCGATGCGCTGTTGCAGAACGGCATCGAGATCGAGCACGCCTGTGAAAAATCCTGCGCCTGTACCACCTGCCATGTCATTTTGCGCGAAGGGTTCAGCACGCTGAATCCTGCCGAGGAGACCGAGGAAGACCTGCTCGACAAGGCATGGGGGCTGGAGCCCGCGTCACGCCTGTCCTGTCAGGCGGTGGTGGCGGACCGGGATCTGGTCGTGGAGATCCCGAAGTACACGATCAACATGGTCAAAGAAGGCTGACGGAGGTTCCCGTATGAAATGGACAGACGTGCGCGACATCGCCATCGCGCTGAGCGAAAAATACCCAGACATCGACCCGCGCACCGTGCGCTTCGTCGATCTGCACAACCGGGTGGTCGACCTGGAGGGGTTCGATGACGATCACGGGCGCGGCGGCGAGAAGGTGCTCGAGGCGATACAGGCTGCATGGATAGAGGAGATATGATGGATATCCTAAGGCTCTGGCAAGGCGTTTCCAATCGCTGGCTGTACCTGGCAGGCGCGCTGTTCGCCAGCGGACTGATGGGCTTCGGCCTGTTCCTGCAATACGTCAGGCACCTGGATCCCTGTCCGTTGTGCATGGTGCAGCGCGTGGCGTTCATCGCGATCCTGGCGATGTTCGCGGTGGCCGCACTACATGGCCCGAAGCGCGCCGGCGAGCGCATCTATGCGGCGCTGATCGGATTGTTGTCACTGTCCGGCGTGGCCGTTGCCGCGCGCCATATCTGGATCCAGAACCTGCCCAAGGACCAGGTGCCGGCCTGTGGCCCCGGCCTCGACTACATGCTGGAGACCATGCCGATGGCCGATGTGCTGAAGGAGTTGCTGCACGGCTCGGGCGAATGTGCGGAAAAGGTCTGGAGTTTCCTGGGGCTCGGCATCCCGGAATGGTCGCTGTTGTGCTATCTCGCGCTGGGCGTGTGGGCGGTGTTGATCGCTGTCAGGGAAAAATCCTAGAACGGTTTCATTTGCAGCATCCAGCCCAGTCCGATGAGCGCGCCGAAGAAGATGGTCACATGCGCCCATGACCAGAGCAGGTAGCGACGCGAGAGTTTATCGGGTGTGAGGTTGCTGAGCAGGAACAGCTTGCCGTCGCGCGGCCGGCTGATGATATGGATATCCGGCTGCGCCTGCGCCTCGCGCTTCTTCTTTGCCACTTCACGTTGCGCGGCCCTTCTCGCCAGCATCCATTCGGTCATATCCAGTTCGCCGTTGTTGTCCAGGTCGAAGCGCGCATGCAGGGCGGGCAGGTCGCGCTTCCATTCCGCCAGCAACGCGTTGAGTTCGGCGCGGACGTCAAATTCGGTGCCCAGGCTGCGCGTGCGGAATTCCCCGAGGGCATACAGGCTGTCGTTCTGGATGAGTTTCCATTCGGTGTAACGATAATGGCCCTCGATCCACCGGTCGTGATGCCGGGTGACGATCTCCGCGTCTTCCGGATCGACCACGCATTCCCCGCTGCCGTCGCGCAGGATGAACGAATCGCTGCTCTCGCCGCTATCGATGGTGCGCCATGAGCGACCGTTCTTGGTGTGGTATTCCTCTTCGACTTCGTAGCGGTACCACAGGCAGGGCAATGCGCGCAGTTTACTGATGAGTGGCGTTCCGCCGAAGAACTGGCCTCGTCCGACGAGCTCGACATAACCCTGCGCGGCGGAGGCGACCTTCGAGGTCGGCGTGCCGCGGATCATGCGCAGCCGGTGCAGCGCCGACAGCCAGGCGAAGAAGCTGATGACTGCCATCAGGGACAGGCAGCCGATCCAGCCTTCGCGCGATTCCATCTTGAGGCCGATGACCAGCAACAGCAACTGGGCACCGGACGTGACCAGGTGCGCGTATTCGCGGCGCAGCGAAGCCAGCATGGGGAAATCAGCTGAATAGCTGTTTCATGTCCACGTCAGCCTTTTCAGTTGCGGAGAATTCCAGCAGTGCCTTCGGGGCATAGCCGAACATATTCGCGACCAGCACGGCGGGGAACTGCTCGATGCCGACGTTGTAGATGTTCACCGATTCGTTGTACAGCTCGCGGCGGTCGGCGATGCTGTTCTCCAGGCCGGTGATGCGGTTCTGCAACTGCATGAAGTTCTCGTTGGCCTTCAGTTCGGGATAGGCCTCCGCCACCGCGAAGATGCTGCCCAGCCCCATGCGCAGCGCGCCTTCCGCCTGGCCGAGCGCGCCGATGTCCTGGCGTTCGCGCGCCGCATGGACCTGCGAGCGCGCTTCGATCACCTTCTGCAGCGTACTCTGCTCGAACTCCTTGTACTGCTTGCACACCTCGACCAGCTTGGGCAATTCGTCGTGGCGCTGCTTGAGCAGCACGTCGATGTTCGCCCACGCCTTGGCGACGGCATGCTTCAGGTTGACCAGGTGGTTGTACAGGGTGATGCCGTAGAACACCACCACTGCGAAGAAACCGAGAAAGATCAGGGAAGACATATGTGCTCCTTTTCGTTTATGAAGAACATCGCCGGGCGAAACTGCGCGTCACTGCAGCTCGATGGTACCGTTGATCTGCACCGCCATACGGCTGTCGCCAGCGGCGAATTCCGGTGCCGGGATCGCCGCTTCCATCGTCATCGCGCTACGCGCCATGGCGATGGGGTAGGGTGCCGGCATCCTGCCGCCGCTGTTGATGGAAAGGTTGACGCTCCTGTAGGCGCGCGCGCCCAGCGCGGCGCGGATCGCCTCGGCGCGTTCCTGGAACGACTTGATCGCTCCGGCGATCAGTTCGTTCTCGATCTTCGCGCGGGTATCCGGCGCAACGGAGAAGTGGATGTCACCAAGCTGCAAAGTTTGCTGCAGCCGCATGATGAGATCGCCCGCAGCCTTGAAATCGCGGCTCTCCAGGCGGATCTCGCCGTGGCCGCGCCAGCCGTCCACCCGGTTGTCCTTGCCATATACCGGATAGGTGTGCTGGTTGCCGCTGCTGGCCTTGACGTGTTCGAAGGCGGCGGCCTGCTTCAGCGCATCGTTGAGCGCGGTATTGAGTTGTTGCGCGACGCGCGACGGCTGCCGATCCTGGATTTGTATCCGCATGGTGGCCGTCAACAGGTCGTTGGCGACCTCGCGCGCGGATTCGACCTGGAAATCTACCCGGTTGTACGGCCCGGCTTCGGCATGGGCCAGCAAAGGGAAAGACAACAGGCCGCACAGCAATAGGGAATGCAACAACATGATCTCCTCCTTGGCATGATCTCAAGGCTACATGCTAAAACAAAACCGCGCGCAAGTAACGATTGCGTTCGTTCCGGAACGATTGCTTACCTGCGATAATCGCGTCTCGGCAAGTGGTATCAACAGGAGGCAGGGAGATGGACGCGGTTTCCAGTATCGCGCTGGCGACAGGACTCGGCTGGGCGAGCGGTATCCGGCTGTATGCGACGGTGTGCATCGTCGGGCTGCTGGAAAGGCTCGGTTATATCGGGCTTCCGGCAGCTCTTGAGGTTCTGTCCAACCCTTATGTCATCGGCCTGTCCGGCGCGCTGTTCGTGGTGGAGTTCTTCGCCGACAAGTTCCCGGTGGTGGATAGCGCATGGGATAGCGTCCATACCTTCATCCGCATTCCGGCGGGGGCATTGCTGGCGATGGGCGCGATAGACAGCAGCGATCCGCTCGTTGCCGCAGCATTCGCGTTGCTTGGTGGCACGCTGGCAGGCGGCACACATTTCGCCAAATCGGGCAGCCGCGCTCTGATCAATACTTCGCCGGAGCCATTCAGCAACTGGGTCGCCTCGTTCGGCGAAGAAGGTCTGCTGGTGATGGGACTGTGGCTGGCGCTGGCGCACCCGGCGTGGTTCCTGGTGTTCATCGTGCTGTTCGTCGCCGTGCTGGTCTGGGTGCTGCCCAGACTGTGGCGCGGGGTGAGGCTGGTCTGGCGGCGTATCGCCGGAACATCCGCCTGACCGATCACAGGGTCAGCGTATCGTTCAAACAGGTTCTGGCCTGTGCCAGGCGCGCCAGTGTGGGTAACAGGTTCAGCCCGGCCTGCTGCTTCAGGGCCAGCGCATTCTCCTTCAATTCATCGAAAGTGATGTCGACCGGCTCACCCCCGGCGGCGAAGGCGATGGTATTGCCGCTTTCGCAGGAAGGGAACATCAGCGCGCGGTCTTCGAAGGCCTGGGTGATATACCTGAAGCCGCCCATCGCACCGCGGCTGATGCCGATCAGGTTGACGGCCATGATGCCCTCGTTGCTCAACCGGGTGCGGCATGCCTGATAGAACGGCAGGGTGTTCAGTTCTCCGGGGTGCGCGTGATCGTTGAATCCGTCCACCAGGATCAGGTCGAATTTCTTGTTCGTGCCCAGCACATATTCCGCGCCGTCGCCGATGACGATATGGATGCGCTTGTCGTCTTCCGGCAGCTTGAAATACTGCTGTGCGGCGGCGACCACGGCCGGCTCGATCTCGACGATGGTGAGATGCGCGAGCGGACGATGGCGGTACAGGAACTTGGTCAGCGAAGCCGCGCCCAGGCCGATCAGCAGCACCTTGCGCGGCCAGCGCGCATCCTCCCGCAGCACCCGCGAGGAGTACGCCGGTGGGTGCCCGGCGGCTTTGCCGCCACCCTCCCGCAGCAGCAGGCTGGCCATCATTTCACGGGTATATTCCAGCTCCAGGTTCCACGGCCGCGCGATGCGCATCGCGCCCTGTATCCAGGTGGACCCGAAGTGCAGATAGCGCACTCCGGCTTCTTCGGAGATGTCGATGGGATAACTCATGCGTGGATAATCGGGATTGCCGGAGTGGCCGATGCCGGATGGCGGGCCGGGGTCAAAACCTGTCGGATTCGCGCCTTTCCAGCATGGTTTCTATGTGCCGGCACAATTCATCGTCCGCCATACCGTGTATTTCGCTATAAGCCAGCATATATGTCGCTTCTTCCAATGCGCCTTCATTCCCGAATTCGAACCCGATATCCGGGTGGTCGTACAACCGGCTTGCCCAGGCTTTCAGTTCCGATGCATCCAGCATGCCGCCCTCGAACTGGCGCAGAACCTCGAGGAACACTGTCCTGGAAAGGATGACCCGGGGCAGTTCGATGCCCGGAGCATGTTCTTCCAGCGCACGAATGACAAATTCATCCGGGCGTGGATTCTGGATGATCTCCATCAGCAACTCGGCACGTTTGCGCATACGAATCTCCTGTCCAGATGAGGCTCGATGAATAATACGATGTCGTCAGTATTTCCAGTGTGGCGAATTGTTAAACACATTTGGCCGGGGGGACAAGCGATTTTTTTCAGGCTTCCCCGTGTCCGGCCCCGCAGGGCCGGTTGTCACCCTTGCAGCATGCTAGCGTATCTGCCACTGGTTCAATAACCAGCGCGCCCATTCGGTGACTTCAGTCGCACTCATGCCAGTCGTGGCCTGCTGTTTCGCCAGTTCGTCGCCCGCCGCACCGTGCAGGTATACCGCCAGCAGCAGCGCGTCATCGGCATCCAGTCCCTGTGCGATGAAGGCTGCGATCATGCCGGTCAGCACATCGCCCATTCCGGCGGCGCTCATGCCGGGATTCCCGGTGCGGTTGACGAACAGTCTGCCGTCGCGGGTTGCGCACAGGCTGTACGCGCCCTTCAGCACGATGCTGCCGCCATATTCCTGTGCCAGTCGTTGTACTGCCGCGATGCGGTCGGCCTGTACCGTGCCGGTTTCGGCGCCCAGCAAGCGCGCGGCTTCGCCGGGATGAGGGGTGAGTACGTAAGCAGCCTTGCGCGCTGACAGCAGGCTGCGCAGGTCGGGACGCAACGCCAGCAGGTTCAGCGCATCGGCATCCAGCACCAGCGCGGCATCGCTGCGCAGCGCGTCGTGGAGGAGTTTCTGCGCGGCCAGGCTGCCTCCCAGCCCGCAGCCGATGGCCAGTACAGAATTGGAAATGCTTCTCACGGTTGCCCCCTCTCCCGCTTGCGGGAGAGGGTTGGGGAGAGGGAGTGCGCGCATTGCATCGTTGGCCCGATGCAACATCAGTTCCGGTTGCAGCGGATCGACGGCCGGAGCATTGTCCGCCAGCAGGCCGACATGCACGCAGCCCGCACCCAGCTTCAGCGCCGCCCGTCCGGCCAGCAGCGCCGCGCCGACCATGCCGGATGCGCCGCCGATCACCGTGACAGTGCCGAACATGCCTTTGTGGCTGTCGCGCGGGCGTTTCGGCAACCGGGCGGCAACCTGTTTGCGGGTCAGGGTGGGGATGTTTTTGCTCATTATCTGGCCGGGTCAATGGGTGGGGCGCATAGTATAATCGCGGCCCGAATAAATTTTCACGATCCCTGCCATGTTTCATGTCTCTGTCGGTCATTCCGCGTTATCCACCTTCCGCCTCGACAAGCTGCGCGCCGCGCTGAATGCCGCCGTCCCGGGCATTGATGTCGTTGCCACGCGCCATTTCTATTTCAGCGCCTTGCACGGAAAGTCGTTGCGCAACGGGCTTCTTGCGGCCTCCTTCTCGCCGGGGTTGAGCAATGCGCAGGCACGGTTGCTGGGCAGGGTGCTGGGCCTGGACAGGAAGTCCGGCGAACCATCAGACGCCGGGGTATGCCAGCGCCTGCTGGTGGTGCCGCGCCTCGGCACGATCTCGCCATGGTCGACCAAGGCGACCGACATCGCGCGGCATTGTGGTCTGACCGGAATCGAACGCATCGAACGCGGCGTGGTGTATTACCTGCGCGCTGCCAACGGCAAGCCGCTGGGAAAGGCGGAACTGGCCGCAGTTTTGCCGTTGCTGCACGACCGCATGACCGAGACCGTGCTGGACAGTATCGACGGTGCCGCGGAAAAAATCTTCCGGCACGGCAAGCCGCAACCGATGCAGACGGTGAACGTGCTGAAAGGGGGCGGCAAGGCGCTTAATAAAGCCAACCGCGAGATGGGGTTGGCTCTGTCCGCCGATGAGATCGAATACCTGGTCGAGAATTTCCGCAAACTGGAGCGCAATCCGACCGACGTCGAGCTGATGATGTTCGCGCAGGCCAATTCCGAGCATTGCCGCCACAAGATATTCAATGCCGACTGGGTGATCGACGGCGAGGCACAGGACATGTCGCTGTTCGGCATGATCCGCAACACCCACAAGGTGAGCCCGCAGGGCACGGTGGTGGCCTATTCCGACAATTCCTCGGTGATCGAGGGCGCGCGCATCGAGCGTTTCTATCCGCGTGCAGATGGCGGCTATGCGTTCAGCGAGGAACTGACCCACACGCTGATGAAGGTCGAGACGCACAACCACCCGACCGCGATCGCGCCGTTCGCGGGCGCGGCGACCGGCAGCGGCGGCGAGATACGCGACGAAGGTGCGACCGGTACCGGTTCCAAGCCCAAGGCCGGCCTCACCGGCTTCTCGGTGTCCAACCTGAATATTCCGGGGTTTAGACAGCCGTGGGAACAATACAGCCCTCTCCTTAACCCTCTCCCGCCAGCGGGAGAGGGAACGTTCCCCTCGCCCGCTGGCGGGAGAGGGGCTGGGGGAGAGGGTGCGACTTATGGAAAACCGTCGCGTATCGTCTCCGCATTGCAGATCATGCTGGACGGCCCGATCGGTGCGGCGGCGTTCAACAACGAATTCGGCCGCCCCAATCTGGCCGGTTATTTCCGCACCTTCGAGGAGAGCGTCAGCGGCGAGATGCGCGGCTACCACAAGCCCATCATGCTGGCCGGCGGCCTTGGCAGCATCAATGCCGGGCACACCCACAAGCACGAACTTCCGGTCGGTGCACTGCTGATCCATCTGGGCGGCCCCGGCATGCTGATCGGCCTCGGCGGCGGCGCGGCATCCAGCATGGATACCGGCAGCAATGCCGAGAATCTCGATTTTGATTCGGTGCAGCGCGGCAACCCAGAGATGCAGCGCCGCGCGCAGGAAGTCATCGACCGCTGCTGGCAGCTTGGTGACGACAATCCGATCCTGTCGATACACGATGTCGGCGCGGGCGGCATGTCCAACGCGCTGCCGGAACTGGTGCACGGCGGCGGCAAGGGCGCGGACTTCGAGTTGCGCAAGATCCCGCTGGACGAGACCGGCATGTCGCCGAAACAGATCTGGTGCAACGAATCCCAGGAACGCTACGTGCTGGCCATCGCGCCGGAACGCCTCGAACAGTTCCGCGCCTTCTGCGAGCGCGAACGTTGTCCGTTCGAAGTGGTCGGCACCGCGATGGACGAAGACCGCATCACCGTGCACGACACGGAATTCGGCAATGCCCCGGTGGACATGCCGCTGTCGGTGCTGCTCGGCAAACCGCCGAAGATGACGCGCAACGCGACGCGCGAAACGCCCCGGCTGAATGCCTGCGATATCGGCCGCTTCGAATTGGGCGACGCGATCGGGCGGGTGTTGCGCCTGCCGTCGGTGGCGAACAAGACCTTCCTGATCAGTATCGGCGACCGCACTGTCGGCGGCATGACCGCGCGCGACCAGATGGTCGGCCCGTGGCAGGTGCCGGTGGCGGATGTCGCGGTGACGCTGATGGGCTTCAACACCCATCGCGGCGAAGCGTTCGCGATCGGCGAGCGCACCCCGCTGGCGCTGGTGAATGCGCCGGCTTCCGGGCGCATGGCGGTAGGCGAGGCGATCACCAATATCGCTGCAGCACGCATCGCCAGGATCGGCGATATCAAGCTGTCCGCCAACTGGATGGCGGCGGCGGGACACCACGGCGAGGATGCCGCGCTGTTCGATACCGTGCACGCGGTGGGCATGGAACTGTGTCCGCAGCTCGGCATCGGCATCCCGGTCGGCAAGGATTCGATGAGCATGAAGACGACCTGGAAAGAGGGCGGCGAAGACAAGGCTGTGACCGCGCCGCTATCGTTGATCGTTTCCGCCTTTGCGCCATGTGCGGACGCGCGGCGCACGCTGACGCCGCAAATGGTGGCCGACCTCGATACCGCACTGCTGCTGATCGACCTCGGGCAGGGCAGGAACCGCATGGGCGGCTCGGCGCTGGCGCAGGTCTTCAAGCAGGTCGGCGATGTCGCGCCGGACGTGGATGATGCCGCGTTGCTCAAGGCGTTCTTCGAGCTGGTGCAGCGCCTGAATGCGGACGGCGCGCTGCTCGCCTATCACGACCGTTCCGACGGCGGCATGTTCGTCGCGCTGTGCGAGATGGCGTTCGCATCGCACATCGGCATCGACATCTGCCTCGACGAATCGCATGGCGATACGTTGCGCGTCCTGTTCAACGAGGAACTGGGGGCGTTGGTGCAGGTACGCAATCGCGATGTGGCGCATATCCAGCAACTGGCACGCGATGCCGGGCTGAAGAACGTGTACAGGGTGGGCGTGCCGAACGACACCGGCATGGTCAACATCCAGCGCGGCGACGAAACGCTGTGCAGCGTGAGCGGTGTGGCACTGCAACGCATCTGGTCGGAGACCACGTGCCAGATGCAGAAGCTGCGCGACAATCCCGCCTGTGCGCAGCAGGAATTCGACCTCATCCTCGATGCCGCCGATCCCGGGCTGCATGTGAAGCTGACCTATGATCCCGATGCGCCGCCCCCGCCGGTGCGCCACGAGTTCGTCGAGGGCAGGGTCGTCATCCCGCGTCCGCGCATGGCCATTCTGCGCGAACAGGGCGTCAACGGTCATGTCGAGATGGCTGCCGCGTTCGACCGCGCCGGGTTCAACGCGGTGGACGTGCACATGAGCGACATCATCAGCGGTCGCGTCAGGTTGGCTGATTTCAAGGGTTTCGTGGCCTGCGGCGGATTTTCCTACGGCGACGTGCTGGGCGCGGGCGAGGGCTGGGCGAAATCCATCCTGTTCAATCCGCGCGCGCGCGACGAGTTCGAGGCTTTCTTCCAGCGCAACGACACCTTCGCGCTGGGTGTGTGCAACGGTTGCCAGATGATGAGCAACCTGCACGAGATCATTCCCGGTGCGGAGAACTGGGCGCACTTCGGGCGCAACCAGTCCGAGCAGTTCGAAGCGCGCTTCGTGATGGTCGAGGTGCAGAAATCGCCCTCGATCCTGTTCGACGGGATGGCCGGCAGTCGCATGCCCATCGTCGTCGCGCATGGCGAAGGCTGTGCCGATTTTAGCGATGCGCAGCAGCTGAAGGCGGCGCAGAGACTGGTGACGCTACGCTACGTGGACAACTACGGTCAGCCGACCGAGACCTACCCGCTCAATCCCAACGGCTCGCCGCAGGGCATCACCGGGCTGACCACGCCGGACGGGCGCTTCAGCATCATGATGCCGCATCCCGAGCGGGTGTTCCGCGCCGTGCAGAACTCCTGGTACCCGAAGGAATGGAACGAGAACGGCGCCTGGCTGCGCATGTTCCAGAACGCGCGGAAGTGGGTGGGGTAAATGTCATTGATATAACTACTAGCCATTCGACTAAGCCCGCAAGCGGACAAGTCGCTGGTTATCCCGAGAAGGCGGGGATCCGGAATGAAAAAGGCGACCGTTCGGTCGCCTTTTTGTCGTTGTGGTCTGGTAGGTTGCAGCTGACTTGCGTTATGCGTTTTTTTCCTTGTTGCACTCGGGGCAACCTTCGCTCGGCAGATAGGGCAGGCCATGCTTGGGGCAACGCTTGAGCTGGACCGTCTTTTCGTGATCATCGTCAGCAGGCTTGTTGTCTGGCTGTTCGTTTTCGGGTGGCGTCATTTATTTTCTCCCTTTGATGGTCAATATAAGCAACGGCGACTATTCACGCTCGATACGTCGGATATGCGAAGGCTACCACAAACAGGACTGGGTAAACCATATCCGGAGATACCGCCGGGTCACCCGACGATATCCCCCCTGGAACTGCGCTGATCAATCGATCAGCGACAGTTTGACCAGTTCATGGTTGTGCGACAGATTGTCGGGCAGTTTTTCGCCGATCTTCTCGAACCATTCCTTGTGCGAATCCAGTTCCATCTTCCATGCCTGGGTATCCACATGGTTCAGTTTGTCGAATTCCTTCTGCGTGATATCCGTGCCCGACCAGTCGATGTCCTGGAAATGCGGCATCCAGCCCAGCGGGGTCTTGCGTGCGGTGACGCGATCGGTCACGCGATCGACGATCCATTTCAGCACGCGCATGTTGTCGCTGAAACCGGGCCACAGGAATTCGCCCTGCTCGTCGAGACGGAACCAGTTCACGCAGAAGATGCGCGGCGCCTGTTCCACCACATGGCCGATCTGCAGCCAGTGGTTGAAATAGTCGCCGATGTGGTAGCCGCAGAAGGGCAGCATGGCGAACGGGTCGCGCCGTACCACACCCTGTTTGCCAAAGGCTGCGGCGGTCGTTTCCGAGCCCAGCGTGGATGCGATATAGACGCCGAAATTCCAGTTCAGCGCCTCGAATACCAGCGGCATGGTCGTGGCGCGTCGTCCGCCGAAGATGAACGCCGAGATCGGCACGCCCTTGGGATTCTCCCATTCGCTGTCGATGGAAGGGCACTGGCGGGCCGGCGCGGTGAAACGCGAATTGGCATGCGCAGCCTTGCGGCCGTTCTTGCCGTCCGCCGGCGTCCAGTCCTTGCCTTGCCAGTCGATCAGGTGCGCAGGCGGTTCATCGCTCAGGCCTTCCCACCACACATCGCCGTCGTCGGTCAGCGCGACGTTGGTGAAGATGCAGTTCTCCTTGAGGGATTCCAGCGCATTCAGGTTGGTCTTGGCCGAGGTGCCGGGCGCGACGCCGAAGAAACCGGCCTCGGGGTTGATCGCATACATGCGGCCATCCGCGCCGGGTTTGATCCACGCGATGTCGTCTCCCACCGTGGTCACCTTCCAGCCGGACATGGTCTGCGGCGGGACCAGCATGGCCAGATTGGTCTTGCCGCAGGCGGACGGGAACGCAGCAGCGACATAGCTCTTCTCGCCGGCGGGCGACTCGATGCCCAGGATCAGCATGTGTTCGGCCAGCCAGCCCTCGTCCCGTGCCATGCTGGAAGCGATGCGCAGCGCAAAGCATTTCTTGCCGAGCAGGGCGTTGCCGCCATAGCCCGAACCGTAAGACCAGATCTCCCGCGTCGCCGGGAAATGCACGATGTATTTGGTGGCGGGATTGCACGGCCATTTGCTGTCCTGCTGTCCCGGTTCCAGCGGTGCACCGACACTGTGCAGGCAGGGTACGAACTCGCCATCGTCGCCCAGCACATCCAGTACCGCGTTGCCCATGCGCGTCATGATGCGCATATTGACCACCACATAGGGCGAATCGGAGATCTCGACGCCGATGTGCGCGATGGACGAACCCAGCGGCCCCATGCTGAACGGGATCACGTACAGGGTACGGCCGCGCATCGAGCCCTTGAACAGGCCATGCAGTCTGGCGCGCATCGTATCCGGGTCTTCCCAGTTATTGGTCGGCCCGGCATCTTCCTGGTGCGGCGAACAGATGAACGTGCGGTCTTCCACGCGCGCCACATCGGAAGGGTCGGACCATGCCAGATAGGAATTGGGGCGCTTTTCCGGATTGAGCCTGATGAACGTGCCGGCTTCCACCATCTCGGCGCACAGTCGGTCATATTCTTCCTGCGAGCCGTCGCACCAGACGATCCGGTCCGGCTCGGTCAGGGCGGCGATTTCGGAGACCCATGCCTTGAGCCTTGCATGCTTCACAAAATCGGGGGCGATGTCCAGGTTGCTCATAAACTTTCTCTCCTAAGTGACTCGACAACCCCTTGCCGCGCCGTGCCGGCGAAGCAGGATATCCAGTCTAATTTTGTAATCCAGATTCCGGCTTGAGCCATAACTGATGTGCTATCGGAGCACCTTTTTTATGGAATCAGCGGGCTTTGTCCGAAGTCACGATGACCTGTCGGAAACGCGGAGATCTCCAACAGGCTTATTCAAACGGGCGGAATTATATCCGCTGACATCCGCAACACCTAACAGAAAACAATCAATCTGCATCGTCAGGCAGATAAGCGGACAGGTTTATCGAGCGATGATGCGCTCGTCACATTGAAATGACAGGGGATCCGCGTGATCGGGAAGGGATTGGCGCAGTGCAGGTTGCTGAATGGAGTGGCTTGCTGCCATTTCGGCAAGCAAGGTGAATCGACGCTCGAACCGAACCCTTTGCTCGTCGTTGGTCATTCTGGCTGGCTACGCGCAGCCCTGAGCAGTCTGGTGATCGCCATGTGTACGCCAAACATTGCCAGCAGGCTGGCCATCGCGACAAGCCAGAAGTGATCCATGATCCAGTGACCCAGTCCCATGATGTTGCTCCTGATATTTCTCGTATTTGGAGGGATTATAACTGCTGGAAACGGAAGAGTCTTTTTTCTTCGCGCTTTATCGCCCTTGGCTGAATGGGATATGTAACGGGACCAAATTCATATTGGTCACGCAACTACCCATATCATCATTCCGACCCCGTACGGATGGGTCGCTATTTGTACAGCACCTGTTCTTTCAGGTTATCTATCGCCTTCTCTGCGACTTTCCTGTACTCCACGAAAACCTGCGGGGAGCAGACGTTGCCTTCGGTCCGGTCGTCCAGTGTGCGCTTTACGGCAAGGACGTTGCCCTTGAGTTTGTAGGTTGCGGTGTAGGCAACGGACTGGTTGGCGACTTTCAGGTCGTCCGGGATTGACAGTATCCTGACCTTGCCCGGCAGTTCGATGACGTATTCCTCAACAGCGTGGATGTGTGAGCAGGTGACATCGGCTTCTTTCTCGGGCTCCATCCCGGACTGCAGGAAGGCATGAATGGGTGCGGCGAGGCCGAGCGGCGGGTAGATGTAGAACGCGCCTGCCCCGGGCAACCTGATGAATTTTTCGGCATTGAAATCGACTTTATAGTGGTAGTTGTCTACAAGTTCTTTCGGGTCGTCCTTGACCAATTTTCCGCTGCCGATCATGCCTTGGCGACGGTACATGTTTTCAATCATGTCATCCTCTGCGTCTTTGGTGATGTTGCGTGCCCATGACCGCGCTTGAACGGCACTCATCCCGTTCAGGACGATTTCCATGCTGCCGCTGACCGAACCGTCCTCTGCTATCGAGATTTTGCTCTTTATGTGCTGTTTGTTGGTTCCCAAGGGAGAGACGGGCGTCTTGCTGCCCTCCTGATAGCCTTCGACCAGCAGCACGGGTTTGTCCTGATCAGTGAATGGCAGCATGCCGAACGGCGTGTTGTCCGATGTGGAATCGACGTACAGGTCGAATGCGGGCAGATAGTTGATGACGTGGTTCACGGTAGAAACGACCGGGACTTTGGCCAGACGATAGGATGAGCCTGCGTTTACCAGTGCCTGGGTGCTTTTGATATCGCGTGCGGCGAACAGGGCCTGAAGCAGGGTGGCGTGGTCCTTGCAGTCCCCCATCTTGTTGTCGAGGATAAAATCCAGGTCGCGCGGTACGACTGCGCCGATGCCGATGCAGTTGCCTGCATAGGTGATGTTGGTGGACACCCATTCGTAAAGCGCACGCGCCTGTTCTTTCGGAGCGGTCTTGCCGTTGACGATTTCATCAGCCAGTTTTCTGATGCGGTCGGTGACGGCAGCCTTGGGTAGGGCACGTTCGCCGTAGGCGGTTGCAATATCTGCATAGGTTCTGAAAGTGGAGAAGGCCAGCCCGGTGACTTTATCTGCGTCGAATACCGAGAAATCACGGCGTTCGGTCTTGACGGGTTGCGGATTGGCATAGCGCCACTCGATGATCCTGCGGTCACCCCTGGTTTCGTTGACGGCTTCCTGCATGCCGCGTGCCTCATATTGCGCCCACATCGAGGCGGGATAGTCGAATCGCACGCGCACATCGCCGTAGGCCGTCTGATCGTAGAAGTGATGCACGGTCGAATAGTGGTTGGGGAACATCGGCTCGGTCTGGATGAGCTTGTAGGAAAGCACGACCTGGTCGCCGACCGCGACATCCGGGAATACGACAGTCAGTGTCGTCCAGTCGGAATAGACGGGAGAGTCCTTGTCCTTGCCTTTGTTGACCTCGATCTGGTAGTTGTTCCTGGGTACGTCAAGCCGGCGCCCATCCGCTTTCAAAGTATATGCGGCGATAACCTCGGCTTTCTGGGCGCTGGTGCTGTAGCCCACGGAAGCTCGCTTGGACCATTCGACCGCGCTTTCCTTCAGCACGGACATTGACCATTCGTGCGATTCCACCGCTGTGCCATCCCGGTTGATGAGATAGCCCGCGTAGTACCGGTCGTAGCGGGTCTGAAGATCGAGCGGGTCGCCGGTGCCGGCAAGTGCGGAGCTGCAGAAAAAGAATACGGCGAGCAGGGATGTCAGGACGATTTTCATGGTCTCTTCCGATTTCAAGTTAAACAAACAGTTTCATTTGGGCCGTGGCGTCACGGTAGTCCATCCTCCGGCAAGCTCCGTTTGACGGTACCACGGTCAGTCGTCTTCCAGCCGGGAGACTTTCTTGTACAGCCACCCGCCCAGATACAGGCTGGCACCGAGCACGACCAGGCTGGCGATTCGGATCAGCGGTGCGGCCAGCGCGATGTCGTACAGCAGGGCCTTGAACACGGATGCAGCGAAGATCAGTAGCGAGGATTGGCCTAGGGTCTTGTCGCGCACCTTCAGCGACAGCATCAGGCAGCCCAGCGCCACCGCGCCCCAGAACAGCGATACGACGAAGCGGCTGTCGAATATCTGGATCGCCCAGGCCATGATCGCGATGTGGCCGGCATACAGGGCGAATGTACCCATGTCGTTCATTGCGCCGGACTTGCGCAGGAAGTAATAGCCGAGGTAAAGCTCGATGGCATAGCACAGGGCGAGCAGGTCATGCGCGGGTACGTTGCTGCTGTCGAGGAACATCGAGTACCCCGTGAATATACGGAAGTAGTTCGCGATGAAGATCATCGCCACAGCGAACCACAGCGGCATGCCGGGTGCTTTCAGGTTGCCGCGCAGGGCGGCGTAGAGGCCGGCCAGCGGAATGACCGCGAGGCCGACCCACGGCGCCCATATGTCCGGTACCGATTCGATGTAGCCCGCGTGAACCAGCACCAGCGCGACATAGGCGCTGATCAGGGTTCGCCCGCCGGCAAGGTCCCTGTTCAGTATGCGATACACGGCAAAATAGCTCGCCAGCAGGATGGCTGCACTCGCCACCGCGATCCAGGGTGCCAGTGCCGGTATGTGCTTGTCCAGGATGTGGTATTGCACGAAGTAGAACAGCGCTAGCGCGGGAATGTGCGCCAGCGCCATTTCCTCAGACATTTCCCGGATGCGCGCGCTGTAGACCGAGGCGGCGGCGACGAAGATCGCGAAATGTACCGTCTGGAACACCAGCGCTTCCAGCCATGCATCCTGCACGTGGGCGCTCCACTGGATATCGAAGATGACCAGGGCCAGATACATCGCGAGGATATAGACGCTACGCTGTTGCACCCAGATCGAGAAGATCGAGAACACCGTGCTCCAGCACGCGAAGTAGACGATCAGGTCGGTGATGGAATAACTGCTGCCGCCGAGCAGCATCGGCGCGGTATAGGAGCCGACTACAGCGAACAGCGCATACAGATCGCTGAGGAACATGCGGTTCAGCCACAGCGAGATCAGGCAGACCGCGATGATCCCGCTTGTCGCGAACACCGTGTCGATCAGGTGGTAGTAATTGTGTGCGCCGTACAGGGACAGGAACAGTACCACGATGCCGGCGGCAGGCAGCAGGCTCGCGTAGTGCATGTCCTTGTCGCGCAGCAGCAGGCCGATGCCGATGCACACGAAGCCGCCGAGCACGGACAGCATCACCTGGCGCACGGGCGTGAGCCATCCCGCATCGATGGCCAGGATTACCAGATAGACCGAAGCCAGCACCAGTGCCGTCGCGCCGGCCCAGCCAAGGATGGTGGTCACCGGAGTGGAGGTTGGCTGCCTGATTTCCTGACTGGGTTGCCGGGGTTGCAGAACCTTTGCGGACGTTGCGGGGCGGACTGGTGTGTCGATTGCCGTGGCGGGAATCGTTTCGACCGTTGCCTGAAGCTTTTCCGGCGCGGAAGGTGCGGTTGCCGCCGACTGCCGGAGGTGGCGCTCGATTGCCGACAGTCTTGCTTCGATTTTGGATAAACGATCTTCCGTGCTCATCGCAGCTCCATGGTAATTATTCAAGCGTCCCGGACAGGATTCATTTCATCCGCACCAGCGCTACCGCCTTGTCCGGTACGGGCTGGCCGATCTTGTCGTAGCCTTTCCGTTTGCGCCTCGGGTTGTTCCACCAAACGAACCAGCCGAACAGGCGCACGGCCCGATACATCGCATGCCGTGTCAATGTCCCCACTTCGAGTACCTGCATCGCTTCGAGGAATATCCGGTCGCATTCGGATCTGGGGCGGGCACGGGTCCAGTACAGGAAATCGTGAATGACCGCAGCGTTGCCGTATTTCCCCCATGGCGGAAAGATGACCCAGAGGAAGCGCGGCGTGCTGGCAAAGTCGGTGCGGAAATTGACCGGGACATTGATGGTGTCGCCGCTGCCTTCCGTGCCGACGTCGTAACCGAACTCGCTGCGGATGAGCCAGGTGCGCCCGTCGGAGAGCGGCGAGACCAGCAGGATGGAAGTGAATCTGCTCATATCCGTTTACAGGAAGTCCGCCCAGTACGCGGCGATCTTGTCCTTGCCGGCATCGTTGAGGTGGATCTCGTTCAGCCAGTCTCCGCTGCTGCCCGTGCTGTCCGCATCGGCGCGCACCAGCGGGACGTCCGCCAGCGTGTCCGCCAGATGGAGGTTCGCGCCGAGGTCGTCGAAGCGGTGCAATATCCCGGACAGCTTGCCCATCAGCGCGTCCGAGAGATCGTTCCAATAGGCGACCGGGATGGCCTTCCGGGTGAACGCTTCGTGGAGCCACGGGCCGGAGACCGAGGCCGGGGCGTTGCGCGGCGTGGGGTAGCCGTAGCTGTGATAGTGGATGGGGATGGCCCGGTTCGCGCTTATCTCCGAGTTGTCGCGCAGGCGGACGAGCCGCTGGAAGCAGTATCGGAGGTGGGTTTCCAGCGCATCGAGGGCGGTCTCGTCGATGAAGTCGGAAAAGCCGGAGGGTGAGGGGCACGACTTTAGGATGCCGTCGGGCGCAAGTGCGGCTTCGATGATGTCGTTGCCGCCCGCGCTCAGCAGGATGCCATCCCATTTCCAGCCGAAGTTCTTGCGTGCCAGCAGGTCGGAGAAGTTGGCGTCCGTGCTCCAGTCCACCATCCGCGCCAGCGTGTCGCCGGGATAGGCGCAGTTGACGATCAGCGTGTCCTGCTTGAGCGGGACGGGATTGCCGAGCCGGTACAGGAAGCTGGGCGACAGGATGTCGCTGAGCGAGAACCACGAGTCGCCTTCGGCAAGGTAATGCCGTTCATAGTCGCCCCATGAACGGAAGACGCCGGGTCTGGTGATCTCGCCGTTGCCTTCCAGTTGGTCGGGGCTGATGACAGTGACAGTGGCCATGGTTCCTCCTCAGCGGACGAAACAGCTTGCGGACAGACCGCGAACCTTCGCGGTGCCCGGATACGAATTCGTTGAAGTGCGTTCCATTGGATCCCCGTTGTTGAGCAAGTCTGGCTGCCGGCGATGTTTCCCGCGCGGGGCAGCCGTCTTGCGCCAGCTCCTATTCTGGGGGTGCCGCCGGTTGCCTCTCACCGTGCGTGCGGTGCGATGTGCGTATGGCGGTCGTGCAAGTGGGCGTAACTCTAGGTGGGCCGCATACCCGTGTCAATATCTGTCGTACATCGCGTCGAGATCGTTGCGGAAATGTTCCAGCACCTTGGCGCGCTTGAGCTTGAGCGTCGGGGTCAGCAGCCCGTTCTCCAGGCTCCAGGGTTCGTCCAGCAGGGTGATGCGGCGGATGCGCGCATAGCCGGGGAAGGACTGGATCTGTTGCGTGACGCGTTGCAGCGCGTAGGCCCTGGCTTGCGGGGATTGCAGGCTGGCGGGCCAGTCTGCCGGGTGGTCGCGTTCGCGCATCGCGGTGATCCAGCGCTCACGGTTCACCACGGCCAGCAGGCCGAGGTAAGCCTTGCCTTCGCCGACCAGCATGACTTGATCGAACAGCGGGTCGTTCAGGATGGCGGCTTCCATGTCGCCGGGCGGCACCTTTTCGCCGTTGGACAGCACGATGATCTCCTTGATGCGCCCGGTGATGGTGATGCGCCCGTGTTCGTCGATATGCGCGACATCGCCGGTGTTCAGCCAGCCGTCCTCGCCCAGCACCGCACGGGTGGCTTCCTCGTTGTTCCAGTAGCCCAGCATCACGCTGGGGCCGCGCACTTCCAGGGCATCGTGCTCGCCCAAGCGGATCTCCAGATTGGCCAGGGGGGTGCCGACGCTGCTGGGGAGATTGTCATGCATGCGGTTGACGCTGATCACCGGGCTGGTCTCGGACAGGCCATATCCCTGGGCGATGGGCAGGCCGAGCCCGATGAAGGTGCGCGCGTGGTGCGGCGATAGCGCCGCGCCGCCCGAGACAGCCAGGCGCAGGCGGCCGCCGAGCCGTGCGGTGACCTTGTCCGCCACCGCTTTCTTGAGCACCGGCCACAGCAGCAGCTTCGGGTGCCATGCCGCGCGTTTCTGCGCGTGTTCGAAACGGTGGTGGCCGACCTCGATGGCGAGTTCGAACAGCTTGCGCGTGCGTGCGGGGCCTTTCTCCAGTCTGCTGTGGATGCCGGCCTGGATGCGCTCGAAGATGCGCGGCACGGTGACCAGGATGGTCGGACGGATGATCGCGAGGTCTTCCTGCAGTTGTTGCACCGAGCGCGCGTAGGCGACGGTGGCGCCGACCATCACCGGTGCGAAGTATCCGGCCATGCGCTCCAGCGCATGCGACAGTGGCAGGAAGGACAGGAAGACATCGTCCGGATAGACGTCGAAGGTCTGCAACACCCCGTGCGCGTTGCTGAGCAGATTGCGGTGGCTGAGCATCACCCCCTTGGATTTTCCGGTGGTGCCCGAGGTATAGACGATGGTGGCGAGCGCGTCGCCGTCCTCTCGGGTATGGCGGAAGCCCTCGTGCGCGTCCGGCAGCCATTCGTCGATGCCGCGGATGCGCGGATCGGCATCGCCTTCCGGCGGCGTGCGCAGCGTGACGATGCGTTCGAGCGATTCGATGCCGTGACAGGCTTCATGCAACGGGTGCCAGTGCGCCGCGCTGTCGATCAGCAGCAACTTCGCGCCGGAATCGCGCAGGATGTGCGCGACGTTCTCGGGGCGGTCGGACATGTACAGCGGCACCGTGACCAGTCCCAGCCCGAGCGCGGCCTGGTCGAAGATCACCCACTGCGGAGAGTTCTTGAGCATGACCGCGACGCGGTCGCCGGGCTGCAGGCTCTCATGGGACATGGCGGCCTGCCAGCGCGCGATCTCGTGCGCCATTTCCTGCCAGGTGAATGCGCGCCACTCGCAGCGATGCTCGTCGAAATGGCGATACGCCGTTGCTGCGGGCGTGCGCCGGACGCGTTCGTGGAACATGCCGTCGAGCGTGACGGCGATCTCGTGCGAGATCAGGTCGGTCCTGTTGCCCATCGCTTCCTCCCCGGATACGAGCTTGCCATGGCGCTCTTGTTATGGTGTCCCGGCCAGTTGCCGGCCGGTATGCGATATGCGCTCGAAGTCGGGAAATGTAGGCGAATTCATCAGGCGCGTCAATTCGGCGGCGCCGGTATAATCGCGTCCGCAAACGCACTGTTTTCCACCCTTCATTTTTCTGGAGTCGCACCTTGTTCAAGCTCGTCGGTATCGCCATCGGTTATTACTTTCTCGGTTTCTGGGGAGCGCTGCTCGGCTTTTTCGTCGGGGCGATGATCGATCGCGCGCGCAAGTTCGGCGGGGGGGCCGTCAATCCGCTGCAGAATGCGCTGCGCCAGACGGTGTTCCTCGAGACGGTGTTCATCTCGATGGGCAAGCTGGCCAAGGCGGACGGGCGCGTTTCGCAGGACGAGATCGAGCATGTCGAGCAGTTCATGCAGAAGCTGGGCATGACGGCGGAACATCGCCAGCAGGCCATCGCGCTGTTCAAGCAGGGTGCTGACCCGGCGTTCGACATCGAGCAGACGCTCGACAGATTCGTTTCCATCTGCGGACACACGCATCATCTGCGCGAGATGTTGCTGGTGTATCTCATCGTGATGGCGCTGGCGGACGGACATTTCCATCCCGGGGAAGAGAAACTGCTGACCGGCATTGCGGGCCGGCTCGGGTATGGCCCGGAAGCGTTCAAGCGCCTGATGGACATGGTGCTGAGCCAGACCCATTTTGCCGGCGGACAGGTCGCCACGGCCGATGCGCTGGACGATGCGTACAAGGCGCTGGGCATCGGCAAGGACAGCAGCGATGCGGAGGTCAAGCGCGCCTGGCGCAAGCTGATGAGCCAGTACCATCCCGACAAGCTGATCGGGCAGGGCATGCCGGAAGACATGATCGCGATGGCGACCGAGCAGGCGAAGGAGATCCAGCTGGCCTACGACCTGATCAAGAAGAACCGCAATCTTTGAGAACATGAAGATCATCCTGGTGCGCCACGGCGAGAGCGAGGGCAACGTCAGGCACGAGATCAACGACGACCCGCAACGCATCGTCAACCTGACAGCACGCGGCAGGGAACAGGCTGCTGCCGCATCGGACCGGTTGCGCGATAGGCCGTTCACGCATGCCTATGCCTCGCAGTTCCCGCGCGCACAACAGACCGCTGCCATCCTGTTGCGCCATCACGCCGTCCCGCTGCACATCGACGCGCGCCTGAACGAGCGCATCTCCGGCATGGACGGGTTGCACGTGGACGCGTTCAACGACCTGGTGCGCCCCGATTACCTGCGCATCAGGCCGCCGCGCGGCGAATCGTTCCTCGGGCAGATGGAACGGGTGCGCGGATTCCTCGACGAAACCGCCGCGCGCCACCCGCAAGGGTTGGTGCTGGCCGTGTCGCACGAGAATCCCATCGTCGCGGCGCTGGCCTTGTTTGCCGACGATCCGGAACGGGTGATGCTGGACAAGCTCGACAATTGCCAGTGGGTGGAACTGGACTGGCCGCCGGACTGAATCCGTCGCGGCGCAGGCACAAACAAAAAAGGACATCGCAAGGATGTCCTTTTTCATGACAGCGACGGAACCGGCGTTACTGTCCGCTGCCGCGCAAGATGATCTCCACGCGGCGGTTCGGTTGCAGGCAACTGACCTGTTCCTGTTTGGACAACGCGGTGGGGCAGGTCACCAGCGGTTGCGTCGAGCCCGCGCCGCCTGAGCGGATCCGCTCAGGCGCGATGCCCTTGCCGATCAGGTATTGCCGGATGCGCTCGGCGCGCTGCTCGGACAGTTTCTGGTTGTAGGCCGGCGGACCATAGCGGTCGGTGTGGCCGACCAGCGTGACGGATTCTGCGGAGTGCCAGCCCTTGACGGTGTCGGCGAGCCGGTCCAGTCGTGCCGTCGCGCCGGGGATCAGTTCCGCGCTGTCGAAGGCGAACAGCGTGTCGGTGGACAGCACGTATTTTTCGATGACCTTGCGGCCTGCCTCGCCGCCGCAATTGGCGATCGCCACCTGCGCCTCGTAGACCAGGTTTTCGACGCCGCGCGCGTAGGATTGCGCATGGCTCCAGCCGGATTCGGCCTTCTCGTGGCCGGTCCAGACCAGTTGCACTTCGGCCTCGGCGAGCTGGCGCTGTCCGCAGGTGAATTTCGCGTCGCCTTTCAACACGGTGATCTTTTCCCACAGGTCCTGGCGCACCGCTTCGCTGCCTTGCAGTTGCATGGGTGTCTCCATGCTGATGCTGTCGCGCCGGTTCTCCAGCGCATCGAGCAGGGCTTTCGCTTGCCCGATGGCGGCATCGACTATCCCGCTGTTGTCCGTCTGGTGGTATTCGCTGGTCGCCAGATCCAGCCAGGTGCGCGCCTTGGCGAGATGATAGTGGTCCGAGCCGAGCCCGCCGAACGCCAGCTTGTCGGCGCGGCGCTGCAATTCGACGATCTGTTGCAGGCGTTCCGGCAACGGGGTTTCGGCGGCCTGTGCCGGCGCAAGGGTGCCGAGCAGGGCAGCGAACAACAGCGGGAGGGCGAACTTATTCATCACAGATAATCCATTAACAACAGACTTCGTCATTCCGGCGCAGGCCGGAATCCAGTTATTGATCCGGCATCTATAGAGTTTCACGTCATACCCGCGAAGGCGGGTATCCAGTGGCGCGCAAAGCGCGCCGATGTTGTTTCTACTGGATTCCGGGTCAAGCCCGGAATGACGGGCTGATGGATTATTTTGGTTCATGGTCGATACCTCGATAGGTCGTCATTTCACACATACGCGGAATTCCAGCGAGAAGCTCGGGCTGGGCGGTGTCGGATCGCCGGCGAAACTGCCTTGCGGCTTGAAGCGTACTTCGCTGATCAGCGGGTCGCAGCCGTCCGGTTGGGGACTGGGGGTGTAGCCCCACGCCGGGGTCGGCGAGCCGCCGAAGTATTCGACATGCAGCGCCGGATCGAAGGTCAGTCCGCTGCTGCCCGGCGTGAAGATCACCGGCCCGGAGTCGGGCGCGCCGAGGTCGTTCACGTACAGTGATGCTTCGGCGGGGATCGGATCGGTGATCACCAGCGTGTTGTTGTCCACCGGGCCGGTACCGGAATTGGTCACGGTCAGGGTGTAGGTCGCGATCGCACCGGGGATCAATTTCGGATTTGTCGTGTCATTGACCGGATCGGAATAGACATCGACCGTTTTCAGGAAAGTCAGCGAAGGCTGTGCGCTGTTGATCGTGATCAGCGCGTTGTTGTCCACGTTGCCGCTGAAATTGATGCCGGCGCTGGTGTATTCGTGCCGCACACTGTTGTAATAACTCACGCTCGGCATATCGGCGCCGATCGTGGCGTTGAAGGTGATGGTCAGCGACGAGCCGGCAGCCAGCGCGTAGGCGCCGAAGTCCCACTGCACCTGCTGCTGGTTGAGGTTGCTGGCGTAGGGCGGCACGGTCGGCGCGACCGAGGTGGTGATCGCGGGCGTCAGCGCGGTCGGCGTGCCGTTCACCGTGTAGGCGGTCGTCGCCGAATAGTTCAGGCGCTTGGCCCCGTTCACCGCCGTGCCGTTGTACGGCAGGAAGTCGTACACCTTGAGCGCGGTGGTGGCCGCCGTGCCGGTGTTGGTGACGGTGATGGTGTAGGTCGCCGTGCCGCCCGGCGCGACGTTGGCAGTGCTGGTGGTTTTGCCGATGTTCAGTATCGCCACGTTCTGCACGCTGGCGGTCGCGGTGCTTTTGACCACGCCGGGTGTCGCGCAGGTATCGGTCGCCACGGTGCTGATCGACGCGCAGTTGATCACCGAGCCGCCCGAGGGCGCGTTGGTCTGCACGTCGATGTACAGGGTGCCGGAGCTGCTTCCCGGCAGACTGGCGGCCGTCATCGCGACTGCCGTTCCGCCGGCGATGGCGGTGAGCGCCGCATCCGCGCCGCGCGCCGCGCCTGCGGCTGCCGGGTTTTGCGACAGCGCCGGCACGCTGGGCCGCACGTCCGGGCCGCTGCCGACATACAAGTTGCCTGCCGCCGTGGTCGAGGCGGGCAGTGTGTCGTTAAGGGTCACGATCTGCGCCGCCTGGGACAGGTTGCCGTACAGAAGTTTGTAGCGCAGCTTCGCGTTCGGCGGCAGCGGGGTGTTCACGACATAGGGCTGGCAGGTCGTCAGCGCGGCGTCGTACACGCAGTCGATGCTTTTGCTCATGGTCAGCGTGTTGAACGGTACCAGCACCGGCGCCTGCCCGTTCGCCGTCGAACTGGGGAACGCGCCGCCGGTGTAATTCGCGGTCACGTCGTTGTAGTAGGTCGCGCCGGGATCGGCCGCGCCCTTGGGCACCAGCGTTCCCACGGTGGCGGTGAAGGTGAGCTTGAAGGTCTGCCCGGCCGGGATCACTACGCCGCCGGTGAACGTCCAGGTCACGGTCTCCTTGTTGAGCGTGGCGGGCGCAGCGGGTGGCGTGACCGTCGGCGTATAGGCCGGCGTGACCGTCGCCCCGTTCAGCGTCATCGCGCCGGTCGCGGCATACGCGAAGCGCCAGGTCGCGCCCGCCGCATTCGCCACACCCGGCAGGGTATCCACCAGGCTCGTCAGCGTGGCGTCCGCCGACCCGGTGTTGGTCACCGAAAGGGTGTAGGACACCGTGCCGCCCTGCGCCACGGTGGACGAAGTGCCGTTGGTGACGGCCTTGCTCACCGACAGGTTGCCGCCCGCCGCCGCCGCCGTCGTGGAACCGGTCGCACCCAGCGGATCCTGGGTGGTGGTCATCGTGGCGGTGTTGGTCACGCCAGCGCCTGCGGTTGCGGTGGTCTGCAGGTCGAAGGTGATGGTGCCGCTCGCGCCCGCCGCCAGCGTGCCGCCGGTCAACAGTGTCACTGTCCCGCCGCCCGCCGGATGCGCGGGTGCCCCCGCCGGCGTGCCGTTCACGATCAGGTTGCTGACCGCGTTCGCTCCCACCTGAGTCGGCAGAGTGTCGGTGATGGTGATGCCGCTGGCAGCCGAAGCGGACAGGTTCTCATAGACGATCTTGTAGCCCAGCTTGGCGTTCACCGGGATCGGCGTGCCATCCACATAGCTGCCGGGTGTGCAGGTCGGGTTGTAGACGCAGTCGATGGTCTTGGTGATCCGGGACATCGCGGGTACGTTCACCGGCGCGAGGTCGTTCGCGATCTCGCTGGCCGTCGCACCGCCGGTATAGTTGGCCTTCACGTCGTTGTAGTAGATCTGTCCGGTGGGGACGGCGCCGAACTGTGCGACGAAGGTGATGACCATCGTCTGCCCCGGGTTGATGGTCGTGGCTGCGGGGAAGGTCCAGGTCACGGCCTGTTGCGCGCCGGCGACCGGAGCGGCGGGGGCGGGATTCTGGTACTGGCCGGCAGCCGGCGCGCCGGCCACGCCGGTCTGCGCAACGCCGTTGACCAGCACCGAGGCGGTCGAGGTATAGCCTATCGTGCCGACCGCAGCGGCAGGCAATGAATCCACCACGCTGGTGACCGGCGCAGGTTGGGCGCCGGTGTTGGTCACGGTGATCGCGTAGGTCACCGGGCTGTTCGGCGTGATGTTGGCCGGACTGGGGGTGACCACCGCCTTGCTCACGCTGATGGTGTTCGGCGGCACCGTGACCGGTGCGGTTGCCGGGGTCGAGGTCGTCACGCCGCCTATCCTGGCGCGGCCGGTGTTCAGATAAGTGCCCGGTGCGACGCCGGTATAGGTTGCGGTGAACGTCAGCGTGAAGGTCTGGCCGGGAAGGATGGAGTTGTTCGGCGCGGCAAAGGTCCAGCGATAACGCCGGGCCGCCGCGCTATAGGTAGGCAACGGGGCTGCGACGGGGGCGCCGTTCAGCGTCGCCACGGTGAGGGCCTGGCAGGCCGCCGTTGTCGCGCCGCAGGTCACCGTTCCGGGTGCGGCGACCAGCGGCAGGATATCCTCCACCCGGTTAAAGGTGACGGCAGCGGCGCCGTCGTTGGCAACGGTGATGGTGTAGTTCACGTTGCCGGCCGCATCGATCACCGTATTGCTTGCCGTCTTGGTGACCCTCACCGCCGTCGCGGTCGCACTCACCGCGCTGGTGATGGCTGCACCAGCCGCCGCAACCCGCTCGGCACTGTTGATCGAGGCGGTGTTGGTCACTACGGCCGCCGCCGCCGCGTTGGTCTGCACGTCCAGATACAAGGTTCCGGAACTGCCGCCCGGCAGGACAGTCGGTGCAAGGGTCACCAGCGTGCCACCCGCCGTTGCCGTCAGCAGCGCATCCGGGTCGCGCGGCGCACCCGCCGCAGCCGGGTTCACCGACATCACGGGAGCGCTGGGCCGGATCTCCGGCCCGCTCTCCACATACAGGTTGCCTGCGGCCGTGGTCGAAGCGGGCAGCGTATCGGTCAGCGTGATGGTCTGCGCGTAGGCCTGCGGGTTGGTATAGACGATCTTGTAGCGCAGTTTGGCATTGGTCGGGATGGCTGCGGGCGGAGCGTATGAACCCGGCGTGCAGACGCCGAGCGCGTCGAACACGCAGTCTATGGTCTTGGCCAGTTGCAGCGATGGCGGGGTCAGCGTCGCTGTTGCGGTGAGGCCGGTCGTCTTGGAGGTCGCGGTGTTGGGGGCGACCGGCGTCAGCACGCAGGCGACGGCGCAGTTGATGGTCGCAGTGTTGCGGTAGGCGGTGTTATAAAGCATCAGGTTGTTGGCGGTGGCGTCGCCGGCCGTCGCGGTGAACGTGACCGCCAGCTGCCCGCCGGCCGGGATGGTCGTCCCGGACGGGAAGGTCCAGGTGACGGTTTCGCTGTTGGTCGTGGCGGGCGCCGCCGGCGGGGTCATGGTAGCGACCACGCCGGACAGCGGCGTCCCGTTCACCGACACGTTGCTGGTGGCCAGATAATTGAAGCGGCTCGGCGCCTGGCTTGCCAGCACGGCGGTTGCCCTGCCGGGCAGCACGTCGACCAGTGTCGCCAGGGAGGCGGCCGTGCTGCCGGTGTTCGAGACGGTCACGGTATAGGTCACCGTTTCGCCCTTGTTGGGGGTGGAGGGGGAGACGATCTTGTTGATCAGCAGGTTGGCGGCCAGCGAGGTGACGACGTTGGACGGCGTATAGGATGTCACGCCTGCCGGGATCTCTGTGCTGACGGCCTTCGCGGTGTTGACGATGGTCGAGCCTGCCGTGAGCAGCGGGAATTGCACATCGAATTCGAGGATACCGGCGCCGCCACCGGAGATCACCGGTATCGTGGGGTAGTTGAATGTGGTGCCGCCCGCGCCGAAACCGCATGCCGCGATGGCCGGACTGGAGGGCGGACCGATGTTCGGATTGGTGCTGACGGCGGTCACGCCGGTGGCGAAATTGACCGGTGTCAAGGTGTTCGGCAACTGGTCGCAGATCGTCACGTTGTGCTGCGTGCCGTTGTTGGTGTTGATATAGGAGATGCGGTAGCGCACCTTGGGTCCCGGCCCCGGCGTGCCGGTCGTGGGCAGGTTGGCGCCGTTGTTCGGCATGCAGGTCCCGGTCGCGTCGTACACGCAGACGACCTCTTTCAATATATATAAGGTCGAGACGTTGCTGGCGACGCTGGGCACGTTGTACACCCAGGCGCTGTCGCGGTTGCCGACCCCTAAAGCACCTCCGCCTATACCAAAAGAGCTCTCCGGACTGGTGTCGCCACCGAACACTTCGGAGTTGTTCACCAGGCCGTTGGCGGGCGGTGGCGAGGTCATCAGCAGACTGATCTTGACGTAGCTCTGCGTGCCCACCACGAGCCGCCCCGCGGCCCAGCGCACCGCGTTGGTATTGGGAGGCAGCGGGAAGGTGGCGCCGCTCATCGTCGGTGTCGCCAATACCGTGTTGGTTCCCGCGACGGTCGCCGGATTGGTGGTCGGGACGAAGGCATTGGAACCGACCATCGAGCCGGGGTAGCTGATGCGCTGCCACGGGCCGACGGTGCCGGTATAGTCGAGCTGGTAGCCGCTGTCCGGGCCGGCGACCGGGGAGCCGGCATTGAACGGTGGTACGCCCGAGCCGTTGGTGTCGATGGCGGGAACCCCGGCGCTGGGCAGTAGCGCGTTCAGCGCGGTGATGCTGGCGGCCGTGGTGCCGAAGCCGTTGGTCATTCCGGCATCCCACAGGTTGTGCGTGGATACTCCACCGGCCGCACAGGTGCTCACCAGGCCGCCCATCAGGGGAACCAGTTGCGCCCCGCGCGCAGGACAGATGTAATAGCCGTTGCCGGTGGGCGCCGACCATTGCAGCGCGCGGCCGTCTATGCTGGGATCGATGAACAGTTGCGTGCGTGGGTCGGTGGAATAGAACAGTCCCGTGTCCGCGTAGAGCTGCGCCAGGTTGCCGGTGCAGTTGGCCAGCGTGCGTCCCGCTGCGGTACAGGTGGCGATGGTGTAAGGGTCGCTGGTCCAGGTGGCGGTGTAGGTACCGGCGCCGCCGTTGCCGAAGCCGTTGGCCATCTGCGCGGGGGCGGGCGGCGAGGTCTGGTAGAAGCCGCCCATCCCGTCCGGCTGCACGAACCAGGCGCCGGCGACTTGCGCGCCCGCCGGGATGTAGTCGGTGATGTAGCCGCCCGCGCCGATGTCGGAGTTGTTGGCGATCGGCGTGAACTGGATGATGTAGCTGACCGTATCGCCCTGCTTGAAGCCCAGCGTCGCGCCCGGCACGCCGTTCGCCACGTCCTGTACGCGCTGCTTGATCATCGCGACCGTCTCCGGCGCGAAATATTTGGTGGTTTGTACCTGGCCCACGCTGTCCGCGTGCGCGAGCTGCGCGCCACAGAGCAGGGCGGAAGCCCCTGTGAGCAAAACGTACCGGCGTATCCTGTGTGCGATGTTCATGGGCGTATCACTCTGTAGTCGTCGGGCGCGTGATCTCGCTGCCCTTGTTCAAGCCGAATGTATCCTGGTCCACCTTCATGCGCAGCGTGACGAACAGGCCGCTCGCGCGGTAGGCGGCGCCGGCGAAGTCGCGGTCGTTCAGGCCGCGCACGTTGTAGCCGAGCGCCAGCCAGGCGTTGTCCATCACCTTGTAGCCGAGCGACGCGCCCAGGCCGTAGTCGCGCACGCCGGCGTTCACCGAGCGCATCACCGAGCCGTACACGCCGATGTCCCAGTCCTGCGTCAGGTCGTAGCGCGCTTCCGCGCCGAACAGGTCGGTGTAGCCGGCATAGTCCGTGCCGTCGATGGTGTCCAGCACGTATTTTGCGCCATATTGCAGCGCGACCTGGGTGCGGCGGTTCGGCATCCAGTTGGCGTTCAGGTTGTTCACCAGTTTCTTGCCCTTGATCGAGGAGGCCGCGCCCTGGCTGAACTGGGTGATGTAATCGGCGCGGTCGAACCATACCCATTCGCTGTCGTTCGGACGGTGCGCATAGGAGAAGCGCAGGTCGCTGCTGCGCGTATTGGCCAGCATGCCGTCGGCGTTGCGCATGGTGAACCCTGCTGCCAGCGTGCGGCCCTTGTCCAGGTCGCGCTGCATGCCGAGTTGCAGGTTACGCTGATGGTCGGCGCCGGCGTTGCGGATCTCGAGGCGTCCGTTGCCGCTCCATGCGCCGTTGTGGTAGGCCGCGCCGAGTGCGGCGGCGGTGTAGTCGCCGGTCATCGAGCCGGACGGCAGCGGAGTGTTCGGGTTCAGCGGCACGGCGGTGTTGCGCAGGGTCTGGCTGCGGTCGATGCTGAAGTCGGTCTGCCATTGTTCGTTGATCTGCCAGCGCTGCACCAGACCGAGGTTGGTGTACAGCCGCTCGGCATCCTTGCTGGTGTTGCTGCCCACCGAAGCCGATACTTCGCCGCCGCTCCACGGCTGGGTGCGCAGTCCGGCGCGGGTGGTGTTGGCGGAGATGTTGCCGCCGCGCGCGAATTCCTGTTCGGCGAACAGGCTGGTCTGCGCGGTCATCTTGTAGTCGGCGCCGAGCAGCAGGCGGTTCGGCATCGTGAAGCTGCCTGCGGTGCCGGAACTGACCTCGGCCGCGCCGCGCAACGCCAGCTTCCTGTCCAGCATGGTGTAGGACGCACCGGCGATGACCTGGTTGCTCCGCGCCGTGCCGGCGGCGTTTTTGTCCTGTGCGGTGCGCGCACCGTAGTACGCGTCGAGGTCGTCGCTCAGGCGCTGGTTCACGCGGCCTTCCAGCACACTGTTGCTGGCCTTGGTGGCCAGGTTCTCCTGCGTGTACGCCTGGCCTTGCAGTTGCAGGGTGTCGGACAGTTTCAGCCGCCCGTCCATGCCCATCTTGCGCGTGGAGATCTCGGACGGCGCCTGTTGTCCCATGCCGAAGCTGCCGGCCTGTTCGCGCACATAGGCCTTGGCGTCCCACTTGTCTTCATGGTGCTGCACCTCGCCCAGCCATGCGCTGCCGCTGGATGCGACACCGGCGCGGTTGCCGTCGGTGGAGGCGGCCTCGGCGCGCAGCCTGGTTTTTTCGTCGATCTGGTAACTGGCATCGACGCCCTTCAGGTTGCCGGTCGCGCCCACGGTGCCTTCGTGCACCAGCGTCGCGCCGACCTCCGCTTCCTTGCTCGGCTTGAAGCTGCCGCGGCCGCCGAAGGTGGCCTTCTTGTCGGCAGGATCGGCGGATTCGTATTCGGCGACGATGTAGGTCGGGTTGAGGTTGGCGTCGCGCGTTGCGACGGGCTCGCGGAAGGTCAGCGTGCCGAGCGCGTAGTCGATGTCGTAATCCAGATATCGCGTCATGTTCTGCGTGCTGACGATGACGTGCGACTGGAAGCGGTCGCGCGTCTCGATGCGGATCTTGTCGGAGTTGGTCACCAGGTTGGTGCGCGACAGTCTGTACACCCCGGAGGTGCCGTTGCCGGCGATCTCGTCCTTGATGTAGGCCTGCGAGGTGACGCTGGCGAACGCGTTGTAGCCGGCGCTCTCGCCCTTGTATTCGCTCTTCACGCCGTTCAGGGTGCGGCTGTAGCGGGACAGTTCGGTGACGCTCAGGCCGGTATCGTAATCGCCGAACATCGCATAGAACTGCTTGCGTTCCAGCTTGACGTACAGGCGCGCGGCGGAAGCGGCATCAAAGCCCGCCTGGGTCGCGTCGGCATACAGCGTGTAATACTGGGTCGGGTCGACGGTCTGCTTGAGCTGCTTGTTGCCGGTGTCCTTCGCGGTGTCGTACGCCAGCGTCAGCAGGTAATCGCCGCGGATGCTGCCCTTGGCGTAGAACGCCAGCTTGTTGCCGTCGAACAGTTGTTTTTCGGTGTCGGCAGCCTTGAGCGCCTGCACGTTGCCGGACAGGGTCTTGTGCCCGGCCGTGCCTTCGGCGAAACCGACCAGCACCCAGTCGCGATGTCCGGGTTCCAGCCAGGCGCGCACTTCCTGGGTGCGCCGGTCGTTGAACTGGAAGTTCAGGATGGCCTCGCCGGTTTGCGTGGTCGGCTCCAGTTCGATCATCGCCATGCCGTCGCGCTTGACTTCGTAGCGCGCCTTGCCGCCCAGGTCGCCGGTCAGTGGCTGGCGCTCGGTGCGTTCGCGGCGGTCCCAGGAACGGTACGGTTCATTGAGCTGGAATTCGCCGCTGATGCCGCGGCGTACCGGCACGCCGTTCTTGTCGAGGAAGCGCACCGCGATCACCGGGCGGGTCTTGCCGTCCGCGATCAGGCGCGATTGTTGCGGCACGAATTCGACGTGATCCAGCGTCAGCGCGTAATGGATGGTGCGCACGGTGCGGCTGACTTCCCTGCCTTGCGCGTCGCTGACGACCAGTTCGAAGCGGTTGTCGCCTTCCTTTACCGGTACCGCGTTCCAGGTGCTGAGCGACACGGTTTGCGCGGCGTTCGCCTGTGCGCCGTCGTACAGCAGCGGGCTCACCGCCTCGCCGTTCACGTTCAGAGCCGGCTTGTGCTTGGGATCGTGCTTCACCGCGACCTTGACCACCGGCAGGTCGGGGTGGAAGCTTTCCAGCGGGTGCAGCCATTCATTGCCGGGTTGCGCGCGGGACAACCATGCCTCGTCGTAGGGCAGGCGTTCCACCAGGCGGGTCGGGTCGTCGTCCTGCGGGGACTTGGCGGGTTTGCTGTCCGCTGCTTCCACCGCCACTTCGGCAAAGGTCCCGTTGCTGGATGGCGCGTCGCCCACCGTGACGGCGGCGGCGGGCAGGTTCTTCGCGGCGCGTTCCGGCGCGGTGAAACGCACCATCGACTTGATCTCGGCTCCTGCTGCCGCACCGTTCACTTCGATCTGGTACTGGTCCTGCCATGCGGCCGGGCGCGCCTGGCTGCGGAAGATCAGTGCGCTTCCGGCGACATCAGGATCGCCGATCGCCGCGCCGTTCAGTTTTGCGCTGCCGCGCACATATCCGGCTGCGTCGGGCAGGAGCAGGGTGGCGGAATAGCCGGTCACTTCGGTGCTGGCGACCAGTGTCAGCGATACCGTTGACTTGCCGCCGTCCGGTTTCGCGTCCAGGGTCTGCGCCAGGCGCGGGGCGATGACGGCCTTCTTCTGCACGTGGAAATCGGCACGCCACAGGCTGCCGCCGCGCAGGTTGACGAACTGCGAATACATGCGTCCGGCGAAACGGCTGTTCTGCTCGCAGCGCACCACCTCATAATCGCGCGGCAGGGAATCCAGGTCGAGTTGCACCACATGGGTGCCGGCGCGCAGGTTGTCGATGTGCCAGCGGCCGTCGCTGTCGGTCAGCACGTAAGCGCCGTTCTGCAGCAGCACACGCGCATTCGCCAGTCCCTTGGCGTCGTTGTCCGCCTGGTCGTCGCACGAACCTTCGATCACGCGTCCGATCAGGATGGTCTTGTTGCGGAACAGGTCCTCGCGCACCGTCACGCTGGCGCGCGCGGTGTTGGAGGTGATGCCGCCGGCTGCGACGGCGGTGTTCTCCGCCATGCCGGTGCGCGCGCCCGGCGTCACTTGCAGCACATAGCGCAAGCTGGCGGTCGCGGCGGGGGCGAGGTTCAGCGTGAAGGTCAGCGTGCGCGCGTCGGCCGAGACCAGCGGGTCGGCCATCGCGACGCCGTTCAGTTTCGCCGAGCCTTTCTGGTAGCGGAAGCCGGGCGGCAGGTGGTCGGCGATCAGCCCGCCGGCCACCGGCACGACACCGCTGTTGTTGGTGACGGTCAGGGTGTACGGCACGAACTCTCCGGTGCCGACCACGGCCTTGTCGGCGGTCTTGCGGATGGTCACGGTGGTGCTGCCCGGATCGACCGGGATGTCCAGCTTCACCGCCGGACCCCACAGCGTGAACACGCCGCCATAGGAACCGCCCGGAACCAGGCCTGGGACGCCAAGGATGACCGGTGCGATGGCCGGCGTGCCGACCGTCGCGGGCAGGTTGGCGGGCAGTACGGCGGACGGGAAGGCATGGCCGGCCGGGGGCGCGACGACCAGTTTATAGTTGCCCGCCGCGACCAGCGGGAAGCGGAAGCCGCCTGCCGGCACGACGGCGTCGCAGATCGTCGGCGTGCCGCTGATGATGGGTTGCGGCATCACGGTGACGCCGTCGTCGCAATACACTGCGGGTTGCAGGTTGGTCACGGCGTCGACCAAGGTTACCGTCGCGCCGTTGATCGCTGCGCCGGTGCCGGAGTCGAACACGATGCCGTACGGGTCGACCAGACTGCTGCTGGAACTGGCGATGGTCGCGGCGGGATTGGCGCAATTGATATGGTTGTAGACGCCGGTGATGGTTTCGTTGAACGACGTGATACTGATATTGCCGTCATTGGGTGTCGGTGCGCTGCCGATTGCGGCGAATATCGAGGATACCGATCCGACGAACGTGCCTGTGGATGCGCCGGTCTCGGTCAATTGCAGCACTTCACTGTCGCCGCCGGAAGTGGTCAGCGTCACCACGATCCGGTCGGCGGCGCCGGGATTGAGGTTTGCGTCAAAGCTCACCACGCGGATAAAGATCGCTTCGTTGTGCGCGTACGAAGTAATCGGATTGCCTGCCGCATCTCTCATCGGGGTAAGCAGCAGGTTGGCTGGCAACGGCGTGGCGGCGGCATTACCCGGCAGGATCGGGTTGGCCAGCGCGACGAACGGCCCGGCAGTCAGTCCGCCGGGCGCGTAGCCGGCAGGTTGTACCGGCTCGGTCACGGTTCCTGCCGGCGCCTGCGCGGCGCGGACCGGCGGGACGTATTGCAGCAGTTCGATCCTGATGCCGGTATCGATACACGCGGAGGTATTCACCGCTGCCGTGCTGGAAATGTTGAAGTTGTTCGCGCCGATGCTGTAGGCCGCGGCGGCGGTGTTGCTGATCGCCGTGTTCGGCGGGGTCGCCGCGAATGCGACAGAGGACAGAAGACAGAAGACAGACGCGAACGCCTTTTGCTGCACACGGGAAGTGCGCAGCAAAAGGCGGGCTGGCCTTGCGGCCAACCAGCCGGACACCTTCCCTGCCGCACGGCGAACCGTGCGGGTCAGGAAGGTGGTGATCGTCAAACTATCAAGCACTGTCTATCCCGTCGCTTATTGCACGATCGTGTTGAAATAGACGGTGATGTAGTTGCCGGCCGCCAATGAGCCGGATGACAGCATCGGCGTAAAGGTGGTGGGCGTCACAGACAGCGTGCCGAAGTTGACGGAAACGACCCCTGCCGCGTGCGCTGCACCTGCCGTCGTTTCATGCGCTGCCGAGCCGGGGGCGGTGACACCGGGGCCGGCGCCGGCGCCGGTCACTGCGCCGAAGCCGCTTGCCGACAGCGACGTGCCGCCCGAAGCAACGGTAGCGCAGGCTGCACCGGTACCCGCAGCGCCCGAGATCAGTTCCGCATCGAATGCCGTCGCGGCATTCAGTCCGTCGGTCACCGCGCTCAAGGTCGCCGGAGCGGTTCCGGTGTTCTTGATGGTGATCGCATATTGCACGTACGCGCCCGGGATGTTCTTCGGGTTGGTGGTGCCGTTGAACGGATCGCAGACCGGGGTGACGGTCTTGGTCACGGTGATGATGGCGGAACCCACGCGGTAGGCGTCCTGTGCGATGCCGATCGCGTCGCGTGCCGTGTTGGCTGCCAGCGGGTCGCTGATCGTATTGGCCGGGTCGGCGAACACGATGTCAACGCCTGCGGTGTCTGCGGTGGCGGTTTCCGAAACGGCCGACGCGGTGTTGCCGTCAACCGTAGTGGTCGCCGTCAGCGTCACGACAGCCTGGTCGCCGTTGTTGGCCACAGATGGGATGGTCGCCAGCACGAACACGGTTGCGGACGAGCCTGCCGCCAGCGAACTGATATCGGTCGCCGTGTCGAAAGCAGCATCGTAGACGCCTGCCGTACCGCCCGCACCCGGATCGTCGACGAACACCTGGAAGGCGCTTGCCTGGATGTTGTCGGCAACGGTGAACACCGTCGGGTTACCGGTCGCATTGGTAGCCGACAGTGTATAGCCTTGCGCCGCGTTACCGTTGTTGGTAACGGTGAAGGTGGTGATCGCACCCGTTGCACCCGGCAGGACGGTGGTTGCAGAACCACCGACTTCGGCTACGGACAGGTTGATCTTGTTGTCCACCACGAAGGCCGTGTTGCCCGCTCCGTTCGCTCCATCCGTACAGGTGGTGCCGCTCGTGCCGCCGTTGCCGGTGCTGTTGCCGGTGGGCGAAGAACAGATCTCGTTCTGCGCGTTGCCGTTGACCGAGTAGGACAGCTTGGCGATGTTGGTGACGGAGGTTCCGGCAGCGGTTGCCGCCGCCGCCCCCTGTGAGACCAGGCCAAGCAACGCCGCACCGGCCAGCAGTGCGACGAGCTTGTGTGGTCTGCTCGTTCGGTTTTGTTTCATTTTGCTTCTCCTTGTGTAAATAAAAAAATGCTGCTAACTGAAACTGCCAACTAAAAATCACTTCGAAAAAATTCGGGATCGCTGTCTTTCATGGAGGTCCGGATCCTGTGAGCAGGCACCTCCTGTAAAACAGTGAACGGATCCTCGGGGGATCCGTCATGGGTTCGGGCATCAGGTAACGACCGGGATAACTCGACTGGAAGATATTCACGGCCGCCTCCTATTTGATCGTTGCGCGGAAACCGACTTCGCCGGATTTGCCGCCAGCCAGCTGTCCCTTGTAGGTCCAGCGGATATGGGTGTATTCCCTGGGCAGCGCGTTGCGCGCGTTGCCTTTTTCATCCTTGATCTTCAGGTCTTCGGCATAGCCGTAATGCATGCCGCCATCCACGGAGAACAGGATCACGCAGTCCTTGCCGAACGCGCTGCCGCCAACGTATTCGGTGTTGGCCGGGATCGGGTTCTCGACGGTGATGTCGCTGGCCGTCTTGTCCCCGGTGTTCTCGAAGGTGTTGGTGAAGATCACCTCGGTGCCGGGAACGGCCTTATCGGGAGAGGCGCGCTTGACGGTCTTCTTGCCGTCCTTGGCGACCATTGTGACTTCGATCTCGGCGACGCTCTTGACCTTGATGGCACCATCCGCCGCTTGCGCGCCGAGCGAAAAGCCGCACAGCAGGACGAGCAGGTTGGCGGTGGACAGTAAACGGGAAATACGCATGGCGGCCTCCTTCAGTTGATCGTTGCGCGAAAGGTGATGACAAAATTCGCCGGGGCGGCAACATTCCCCAGCGAAACGGAAACGGTTGGTACGGGTACGGCGACGAGCTGTGCATTGTCGGCATCGGCGGCATCGGTTCTGGCGACGCCGTTCACCGCGATGCTTTGTTGCACGTAGCTGGTATTGGCGGGCAGCGGGTCGGTGATGGTCAGGCCGGTAACGGTGCCCGTGCCGGAAACCGTTACCGCGATCCGGTAGGTCAGCACGGCGCCGGGCATGACCACGGCAGTGCCCTGCGGGTCGAGCACGCTGAGCACGCTCTTGGTCAGCACCACGTTCACGCCATCGGCAAGGTAGGCGCCGTATGCGGAATGCATCGCATCGCGCGCGACATCTCCCGCCGCCATGCCGGCGCTGTCGACGAACACCACGTCCACACCGGCGGTATCCGCGCCTGCCGTGGCGACCAGAGTGGCCATTGTGGCGGCCTCGACGGCGGCGGCAGCCAGGCTGACGACCGATTGCTGGTTGAGCGGGGTGGCGGCGGGGATGTCGCCGACGACGAACACGTTCTGCGAGGTGCCGGCGGCCAGACTGGGGATGGTCGTGGCGGTATCGAGCAGCGGTTCGTAGAGGCCGTTGTTGTTGGAGTCCGCATAGGCGACCAGCCCGGTCGCGATGAAATCGTTGGCGGTGAACGGTGCGCTGCCGCCGGTTGCCGGATTGCCGGTGGCCGGTGCGGCGGCCAGTACGATGCCCTGCGGGTCGTTGCCGAGGTTGGTGACCGGGAAGGCGATCACCGCGCCGGATTGTCCGGCGCTCACGGAGGTGACCGTTCCGGCGGCCACCAGCACGTTGACTTTCTTGTCCACCAGGAACGACGCGACGTTGCTGGTTGCGGTGAGCGGCGCTGATGCGGCGACCGTGTAGGATATCGAGGCCTGGTTGGAGATCGTGGTGCCGGAAGGCGTGGCTGCATGACCGAATTGCGATACGACAAAAAGCACAAAACCGCACAGACCGGGCAGGTTTGTGCGGAAGGTGTGTCCGGAGCGGTTGTCAGCACGCAGCATGCGTGTCATGCCGATCCGGTTGTCATTGGTCCATGGCGTAACGATTCCAAACAAGCTTCCAAATACCCCTCGCATAAGTAAGATCACATCCAAAACGCGCGCGATTATACCCGACTTCATTGATATTTTCTAATTTATCTAGTCCAAACCTTATATGTATAAGCATGATTCATGCCCGTTCGTTAAGTCTTTTTGTAATGCATTAAAACAAAACATGAATATCATTCCATTCTGTGTTGCCTGAAGAATCTGGGTCGTGACTTTATCTGATGGCGTGACGGGAAGTTGTCTAGTAGTGTCGAAATGATGACAGCGTGAGATCTGACAGGGGGAAACTGAAATGAAAAAGGGACGCCGATGGCGTCCCTTCTGGGGTGTTGCAGGAGCGTATCGTTATTCGATCCTGGCCTTTGCGCGCAGGTCGGTGATGACGCCCTGGATGGCCTGCTGCTGCAAACGTTGCTGGAGCTGCGGTTTGAGTTCCTCGAACGCGGGGACTTTCAGGTTGCGCACGTCATCCAGCCTGATGACATGCCAGCCGAACTGGGACTGCACCGGCTCCCTGGTGTATTCGCCTTTCTTCAGGTTGAGCAGTGCATTGGCGAAAGGCGGGACGAAGTTGCCCGGTACCGTCCAGCCCAATTCACCGCCGCGTTCTGCAGAGCCGGCATCCTTGGATTTTTCAGCCAGTTTTTCGAATTTGGCCTTCTTGCCCAGTTGCGCGATGATGTCCCGGGCTTCTCCTTCGGTTTCAACCAGGATATGGCGTGCATTGTATTCCTTGTTGCCCAGCTTGGCCTTCAGCTTGTCGTATGAATCCTTGAGCTGATCGTCGCCGATCGGGTGGGTCTTGGCGTAGTTCTGCACGAATGCGCCGACCAACACGGACTGCTTGGCCAGTTCGATCTGTTGCTGCACTTCCGGGTTTCTGTCGAGGCCGAGCTTTGCGGCTTCCTGGACCATGACTTCCATGTTGATCATGTCCTCGCGGATCGCCTTGCGCAGGTCGGGGCTGTCGGCCTGGCCTTGTGCGGCGGCCGCCTTGACGCGCAGGTCGATACGCGATTGCGGGATCGAGACGCCGTTCACCATGGCGGCGGATTTGTCTTCGGCAAAAGCCGGGTTGATCATCAGTGCGCCCAGGATTGCCAGTGCTGCGAATTTACCGGTTTTCAACATTGTGTTTCCTTTTTTAAAAATAAAAAACATACGATCAGATATCATCCGGCGTATGCGCCTGAATGTTGAGCGCATGAATCTCGCGCCTCATCATTTCGCCGAGCGCGGAATATATCATACGGTGGCGCGCGACAGTACTCTTGCCGACGAACTGCGCGGAGGTGATTTGTAACAAAAAATGTCCTCCCCCCTCCCGGGCTCCGGCATGCCCGGCGTGCTGGTGGCTTTCGTCCGTTATTTCAAGGGAAACCGGCTCCAGCACGGCCAAACGAGCCTGCATGGCGGCGATACGGCCGCTCATGCCGGGAAGACCTTCCTGAACGGTTTGACGTCGACCTGCGCATAAACACCCGCCGCCATGTAAGGATCGGCGTCCGCCCAGCTTTGCGCAGCGGTCAGCGAGTCGAATTCGGCAACGATCAGGCTGCCGGTAAACCCCGCGCCGCCCGGGTCGATCGCATCCACGGACGGGAAGGGACCGGCCAGCAGCAATCTTCCTTCATCCTGTAACGACCGCAAGCGTGCCAGATGGGCGGGACGCGCCGACAGGCGTTTGTCCAGACTGTCCGGGATGTCCTGGCCGATGATCACGTATAACATCATAAGCACCTGTACGATTGTTTTCTCTCCCGCTTGCGGGGGGAGGCCGAGGAGGGGGTAAGCATCAGTTGTTTTCCTTCTTTTCGTCCACGTACTTCGCCAGCCATGCACTCTGCGCCAGGATGAATACCGCCATCAGACCGGTGAAGCCGAACAGCTTGAAGTTCACCCAGGCTTCCTCGGAAAAATTGAACGCCACGTACAGGTTGAGGATGCCCAGCACGGCGAAGAACAGGCTCCACAACAGGTTGAGGCGGTGCCAGACGTGCAGCGGCAGGGCGATCTTCTCGTGCAGCAGCGACCGTATCAGGTTCTTGCCGAACAGCAGGCTGGAGAACAGCAGGATGGTGGAAAACAGCCAGTACAGCACCGTGGGCTTGAGCTTGATGAAGGTCGCGTCGTGCAGGAACAGCGTGGCGCCGCCGAACACGGCGATGATGGCAAAGCTCACCCACAGCATGGTGTCCACCTTGCCGTGCCGCCACCGGATCCAGGCGATCTGCACGACCGTCGCGGCGATGGCCACCGCCGTGGCGACGTAGATGTCGAACGCCTTGAAGGCGATGAAGAACAGGATGACGGGGAACAGGTCGAACAGCAGTTTCATGGCGGCAGCGTCAGGTTGTTAAAAAGTAATGAGGTCCACGGGAAAATACACTGAAGGCGCGAAATTCTAACCGATTACCCGCATCGAACCGATCATTTGCGCTGAAACAAAAATTGTATGGGGGCTGAATCTCGTTGAGCACTCCCGCGATTTTGCGGATCGGGCAAGGAACAGCCCGTCCCTGCCAATACCTTCGTGTAATGATTTCTGGCGGGTCATTCCCGGTCCAGCGCGAGCGCGGCGGAATTGATGCAGTAGCGTAATCCAGTGGGTTGCGGGCCGTCCGGGAACACGTGACCGAGGTGCGCGCCGCACTGCTTGCAGCAGATTTCCACGCGCTGCATGCCGTGGCGGGTATCGGTCCGCGCGACGAGATTTGCCGGTTCGTGCGGTTGGCGGAAACTCGGCCAGCCGGTACCGGAATCGAATTTCGCCGTGGAATCGAACAGGGCACTGCCGCAGCATACGCAACGGTAGATGCCCGCATCGTGGCAATCCCAGTATGCGCCGCTGAACGGCGGTTCGGTGTCCGAGCAACGGCATATCCGGTATTGCTCCGGCGTCAGTTCGTCGCGCCACTCGGCATCCGGCTTGTTGGTCAGGTCTGTTATAGGACTTCTCCCGCATGGTCGGCGAGGCGCGAGCGTTCGCCGCGCAACAGCGTGACGTGTCCGCTGTGTTCCCAGCCCTTGAAGCGGTCCACCACATAGGTCAGGCCGGAACTGCCTTCGGTGAGGTAAGGCGTGTCGATCTGCGCGATATTTCCCATGCACACCACCTTGGTGCCGGGGCCGGCGCGCGTGATCAGCGTTTTCATCTGTTTTGGCGTCAGGTTCTGCGCTTCGTCGATGATCACGTATTTGTTCAAAAAGGTGCGGCCGCGCATGAAGTTCAGCGACTTGACCTTGACGCGCGAGCGGATCAGGTCGCGCGTGGCTGCGCGTCCCCAGTCGCCGCCTTCCTCGTCGGACTTGTTCAGCACATCCATGTTGTCTTCCAGCGCGCCCATCCACGGCGTCATCTTTTCCTCTTCCGTGCCGGGCAGGAAGCCGATGTCCTCGCCGACCGGCACCGTCACGCGGGTGATGATGATCTCGGAGTACAGCTTGTTCTCCAGTGTCTGCAACAGGCCGGCCGCCAGGGTCAGCAGCGTCTTGCCGGTACCTGCCTGGCCCAGCAGCGTGACGAAATCGATCTCCGGATCCATCAGCAGGTTGAGCACGAAATTCTGTTCGCGGTTGCGCGCGGTGATGCCCCACACGTTGTTCTTGCTGTGCGTGTAATCGGTGAGGGTGCGCAACAGCGCGGTCTTTTCGTCCTGTTCCAGCACCACGGCATAGAACGGCGTGTCGTCTTCCTTGTAGACGAACTGGTTGACGAACAGCGCCGCGCACAGCGGACCACTTATCTGGTAGTAGGTATGGCCTTCCTTCTGCCAGGACTTCATGTCCTTGTCATGCCGTTCCCAGAAGTCCGCCGGCAGCGACAACACGCCGGTGTAGAGCAGATCGGTATCTTCGAGGACCTTGTCGTTGAAGTAGTCCTGCGCTTCGAGTCCCAGCGCGCGCGCCTTGATGCGCATGTTGATGTCTTTGCTGACCAGGATCACCGGGCGGTTGGCGTGCTGCTTCTGCATGCCCATGACCACGCCGAGGATGGCATTGTCCGCCTTGCCCAGTTCAAGGTTGTGCGGAAGCTCGTGCTTGACGAAACTGGTCTGCAGGAACAGCCGTCCGGTGCTGCTTTTGTGCATGGCGGATTCCAGTGCGATGCCCGCTTCCATGTTGTGCGGCGCATCGCTGACGATCTCGTCGAGGAAGCGGCTGGCCTGGCGCGCGTTGCGCGCGACTTCGGTCATGCCTTTCTTCTTGTTGTCCAGCTCTTCCAGCACGAACATCGGCAGGCAGATGTCGTGTTCCTCGAAGCGGAACAGGCTGGTCGGGTCGTGCAGCAGCACGTTGGTATCCAGCACGAACAGCTTGGTGTCGGTTCCTTTTGCCGCTTTGGCCGGCTTCCTGTTTGGGGAGGGTGACATGGCGTTCCTTCAGTTGAGGGTTGTAACGAAATCGAGCACTTCCTGCGCGTGTCCGTCGGCCTTGAGACCGCGCCATTCGCGGCGCAACAGGCCGCGACGGTCGAACACGAAGGTGCTGCGTTCTATGCCGCGCACCTGTTTGCCGTACAGGGTCTTCTGTTTGATCACGCCGAACAGTCCGCATGCGGTTTCTTCCGCATCCGACAGCAACTCGAATGGCAGGGAAAACTTTGCCTTGAAATTCTCGTGCGACTTGATGCTGTCGCGCGAGATTCCCACGACCTCGCAACCCGCCTTGCCGAATTCCGCGTACAGATCGCGGAATTGCTGCGCTTCGGTGGTGCAACCCGCGGTGTTGTCCTTGGGGTAGAAGTAGATCACCAGATGCTTGCCGCGCGCGGCGGAGAGGGTGAAGGTCTGGCCGCCGGTGGCGGGGAGGGAAAAATCTGCAACCGTGTTTTCTGACATGGAAGGGACTCGCTAAAGATGCGCCATTCTTGTCAAAAAACCCGGCAAAGGCAAGCGTTATGGCAGTCTCGTCAAACGGGCGCGGTTGTGCTACGGTTGCTGCCCGTTTCGAGCGAGCCGAACCAGATGACCGATGGCGATTACATGCGACAAGCCCTGGAACTTGCCGGCCAGGCACAGGCTGCCGGCGAGGTGCCGGTCGGCGCGGTGGTGGTGAAGGACGGCGAGATCATCGGGCGTGGCTATAACGCGCCGATCTCTCGTCACGACCCTTCCGCGCATGCCGAGATGATGGCATTGCGCGATGCGGCGCAACGTCTCGGCAATTATCGTCTGGTCGGCTGCGAGATGTTCGTGACGCTGGAACCCTGCGCGATGTGCTCCGGCGCGATCTTTCATGCGCGCATCGGTCGCGTGGTGTTCGGTGCGCGTGATCCGAAGACGGGCGCGGCGGGGAGTGTGCTCGACCTGTTCACCGATCCGCGTCTGAACCATCACGCGCGCATCGAAGGTGGCGTGCTGGCCGACGAATGCGGCAAATTGCTCAGTGATTTCTTCGCCCGGCGCCGCGCGCAGCAGAAGGTGCAATGAAGATCAACATTTACATTGCCAGTCAGCGAATGGAACTGCTGGACGATGCGGGAAAGCCGGTCCGTTCCTATGCGATATCCACGGCCGCGAACGGTGCGGGGGAATTGTGCGGCAGCCATTGCACGCCGCGCGGCAGACATGTCATCCGCGCCAGGATCGGCGCCGGGCAGCCGGTGAATTCGGTGTTCGTGCGCCGCCGCCCGACCGGGGAGATCTATACGCCGGCGCTCGGAGCGTCGCATCCGGGGCGGGACTGGATCCTGACGCGCATCCTGTGGTTGTCCGGTTGCGAGCCGGGCTTTAACCGGCTCGGAGAAAGCGATACCATGCGCCGCTATATATACATCCACGGCACGCCGGAAGAAGAGATGGTTGGCACACCCGTTTCGCACGGCTGCATCCGCATGCGCAATGCGGACCTGCTCGATTTGTTCGATGCGGTGGCAACGGGGACAAAAGTCGAGATCCTTGCATGAACGGAAGGGGAATTCATGAGTAATCCATTTACAGTCAGCCTGGTCTCGTGGCACGACGGCGAGCCTTTGCTGAGGTCGATCCGCGAAGCGGTCTTCATTCGCGAACAAGGTGTCCCGGAAGAGCTGGAGTGGGATGAACATGACGAGACGTGCCGTCATGCGCTGGCGCTCAGCCAGCAGGGCGAAGCCGTCGGTTGCGGGCGGATGCTGGCAAACGGCCACATCGGACGTATCGCGGTCATGCCGCAATGGCGCAAGCGGAAAGTCGGCACGGCGATCATGGAAGCGCTGCTCGATCATGCGCGTACCCACGAATACAAGCAGGTCGACGTGGATGCGCAGACACAAGCGCTGCGTTTTTATCGCAGTTTTGACTTTATCGAACAGGGAGAGGTTTTCATGGATGCCGACCTGCCGCATATCAAGATGATATTGCGGTTGTAGAAAGACTCCCGAACTGCCAGAATCGCCATGCGGATGTCGGCAAGTCGGAGCGAATGGGTCAGTCGGGAACGTGGATTGTTCAGATATCTGCCATTTTTGGAAGGGATTATGATGATGCGCATGAATATGGCGGTGAAGATTGTGGTTGCGGGGGCCTTGTTGTCTTCAGTAACGATTGCCGGCGCGGTTGAAGTGCCGAAGATCGCCGAAGACGACGGCTGCATGGCTTGTCACCGGATTGACGGAAAATATCTCGGGCCATCCTTCCGGGATATCGCGGACCGCTACCGGGAATCTCCGGATGCCACCAACTATCTGATACAAAAGGTGACCGAAGGCGGTTTCGGTGGATGGGGCAGGATGCCCATGCCGCCAAGCGATCCGAAATATGTGACCCCGGCTGACGTGAAGGCTCTGGTCAAATTCATCCTGAGCATCCCGCCCAAGAAATAAACGCCCTTTCGTGACGCATCCGCGAGTTGCGTCACCCTTGCGGCAATGGATAGGGGAGCGGCTGGAACCGCAAGCGCGGACCGGTCAGTCCGGCAAGATGCACTGGAAAGGCGTCGTGGCTGGAAGTCTGTACCACGGCGAGCAGATCAAAACCCTGTTGCGGCGCAGGTGCGGCGTTGACCACCACGCCGCATGACTGGCCTTCCATCTCTGCACTCGACAACTCATCGCCTGCCTGTGGCGCAGATTCTCCATCGACATGCGCAAGGTACATGCGGCGCTTGGCTTTGCCGAGGTAGTGCATGCGCGCCACCACCTCCTGTCCGGGATAGCAGCCTTTCTTGAAGTTCACCCCGCCGATGAGTTCGAAGTTCAGCATCTGCGGCACGAAAGCCTCGCGCGTCTCCGGTTGCACGAACGGGATGCCGGCGCGGATCTCCAGCCAGTCCCAGCAGGGCGAGCCGACGGGCGTCGCCTGCGTGGCGAGCGCGGCCCACAGCGTCTCTGCGCGCGATGCGGACGTGACGACCTGATAACGGCCGGGCTCGCGGCACAGCACGGCCTCATTCACCGCTTGCTCGACCTGCATCGGTTCACCGGGCAAGTCGGGGAACAGCGAACGCATCAGGTCGGCGGCCCCCTTGCCGGCGATGCCCAGCATCACCCGCTCATCGCCCGCCTCGTCGATCTTCACTTTGGAACGCAGCACATACATCGAGAGTTTCTTGCGGATGAACTCGCACTGCGCGCGCGGCATCTGCAACAGGTAATCGGCGCCTTCGCGCCAGATCAGCATGCTGGCCAGCATGCGTCCCTTCGCGTTGTTGAAACTGGAAAGCTGCGCGCGCCCGTTATCCGTCTCGCGGATATCGTTGGAAAGCAGGTTCTGCAGGAAGGACTGCGCATCCTCGCCGCCCACCCGCAACAGGCCGAACCGCGACAGGTCGCACAGCACCGTGCCTTCGCCTGCCGCGAGGCGCTCTGCCGCTGCGTCGCCGAAATCGCGCACCACACCATCTTCCATGCGCGCGCCGCGAGCCTTGAGAAAATCCTGCCAGTCCTGATCCATCTTCCGCATCCGTTCAATGTTGTCGCGTTATGTTACCGCGAAGCGCGGCCTTTCGGATAAACTCTTGCGCCATGAAATCCCTGCTCGCCGCGCTGTCATTCCTGCTGCTTTCCGCCTGCGGTGGAGGCGGGTGGAACGATCCCTATCCGGCGGAAGAGCAGGGAAGCTCCATCCTGTATACGGCCTTCACCGAACGGCCCAAGCATCTCGATCCGGCGCAGGCCTACAGCGAGAACGAATACGAATTCCTCGCGCACATCTACGCGCCGCCGCTGCAATACCACTACCTGAAGCGGCCGTACCAGTTGGTGCCGCTGGCCGCGAGTGCGATGCCGCAGATCACCCATCTCGACAAGGAGCGCCGCCCCTTGGCACCCGGCACACCGGATGCACACATCGCCTACAGCGTGTATGAATTGCACATCAAGCCCGGCATGCGCTACCAGCCGCACCCGGCTTTCGTGCCGGACAATCTCAAACTCGGCGAAGCGGAACTGGACGGCATCCACGGTCTCGCAGATTTCGACAAGACCGGCACGCGCAGCGTCACCGCTGCCGACTACGCCTACCAGATCAAGCGGCTGGTGCACCCGCAACTGCACACCCCCATCGCCGGCGTGATGATGGAATACATCGACGGCCTGAAGGAATACGCCGGGCGCTTGCAGACCGAACTGCAAGCGCATCCGGACACATTCCTTGACCTGAACACTATTCCGCTGCCCGGTGTGGAAGTGGTGAATGACACCACCTTGCGCATCACCATCAAGGGGAAATACCCGCAGTTCGCCTACTGGCTGGCGATGCCGTTCTTCGCGCCGATGCCCCAGGAAGCCGAACGCTTCTATGCGCAACCGGGCATGAAGGAGCGCAATCTCACACTCGACTGGTGGCCGATCGGCAGCGGGCCGTACTACCTGTCCGAGAACGACCCGAACCGGCGCATGGTGCTGACGAAGAATCCCTACTACGACAGCGAGCAGTATCCGGCGGAGGGCGAGCCGGGCGATGCGGCGGCAGGCCTGCTGCAAGACGCCGGCAAGCCCCTTCCGCTGATCGACCGGATCGTGTACTCGCTGGAGAAAGAGACCATCCCCTACTGGAACAAATTCCTGCAGGGCTATTACGACGCCTCCGGCATCAGCTCCGACAGCTTCGACCAGGCGGTGCAGGTCAGCGTCAGCGGCGAGGCCAATGTCACCGACGGGATGAAGGAGCAGGGCATCACCCTCTCCACCTCCGTCTCCACCTCCACCATGTACACCGGCTTCAACTGGCTCGACCCGGTGGTGGGTGGCAATTGTCCTGACTCCCTCTCCCAACGGGAGATGGGCGGGGAGAGGGATGGATGTGACAGTGCAGACCGTGCCCGCAAACTGCGTCGCGCCATCGCCATCGCGGTGGACTTCGAGGAATTCATCTCCATCTTCGCCAACGGGCGCGGCATCGCCGCGCAGTCGCCCCTGCCGCCCGGCATCTTCGGGCATCGCGGGGGCTGCGAGGGTTTGAATCGATATGTGTACGACTGTATCGGCGAAACTATGGAACCGGAGGCTGTCATTCCCGCGCAAGCGGGAAAACGAGCCACGAATGGCGAGTTTCGAGGTACGGCCATCCAGTCAGATAAAAACGCTGGATTCCGGGCCAAGCCCGGAATGACAAAACCTGAAACCTTTCGTGGATTACCCAAACGCAAACCCATCGAAGCGGCCAAGCGCTTGCTGGCCGAAGCCGGCTATCCCGGCGGTGTGGATGCCGAGACCGGGCAACCGCTGGTCATCCACCTCGACACCACAGCCAGCGGTGTAGGCAACAAATCGCGACTGGACTGGATGCGCAAGCAATTCGACAAGATCGGCGTGCAGCTCGACGTGCGCAGCACCGACTACAACCGTTTTCAGGACAAGATACGGCGCGGCGACACGCAGATGTTCTACTTCGGCTGGAACGCCGACTATCCCGACCCCGAGAACTTCTTCTTCCTGCTGCACGGGCCGCAGGGCAAGGTCAAATACGGCGGCGAGAACGCGGCGAACTACAGCAACCCCGCCTACGACCGGCTGTTCGAACAGATGAAGAACATGGACAACGGCCCGGAACGGCAGGCCATCATCAACGACATGCAGGAAATACTGCGCCGCGATTCACCCTGGCTGTGGGGGTTCCATCCCAAGAACTACGTGCTGCAACACGGCTGGCTGCACAACATCAAACCCAACATCATGGCCAACAACAAACTCAAATACTGGCGCGTGGACGTGGCGCAGCGCGAACAGAAGCGAAGCGAATGGAACCGGCCGGCACACTGGCCGCTGGTGAGCGGAGTGGCCCTGTTCGCCTGGTTCGGCTGGTGGATATGGCGGGTGCTGAAGAAGCGGGAAGGGTAGGGCCTACGTAATAGTAGGGGGCTGTGCTTTGGCAGTCCCAGCGCCGCAACGCGGAGCGAACTTGAGCGCAGGGTTAGGCATATCTGAACTCAATCTTGCGGACTTTTTTCAAGTCCACAGTCTGCTTGGCTTGCCATAAGTCGTAATTGTCTTGCATCGTCAACCGGCTTTCAGGTGAGTGCCCTAATGCTTTTGAAAGGCGAAGAGCCATTTCAGGACTCACGCCACTGGTTTCGTTCAGAACGCGATTGAGAGTCGAGGCGGCAACGCCCAATTTAAGGGCAAGCTCCCTGCAACTGATCTCGTTTGGCGTAAGGTAAACCTCTTGAATAAATGCGCCAGGATGGGGTGGATTGTGCATAGTCATTAGTGATAATCCTCGTAATCCAAAATTAATGCGTTGCCGTTTTCAAACTCGAACGTAACGCGCCAATTACCGTTTAACCGGCTCCGCGCTTTTGCGGAGTCCGGGTTGAATGTCGGGTTAGACTGGACGGTGATTCTACAAGCCGGCCGGACACAAACTTGTGAAGTACGCTGGCTATCAATGTTTGGTATGGCATACCTTCTTCGAGTGCACGGGCTTGAATATCCATCAGGTCGGGCGTGGACAGGCGAATGTTGACCCGTTTTTCTTTGAGAAAAGTAGCTGTAGCGGCGGCTTTGAATTTTGCCAATTTGGCTTTCGACGGAGAGGTGGATTTGAGTTCACCTTTTTCGTAGGCATCCAGAATCTCTTTCTCAAATGCATCAAGTTTTTTCATCTCGGTTACTCCTTAAGTAAATAGTCACGGGTGGCCTTCCTGCTTGGGATCACTGTTTTCAGGAAATAGTGATCCGGCTCTTCAACGTAAGGCACCAAGTAAACATAGTTATCAAACGCCACGACAAGAACGGACTGGTTTGGATATTTTGTCGTATTCGGGTGGCGTAATTCATCCAGTAAACCATCGGCCTCAATCGCAAGTGCGATCACCTCAAACGAAATGCCACGCTCAACTTTCAGCGCCTCATTTTTAGCAGGATTCCAGCGAAATGGTTTCATATGGCAAGTTTACTGCGATGTGTGCCTATTGTCACCTACTGGCGCGAGAGATCTATCGCATGAACGCAGCAAACGTTTGATGAAACTCCCCGGCATCGGCTCCGGAATGTGCGGGCAGGGGGCGATGAAAAAGGCGACCGGGTGGCCACCTTTTTCGTGGTGTGAGTCGGTTCGGTGGTTCAGGCTGCCGCCTGCATTGCGTCGTTTAACGTGAAATACGCGTAGCGTATCGTTTGCCTCCTCGCCCGCTTGCGGGAGAGGATTGAGGTGAGGGAAACGGGCGTGGCAAGTTGAGCATGAGGGGCGGCAAACTTTCCATGCCCGTTCAAACCAGATGCACTTCTACGCGCTTTCCCAGTGCAGCGGCGTATTTGCGCAGGGTGCTCAAGCTGGGAGAGTGTTTGCCTGTGGCCAGGGCGCTTTCGAGTCTTGCGATGGCGGGGGCTTTGGTGCCCATGAGTTCGGCCACTTGTGCTTGCGATAATCCGGCGGCTTTTCGGGCGGCGAGGATTTCGTCGAGAATGGCGAATTCTTCGCGGTTGAGTTGGTCGTGTTCGGCGCGCACGGCTGGATTTTTCAGCATCTTGGCGACCATCTGTTCGTGCGTCATGGTTTTGGTTTTCATTTCTTGATCTCCTTCATTCGCGCTTCGGCGATTTTGCGTTCGCTGACCGGTGTCTTCTGCGATTTTTTCACGAAGCAATGCAGCATGACGATTTGCTTGCCGATCAGTGTGCAATAAAACACGCGGGCGATGCCTTCCGCACCTTTCAGCCGCAGCTCGAACAATCCGCCACCAAATGCTTCGGTATGCGGACTGCCGAGATTGGCACCATAAACCATCATTCTTGCCGTCAAGCCGATGTAGCGCGCTTGCAGTGTTGCAGGCAATGTCATGATCTCTGCTTGCAAGGCTTCGTTGTAGTAGGTGATGGTGTAGGTCACGGACGATAGTAACAAATATGTTATTGGCGCTCAATGCTTCAATGAGTCGCGCTTGTCATGATGAGTCGGTTCGGAGATTCGGGCCGCCATCGGGAGCGGAAGCGGGAAGTTCCTGAACGATGCCGCCTGCTGTTCTCCTTCATTCGTCCGTAACGAGCGCCTGCCGTTGTTTTTCTTTCAATCCAACCAGTTTCCGGAAGAGTGCTATCCCGGCAGAGTCGCTCTCTTTCGGGTAAACCAGTTTGCCGTCGTGGGCGAAAAACGTGAGTTCGAGCGGATCGGCGGGGTCGCCGGAGGACAGGCGGGCGATGTCGTCGGGCGAGATGGTGAAGCTGGAGAATACCTGCCTGGTGACGAAGTCGATCTGCGGGTAGGTGGCATACACTAGTTCGGAGCAGACGATGGTTTCAGTGGTGTTGACGTCGAAGTTGAAATCGTAGCGCTTGTCGTAGTTGCTCAGCGCCAGCGAAATCGATTCCCGCAGGGATTCCTGCGACAGATGCCGGGGGCGCAATACGGCGATGTCGTCGATATTCATGAATTGCGCCAGGGTGTTGAGCACGACGCCGCCGCGCAGGGCTTCCAGCACCACATGGCCGGACTCGATCCGCTCCATATGCTGCTGGACCAGCGGCAGATCAAGCGCGCCGATGCTGCGCAACTGGTTCGCCGTCCCGATGTAGATCGCCGCATGTCCGAAGTGTCCGGGGATGGTTTTGTCGGTCAGCGCGAAGGGCGTTTTTTCCAGGAGGATATCCCCCGGCTGGAGGTTCGCGGACAGCAGCGCAAGAAACTCGCGGTCGTTCTTCAGCTTTCCGTTACGCCAGCGCACCATGCCCAGGGTATTGCCCACCACCTGCGAAGTGAGGAATTTCAATTTGCCCACCTGCCGGATCGAGCCGACTACAGAACGTTGCAGCAAGATGCCCAGCTGGTCGCTGATCTGGCGGAATGCGGAGTCGCCTCCCAGGCTCTTGCGCGACGGGCTATGTTCGACATACTCATAGAGTGTCCTGATGTTCTTGTCGGCATGGCTCATGTGGTACGCGATGGTCTTCTCGTTTTCATGGAAAAATCGGATCGCGTCGAGCATGGCGGCGCGATATGTCAGCGAATTGGCGCGCAGCAAGGAATCATCGTAATAGTTGCCCTCCGTGCCGGCTTCCGGATACGCCTCGTTGAGCTTGTCGCGCAGCACATAATTGCCGGCGAGCTGCTGTTGCACGAACTGCATATTGTCGAACAGGGTCAGGGCGGCCGACATCGAGACCAGGATGGAATTGATCCGGTCGCCATCCGACAGGCCGTCGTCCATCCGGTAAAGGGCATTGCGGTGGCGCAATGCGTGCTGGAAAAGCGAGGTGCGTATGGTATTGGCTTCCGCTATCGCCTTGGCGATGCGCACGGAGTAGGCCGCAGGCAAAGCACCGTGGTGCGCATCGATGGCCTTGCCTGCTTCGTCCACAAACGCCGGGATCTTGTCCCGGAGCGTCCTCGATCGTTCGATCAGCTCGACGACCTGTTCGGCGTCGGCCAGGCAGGTCGAACAGGCGGCACGTTCGCTCTTCGGGACATCTTCTCCGGCTGAATAGGCGGGAACCGGCGCCATCAGGGATATCGCCGCAAGCAGACCTGTCACAATAATGGAGCGCCAAGACGGACTGGTCATCGCCAGCGTCATGGGGACAGCCCTATTCATTTTTCAATTGGGCTCCGTCCCCGGTAGTTATGTATGCGTAAGGGGCGCGCCGAAGGCGCGTCCCAGCGACCAAAGGGAGCGAACTTGAGCGTAGGGTTAGGCTTGGTTTTAACTTGAACCACTTTGCTGCTCTCTCAGAACTTTCACGAAATACCACAAAAAAAACATGTTCGCGGAAAAAAACAGAATTTGAACTATTCCTGCGATGCCGGAGTACTGAACTGCACGAACCTCGCCACTCGGAATAATTTTGCTCCACAAGAAAAATAGGGCAGTCCACAAAGCAATTGCCAAGAGTACTTTTTTGAGTCTCATGAAGTCACGATCTAACAGCGCTGTCATTAAACAAAACAAAGCTGATGGCGCGCTTATTGCAAGAGAAAGAAAACTTAACAACTCTGCATAGAAAGCTATACCTTGCATCTTTTGCCTAACGAATGAAAGGGACTTCCCCGTCCCGAGGCAGCGGAGAAGTTTCCGCAGACGGCAACGAGTGCCATGATGGAATTCTGATCATTTCATCAACACCACGAAAGGGGAAGTCCATGAACATTATCACCGTAGGAATCGATCTCGCCAAGAACGTGTTTGCCGTGCATGGCGTAGATGATAACGGCAAGCCAGTATTGGTCAAACCGAAAGTTTCACGCGCGGACTTGTTACCGCTGATCGCACAACTGCCACCCTGCCTGATCGGCATGGAAGCGTGTTCCGGTGCGCACCACTGGGCGCGGCTGTTCCGGCAACACGGACACACCGTCAAACTGATGGCCCCGAAGTTCGTTGCGCCCTACCGCATGACAGGCCGGCGCGGCAAGAACGATGCGGCAGATGCCGCAGCGATCTGCGAAGCCGTCACGCGCCCGGCCATGCTGTTTGTCCCGATCAAAGAAGAACACCAACAGATCATCCTGTGTCTGCACCGCACCCGACAGGGATTCGTCGAAGAACGCACCGCCAGCTACAACCGCCTGCGCGGCCTCATCGCCGAGTTCGGCATCGTCCTGCCGCAAAAAGTGGCCTGCCTGCGCCGCGAGATCGGCGCGCATCTGGAAGACCTGCCGGGCTACGCCAACCGTTGCGTAGCCGACCTGCTCACCCATGCCGACCGGCTGGATGAACGCATTGCCGAATACGACCGCGCCATCGCCCAGGCCGCACGCGATGACGAACGCAGCAAGCGCCTGATGAAACTCCCCGGCATTGGCCCAACCACCGCCAGCGCCTTGCTCGCCAGCATGGGCAGTGGACACGACTTCAACAGCGGACGCCAGGTGGCGGCATGGATCGGCCTTGTGCCCGGCCAATACAGCAGTGGCGGCAAGGCGCGCCTCGGACGCATCACCAAAGCCGGCGACAACTACCTGCGCAGCCTGCTCGTCATGGGCGCACGCGCCGTGCTCAACAGCCTCGGCGACAAACAGGATCGTTTCAGCCGCTGGGCCAGATCATTGCAGGAACGGCGCGGCTACTGGCGTGCGGTGATCGCAATCGCGGCGAAGAATGCGAGGCTGGCGTGGGCGGTGCTGAGGTACGGCGAAGATTTCAAACTGGAACCGGGCACGGTCTGAACAAAAAAACAAAACCGTCTGCCAGAAAGAAGAAACCTGAAAGGACAGAAGCGCCGCCGTGCGGCGACAAGGAATCACCGATGCACTGCCAGCGTTGATGTGAAGCGGGTTGGACCCGCGCCGGGAGAGCCTGGTTAGCTTCATGGGGAGAAGTTAAACCCGACTAACGATTGAGGCCCCGGCGCGCGTCTTTCATCAGGGTCCGGGCGATAGCCCAACATGACCGTTTGTAGTTTAGCAGTCCTTCACCTTCTCGCACGATGCAAGCAGCGCGAATTGAAACGAAACGGAGAATGGCAATGAAATAGAAAATCAAAACCGCTTGAGAATTTGGGGAAGCCCTTGTAGTGGAGGTAAGGGGCTGCGCTTTAGCGCAGTCCCAGCGCAGCGAAGCGGAGCGAACTTGACCGTAGGGTTAGATAGCATCACTTTTGATCCTTGGATGGAAAAGAAAAAACTAGACCGCCAATAAAGCCGATAGCCACAGCCCAACCTGCGAATGATGCACGATCAAACGTTTCAGGTAGTAGATACCACGCAATACTTGCTACCAAAATACCCAGAGCAATACCTATCCAAAGTGAGGGGTACGAAAGGGCATCAAAAACAAACTCAATCAAGCTCATGTTTGCTATCTAACGTAAAATTAACCGGCTCCGCGCTTTTGCGGAGTCCGGGTTGAATGTCGGGTTGGGCTTTCGTTCACTTTGAGGCGGCTTCATTAATCGGCTCACGAAACCGGAGCTTCAACATACGGTTTGGGTATTCCAGTGACTGATCATCTGGTCTTTTGATATCTTGGTTCCAATAAAAATAGAAGAAATTGTTTTCAGTAGTGAGCGAATCAAGCACCATTTTCCCGGCAAACCTTCTCCCATCCGTATTCTTCGGATTAGATATTCGAGTGTTGTAAATAAAATCACCAGAGATTGAGTATTTCGTAATGATCGTTTTTCCAAGCTCTTCATGTCCAGCAACAAACCAGACAAATTTGTCATCGCAGTAACGTTCGGTTCTCGTTTCTAGCATTCCCAATGGAAGAGGGGATGGCCCAGAATATGGCAGCCTTTTACTTCCAGTTGGATCTTTAACGAATCGTTCGCCGAGCATGAGATTTTCCGGCTTGGGAGGCCGGAATAAGGTAAAACAATTAGCGCGAATCAATGTTCCTTTTTTTCCCCACCGGTATTTGTTGCCTTCATCCGCACTCTTTACGATGTAGACAGTGCTCTCAACGGTTTCTAATTCAACATCTACAGGCTTGGGCAGAGGAACATCTGGAAGTGGTTGCAGTGGCGGTCGGCAATCCCCAACCTTTCTTTCATTTCGGTGTTCATTTTTGTACCTGTAATTCCACTCTTCGTATGTTCTCGGAATATCTTCTTGGAATAAACCGTCAGGATTAGGAAGATTAGCTACCCGCAGCACGTCAGGAGCCTCCTCAACAGGAATCGCGACCCATTTCCCAAAGAATCCCGACTTGTATTTTAGGTAAAAGTACGGAAGCTCAGGGCAGCCATAAATTGCCTCTGTTTGCTTGGAAGTAAAGCCATACATAACAAGATATGGAACGCCACTCACAATATCCAGAAGCACTGGCGTGTAATGCAACTCACCTTGCCAGGTAATTGTTTCCTGCGTGTCTGGATGCTTAAACTTGAGGTGGTACGAAGGGCCACTTGATTCAAAACGCGGCAAAATACCAGTGATTGGATGAAAAATGCGAAATTCGGTCTCCCATTGAGCCGTGCGCTCTACTTTGATATGTCTCCCATCGTGAAGTGCAACATCTTCGATCTGGCTTTCTGTGCGAGAGGTAAAACCCATTGCCGTAGTACAAAAAGTACACAGCAAGAGTAAAGACATGATGCGCAAGATCATCTGGAAGACCCTCTGACAGAGGCCCAACGTGAAGGTAAGGGGCTGCGCTTTAGCGCAGACCCAGCCCGAAGGGCGAACTTGACCGCAGGGTTATGCGACTTTGCGTTTTGCATATAGCTTAGTTTTTGGCCAAAGGAAGTAACCGATTGCTATCAAAATAGTGAAAACGATAGCAAAGTAAACCAAGCTATCACTTGTAGTCCACCGTTTCATTTCCTCCATGTAAATGGCAACACCAGCCAGCGCCAGCCCGACGGGTACTGAAAGAACGCCAGAGACCTTTAAAACCCAAGACATTTCAAGGGTGGATTTACACGCAGGGCAAGACACATTCCACGGATTCCACATTGCCATTCCTTGCAAAAAAGAAATAGTCTTCTTGCATTCTGGGCATTGCGGATGAGTACGATTAGTGCGCATAACGTTTGAATTAAGCCGCGCCGCTTTGCGGCGTCGGCTTGAATGATTGGTTAGCCCGCCGTTGCCACCATATCTCGAAGACTATGTGCAGCGCAGACGGGATGAAAAATACGCCAAGCTCAAACAATTCTTGGTACGGCATTGAAATGGCGGCGTATACGAGACGTGAAATCGGTGGCAGCAGGAGGGAGAGCAGGGTTGACGACAAGCCAAGGGTGGCAAATAGCCACCAGATTGCATGTATTGGCCTACGCTCGGCTGGACCGTCCGCCATTACCCAGAACCAAATTCTCCATCCGGCCAGAAGTGCCAAAAGAATAGTTACTCCTGCAACGAATGCGCTCAAATGCTCTTTGGAGAAGCTGCCTGTTAGGGCGGGCAGCATTGCCCCAGCGCCTAGAAGAAGGCCCAGAAGGGTGAAATACCCCAGAATAGGGGCTTGGCAAAGCAAGAGATATTTGCTGATCCGCCTCATTCGCAAGGGCTAACGAATGAAAGGGACTTCCCCGTCCCGAGGCAGCGGAGAAGTTTCCGCAGACGGCAACGAGTGCCATGATGGAATTCTGATCATTTCATCAACACCACGAAAGGGGAAGTCCATGAACATTATCACCGTAGGAATCGATCTCGCCAAGAACGTATTTGCCGTGCACGGCGTAGATGATAACGGCAAGCCAGTATTGGTCAAACCGAAAGTTTCACGCGCGGACTTGTTACCGCTGATCGCACAACTGCCACCCTGCCTGATCGGCATGGAAGCGTGTTCCGGTGCGCACCACTGGGCGCGGCTGTTCCGGCAACACGGACACACCGTCAAACTGATGGCCCCGAAGTTCGTTGCGCCCTACCGCATGACAGGCCGGCGCGGCAAGAACGATGCGGCAGATGCCGCAGCGATCTGCGAAGCCGTCACGCGCCCGGCCATGCTGTTTGTCCCGATCAAAGAAGAACACCAACAGATCATCCTGTGTCTGCACCGCACCCGACAGGGATTCGTCGAAGAACGCACCGCCAGCTACAACCGCCTGCGCGGCCTCATCGCCGAGTTCGGCATCGTCCTGCCGCAAAAAGTGGCCTGCCTGCGCCGCGAGATCGGCGCGCATCTGGAAGACCTGCCGGGCTACGCCAACCGTTGCGTAGCCGACCTGCTCACCCATGCCGACCGGCTGGATGAACGCATTGCCGAATACGACCGCGCCATCGCCCAGGCCGCACGCGATGACGAACGCAGCAAGCGCCTGATGAAACTCCCCGGCATTGGCCCAACCACCGCCAGCGCCTTGCTCGCCAGCATGGGCAGTGGACACGACTTCAACAGCGGACGCCAGGTGGCGGCATGGATCGGCCTTGTGCCCGGCCAATACAGCAGTGGCGGCAAGGCGCGCCTCGGACGCATCACCAAAGCCGGCGACAACTACCTGCGCAGCCTGCTCGTCATGGGCGCACGCGCCGTGCTCAACAGCCTCGGCGACAAACAGGATCGTTTCAGCCGCTGGGCCAGATCATTGCAGGAACGGCGCGGCTACTGGCGTGCGGTGATCGCAATCGCGGCGAAGAATGCGAGGCTGGCGTGGGCGGTGCTGAGGTACGGCGAAGATTTCAAACTGGAACCGGGCACGGTCTGAAAAAAAAAACAAAACCGTCTGCCAGAAAGAAGAAACCTGAAAGGACAGAAGCGCCGCCGTGCGGCGACAAGGAATCACCGATGCACTGCCAGCGTTGATGTGAAGCGGGTTGGACCCGCGCCGGGAGAGCCTGGTTAGCTTCATGGGGAGAAGTTAAACCCGACTAACGATTGAGGCCCCGGCGCGCGTCTTTCATCAGGGTCCGGGCGATAGCCCAACATGACCGTTTGTAGTTTAGCAGTCCTTCACCTTCTCGCACGATGCAAGCAGCGCGAATTGAAACGAAACGGAGAATGGCAATGAAATAGAAAATCAAAACCGCTTGAGAATTTGGGGAAGCCCTTGTAGTTAAATTAAGGGGCGCGCGGTAGCGCGTCCCGCTTGAATGATGGGTTGGGCTTCATGGTTGCGGCACCAATTGAATGAACTTCTTGTCAGCGCGTATCAGGCGGGCGAATTTAACTTCCCACACTCCCCATTTTTGAAGCTCGACAAATGCGGATGCCGATTCTCGTTCAGCCTCCACTGTTAGCTCAAAAGAGGCATCCCCATTTGCACCCGAGTATCTGAGGGAATACCCGAACGGTGACAACGACACCTTTCGGACAGTGCCAATAGCTTCGACCACTTGAGGATCGGTGCGTATGAAAGTCTCGGCATCAATATATGCATCCGACTGTTGCACCATCAACCACGCTCCAGGATAGGCAATAGCAGTGAGAATTGCAGCAATCAGAACCCAGCGTTTCCACTTATTCATAGCAGTGCCCAACGAATGAAAGGGACTTCCCCGTCCCGAGGCAGCGGAGAAGTTTCCGCAGACGGCAACGAGTGCCATGATGGAATTCTGATCATTTCATCAACACCACGAAAGGGGAAGTCCATGAACATTATCACCGTAGGAATCGATCTCGCCAAGAACGTGTTTGCCGTGCATGGCGTAGATGATAACGGCAAGCCAGTATTGGTCAAACCGAAAGTTTCACGCGCGGACTTGTTACCGCTGATCGCACAACTGCCACCCTGCCTGATCGGCATGGAAGCGTGTTCCGGTGCGCACCACTGGGCGCGGCTGTTCCGGCAACACGGACACACCGTCAAACTGATGGCCCCGAAGTTCGTTGCGCCCTACCGCATGACAGGCCGGCGCGGCAAGAACGATGCGGCAGATGCCGCAGCGATCTGCGAAGCCGTCACGCGCCCGGCCATGCTGTTTGTCCCGATCAAAGAAGAACACCAACAGATCATCCTGTGTCTGCACCGCACCCGACAGGGATTCGTCGAAGAACGCACCGCCAGCTACAACCGCCTGCGCGGCCTCATCGCCGAGTTCGGCATCGTCCTGCCGCAAAAAGTGGCCTGCCTGCGCCGCGAGATCGGCGCGCATCTGGAAGACCTGCCGGGCTACGCCAACCGTTGCGTAGCCGACCTGCTCACCCATGCCGACCGGCTGGATGAACGCATTGCCGAATACGACCGCGCCATCGCCCAGGCCGCACGCGATGACGAACGCAGCAAGCGCCTGATGAAACTCCCCGGCATTGGCCCAACCACCGCCAGCGCCTTGCTCGCCAGCATGGGCAGTGGACACGACTTCAACAGCGGACGCCAGGTGGCGGCATGGATCGGCCTTGTGCCCGGCCAATACAGCAGTGGCGGCAAGGCGCGCCTCGGACGCATCACCAAAGCCGGCGACAACTACCTGCGCAGCCTGCTCGTCATGGGCGCACGCGCCGTGCTCAACAGCCTCGGCGACAAACAGGATCGTTTCAGCCGCTGGGCCAGATCATTGCAGGAACGGCGCGGCTACTGGCGTGCGGTGATCGCAATCGCGGCGAAGAATGCGAGGCTGGCGTGGGCGGTGCTGAGGTACGGCGAAGATTTCAAACTGGAACCGGGCACGGTCTGAACAAAAAAACAAAACCGTCTGCCAGAAAGAAGAAACCTGAAAGGACAGAAGCGCCGCCGTGCGGCGACAAGGAATCACCGATGCACTGCCAGCGTTGATGTGAAGCGGGTTGGACCCGCGCCGGGAGAGCCTGGTTAGCTTCATGGGGAGAAGTTAAACCCGACTAACGATTGAGGCCCCGGCGCGCGTCTTTCATCAGGGTCCGGGCGATAGCCCAACATGACCGTTTGTAGTTTAGCAGTCCTTCACCTTCTCGCACGATGCAAGCAGCGCGAATTGAAACGAAACGGAGAATGGCAATGAAATAGAAAATCAAAACCGCTTGAGAATTTGGGGAAGCCCTTGTAGTGCAGCTAAGGGGCGCGCCGAAGGCGCGTCCCAGCGACCGGAGGGAGCGAACTTGAGCGTAGGGTTAGGCTGCATGGCGAGACCTTTGACTAAGCGCGCCGAAACCAGCGCGAAGCACGAAGAAAACGACAGCAGCCCACATGAATGCAAGAGACCAGCCAAGCAGGGTTTGAGGCAAACCAGAAAACGGAGACTTTGCGACTGCCACTAGCACAGGCGCACCAACGAAGAAGCCGACCTTTGCAAGGAAGCCGACCTGCCACCACTCGATAACGGTGCCCGGAATCGAAAGAAGCGGCCAGTAGAAAGCCTGCAACGTACAGAGCAGGACAATTGTGCTTGAGGAAAGGCAAACGATATTGCGCTTCATGTTTGCGGCCTAATGTATGGAGCTAAGGGGCGCGCCGAAGGCGCGTCCCAGCGACCGGAGGGAGCGAACTTGAGCGCAGGGTTGGGGGGATTGCAGCTCCATTTAAATATTGCCATCAATCTTCCAGCACCTTTTTTGAGTTGGGATGTACTCAGCAGTTATTGCGATTAACTCGAGTCTCGTTCTTCGTGTTTTCGGCTGCCCCTATGCGGAATCACGCCAAACAATTTAAATAGAGGGATTATCGCGAGCACTAAAGCGACCACACCAACGGCCCATCCACCTACGTACCTAATAATGCCACCTTGATGCGGAATAAAGTTTGCAAGCATGTCCACAAAAAATCCGCCAATTACCGAAATTGCAGTGCCTAAAAATACTAAAGCTGTAAAGCGTAATGTGGGAAATTTACTATTTGGCACAGATGCAACCTCCGTCATTCACTTCAAGCCCCCCAACGAATGAAAGGGACTTCCCCGTCCCGAGGCAGCGGAGAAGTTTCCGCAGACGGCAACGAGTGCCATGATGGAATTCTGATCATTTCATCAACACCACGAAAGGGGAAGTCCATGAACATTATCACCGTAGGAATCGATCTCGCCAAGAACGTGTTTGCCGTGCATGGCGTAGATGATAACGGCAAGCCAGTATTGGTCAAACCGAAAGTTTCACGCGCGGACTTGTTACCGCTGATCGCACAACTGCCACCCTGCCTGATCGGCATGGAAGCGTGTTCCGGTGCGCACCACTGGGCGCGGCTGTTCCGGCAACACGGACACACCGTCAAACTGATGGCCCCGAAGTTCGTTGCGCCCTACCGCATGACAGGCCGGCGCGGCAAGAACGATGCGGCAGATGCCGCAGCGATCTGCGAAGCCGTCACGCGCCCGGCCATGCTGTTTGTCCCGATCAAAGAAGAACACCAACAGATCATCCTGTGTCTGCACCGCACCCGACAGGGATTCGTCGAAGAACGCACCGCCAGCTACAACCGCCTGCGCGGCCTCATCGCCGAGTTCGGCATCGTCCTGCCGCAAAAAGTGGCCTGCCTGCGCCGCGAGATCGGCGCGCATCTGGAAGACCTGCCGGGCTACGCCAACCGCTGCGTAGCCGACCTGCTCACCCACGCCGACCGGCTGGATGAGCGCATTGCCGAATACGACCGCGCCATCGCCCAGGCCGCACGCGACGACGAACGCAGCAAGCGCCTGATGAAACTCCCCGGTATTGGCCCCACCACTGCCAGCGCCTTGCTGGCCAGCATCGGTGGTGGGCACGACTTCGATAGCGGACGCCAGGTGGCGGCGTGGATCGGCCTTGTGCCGGGGCAATACAGCAGCGGCGGCAAGGCGCGCCTCGGACGCATCACCAAAGCCGGCGACAACTACCTGCGCAGCCTGCTCGTCATGGGCGCACGCGCCGTACTCAACAGCCTCGGCGACAAACAGGATCGTTTCAGCCGCTGGGCCAGATCGTTGCAGGAACGGCGCGGCTACTGGCGTGCGGTGATCGCGATCGCGGCGAAGAATGCGAGGCTGGCGTGGGCGGTGCTGAAGTACGGCGAAGATTTCAGACTGGAGCCGGGCAAAGTGTGAAAACCAAAACCGTCTGCCAGAAAGAAGAAACCTGAAAGGAATATATGCGCCGCCGTGCGGCGACAAGGAATCACCGATGCACTGCCAGCGTTGATGTGAAGCGGGTTGGACCCGCGCCGGGAGAGCCTGGTTAGCTTCATGGGGAGCAGTAGAACCCGACTAACGAATGAGGCCCCGGCGCGCGTCTTTCATCAGGGTCCGGGCGATAGCCCAACATGACCGTTTGTAGTTTAGCAGTCCTTCACCTTCTCGCACGATGCAAGCGGCGCGACATGAGACGAAACGGAGAATGGCAATGAATTAGAAAATCAAAACCACTTGAGAATTTGGGGAAGCCCTTGTAGTGGAGCTAAGGGGCTGCGCGCTTTTGCGCAGTCCCGCTTGAGCGTAGGGTTAGCCCTCACGGTTGACGCGCTTTCTTTACGCTCCGTACCTGAATAAACAAATACAGAACTGCAAAGGAAAGAAACAGCTTGAAGAAGAAGTCAACGCGTTTCTCTTTATTGTAGCTATCCCACGCAGCTTCATTCAGGTACTCTTGAGCTGGGGTCTTCTTTCCGACTGCAATCTTTCCATCAGCCAATTCTGCTTCAACGGTCGGGACACAATTTGATGTGCTTTCTCCGTAGAAGGAGATTTGAGCCATGCTGCTGGCATGATTGACAGACGGTGAAAGTTTGTCATAGCGTAGCGTAACTTGCCCCGTTGACCTTGGCCCATTAAGTGGCGGGTTGCTTGCGCTGCCCAATGAGTCAGGCCACGTTTCATAAGTGTCGAAGCCTTCACATCCTGTGAAATAGACACGAATGTTACGAAGCTCCTGATCTCCAACATTGAGAATCGTAACTTTGCTGTTATCTGTTGGATGGTATCCGATCCCGGATAGCATGGCTGGGAGAGCCTTGTAAACCTCTGAGCCAATTTTTTTGAGAAGAGGTGCAGGCAAACTATCGGATATCTTTTGGTCTGGTGAGTCGATTTGCTTAAACAAGTGGGATAGCTGCCGGTTCCATTCGTTAACCGGATTTCTTTCATTCTTCACTTCGTACACGAAGTGTAAAGTTGGCTCAGTTAGTTTTGAATAGATGGATGGCGCAAACGGTAAGAATGCAACGACCAAAGGTACGATAAAGTCTTTCGCTATTTGTAACCAATCTTTGTTCATGAAAATCGTGCGCTCCTAGATTTGTGTAGTGAGGGCTAACGTAGAAGTCACCGGCGCTGCGCGGCTTTATCGCGCAGCGTCCGTGTGGACTGCCGGGTTAGCGAATTGGTCCTGCACCCAAAGGCACTCGTTGGAAAAAGATTGGGAGGTCGTATGTTCTGCTTTCCGGAGGCAATGCTCTATTAATGCATCGAAACAAACCGGCATGTTCATAAAAAGCGAAAAACTTCCGCAATGCTTCATCTAAGTGTATTTCAACCAAGTGCGTGTCAGACACTATGGATTTTCCAATGATCTTCTTTGCCTCCTTGAAGGTAATTTGATCGTGGCATTTGCCTTTGTTCATGTGCTGAATGAGCATCGTAGCTGCCTTTTCAAACTCCCGGTTTAAACCAAGAATTGTCGTAAGGCAAAGTTCTCGGACGTCATGATATGCGGTCACCATTTGTTCACGCAAGAACACTGGATACTCTCCTTTCTCGTTCAGCAGAATTTGTTGATCAGGATTGTTCCGGTAATACGCCTTCGCATTTTCTAGGCACTTTTGGAGATATAAAAGAATCACACGAGGTGTCGTAAACCCCGAGGCAAACTGGAAGTGCGAGGCGAGATACTCTGACAAATCGATGTGTTCTTGCTTGTTGGACTTGTTAACGTGTGTAACCTTTGTGGGAAATATTACGGTGATAAGTGCTTGAAACGCAGCATCATGTATGTTGATGGTGCGAGCATCGTACTCATCGCGTTTGCGCTGCTTTAAATGTGCCCGGAGACGCAAATAGACCCTTCTTAGTTTTCTAACCCAGGAAAGCTGATCATTGGGCACGGCATCTAGTGCCTTAATTTCTTTTAGAAACGCCTTGTCGATAGTTAGTGATTTTTCGTCGCACTCCAGACGCAACCCCCCCTTTTTCTTTAGGCATGGAGCGAGATTGTGAAATATCCTGAACGCGGCAAACTGTCTGATGTCCTCCGCAGACCACCTAAGCTCCACTTTCTTTGGATCAATTTTGTCGCGACCAATTGCAGAGAAATCTAGGCGTTCATATAAATCGCGGCGGATGAACAGCTTAAGCTTAATATTTGGATAGGATTGATAGTCACGCCAGCACTGCACCAAAGCCTGAAGAATTTCCTTCTGTGTTTCGTACTCTTCACCCGAGACAAATTCATCAAGCTTGTCGACGAGCAAGTAGACAACCGTCTTAGTATCCTTGAGAAATGAATTCAGTTCGGATTTCAACAGAGGGACGTCTAATAGCTGCGTTGAGTCGGTCGACGGATCGCCTTTTGCAGGTTCAACTGATGTGTAGAAATTAGGAATTACATAACCAAGGTGGCCTCCTTCTAGCTTTACGCCAACCGTCTTTTTTGTCCCTTTCAAAATATCGAGTAGTCCAACTCGTTGGTGCTGAGTCCAACCAATTGTTTTGTAGAATCTGTCACGCAATGATTCAAAGCGACTGTTACTACTGAATTTTTTCGTGAGCGATTCAATACATCGGCTGAAGAAATAGAGTTCCCAAACGATTCTGTGAGATGTGTGCGGTGATTTTGTGGAATCCTTTACTTGGGCAACGACGTGCTCACGTAAAGTTTTATATCCAAGCTCCTCGTCAATGGCAACGTAGATTTGGGAAAACTTTTCTGTTGAACGAAATCTTAACTTGCCGTCAGAGAGAAGGCGGAATAAAGCCGTCTTTCCAGTCCCCCGCTCACCAACTACTATGGATTTGTTTTCTTCCAAAAATTCCGTGATTGGCGTAATTTGTAACGCGCATGCTTCAAGCAGTGGGTCATCTTTTCCATCAGGAGCACCAAAATCAAAAGTTGCCAAATTCGATACTGGGAACTTATCGGGAAGGTTGGAAAAGTGGGCCATGTTCATGTGTGATGTTTGAGTAGGAGAGGAGCGAAATATTCGCTAACGAATATAGTTAAGCGGCACCCCCGCAGTGCGGGGCAGTGCGATGCCAACATGATTTGTGGTTGGCAGCGCCCGCACCAGTGGGGCGTAGCCGTGAGCAAAGCGAACGGTGTCCGCTTGAACGAACGTTCGGCGGGAGAGGGGGCGGCTTGTATATGGAAAGAGCAGTAAAGCGGGCATTACCAATTCCCTTCCAGAAAATTCGCGATGATTTTATTCAAGGCCGCGAAGCGTTGGCTCGACTGTCCGACATCAAAGCTCGCTTTATGCGGCAGTGCGAACATCGCTTCGCACGCTATCACAATTACTGCAGTTCATGAATCTGGGCGGCTTGTGTTACCACCAATCCTGTTTCCTCCCGCTTGCTACGCCGCAACCTATCCAGCTGAACGAATATAGTTAAGCGGCACCCCCGCAGTGCGGGGCAGTGCGATGCCAACATGATTTGTGGTTGGCAGCGCCCGCACCAGTGGGGCGTAGCCGTGAGCAAAGCGAACGGTGTCCGCTTGAACGAACGTTCGGCGGGAGAGGGGGCGGCTTGTATATGGAAAGAGCAGTAAAGCGGGCATTACCAATTCCCTTCCAGAAAATTCGCGATGATTTTATTCAAGGCCGCGAAGCGTTGGCTCGACTGTCCGACATCAAAGCTCGCTTTATGCGGCAGTGCGAACATCGCTTCGCACGCTATCACAATTACTGCAGTTCATGAATCTGGGCGGCTTGTGTTACCACCAATCCTGTTTCCTCCCGCTTGCTACGCCGCAACCTATCCAGCTGAACGTAAAGTAGACACCCTAAAAAATGCCGGGAAAGGCACCTTGGCGGTGTACAATCTGGCATCCACGCTGCAATGCCTTGTTTTCATTTGAGGTGAAATTATGGCAACCCCTAATTCTTCAGATAAAAGCACCGCGCTTAAACCTCCAAAATTACTCGATCAGGTTCGCGATAAGTTGCGTGTCAAGCACTACAGCATCCGTACCGAGCAGGCTTATCTGGGCTGGATTAAACGCTATATTTACTTCCACGACAAGACCCACCCGAAAGATTTGGGGGCGCGGGACATCGAAGCCTTTCTGACTCATCTTGCAGTCGCGGGCAAAGTTTCGGCATCCACCCAGAATCTGGCGAAGAGTTCTTTGTTGTTCCTCTACCGCGAGGTGCTGGAGATTCAGTTGCCGTGGCTGGATAACGTGACTCAGGCCAAAGCGCCCAAGCGTTTGCCTGTGGTGTTGACGGTGGCCGAGGTGCAGGCGGTGTTGTCACGCTTGAGCGGCACGCATTTGTTGATCGCGTCTTTGTTGTATGGCGGCGGGATGCGCTTGATGGAAGCGATGCGTTTGCGCGTGAAGGATGTGGATTTCGAGCGGCACGAGATTTTGGTGCGCGAGGGCAAGGGGTTCAAGGACAGGGTGACGATGTTGCCGGAAACAGTGGTGGCGCAACTTAAGGCTCATCTGCTCAAGGTGAAAGCGCTGCATGAAGAGGATTTGGCAGCGGGTTTTGGTGAGGTGTTTCTGCCTTTCGCGCTGGATAGGAAGTATCCGAATGCGGGGCGGGAATGGGGCTGGCAATATGTTTTCCCGTCAAGGAATCTGTCGGTCGATCCGCGTTCCGGCAAGACGCGCCGACACCATGTGGATGAGAAGGGCGTGCAGCGTGCGGTGAAACAAGCCGTGCGCGATGCCGGGCTGGCGAAGCCGGCCACGCCGCATACCTTGCGTCATTCCTTTGCCACGCACCTGCTGCAAAGCGGTTACGACATCCGTACCGTGCAGGAGTTGCTCGGTCATTCCGATGTTTCCACCACCATGATCTACACCCATGTGCTGAACAAAGGCGGGCGAGGTGTGGTGAGTCCGCTGGATAGATAGGACGGGGATTTACAATTGGTAAATTCAATTGACAATTTGTAAGTAGTTTGGAAAATCAGGAAGATGTTCAGGAATGCACAGTGGCTTGGTTGGAAAGATTAGTCATACGTGTAACTCATTATGGATGTTTCCATAATTAATGACATTCGCGCCGTCATTCCCGCTTGCGCGGGAATGACGCGGTTTTTTCACTCGACTTCATTTCTGATCATCTTGTCCTGATTTATGGAAGGCTCAATAATTAGAAGTAAAGGCATGACCAAACTTTGATCGCCTATCTCGTCCGCCGCTTCCTCTACGCCATCCCCATCCTGATCGGGGTGAACCTGCTCACCTTTATCTTGTTCTTTGTGGTGAACACGCCGGACGACATGGCGCGCATGCAGCTCGGCATCAAGCGCGTCACGCCGGAGGCCATCGAGAAATGGAAGCAGCAGCGCGGCTACGACAAGCCGTTGCTCGTCAACAGCGCGGTGAGCGGTGTTGACAAGGTCACCGATACCATCTTCTGGCAGAAGTCGGCCAGTATGTTCGCTTTCGATTTCGGCTATTCGGACGACGGGCGCAGCATCGGCCGCGAGATCGCGACGCGCATGGGGCCCAGCCTGGCCATCGCGCTGCCCACCTTCCTCATCGGCCTCGTGGTGTATGTCAGCTTTGCGTTGCTGATGACGCTGTTCCGTGCCACCGCGCTGGATTGGGCGGGTGTGGCGCTGTGCGTGCTGCTGATGTCCATCTCCAGCCTGTTCTACATCATCGGCGGGCAGTTCCTGGTCAGCAAACTGTGGCATCTGGTGCCGATCTCCGGCTATGCGGGCGGGGCGGACAGCTTCAAGTTCGTGGTGTTGCCCATCCTCATCGGCGTGGTCGGCAGCGTCGGTTCCAGCAGCCGCTGGTATCGCACCATCTTCCTCGACGAGATCGGCAAGGATTATGTGCGCACTGCGCGGGCCAAGGGTCTTTCCGAGTTGCGCGTGCTGTTCACCCATGTGCTGAAGAACGCGATGATCCCGATCCTGACCGGCGTGGTGGTGGTGATCCCGTTGCTGTTCATGGGCAGTCTGCTGACCGAGTCGTTCTTCGGCATCCCCGGCCTTGGCAGCTACACCATCGACGCCATCAACGCGCAGGACTTCAGCGTGGTGCGCGCGATGGTGTTCCTCGGCTCGGTGCTGTACATCGCGGGGCTGATCCTGACCGATATCTCGTACACGATGGTTGATCCGAGGGTGAGGCTGCAATGACAAGCCATACAGGAATCCGTCATTCCCGCGCAGGCGGGAATCCGCTTCAAGGCTCTGCGGCGGCCATTGCTGACCTCCGTCATTCCCGCGCAGGCGGGAATCCAGTTAACAAGAACATTCTCGCGCAGCGAGACAAGACGGTTGTTCGCTTCGCGAGCTATTTATCTTGCTGGATTCCCGCCTGCGCGGGAATGACGATGGCGGGTTTTTCATGAGTTTCGTGCCTGTGATTTTATGGAGTGATGCGCTGGTGTTCCTGCTGATCGGGGCAGTCATCGCGGCCGCCCTGTATGTGCGCAAGCGCGAGCATCTGCTGCTGCCGTGGCAGCGGGTGGGGCGGAGCAGCGTGGCGATGGTGTCCATGCTGGTGCTGTCGCTGTTCCTGGTCATCGGCTTGCTGGATACCCTGCATTACCGGGTCGCCATGCCGCAAAGCAACAGCGGTGAGACGATATATTCACCCGAGGTGCTGAGTGTGTTCGACAAGCTGGCCGGGCCGCTGCGCACGCATACCGAGAAGACCTATTCCGCACCGTTCGCGCTGCACCTGTACGCCAAGGAGAGCCTGACCGACGAGGCCGGGAATGTGGTGCGCGACTATCCGCGCCTGCAATATGGCGGCGCGCACCTGTCCGATGAATCGGAGCGCGCTGTGGATGTGGCGAAGCGGGCGTTGATCGGTGCGGTGCTGGGATTGCTGATTGGCGTGCTTATATTTGTTGCGGCAAGCTGGATACTGTGCCGTTCAACCCCCTCTCCCTTGCAGGGAGAGGGCGGGGGAGAGGGGGGCAGTGGCGAGACATGCACAGCCCTCTCCCTAACCCTCTCCCGCCTGCGGGAGAGGGGATGGCGCAGCCCATTGTTGATTGCAGTCCTTGTTATCACCACCCTCATCGGCGCCATCGCCAACCTTGCCGCTGTCTATCACGTGCTCGGCACCGACAAGGTGGGGCAGGACGTGCTCTACCTCTCGCTCAAGAGCATCCGCACCGGTCTGATCATCGGCACATTGACCACGCTGGTGACCTTGCCGCTGGCGTTGTTCCTCGGCGTGGCAGCGGGCTACTTCCGGGGTTGGGTGGATGATGTCATCCAGTACATCTACACGGTGCTGAGTTCCATCCCCAGCGTGTTGCTCATCGCGGCGGCGGTGCTGATGATGCAGGTCACGCTGGATACCCACCCGGAATGGTTCGAGACCTCGGCGGCGCGGGCGGACATGCGGTTGGTCGCCTTGTGCCTGATCCTCGGCCTGACCAGCTGGACCGGTCTGTGCCGGCTGCTGCGCGGCGAGACGTTGAAGCTGCGCGAGATGGAATACATCCAGGCGGCGCAGGCTTTCGGCGTGTCGTCCATGCGCATCCTCACGCGCCACATCATGCCCAATGTGATGCACATCATCCTCATCGCGCTGGTGATGGATTTCTCCGGTTTGGTGCTGGCCGAGGCGGTGCTGTCTTATGTGGGCGTGGGGGTCGATCCTTCGATGATCTCGTTCGGCACCATGATCAACGCCGCGCGGCTGGAGATGGGGCGCGAGCCGATGGTGTGGTGGGCGCTGGCTTCAGCCTTCGTGTTCATGCTGGTGCTGGTGCTGGCGGCCAACCTGTTCGCCGATGCGGTGCGCGATGCGTTCGATCCGAGGCTGAACCGGACGGCATGATGAGGAGTGAAGGTGCGTCCCGCTTGAGTTCGGGGGCTGACACGGGATTGCCGAATGCCAGCTTCGGGTCGTTCAGGTTTCTGCGGCTTCCAGTTGTTTTCGCATCTTCTTCAACTGGAACTGGGTGTTGCGCTCTTCGTCGATATTCATATCGATAAACGTCAATGATCGTTCGGGCAGCGCCGGGATCCGACAGCAGGCGGAAGTGCCTGGCGCGGCGTTTCCTTGCTGACGGCAACGCTGCCGCCGGTACAAATCCATTTAAAAAATTCTTCCGGTAACGACTGGGGTTTCCCGTTTGATTTCCACCCTTGCTTGCGCGCGATCTCCCCGATCCTGCCTATTCTGTTTTCAGTGAGGGGATGGGTTGCAAAGAATTCAAATTCCCCGGAGCTGTTTTCTTCCTGAAGTTTTCTGGCTTGTAAAAAGAACTCGCCGGCAGAGCCGACATGTCCATAGAGAGCATGGAGGCTATAAAGCGCCTCAATGTCGGCTTTCTCTTCCTGCTCCCTGCTGAATTTCAATATGGTGAGCAGACCGCTTTGTCCGAGGGCATTCTCGACCATGCTGTCGCCGATCGCCACGCCGGTAATGGATATGACCGTTCCGGCGATAACGCCGCGCCCAAGGCTTTTGATCGGGTCCCTGTTCTTGATATGGGAAATTTCGTGGGCCATGACCCACGCAAGGGCGTTCTCGTCAGGCAGTTTTTCGATAAGGCCGCGGAACACAATGATATGACCGCCAAGTGTTGCGAAGGCATTGATCGTGTCCGTATCGACGTAGTGAACGGTAACGTTCATGTCGGCGGGCAACGACTGCGCTTTTGCAATGCGGTTGGCCAATTGTTGCAGGTAGGCGGTGAGTTGCCGTTGCGCTTCGGATGATCCGTCTGGCTTGCTGCCCGGACTTTTCTGCAAAAGGGCTTCCTGGTATTGCTCTGCAACTTTCTTTTCCCATCTGAAGGGAACGAAGGGCGCGAGCAGTTCCGCTGCAAGGGAGATGATTACAACCAGGACGACAAGCGTGCCAATGATCCCAAAGGTCAGCAGAAAAAATTCCTTCAGCGGATCGTCGTCCGATGAATTGATCCCTTCCGGGATGGTCTTGTTTTCTATTTCCACGCTAACGCCGTGTCACTTACTGATTGCGCGCCCTTGTGGAAGGGATGATGGCCGTTCCATAAGCCAGTACTTCGACAGAGCCGATCTGACCCTTGTTGCCCTTTGAAATGCTGGAGGTCTCCAGTTTTACGTTCAGGATCATGTCGGCTCCCAGCTTGTGCGCTTCCTCCTTCATTCTCAGGATCGCTTCCCTGCGGGCGCGATCGACAAGGCTTTCGTAGGCTCTCAAACGACCACCGACGATCATGCGCAGGCCCGCGAGAAACTTCTTGAAAAAATCGACGGAAATAACGACGCTGCCGGCAACCAGGACCGTTTTCACAGAAGCGTTCGGGGGGAGGGAACCCCTGATCGGAAGGGCGGGCAGATCGAGGAACGTCTTTTCTCTCTGGATGATCGACTTGTAGTGCCTGCTTTCTGCGTATCGCCCGAAGACGAAGCCAAGTCCCAGAAGGGTAAAGAATATGAGCAGATCCATGATTTATCATCTCCACCAGGTCGGTTCGTTGCGGATTTATTCGAGGACGACAGCCGTTCCATAGGCAAAGAGTTCCGCAGCGCCCTGGGTTACGCTTGAAGTGGAGAAGCGGACATTGAGGACAGCGTTCGCACCGAGTGCTTCTGCCTGCTGCTTCATCCGCTCGACAGCCTCTTCGCGGGATTCCTGAAGCAACTCCGTATAGCCTTTGAGTTCACCGCCAAAGATGTTCTTCAGGCCCGCCATGATGTCGCGGCCCACATGCTTTGCCCTTACCGTGCTTCCCTGAACGAGACCGAAGTGTTTCACAATGCTCTTGCCGGGGACGACTTCAAGATTTGTAACAAACATATAACCTCCCTTAAGAAAATGAAGCGAGCCGGACATTCAAGGTGAAAAGTACCGGGGTCAAATTTTTTTCTATTGATGTTTCCATAATTAATGACATTCGCGCCGTCATTCCCGCTTGCGCGGGAATGACGCGGTTTTTCACTCGACTTCATTTCTGATCATCTTGTCTTGATTTATGGAAGGATCAATAACATGAAACGCCAGAAAAATCTGCCGCAATCTAGCAGTAATCATCCTCTGTGGGTATATGCCGAAATATCTATGCAATTCGGCCTAGCCGCCGAAAATCCCATTCGGTCTGCCGCGAACTACGATAACTTCAATTGAAGGTGAAAGGTACCGGAGTCAAATTTTTTCTATTGATGTTTCCATAATTAATGACATTCGCGCCGTCATTCCCGCGCAAGCGGGAATCCAGTGGGTTTAATGAAAATGCATTTTTTTCTTGCTGGATTCCCGCTTGCGCGGGAATGACGCGGTTTATTTCACTCGACTTCATTTCTGATCATCTTGTCCTGATTTATGGAAGGATCAATAACATGAAACGCCAGAAAAATCTGCCGCAATCTAGCAGTGATCATCCTTTATGGGTATATGCCGAAATATCTATGCAATTCGGCCTAGTCGCCAACATTCCATTCGGTCTGCCGCGAAAACACGACTACGATAACTTCAATTGCGCTTTTGATTTTCTGCCCGGCGACGCGGGAGGCGTGTAGCCGGCAACCCTGTAGATGGTGCGCTCGATCTTTTTGCCCTTGTTGAACTTGATCGAGTGGCACGCCACCACTTCACACCTGGCAGCAAGATCGGCCAATTGCGAACGAACGGAAGCGAGTGGGATGCCTGTGGCTTCTGCGATCTCCGTGTCAAAACGCTCGCCTTGGGTTTTCAGGTATTGAAGGATTTCTTTCATGAGGTCTGCATGATGACACGCTTCCGGTCGATGTGCCTGATTCGGGCACATTCCACTGCGCATCGCAACTGGCGGGATCGATGACAGGGTATGTGTGGATGCATGCCTGGAAAGTGTTTTTCCCCCTACTGGACTTCGCTGGTTTCCAACTGTTCGCGCATCACCTTCAACTGGAACTGGGTGTTGCGCTCTTCCTCGGACAACAGCGATTCGATGTGGCGGATGGTGGCCTGGTAGCGCGGGATGACGTTGTACTTGAGCGCGTTGACGCGCTTCTGCGTCTTGCGCTGCTCGGTCAGCAGGCGCCACAACGCGGTTTCCGATTCGCCCAGTTGCGCCAGCAGGGCGGCGATCTCGGTCATGCGGCTGCGCGCCTCGTCGAAGCTGGCATCGGTCCACATCAGTCCGATCGGCAGGATCGGCGCGCTTTCCACCGACACGCTGGGATATTCCACGCCGATGCTGCTGCGCGGCAGGATGCGCACCGTCAGCACCGGCTTGAGTCCGAGCACCGCCTGGCGCAACTGCGTGCTGCCCATGCGCATGTGGGCGATGGCCAGCCAGTGGTAGGCGCCCTTGAGCGCGCGACTGACGGCGAGACGCTGCTCGCGGTAGTTCTTCAGGCGCTGCTGCACCAGCCGCGTGAGCAGTTCGCGCTTGCGTTCCAGCAGGTCGTGCCCGTGCTGCAGCGAGATCACCTGGCGGCGCAACGACAGCAGCGTGTTCTTGGTGGGGCGGACTTTGAGCCGGGTCTTCATGGCGTCTTCGCAACGGTGCCTTGCCATTGGTGGTATTTGGCCAGGTCGTCAGCGCTGACGCGGGTCAGCGCGTCCGGCGGCAGCAGCGCCAGCAGGTCCCAGGCGAGGTTGAGCGTCTCGACGATGCTGCGGTCCTCGTCCTCGCCCTGGCCGACGAAGCGGCCCTCGAAGGCCCCGGCGAACGCCAGATAGTCCCGGTCGGTCTCGGACAATTCGTCCGCGCCGATGATCGAGGCGAGGTTGCGCACTTCCAGCGCGCGCGCGTAGGACGCGTACAACTGGCTGGCGACACGGGCGTGGTCCTCGCGCGTGAGTTCCTTGCCGATGCCGTCCTTCATCAGGCGCGACAGCGACGGCGGGATGTCCACCGGCGGGTAGACGCCGAGGTTGTTCAGCGTGCGGCTCAGCACCAGTTGCCCTTCGGTGATGTAGCCGGTGAGGTCGGGGATCGGGTGGGTGATGTCGTCGGACGGCATCGAGACCACCGGCATCATGGTGATCGAGCCGTGCCGTTCGCGGATGCGTCCGGCGCGTTCATATATTTCCGCAAGGTCGGAATACAGGTAGCCGGGGTAGCCCTTGCGCGCGGGCACGTCGCCCTTGGCGGTGGCGACCTCGCGCAGCGCCTCGGCGTAGTGCGTCATGTCGGTCATCACCACCAGCACGTGCAGGTCGAGGTCGAACGCGAGGTACTCCGCGACGGTCAGCGCGGCGCGCGGCAGGATCAGCCGCTCGATCGCCGGTTCGTCGGCGAGGTTGAGGAACATCACCACGTTGCGCAGCACGCCGCTGTCGGAGAACGTCTCGCGGAAGAAATGCGCGTCGCTGAACGAGATACCCATCGCCGCGAACACCACGGCGAACTGCGATTCCTCGCCGGGCAGCCGTGCCTGCCGCACCACTTGCGCGGCGAGCCGGTTATGCGGCAGGCCCGAGCCGGAGAAGATCGGCAGCTTCTGTCCGCGCACCAGCGAGTTGAGCCCGTCGATCGCCGAGATGCCGGTCTGGATGAACTCGCGCGGGTAGGCGCGCGCGGCGGGGTTCACCGGCGCGCCGTTGACGTTGCGCTGCAGGCGCGAGAACAGCGGCGGCCGGTCGTCGCGCGGCTGGCACAGACCGTTGAACACGCGCCCGAGGATGTCCGGACTGAGCGGGATCTCGAACGGCTGGTCGAGGAAGCGCACCCAGGTGCGTTCGAGGTCGAGCCCGTCGGTGCCTTCCAGTACCTGGATCATGACCGTTTCATTCGAGGTGCGGATCACCTGGCCGTTGCGCCGCCGCCCGCTGTGGTCGAGTACCACCACGCGGTCTCCCAGCGCGACACCGGGCACGCCGCGCATGAACAGCAACCCGCCGCGCGCCGCCGAAGCCAGACGGTATTCCTTGTCGCTCATGGCGTTATTCCCTCTCCCTGACCCTCTCCCTGACCCTCTCCCGCAAGCGGGCGAGGGGACTGAAGCAGGTCATCATACGGTTCATTCTTGAGTTCCCTGCTTGTGCTTGGTGGCATGCTTCTCCCAAACCTTTCCGCAGAGGCAGGGGAATCAATGACCTCTTCTCCCGCAAGCGGGTGGCGAGGGGAGCCGATGCGGTCCACGCTGGCGAGGTGCGTCACGCCTTCTCCCGCAGGCGGGCGAGGGGACTGGTTTTTGCTTCCATCCCGTGCAGGATCATCGAATGCCTCTCGTTTTAGCTCCCCTCTCCCCGGGATTGAACATGGCCTTTCTCGTTCGCCTCCTCTCCCGCTTGCGGGAGAGGATTGAGGAGAGGGTGCCCTTGCGGGAGAGGGGTTGGGGGAGAGGGTAAGCGCACAATGTATTTGCTCCAACACCTCCTCCATCTGTTGCATCACTTCGTTGTTCCAGAAACGCAGTACCGTATAACCCTGACCGCACAGCCAGTCATCCCGTTGCCGGTCATAGGCCATCTGTTCGCCATGTTGGCCACCGTCCAGTTCGATGATCAACCGCCGTTCCATGCATACGAAATCGACAATGTAGCGCCCCATCGGTTTTTGCCGTTTGAACTTCAAGTCCATGAAACGATGCGCGCGCAGGTGGTACCACAGTCGCTGCTCGGCATCGGTCTGGTGGGTGCGCAGGGCTTTGGCGTTGGATAGACGCCGCGCTTTTTTCTCTGACTTGTCTTCCGCAGCCCTCTCCCCCAGCCCCTCTCCCGCAGGCGGGCGAGGGGAGCAAGCGACCCGAAGGGAAGTGACGGTCATGGGCGCATCTCCCGCAGGCGGGCGAGGGGAGCAAGCGACCCGAAGGGAAGTGACGGTCATGGGCGCATCTCCCGCAGGCGGGCGAGGGGAGCAAGCGACCCGAAGGGAAGTGACGGTCATGGGCGCATCTCCCGCAAGCGGGCGAGGGGAGCAAGCGACCCGAAGGGAAGTGACGGTCATGGGCGCATCTCCCGCAACCGGGCGAGGGGAGCTTGATGTGCCGGGTTTTCCGATATGCATCATCACGCCCCCTTTCCGTGCTGCGCGTATTCGTTGCGCAGGCGCTCGAATTCGCCGTCGACCCGTGCGGTGAAGCCGCGCAGGTCGTCCATCCGGTCGTTGGTGTAGCTGGACTTGAGCCGTTGCGCTTCGGCCAGCAGCGGCAGGCGCAGCAGTTCCTGCACCGGCACGCCGTGGTCGAGCAGTTCCAGGCCGTGGCGATAGATGGACAACATCTGGTCGAGCAGCGCGAACTGTTTCTGCGGCGAGCAATAGCTGTCCGCCGGGTCGAGCGCGCTCTGTTGCAGCACGCCTTCCTTGAACAGCGCGACGCCTTCCAGTGCCCAGCGTTGCTGCGGCGACAGGGCTTCCGGCCCGACCAGGTTGACGATGCGCGCCAGTTCGTCGGCCTGCGCGAGGATGCCGAGTGCGCTGGCGCGGTGCGCTTCCCAGCGCGGATCGACGTGTTGCGCCCACCAGCCGCTACAGCTCGCGACATAGCCGGAGAAACTCTCCACCCAGTCCACCGCCGGATAGTGGCGTGCGTCGGCCAGTTCCTTGGACAGCGCCCAGAAGGTCTTGACGATCTCCTTGGTGTGGCTGGTGACCGGCTCCGAGAAATCACCGCCGGGCGGAGAGACCGCGCCGATCAGCGTGATCGAGCCGCTGTCGCCGGACAGCGTGGCGACCCGTCCGGCGCGTTCGTAAAAAGCGGCGAGGCGCGAGGCGAGATAGGCCGGGTAGCCTTCTTCGACCGGCATCTGGCCGAGGCGTCCGGCGACTTCGCGCAACGCTTCCGCCCAGCGGCTGGTGGAGTCGGCCACCATCACCACGTCGTAGCCCTGGTCGCGGTAATACTCGGCCAGCGTGACGCCGACGTAGATCGACGCTTCGCGCGCCACCACCGGCATGTTGGAGGTGTTGGCGACCAGTAGCGTGCGTTCCATCAGCGAGCGCCCGGTGTTGGGGTCGGTGAGCTGCGGGAAGCTCTCGAGGATGTCCACCAGTTCGTTGCCGCGCTCGCCGCAGCCGACGTAGATCACGATGTCGGCATCGGCCCAGCGCGCGATCTGCTGCTGCACCATGGTCTTGCCGGCACCGAACGGGCCGGGTACGGCGGCGCGCCCGCCTTTCACCAGCGGGAAGAAGGTATCGAGGATGCGCTGTCCGGTGAGCAGCGGTGCCACCGCGTCGTCGCGCCGCTGGTAGGGGCGGGGCGTGCGCACCGGCCAGCGGTGGAACAGTCGCAATTCGCGCGTCGCGCCGTCCCCGGTTCTGATGCGTGCGATCACGGCCTCCACGGTGATGTCGGCGGCGGCGGAGATCTCCAGCAGCTCGCCGCCCATGCCCGGCGGTACCAGGATGCGGTGCAGGATGCTCGGCGTTTCCGGTACGGTGCCCAGCACCGCGCCGTCCGCAACGTGCATGCCGGCGTGCAGTTCCGGCAGCGGCTCGAAATGCCATGTCCTGTCGCGGTTCAGCGGCGGGATGTGCACGCCGCGCGGCACGTAATCGCCATGCTGTTTCGCATATTCCAGCAGGGGGCGCTGCACGCCGTCGAAGATGTTGCCGAGCAGGCCGGGGCCGAGTTCGACCGACAGCGGGTGGCCGAGGGCGACCACCGGTTCGCCGGGGCGCAGCGATTCGGTGGGCTCATACATCTGCACCAGCGCGTTCCTGCCGTGGCGCGCGATGACTTCGCCCATCAGGTCGAGCCTGCCGATGCGCACCTGTTCGCCGGTCGGCACATCGGCCAGTTCGACCGTGACCAGCGGCCCGTTGATCTCGACGACCTTACCCACCGGGAGGCTCCTCCGGGATCAGCCGGTCGGCCACGGTGCGCTGCAATCGCTCGCCCAGTCTTTCCATGCGTCCCTCAAAAGTATTGTCGAGGCGGATGTCGCCATCCATGCTGGCGATCAGTACGCCGCCCATGCGATCCATCGCCTGGTCGGACAGTTGCAGGTCCTTGTCCGGCGCCAGCTGGCGCGCCAGTGTCGGCCATTCGCGCCGCAACAGCGCCAGGTCGCGTGCATTCGCCTGCACCAGCAGCGCGTCGCGCTCGATCGAGGCGGCGCCCTCGGCGATCCAGCCGCGCAGCAGCGACAGGTAAGCCGGCTCGTCCTGTGCCAGTTGCGCGATGCGTGCAGGCAGGGCGGCGAGTATGTCATTGACCATGCCCCAGCGCAGCCGGTCGAGCTCGGCGCGCAGGTTGAGTTCGGCGGCCTGCACGTGTTGCTGGTAGATGCGCTCGGCATGCGCCTTGGCCGACAGCACCTCGCGCTCTTCCTCGATGTGCAGGCGCTGGTTGGTCTCGGCCAATATCCGCTCGCGCGCATTGTGACCGCCGGCGATATATTCGTCGGCGAGCTTCTGCGCGCGTGTCAGCAATGCCGCTTCCAGACTGCCGACCTGGGTCGCGTCGCTCATTCCGGAACCTCCAGTGCCGAGGCGCCGAGCACGTTCTGCACCAGGCTCTCGACGCGCGAATGGTAGCTGGCGGATTGCAGGATCTCGGGGATCTCGGTGATGATGATGCGGCCGCCTTCGCTCTGCGCGCGCAGCAGGTTGCGGCCGGGATCCTGCGCCAGCGCCTGTTCGATCACCACCAGCGCCGCCTGCTGCTCGTGCAGCAATTCGTGGAACAGTCCTTCCACGGCCTCCGGCGTCGGGTCGGGCCAGGTCTCGAAGCCGATCAACTCGAATCCTTCCATCAGCGCCGCACTGCCCAGCGCGATCAGGCGCGCCGGGGCGGTCAAGGTGGGCTGCCGGCGTTCGTCGCCGGCATGTCGCAGGTCGTTCATGCGATCTTGCCCAGCAGCAGGATGGTGACGACCAGGCCATAGATCGCGATGCCTTCCGCGAGGCCCAGATAGATCAGCGTGCGTCCGAACATCTCCGGTTTTTCCGAGATGATTGCCAGCGATGCCGCGCCGACCGGGCCCACCGCGAGCCCGGCGCCGAACGCCGCCAGGCCGGTCGGCAGTCCCGCGCCCAGCAGCGCCAGTCCCAGCCCGGTGGAGATCTCGCCATGTGCGCTGGCGGCTTCCTGTGCCAGTGCGGTGTCGATCCCGATGGCCAGCAATGCCAGGCTGGCGCCGGCGAACACCAGAATGTTGCTGGCCAGCGTGCCTTTCCACCATTTGCGCGCGCGCGCGCCGTCCGCCATCGGACGGAGTTCCATATAGGCGCCCAGCCCGAAGGTGCCGATCAGGTTTAATGCGATTATCGCGATGAGCCAGTTCATGGTTGCTCCTTTCCTGTTTTAATTATCCATCAATCCTGCATTGCCATTTTACGTGCGCCGCCCAGCGTGAGCGGGCGGAACGGCCGTCCGTCGCCGCCGAAGAAGCGCGAGAATCCTTCGTAGTATTCCAGCCGCAACGCCTGGATCGCGACGATCGCGCCTTCCAGCACCAGTATGAAAATATTGCCCAGCACCACGGTCATCCAGTATCCCGCGGTGTGCAGCATGCTGCCGACGGTGAAGATGGCGATGGCCAGCGCCACATGGTTGAGGCTGAACGCCGCCAGCCGCAGGAACGACAGCGTGTTGGACACATAGGCCATGATCGCCTCGAACCCTTCCACCAGTACGATCAGTATGCGCTCGCCGGTCGCGCTGTCGCGGTTGCGTTGCCAGGTGCGGATGAAGATGGCGGCAAGCGCCGCGCAGACCAGCAGCGGGACTGCGACGCCCGGCGGATCGCCGCCGGCCGCGCGCCAGGCGGCGGCCAGCAGGCCGGCATACAGCAGCAGCCCGGCCACGCCATGACTGTCCAGCAATGCATCGGCCAGCCGCCCGTCGACGATCCGGTTGTGGATGGTCAGCAGGGTGGACAGCGCGATGAAGCCGATGCCCCAGCCCAGCGCCACGCCCAGCATCAGCATCGGGTCGCTCAGCGGTGACATCCACAGCGCCGGGATCACGCTTTCATAGCCGAACACGCTGCCGTACAGCGCGCCGAACAGGGACGAGCTGAGTCCGACCGCGATGACCAGCGGCGCATACTGGCCGAGGCGTTTGCGCAGCAGCAGGCCGGACAGGGCGATGACCGCGCCCTGCCCGAGGTCGCCGAACATCATGCCGAACATCAGTACGAATGAGACCGCGAACAGGATGGTGGGATCGACCTCGCCGTAGCGCGGCACACCGTAGTTCAGCACCAGACTGGCGAACGGCTTCAGCCAGCGCTGGTGACTGATCAGCGAAGGCACCAGCATGAGCTCGTCCTGGCGCGGTGCGCGCGCAGCCAGCACGAAACGGTCGGGCAGCGTCTTTTCCAGCATCTGCTGCAGATGCGGCAACTGGCGCTCCGGTATCCAGCCGCTGACCGTGACCAGGTTGCCGCGCCCGCGCATCTGCATGGCCAGTTCCGCGTAGGGCGCGGCGCGCGCCAGCGTCTGCGCGGCATCGACCAGGCGCGCGTGGAAATCGGGGCGTGCGGCCAGTTCGCGCCGTTGCCGTTCTTCCTGCCGGGTCTGCTCGTCGATGCGCTTCAGGCGCCCGGCCAGTTCGCGGTGCACCTGAGCGGGCTGGCCGTGGAATTCCGCCGGGATGTCCATCGCGCGCCAGCCGGCTGCCTGTAGCACGTTCTCGATGCCGCCAGCCTGTCCGCCGGCGCCGGCGATGATCAGGTGGATCAGTTCCGCGCTGGTGAAGAAACGGATGGCGACATAGCCGGCCAGTTTGAGCGCCTCTTCGAAGCGCTGGAAGTTGGCCAGCGGCAACGTGCCGACGCGGACATCCAGCAAGCCTTCCTTTTTCTGCAGCCGGGTCAGGTCGATGTTGAGCCCGGCGAACTGGTCGAGCGCGCGCAGCAGTTGTCCGGTATGGCGGTGTTCGTCGCGCAGCTTGCGCATGCGTTCCTGCTCGTCCGAGCATTGCGCCCAGACCTGCCTGAGCCAGATGCTCAGTTCGTCCAGTTGCGCCAGGGTGACCTGCTGCATCGGCGTACTGATCTCCAGCGGGGCGGCGATCGCGAAATGATCGAGTATCTTGTCCAGCCGCGAGCGGTTCTCTTCGTAGGCGCGGCGATAGTTTTCGCCGGGCAGCTCCGGCAGGTTCTCCGGGATCACCTCGGCGAACTCCGGGGCGAAGCTGCCGAAGTTGGCCAGCAGCAGGGCGGCCTGCGGCGCGTCGTCCTTGAGCAGGCTGAGGCTGATGCGTTGCATGGGTTGCGGCTTGAACATCGCGCGCTCCCTATACCAGTTCCGCTTCAGCGTCTTCGGGCAGTTGCAGGCCCAGCGCGGCGCGTATCAGGTGGGGCGCGAGATGCAGGTTGCGGCCGCGGATGATGGCGCGCAGCCGGCGCAGGTCGCGTTCACGCAACACCATGTAGGCCAGCGCGCGCGCCACGTTGAACGAACTGTGATGCAGCACGTTGCCGGCGATGCGCCAGGTTTCGAATTCCAGCCGCAGCGTCACTTCGGTGTTGTTGCGCGTGCCTTCCAGCAGCGTGTCGTAGGGTCGCGGCAGGTTGCCGATGGCTTCCTCGAAATTGGCGCGTTGCGCCAGTTGCTGCAATTGCGCCGCAGGGAGGCGCTGGCTGGCCGGGATCAGCAGGTAGTAGGCCTGGGCCGGCGGCAGGCTGTACGCGAAGCGGTAGCGCAACAGCCAGACCAGGTTCACGCGGTCGATGATGCTGCCGATGATGCCGCGCAGCAGTTGGCCGGACAGGTTGCCGATGTCGTTGCCGCGCCGCGCCAACCCGGCGAAATAGCGGCGGTCGATGGCGGCGTCGAGCGCGAACAGCGCCTCGCCCTGATCGAGCAGGTGCCGCGCCTGGTGCGCGATGTCGGCATAAGGGGTGCGCTCCAGCCTGCGCATCAGTTCCGCAGGGTTGTCGCTCTGCAGCAGTTCGGCGGTGGGCAGGCGGGTGAAATTGCCCATGTCCAGCAGCTTCTTCTCGATGGCCTGTTGCGGTTGGCCGGACATCTTGCCGCGGATGATCGCCTTGAGGTTGCTCAGTTCGAAGCGGTGCGCCCAGTAGCCGAGCAGGTCGCGCGACGACCCGGACAGGGGGCGGATCAGCAGCGCCAGCTCCCGCAGCAGGATGGTGACGTTGCTCTGGTCCAGGTCGCCGGCATACTGGATGGCGACGGCGTCCCGGCCCGCTTCCGTCGTGCCCGTCCCGTCAGGCGGGCGGGAATCGGCGGGCAGCTCGATCAGGGCATGGATCCGCGCGGGATCGAGCAGTTTTTCCTCGAGCATGCTGACGCGGGTGTGCAGGTAAGCGAGGTCGGCAGCGTTCATGGCAGGTTCTTCTCGTCCCCGACCAGCAGCGCGACGGCGGCATCCGTCGCCTGTTGCCGGTTCCGTTCCGCGGCCTGCCGCAATGCGGCGGAGCGTTCGCCATGGCGGCGCTTCAGTTCGGCGATGGTCTGTTGCGAGCGTTGTTCGGCCTGATTGCGGAAGGTGGCGTGGATATCGGCGACGCGTGCGGCATGATGCTGCTCGGCGAGCTGCGAGTCATGTTGCGCCTGCTCGATGATGGCGCGGCGCTCCGCGTCGGCGCGCGCGATGACCTGTTCGGCCTTCGTTTCGGCCTCCAGCAAGCGCTTGAGCGTCTCGTCCGCCATGCCTGTCCTCCTCGTGAAAGTTCCGGTCGGTAGCGTCCCTTACAGGATACCGCGTTCGCAGCCGGCAATCCATCTCGGCGGCTACTGGTAGCGCAATGCCTCGATCGGGTCGAGTTGCGCGGCTTTCCTCGCCGGGTAGAAACCGAAGAAGATGCCCACCGTCGCGGCCACGCCGAACGCGACCACCACCGACATGAACGAGACGATGACCAGCATGCCGGCCAGTCGCTCGACCAGCAGCGCGCCGGCGACGCCGAGCAGCAGGCCGATGAAGCAGCCGACCACCGAGATGATGATGGCTTCCAGCAGGAATTGCATCAGGATGTCCTGCTCGCGCGCGCCGATGGCCATGCGGATACCGATCTCGCGGGTGCGCTCGGTGACCGAGACCAGCATGATGTTCATGATGCCGATGCCGCCGACCAGCAGCGACACCGAGGCGATCGCGCCGAGCAGCAGCGACATGATGCGTGTGCTTTCCGCCGCGGATTCGGCGACGGCGGTCAGGTTGCGCAGGTAGAAATCGTCGTCCATGCCGTCGCGCAGCCGGTGACGCTGGCGCAGCAGGGCGGTCATTTCCTTTTCGACGGCGGGCATGATCTCCTGCGTGGCGGTCTGCGCCATGATCATGCGCACCGAGCCGGGGAACTCGGCGCCGAACACCTGGCGCTGCGCGGTGGTGAGCGGGATGATGAGCGTGTCGTCCTGGTCGCGCCCGTCCATGCTCTGCCCCTTGGGGCCCAGCGTACCGAGTATCACGAACGGGCTTTGCCGGATGCGGATGGTCTTGCCGACCGGATTCTCGTCGCCGAACAGGTTCTCAGCGGCGGTCCGGCCGATCAGCGCGACGCGCGTGGCGGAACGCACGTCCGAATCGGTGAAGGCGGCTCCCGATGCGATGGTCCAGGAGCGCGCATCCAGATAACCCGGCGTGGTGCCGATGATGGAGGTGTTCCAGTTGTTCGCGCCGTAGACGACCTGCGCGCTGCCGGGATGGATGGGCGCGACGGACTGCATGCCGGGCAGTTCGGCGATGGCCGCGGCGTCCTCGACGGTCAGGGTGTGCGCGCCGCCGCTGCCGGAGCGCACGCCGCTGCTGGAGGTGTGGCCGGCCAGCAGGATGAACAGGTTGCTGCCCATCGCGGAGATGCTCTGCTTGATCGCGTATTGCGCGCCCTGTCCGATGGACATCATCAGCACCACCGCGCCGACGCCGATCACCATGCCGAGCATGGTGAGAAAAGTGCGCAGGCGGTTCGCGCCCATCGCGCGCCAGGCTTCACCGAGCATCGCGAAGATCATGCGAAAACCTCATTTGAACCACGAAGAACACGAAGGCCACGAAGAAGAACACATGGTTTTGTCAAACAGGAATGGTCTTGCAGGCGAGTGTCCAGCATCATACGGTTACATGATTCGGGATTGGCAGGGATATCGCTGAAGAGCGATAACTCGCAAAAACCTTCGTGATCTTCGTGTTCTTCGTGGTGAATAAGTTTTTTCCGGATCATGCTGCGTGCTCCAGTTGCGGTGTCGGCTGGTCGCTGACGATGCGCCCGTCGAGGAAATGTACCTGCCGTTGCGCATGCCGCGCGATGTCGGCCTCGTGGGTGACCAGCACGATGGTGATGCCCTCGCGGTTGAGCGCGTCGAACACGCCCATGATCTCCTCGCCGGTGTGGCTGTCGAGGTTGCCGGTGGGTTCGTCGGCAAGGATCAGGCGCGGATGGTTGACCAGTGCGCGGGCGATGGCGACGCGCTGCTGTTGCCCGCCTGAGATCTTGTTCGGCATGGCCTCGAAATAGTTTTCCAGCCCGACCCTGGAAAGCAGGTCGCGCGCACGCCGCTGGCGCTCGGCGCGTTCCACGCCGCAATAGATCAGCGGCAGCGCGACGTTGTCCTGCAGCGACATGCGCGGCAGCAGGTTGAAGCCCTGGAACACGAAGCCGATGGTGCGGTTGCGCAACGCGGCCAGTTCGTTTCTGCCCAGTCCCGCGACATCGCGGCCGTCCAGTTCATAGCGTCCGGCGCTCGGCTCGTCGAGGCAGCCGAGGATGTTCATGAAAGTGGATTTTCCGGAACCGGACGGGCCCATGATCGCGACAAATTCGCCGGTGGCGATGGTCAGGCTGACATCCTTCAGCGCCGGGAACGGCCCGGCGGAGGTCTCGTAGGATTTGTGCAAGCCTTCGATGCGGATGACGGCGTTGCCCATCAGAACCTCATGCGCATCGGCGGCGTGCTGCTGCCGGCCGCGCCGTTCGTCGCCTGTGCGTCGCCGACCACGACCCGGTCGCCGGGTTGGAGCGCGCCGCCGGAGACTTCGGTGCTGCGGTTGTCGGTGATGCCGAGCGTCACGCCGACCGGCTCCGGTACATCGCGTTTCAGCACGTACACCTTGCCGGTGAAGACATCGGATCCCTGTTTCGCACCGCTGGCCCTGGCCGGCGCATCGCCGCGCTTGCCGCCGTTGGCCGGCTTGTAGCGCAGCGCGGCGTTGGGCACCAGCAGCACGTCCTTGCGTTCCGCCACGGTGATGCTGACATAGGCGGTCATGCCGGGCATCAGGATCTGTCCGGGATTGTCCACGTCGATCACCACGTCGTAGGTGACGACGTTCTGCTGCGTGGTCGGGTTCAGCCGCACCTGGCGGACCTTGCCCTGGAAGCCGCGGTCGGGAAAGGCGTCCACGTTGAAGCGCGCGGTCTGGCCGACGCGGATGTTGCCGATGTCCGCCTCGGCGAAGTTCGCGTCGATCTGCATCCGGGAAAGATCCTGCGCGATCTTGAACAGCGTCGGCGTCTGCAGGCTGGCGGCTACGGTCTGGCCGACATCCACCGCGCGATCCACCACCACGCCGGACACCGGCGAGCGGATCACCGAGTAGGCGAGGTTGGCCCCGTCCTTTTCCACCGCCGCACGGGCCAGTTGCAACTGCGCTTCGGCAGCCTTGCGCGCCTGCACGGCGGTATCGAGTTCCTGGCGCGACACGTATTCCTGCGCGTACAGGTCGCGCATGCGCTTCTCGTTGGCAGTGGCCAGTTCCAGCGAGGCGGCGGCGCCCAGCACGCTGGCCCGGCTCTGCTTCTGCTGTGCGGCGAGCAGCGCGTCGTCCAGTTCGAGCAGCACCTGACCCTGTTCGACCTTGCTGTTGAAATCGACGTAGAGTTTCTTCACCGTGCCCGATACCTGGGTGCCGACATTCACCAGCGATACCGGATTGATCGTGCCGTTGGCCGAGACCGTCTGGGTGAGGCCGCCTTTCGCGACCGTCTCGAGGCGATATTGCTGTTCCGGTGCGGCGGGCACGAACTGGCGGTAGGCGACGAAGCCCGAGCCAAGCACGGCGGCGGCGATCAGGGAGAGGGCGACGGGGGAGCGCAACAGATTATTCATGGCAGTTCTTTCTTCGATGCGGTCGGCTTCGATACGCCCGGTCTCGATACGTCAGGTGTCAGGGTTTGCAACAGGTCGGCATCGAGGTTGCCCATCGCCTGCGCCAGCGTGGCGCGGCTGACGTTCCAGTCGAGCAGCGACTGGACGCGCTGTTGCCGGGCGGAGGCCAGCGCGCTCTGCGCGTTCAGCACATCCAGCATGTTGCCGACGCCGGCCTGGTAGCGTCCCCGCGCGACACGCTCCGACTGTTCGGCGCTGTCCAGCAGGTCGGCCGTGGTGCGCAGCGATTGCGTCGCGGTGACCAGGCTCTGGTAGGCGTTCCACACGTCCAGCGCGACCTGCAGGCGCACGCGTTCCAGTTGTGCCTGGCGCGCTTCCACCTGTGCCTCGGCGGCGCGGATGCGGTAGGTCGGCGCGTAGCCGGAGAACAGCGGCACGCTGACGTTGATCCCGACCGACGAGCCGCGCGAAGTGAGGCCGGCGCTGTTGTTCCGGTTGGTCGAGGCGCTCAGCGAGAGAGAGGGTTTGCCTGCCGCGCGCGCCGCTTCCGCGCCGGCCTCGGCGGCCTTCACCTGCGCCTCGGCGGCGATCAGGTCGGGGCGCTGGCGCCGGGCGGCCTCGATCAGCGCGTCCACGTCGCGCTCAAAGTTTATGAGTGTTTCCCCGCTTGGGGAAACATCGTTTGCCCCCTCTCCCGCCAGAATTGATAATTGCTTTTCTCGCTCGCTTCCTCGCCCGCTTGCGGGAGAGGATTGAGGAGAGGGGATTACCGGGAGAGGGTTGGGGAGAGGGTAAGCCAGTGTCACGCTGCGGTTCGCGTCCAGTCCGATGGTGTTGGCCAGCGCGCCCCCGGCTTTCTTCAGGTTGCCTTCGGCGGTGATGCGGTTCAGCGTGGCCTGCGACCATGCGGTCCGGGCCTGCAACTTGTCGGCCGGGGTCGCGCTGCCGGCAACATAACGCGCCTCGGCGGCGGCGAAGCTCTGTTGCGCGGCCTGCTCTGCGCTGCGCGCGGCGTCCAGCGCGGCCTGCGTCGCCTGCGCCTGGTAGAAGGCCTGCACCGCGGCGAGGAACACCGCCTGCACGGTGCCGTCCTGCGACGCACTGGCTGCCGCGAGCAACTGGCGTGAGCTTTCCAGCGCGGCGGCACGCGAACCGAAGTCGTACAGCAGATAGGACAGCGTCAGGCCGAAGCTGCGTTGCGAAGTGCCCGGCGAATCGCGGTTGCCGGAAGCGCTCAGGCTCAGGCTGGGCAGGTAGCTTCCCTTGCTCACGCCGAGCTGCGCCGCCTGCACCCGCGCACTCGCCCATACCTCGCGGGTCTGCGGATTGCCGCACAGCGCCAGGTTGACCACGTCGGACAGGTTCAGCGCATGATCCGGCAGCGCTTCGGCGCACGGGTCGCCGATCGCGCCGCCCAGCCGCAATGCCGGCCTGAGCGGCAGCGCCTCCTCGGTGTCGAGCGGATCGGAGGTTTCGGCGGACAGCGCGGAACCGCTCCACAGGAAGAGCAGGGCAGGGATCGCGCAGCGGTGCAGGTGACGGTGCATTGGGTAGCGAACGTGTCGATGATGGTGCCAAGTATCGGCGATTCGTCCTGTGCGGACAACGCCTGTATTGTAAGGAATTGTTTTCGGGTCGCGTGGCGGGCAGCTATGGTAAAGTTTCGCGGTATTTGTATCGTCGGCGTTTTGAAATTTCCGCATGGGCTCACCGTGAACAGCTTGCCATCCATGGATCTCCCGTTGCGCGACCGTTCGCTGGTCGTGGGACTGGTGGTGTTCGCGCATGTCGTGCTGTTGTCGGCATGGCCGACATTGCCCGGCGTGGCCAGGCATATCCATCGCGAATTGTCGGTCAGCTTCGTGTTGCCGGAAGTCCCCCGCACGGTGGAAGTGGAACCCGAGCCGCAGCCGGCGGCAAAGCCGGAGCCGATGGAACGGCAGCGGATCAGGCCGGTGCCGCGAGTCGAGAGGCCGGCAGCAGCTGCGGAACAGGCCGAACCGCCATTACCGATGGCGGATAGCGCGCCGCCGCAACCGGCGGATGCCATGCCCGGCCTGCCCGACCGCGAGCCGGATTACCGCGCGGCTTACCTCAATAATCCTGCGCCGGCCTATCCGATAGTGGCGCGGCGCATGGGCTGGCGGGGCAAGGTGGTGCTGCGCGTCGAGGTGCTGGCGAACGGCTTGCCGGGGCAGGTCAGCCTGCAACAGGGCAGCGGGCACGAAGCATTGGATAACGCGGCGCTCCAGGCGGTGCGCAACTGGCGTTTCGTTGCGGCGCGGCAGGGTGGATCGCCTGTCGCCCGGCAGGTACTGGTGCCGATCACATTTGACTTGAAAGAAACCGAATGAATATTTTCACGACCTCCGCCTCTCCGGTGGTGAGCGCCACATTGTTGCTGCTGATGCTTTTTTCCATCCTGACCTGGTCGATCATCGCGATCAAGTTGTGGCAGTACTGGCGCGACAACCGTGACAACCGCATGTTCGCCGCGACCTTCTGGGCGGCGGGAGAATGGCGGCAGGCGGCGCGCATCAGTGAGGAGTTGCCGGGCAAGCAGGCTTATCTGGCGCGGGCGGGATTCGCCGAATTGCGCGAATCGCAGCAGCACAGCGGTGAATTGCGCCATCTGGGGTCGCCGCAGGACGGCCTGGAGCGCAGCCTGCGCCAGTCCGTGCAGAACCTGCAGCGGCAACTGGAGGGCGGCATGGCGACGCTGGCGAGCGTGGGTTCCACCGCGCCGTTCGTCGGTCTGTTCGGAACGGTGTGGGGCATCATGCATGCGTTGCAGGGCATCAGCCAGACCGGGTCGGCCAGCCTGGATGTGGTGGCCGGTCCCATCGGCGAGGCGCTGGTCGCCACCGCCATCGGCATCGCCACCGCGCTGCCCGCGGTGCTGGCGTACAACTTCTTCCTGCGCCGGATGCGCCTGTCGGTGGCCGAACTGGAGAATTTCGCGCATGACTTCATGCGCCTGGCAGCCAAACACGATTACAGGATCTGACCATGGCCTTCCGGAACAATTCGGACCAGGAAATGATGAGCGAGATCAACGTCACGCCGCTGGTGGACGTGATGCTGGTGCTGCTGGTGGTGTTCATCGTCACCGCGCCGCTGCTGTCGCAATCGCTGATGGTCAAGTTGCCGAAGACGGTGGCCGTGGCGGGGCGCATGGATACCCGGATGCAGACCCTTTCCATCGACGCGCAGGGGCGCATCAGCCTGGACGATGGCGCGCTGAGCGACGAGGCGCTGGCACAGCGGCTGGCCGATGCCGCCGCCGCGCGCAACGGTTACGAGTTGCACATCCATGCGGACGAGGCGGTTCCCTACGGGCGTGTCGCGCAGATCATGGCGATCGCGCAGCATGCCGGCGTGGACAAGCTGTCGTTCATGACCATCGCCGGGGCGCACTGATGGGAACGTCAGTCGCCCGCCGCGCCATGTGAGACGGTGGACTACTACGCCAGCATCCTCGGTTCGGATTGGCTGCAACTGGGCAATCTCGCGTTCGCCCTCGTGCTGGCGCGTGCGGCATGGACCGCGCCGTGGCGCGAACTGTGGCGCAACAACGGGCGGTTCAATGCGCTGATCGGTCTGGCGATATGGCTGGGCATCCTGTGGCTGCTCCCGGTGGGCGTGCATGCGGGGCTGAAGTTGCATCCGCTCGGCGCGGCCCTGTGCTTTCTGTTGTTCGGCTGGCAGATCGCCACGCTGATGCTTTCCTCACTGTTGCTGGCTTCGCTGTTGCATGGCGGGTTTGGCCTGGTGACGCTGGGCAGTCTCGGCCTGGTGATGATCGCCATGCCGATCGCGATGAGCGGGGGACTGCTGTACCTGTTCGACCGCTATGGAAAGAAGAACTATTTCGCGTTCGTGCTGTGGAACGGTTATCTCGGCGGCATCCTGACGATGCTGTCGGTCGGCCTGCTCAACGGCTTCCTGGTCGTCGCGTTCGGCGCGTACAGCTGGTTCACCATCCAGAACGTCTACCTGGCCTACCTGCCGATCATCAGTTCGACCGAATCCCTGATGACGGGCGCGATCATCTCCGGGTTCGCGGCGTTCCAGCCCGATGCGGTCGCACATTTCGACCAGGACGAATACTTCGTCAAGAAGCCGCCGGAGGACGAATAGAGTCTTCCGTGATTCGTGATGCTGCGATATGAAATAAGCAAACCCTCTCCCGGCCTTTCAGCCACTCTCTCCCACTTGCGGGCGAGGGTGGCTCGGCAACTTTCCCTCTCTCCCGCTTGCGGGCGAGGGTGTCCCGGCAACTCTCCCTCTCCCGCTTGCGTGCGAGGGTATTCCAGCAACCTCCCCCTCTCCCGCTGGCGGGAGAGGGGCAGGGGAGAGGGTGAATGTCACGATTCAGGGAAACACCAATATATAAAAGGAAAAAGCACGCCGGAGCGTGCTTTTTTGTTGTGCGGCGTGTGACGGTCTAGCGTTTGTTGCCGCTGTTGTGGCCGCGTCCCAGCGAGTAGCTCGGGCGATCGCTGTTACGGCGCGGAGCATTGTTGCCAAAGCTGCGTTCCTGGCTGCGCGGTTGCGATTGCCCGGCAAAACCAGAGCGTTCCTGACGCTGTCCGCCGACCCCTTGCGTGTTGCCGGCCGGTTGGCCGTGCCACTGGCCGTGGCCTTCCTTGCGGCCGAAGTGGCTGTGACGGCTGTCCGGCGCACTGTGGTGGAAACCTGCGCCGCCATTGTTGCCATTGCCGGCGAAGGCAGAACTGCGGTTGCCGCCGAAACCGGGTTTGTTGCCGAAGCCCGGCTTGCCGCCGAAGCCGCCACGCGGGCCGTTGCCGCGCGGACGGTCGGATGACGGGCCGGTGCGCAGTTTGTATTTCGGTTCCAGCCCTTCGATGGTGTGCATCTTGACGGCTTGTTCCGTGTAGCGCTCGATACGTTTGAGCATTTGCGCATCGCGGTTGGAGACGAACGAGATGGCGATGCCGGAAGCGCCGCCGCGACCGGTACGGCCGATGCGGTGCACGTAGTCTTCGGCGAACTTGGGCAGGTCGAAGTTGATGACGTGCGAGATGCCGCGCACGTCGAGGCCGCGCGCTGCCACGTCGGTCGCCACCAGGATGCGCACGTTGCCGTTGCGCATGTTGAGCAGGGTGCGGTTGCGTTCACGCTGGTTCATGTCGCCATGCAATGCTGCGACCGAATGGCCTTGCGCGGACAACTGGTCGGCGAGGCTGTCTGCATCGCGCTTGGTGGCGGTGAACACCAGAGCCTGGTTCACTTCGGTGTCGGTCAGCAGATGGCTGAGCATCTTGTTCTTGTGCGCCACGTCGTCGGCGAACATCATGCGCTGTTCGATGTTCTCGTGTTTGTCCTTGGCGGCCGAAACGGTGATGCGCTTCGGCGTCTTGAGCAGGCGCGAGGCCAGGTTGCCGACCACGCCTTCCAGCGTTGCGGAGAACAGCAGGGTCTGGCGTGTCTTGGGCGTGGCTTCCGCGATGCGCTCCACGTCGTCGATGAAGCCCATGTCCAGCATGCGATCCGCTTCGTCGAGAACCAGTACTTCCAGACGCGAGAAGTCGATGCGGCCGCGCTCCAGATGGTCGATCAGGCGGCCCGGCGTGGCGACCAGGATGTCCACATGACCGGACAGCAAACGGTTCTGCACCGGGTAGGGCATGCCGCCGAGGATGCTGATGATCTTGAAGCGCATGTTCTTGCCGTATTTGGTGGCGGCGTCGCAGACCTGCTGCGCCAGTTCGCGGGTCGGGGTCAGCACCAGCACACGCGGGCCCTTGCCGGGCAGCGCGGATGGCGTCGCCAGGCGGTTCAGCGCGGGCAGGATGAAAGCGGCGGTCTTGCCGCTGCCGGTCTGCGCCGAGGCCATCAGGTCGTTGCCGGCGATGATCTCGGGGATCGCCTGCGACTGGATCGGCGTGGGCTCGGTATAGCCGGTGTCGGCGATGGCCTTGAGGATCGCGGAATTTAATTGAAGTTGCTCGAATGACATTTTGTTCCTTTGTATTTGAATCAAGCGGAATCCGTCCAGTCACGCGGATACAGGCCGACTCCGGGCTAAACAAAGCCCGGGCCGGATCGAATCCAACGTGGCGAACTGATCGGGTTCCACAGTATGAGCGCAGGTGGTGAAGCAACCCGTTGAACGGGGAAAGATTAACCGGCGCATAAAACATCGTTGCTAACCGGAAAACCCTCAGATGATGCAGAGTTTTTAGACAGGCGCGATTTGAATACGCGCGAGAGATAGGTCAGATAACGATGAACCAATGCCGCCTTGGTAGCGGCAAGGCGCGCATTATACGGATGGAAGGAATAATTGCCAGCGATATTTTTGCAGGTGCCGGCACTTGAAATTTTGCGGGCAGCCCCAAGCTAACCGCGCATCCCATTAACAAATCGCAACCACGATACGGAGCAAACATGACTGAAACAATCAACCGCGAGACCATGGGCTTCCAGGCCGAAGTAAAGCAGCTATTGCAGCTGATGATCCATTCGCTGTATTCGAATCGCGAGATATTCCTGCGCGAACTGATCTCCAACGCGTCCGACGCCTGCGACAAGCTGCGTTTCGAGGGGCTGCACAACGACGCGCTGTTCGAGAGTGACTCGGAATTGAATATCCGCGTGAGCTACGACAAGGACGCGCGTACGCTGACCGTCAGCGACAACGGCATCGGCATGAGCCGCGACGAAGTCATCAACAACCTCGGCACCATCGCCAAATCCGGCACGCGCGAGTTCTTCTCGCAGTTGTCCGGCGACCAGCAGAAGGACGCGCACCTGATCGGCCAGTTCGGCGTGGGTTTCTATTCCTCGTTCATCGTCGCGGACAAGGTCACCGTGCTGACCCGCCGCGCCGGCGAGAACAGCGACCAGGGCGTGCGCTGGGAATCGGACGGCGGCGGCGAGTTCTCCATCGAGATGGTGGACAAGGCCGCGCGCGGCACCGAGATCACGCTGCACCTGCGCGACGGAGAGGACGACCTGCTGGCCGGATTCAAGCTGCGCGAGATCGTGCGCAAGTATTCCAACCACATCGTCCAGCCCATCGTGATGAAGAAGGAGGAATGGAAGGATGGCGCGCAACAGGTCACCGACGAGGACGAAACGGTGAACCAGGCTTCCGCGCTGTGGGCGCGCAGCAAGACCGAGATCGCCGAGGAACAGTACAAGGAGTTCTACAAGCACGTCGGCCACGATTTCGACGACCCGCTGGCATGGAGCCACGCGCGCGTCGAAGGACGGCAGGAATACACCCAGTTGCTGTACATCCCGGCGCATGCGCCGTTCGACCTGTGGGACCGCAATGCGCGCCACGGCATCAAGCTGTATGTACGCCGCGTGTTCATCATGGACGACGCCGAGCAACTGATGCCGCTGTACCTGCGCTTCGTGCGCGGGGTGGTCGATTCCGCCGACCTGCCGCTGAACGTGTCGCGCGAGATATTGCAGGAATCGAAGGACATCGAGGCGATCCGCAAGGGCTGCGCCAACAAGGTGCTGGGGCTGCTGGAGGACATGGCTGCCAACGACAAGGAAAAATACGCGCAGTTCTGGGAAGCCTTCGGCAAGGTGCTCAAGGAGGGCGTCGGCGAGGATTTCGCCAACAAGGACAAGATCGCCGGCCTGCTGCGCTTCGCCTCGACGCAGTCCGACACGCCGGACGAGACCGTGTCGCTGGCCGACTATATCGCGCGCATGAAGGAAGGACAGGAGAAGATCTATTACGTCACCGCCGATACCTTCAACGCGGCGAAGAACAGCCCGCATCTGGAAGTGTTCCGCAAGAAGGGCATCGAGGTGCTGCTGCTGTCCGACCGCGTGGACGAGTGGGCACTGGGCTACCTGACCGAATTCGACGGCAAGCAACTGGCGTCGGTCGCGCGGGGAGATCTCGACCTGGGCAAGCTGGAGGACGAAGCCGAGAAACAGGCGCAGGAAAAAGAGGCGGACGACTTCAAGGAACTGACCGACAAGATCAAGACCAGCCTTGCTGATCGTGTCAAGGAAGTGCGCGTCACGCATCGCCTGACCGATTCCCCGGCCTGTCTGGTGGCCGGCGAGCACGACCTGAGCGGCAACCTTGCGCGCCTGCTCAAGGCGGCCGGACAGAATGCACCCGTGTCGCAACCCATCCTCGAGATCAACCCGCAGCACCCGGTGGTGCAGCGCCTGAGATCCGAAGAGGGCAGGTTCGACGACTGGGCCGCCGTGCTGTTCGACCAGGCATTGCTGGCCGAAGGCGGGCAACTCGACGACCCGGCCACCTTCGTCAAGCGCGTCAACCAGTTGATGCTGGAGATGCAGGGCTGACCCGCCGGACGACCATTCCTAAGGATGCGCTGATCAAGTCGTCATTCCCGCGAAAGCGGGAATCCAGCTTGTTGATTTAACTGGGTTCCCGCTTTCGCGGGAACGACAAAACCATACTTGTTCAGCGCATCCCTAAACCAAAACCGGTAACTGCGCACCCGCGCAACAGATAGGCCGAAATGCATATGCATTTCGGCCTATGTTTTTTTGGCAAGCTATCTCTTACCCTTACGAGCAATGAGGATGGTATGGCTGGAAAGAAAGCGACTCCGGTATCTTTTGTGTTGCGGGTTGGCTTGCGCCCGCGCGGCAGGCGCGAGGCCGAACCATCAAACGTTGTGCTGCCGGGACAGATGGGATTGGATTTATAAGGGGAAATGTGATGAACGAAGAAAAGAAATCGACTCCGGTACCTTTTACCTTTCTGCTGGGTGGCTCGGGCAACGACGACATTTCCGCTGCGGGCGGCGGCAACACCCTCGATGCGGGCGACGGTACTAATATCCTGGAGGCGTCAGGCGGCAACAACGCCCTGTTCGCCGGAACCGGCAACGACGATCTTGCCGCATGGGGCGACGGCAACGACGTGCTCGCGGGCGGCATCGGAGACGACAAGCTCTTTGGCCGAATGCGATGGGGCAATGCGGCGAACGATGCGGAAGGGAGGATGCAGGCATGAGGCTCTACATCACTGCACCATCCGTATTTGTCCTGATTGTTATTTACCTGCCCGTTGTTCTGTGGTTGTTGCTTCGGATATATCGAAGTCCGCGATGGAGGGGTGCAGGACAGGCGGGGCTGATGATGTTCACCCTGCTGCTGGCTTATGCCATCCCGCTGGGCGATGTGACTTTCAACTCAATAGCGATGGCTAAGGTTTGTCCCAGTGCGGGGTTGCATATTTACAGGACGGTGGAGGTGGAGGGGTTTATTGGTACTACTTCTTTGCGTGATACCCAATACCAATTTAATGAAGAGCCTGTATTGCGGACTAATGGAACTTACTACTTTCTGCGCGCAGAAAAAAATTCCGATGGCAGCATTAGTACGCAAAAACTGGAGCAGCCAACTGCTGAATATGAAGTTTTTGCTGGTGGTGGTGGTTATAGCGAATTAAGAGGCTTAAAACCGGATGGACATTACGACCAAGAAACGCATACGAAAAAATCCCGTTGGTTGATCCGTAACAGAATCACAGGAGAAGTGATGGCTGAATGGTTGTTTTTTAGTGCTATGGCAGGTTGGTTGGATAGGGTGCTTGTTTATCGCTGGTTCGGAACTGGAGGGGGGGCACTAAGTTGCACCCGGAATTCGGATTTTTCTGGCTGGCCAGAAGAAATTCTACTGCCGAAGCATTCCACAAATTGATTTTAAGGGGATACAAAAATGAACACTCTGGAGACCTACTACACCTACGCAAAATTGTCGCAAGCCGCCTACATTGACTTGAGCAATGTGGCAAACCCAACTAACAAACAGGCCATAGTTAACGCCGCATATTCAGACGCGCAACAGCGAGTTCCAAGATACCTCGCCGAAAACATCTTCGGTGTAGGTGCAACAAACACCAACCCAGCAACAACTAAAGGGGTCACCCATTAGCCGACCTGCGTCAAGCGAGTAAACGATTCCATGGCAGCAACCGCCGCCAGTATTTTCAATCCTCAATTCCCGATCAACTAACAAATCGCGCCCGTTTCTTCAATTCATGGCTACGAACGAATCGCGCCAGTCACCCATCAGGATCAAACGATCAGCGGTGTTCTGCTTTCGCCCTGGCGGCTTTTGCCGCCCCAGAAGAACGTTGGTGCCGCTTCGCGTCCAATGGTTATCACAGCTTTCGTGGCTACCGACTTGCGGTGCCAACCCCTCGCTGGCTCGCGTTGCAGGCGATCCGTTTACTGCCCGGGTGACGGCGAACGGCATCCCATTCAGCTTCATGGCTAACCTGCCAACCCCTTTGCCGGGCTTGCCGTCGCCGTCGTAACTCATGCAAAACAGCGCGTCACATCAAAGGGCTTCTGCTCCTTCAGGATGTGGTAACACGCCCGTGCCAGTTTGTGCGCCAATGCCTTGGTGGCAACCGTCGTGTTTGTCTTTGTTTTTTGCGTTCGTAAAACCGTTTGGCCTCCGCATTGAAGCGTTGTGCAAAGTTGGCCGCTTCGATAAATGCCCAAGCCAGATACTTGTTGCCGTTCTTGGTGTTGCCTTCGCTCTTCTTTTTGCCATTGCTCATGTGCTGACTGTCGACACAGCGGGCGTAGGAGGCGAAGTTGCCTACTTCGGCAAAGCGATCGATGGTGCCGATCTCCAGCAGGATGATGGTCGCCAAGATGCGGCCTATGCCAGGTACGCTGCTCAGTAAAACGAACTCCTTCCGTTCGCCCACCTTTTTTGCAAGTGCTTTTCCAAAACGTCGATTTGCGCATTCAGTGTGAGGATGACAGCAAGGTTGCTTTTGATTGCCAGCGCCACATCTGGTGGCAACCCCATTTGATCCACTACGTCCGCCGTCAACTGCTTGATCTGACGACCGCCAATCTTCGCTCCTTGTTGCCGTGCCACGATGTTCTCGACAGCCAATATGTGGCTGGTGCGACTGCGCACCAGTTGCATGCGCTTTCTCGCCAGATCACGTAGTGCGCGCTGTTCGGGCGGAAGGATGGTACCGGTGGGCAGAATGCCCAATCGCAGCAGGTGCGCCAGTTGCCGGGCATCGGCTTCGTCGCCGCTGTGTTTGAGGCCATCGTATTTGCGGATGGCCGAGGTGTTGGCCAGCTTCACGATAAATCCGGCTTCCTGCAAACCATCCACCAGCCAGTACCAGTTGTAGGTCGACTCGACCACAACCGCTTTCAATTCATCGCGCCACGGCAACAAAAACCCCACGATCCGCGTCAAGTCGTTCGGCAATCGCTTCTCGGCAATCACGCGATCCTCTTCATCTGTCACTGTCACCACGCTGTTGTTCGAGTGCAAATCAATTCCGCTATACTTCATGATGTCGGCCTCCTGTGGTTATCGCAAGTTCGCAAACTCACTTTAACCCCACCGCCATCGGCGGTGGGAGGCCGGCTAGATGATTTTCAGCTTCGCATTATTTCTGGAGCCATCATGCCACGTCGTCCACGCATTAAGTTAGCCGAAATACCGCAGCACATCGTGCAGCGCGGAATCAATCGCGAGCCATGTTTCTTTGCCGAGGAGGATTATCACTGCTACCTCCACTGGCTGCAGGAATCGGCTGCCGATTGGCACTGCGCCATCCATGCCTACGCGCTGATGACCAACCATGTCCACCTTCTGGTGACTCCGGCAAGGACGGATGGCATCGCCAAGCTGATGCAATCCATTGGGCGGCGCTACGTGCAATACATCAACCGCAGTTATCGCCGTACGGGCAGCCTGTGGGAGGGGCGGTTCAAATCGAGCCTGGTGCAGGCGGAGGCATATCTGCTCACCTGCATGCGCTACATCGAACTGAATCCGGTGCGGGCGAACATGGTGAGCGACCCGGCGCAATATCGCTGGTCGAGTTATCGGCACAACGGGCTGGGACTGGCGGATGAACGCATCGCACCACACCCGCTGTACCTCGCGCTGGGTGAGGATGGAGCGAAAAGGCAGTTCGCCTATCGCGGATTGTTTCGTAGCGAGCTGGATGCCGAAGCGTTGAGCGACATACGACTTGCACTGGCACAGGGGCAGCCGCTGGGGAATGAGCGGTTTAGCAAAATCATGTGTGCAGCAGCCGGTGTGCGCCGGGCACAAAGAAGGGCGGGCAGACCGAATGCAATATCAGACTCATGGACGGACGTTGAAGATCAGGGTGATTTTGGATTTTGAATAGGAGAGGTGAAATGCGAAAACTTAATGCGATGCTGACCCCTTTAATTCTCTGGGAGTCGAAATGTTTTTGGCAGGTAATGTATGACTGAAAAGAAATCGACTCCGGTACCTTTGGTCCCAGGCCGAACCATCAAACGTTGTGCTGCCGGGACAGATGGGATTGGATTTATAAGGGGAAATGTGATGAACGAAGAAAAGAAATCGACTCCGGTACCTTTTACTTTCAGGCGACGACATCCTGATCGGCGGCAAAGGCAACGACACGATCTACACCGAAGGCAACGACCGAATGCGATGGTGGCTCATTGCAGCGAACGATGAGACAAACCAAGCATGGAGGATCGCAGCATGAACAAGCAAAACGGAATGATGAAACGAATCACAAAATTCGCAATGCTCATGATGCTTGGCGTGAGCATGAGCGCCTGTGCCGGATTCCTGGGACTCGGTGGGGATAGTTGGAAGGAAGAAGTGCTGCTGCATGACGGGCAGAAAATCATCGTGGAGCGCTCGCAAAGTTATGGCGGACGGCATGAGGTCGGGCAGGCGCTGCCAATCAAGGAGCACAAGATCACTTTTGCGTTACCCAATTCCAGTAAGACTATTACATGGGCCAGCGAGTACGGAGAAGACATTGGTCGAACAAACTTTAACTTGCTGGCTGTTCATGTGCTGAATGACACACCTTATGTTGTTGCATCGCCCAACCTCTGCCTGTCTTATAACAAATGGGGGCGGCCAAATCCGCCTTATGTATTTTTCAAGTATGACGGTAAAGAATGGCAGCGCGTTTCATTGGACGAATTCCCCGTCGAATTCAAAACGGCCAATATAGATTTCGGGATGACTTGGGCTATTCGGGACAGAAAGGTCAAATTTGACCGGGGGGATTTGCTGTTCGCAGAGACCGTCAGGCGACACAACGAAGAAGGCCGACAACCGGAATATAAAACCCTTATGAGGGAGGCGGTGAAAGGCGGGGATGGGTCGTCGGTGAATTGCGAGAAGTTGATTCCCTATGGGAAAGGTGGTTGGCTGGGGTTTGATTGGTTTACCGATCAACCTTCGCTTGAAGCTTGCTTGAAATTTTGTGATCAAAAAAAAGTTAATGCTGAATCTTGCCCATGCAACTCAATCTTTAAGGGAACGGAATAATCATGACTACACAATTAGACATTCAATATGCTTTGATGGCTGGAGCAGCTTACAGATCGAATCGCCCATTAGCTAATCGTATCCCTACTCCTGAGCCAAAAGGTACCGGAGTCGATTTCTTTTTAACGAATTGAGATAAGAAGGCCAAAAGGTACCGGAGTCAAATTGTTTTTGAGGGAAGCTAAATGCTAAAAAATAGCTATAAGGAGTTAGCATCGCATTCTTTAATTGAGCAACCGACCATACATTAAATTATCGGCACGACACTTGGCATCTGACGGTGCCCGTTGCGTTTCCGGCGCGGGGGAGGTGTGGCCGTTGTGATAGAATGCGCCCCCTTCTAATTGAGCAAGGCTTTACCCATGTCCCGCGAACTCCGCAATATCGCCATCATCGCCCACGTTGACCACGGCAAGACCACCATGGTCGACAAGCTGCTTTCCCAGGCAGGTTCTTTTTCGGCTCACCAGCACGTCGCCGAACGCGTGATGGACAACAACGATCTGGAAAAGGAGCGCGGCATCACGATTCTGGCGAAGAACTGCGCGGTCGACTATCTGGGCGTGCATATCAATATCGTGGATACACCGGGCCATGCAGATTTCGGCGGCGAGGTCGAGCGCGTACTGGGCATGGTGGACGGCGTGCTGCTGCTGGTGGATGCGGTGGAAGGCCCGATGCCGCAGACCCGTTTCGTGACCAAGAAGGCGCTGGCGCTCGGCTTGCGGCCTATCGTGGTGATCAATAAGGTGGATCGCGACGGCGCGCGCTGCGATTGGGTGATCAACCAGACTTTTGATCTGTTCGACAAGCTCGGCGCCTCGGACGAGCAACTGGATTTCCCGGTGGTGTACGCGTCGGCGCTGAACGGTTTTGCAACGCTGGACCTGGACAAACCGAGCCCGGACATGCGGCCGTTGTTCGATACCGTGCTGAAACATGTGCCGGCCCCTTCGGTTGCCGCAGTGGATGAACCGCTGCAATTGCAGATATCCGCGCTGGATTATTCCAGCTTCGTCGGTCGCATCGGCATCGGGCGCGTGCGTCGCGGCCGCATCAAGCCCGGGCAGGAAGTGATGGTGATGAACGGCGACAAGGCTTCGAAGAAGGCGCGTGTCAATCAGGTACTGGGTTTTCGCGGTATCGAGCGGGTGTTGCTGGACGAGGCGCTGGCCGGCGATATCGTGCTGATCAACGGTATCGAGGAGATCGGTATCGGTGTGACCGTCGCCGATGTGAGCAAGCCCGAGGCTTTGCCGTTACCCAAGGTGGACGAACCGACGCTGACGATGAACCTGATGGTGAACACTTCGCCCTTGTGCGGTCAGGAAGGCAAGTTCATCACCAGCCGCCAGATTCGCGACCGCCTGAACAAGGAGTTGCTGGTGAATGTGGCATTGCGCGTCGATGACACCGATGAAGCCGATGTGTTCCTGCTGGCGGGTCGCGGTGAATTGCACCTGACCATCCTGCTGGAGAACATGCGCCGCGAAGGTTTCGAGATGGGTGTGGGCAAGCCGCGCGTGGTGTTCCGCGACATCGACGGCGAGAAATGCGAGCCGTTCGAGGTGCTGACCGTGGATGTGGAAGACACCAATCAGGGCGCGGTGATGGAGGAACTCGGGCGCCGTCGCGGCGACCTGCAGGACATGCAGCCGGACGGACACGGACGGGTGCGACTTGAATACCGCATTCCCGCACGCGGCCTGATCGGCTTCCAATCCGAGTTCATGACCATGACGCGTGGTACCGGCATCATGGCGCATGTGTTCGATGACTATGCGCCGGTCAAGGCCGATATGCCCGGACGCCGCAACGGTGTGCTGATCTCTGCGGAAAAAGGTGAAGCTGTGGCTTACGCACTGTGGAAGCTGGAGGAGCGCGGACGCATGTTCGTGTCGCCCGGCGACAAGTTGTATGAAGGCATGGTCATCGGCATCAACAGCCGCGACAACGATCTGGTGGTCAATCCGATCAAGGGCAAGCAACTGACCAACGTACGCGCTTCCGGCACCGATGAAGCGGTGCGTCTGACCCCGCCGATCCGACTGACGCTGGAATCCGCGGTCGAGTTCATCGACGAAGATGAGTTGGTGGAAATCACGCCGAGTTCCATTCGTATCCGCAAGCGTTTCCTGACGGAGAACGACCGCAAGCGCCAAGCACGCGGAGGGTAGGTTCGCGGGAAGGCTTCGACAAGACAAGGGCGCGCAGGCGCCCTTTGTCATTTATACTCTGCGGCAACCATGTTACCCGACTGACCATGCTGGAAATACTCTCCATAATCGCCGTTCTGTCGCTGCTGATCGTGCTCTTGGTATTGCAATTCAAGCAGCCCGCACGGGCGGCACAGATGCTCGAACAACAGCACCGCGCGATGCTGACCGACCTGTACGACGGGTTGAACAAGCAGGGCGACCGCCTGATCGCGGCGCAGGCGTCCGAGTCGGAACGTTTGCGCACCGCAGTGGGCGAGGAACTGCGCGCCACCCGAGATGCGATCAATGCGCTGCAAGCCAAACAGGATGCGCTACGCAGCGAGATGCTGGCGCAGACGCTGGCGAAACTGGCGGAGCAGGGTCGCGCCGATCAGGAATTGATCCAGAATTCTTTCCGCAATGCCACCCAGCATCTGGCGACCAGCATCGAGACCTTGTCGAAGACGGTGGACGGGCGGCTGGAGCAGATCGGCGGCAAGGTGAACGAACGCCTAGACGAGGGTTTCAAGAAGACCAACGAGACTTTCGTCAGCGTGATGGCACGGCTGGCGACCATCGACGAGGCGCAGAAGAAGATCGACGGGTTGACCACCAATGTCGTCAGTTTGCAGGAGTTGCTCGGCGACAAGCGTTCGCGCGGCGCGTTCGGCGAGGTGCAACTGGAAGGGCTGGTGCGCAACATCATGCCGCCGAATTCCTACGAGATGCAGTACACCCTGCCCAACGGCACCCGCGCCGATTGTGTGCTCAAGCTGCCGGAGCCGACCGGCATGGTGGCGGTGGATTCCAAGTTCCCGCTGGAGAATTTTCACAAGATGCTGGCCAACGAGCCGGGTGCGGACAAGTTGTTCAAGGCCGACGTGAAGAAGCACGTCGATGATATCGGCAGCAAATACATCATCCCCGACGTGACTTCGGACGGCGCGGTGATGTTTATTCCGGCCGAGGCGGTGTTCGCCGAGATCCATGCCTATCATCAGGACGTGGTGGATTATGCGATGCAGCGCCGCGTGTGGATCGTGTCGCCAACCACGCTGATGGCGGTGCTGAACACGGCGCGCGCGGTGATGAAGGATGTCGAGACGCGCAAACAGGTACACATCATCAAGGACGAACTGGGTAAGCTGGGCCGCGAGTTCGGGCGCTTCGACGAGCGCATGAAGAAGCTGGCCGACCATATCCGCCAGGCGCACGAGGACGCGCAGAGCGTGCGCACCACCAGCGAGAAGATATCGAGAAGATTTATCAGCATAGAGCAGGTCGAGCTGGAGCAGCCTGCGGCATTGCCGAGGGATGACGGATGAAATCGCCCGTTGCCAATCCGTGGCCGGCCAGTCAGGCACTGAGTGCTGTTGCAATTTCGCAACATTAAAATACTTGCGGCGGATTTTTTTGGGTACAATCCCGCCCGGAATTTTGTATATTTCAAACACTTGATTCATCTTTATCACCGGTCACCGGTTACTTTCTGGAGAAATACAATGAAAAGAAGCACGATCGCAATCGTTGTGTCGGCAGCATTGCTGGGCATGACAGCAGCACAGGCAAGTGAATTCGACGGTGGCTGGATCGGTGGCAAGATCGGTTCCAACCGTTCCAGCGCGACGGGTGTCGATACCCAGAATGCGACTGCGGCCGGTCTGGAAGCCGGTCACAACTGGAACATGGGCGGGTTTCTGCTGGGTGTGGACGGTTTCGTCGATTCCAACAGCAAGGCGACGCACAATCCCGGTGCGGTGAGTTACGGAAGCAGTGCCTACGGTCTGGATGCCAAGCTGGGTCTGCCTTCCGGCAACTGGCTGCCGTATGCCAAGCTGGGTTATGCGCGTACCAACGGTAATGGCGCAGCCGGCGCGATCGGCGGCAGCGACGTGCATCTGGGTCTGGGCGTCGAATACAAGTTCGCGCCGCACTGGAGCGTGGCGGGCGAATACACGACGGCCAGCGCGAAGAGCGCCGGAACCAAGCTGAACAACAACAATTTCACGCTGGGCATCAATTACTATTTTGCCGATCCATATGTCGCTCCTGCCGTCGTGGCCGCCGTCGCACCCGTCGTGGCCGCACCTGCTCCCAAGGAGTCATGGAAGGTCATCCGGGACGAAAAGCCGGTGAGCCTGGATGGCGCCAACTTCGATTTCGATTCCGCCAAGTTGCGTCCGACGGCCGATGCCAGATTGCAGCAGGTGGTTGATTTCGCTGCCAAGTATCCGGAAGCCGGCATGGAAGTGAGCGGCCATACCGATGATCGCGGCGATGAGTCCTACAACCAGTCGCTGTCGGAGAAACGCGCCACTGCGGTGAAAGCCCACTTGGTGAACAAGGGGGTTGCGGCAGATCGTATTTCTGCCGTTGGATATGGCGAAACCAAGCCTGTCGCGGACAACAAGACAAAGGACGGACGCGCTGCGAATCGCCGTGTCGAAGTTCGCTATACCATCATCGAAGAAAAACGCGTGCGCGTGCAGTAAGCCACGGTTGATCCGTGACATGAGAAGCGGACTGGAAACAGTCCGCTTTTTTATTGCCTGCACCCTTTATCAAGGAGCGATGCGATATCGGCGGGAAGCGTTCGCAATGCGTTGTTTGGGGAGCTTGTCGCGCCGTGCGTTTCTGTCAGGTGTGGTTTACAATCCCCCCGAGGCTGGATTGTTCAATGGAAGGACGGGAGAGAGATAATGAAAAAGAGCACGATCGCAATCGTTGTGTCGGCAGCATTGCTGGGCATGACAGCAGCACAGGCAAGTGAATTCGACGGTGGCTGGATCGGTGGCAAGATCGGTTCCAACCGTTCCAGCGCGACGGGTGTCGATACCCAGAATGCGACTGCGGCTGGTCTGGAAGCCGGTCACAACTGGAACATGGGCGGGTTTCTGCTGGGTGTGGACGGTTTCGTCGATTCCAACAGCAAGGCGACGCACAATCCCGGTGCGGTGAGTTACGGAAGCAGTGCCTACGGTCTGGATGCCAAGCTGGGTCTGCCTTCCGGCAACTGGCTGCCGTATGCCAAGCTGGGTTATGCGCGTACCAACGGTAATGGCGCAGCCGGCGCGATCGGCGGCAGCGACGTGCATCTGGGTCTGGGCGTCGAATACAAGTTCGCGCCGCACTGGAGCGTGGCGGGCGAATACACGACGGCCAGCGCGAAGAGCGCCGGAACCAAGCTGAACAACAACAATTTCACGCTGGGCATCAATTACTACTTCGATGCGCCTGCTGTTGCGCCGGTGGCTCCTGTCGCGATGAAGGCGGAGCCGAAGGCAGCGCCGGCGCCGGTACCGGAAACATGGAAGACCTTGCTGGAGAACAAGCCGGTATGCATCGAGGGCGCGAACTTCGAGTTCGATTCGGCCAAACTGCGTGGCGGCGAGATCAAGAAGCTTGAAGAGGTGGTCAGCTTCGCCGCGAAATACAAGGATGCGAAACTGGAATCGAGCGGACACACCTGTAGCATCGGCAGCGAGGAATATAACCAGAAGTTGTCGGAGCGTCGCGCAGCGTCGGTCAGGGATTATCTGACCAACAAGGGTGTTTCCGCGGATCGCATCAGTGTCGTCGGTTATGGCGAGTCCAAACCGGTAGCAGATAACAAGACCCGCGAAGGCCGTGAACAGAACCGCCGTGTCGAGGTTTGCACGGTGCTCAAGGTGGAGAAAAAAGTGCGCGTGACAGAATAATCATCTTCGCGGCACATCGAAAGCGGGCTGGTGACAGCCCGCTTTTTTGTTGCCTGTAACAAGCGGCATCGCGATGTTAAGATACGCGCCGTTGATCATTCTCAGGCACAGCAATGAAACTGGCAATCGCACAAATCAATTGTGTATTAGGCGACCTTGAGGGCAATTGCGCGAAGATTCTGGAGCAGGCGGAGCTTGCCAGACAGGGCGGTGCACGGCTGCTGGTGACGCCCGAATTGAGCCTGTGCGGTTACCCGCCGGAAGACCTGCTGTTGCGCGACGGTTTTTATGAGGTTTGCGCACAATCCCTGGTTGATCTTGCCGCGAGGATTTCCGGCATTGCGGTCGTGGTCGGACATCCGCACGAACGTGATGGAAAACGCTACAACGCGGCCTCGCTGTTGCAGGATGGCGCCGTTGCCGCAACCTATCTCAAGCATGAGTTGCCGAATTATTCGGTGTTCGACGAGAAACGCTATTTCAATTGCGGTAGCGAACCGTGCGTGTTCGAGCTGGAAGGCATCCGCTTTGCGTTGAACATTTGCGCCGATGTCTGGCAACCGGAAGCGGCACGGCGTGCACAGGCTGCGGGGGCGCAGGTCTTGCTGGTGCTGAATGCGTCACCCTATGCGATGAACAAGCATGCGGCACGCTATGGCATCATCCGCGAGCGGATAGCCGAGACCGGTATTGCAGTGGTGTATGCCAACCTTGTGGGCGGACAGGATGAGCTGGTATTCGACGGCGGCTCGTTCGCGATGGATCGTTACGGGAACCTGACGGCGCAGGGTGCGCATTTTGAAGAAGCGTTATTGCTGCTGGAACTGCAGGATGGGTTGCAGCCGGTCGGCGAGAAGGTCGTGCTACTGGACGACGATGCCGGGGTATATCGCGCCCTGTGTCTCGGCGTGCGTGACTATATCGGGAAGAACCGCTTTCCCGGTGTGCTGCTGGGGCTGTCGGGCGGGATCGATTCCGCGTTGACGCTGGCGGTCGCGGTGGATGCGCTGGGTGCGGACAAGGTCCATGCGGTGATGATGCCGTCGCCCTATACCGCGCAGATCAGTCTGGACGACTCGCGCGAGATGGTGCGCATCCTGGGCGTGCGCTATGACGAATTCTCCATCGAACCGATGTTCCAGAGCTTTATGGATACGCTGGATGGTGCTTTCGCCGGGCGCGCCGTGGACACGACCGAGGAGAATCTGCAGGCGCGTATCCGCGGCACCCTGCTGATGGCGATGTCGAACAAGTTCGGCGCGCTGGTGCTGACCACCGGCAACAAGTCCGAGATGACCGTGGGCTATGCCACGCTGTACGGCGACATGGCGGGCGGTTTTGCGGTGCTGAAGGATGTCGGCAAGATGCTGGTGTACCGTCTGGCGCGTTACCGCAACACGCTGGGGTATGCGATCCCGGAGCGCATCATCACGCGGGCGCCGAGCGCCGAATTGCGCGCCGACCAGACCGATCAGGACAGCCTGCCGCCCTACGAAGTGCTGGACGCCATCATGGAATGTTATGTGGAGCAGAACCTGGCGATCCCCGAGATCGTTGCACTCGGCTACGCGGAGGCGGACGTGCGGCGCGTGGCACACCTGATCCGCATCAGCGAATACAAGCGCCGCCAATCCGCGGTGGGAATCCGCATCACCGAGCGCAGTTACGGCAAGGACTGGCGCTATCCGATCACCGTGCGTTACCAGGATGATTTTTAGATCCGGTGCGATTTGCGGCCGCGCCTTTTGGCGTTGCCGGTCGACTTTCTGAATTCTGTTCCATTTGCCTGCGAGGTTTGCTACAATGCGCCGCGTTTTGAGATGGGCTTCGGGCCCGTTTTTTATTTGTGGGTTGCAATCATGGATGTGCTGAAACTGGTTGAAACGACTGTGGGCGGTCTGGGCTACGAGTTGGTGGATTTAGAACGCTCGGGTCGCGGGCTGTTGCGCGTGTTCATCGACCGGCCGGAAGGGATTTCCGTGGACGATTGCCAGGTGGTGAGTAACCAGTTGACCCGTCTGTTCACGGTCGAGAACGTGGATTACGACCGCCTTGAGGTGTCATCGCCCGGACTGGATCGGGCGCTGAAGAAAGAGGCCGATTTCGTGCGTTTCGCCGGAGAGAAGGTGCTGCTCAAGCTGCGCATGCCGCTGGCGGGACGCAAGAATTTCACCGGCATCATCGGTGCGGTCAACGAGGGTGTGTTGCAGTTGGATGTAGATGGCAATCAGGTGGCGATCGAGTTGTCGAATCTGGACAAGGCGCGCCTGGTGCCCACTTTTTAATTTTTTTGGCGTCTGTCGCTGACAGGCGGGTATATAGCCGGAGAATGGTATGAGTCGTGATATTTTGTTGCTGGTGGATGCGCTGTCGCGCGAAAAGAACGTGGACAAGGAGGTTGTGTTCGAGGCGCTGGAGTCTGCGCTGGCCTCGGCGACCAAGAAGCGTTTTCCTGACGAAGCGGATGTGCGTGTTGCCATCGATCGCGAAAGCGGTGAATTCGATTCCTTCCGCCGCTGGGAGGTGATGGACGACGAGACCTTCGAAACGCCCGACCTGCACATCAAGCTGGAAGAGGCGCAGAAGCGCAAGGCCGATATCCAGCTCGGGGAGTTCATCGAGGAGCCGCTGGAGTCGATCGATTTCGGCCGTATCGGCGCACAGGCGGCAAAGCAGGTGATCTTCCAGAAGATCCGCGACGCCGAGCGCGAACAGGTGCTGAGCGACTTCATGGATCGCAAGGAGCATCTGGTTTCCGGCGCGGTGAAACGTCTTGAGCGCGGCAACGCGATCATCGAATTTGGCAAGATCGAAGCGCTGCTGCCCCGTGAGCAGATGATCCCGAAAGAGAACCTGCGCGTCGGAGACCGTGTCAGGGCGCATCTATTGCGCGTGGATCGCAGCGCCCGCGGGCCGCAGGTGATCCTGTCGCGCACTTCCAATGAGTTACTGGTCAAGCTGTTCGAACTGGAAGTCCCCGAGATCGAAGAAAAGTTGCTGGATATCGTCAGCGCGGCGCGCGATCCCGGTTCGCGCGCCAAGATCGCTGTGCTGTCGCACGATCCTCGCATCGATCCGATCGGTACCTGCGTCGGGATGCGCGGTTCGCGCGTTCAGGGTGTGACCAACGAACTGGCCGGAGAGCGTGTGGATATCATCCTGTGGTCGTCCGATCCCGCCACCTATGTCATCAACGCGCTGGCGCCGGCCGAGGTGAGCAGCATCGTGGTGGACGAAGAGAAGCACAGCATGGATGTGGTGGTCGAGGAAGAGAATCTGGCGCAGGCGATCGGCCGCGGCGGACAGAACGTGCGCCTGGCCAGCGAACTGACCGGATGGGAACTCAACATCATGACCGTCGAGCAGTCCACCGCGAAACATGCGGAAGAGTTCAGCGAGACGCGCGCGATGTTCATGGAAAAGCTGGATGTGGACGAAGAGGTCGCCGATATTCTGGTGCAGGAAGGTTTCAATACGCTGGAAGAAGTGGCTTACGTGCCGCTGGAAGAAATGCTGGAGATCGAGGCGTTCGACGAGGCGACCGTGAACGAACTGCGCAGTCGTGCGCGCAATATCTTGTTGACGGCAGCGATCGCCAGCGAAGAGAAGGTGGAACACGGCATCGAGGATCTGCTCAAGCTGGACGGCATGGACGAAGAGACCGCGCGTACGCTGGCTGGCAAGGGTGTGACAACCCAGGAGGAATTGGCCGATCTGGACGTGGACGAACTGGTGGAGCTTTCCGGCATGGATGGCGAACGGGCCAATACGTTGATCATGGCGGCACGTGCACCGTGGTTTGCTTAAGTTAGGTGGTAGCTAAAGGACGGTAATGGGAAAATTGAATGTAGCGCAGTTTGCGACGGAACTGGGATTGCCGGTTGCTACACTGCTCGAGCAGTTAAAGGCTTCCGGGGTCAGCAAGGAACAGGAGACCGACCCGATTTCCGAAAAGGACAAGGCGCAATTGCTGGAACATCTGCGTCAGGCTCACGGCGCCGGAAAACCCGCCAAAAAGATCACGCTGACCCGTCGCGAAACGACCGAGATCAAGAAGGCCGATAGTACCGGGCGCGCGCGCACCATCCAGGTGGAAGTGCGCAAACGCCGTGTGGTCGCGCCGGTGAGTGCTGCGGACGCTCCGGTCGCAGCCGTCCCGGCCGCCCCCGTTGCCGAGATCCCGCTGCTGGATGAGCAGGAATTGGCGGCACGCGAAGAAGAAGCCCGCCTGCAGGCGGAATTGGCGGCGCGCCAGGCTGCCGAATTGCAGGCCAAACAGGAACGCAACAAGCGCAAGGTAGTCAAGGCTGCGGAACCCGAAGAAAAGCCTGCCGAACCGGCAGCTCCGAAGCCCGGTGAAGCTGCTGTTGCGGCACCTGCACTACCGGAAGGAACATTGCACAAGCCCGCGATCAAGCCAGGCGACAAGGTGGAAAGACCCGGCAAGAAAGCCAAGACCGATACCAAGAACAGTCCTTGGGACGAGAAGGGGCACAAGAAACGCACCCCGCTCAAGACCGGCGAAAAGACACCTATCTGGACGACACCGGTGCGTGCGCATCGTCATGACAAGCACTCCCGGCATACGCCTGCCGAGCCAAGCCATGCTTTTTCCATGCCGACCGAACCGGTGGTGCATGAAGTAGCTGTTCCCGAAACCATTACCGTTGCGGAACTGGCGCAGAAGATGTCGATCAAGGCCGCAGAGATCATCAAGACGCTGATGAAAATGGGTTCGATGGTGACCATCAATCAGGTGCTGGATCAGGAAACTGCGATGATCGTAGTGGAGGAAATGGGGCATATCGCCAAGGCCGCCAAGGTGGACGACCCGGATGCCTTCCTCAGCGAACAGGGGGAACACAAAGACGTGCCACTGGAACCAAGGGCGCCTGTCGTCACTGTGATGGGGCACGTCGATCACGGCAAGACCTCGCTGCTTGACTATATTCGCCGCACCCGGGTGGCCTCGGGCGAAGCGGGCGGCATCACCCAGCACATCGGTGCATACCACGTGGACACGCCGCGCGGCATGATCACTTTCCTCGATACGCCGGGCCATGAGGCGTTCACTGCGATGCGCGCGCGCGGCGCCAAGGCTACCGATATCGTGATTCTGGTCGTGGCCGCCGATGACGGCGTGATGCCGCAGACCAAAGAGGCCATTCATCACGCCAGGGCCGGCAATGTGCCAATGGTGGTGGCCGTGACCAAGGTGGACAAGCCCGAGGCCAATGTCGAGCGCGTCAAGCAGGAACTGGTCGCCGAAGGGGTGGTTCCGGAGGATTGGGGCGGTGATGCGATGTTCGTAGAGATATCCTCCAAATCCGGTCTGGGTATCGACCAGTTGCTTGAGGGTGTCTTGTTGCAGGCCGAAGTGCTGGAACTGAAAGCGCCGCGCGAGACTCACGCCAAGGGGTTGGTCATCGAGGCGCGCCTGGACAAGGGTAAGGGGCCGGTCGCAACCGTGCTGATCCAGTCGGGTACCATGCGGCGCGGCGATGCGGTGCTGGTGGGATCGGTATTTGGACGCGTACGCGCCATGTTGAACGAGAGCGGCAAGGCGATCGAGGATGCGGGTCCCTCCATTCCGGTCGAGATCCAGGGATTGTCGGAAGTGCCGTCTGCCGGCGAGGAACTGATGGTGCTTGCGGACGAGAAGCGTGCCCGTGAGATCGCATTGTTCCGGCAGGGCAAGTATCGCGGTGTGAAACTCGCCAAGCAACAGGCCGCCAAGCTGGAAAACATGTTCGAGCAGATGTCCGAAGGCGAGGTGCGTACCCTGTCGCTGATCGTGAAATGCGACGTGCAGGGTTCTGCGGAAGCGATTGCGCAGTCGTTGCAGAAGCTTTCCACCAGCGAGGTCAAGGTCAACCTGATCCATGGCGGCGTGGGGGCGATCACCGAGTCCGACATTAATCTGGCGCTGGCCTCCAAGGCGATCATCATCGGCTTTAACACCCGTGCCGATGCGGCTGCGCGCAAGCTGGCGGAAACCACGGGCGTGGATATCCGTTACTACAACATCATCTATGCGATGGTGGACGAGATCAAGGCTGCGCTGTCCGGCATGCTGGCTCCGGAGAAACGTGAGAGCGTTCTGGGTATGGTCGAGATACGCCAGGTGTTCACCGTTTCCAAGGTGGGCACGATCGCCGGTTGCTATGTGCTGGAAGGCATGGTGAAACGCGGCTCGAAAGCTCGTGTGTTGCGAGACAATGTGGTGATACATGACGGTGAGCTGGATTCCCTGAAGCGCTTCAAGGATGACGTGAAGGAAGTCAAGGCCAATTTCGAATGCGGTCTGTCGGTGAAGAACTTCAACGATCTCCAGGTCGGCGACAAGATCGAGGTCTACGAGATCGTCGAGGTCGCGCGCGCGCTTTGATGGGAAATTTCGCGAGGACAGACCGGGTCGCACAGCAGATCCAGCGCGAGCTGGCCGAGCTGGTGCGACTCGAGGTCAACGATCCACGCGTGCGTCTGGTGACGATCACCGGTGTCGAGGTGGCGCGCGATTATTCCCACGCCAAGATATTCTTTACCCGGCTCGACGGAAAGCACGAAGAGGCACAGCAGGGACTGGAACGCGCCGGCGGTTTCCTGCGCAGCCAGCTGGCGCGCAGCCTGAAACTGCGCATCATGCCGCAATTGCATTTCGTCTACGATGCTTCGGTCGAACGCGGCAGCCATTTGTCGCAGCTTATCGACCAGGCGGTCGCCAGCGACAAACACTGAACCTGCTGCGTTTGGCATAACGGTGTTGTTCAATGGCTCAAGAAGCTCATTTATTCCTTGTAAACTCCGCTGTTTCGCGATTTCGCGCCTAGTTCAGCCTGTGCTCGTGACGGTTCTGATTTCTCTGCATATAAAATGGGTATGACTCCGACAAAGCGCCCGCTCGACGGCGTATTGCTGTTCGATAAGCCGCTGGAACTCAGTTCCAACACTGCGCTGCAAAAGGTACGCCGGCTGTTCAACGCTGCGAAGGCCGGCCATACAGGAACGCTAGACCCGCTTGCCAGCGGTCTGTTGCCGGTCTGTTTCGGCGAGGCCACCAAGTTTTCCAATGCGCTGCTGGACGCAGACAAGACCTATCGTGCCTCGTTGCGTCTGGGACGGGTCACGACGACCGGCGACGCGGAGGGCGAGATTGTCAGTGAATCCGCAGTCGCGGTGACGCAGCCGGAGATCGATGCCGTGCTGGGGAGGTTCCGTGGCGGGATTCAGCAGTTGCCGCCGATGCACAGCGCGCTCAAGCACCATGGCAAACCGCTCTACGAATACATACGTAACGGCGAGACGGTCGAGCGCAAACTGCGCGACGTGGTGATTCACGAGTTGCACATGGATCGTTTCGAAGGTGATGCGCTCGATATCACCGTGCGTTGCAGCAAGGGGACTTATGTGCGCACACTGGCCGAGGATATCGGTGCGGCGCTGGGTTGCGGCGCACACCTGAGCGCGTTGCGCCGTACCGCAATCGCCCATTTCGATCTGCGGGATGGCTATTCCTGGCAGCAACTTGAGGCGATGACCGACAGCGAGCGCGACACCTGCGTGTTGCCGCTGGAATCGCTGATGCCGGATATGCACCTGCTGCGACTGGATGACGTCCAGATCAGACGGTTGGCGCAAGGTCAGCGACTGGCGCTGGATGCGGATTTGCCGGATGGCAGGGTCAGGTTGCATGGCCCGCAGGGTTTCATTGGGGTGGGGCTGCTACAAGGCCGCAGGCTCGCGCCGGAAAGATTGCTGTCCACTGTGGCGAAGCGGGCTGCCGGGGTGGATTCGGCGTAAAATTCGGGGTTGAGCAACAAGGGGTTTCAGGGGTAGAATGCGCAACTTTTTTCAGGAGTGTAAAACCAATGGCAATTACCGCTGCGCAAAAAGCGCAAATCGTTAACGACTTTCAACGTGCCAAGAACGACACGGGTTCCCCCGAAGTGCAAGTGGCGCTGATTACTGCACGCATCAGTTATCTGACTACGCACTTCAAGGACAATGCCAAGGATCACCATTCCCGTCGCGGCCTGTTGCGACTGGTGAGTCGTCGTCGCAAATTGCTCGATTATCTCAAGAGCAAGGATGACGCCGCCTATCGCGCACTGATCCAGCGTCTGGAAATTCGCAAGTAACAGTCATACCAAGCGGGTCGCGAATGCGGCCCGCGTCGTTTTTACGTCTATTTTCGTGTGGTGCGGTTGCGCATCATGCCATGCACAAAGGGGTCTATTTTGAGTCATTACAAGAAAACATTAACTTACGGAAATCATCAGCTTACCCTGGAAACTGGCGAGATCGCGCGCCAGGCCAGCGGTGCGGTGATGGTCAGTCTCGATGACACCGTTGTGCTGGTTACGGTGGTCGGCCGGAAAGATGCCAAGCCCGAACAGGACTTTTTCCCGTTGACCGTGGATTATCAGGAAAGGACCTATGCGGCCGGCAAGATTCCCGGAGGGTTCTTCAAGCGCGAAGGACGTCCGAGCGAAAAGGAGATCCTGACCTCCCGGTTGATCGATCGTCCGTTGCGCCCGCTGTTTCCGGAAAGTTTCTACAACGAAGTGCAGATCGTCGCGACGGTGATGTCGTCCGACAACGAGATCGATTCGGATATCCCGGCCATGATCGGCGCATCCGCCGCGCTGGCACTGTCCGGCATTCCGTTCGACGGCCCGGTCGGTGCGGCGCGCGTCGGTTATGCGGACGGCCAGTACCTGCTCAACCCGACTGCGACTGAACTCACCACTTCGCAACTGGACCTGGTTGTGGCGGGCACCGACCGCGCGGTACAGATGGTTGAATCCGAGGCGCAACAATTATCAGAAGAGGTGATGCTGGGTGCGGTGATGTTCGGTCACGAACAGATGCAAATCGTGATCCAGGCGATCAACGAGATGGTCGAAGCCGTCGGCGCGCCTGCATGGGACTGGACGCCTCCTGCCAAGGACGAGGCGCTGATCGCCAGAATCGCGGCACTTGCCGAGGCACCGTTGCAACAGGCTTATGCGATCCGCGCCAAGCAGGCGCGCACCGATGCGGTCGCTGCGATCCACGACAAGGTCATCTCCGAGATCATCACGTCCGATGCGGCCCCCGGCCTGAAGAATCATGTCAATGACCTGTTCAGTGCGCTGGAGGCCAAGATCGTGCGTGGGCAGATCCTCAGCGGCGAACCGCGCATCGATGGCCGTGACACCCGTACCGTGCGTCCGATCACGATCCGCAACGGCGTGCTGCCACGCACGCACGGTTCTACCCTGTTTACCCGCGGTGAAACGCAGGCGATCGTCGTGGCGACACTCGGCAGCATGCGCGATTCTCAGAAGATCGATGCGTTGCAGGGCGAATACAGTGACCGCTTCATGCTGCATTACAATTTCCCGCCGTATTCCACCGGTGAGACCGGGCGCGTAGGTTCGCCCAAGCGCCGCGAGATTGGCCATGGTCGTCTGGCCAAGCGCGCGCTGGTTGCGGTATTGCCAGGCGAGGAGGATTTTGGCTATGCGATGCGCGTGGTCTCGGAAATCACTGAATCAAACGGTTCCAGTTCGATGGCGTCGGTATGTGGTGGCTGCCTGTCGCTGCTGGATGCCGGTGTGCCGCTCAAGGCGCATGTAGCCGGTATCGCGATGGGGTTGATCAAGGAAGGCAACCGTTTTGCGGTGCTGACCGATATTCTCGGCGACGAAGATCACCTGGGCGACATGGACTTCAAGGTGGCGGGTACCGAGAGCGGCGTGACTGCGCTACAGATGGACATCAAGATCAACGGCATCACCCGCGATATCATGCAGGCGGCATTGGCACAGGCGCGCGAGGGCCGTATGCACATCCTCGGTCTGATGAAGCAGGCCATGCCTAATGCGCGCACCGAAGTTTCCGAATTCGCACCGCGCATGATCAAGATGAAGATCAACCCGGAAAAGATCCGCGACGTGATCGGCAAGGGCGGGGCGGTGATCCGTGCGCTGACCGAAGAGACCGGAGCGACCATTGATATAGACGACCTCGGTAATATCACCATCGCCTGCGTAAGCGGTGAAGCGGGGAGCCTGGCCAAGAAGCGCATCGAGGATATCGTGGCCGAAGTGGAAGTGGGCAAGATATACGAAGGCCCGGTAGTCAAGTTGCTCGATTTCGGGGCTTTGGTCAACGTGCTACCAGGCAAGGATGGCCTGTTGCATATCTCCCAGATCGCGCACGAACGGGTGAATGCAGTGTCCGACCACCTCAAGGAAGGTCAGGTCGTCAAAGTCAAGGTGTTGGAAGTGGACGACAAGGGACGCATGAAGTTGAGCATGAAGGCACTGCTGGCTCCGCCAGAACCAAAAGAAACCAGGTCTGCCGAGTAGTCTGTCAGCAACAAAACAGAAAAGCCCCGGAAATCGGGGCTTTTCTGTTTGTTATGCGTCGTTCAGTCCATCCGAACCTGAAGGCTGATCTTCGTCGAAAACAAAAGGCCAAAGAAACCTTGGCCTTTTTGTTTTTAGTTCCGGCATAACATAAGCTTCGCGTATGTTAGCCTGCACTGAAAGCAGATCGCGAAATGTTCATTGGGGCTTTGGGCTCCGACATAATCTGAAGGTTAGTCTCCGCCGAAAGTAGATTGCCAAAATTATTTGGCAATCTGCTTTTCACGGATCTCGTCCAGCGTCTTGCAGTCGATGCACAGGGTGGCGGTGGGGCGTGCTTCCAGACGGTTCAGCCCGATCTCGATGCCGCAATTTTCACAATAGCCATATTCTCCCGCATCGATTCTGGTAAGCATCTCGTCGATCTTCTTGATCATCTTGCGTTCACGGTCGCGGTTGCGCAGTTCCAGTCCCATATCGGATTCCTGTGTGGCGCGGTCGTTCGGGTCGGCAAACACGGTTGCCTCGTCCTGCATGGTATGCACGGTGCGGTCGATGTCCTCACCCAATTCCGCCTTGATATCGTTCAATATCTTGCGAAAATGATCCAGTTGCTTGGGGTTCATGTAGGCCTCGCCCTTCTTGGATTTGTATGGGGCGATGGGTTTTTGAGGCTGTATCGGCATTGCACTTCTCCAACAGGATAAATCAAGTCCGCTTTAATACCAGAAAGCGGGTTTTTGAGCAACTTTATTGATGTCAGGCGAGCAGCAGAAACAGGCTGGGACGCTTGTCCAGGGGCGGGGCCGGTTGTGATTTCCACCGTGCGATCGAACGTGTGTTTATCTGTTCATCGGGAAGTGTGATATGGGTCGCGATGCAGAGTTGCGTTTGCGGTCGGCAGTGCGCGAGCAGGGCCTCGAACAATTTACGGTTGCGATAGGGGGTTTCGATGAACAACTGGGTCTGTTTCCGTTTGGCGGATTCGGCTTCCAGCGCGACGATCGTTCTTTTGCGTTCCGCTTCCTCGATGGGCAGGTAGCCGTGGAAGGCAAAACACTGGCCGTTCAATCCCGAGGCCATCAAGGCCAGCAGGATTGAGGACGGCCCGACCAGGGGCACGACACGGATGCCGTTGCGGTGTGCCAGGCCGACCAGGTCGGCTCCCGGGTCGGCGATGCCCGGACAGCCTGCTTCGGAAATCAGGCCGACATCGTGTCCGGCCAGCAGCGGGGCAAGCAGCCCGGCCATTTCGTTCGCGGCGGTATGTTCGTTGAGACTGGCCAGATCAAGTGACTGGATCGGATGCTCAGGCTTGAGCGTAGCGAGGAATTGGCGCGCGCTTTTGGGTTTTTCCACCACGAAATGCCGCAACCCGCGCGCGATGCCGATGACATGTTGCGGCAATACCTGTCCGGCGGGTGTATCGCCAAGCGTACACGGGATCAGGTACAGGATACCTTTATTTATGGTCGGAACGGTGCCCATGGTCAGAACAGGCGCACGTTTTCGCGGCGCAGCATTTCAATCAACAGAATGAGCGGAAGTCCGATCAGTGCGTTCGGATCGTTGCCGGCCATTGAACTCATCAGGGCTATCCCCAAGCCTTCTGATTTTGCGCTGCCCGCGCAGTGATAGGGCTGTTCCTTGCGCAAATAACCTTCTATCTCGGCATCGCTCAGTTCGCGCAGGGTGACCAAATTTTCCGCCACTTCGGTCTGCATGTTGCCGGTCTTGCCGTTCAACAGGGCCAGTGCGGTATAGAAACAGGTGGTCTTGCCGCGCATCGCCTGCAATTGTCTGACCGCATTATCGTGGGTAAGCGGCTTGCCGAGTTGCCGTCCTTCCAGCAAAGCGACCTGATCGGAGCCGATGACCAGCGCGTCGGGGTATTCGGCGGCCACGGCACGGGCCTTTTCCTGTGCCAATCGCATCGAAGTGGCACGCGCCGATTCGCCTGGCATGGGAGTCTCATCGACATTCGGCGCGGCGGTCTCGAACGGGAGTTGTAACCGTTTGAGCAGTTCGCTGCGGTAGACGGAAGTGGAAGCGAGGACAAGCAACTGAGAATTCAACAATAATTCCTTGGGATTTTTGACAGGGTGCGGCGAAAAATATATCATGCGCGCCTCATGTTCGCACGGCCTTTCATCGACAGTCTGGATTTTGCCCGGAACGGCAGGAAAGTAGACGGTAAAGTGCCGGTTGCCGAGATGCCGCGCCTGCGGGATATGCTTGAGGATTCCAGTGGGGATTTGGGCTACATGGTTCAAGGTGGCATGGACCCGCAAGGCATTCCGTATCTGGATGTCAGCATAACCGGAAGCTGCCGATTGCGCTGCCAGCGTTGTCTGGAAGCGCTGGATCATGCGGTGAGCATCGACACCCGGTTGTTGTTGCGCGATCAGGAATCGCTGAATGCGCTGGACGGTGAGGAAGATACGTTCGACAGCATTCTGGCAGATACGCATCTGGATGTGACGGACATGCTGGAAGAAGAGATTTTGTTAAGCCTGCCAATCGCGCCCAGGCATGAACCGGGCGATTGCAGGGAGACAGATAGCGAAAATGGGCAAGTGGAAGAACAGCATCCTTTTGCGGTTTTGGCAAAATTGAAGCGTAATTAAACAGTTTTTTGAGGAGTATTTAGCATGGCAGTTCAACAGAACAAGAAATCCCCGTCCAAGCGTGGCATGCACCGCGCCCATGACTTCCTGAGCAATCCAGCGACAGCGGTCGAACCGACCACTGGCGAAAACCATTTGCGTCACCACATCAGTCCGACCGGTTTCTACCGTGGCAAAAAGGTAGTCAAGATCAAGGGCGAATAAGCATTGGGTAGCGCAGCCGATTGCAACAGTCGGCTGCGTTTTATTTAGTTTGTTCCTGAACTTCTTGTTACCTGAGAGGCCGCTTAAGTGGATGTCACATTGGCCATAGATGCGATGGGAGGCGACCACGGTACTACGGTCACTATCCCGGCTGCGATTGAATACCTGAAGCGGGTTCCCGGCGATACCATTGTCCTGGTGGGCATCCCCGATGCCATCGAGGCGGAATTGCGCTCCTTGGGCGTGCAAACGGGTGTGCATTTGCGCATCCATCCGGCCAGCGAAGTGGTGGGTATGGACGAACAGCCCCAATCTGCGTTGCGCGGCAAGAAAGACTCCTCGATGCGCGTCGGCATCAATCTGGTCAAGAGCGGCGAAGCATCGGCCTGCGTGAGTGCAGGCAACACCGGCGCATTGATGGCGACGGCGCGCTATGTGTTGAAAACCATTCCCGGCATCGATCGTCCCGCAATCGCTTCCTATCTGCCCACCGTGAAAGGCCAGGTCTGTATGCTGGACCTGGGTGCCAATACCGATTGCAATGCCGAGCATCTGCTGCAGTTCGCGATAATGGGCGCCACGCTGGTCACCGCGCTGGAACAAAAGCCCAATCCCTCGGTTGGGTTGCTCAACATCGGCAGCGAAGACATCAAGGGTAACGAGGTGGTCAAACAGGCCGCCGAACTGCTACGTAACAGCGACCTGAACTTCTACGGCAACGTCGAGGGTAACGACATCTTCAAGGGTACGACCGACGTGGTGGTGTGCGACGGCTTCGTCGGCAACGTCGCGCTGAAGACTACCGAAGGGCTGGCGCAGATGCTGGGCGGTTTCCTGAAGGAGGAGTTCAAGCGCAATATCTTCACCAGGCTGGCCGCTGTCGTCGCGTTGCCCGTGCTGAACGCGTTCAAGCGCAGGGTCGACCACCGCCGCTACAATGGCGCGAGTTTCCTTGGCTTGAAAGGGATCGTAGTGAAAAGCCACGGATCGGCGGACAAACTGGCTTTTCGCTGTGCGATCGAGCGGGCCGCAGAGGAGGCGCGTGGAGGCATGTTGCAGCACATCAGTGAGCATATCGAGAAGTGGCACCACGAGCGCAAGAGCACAGCGGAAGGAGTGTCCTGATGTATTCGAAAATTATTGGAACCGGCAGTTACCTGCCGGCCAGGACGCTGACCAACTACGACCTCGAGAAGATGGTCGATACCACGCATGACTGGATCTTTTCCCGCAGCGGCATCGTCGAGCGCCATATCGCCGCCGAAGGCGAGCTGACCAGCGACCTCGCCCTGCAAGCCAGCCGCAAGGCCATCGAGGCCGCGGGCGTCGCAGTTGACGAGATCGATCTGATCATCGTCGCGACCACCTCTCCCGACCACCTGTTTCCCAGCACGGCCTGCGTGCTGCAGGACAAACTCGGCATCAAGAACGGCGGTGCGGCATTCGACATACAGGCCGTGTGCGGCGGCTTCGTCTTCGCGCTGAACACCGCCGACATGTATATCCGCGGCGGACAGGCGAAGACCGCATTGGTGGTCGGCGCGGAAGTGCTGTCGCGCATGCTGGACTGGAACGATCGCACCACCTGCGTGCTGTTCGGCGACGGCGCGGGCGCGGTGTTGCTGCAAGCCTCCGGGACACCGGGCATCGTCGCCGCCAAACTGCATTCCGACGGCAGCCACCGCGGCATGCTCAAGGCCGAAGGCAATGTCCGAAACGGTGAAATCGACGGCGACCCGTTCATCAAGATGGACGGGCAGGCGGTCTTCAAGTTCGCGGTGAAGGTACTGAGCGACGTGGTCGAAGAGGTCCTGGAAGCTCAACAATTGAAGGGCGCCGACATCGACTGGCTGGTGCCGCACCAGGCCAATATCCGTATCATCGAGGCGACCGCGAAGAAGCTGGGTCTCGGTATGGACAACGTGGTGGTGACAGTCGCGAGACATGGCAATACCTCGGCCGCGTCGATCCCGCTGGCGCTGGATACCGCGGTGCGCGACGGCCGCATCAAGGCCGGACATAACATCCTGATCGAAGCCGTGGGTGGTGGGTTCACCTGGGGCGCTATTCTTATCAAGTGGTAGGTGATCCCATGACTAAATTCGCATTCGTATTTCCCGGACAGGGTTCCCAGTCGCGCGGCATGATGAACGGCTACGCCGATTTTCCGGCAGTGCGGGATACCTTTGCCGAAGCATCCGACGTGCTTGGACAGGACTTGTGGCAATTGGTCGCCGAGGGCGGGGATGCCGAGCTGAATACTACGGTGAACACCCAGCCGATCATGCTGACCGCAGGCGTGGCGGTCTATCGCGCCTGGCAGTCGCAGAACGGAGCGCTGCCGGCGATGATGGCAGGACATAGCCTGGGCGAATACACCGCGCTGGTTGCAGCCGGCGCGCTGAGCTTCGCCGACGCGCTACCGCTGGTGCGCTTCCGCGCGCAATGCATGCAGCAGGCCGTGCCCGAAGGCGTGGGTGGCATCGCTGCGATCCTCGGACTGGATGACGACACGGTACGCGCGGTGTGTGCCGAGGGCGCGCAGGGCGAAGTGCTGGAAGCGGTGAATTACAATTCGCCCGGACAGGTGGTGATTGCCGGGAACCGCGCCGCGGTCGAACGCGGCATGGAACTTGCCAAGGCCAAAGGCGCGAAGCGCGCGATCATGCTGCCGATGAGCGTGCCGTCGCATTGCAGCCTGTTGAAGGGCGCTGCCGAGCAGTTGCGCGAGTATCTTGGCAACGTCTCGGTGCATGCGCCGTCCATCCCGGTGTTACACAACGCCGACGTGGCCGCCTATAGCGACGCCGCTTCGATCAAGGATGCGCTGGTGCGCCAGCTGTATTCGCCGGTGCGCTGGGTCGAGACCGTTCTGGAGTTCGGCAAACAGGGCCTCACGCACAATGCCGAATGCGCGCCCGGCAAGGTACTGGCCGGATTGAACAAGCGCATCGACACCAACCAGCAGACATTGGCCATCAACGACGGCGAAGCGCTGAAGACCGCTTTGACCGCACTCGCATAAGGAGAGGGATATGACACTGCAAGGACAGATCGCATTGGTGACCGGCGCCAGCCGTGGCATCGGACAGGCCGTCGCACTGGAACTCGGCAAGCAGGGCGCGACGGTGGTTGGCACCGCGACCAGCGACAAGGGCGCGCAAGCCATCGGCGAATATCTGGCGGCGGCGGGTATCAAGGGCGCGGGCATGGCGCTGAACGTCAACGACGCGGCGCAGACCGAGCAGGTGCTGGGCGCGATCCGCCAGCAGTTCGGCGAAGTCTCCATTCTGATCAACAATGCCGGCATCACCAGGGACAACCTGCTGGCGCGCATGAGCGACGAGGAATGGGACGACGTGCTGGCGACCAACCTCAAGTCCGTGTTCCGCATGAGCCGCGCCGTACTGCGCGCGATGATGAAGGCGCGGGGCGGGCGCATCATCAACATCTCTTCGGTGGTCGGCAGTATGGGCAACCCCGGCCAGTCGAACTACGCCGCCTCCAAGGCCGGCATGGCGGGTTTCAGCAAATCCCTCGCGCAGGAGATCGGCAGCCGCAATATCACCGTGAACTGCATCGCGCCGGGCTTCATTGACACCGACATGACCCATGCACTGGGCGAAGAACAGCGCGCCAAACTGGTCGAGCATGTACCGTTGAAGCGCCTCGGTCAGCCTGCTGACATTGCCGCCGCCGCCGCCTTCCTTGCCGGCCCTGGTGCTGCTTACATCACCGGCGTCACGCTGCATGTGAACGGCGGGATGTACATGGAGTAGGAACGCCACCCATTCATCGAACAGGATTACCAATGGCCAAGACAAATTACACTTTCGAGAAGCGCCAGAAAGAACTCGCCAAGAAGAAAAAACAGGAAGAAAAGCGCCTGAAGAAACTGGCGCAGAAAGAAGCCCCTGAATCCGGGGGAACACAGCCACCCGTTGACGAGGCGAGCGACTCCTGAGCCGACGGATACTTGCTCCGCGACCATTCCTGTCAGAAGCATTTCCACTTCCTTTCATAAGCTATTAGACTTGCGCCATTCGATTAATTAGAAACTCGCGCAGCGGGACCGCGTCCCTCTCTCCCGTTTGCGGGAGAGAGCAAGGAGAGAGGGGAAACGGGCATGGCGGGTTTCATCATCAGGGGTGGCATGTTTGCCATGCCCGTAAGGTGGTGTGACATGAGCAAAGAGAACTTCATCGCTGCGCAGCAGGGACAGAAACTGACTCTGGCGTTCGTGCTGCGCTGGCTGGTGCGCGACGATATGGTGTCGGAAGCCGAGGCGGAGCGGCTGATCAGGAATCACAAGGCTGGTCACGCGCATCCGCTGATCGTGCTGGGTGAACAGAAGTGGCGCAGTTCCCTGCCGCCCAACAAGCTGCTGACCATCGAATTCCTCACCGAGTGGCTGTCGGCACATATCGGCATGCCGTATTTCCATATCGACCCGCTGCAACTGAATTTCGGGGGCGTCGCCAACATCGTTTCAAAATCCTACGCCGAACGGCTCAAGATCATGCCGGTCAAGGTCGGCGACCGCGAGGTGACGATCGCTACCGCCGAGCCGTTCATCACCGACTGGGTGGGCGATCTGGAGCGCATTCTCAATATGAAGGTCAGGCTGGTGATGGCCAGTCCGCTCGACATCAACCGTTACCTGCCCGAAATCTACAGTCTTGCCCACTCGGTGCAGCTTGCGAACAAGGCGAAGACCGGATCGTCCGTCGGCGTGCAGAATTTCGAGCAACTGGTTGAACTGGGTAAGAACAAGAATCTGGATGCCAACGAGCAGCATGTCGTCACGCTGGTCGACTGGCTGTTCAAGTATGCCTTCGAGCAGCGGGCCAGCGATATCCACCTTGAACCGCGCCGGGACGCCTGCGTCGTGCGTTTCCGCATCGACGGGGTGTTGCATCAGGTCTATCAGTTGCCCATCCCGGTCACCAACGCCATCACCAACCGCATCAAGCTGCTGGGGCGCATGGATATGGTGGAGAAGCGCAGGCCGCAGGACGGACGCATCAAGACGGTAAGCGCGGACGGCGACGAGATCGAACTGCGCCTGTCCACCATGCCGACCGCTTTCGGCGAGAAACTGGTGATGCGTATCTTCGATCCGGAGATCCTGGTGAAGAATTTTGCCGACCTGGGTTTCTCGCGCGAACAGACCGTGCTGTGGAACGATTGGACATGCCAGCCCAACGGCATCATCCTGGTGACCGGGCCGACCGGATCGGGCAAGACCACCACGCTGTATTCCACGCTGAAGCAGCTCGCCACCCCGGAGGTGAATGTCTGCACGGTGGAAGACCCGATCGAGATGATCGAACCGGCGTTCAACCAGATGCAGGTGCAACGCAGCATAGGACTGAACTTCGCAGACGGGATCCGTACCCTGTTGCGGCAGGACCCGGATGTCATCATGGTGGGCGAGATCCGTGACATGGAAACTGCCGAGATGGCGATCCAGGCCGCGCTGACCGGGCATCTGGTGCTGTCTTCGCTGCATACCAACGATGCCCCCTCCGCAGTTACGCGTCTGCTGGAACTGGGCGTGCCGCCCTACCTGCTCAATTCGACGCTGCTGGGGGTGATGGCGCAACGCCTGGTGCGCACCTTGTGCCCCCATTGCAAGGCAACGGGCGAGATCAGTAACGAGGTCTGGCAGGAACTGGTCAGCCCCTGGAAGTCCGCAAAACCTGCGCAAGTGAGCGTGGCCAGCGGTTGTCTCGAATGCCGCATGACCGGCTATCGGGGGCGCACCGGTATCTACGAGATGCTGCCGCTCAGCGCAGAGATGAAGAAGCTGGTGGTCAGGGATGCCGAGTTGAACCGGATCAAGGCGCTGGCGCGGCAAGAGGGCATGATGCCGTTGCGCCTGAGCGGGGCGGAGAAGGTTGCGACCGGGCAGACTACCGCCGAGGAGATCATCAAGGTCGCGCCGCCGTCGGATTGACGCGCTACCGAGTTTTTCCATGAAAATCATCCAGTCCCGCGACAATCCTTTTTTCAGGGAGCTTTCCCGGCTTGCCGGTTCGGCGCGCCAGCGCAGCAAGGCCAACCAGACGTTGCTGGACGGCACGCATTTGCTGGCGGCCTGTCTGGATAGCGGCAGGCGGCCAAAACACATTCTTTTGAATGCGGCGGCATTGCAGGATGCCGAGATCGCTGCGCTGCTCGAACGCGCGAACGGGGTGCCGGTCGCCCAACTGGACGACAGGCTGTTCGCGGAACTCAGCGAATTGAAGACGCCGACGGGCATTCTCGCGCTGATCGATTTGCCGCAACCGGAAGTGCCGGTTGCGGACAGTCGTTTTTCATTACTGCTGGAAGATATCCAGGATCCCGGCAATCTGGGCTCGATATTGCGTTCCGCCGCTGCGGCAGGATGCGATGCCGTATTCCTGTCCAAGGGGTGTGCGGACGCGTGGTCGCCCAAGGTACTGCGCGCCGCGATGGGCGGACATTTTGCGCTGCATATCCATGAACGACAGGATTTGCCGGATGTCGCCAGGTCGTTCGCAGGTGCATTGCTGGCGACCGGTTTGCGGGGTGGGCGCAGTCTGTACGATTGCGACCTGTCCGGCAATGTCGCCTTCATGATCGGCAACGAGGGCGCGGGATTGTCCGATGGGTTGCTGCATCTCGCCACGCGCACGATCATCATTCCCATGTCCGGCAAGATCGAGTCGCTGAATGCCGCTGCTGCCGCTGCAATCTGCCTGTTCGAGGCGGTACGGCAGCGACGGGCGCACTGACCTCGTCGGTTTTCGCCGGTTTTTCGGGCGCGGACGGGTCAAATGCCTTGACCAACAAGCTCATTTCGCTATAATGCGCGCCCCTGTGAGGCTGAGATCGGCCTCGCATACCTTGCTCCACCGCTTCGCATGGCGGGGGGCTTTATAACCACAAGGAGATGTTAATGCGTCATTACGAAATCGTCTTTATCGTGCATCCCGACCAGAGCGAGCAAGTGCCCGCGATGATCGAGCGTTATCGCACGCTGGTCACCGGCAACGGCGGCCATATCCACCGTCTGGAAGACTGGGGGCGCCGCCAGTTGGCTTATCCGATCCAGAAGATCCACAAGGCACACTACGTGCTGATGAATATCGAATGCAACCAGGAAACACTGGACGAGCTGGAACACGCGTTCCGCTTCAATGATGCCGTGTTGCGTCATCTGACCGTCAAGACCAAGGCTGCCGTCACCGAGCCGTCCGCGATGATGAAGGACGAAAAATCCCGTTCCGTGCTGAGCGAGACTGCTGCCCCTGTCGCAGAAGCTGCCGCCTGAGCGTTGGCGCATCGATAATATTTGGAATTCTAAGGAAACAACATGGCACGCATAGACAAAAAGAAAGACGACAAGAACAAGCGTTCTTCCCGCAACAACCTTTTCAAGCGCCGCAAGTTCTGCCGCTTTACGGTCGAGAAGATCGCCGAGGTGGACTACAAGGACGTGAACATCCTCAAGGAGTTCATCTCCGAGAACGGCAAGCTGATCCCGGCTCGCATCACCGGCACCAAGACGCGCTATCAGCGTCAATTGAGCACCGCGGTGAAGCGCGCGCGTTTCCTGGCTTTGTTGCCCTATACTGATTTGCACTAAGGAGCGAAGTCATGCAGATTATTTTGATGGAAAAGGTGACCAACCTCGGTCAATTGGGCGATGTGGTCAAGGTCAAGAACGGTTTTGCGCGTAACTACCTGATCCCGCAAGGTAAGGCCAAGCGTGCGACCGCTGCCAACATGGCCGAGTTCGAAGCGCGCCGTGCCGAGCTGGAAGCGGCCGACAAGGCCAAGCTGGCCGATGCGCAAGCGCGCGGTGAAAAGCTGGCCGGATTGACCGTACAGATCGTGCAAAAGGCGGGCGTGGACGGCAAGCTGTTCGGTTCCGTTACCAATGCCGATATCGCGGCTGCACTGGCAGCGCAGGGCTTCGACGTGGAAAAGTCGCAAGTGCGCATGGCGGAAGGCCATCTCAAGCAGATCGGCGACCATCCTGCCAGCATCGCGTTGCACACCGATGTGGTCGTGGACATCACCGTGTCGGTACTCGGCGAACAGTAATCCGTTCCCGTTATCAAGGCGACAAGAAAGGACTGGCGACAGTCCTTTTTTGTTTCCATAAATCGGAGCGGGGCGGGTAAAATGCATTCCCCCTCATGGCAGGTGACCGGTTTATTCCAATGCAGAACTTTTCCAACTCAGATGCACAGATCGACCAGATCAAACTGCCGCCGCATTCGGTGGAGGCCGAGCAGTCGGTGTTGGGTGGCCTGTTGCTCGAGGCGAGCGCACTGGACAAGATCGCCGATCTGGTCACCGACGATGATTTTTACCGCAGCGAGCATCGTCTGATCTATCGCCAGATCGTCCGGCTGAGCGAGATGGCCAAGCCGGTGGATGTCATCACGGTGGCCGAGGCGCTGGAGATCGCCGGCGACCTGGACAAGGTCGGCGGCTTGCCTTATCTGGGGAGCCTTGCGCAGAACGTGCCGTCGGCAGCCAATATCCGCCGCTATGGCGAGATCGTGCGCGAACGTTCCATCATGCGCAGGCTGGCGAAAGTCGGCACCGATATTTCGAACAGCGCATACAACCCAGTCGGACGCGATGCCGCGCAATTGCTGGACGAAGCTGAAAGCATGGTATTCGAGATCGCCGAGGCAGGCTCGCGCGGCAAGCAGGGTTTCAAAGGCATGCCGCCGCTGTTGAACGAGGTGGTGGAGCGCATCGAGACGCTATACAGTCGCGAGAATCAGAGTGATGTGACCGGCACGGCAACCGGCTTCACCGATCTGGACCGTATGACGTCGGGGCTGCAGAAAGGCGATCTGGTCATCGTGGCAGGCCGTCCGAGCATGGGCAAGACGGCGTTCTCGATCAACATCGCCGAGAACGTGGCGCTGGACAGCAAGTTGCCGGTGGCGATCTTCAGTATGGAGATGGGCGCCACGCAACTGGCGATGCGCATGCTTGGCTCGGTCGGCAAACTAAACCAGCACGATCTGCGCACCGGGCGTTTGCAGGATGACGATTGGGGGCGGCTGACCCATGCGCTCGGCAAGCTTAACGACGCGCCTATCCATATCGACGAGAGTGCCGCGCTGACGGCGCTGGAAGTGCGCGCACGGGCGCGTCGCCTGCATCGCCAGAATCAGGGGCTCGGACTGATCGTGGTGGATTATCTGCAGTTGATGAGTTCCAACTCGAGCAAGGCCAGCGAGAACCGGGCGACCGAGATTTCGGAAATCTCCCGCTCGCTGAAGGCGCTGGCCAAGGAACTGGAAGTGCCGGTGATCGCGCTGTCGCAGCTCAACCGCAGCCTGGAGCAGCGTCCCAACAAGCGTCCGGTGATGTCCGACCTGCGCGAATCCGGCGCGATCGAGCAGGATGCCGACCTGATCCTGTTCATCTATCGCGACGAAGTCTACAACAGCGACTCGCCCGATCAGGGCAAGGCGGAGATCATCATCGGCAAGCAGCGCAACGGGCCGATCGGCAAGGTGGAGCTGGCGTTCCGCGGCGAATATACGCGCTTCGACAATCTGGCTTCCGGCAGTTATTGATCAATGCGATTTTGTTTGAAGCGCGCATTTGTTTCGGATACAATGCGCGTCCTTTTAGGCGCGTAGCTCAGCTGGTTAGAGCACTACCTTGACATGGTAGGGGTCGTTGGTTCGAGTCCAATCGTGCCTACCAACATTTCGAGTGCGGCATGGCCGCACTTTGTATTTTTGGAATAGAAGCATGCCTGTCATTACTTTGCCGGACGGTTCACAGCGCAGTTTCGCGCAGCCTGTCACTGTTGCTGACGTTGCGCTCAGCATCGGGGCGGGTCTGGCGCGCGCCGCACTGGCCGGAAAAGTGGACGGCAAGCTGGTGGACACCTCGCACCTGATTTCGCAGGACGCGGCATTGGCCATCATCACTGACAAGGATGCGGATGGGATCGAGGTCATCCGCCATTCGACAGCGCACTTGCTGGCCTACGCGGTGAAGGAGTTGTTTCCCGATGCGCAGGTGACCATCGGGCCGGTCATCGAAAACGGCTTCTACTACGATTTTTCATATCATCGCCCGTTCACCCCGGAAGATCTGCTCGCCATCGAGAGACGCATGGCGCAACTCGCCAAGCAGGACATCCCGGTAACGCGCAAGGTATTGCCGCGCGACGAGGCGGTAGATTACTTCAGGGGTATCAACGAGCATTACAAGGCCGAGATCATCGCATCCATTCCGGCCGACCAGGATGTGTCGCTCTATACCGAGGGTGATTTCACCGACCTGTGCCGCGGCCCGCACGTGCCGTCTACCGGCAAACTGAAAGCCTTCAAGCTGATGAAGCTGGCCGGAGCCTACTGGCGCGGCGACTCGAAGAACGAGATGCTGCAGCGTATCTACGGTACGGCATGGGCGAAAAAAGAAGAGCTGGATGCCTATCTGCATCAACTCGAAGAGGCCGAGAAACGCGACCATCGCAAGTTGGCGAAACAGCTGGATCTTTTCCACATGCAGGATTCATCTCCGGGTATGGTGTTCTGGCATCCCAAGGGCTGGACTTTGTGGCAGGAAGTCGAGCAGTACATGCGCACGAAGTTCCGCGAGTACGACTATCAGGAGGTTCGCACGCCGTCGATCATGGACAAGGCGCTGTGGGAAAAATCGGGACACTGGGAAAATTACCATGAACACATGTTCACCACGGCATCGGAGAATCGCGACTATGCCGTGAAGCCGATGAACTGCCCCGGTCATGTGCAGATTTTCAACCACGGTCTGCACAGTTATCGCGACCTGCCGTTACGTCTTGCCGAGTTTGGCTCCTGCCACCGCAACGAGACATCGGGTTCCCTGCACGGCCTGATGCGGGTGCGCGGATTCACGCAGGACGACGCGCATATCTTCTGCACGGAAGAGCAGGTCGAATCGGAAGTGTCGCATTTCATCGTGATGCTGAACGAGGTATATCGCGACTTCGGATTCAACGAGGTGATCGTCAAATTGTCCACCCGCCCGGATAAGCGGGTCGGGTCGGACGAGACATGGGACAGGGCGGAGGCCGGGCTGGCCGCTGCCATGCAGCAGAACGGACTTGAATACGAAGTGCAGCCGGGCGAGGGGGCATTCTATGGTCCCAAGGCGGAGTTCACGCTGAAAGACAGCCTCGGCCGCCTGTGGCAGTGCGGCACGATACAACTGGATTTCAACCTGCCGGTACGTCTCGGGGCGGAGTTCGTCGACGAGGACAACGCGCGCAAACCACCGGTGATGTTGCATCGCGCCATCCTCGGTTCGATGGAGCGTTTCATCGGTATCCTGATCGAGCATCATGCGGGTGCATTCCCGTTGTGGCTGTCGCCGATGCAGGTGGTGCTGATGAATATTTCGCAGGCGCAGGAAGAATATGCGACGCAGGTGGCGCGAGTTTTGCGCGAAGCCGGGCTGCGCGTGCAACTAGATTTGCGCAACGAGAAGATTACCTATAAAATACGCGAACATAGCCTGCAGAAAATGCCTTATCAGCTGATTGTCGGTGATAAGGAGATGGCAGGGAATTTGGTGGCCGTGCGTACCCGTGGCGGTGAAGATCTCGGACAGATGACGCTGGAAGCTTTGCTTCAGCGTCTGGTTTCCGAAGTCAGGTCGGGTAGCACGGCTTAAGTATTGTCAAACGGAGATATTGCAATAGCACAGGATAAATCGCAGCGCTTGAACGAGATGATCACGGCACCACAGGTGCGACTCATCGGTGTCGAAAAAGAGCCCCTCGGGATTGTTAACATTGCAGAAGCTTTGCGTTTGGCAGGCGAAGCAGAGCTGGACCTGGTGGAGATTTCTCCGTTGGCGGAGCCGCCGGTATGCCGCATCATGGATTTCGGCAAGTTCAAATATGCCGAAAGCAAGAAACAGCATGAGGCCAAGCTCAGGCAGAAGCAGGTACAGATCAAGGAGATCAAGTTCCGCCCGGGTACCGACGAAGGCGATTACAACATCAAGTTGCGCAACCTGATCAAATTCTTGCAGGACGGCGACAAGACCAAGATCACGCTGCGTTTTCGCGGTCGTGAGATGGCCCACCAGGAGATCGGCATGCGCCTGATCGAACGTGTCAGGGCTGACCTGGAAGAACATGGTGTGGTCGAGCAGTTTCCCAAGATGGAAGGCCGGCAGATGGTGATGGTGTTATCGCCCAAAGCCAAGAAGAAATAAGTTTCATATCGCTTCAGCAGCAGGGGCCGGCTGGAACGATAGCGGTACAACAGATCCCCGAATAAAAAGTGGTGTGCGGGTCATCAAGTTTTTCCACCGGAAAACACCTGGCACCATAACTTAAGGAGCAGTCATGCCCAAGATGAAAACCAAAAGCGGAGCGGCCAAGCGGTTCAAGGTTCGCGCCGGTGGCAGCGTCAAGCGCTCGCAAGCGTTCAAGCGCCACATCCTGACCAAGAAGACCACCAAGAGCAAACGCCAGCTGCGCGGTACGACCGAGGTCCATGCAACCAATACATCATCGGTTCGCGCCATGATGCCTTACGCTTAAGGAGCCGATCATGCCAAGAGTAAAACGTGGAGTAGTCGCGCGCGCCAGCCACAAGAAGGTGATCGCGCAGGCCAAGGGTTATCGCGGTCGCCGCAAGAACGTGTACCGCATCGCCAAGCAGGCGGTGATGAAAGCCGGACAATATGCCTATCGTGACCGTCGCCAGAGGAAGCGTCAGTTCCGCACCTTGTGGATCGCGCGTATCAATGCGGCCGCACGCGAGCAGGGCATGAGCTACAGCACCTTCATGAACGGCCTGAAAAAAGCGTCGATCCAGGTCGATCGAAAGGTGTTGTCGGACATCGCCGTGTTCGACAAGGCGGCGTTTGCACAATTCGTGGTGCAAGCCAAAGCCAGCCTCGGTGTTTGATTGGAAAGATTGAAAGGCAAAGGAGGCGTTCCGCGCCTCCTTTTTCGTTTGCGGTAGCCCTTTGGGGATGTTGGTGTCATAAATGGACGAGCTCCAAAAAATTCTCGATCAGGCCCTGCAGCAGTTCGCTGAGATCGGCGACGACGCAGAGCTGGAACAGGTCAAGGCACGCTATCTGGGCAAGGAAGGCAGCCTGACCGTACTGCTCAAGGGTTTGGGGAAACTGTCTGCCGAGGAACGCCCTGCAGCGGGCGCGCGCATCAACCAGGTCAAACAGCGCATTGAGGCCGCCTTGCAGGATCGTCGCGCGGCGCTGCTGCAAGGTAAGCTGGCGCAGAAACTGGCGGCGGAATCGCTGGACGTCACCCTGCCGGGCCGCGGTTCCGGAACGGGCGGGTTGCATCCGGTAACCCTCACGCTGGAACGTATCGAAACGCTGTTCCATTCCATCGGCTATGCCGTGGCGGAAGGGCCGGAGATCGAAAACGATTTCTATAATTTCACGGCGCTGAACATTCCGGACGACCATCCGGCGCGCGCCATGCACGATACCTTCTACATCGACGAACAGCATGTGTTGCGCACCCACACTTCGCCGATCCAGATCCGCTACATGCAGGCACACGTGGCACGATACAGACATCTGGAGAGTATGCCGGACATCCGCATCATCGCACCGGGGCGCGTCTATCGCGTGGATTCCGATGCCACCCACTCGCCGATGTTCCATCAGGTCGAGGGATTGTGGATCGGTGAGCGGGTGAGTTTTGCCGATCTGAAAGGCGTGATCGCCGATTTCCTGCGCAACTATTTCGAGACCGGGGACATGCAGGTGCGATTCCGCCCCTCGTTCTTTCCGTTCACCGAGCCGTCGGCGGAGATCGACCTGGCATTCACCAGCGGGCCGCGCCAGGGCAAGTGGTTGGAAGTGGCGGGCTGCGGCATGGTGCATCCGAACGTACTCGGACATGTCGGCATCGACAGCGAGAAATACGTCGGTTTTGCTTTCGGCTTCGGCGTGGAGCGCCTGGCCATGCTGCGCTATGGCGTGAACGATCTGCGCCTTTTCTTTGAGAACGATCTGCAATTCCTGAAACAATTCAACTGAACATGCAATTTTCCGAATCCTGGCTGCGTACCTTCGTGAACCCGGCGCTCTCCAGCGAGGAGCTGGCACACCTGTTGACCATGGCCGGACTGGAGGTGGAAGAGATGTCGCCGGTCGCGCCCACCTTCGACAAGGTGGTCGTGGCACAGGTACTGAGCAAAAACAAGCATCCGGACGCTGACCGGCTCAATCTGCTGACGGTGGACGTGGGGCAGGGCGAACCGCTGGCCATCGTGTGCGGCGCGCAGAACGTGACCGTGGGCATGAAGGCGCCATGCGCGCTGGTCGGCGCGAAACTGCCAGGTGATGATGGAAAAGCCTTCGAGATCAAACAGGCCAAGGTGCGCGGCATCGAATCCTTCGGCATGATGTGCTCGGAGAAGGAACTGGGTCTGGCGGAGGAAAGCAGCGGGCTGCTGGAACTGGCGACCGATGCCGTAGTGGGGCAGAGCATACGCCGGCACCTCGATCTGGACGACCATCTGCTCACGCTCAAACTCACGCCGAATCGCAGCGATTGCCTGTCTTTGCTGGGTATCGCACGCGAGGTCGCCGCGCTGACCGGCGCACCGCTGTCCGGTCTTCCTGACAATTCATTTGGACAAGGCGACGAGTGCGGCGTCGGCATCAAGGTGAAAGCCCCCGACGCCTGTCCGCGCTATACCGGTCGAGTCATCTCCGGGGTGAACGCACGGGCGGTGACGCCATCCTGGATGGTGCAACGTCTGGAACGTTGCGGCCTGCGCAGCATCAGCGCGCTGGTGGACGTGACCAACTATGTGTTGCTGGAGCAGGGGCAGCCGCTGCACGCGTTCGACCTGAACAAATTGAACGGCAGCATCGAAGTGCGTTTCGCGCGCAACGGCGAAAGCCTCCGGCTGTTGAACGACGAGACGATCCAGCTGCAGGACGATATGCTGGTGATCGCCGACGAAACGGCGCCTGTCGCGCTGGCGGGCATCATGGGTGGCGCGGACAGCGCGGTGGACGATGCGACGACTGACATCTTCCTGGAAAGCGCATTCTTTGCGCCCGGCGTGATCGTCGGGAAATCCCGCCGTCTCGGCTTCGGCTCCGATTCATCCTATCGTTTCGAACGCGGTGTGGATTTTGCAGCCACGCAAATTGCGCTGGATCGCGCCACGCAACTGATCGTGGATATCTGCGGCGGCCGGGCAGGCACAGCGAGCGAAGCGCTCGGCGAACTGCCGGCGCGCCAAGCGGTGAAATTGCGCAGTGCACGTGTGCGGCATGTGCTGGGAGTGGAATTGTCCGGCGCGGAGATCGCGCAGACATTGGCCAAGCTTGGCATGACGCTGCAACAGCAGGGCGATGAATTCCTGGTGACGCCGCCCAGCTACCGCTTCGACATCGCCATCGAAGAAGACCTGATCGAAGAAGTCGCGCGCGTTTACGGTTACGAGAAGATCGTGCCCAGTTCTCCGCAGGGCCGCATGAGCATATTGCCGCTGGCCGGGACGCAGCGTCCGCTGGCGCTGGTGCGACAGGCACTGGTGCGCCGCGATTACCAGGAGACCATCAATTACGCTTTCGTGGAAGCGGAGTGGGAACGCGACCTGTGCGGCAACGACGCTCCCATCGCACTGAAGAATCCCATCGCCAGCCAGATGAGCGTGATGCGCAGCAGCCTGCTGGGCGGCCTGTTCGGCGCCTTGCGCGGCAACCTGGCACGCAAGCAGTCGCGCGTGCGGCTGTTCGAGATCGGTGGCTGTTTTGCTGCCGAGGCAGCAGGCGGCTATGTACAGCACGAGCGAGTGGCCGGCCTGGCATATGGCAGCGTGTTCCCGGAGCAATGGGGCGGCGCGGCGCGCAATGTGGATTTCTATGATGTGAAGGGCGATATCGAGGCGCTGTTTGCGCCGCGGGATTTGCGTTTCGAAGCAGCAGCGCATCCTGCGTCGCATCCGGGCAGGTCGGCCCGTATCCTGCTGGACGGGCAGGCGGTGGGCTGGATCGGTGAATTGCATCCACAGTGGCAGCAACAGTATGACCTGCCTCAACCGGTGCAATGGTTCGAAGTCGAACAGACCGCCCTGTTGCAAGCCGGATTGCCCAGATTCAGCGAGGTCTCCCGCTTTCCGCTGGTGCGCCGCGACCTGGCGGTCGTGGTGGACGAGACGGTCAGCGTACAGGCCTTGCTGGACGCGATGCGACTGGTGTCCGCGCCAAGCGTGGTCGAGGTCGCGCTATTCGACGTGTATCGCGGCAAGGGCGTGGAAAAAGGCAAAAAAAGCCTTGCATTCCGTGTGTTATTACAAGATACTCAAAAAACGCTTACAGATTCTGAAATCGAGCCGAATATTGAATTACTGGTAGAAGCAATGAACAAGCAGGGCGCGCAACTGCGTATGTAAGGGAGAAAAATGACAACAACACTGACCAAGGCCGAACTGGCCGATCTTTTGTTTGACAAGGTTGGACTCAACAAACGCGAAGCCAAGGATATGGTGGAAGCGTTTTTTGAACAGATTCGCGTGCAGCTCGAAAACGGCGAAAGCGTGAAACTGTCCGGTTTCGGCAATTTCCAGTTGCGCGACAAGCCGCAACGTCCCGGACGCAATCCCAAGACCGGCGAGGAGATCCCGATCACGGCACGCCGCGTGGTGACTTTCCATCCCAGCCAGAAACTGAAGACCATGGTGGAAAAGTCCTATCATGGAACCCCACAAGCCTAATTCCGAACTTCCGCCGATTCCCGCCAAGCGCTACTTCACCATCGGGGAAGTCAGCGAACTGTGCGGGGTCAAGGCGCATGTGCTGCGCTATTGGGAACAGGAATTCACGCAACTCAAGCCGGTCAAGCGCAGCGGCAACCGCCGCTACTACCAGCATCATGAAGTATTGCTGATTCGGCGCATCCGCGAATTGCTGTACGAGCAGGGTTTCACCATCAGCGGCGCGCGCAACCGGCTCGATAATGTGAGTGAGCAAAAGAACGGGGCAGTCGCAACGCAAACGCCGGTGAACGTTGCCGCGTTGCGCCATGAAATCCGCGAGATCATCGCGCTGTTGGGCGCGTAAAAACGCTTCATCATTTGCGTTGCTCTGCTATAATCCGCGCCCTCGGGGCGTAGCGCAGCCTGGTAGCGTACTTGCATGGGGTGCAAGTGGTCGGAGGTTCGAATCCTCTCGCCCCGACCAGTCAGAATAAATAATCAAGGCCAGCATGTTTGCTGGCTTTTTTGTTTTCTGGTTTCCGCCCCGGCTTCATGGCTGGATCGGATATTCACTCCCCATAGCCGGTAACCGTTATCTGTTCCATTTGCCTCGAATTAAGACCATAAGCCGAAATGCATAGATAATCCGGCCTATGGTCAGGTTGCCCGGCTTGTTGCAGAATCCGGCCTGCGTCCCGATGCTTGACTCGGATAGCCTGTTATTGTTCGTACACACGAGCTTCCTCGGGCGCAACCGATGAATTCCTTGAAAGGTTTGGGAATGCACTACACCGGGCAGGACATGCTATGGCTGATCGGCAGCCTGTCCAGGGTATTCCGCATTCCGTTCGACCCGCAGCTCATCCTCCAGCAATTCCCGCCGCCGTATTCCCGCACTGCCTTGCTCAACGCCCTGCAGGCGCTGGACTTAAAGGTCGGCGAGATGGAACTGGACGAAGAGGGGATCGCCACGCTCGAGCGCACCCCGTTTCCGGTAGTGGCATTTGTGAGGGAAGACGAAGCGAAGGAGCCGGACTCTTCTTTGCCCCCTCGCCCGCAAGCGGGAGAGGGTTGGGGAGAGGGCTTTTCAGGGAGAGGTGCTAGGGGGAGAGGGGAGCGCCCTCGCCCTGCTCAAGCGGCCGCGCGTACACGCTGGGCAACCATGTTGAGAACCTCGTCCTGACCGGCACGGACAACATCGACGGCACCGGGAACGTGCTGGACAACTATATCCTCGGCAACGACGGCAACAATGAGCTGTCGGGCGGAGCGGGTGCGGCCCACCTTTTTATTTGGCAAACCTGTCACTTCTGATAGGTACAGAAACGGTTGCGGCTTGTGATAATGAATCGTATCGCGCGCGTTGTGTAGCTTTGTCGGAGAGAGGACTAAAGGGGGCAGCATGACAGGACTAAAGGGGTCATCATCACAATACTTTCTAAGCAGCCATGCCACGTCGCCCGCGCATTAAGGGGACTAAAGGGGTCAGGGACTAAAGGGGTCAGCATCACAATACTTTCTAAACAGCCATGCCACGTCGCCCGCGCATTAAGTTAGCCGATGTACCGCAGCACGTCGTGCAGCGCGGAATCAATCGCGAGCCGTGCTTCTTTGCCGAGGAGGACTATCACTGTTACCTCCACTGGCTAAAGAAATCGGCTGCCGATTGGCACTGTGCCATTCACGCCTATGTGCTGATGACCAACCATGTGCATTTGCTGCTGACTTCGGAAAAGCCGGACGGGATTGCCAAGCTGATGCAATCCATCGGGCGACGCTACGTGCAATACATCAACCGCAGCTATCACCGCACAGGCAGCTTGTGGGAAGGGCGATTCAAATCCGGTCTGGTCCAGGTAGAAGAATATCTGCTGACCTGTATGCGCTACATCGAACTCAATCCGGTGCGCGCAAACATGGTGAATGACCCGGCGCAGTATCGCTGGTCAAGCTATCGGCACAACGGTTTGGGGCAGGTGGATGAACGCATCGCGCCGCACCCGCTATACCTTGAGTTGGGAAAGAATGAAGGTGACAGGCTGGCTGCCTATCGCGCGCTGTTTCGCAGTGAACTGGATGATGAGGCATTAGCAGACATACGCCTCGCACTGGCACAGGGACAGCCGCTGGGGAGTGAGCGGTTCAGCGAGATGATGTGTGCTGCTGTTGGCGTGAGGCGTGCGCAAAGAAGGCCGGGTAGGCCGATAGTCAAGCACGAGCAGAGTGAGCAAATTGAGGATCAATCTGATTTTGGATTTTGAACAGGAGACGAGAAATGCAAAAACATAATGTGATACTGACCCCTTTAATTCCTTTAATTTCTAGGTTGCGATGGAAAACCCGTGCGGGAAATCTTGGCAAAAGGACTGCGGAGAATGATGAGACAACCTATGCATGGAGGGTCGCAGCATGAAAACCATTCACCTGTGGATTAAGCGGTTTGCGAAACTCGGATTGATGTTGATGATGGGGGTGAGCATGAGTGCATGTTCCGCAACGATGCGTTGGAAAGAAGAGGTGTTGTTGCACGACGGGCAAGTCATCGTCGCGGAACGCCACTATAACCTGGGCGGCTATGCCTATCTTGATAGCTCTGAGCGCACGCCGCTGAATGAAACCGTGACCTTCAACCTGCCTGGCACAAACAAGCAGATCATCTGGAAAAACGATTTCAACGATGCCGTGCCCGAGCCGAACAGCCTCAACCACTTCCGCTTCGATGTGGTTAAAGGCATACCTTACCTCGCCACTTATCCGGCGGGCTGCATTTCCTACAACAAATGGGGCAGGCCCAATCCGCCGCAAGTGTTGTTCAAGTATGAAGGCGAACAGTGGAGACGCATCGCACTGGCCGAACTGCCGCCTGAGCTCGTCGGCACATCAGCCAACGTCATTGTCGGCAGGCCCGCATCTAGTCTCCTGAAACCCTTTTACACCGTCGAAGGTGTGAACTCGAAGAACTACTATGTCCGCACACCCGAATACAAAACCATCCTGAGGGAGGCGATACCGAATGTGTGGAGTGGTTGCGGTGAAATGATTCGCAAAGGCAATGGCGGTTGGGATGGGATTGGCTGGTTTAGCGATCAGCCATCCAAAGAAGCGTGTTTGAAATACTGTGAGCGGAAAGAAGTATCGGCACAAGATTGTCCATGCAACAGACTATTCAAGGGGAAATAATCATGACGACCAAACTAAAGGGGTCAGCATCGCATTTCTTTTTGAACAACCAAGTCATGTTACCCACACACTCAATTTGATCAGATTTTGAATATTGAACTGGAGATGCAATATGAAAAAACTTAATGCGATGCTGAAAATCATCTAGCCGGCCTCCCACCGCCGATGGCGGTGGGGTTAAAGTGAGTTTGCGAACTTGCGATAACCACAGGAGGCCGACATCATGAAGTATAGCGGAATTGATTTGCACTCGAACAACAGCGTGGTGACAGTGACAGATGAAGAGGATCGCGTGATTGCCGAGAAGCGATTGCCGAACGACTTGACGCGGATCGTGGGGTTTTTGTTGCCGTGGCGCGATGAATTGAAAGCGGTTGTGGTCGAGTCGACCTACAACTGGTACTGGCTGGTGGATGGTTTGCAGGAAGCCGGATTTATCGTGAAGCTGGCCAACACCTCGGCCATCCGCAAATACGATGGCCTCAAACACAGCGGCGACGAAGCCGATGCCCGGCAACTGGCGCACCTGCTGCGATTGGGCATTCTGCCCACCGGTACCATCCTTCCGCCCGAACAGCGCGCACTACGTGATCTGGCGAGAAAGCGCATGCAACTGGTGCGCAGTCGCACCAGCCACATATTGGCTGTCGAGAACATCGTGGCACGGCAACAAGGAGCGAAGATTGGCGGTCGTCAGATCAAGCAGTTGACGGCGGACGTAGTGGATCAAATGGGGTTGCCACCAGATGTGGCGCTGGCAATCAAAAGCAACCTTGCTGTCATCCTCACACTGAATGCGCAAATCGACGTTTTGGAAAAGCACTTGCAAAAAAAGGTGGGCGAACGGAAGGAGTTCGTTTTACTGAGCAGCGTACCTGGCATAGGCCGCATCTTGGCGACCATCATCCTGCTGGAGATCGGCACCATCGATCGCTTTGCCGAAGTAGGCAACTTCGCCTCCTACGCCCGCTGTGTCGACAGTCAGCACATGAGCAATGGCAAAAAGAAGAGCGAAGGCAACACCAAGAACGGCAACAAGTATCTGGCTTGGGCATTTATCGAAGCGGCCAACTTTGCACAACGCTTCAATGCGGAGGCCAAACGGTTTTACGAACGCAAAAAAACAAAGACAAACACGACGGTTGCCACCAAGGCATTGGCGCACAAACTGGCACGGGCGTGTTACCACATCCTGAAGGAGCAGAAGCCCTTTGATGTGACGCGCTGTTTTGCATGAGTTACGACGGCGACGGCAAGCCCGGCAAAGGGGTTGGCAGGTTAGCCATGAAGCTGAATGGGATGCCGTTCGCCGTCACCCGGGCAGTAAACGGATCGCCTGCAACGCGAGCCAGCGAGGGGTTGGCACCGCAAGTCGGTAGCCACGAAAGCTGTGATAACCATTGGACGCGAAGCGGCACCAACGTTCTTCTGGGGCGGCAAAAGCCGCCAGGGCGAAAGCAGAACACCGCTGATCGTTTGATCCTGATGGGTGACTGGCGCGATTCGTTCGTAGCCATGAATTGAAGAAACGGGCGCGATTTGTTAGTTGATCGGGAATTGAGGATTGAAAATACTGGCGGCGGTTGCTGCCATGGAATCGTTTACTCGCTTGACGCAGGTCGGCTAATGGGTGACCCCTTTAGCTGCTGCCCAGAATCGCCGGATGAAGCCATACGTCATGGTTCTCACCTCGGCAGACTTTATCTGATTACGCCCGCCGGGGCGAAGATGGTGTGCGGCAATTAATCCAAATTTACAGGAGAAAAAACCATGACTATCAACTACGCTCCGCTTCTGACCCCTTTAGCTGGAAAACACATCGTCATTGCCTGGCTGTTTGCGGCGCTACTTGGCGTACCTCTTACGGGGTGTACGCAAGAAACAATCGGGCAGCAATTCCGCAACATCTTGGCGCAGATCGACGCGCAGTGCAGAAAAGACAAGATGGGGCCGTACCTGGACAAGAACGATCCCGGGTACAAAAGCAAAAGAGCGCGCACCGACTGCGACATTCTCAAGATTAAACCTGCCGACCCGCTGGCGACGGAGGAAGGACGGTTTGCCTATTCCATCAAGCTGCCCGAGCCGCACGGCACGGTGAAAACCGAATACCGCAAGGGGATGAGTGCGGAGAGTTATTTCAAGGAGCTGTGTGGGAAGGATGCGGGGGAGTGGGTGTTCAAGACTGTGGAGGGGGTGGAGGGGGTGTTTCAGGGGAGAAACTTGAATACAGAAGCTCCTTCGGCTGGATATTCCGATTTGATTATTTCGTATAAAGAGGCAGGCTATATTTCTACGAAAGATATGCAGGACAGTTTGGTGCAACCTTATCACGGTCGCTACAACTACATGGAGCGTCCGCGTGACTGGAATGAAACAGGCAAACCATATGTTCGGTTCTTTCGTGGCGCGGAAGCACTGGAACATTACAAGGTTGGTACGCAAAAGAACAAGATGCCTGTTTATGTACCTTATGTTGTCAACAAAGAGCAGACCGATATGCTCAAGAGCCGTTATGCGTTCACATGGCGGCAAGTCTTAGGCAATGACGCCACAGAGAACGGTATTGCGGGGAGTGAGCTAATAATCTTTGATCGCACAACTAATGAGGTGCTGGCTTTCAAGCGTTCTTTTGTACGAGTTTGGCCTAGACCAGATTCAAGACAATTACGATTAACAAACAGAGCTGTCTGTAATCCCGGTTCTTATCCAACAAGTTTTGTTCAGCAAGTTTTAGTTCCTATCAATCCAGCGGAATAAGGGAGATTAATAATGAGCACGAATATCAATACTTGGTACAACTTCGTTCTAGAGCAGATGGCTGCTGAATCTTACTGGGGTCAATCTGAACTATTTGGTGGCAATAGAACGGCAGCGGATGTGCTGATGTTCGGCAGCAACAATCCAAATCAATACGTAGGCCTTAATCCCGTTAATCTTCCCACCCTCCCCGGCGCCACCCGCATGACCGCCAGCCAAGCAGATTACTTCTTGCAGAACTACGAAATTGTCGATCAGCTTTCCAACACTGCGAGCGGCTTCTCTGCAACATTGATGCGCAATACCACAACTGGCGAATACACCCTCTCAATGCGTTCGACGGAATACGCTGATCCCGATCAGGGGGGCGACTGGTTGCGAGATGGATTGCCTGGTGCGGATGGCGAGATCAATAGCTATGGATTTGCGCTCGGCCAAATATTGGATATGGAAGACTACTACACGCAACTTAAAAGCACTGGACTATTGCCTGCGGACGCTACACTCAGCGTCACTGATTAAATGGATTAAAGGGGTCAGCATCACAATACTTTCTAAACAGCCATGCCACGTCGCCCGCGCATTAAGTTAGCCGATGTACCGCAGCACGTCGTGCAGCGCGGAATCAATCGCGAGCCGTGCTTCTTTGCCGAGGAGGACTATCACTGTTACCTCCACTGGCTAAAGAAATCGGCTGCCGATTGGCACTGTGCCATTCACGCCTATGTGCTGATGACCAACCATGTGCATTTGCTGCTGACTTCGGAAAAGCCGGACGGGATTGCCAAGCTGATGCAATCCATCGGGCGACGCTACGTGCAATACATCAACCGCAGCTATCACCGCACAGGCAGCTTGTGGGAAGGGCGATTCAAATCCGGTCTGGTCCAGGTAGAAGAATATCTGCTGACCTGTATGCGCTACATCGAACTCAATCCGGTGCGCGCAAACATGGTGAATGACCCGGCGCAGTATCGCTGGTCAAGCTATCGGCACAACGGTTTGGGGCAGGTGGATGAACGCATCGCGCCGCACCCGCTATACCTTGAGTTGGGAAAGAATGAAGGTGACAGGCTGGCTGCCTATCGCGCGCTGTTTCGCAGTGAACTGGATGATGAGGCATTAGCAGACATACGCCTCGCACTGGCACAGGGTCAGCCGCTGGGGAGTGAGCGGTTCAGCGAGATGATGTGTGCTGCTGTTGGCGTGAGGCGTGCGCAAAGAAGGCCGGGTAGGCCGATAGTCAAGCACGAGCAGAGTGAGCAAATTGAGGATCAATCTGATTTTGGATTTTGAACAGGAGACGAGAAATGCAAAAACAGAATGCAAAGCTGAGCCCTTTAACTGCTTTAACTGATATCGACACGATGGCAGGCGGTGCGGGCAACGACCGCTTTTCAACTAAAACGGCTTTAGTTGCCCAATTTCTCCCAGCACACTCTAGGCGAAATAATGGGCAGATCATCCACCACTTTAAGTCCCAGCAGCTCGGCATCACCCGTGACAAAATAATCCACGTCAACCTGCAATGCACAGGCAATAATCCACGGATCATCCACGTCACGAATCGGCAGCACAGGTGCAGCGGCTTGGGCCGGAATCACCCGCAACAACCGCAACTCGGCCTCGACTTTAATCAGCAACTCGCTCTTAGCGCGAAACTTGCGCTGCAAAATATCCAGCACCTCCATAATCACGGGTTCGCCGATCACCACCTCATGCTCGGTCAACAACCGCTCATACAAATCCGCACACAGCCCGCGTGTCGCCAATGCACTGACCACCACGTTGGTGTCCAAAAACACTTTCACGAAATAGCCTTAAACACATCTTCGTCGGTTAAAAATCCACTCTGTTCGGCGAGCGGCATGACCTCATTACGCACTGAGCGAAACCGCGTCAAGGCTAGTTGGCGGCGCAGTGCCTCGCGCACAATATCGCCTTTGGGGCGGTGTGCAGCCAAGGCCGCCTGCGTAAGTTCACGTTCCAGCGCATCATCAATACGAATACTTAACGTAGCACTCATGGCAACCTCCAGATTAAGTGTGCTTAATTGTAACACGGTGAATAACTCCGGGCGAAGCGACTATGTTTTTTTGGGGAAGACCCCTGCGGTCTTGCTCGGCGGCGATGCTACAAATGATTCTGAATGGAGGAACGCAGCATGAGAACCCATCAACTGTGGCTGAAGCAAATTACCACGATTAGCCGACATTCCGCAGCACGTCGTGCAGCGCGGAATCAATCGCGAGCCGTGTTTTTTCGCCGAGGAGGATTACCACTGCTACCTCCACTGGTTGCACAAACTAAAGGGGTCAGCATGAGCTAACCCCTTTAATTCAATGGTTGAATTCTCAACCGAAAGAGAAACAGGCGGCATGGCCCCCCGCCTGTTGGAGGACAAAAAACCGGGGGGAGGTCATTTCAGGTTTGAAACTATCCGGTTGGGCTATACGCCACCGCCACGGTGCACAGTGGCGTAATAGATTTTTTCCAGCTCCAGCTTGTGCTTGGTCTCTTCGCTGGCAAGATACTGGAACAGATCGCGGATCGGGCCGGGCGGCGTGGTTTCCGCCAACTCGCCGTAATGCATCATCGCGGCATGTTCGCGCCCCATCGCATATTGCAGCACGGCCTGGTCGTCCGGTTGTTCGCCCAGGTTGGGCAGATGCAGGCAATCCGAAAACTTGCTGTCACTGGCGGGGCGTTCGATCTCGACCTTGACCTGTTCGGCGATGTCGGCACGTTGAGACATCGCGCTGAACAGGTCGAAGTGAACCTGCTCTTCCGCCGCCAGTTCCTCGACCAGATAGCGGATGCGCTTGCTCACCTTGGGAATCATCGAACTGTAGAAGTCGCGGGCACTTTTCTCGAACCCGGTCGCCACTTCCAGGATTTCCCGCAATGTCGTCTTGCCGCGCAAGCGCTCGATGCCGTGCGCGGTTCCTTCTCCGGTTTGCGTCATGTCGTTTGCTCCTTGATGGTGATCGCTTCATGGATGCTGGCTGCGACGCGGTGACCGTCGGCTACGGCTGTCACGACATCCGGGCCGCGTACCATGTCACCGGCTGCCCACAGCCAGTGTTCGCTGGTGCGCCCGCCCGCATCGATCTGCAAGCGGCCGCGATTCCAGGCCAGTTGTTCGGTCAGTGCATCACCCAGCAGGCTGGCATCGGTCATCTGGCCGATGGCCTCGACCACCATTGATCCCGCGTGGAACTGCTCATCGCTCTCATCATAGCTGGGTGCGAAGCGGCCCTGTTCGTCGAAGATGGCCTTGACGCGCCAGGTTCGCAGTCCCGTGACCCTGTCATTTTCCACGACCACTTGCTGCGGGCCGCGCGCGTCGAGGATGACGACACCTTCTTCGCCGGCTTCCTTGACCTCGTCCGGATCGGCGAGGAAGTGGGCACGATCCTCGAGTGCGGTCAGCGTCACCTGCACCTGGCCGTAAGCCTTCTTCTGCAAACGGGCCAGTGTGCGTGCGATGTCCATCGCGACGTTGCCGCCACCGATCACCACCGCCTGGCGCGGCGTGCCGAAGTCTTCACCGGCGGTGGCCTGACGCAGCAAGTCGACGGCCTTGCGCACATCGGCATGTTCGCTACCCGGGGTGCGCGTGGCACGGCCGAGTTGCAGGCCGAGGGCGAGCAGCACCGCGTCGTGGGTGTTGTGCAGTTCGTCCAGCGTGATGTCCCGACCGATACGCACATTGCAACGGATATCCACACCAAGCGAGCGGATCACATCGATATCCTGATCGATGCGTGCATACGGCAGCCGGTATTCGGGAATACCCCAGCGTGTCATCCCGCCCGGTTTATCCAGTGCCTCGAAGACCGTGACGCTGTGTCCCAGTTTGGCCAGATCGAAGGCGGCAGTGAGGCCGGCCGGTCCGGCGCCGATGATGGCGATCTTCCTGCCGGTGTTGGCTTCGGGTTTGCCGACGACCGTGCGGATCTGCTCGGGGGTGACCTGATCCATGATGTGGCGCTTGAGCCAGCGGATGGCGATGGGGTCGCCTTCGTGGCGCGAGGCACAGGTGGTTTCGCACTTGTGCGTGCAGACGCTGCCGCAGACGCCCGAGAATGGATTGGTGTCGTAAAGCAGTTCGACCCCGCGCAAATAGTCGCCGTCGCGCACGGCAGCGATGTAGTCGGGGATCGCCATGTGGGTCGGACAGGTGGCGACACACAGGCCGCAGGCGACGCAACGGTCGGCTTCCAGTCGTGCCTGTTCGATGGAGTAGCCTTCGACGATCTCGGCAAACGATTCGATGCGTGTCTCGGGTTCCATCTCGCCCATGTCCACGCGCGCTTCCGCCATCAGACGATGGCCTTCGGGACGGTAGTAGCCCAGTTCGGCGTTGTCCCAGTCCTTTTTGTCCACGCCCGGCGTGAAGCGGTAGGCATCGGGATCGCTCTCCACCCAGGTATAGGCATTGGACATGGTGAGCGACTTGGTCATGCAGACGTCGACGCACAGCGCGCACCAGCAGCAACGGCCGTAGTCGATGCGCGGACGCAGACCCGAATCGCCCTGTTTCGTCGGGATGCCCTCGACTGGAACCATGTCGATGGCGCCGTTCTGGCAGATCGTCTCGCAGGTGCCGCAACCGATGCACTTCTCGATGTCGTTCTGGTGGAAACCGCGATAGCGCGGCGCGCCGGGCCGGTCGTTGATCGGATCGAGGATCGTCACCGGATCGCGGAACAGGTTCTTCCACGCGGTAAAAGGGGAAAGGACGTCACGTACACTCATGGCTATCTCTCAATCTCCGGCGGATAGGTGTGCAACGACACCATCAGCGCGGCGACATCGGCAATATTCAGGTTCACGATCATCCGTTCCAGCAACGCCATGGCGTGGGTGTAGGAAGGCCCGCGCACATTGACGCGGCGCGGATAACCGCTGCCGTCGGTGACCAGGTAGTAGCCGTACTCGCCGCGCGAACATTCGCCGCGGATATAGGTTTCGCCGCGCGGGATCTTCCAGTGCAGCACGTTCGGGACGGTGGCCATCAGCGGGCCGCTGCGCGGCATTTTGGCAAGGATCTGGCGCACCAGATCGACGGACACCAAGACATCGCGGCGGCGCACATCGGCACGGGTATAGATGTCGGAGTCATGACCGATCACCGGCTCGAAATCGAGCTGTGGATAGACAAGGTAGGGCTGATCCTTGCGCACATCCTTGGCCACGCCGGCGGCACGCGCATTCGGCCCGGTGACACCGTACGACTCCAGCCACGACGGATCGATGACACCCACGCCGATGGTGCGTTTCTTGAACACGGCGTTGCAGAACATCACCTCGTAGACATCCTGCATCGTGCTTTCGATCTCGCGCAGGGTCTCTTCCATGCGTTTCTCGAAGCCGTCTGGCAGACCGTCGCGGACGCCGCCGGGCAGGATGAACATGTGGTAGATACGCGCGCCGGTGAGCTCCTCGAAGCGGTCGAGCATCAGGTCGCGGACGTAGGTGGTCCATTGGCCGATGACGCCCAATCCCAGGGCACCGGCCTGACCGCCGAGGTACATCATGTAGCTGTTGATGCGCCCCATCTCGAGGATCAGGGTGCGTATCCAGTCGGCGCGCTCCGGCGACTGGATACCGGCAAGTTCCTCGACAGCGGCGGCATAGCAGTATTCGTTGAAATCCGGCTCGGGCACGCAGATGCGGCAGACGATGGGGAAGCACTGGATGAAGGTGCGGCGCTCCATCAGTTTCTCGAAACCGCGGTGCAGGTAGCCGACGTGGGTCTTGCCTTCCACCACTTCGTCGCCACAGACGGTGAGTTCCACCGACATGTTGCCGGTGATGCCGGGATGGTTCGGTCCCTGCCAGAGTTTCAGGTACTTGCCCGAGGTCAGGTCGATGTCGAGCGTGCCGTCGGCTTTGCGGGCGGGGTACTGGCTGCGGTCTGGAACGTAGCTCATGTTGTTCCGTCCGGGTAGAGTTGCTGTTTCATGTGCTGTGCCGGGTCGCGGGTCTCGCGTCCCGGACGCTGCCTGTAGTTTTCATCTGAATATTTCAGGGTGTCGAAGTCGCGCCGGTACGGCGGGATATCGTTCCAGCCCTCCAGGATGAATTCCTCCTCGATGCGCGGACTGCCGGGAAAGTCGATGCCGAACATCTCGCGCAGTTCGCGCTGATAGGTGGCCGCGGTGGGCCATATCTCATGGATGCTGTGCATTGTCGCGGCATCGCGCGGGATCATCACCCGCACGCCGATGTCGTAGGCCTTGCCCCGATTCGACAGCAGATAGGTGAGCTGGAACTGCCCTTCCTCCAGCCAGTCGACGGCGGTCAGCAGGATGAGATGGCTAAAGCCTTCATGATCGCGCAGATGCAGCAATAACGACCTGAGGTGTTCCTGCGGCACGGTGACAAAAGACAGATCAGGCCGCTGTTCGGTCAGCTCGCCGAGCGGAAACAGGTTCTTGAGTCTGGTGTGGAGTTCGTTCATCTTCGATATCTACCAGTTGTAATCCGGCATGTCCCAGTCGTGGATCACCCGTTTCTGGTTTTCCTTGTACCAGGCGAAATTCTCGGCATACAGATTGGCGCCTTCGGCCTTGCCGGCACGGATGAGCTTCTTCATGTCCTGAAAACCTGCCAGCAGCGCTTCCGGGCGCGGCATGCAGCCGGCGATATAAAGATCGACCGGCAGGTAATCGTCCAGACGCTTGATGGTGTTGTAGGAATCCCAGTACATGCCGCCGTTGATGGTACAGGAGCCGAGGCCGATCACGTATTTCGGACTCTGCATCTGCTCGTACGAGCGGATCGCGCGCTTGAGCGTCTTGGTCGACAGGTAACCGGAGATGATGAGCAGGTTGGCCTGGCGCGGCGTGGGCCGCCACTGCACACCGTAGCGATAGGCATCGAAGCGCGGCGTCATCAGCGGCCGCATCTCGATGGCGCCGCAGCCGGTGCCGAAGCCGAGTATCCAGATCGATTCGGAGCGCGCCCAGTTGAACATGTCTTCGACGATCTTGCTGTACGCCGCCGGCATGACGGTGGGTGCTGCTTCGCAGTAGTAGTCGCGCAATGGCTCGACTTCGAATTCGACTCCGTCGGGTCCTTTGACAACGCGTATTTTGAGTTCTTCCTTCATGTCATCTCATATCCATACGATTGAAAGAATGCCCAGCGGGACCGCCCAGATCAGGAACCAGCGTATCGACTGCTCGACACGGAAACGCGGGAATACCACGCCGACGAAGGCAGACCACAGATAGATCAGGAATACCTTGAAGAAGAAGACAGGCCAATTGTCCGCACCGCCGAAGAACAGGTTCATGTAGATCACGATCTTGGCTATCGGGAAGATCGCGCGGTTGGTCTGCATCAGTGCGAGGTATGAGGAGTGATACTCGGTCGGCGGCCCGATCGGTATCTCCTGCGGCGCGATCACCACATCAAAGGGCGGACGCATCATCGAGCCGAGGAAACCCAGCATCGCTGCCGCAACCGCCAGCGGGTTGGTGAACAGTGTCCAGTTCAGCATGCCGCCCTGTTGCGCTGCGACGATGTCCGTCACGGACAGGGTCTGATACTGGAGTGCAACGGAGAACACCGCGAGCGCGAACGGCAGTTCTGCGGTGGTCACCTGAGATAACCCGCGCGTGATGCCGATGGCGGCATGGGGATGACCGCTTTCACCGGCGCCGAGCGCCATGCCGAGCGTGCCAAAGAACACGAAATACAGCGCGAGGATCAGGTCGCCGGCAAACGACAGGTTCGAGAACATGTACGAACCGTAGATGGTGGGCACGAACAGCAACAGGCCGACCCCGCCGGACAACCGGAACACCGGGCCGAGGTAGAACATCGCGCCATGCGTGATCGACGAGCGCAGGCCGTAGTTCTTGATCATGTCGACATAGTTCTGCCAGATCGGGATGCCGTAGCGTCTGCCTGCCCGTGCGCCGATCTTCTGGATCAGTGCGCCGAGCAGAAAGCCGTAATTGACAACGATGAACAGCGTCAGCAAGGCATAGGGGATTTTCATCCAGTCGAACTGCATGCTCAGGCTCCCATCTTCAACAAATAGACGATGACGACAAACGCGAGGAAGTGGAAGGCATAGCTTTGCCCATTGCCGTCATAGAGTCGCCGCGTCAGATCCGCCACCGTGTGCAGCAGATTGGTCTGTAACTCCCAGAAGCGCGTGGCGTAGGGTTGCACGAGGAAACCCAGCGCCTTGCGATAGGGGGCGAAGAAGTTCCACGCAAAGTGGGTGGTCTCCGGCCGGAAGGGACGTTCTGCCGCATACACGATATTGAACTGTTTGACCTTCTGCGCCCGCCGGTTCACGAACAGCAGCCAGGCGAACAGCGTGCCGAAGATCACGCAGACGGTGATCATGATGGCGACCGGATTCCAGTAGCCGTAGGCGCTGGTGATTTCGGCGCTTGCCCAGCCCAGTCCGCCTTCGGGGAAGAACTGGTTGAGATAGGTATCGACGTGGCGCAGCGCAAGACCCGGAACGACCGCAAAGACCATCAGCAGGCCGACGAAGATCATCTGCGGCAGGATGATCCAGAACGGCGCTTCCTTGATTTTCCGGTGCTCGTCCTTCAACTGCCCCAGGAAGATGGTGTGGATCAGGCGGAACAGGTAAAGGAAGGCGATCGGTCCGGCGAAGAAGATGATGATCATCGGCAGGCGATAGTCGGTGGACAGGATGGCGTTATAGAAGATCCAGCGCCCGCCGAAGCCCGACAGTGGCGGCACACCCGACACGGCGATGATGCCGATGAGGGTTGCGATGAATGACAGCGGCATCAGCGTGATCAGGCCGCCCATGCGGTACATGTCGCGCGTGCCGGTACGTTTGGCGACACCGCCTGCCGACAGGAACAGCATCGATTTGTAGATGTAGTGGTTGATGACGAACATCAGCGCCATCAGCCAGCCGAGATGGTTCATCAGTGCCAGGCCGAACAGGGCATAGCCCATCTGTCCGATGGAAGAGTAGGCGAGCAGGCGCTTGGCGTCCTCCTCGAAGATCGCCATCAGGTTGCCCAGGAGGGCGGACAGGGCGCCAATCCAGAGCATGACATGGGTGAGTTCGACACCGTAAAGCTGCTGCTTGCCCATCGACATCAGCAACACCATCAGGCCGAACAGTCCGGCTTTGAGCAGGATGCCGGATACCATCGGCGACACGTCGGTCTCGGCCTCGCCATGCGCACCCGGCAGCCAGATGTGCAGTCCGATCGCGGCGGTCTTGGTCATGAAGCCGACCGCGAGCAGCAGGAACACCCAGGGTGCGACGGGGGCGACCAGTTGGCCGAGCGAGGCGATATCAAACTGTGGTGCGCCCTGTGCCGCCAGCGCGAAACCGGTGAGTATCAGGAAGGCGCCGCCGAGCGAGAAGATGATGTAGGAAAGTGCGTGCGGCTCGGAGCGTTTGCCGCGCAGGATGAGGAAATACGAACCCAGCGTCAGCAACTCCCACGCCGCGAAGAAACTGAAGGTGTCGGTGGCGAGGATGAGCATCGTGAGTCCGGCGTACATCAACATTGCCGAGGGATAGAAGCCGATGCGCCGGCCATGTGCATCGTAACTTGCCAGGAAAATGATCGCCCCGCCGATCAGGAAGATGATGGCGAAGATCAGACGCAGCGGATCGTATTCCGTGTAAGTGAGGAAAAAGAAGCTGACCATCCCGGCGATGGCGAGCGTGTTCTTTATCCAGGCGGGTAGCCAGTCCAGCAGCAGGAAGCCGAGTGCGAACAGCAGCGGTAGCGAGAGCAGCAGGTTGCTGCGGCCAAAGTGGTCGCCGGACAGGTCGCCCCAGACAAAACCGAGTGCCCAGCCGCCGATGACTGCGGCCATGATAGGCGCGATATGGAACGGTGTGCAGGAAACCGGCTGGGCTGGCGGTTCGCGCTTGATGATGTAGCCGAACCAGCGGAACAGGTAACCCGCCTCGAGCAGCGCGCCGGTCAGGATCAGTGCGAGCAGCGCGAGCCGGCCTTCGCCGGCAAGCATGTGCACCAGTTCCCACTTGGCGTAAAAGCCGGGGAAAGGCGGCAGGCCGCTGAGCATGGCCATGAAGGTAACGAAAGCGAAGATGAGCAACGGGCGCCCGCGGAGTGCGGCCCAATCGGGAAGCTCGCGCCCGGCGATCAGGCCTGACAGCCAGTACAGCCCCGCCTTGGCGATGGCGTGCGAGAACAACAGGCCACCGGCGATGAAGAGTGTACTGTCGCCAAGGATGTCGCGCTGGCCGAGTACGGCCAGGATCAGGCCGGTTTGCGCGATCGAGGAATAACCGAGCAAGCGCCGGTCATTGGTCTGCGGTAACGCAAGAAGATTGGCGGCGATGAAGGTGGCGATGCCGATACCGGTTGCCATCGGCAGCCATTCGGCGCCGCCGATGAGTAGCAGTTTGTCGACGGCGAAGAGCGCAGCGGTGCCGGTTGCGGCGGAGAAAATGGCCGAGAAGGCGGGATGCGCCGATTCATAGATATCGAGTGCCCAGCCGTTGGCCGGGAAGGGCTTCAGTTCGGCAACGACAGCGATGAAGAGCAGGAAAAAGGCGACGGATCCGCCTGCCTTCAGGCTCAGCGTAGCGCCGGCCATGCCGTCGATGTTCAGTGTTCCGGTAGCGTGGTAGGCGAAGATGATGCCGATCAGGAAGAACACCGACAGTATCTGCGAGACGACGAGGTATTTGAATCCCGCCGCCAATGCCCGGCCGTCTTCGGAAAGCAGCATCAGGCCGGCGACCGAGATGACTGCAAGTTCGAAGAATACGAACAGGTTGAAGATATCGCGGGTGAGGATGATGCCGCCCAGCGCCATGACCGCGATGAGCAGCACCGCCATCGCGCGCCGTCCTTGCGCGAACAGCGCATCTTTAAGGTATAGGGCGGAGAGCAGGCCGGTCAGGTTGACGAGCAGCGTCAGTGCCGCTTCGGGCAGGCCCATGCGCAGGTTGATCGCAAAGGGCGGTGCGGTGCCGGCAGTGAGGATATCGACTGGCGCGCCATTATCGCAGACGAACGTCCAGACCCACCCGGCCGAAACCAGGCTCATGAAGCCCAGGGCGGCCAGAGTGATCGTGTAGGCGGCGGCACGCCGTGCCGGGTTCAGGAATCCCAGCAGGAAAGCAGCAGCAAGTGCCGCGACGATGATATAGAGCGGGCTCACCATTTAAGCTCCGTGTGCTGTGCGATATCGAGCGTACCTTTGCGCTCGTAGAGCTTGTAGGCGTAAGTGAGCATCAATGCCGTCACGCCGACGCCGATGACGATGGCGGTAAGCACCAGTGCCTGCGGTACCGGGTCGATGATGCGGGTGACAGCCTCGGCTGCCGAAACCGTGGAATCCAGGATCGGCGCAGTACGACCGTGCATGTAACCGATGGCGACGATGACGATATTGACGCCGGTATCGGCGATGGTGAAGGCGATGATCATGCGCAACAGGTTACGGTTGGTCAGTGCGCCATAAAAACCGATGAGGATCAGGAGGAAGCCGGTTGCCATTGCGATATAGGCCATCAAGGTTCCTCCGTTTCGGACAGGCTGGCGAGCATCGAGGAGAACTCGGCGCCGACCTTGAGGCCGATGAGTGTATAGATCAGCGGTATCGCGCCGGCCGAAACGAGGCTGCCCAAGGCACCGGTCGGCAGGATACGGTTGTCGAGAAAGCCTCCCGCCAGAAAAATGCCCAGCACACCGAGTGCGACATAGCTGAGACCCGAGAATGATTCCAGGGTGGCGATCAATGAATGACTGAAACGCTTGGCCGGATCGACCAGCAGCATCAGGAGTATGCCCGAAGCCAGGATGGCGCCGCCCTGAAAGCCGCCACCGGGAGTCAGATGTCCGTTCACGAAGACATAGGCACCCAGCAGCATGATGAGGGGCACGAGGAAGAGGCTGCCGGTAGTCAGTAATTCCCCGACGGGAACCGGGACGCGTTGTGCGCTGCCCGATTTCCGGCCGAGTGCCAGTACCAGGCCGACGATAGTGGAAGCGAGGAACAGGACAGTGACTTCACCGAGGGTATCAAGACCGCGATAGGTGACGATGATGGCGGTGACGATATTGGCCGCACCGATGTCGCTGGCGGTATGTTCGGCATAGTAGCGGGCAGTGAGGTTCAGGTTCGTATCGGGTTCGTATGTGAACAGCAGACTGGCGAAGATCGTGCCGATGCCGGCGAGAAACAGGAGAGCGATGAAGCGCTTAATCATATTCCCCTCCGCTATGACTGGTGCCAGATTGGGCACTGGCCCGGATGCGGGCCAGCACGAAGAAGAACAGGAAAGTGGTGAGTCCGCTGCCGATGGCCGCTTCCGTCATCGCGACATCGGGCGCAGCCAGGATCAGGAAAAGTACAGAGGCAAACAGACTGACCAGGCCGGCGGCGAGAATGGCGATGGGCAGGCTTTGGCCATTCCGGGCATGGATGGCCACAAGTGCCGCACCGATCATCGCGGAGCAGAACACGATGCTCATTGCTGTCATCAATACAGTCATGGCTTCTCTCCGGTATCCTCGGCCAGCCGGTCGACCATCGTTTGCGGCGACTTTTCGGTGCCGATGCGGTGTGCCGCACGGGCAAGCACCTGCGATGAGAGCGGGTTGGTGAACAGGATGAACAGGCCGATGAGCAGCAATTTCAGCCCCCACGCGGGTTGCAGGCAGGCGGCGCCGGCCAGCGTCAACAGGGTTCCCAATGTCGTTGCCTTGGTGCCGGCCTGGATGCGATTGAACAGGTCGGGCATGCGCACCAGACCCAGACCGCCCAGAAGCAGGAAGGTCGCGCCGGTGACGAGCAGTAATCCGCCAAGTACGGGAAGGAGTGTACCCATTAAAGCCCCCGCTCCAGATAGCGGGCAACCACGATTACGCCGAGGAAGGACAACAATGCGTAAACAAGCGCCACATCAAGATAAATTCCTCGGCCTTCAGCCAGCGCGGCAATCACGATGCCGGTGATGGAAACGATGGTCAGGACATCGAACGCCACCACCCGGTCGGCATCCGACGGCCCCCGCAGGAAGCGGTAGAGCGCCAGCAGAAATGCCCATCCGGTCAGCGTTGCCGCCATATAAACGAGGAGGTCAGTCATACATCACCTCAAGATACCGTTCGAATCCAGCTACGATGCTGGCGGTCGCACCCTCAATATCCGGTGAATCCACAGTGACCCAGTGGATGTAGAGCCATTCGCCGGACAGCTCGACCGTCAGGGTGCCAGGCGTGAGGGTGATCGAATTGGCCAGCAGCAATCGCCCCATCTTGCTCTTCAGTCTGGTGCGTACCTTGACGATGCCCGGGTTGACCGGCAGGTCGGGCGATAACACGATGGCTGCGAGTTTGAGGTTGGACTTGACCAGCTCACTGATAAAGAAGAATACGTACATCACCGCGTAACCGAGCGCGCGCGGAGTGGGATTCAGGTCAGAAAAAACCGCAAGACCACCCCGGAAAAACCACGCAATGACGATGGAAATGGCAAGTCCAATGATAAGTACGTCATTGACGAGCGCACCGTTTAGCCAGACCCAGAACAGAATGAGCGACGCGAACAACAACAGCAGACTAGGAACTTTTTGCATCATTCAGCCAATTGTTCTTGATTTACCTGCAATGTACCGACCCTGAAATAAACAGGTCGAATACAACCATCCGTCCAATTGGCGACCACTAATTATTAAACTATTAGAACATTGTAATATTATTATTTGTTTCTGTATAGCGCTATTTCTGCTTATCCGGTCGACAGAGGCACGAACGTCCCGGATGTGCAAGGCCATGACGTGTTTCCGGGGGGGCGCTTTGGAGGGACTGATTCAAGTGACCTGTGTTGAATTTCGTGGCATTTTTGTGTTGCTCAGTAGCCGAAATGTAATGAACTATGCTCGACGCGATTCGTTGTTATTGGCGGTTTCATTTATCATGGGTTATCATCGCCCAGCTCGGAAGAGGTTCAAATCCTCTTGCCCCGACCAGACTAAAGATCAATCATCCAGCCACCTCTAATCCGATTACAAACATCCGCCGATGCGTATCCTGATCAGCAATGACGACGGTTATTTCGCGCCCGGCCTCGCCTGTCTTGCCGAGCATCTCGCAAAAGTCGCCGACATCACCGTGGTTGCGCCGGAAAGGGATCGCAGCGGTGCAAGCAATTCCCTGACGCTGGATCGTCCGCTCAAGTTGCGCCGTGCCGCGAACGGTTTCTATTATGTCAACGGCACGCCCACAGATTGCGTGCATCTGGCCGTGACCGGCATGCTCGACCACCAGCCGGACATGGTGGTGTCCGGTATCAATGCCGGTGCCAACATGGGCGACGACACCATCTATTCCGGTACGGTGGCAGCCGCGACGGAAGGTTTTCTGCTGGGTATCCCGTCCATTGCGGTTTCGCTGACCGGCAAGGATTTCATCCACTTCGAGACGGCCGCCAAGGTTGCCGCGGAACTGGCACAGCGTTTTTCCGGGCAGACACACAGCCATCCCTGGCTGCTCAACGTGAACGTGCCGGATATGCCATACAGCCATCTGCAAGGCATGGAGGTGACCCGGCTCGGCAAGCGCCACAAGGCCGAACCGGTGGTCAAGGCCAGCAACCCGCACGGCGAGACCGTGTACTGGGTCGGCGCGGCGGGCAAGGCGCAGGATGCGGGCGAGGGCACCGATTTCCATGCGCTGTCGCAACAGCGTGTCTCGCTCACCCCGCTGCAGATCGACCTGACGCAATACGCCCAGCTCGATGCGGTGCGCGGCTGGCTCGGACGATGAATACGCGGCTCAACGGTATCGGCATGACTTCGCAGCGCACCCGCATGCGCATGATCGAGCGCATGCGCGAGCAGGGCATCCGGGACGAGGCGGTGCTGGCGGCAATGTTCGAGGTGCCGCGCCACCTGTTCGTGGATGAAGCCCTGGCAAGCCGTGCCTACGACGACGTGTCGTTGCCGATCAATTTCAGGCAGACCATCTCCCAGCCTTACATCGTCGCGCGCATGACCGAAGCATTGCGTGCCGGCGGACCGCTGGGCCGTGTGCTTGAGATCGGGACCGGCTGCGGCTATCAGGCTGCGGTGCTGGCGCATGTGGCGAAAGAAGTCTATACGGTAGAGCGCATCCAGCCCCTGTATGAACGCGCCCGGAGGCAATTGCGCGATCTGAAGCTGCGCAACGTCAGCGTGCGTTATGCGGACGGTAGCGCAGGGTTGCCTGAACAGGCACCGTTCGATGGCATCATCATGACAGCCGCGGCCCCGGCACTGTCGGCAACGCTACGGGAACAGTTGGCGGTCGGTGGTAGAATGGTGCTGCCGGTCGGGGTTCAGGAACAGTGGCTGTATCTGGTCGAGCGCGATGCCAATGGTTTCCGCGAGACACGGCTGGAACCGGTGAGATTTGTACCGCTATTGATGGGGAAAGAATGAGACTGAATCGGATGTTCACATGGCTGGCGATGGCGGTGTTTCTGGCGGGCTGCGCATCGAGCGGGCATCGCGCCCCGGTCGTCGAGCGCAACACGGCCGCCAAGAAAGGGCCCGTCATGGCCGGTGCGGCACGCAGGAACATCGCGCGCGAGCAGGACTGGCGCCCGCAGGTCTATGTCGTGCAACAGGGCGATACGCTGTACAGCATCGCCTTCAACTACGGCTTCGATTATCACGAACTGGCCGAACTGAACGGCATCAAGGATCCGAGTGTCATCTCGGTCGGACAGGAGATCCGCCTGTTCCCGTCCTCCACCGCCACCATCGGACGCCCGGTGGCAGTTGAGACCAAGCCAATCGCGCCGTCGATCAAGGAACAGCCCAAACTGGTGAAGTACGCCTATAGCGAAGCGGCCCTGGCGCAGATCGACAAGGTGCAGGCAGAACCGGCCAAGCCGGCACCCGTGGCCGTTGCCAAGGCTGAGCCGCCCAAGCCGGAAATGCCGAAGCCCGCCGCCAAGCCCGTTGCGGACGGCAAATCTGCCGCCGATGACAGCGAGGACGAGGCGCTGGAATGGAGCCTGCCTGCCAAGGGCAAGGTGATCGGGGAATTTTCCGAGTCGGCCAACCGCAAGGGCATCGACATCGCCGGCAAGCGCGGCCAACCGGTCACGGCCAGCGCGCCGGGCAAGGTGGTGTATAGCGGCAGCGGCCTGCGCGGCTACGGCAAGTTGGTCATCATCAAGCACAACAAGACCTACCTCAGCGCCTATGCGCACAACGACCAGGTGCTGGTGAAGGAGGGGCAGACCGTCACGCGCGGCCAGAAGATCGCCGAAATGGGCAATACTGATGCCGATCAGGTCAAACTGCATTTCGAGGTGCGGCGCTTCGGCAAACCGGTCGATCCGGCCAAGTACCTGCCGCTCGGCAAATCTTGAGTGATCTTTAATTGACCGTCATTCCCGCGCAGGCGGGAATCCAGTCAAAGAAAAAATTCCCTTGCGCAGCAAGGACAAACTCTTCCGGAAAACTTATGGAAGTACATCAAGGCATGTTGAATAAAACCGCCGGACTCCCGCTTGCGCGGGAATGACATTGTAGAATTTTCAGGGGTGTCCTTGAGCGAAAAAAAACTCAGCACTGTTGAGCACGGCCGCGACAACGCGGAACTGCGCTACGTCTACCCGGTAGTGTCGCGCCGCGCGGGCGGCGTCTCGGTCGGTATCAACCTCAACACCAACAACGCCTGCAACTGGCGCTGCCTCTACTGTCAGGTTCCAGACCTACAGCGCGGCAGTGCACCACATGTTGACTTGTTGTTATTAGAGAGCGAGTTAAGATGGTTTCTTAAAGAATTACTGTATGGAAATTTCATGCAGGAACGCGTCCCTGAGAAAGTGCGGCGCATCAACGATATTGCACTGTCCGGTAACGGTGAATCAACCAGCGCGGCGGAATTCGCGCAGGTCATCGAACTCATCGGGCGCGTACGACGCGACTCAGGATTGCCGGAAGAGGTCAAGACCGTTCTGATCACCAACGGCAGCCTGTTGTACCGCGAAGAGGTCCGGGAAGGGATACGCCGCATGGCGCAACTCAACGGAGAGGTCTGGTTCAAGCTGGATCGCGCCAGCGAGGCGGGGATGCAACGGGTCAACGACATCCGGATGACGTTGGACAAGGTGCGTTCCAACCTGACCGCATCCATCCAACTATGCCCGACCTGGTTGCAGACCTGCTGGTTCGCGCTGGACGGCACCCCACCGTCGCGGCAGGACGAGGACGACTATCTCGAGTTCCTTGCGGGACTGTTGCGCGACGGGGACCGGCCGCAAGGCGTGCTGCTCTATGGTCTGGCACGGCCTTCGATGCAACCCGAGGCGCCGCGTCTGTCGGCCCTGTCGAATGAGCAGATTGAGGCGTTCGCCACACGGATCCGCGCATTGGGTATTGAAGTAAGGGTCGCGATTTAACTTGTTAACCCGCCGGTTAAGAGTCCGATCCGGATTTCCCCCGGGTTCCTTTGGTATCATGCCGGCCTTTCCGCAATCCCATCCACAAGTTTTCCAGAATGTCAGACAAACTCAATCCCGTGCAGCGCGAGGCCGTGAAATATCTCGACGGCCCGTTATTGGTGCTGGCCGGGGCGGGTAGCGGCAAGACGCGCGTGATCACCCACAAGATCGCCCATCTGGTGAACGGGTGCGGCTACGAACCGAAGCACATCGCGGCGATCACTTTCACCAACAAGGCGGCGAACGAGATGCGCGAGCGGGCGGGGCAGTTGCTGAAAGGCGTGGATACCACGGGGCTGCTGGTCAGTACCTTCCACTCGCTGGGCATGAACATCCTGCGCGCCGAGGCGAAGTGGCTGGGCTACAAGCCGCGCTTTTCGATCTTCGACAGCAGCGACACCTGGAAGATACTCGGCGAGTTGACCAATTCCCCGGACAAGCAGGAGCTGCGCGACCTGCAGGTGCGCATCTCGAACTGGAAGTCGGCCTTCGTTTCGCCGGAGCAGGCGGCCGGAATCGCGGAAAGCGACGAGGCGAGGGTGCAGGCGCGCATCTATGCTCGCTATCAGGAGACGCTGCGCGCCTATCAGGCGGTGGATTTCGACGACCTGATCCACCTGCCAGTGGTGCTGTTCAGGCAGCATCCGGAAGTCCTGTTGCGCTGGCAGATGAAGTTGCGCTACCTGCTGGTGGACGAATACCAGGATACCAACGATTGCCAGTACCAGTTGGTCAGGTTGCTGGCGGACATGCGCGGGGCGTTCACCGTGGTGGGCGACGACGACCAGTCCATCTACGCCTGGCGCGGCGCCAGCGTCGAGAACCTGCACAACCTGCGCAACGATTACCCGAACCTGAAGGTCATCAAGCTGGAGCAGAACTACCGCTCGTCGCAGCGCATCCTGAAGGTGGCGAACCACCTGATCAAGCACAATACCAAGGTGTTCGAAAAGAAGCTGTGGAGCGACCACGGTATCGGGGATCCGATCCGCGTCTATGCGGCGCGCGACGACGAGCATGAGGCCGAGAGCGTGGTGCTGAAGCTGCTGTCGCACAAGTTCGAGCATCGCACCCGGTTTTCCGATTACGCGATCCTGTACCGCAGCAACCACCAGTCGCGCGCCTTCGAGGAGCAGCTGCGCGCCCAGCGCGTGCCCTATACCGTCAGCGGCGGCACATCGTTCTTCGACAAGGCGGAGATCAAGGATATCACCGCCTATCTGCGCCTGATCGCGAATCCAGACGACGATCCGGCCTTCATCCGCGCGATCACCACGCCGAAGCGCGGCATCGGCAATACGACGCTGGAGAAGCTGGGCAGCTACGCCGGGACACGCCACATCAGCCTGTTCGAGGCGGCCTTTGCGCCGCAGGTGCAGCATGACATCCAGCCGCGCCAGTACGAGGAGCTGATGACTTTCTGCAATTTCATCAACCGCATCCAGGACCGTGCCGACAAGGATCCGTGCGGTGAGTTGCTCGACGAACTGCTGCGCGCGATCAACTATGAGTCATGGCTATATGACACATATGACCCGGCGCAGGCCGAGGGCAAATGGAAGAGCGTGGACGATTTCACCGGCTGGCTCAAGCGCAAGGCCGAGGCCGAGCAGCGGTCGCTGCTGGCGATGGTGCAGACCATCGCGCTGATCAACATGCTGGACGGCAAGGATCAGGAGCCTGACGCCGTCGCGTTGTCCACGCTGCATGCGGCCAAGGGGCTGGAGTTTCCGCATGTGTTCATCGTCGGCGCGGAAGAGGAGATATTGCCGTTCCGCGACAGCGACGAGAGGCAGATCGAGGAAGAGCGTCGCCTGATGTATGTCGGCATCACCCGCGCCGAGCGCAGCCTGCAGATCAGTTATTGCAACCGCCGCAAGCGCGGCAGGGACTGGCTGGCCAGCGAACCGAGCCGTTTTCTGGAGGAGATGCCGGAAAGCGAGCTGGTCTATGCGGGCGACCGTGCCGGAGCTGTCCCAACTGTGACCAAAGATGAAGGGATGGATAAACTGGCGAAACTGAAGGCGATGCTGAACAAGGGCGGGGAGGCGTAGATGCTCAGTTACCGCCACGCCTTCCATGCCGGCAACCATGCCGATGTGCTGAAGCATTTCGTTGAGATGCAGTTGCTGCGCCATCTGGCGCAGAAGGACAAGCCGTTCTGGTATATCGACACCCATGCGGGCGCCGGCTGTTACGCGCTGGACAGCGGCTATGCGACGCAGAATGCGGAATACGAGAGCGGTATCGCACGGCTTTGGGGTCGGGACGACCTGCCCCCCGCGCTGGCGGAGTATGTGGCGCTGGTGAAACGTATCAACCCGGAAGGGGAGTTGAAGCTGTATCCCGGTTCGCCGCTGGTCGCGCTGGAACTGTTGCGCGAACAGGACCGGATGCGGCTGTTCGAGTTGCACCCGGCGGACAGCGACCTGCTGCGGCAGAATTTCCCCGGACGCGAGGCGCAGGTCATGATCCGGGAAGAGGACGGATTCGGCGCACTGAAAGCCTTGCTGCCGCCTCCGCCGCGCCGCGCACTGGTACTCATCGACCCGCCCTATGAGGACAAGCAGGATTATCGCCGTGTGCCGGAAGCGTTGCGCGAGGGATTGAAACGCTTCGCCAACGGGGTCTATGCGGTGTGGTATCCGATGTTGCAGCGCGCCGAGGCGCGGCAGCTGCCGGAACAACTCAAGCGGTTGCCGGTGAAAAGCTGGCTGCATGTCGCGCTCACCGTGCAACCGCCGGGCGAGGACGGCTTCGGCATGCACGGCAGCGGGATGTTCGTCCTCAATCCACCGTGGACATTGCATGGCGTATTGCAGGAGACCATGCCGTATCTGGCCGGGATGCTGGGGCGGGACGGCGCTGGCGGGTTCGTGCTGGAGCAGCATGAAAACCCGGATTAGGCTTGTATAATCGCCCCGTTCTTAACTTGCGAAGACGAACAGACTATGAATACTCATCACAAATGGAAGTTCTTCCGCGCCGGCGGTTTCGACCAGGTGCAACTGGATACCGGCGCAGACCTGCTGGCGCTCAAGGAGTTGGATCAGAAGTTGTGGGTGGCGCTGAGTTGCCCGACGCGCGGCATCGAGTTCGATTCGAAGACGCTGGACATGATCGACAGCGATGCGGATGGGCGCGTGCGCGCGAACGAGGTGCTGGCGGCCATCGCATGGACCGGCGGACTGCTCAAGGATGCCGACCTGCTGGTCAGGGGCTCGGATCGTCTGGCGCTCGCCGACATCGACGATAGCAGCGACGAGGGCAGGCAGATATTCGCTTCCGCAGCACATATCCTGAAGAGCCTAGGCAAGCCGGATGCAACCGGGATCTCGCTGGCGGACATGGATGATATCGAGAAACTCGTTGCAAACCAGGAGTTCAACGGCGACGGAGTGATCGGCGCCAAACAGGCGCATGACGACGGATTGCGAACCGCGATCGAGGATATCGTCAAGTGCATGGGTTCGGCGGCCGACTTGAGCGGCGAGGTCGGCATCAACCAGGAGTTGTCGGACAAATTCTTCGCCGAAGCTGCCGCCTATGCGGAATGGTATGCGCAGGGCGAGGGCGATGCGGATATCCTGTTCTCGGGCGACAGCACATTGGCGGCGGCAGACGCCTTCCGTGCCGTGAAGGACAAGGTCGGCGATTATTTCACCCGCTGCCAGCTGGCCGCCTACGATGCGCGCGCCGCTGTTCCGCTGAGCCGTTCTGCCGACGATTACGGGAATCTGGCCGCGCAAAGCCTGTCCCCGCAACATCAGGAGGTGGCGAATTTTCCGCTGGCTACGGTGGAGGCGAACAAGCCGCTGCCCTTGCTTTCCGGCATCAATCCGGCGTGGCAGGAGAAGGTGGGCGACCTGCGCGAACGGGTCATCGTGCCGCTGTTCGGCAAGAAGGAAAGTCTGGATGCCGCCGAATGGGCGACCGTATGTGCCCGGTTCACCGCGTTCGAGGCCTGGCTGGCGAAGAAGCCGGCAAACAGCGTGGAGCCTTTGGGTATCGCGCGCGTGCGCGCGCTGCTCGGCAGCGAATACAAGGCGACGATCGACGACCTGATGGCGAGTGACAAGGCGGTCGAGGCGGAGGTCAAGGCGATCCGCTCGGTGGAAAGACTATTGCGTTACAACCGGGATCTGTTCGGGCTGGTGAACAACTTCGTGTCGTTCCGGAACTTCTATACCGGCAAGGAGAAGGCGATCTTCCAGATGGGCACGCTGTATCTGGACGGGCGCAGTTGCGAGCTGTGCATCCGGGTCGAGGATGTGAACAAGCATGCCGGATTCGCCAACATGAGCGGGATGTGCCTGGCTTACTGCGAATGCGTGCGCAAGGGCGGTACCGAGAAATTCAATGTTGCGGCGGCGTTTACCGCAGGCGATTCTGACTTCCTGCTGGTGGGGCGCAACGGGATCTTCTATGACCGCAAGGGACAGGACTGGGATGCGACCATCGTGCGCATCATCGATCACCCGATCAGCATCCGGCAGGCGTTCTGGTCGCCCTACAAGAAACTCACCAAGATGATCAGCGAGCAATTGCAGAAATTCGCCGCATCCAAGGCGAGTTCGGTGGAAGGCAAGATGATCAAGGCAGTTGTGGATAACGGCAAACCGGTTGCGGATGCCTCTGTCGCCACTCCGGCCAAACCGGCTTTCGATGTCGGCAAGTTCGCCGGTATCTTTGCGGCGATCGGACTGGCGATCGGCGCAATCGGCGGCATCCTGGCCTCGATCGTCAGCGGTATCCTCGGGCTGGAGTTCTGGCAGATCCCGCTGGCGCTGGCCGGGCTGATGTTACTGGTCTCCGGCCCGTCGATGGCGTTGGCCTGGTTCAAGCTGAAGAAGCGCAACCTGGGCCCGATACTGGATGCATGCGGATGGGCCATCAACGCGCGGGTGCTGGTCAATATCCCGTTCGGGACTTCGCTGACCGCGCTGGCCGATCTGCCCAAGGGCGCGACCCGTTCACTGGTCGATCCGTTCGCCGAGAAGCCGATCGTCTGGCCATATTACGTGCTTGCGCTGGCCGCAATCGCTACACTCGTCTCCCTTTGGTACTTCGGTATCTTCGGTTGATGGCGTTTTCAGAAGATTGCCGCCGTTGTTCCCGTCTGGCCGGATTCCTTGAGCGGGTGCGCGCCGAGCATCCCGCTTACCATGCGCTGCCGGTCAGTTCGTTCGGCGAGGCGGGCAGCCGTTTCCTGATCGTCGGACTGGCTCCCGGCATGCACGGCGCGAACCGTACCGGCAGGCCGTTCACCGGGGATTATGCGGGCAACCTTTTATATGGCTCGTTGCACAAGTATGGATTCTCCACCAGCGCCGAGCCGCTGGATGCAGCCGGAGATGCGAATCCGGACCTGTATCTGAAAGGCTGCCGCATCTGCAATGCGGTGCGCTGCCTGCCACCTCAGAACAAGCCCGAACCTTCCGAGATTCGCGACTGCAACGGTTATCTGGCCGATGAACTGTCCTTGCTTCCGGCAGGCGCGGCCGTGCTGGCGCTCGGCACGATCGCCCACCAGGCAGTGTTGATGGCGCTGGGGGTGCGCAAGAGCAGCTTTGCCTTTGCGCATGGCGCAAGGCACGAATTGCCCGGCGGCCTGTCGCTGTTCGACAGCTACCATTGCAGTCGCTACAACACCCAGACCAGACGCCTGACCACGCCGATGTTCGATGCGGTGATCGGGGCTGTTGCAGATCATGTCGGCCAAGACAGATATATTTGATCCCAAGCCCATCCTGGCCAGCCTCCCTTTGCTGCCGGGCGTGTACCGTTTTTATGACCACAAGGGCGATGTGCTGTATGTCGGCAAGGCGCGACAATTGAAGAAGCGGGTCGCCTCCTATTTCCAGAAGGCCAATGTTTCGCCGCGCATCAGGATGATGGTGTCGCATATCGCGCGCATCGAAACCACCGTGACGCGTACCGAAGCGGAGGCGTTGCTGCTGGAAAATAACTTAATTAAATCATTAAGACCGAGATACAACATATTGTTTCGTGACGATAAGTCATATCCGTATATTGTGTTGACTGGAGAGCGATTCCCGCGCTTGACCTATTACCGTGGAACGCCTGACCGCAAGCACCAGTACTTCGGCCCCTACCCGAATGCGTATGCGGCCAAGGAGAGCATCCAGCTTTTGCAGAAGATATTCCGCATCCGCACCTGCGAGGACAGCGTGTTCAACAATCGCACCCGTCCCTGCCTGTTGCACCAGATCCACCGCTGTACCGCGCCTTGCGTGAAACTGGTCACGGAACGGGATTACCAGGCCGATATCCGTAATGCAGAACTGTTGTTGCAGGGCAGGCATCAGGAGGTCGAGCAGGCCTTGCGGGATGCAATGGAGCGGGCGTCCGGGGCGCAGCATTACGAACAGGCAGCGGCCCTGCGCGACCAGTTGCGTGCTTTGCACACCGTGCAGCAGAGACAGTTCGTCGAGTCCACCGGTAGCGCGACCGATGCAGACATCATTGCGTTGGCGCAACAGGGCGAACTGACATGCGTCAATCTTGCAATGGTGCGCGGCGGGCGGCATCTGGGCGACAAGAGTTTTTTTCCGGAACATGCCGAAGGCTTGGCAGCGGACGAGATCATGCAGGCGTTCATCGCGCAGCACTACCTGGATCGCAGCGTGCCACCTTTGCTGGTGCTGGACGGGGAATGTCAGGATGAGACGCTGGCGCAATTGCTCGGCGAACAGGCGGGGCGCACCATCAGGATCAGTAGTGCCACATCCGGGGCGCGCCGCCAGTGGCTGGAAATGGGGCAGCGCAACGCGCTGCTGGCTGTGCAGCAACGTGCGATGCAGCAGGGTGGGCAGAAGCTGCGGCTGGACAGGTTGCGCGAATTCCTGGATATGCCGGATCTGCAGCGCATCGAGTGTTTCGACATCAGCCACACGATGGGCGAGGCGACGCAGGCATCCTGCGTGGTATATGAGAACCAGGAAATGCGCCCGGCGCAATACCGCCGCTACAACATTGCCGGTATCACGCCCGGCGACGATTATGCTGCGATGCGCCAGGCGCTGATGCGCCGTTACCAGAAGCTGGCGGAGAACAGCCATGAGGGTGCGGGCGCGCGGCCCGACCTGATCCTGATCGATGGCGGGTTGGGGCAGTTGCGCGTCGCGATGGAGGTGATGCAGGAACTGGGGCTGAACGAACTGGCTCTGGTTGGTGTGGCCAAGGGCGAGGAACGCAAGGCCGGACTGGAGCAGTTGATCTTTCCCGACGGTAGCGCAAAGCGATTGTCCGGCGACGAACCGGCATTGCACCTGATCCAGCAGATACGCGATGAGGCGCACCGCTTCGCCATCACCGGCCATCGGGCCAAGCGCGGCAAGGTACGCACTGCATCCAGTCTGGAAGAGATCAGCGGAATAGGGGACAAGCGGCGGCGCAGTCTGCTGACCCACTTCGGCGGCCTGCGCGAAGTGGCGCTGGCCAGCGTCGAGCAGCTTTGTCAGGTGCAAGGTATCAGCAAATCGCTTGCCGAGAAGATTTACCAGCAGCTACACTAGCTCCCCATGCGCCTCAACATCCCCAATCTGCTTACCTGGCTGAGAATTCTGCTGATTCCGGTTTTTGTCGCCGTCTTTTATTTATCGGACAGCACGCTCAGCCCCCATATGAAGAACTGGGTCAGCACGGGCGTTTTCCTGCTGGCGGCTGTTACCGACTGGCTGGATGGCTATCTGGCGCGCAAACTGAACCAGTCATCTGCCTTTGGCGCATTCCTGGATCCGGTGGCGGACAAGTTGATGGTGGCTGCCGCGCTGATCCTGCTGGTCAAACTGGGACGGGCCGATGCGATCATCGCGTTCATCATCATCGGGCGCGAGATCACCATTTCCGCGTTGCGCGAGTGGATGGCGCAGGTAGGCGAGAGCAAGAGCATCGCGGTATCCATGCTGGGCAAGATCAAGACCACATTCCAGATGATCGCGATACTGTTGCTGCTCTACCATGATCGCCTGTTCGGGATCGATTGCCTCGCAATCGGCTCCTTGTTGCTGTATCTCGCCGCGTTGCTGACGTTATGGTCGATGGGCTACTACCTGATGCTGGCTTCGCCACAGCTCAAGAAACATCAAAACTGAATTGATTTATCAGTCTGCGTCTGTATAATGCGCACCCTTCGGGGTGTAGCGTAGCCTGGTAGCGCGCCTGCTTTGGGAGCAGGATGTCGGGAGTTCGAATCTCTCCACCCCGACCAGATTCGAAAAGTATCGCACCGCGAAAAGAATTGTGCCCGTAGCTCAACCGGATAGAGCACCAGCCTTCTAAGCTGGGGGTTGCAGGTTCGATTCCTGTCGGGCATGCCAGTGTCCCGCCAGAAATGTTCAATGGTGGCTGTAGCTCAGTTGGTAGAGTCCCGGATTGTGATTCCGGTTGTCGTGGGTTCGAGTCCCATCAGCCACCCCATAAACACTCGAGATGACGCCGCAATTGCGGCGTTTTTCTTGGGGTGCCCCAGAAAATACATAGGCCTTCAGGCATATGGACAGGCTCCTCTCCGAGTGCGACACTTCGCCATACCTAAAATAAGCTCAGCAGGGGAGGGTGTTCTCGCATGAAACGGTATCGATTGTCAGCGATGCTGCTTGTTTCAGCATTTGCTCCGCAGGCTTTTGCCGCTTCTGAATATCCGAGCGAACAAGCGTATTTTCAGGACTTCCCCGTTGTGCTCAGTGCTTCGCGATTGACGCAGCCTTTATCGGAGGCGCCGAATGCGATGACGGTGATCGACCGAGGGATGATCGCCGCTTCCGGGTTCCGCACCATCGCGGAATTGTTCAGGTTGGTGCCTGGAATGTATGTGGGATACGACAGCGGCCATTTGCCTTTTGTCAGTTACCACGGCACAACGGATCAATACGCCAGACGCATGCAGGTGCTGGTGGATGGACGAACCGTGTTCCTGCCGCCATTGGGAGGGGTCGACTGGCTGGATATCCCCTTGCACATGGATGACATCGAACGGATCGAAGTGATACGTGGCCCGGCTGCCGCATCGTACGGTGCGAATTCACTACAGGGTGTGATCAGCATCATCACCCGTGATGCGGCATCCAGGGAGGGAGCGGCGGTCACGCTGACCGGAGGTAACGGAGGGATTGCCGATGCATCCGCACATTTGGGTGTCCATGGCGACAATCTGGATTACCGCCTCACGTTGTCAAACCGAGTGGATGATGGTTACGACCTGAGAGTGCTGAACGATGGCAGCGAGACGCGCCAGATCAATCTGCGCGGGAACTACCGTTTCAATACTCGGGACAACCTCGATTTCCAGCTAGGCTATAGCGACGGGACTCGCGGTGCAGGCAATTTGTTGAGATTGACAGAACTGTTCCGGGATGTCAGGACTTCGTCGGACTTCCAGCAGTTCGACTGGTCCCGCGCACTGTCGGATGGTGGGGAACTCAAGCTGAAGTATTACCACATCTCCCGCAGCTACATGGACAACTCATCGCAAGCCATTGATAAAGATGAGTTCCAGGCCCATCGCCACGAGCTTGGTCTGCAACATACCATACTGATGGGTGATTCAAACCGTTTGGTGTGGGGTGGAACGGCACGTTATGACACTGCCGCAAGCACGATGCTTTTCAAACAGCCGCAGTCCCTGCAACTGCTCCAGGTCTTTGCGCATGACGAATTGAGGATAAACCATTCGCTGCTGGTCAATCTTGGAGCGATGTTCGAAGACGATGGAATGGGGCATCAAAACCTTTCGCCGCGTGCCTCGCTGAACTATCACGTCACACCTGACCATACGTTGCGCGCAAGCGCCTCGGTGGCATATCGCAGTCCAGTAATGGTTGAGCAGTCTGCAAATACTTCTTACACGGTCTCAAGGCCGTTCAGAAGTGTCGGCAACTTGTCGCCGGAAAAAGTATCGTCCAGGGAGATCGGTTATCTGGGCGAGTTCAGGGAACTGGGAATTTCGGTGGATGCAAGGGTTTATCAGGATCACGTCAGTGACTATATCTTCCTTGACCCGCAACCGACCGCGCCGTTGTCTTTCAGTTTCAGCAACCTGTATGGGGCAAAATTCCAGGGGATAGAAGGTACGCTCAAGTATCGCTGGAGCGAACAAGGCCATCTGGTTTTCAATTACTCTCATCAGCGCGCCAGCTGTGCGATCAGCGGCACGATGACGATGCCAGCTTTTATGCCCCTTCTTCAGACTTATGTCGACCAATGCCCTTTTCTGGTACCTCCAGACAGCGGCAGTATTCTGCTGACCGAGCAATTGACACCCAATCTCCAAGTCAGTGCCGGGTATTACCATCAGGAAAAGGTACAGGTACTTGATGCGCAATGGCCACAAAACCTGATGCGCAGGCTGGATCTGAGGGTGGCTTATGCGTTTGGCCGTCAAGGTGTTCCGGGAGGGGGAGAGGTCGCCCTGGCGGTGCAGAATGCTCTGCAGGATAATTACACAGAGTATTCCAACGTACCCCAGAAATCTGGGTTCGTCGCTAATCGCCGCGCCTACCTGACCGCAACGCTGGAATTCTGACTGGCATGATGAACTTGCGGCGTTTATTCCGAATCCTTGCCCTGTCGGCCGCATTCATTGCGACGCCGTTATCGTCGTGGGCTGGAGAAACGCACGTCCTGCTGGTGTTGAGTGATAGCACTCCTCCTTACCAGTCGTTTGCCACGGCGTTGAAACAGGCATCCGAGGCGTCGGTTGTGGTGCAGGAAGTCCCTCTTGATGCAGACTCCCCTTTGCCGTATGCCGATCTGGTCGTCGCAGTTGGAATGAAAGCGCTGGAATCGGCACTTGCGAAGTATGATGTTCCGGTGTTGGGAGCGATGGTTCCCAAGGCGGGCTATGAGTATTTATTGAGGAAGTCCAGTGTCAAAGCGCGCTCCACAGGAGTTTCCGCGATATATCTCGACCAGCCGTGGGAGCGGCAACTGGACTTCATCCGGGCCAGCCTGCCAGACTGCCAGCGGATCGGCATACTGCATTCACCCGGGAATGCAATCGAACTTGCCACACTGGGTTCGATTGCGAAAAAACGGGGTCTATTATTGGACAGACGAGAGGTTGCTTCTTCCAATATGCTGTTTCCTGTTCTGGAAGAGCTCCTGAATGAGGCTGAGGTACTTCTTGCCATCCCAGACAGTGCGATTTACAACGCCAGCAATATTCGCAACATCCTGCTGACCAGTTATCACCTGAAAGTCCCCTTGATTGGAATATCGAAAGCCTATGTGAACGCTGGTGCACTTGGCGCAATCTTTTCCACGCCAGAACAGATTGCCGGGCAAACTGCCGGGGTGATTGGTTCATTCGAAACCAATCGGCGACTGCCTGAACCAACCCATCCGGATGCCTATGATATTTCCTTAAATCATGAGGTTGCGCGATCCATGGGGGTCGTCTTGTCGCCCCCTGAAGACATTCGTAAGCGTATGGGTAAGACCGGGGAGGGTGCACGATGAATCGATTCGGCATTCGCCAGCAGGTAGCATTGCTGACTCTTGCTCCGCTACTCCTCATTTCGATCAGCTTGGGATATTTCTTTTTGACCAGCCGTTTCCAGGATATCGACGAAAATTTGCTGGAGCGCGGAAAGCTGATAGCGCGCCAACTGGCATCCAGTAGTGAATATGGTGTGTTCTCGAACAACCAGGTATTTCTGCAGAATATCGCAGACGGGGTTCTGCAGGAGCAGGATGTGAGCGGGGTGATTGTCCTGAATTCAGCTTCCGAGATATTGATCGAAGCGGGGGGATTTTCCGCACCGCTTAGAGGTGCCGTTGAGGATGCCAACTTCGCTGTGGCTGGTTATCCTTCCGGGCAGTCGCAAATATCGTCTGCCGGTGAAATCAAGGAGGCGGTCAACCTTCTGACCCCGATTCGCAGCAACAAGAATAGCTTCTGGATATATCAGCCGATTATTCCTGCCCAAGTGGAATTTGACGAATTCGAATCAGGGCAGGTTGTCGGGCAGGTTGGCGCCGTCATCGTGGAAATGACCAAGGTGAACGCCAGTGCCACCAAGAGCCATATGCTCTGGTTGACGATTATCGTTGCCGGGATATTTCTGGCAATGTCCCTGTTCCTTGTTTTTCTGGCCAGTCGCAGCATCACTTACCCGATCCGGAGGCTCAGTGACGCGGTGAAGGCGATCGGCATCGGTGATCTCGATACACGGGTTTCTTTGACAACACGTGTGAAGGAACTTGCCACGCTGGCAGAAGGCCTGAACGATACAGCCGCTCAGTTGCAGCAGGAGCGCTCGATCCTTCAGCAACGGATAGAGGAAGCGACGCGGGAGCTGCGTGACAGGAAAGAGGAAGCGGAACAGGCAAATCATGAAAAAAGTCGTTTTCTGGCGGTGGCCAGCCATGATTTACGCCAGCCATTACATGCATTAGGCCTGTATGTCGCGGAATTGCAACGCAAAATAACCAGCGACGAACAACGGCATCTGCTTGTCCAGGTGGAAAGCTCCGTTGAGGCGCTTTCTGCTCTTATGAATGCTTTGCTCGATATTTCCAAACTGGACGCGGGTGTGGTTGTGCCGCAACAGCAAACTTGCAGTGTAAAAGGCATCGTGGAGCATGTTATTGCGGATTATCGAATGCTTGCCAGCATTAAGAACATCCAGTTGGCCGTCAGGTCGTGTTCGTGGCATGTAACCAGCGATCCGCTACTCTTGGAACGCATTCTGACGAATCTGGTCAGCAATGCAATACGCTACACCCATCCGAACGGGCGCGTCCTTGTTGCTTGCCGCCGACGTGGGCGGTTCCTGCGCATTGAGATTCGCGACAATGGTCCGGGCATTCCAAAATTAGACCAGTCCAATATTTTTCGCGAATTTTTCCAGTTGAATCATCCTACGTTAACTGACGAGAAGGGATTGGGACTGGGATTGTCCATAGTCGAGCGTCTGGTCAAGTTGCTCAATCACCGTATCGAATTGCGCTCTGCACCGGGTAAAGGCTCCGTATTCTCTTTGGAATTGCCGATGGCAACTCCTGTCACTAATCAGGATTTAACTGACGATCCGGACTCGAATGGGGATGACGGAGCAGGAAACGACCATCTGGTTTTGACGAGCAAAAGGTTGTTGGTGGTAGATGATGACGAGATGGTGTTATCGAGCACATCCGGCATTCTGACTGCATGGGGTGGCAAGGTCAGTACGGCAGCCTCTCTGGAGCAGGTCGAGCGACTATTGCAGAGCGGCGAAAAGTGGGATTTGATTATCAGCGATTACCAGTTGGAGGGGGGTACGAACGGTATCGATGTGGTCACAATGGTACGCCAGAACCTTGATGTCAATATTCCCTGTATTCTGATCAGCGGCGATACAAGTCCGACGATTCTTAAACTTGCCAGCGTAGGGGGTTATCGGTTATTGCACAAACCTGTCAGACCCGCCAAGCTCAGGTCGCTGGTTGAATACTTACTTAACGTGGGGTAATCATCTGGAGAGTGCCGCTTGGGGGCGGTTAACCGACAGCATGTTAAACGCGAATTCATACCGGCTTGTCCTGCCCTGATATTCGCATAATGTATATTATGTCAAACGATAAAGATAATTAATTCTATTCGGATACATCAGGTTAGCATTTCTTAATTGATGCCGACCGGGAGGCGCCTGTTTGCGGAAGACATCTGCGCCAACATGGCGGTATGGCCCTCTTGAATCTGGTTCCAGCTAAAGCGCCACTCCCAGTTGCCAATGGGCTGACCTGGGAAGTTCATGCGATGTTCTCCGGAAAGACCAAGGACATCCTGCATTGGGAAGATAACGGTATTGGCAATAGAGCTAGATAAGCTTCGCATCATGTCCCAGTGGATCGCTGCTCCGTCGCTATTCAAATACTGCATGGCAAAACTCCGGATTTCCTCGGGCATGGAGTTCCACCAGCCTAAGGTTGTATCGTTGTCATGAGTTCCGGTGTAGGCAACAGTGTTGGGGATATAGTGATGAGGCAAGTAATGATTCCCCTCCCCCTCACCAAAAGCAAATTGCAAAATACGCATGCCAGGAAGATTGAATTTGTCGCGAAGTTCTACAACATCAGGCGTAATGATCCCCAAGTCCTCAGCAATGATGGGCAGGTCTGGAAAAATGTGTTTGAATGTTTCAAACAACTTTTCGCCAGGCCCTTCTTTCCACTTTCCATTCATTGCATTAGGAGAATCTGCCAAGATTTCCCAGTAAGCTGAAAAGCCTCTGAAATGATCAATGCGTACCGTATCTGCCAGTTGCAGGGCATGTCTCAGGCGGGCCACCCACCATGAATAATCAGTGGCCTCATGTGCTTCCCAGCGATATAAGGGATTGCCCCATAGTTGACCGGTTTCGCTGAAATAATCCGGGGGTACCCCAGCCACAACGGAGGGTAGTCCACTCCCGTCCAACTCAAACAATTCTTGATGCGCCCATACGTCTGCACTTTGATAGGCAACGAATATTGGAACATCCCCAATGATGCGGACGTTATGATCGTGGGCATATTGCTTTAATTTCAGCCACTGACGTGCAAAGCACCATTGGCAAAATTTCCAGAAATTCAGTTCATTGGAATAATCATTTTCGATTCTGGATAGCCATTCCGGATCGCGGCGGACAAATTCCTTCGGCCAGTGATTCCACTCGCGCCAATTTTCGAGCTCGGAGATTGTCATGAATAGCGCGTAGTCATGAAGCCAGTCTTTTTCGGCATCGCAATATTCGGCGTAAGAATCTCGCATGTTCTGGATGCCATCCGTAAAGAACTTTCTTGACGCACGACGTAAGCGTTCCATGCGGAATGGCTGCGCCAGCAGGTAATTCACACGGTTCGAGTCGAACTCGGGAAGGGGGATCATATCCTCCTGACGCAACCAACCATGGTCAGCGAGCTCGATAATATCGATAAGCAGAATATTGCCTGCGAAGGCGGAACTGCTCATATAGGGGGAGTTGCCCGGTCCGATTTCTCCAAGCGGCAGAAACTGCCAATAGGTCTGCCCTGCGCTTTCCAGCCAGTCTATAAACCGGTATGCATCGCTACCGAAGTCGCCAATGCCAAACATACCTGGAAGGGAGGTGGGATGAAGTAGTATTCCGCTGGCTCGGTTGTTAAGCATAAATATCGTCTGGTAAATCCGAGGCTAATGCACCGGAAAGAGTCTTGAGGTTCTGAAATTACTCGGATGCGCGGCGCATTGCTCCGTGGGCTTCGGTTTCTACTGCACTTCCCTGGCTTACTGGTTCGGACAGATTGCGCGGAGCGGGCAATTTCAGCAGACGGTACAACTCGGTCAAATTGTGTCTGAACAAACGATCAAAACTGGCTACCGAGAGAGATGGGTTGTAATCGCCAAACCACCAGAACCAATCCGAACTTTCGCAAGAACAAAGCTGCTTTTCAGCTGCCTCTTGTTCTGCCTTGCTGAGACGACCGCTGGCCATGACCATGTCAAAGCTTTGCTTGGCGACGCAGAGCAAGTCCCATGCGCGATTCTTATCCTTGGAACCGATCCATGTCGAAAAATTACCATATACCCAACTGCCCGCGACGATATCGGAAAGGTTCTGTGGGCGTGCGCTATCGGAGCGTATCTGACTCAACTTCAGATAATCGCTAAAAGTCGTGGTGTGAATTTTTGTCTGTGCCTCAAGCTGGGAGTACAGCTCGTCGAGGAAGTAAAAACCGTTGTAAGGATAATATTCCCATGCGTTTTCGCCATCCAGAATGACGCTGACGACAGGAGTTTCTCCATCAGGCGCATGTTTGGCGATATCGTTGAGTTGATCGATAAAATGGTGGGCTGCATCTTTTCCGTGCCAGTTTGAATATTCGAAACCGATGGCATCGGACAAGCGATCATCCCGGAAAAAACAGCTCAAATCTTCAGCGCCGTTATTCAAACGATATGGCCGGTACAAATACTGATGGCGGTCGGGAACGGTATGCAGCGATTTGCGCAAGCTGTTCACCAAAACGCCCTCTCCGCTGGCTGCCCAGAGGCAGCCTTCGGCAGCCAGAACTTCCAGCGTTTCCGAGGAGATCGATCCTTCGGCTGGCCACATTCCATGCGGCTCGGTACCAAAACGGCGTTGATGACTTTGCTTGGCCAATCGGACATGTTCTGTTACACGTTGTCGTCCTTTGGGATAATGAGGAGAGTTGGGTAAGGGTGCATCCGGCATGGCTTCCTTGGCGCTGTCGAAATCTATCATCAGCGGTGCCAGCGGGTGGTAATGCGGTGTCGCCGAAATTTCGATTTGTCCAGACTCGGATAACTTGCGATAACGCGGGATGATGTCGGCAATCAATTCGCCTATGAGGTCAAGCAGCTGCCTGCGATCTTCATAGGTAAAGCCTTCCGCTTTGCTCATCAAGTGAGGCACCAGTGCATGTTCGCGACGCACGCTTTCGCCACACCATGCCAAGTGATACCAAGTCAGCAAATCGCTCACGTACTGCCCGGACAAATAAGACAATGCAGTCTCACCGTCGGGTTGCAAGCGGTTATACAACTCCAGCAAGCGGTTATAGGCAGGGTAAGGAGAAATCATCTTGGAATGATAGGTGCGGAAACAGGCGTCAAGCGCCAGATGGCGATCTTTAGGAGTCAGATCGCAGGCATCTTCATGTATCAGCAGGCGCAGCAATGGGTCGCGCAATCGTTTCGTGGCAAACTGTTCGGCGTAATCTTCCAGTTGATCGAGCAGAATGGGCACAAAATTCACCACGGCTCGCACCTTCGGATGCCGCTCCAGATGATAGGCCATGTCGGTGTAATCCTTGATGGCGTGGAGATAAGTCCACGGCAACACGAAATCCCCGCTGGCATAATCGCGGTAGTCCGGCTGGTGCATGTGCCAGAGAAAGATCAGATCAATATTTTTTTTCATAACGGCAGCCCCCCCCGCCATGTGGTGGCGGGGGCGGTTGGATGTTGTATTAACGATTATTGTGTATCTTCTGCCCAAGCATGTCGGGCGTAACAAGCGTCACGCCATTCTGGCTGACGTGAAAACGTTTACGATCCTCTTCTGGATTGACGCCAATCTGCATGCCTTCCGGAATCCTGCAATTCTTATCTACGATCACCTTCTTGAGCACGACATGACGGCCCACATCCACGTTAGGCAATAGTACAGAGTCCTCAATATTGGAATAACTGTTCACGCGCACATCCGAAAAAAGTAGCGAGTGCCTTACAGTTGAACCGCTGACGATACATCCGCCGGAAACCAGTGAGTCAATCGCCATGCCGCGACGGTCATCCTCGTCGAACACGAACTTTGCCGGCGGCAGTTGTTCCTGATGCGTCCAGATCGGCCATTCCTGATCGTACATATTCAAGTCCGGAATCACTTTGGTCAGTTCCATGCTGGCTTCCCAGTAGGAATCAATGGTACCCACGTCGCGCCAGTACGGAATATTGTCATCGCCCATCCCAACGCAGCTTTGCTCGAAGCTCTGGGCAAATACCCGATATTTTTCAACCATATGAGGAATCAGGTCTTTACCGAAGTCATGACTTGAGTTGGGGGCGTCCGCATCCCGGATAAGTTGTTCAAAAAGGAAACCGCTGTTGAATACATAGATACCCATGCTGGCCAGGGATTTTTCCGGATTGCCCGGAATGGACGGTGGATTGGCAGGTTTTTCAACGAATTCGACGACGCGCGAGTTTTCGTCCACGCCCATCACACCGAATGCTTTCGCCTCTGAAACAGGGACTTCCAGGCACGCAACCGTCATGTCTGCCTTGCTTTCCACATGGAAGGCAAGCAGCTTGCCGTAATCCATTTTGTAAATGTGATCGCCCGCCAATATCACGACAAAATCGGGATTGCTCTCACGGATGATATCCAGGTTCTGGAATACCGCATCGGCTGTACCTCTGTACCACTGATCCTCGCTGACGCGCTGTTGCGCTGGCAGCAAATCAAGGAACTCGCCGAATTGGCCATTCAGGAAAGACCAGCCACGCTGCAGATGCTGGATCAGGCTGTGTGATTTGTATTGGGTAGCTACGCCGATCCGGCGTATGCCTGAATTCACGCAGTTGGAGAGGACGAAATCGATGATGCGGAACTTCCCGCCGAACGGAACAGCAGGCTTGGCGCGCCAGTCAGTCAGCTCATGCAAACGGCTACCTCGCCCGCCGGCCAGTACCATCGCATAGGTATTCTTGGTGATGCGACTAACGAAACGCGGCGCAGGATCGCCGGATGCAACATGATATTTTTTCTGCAAATAACCCAACTCGGCATTCATATTTCACATCCCCTCATCTAATATCGTATTTAGTGCAGCCATTATCGTTTACAATTGGTCACTTAGACAAGAACAATTAAAGAGGATATTTAAAGTGAAAACGTTGATGGAAGCGCTGCTGCAAGCCCGCATGTATGACCCGTTTGGCTTGCTCGGGTTGCACCGTGAAGGGCAGGAATGGATCGTTCGTGTCTATGAGCCCTATGCAACCGAAGTCGCTTTGATCACACAAAAAGGGAGCGAGCCGCTCAAACGCACCCATAATGGCGGCATCTTCGAATGGCGCGGAAAGAACGAGCCGACACGCCCCTACCGCCTGCGTATCAACGAAGGTACGGCAGAGCGTGAAGTTTACGACCCATACCAGTTCCCCCCCCATCTGTCCCAACAGGATTTGTATTTGTTCAGCGAAGGCAGGCTGCGCCAAGGCTATCGCATGCTGGGTTCGCACCAGGTCGAAATTAACGGCGTGAGAGGCATGCGCTTCGCTGTCTGGGCACCGAACGCGGAGCGTGTCAGTGTCGTCGGTGAATTCAATCGTTGGGATGGCCGCTTGCATCCGATGCGCTCGCACGGTTCCAGCGGTGTGTGGGAATTGTTCATTCCCGAGATTCAGCGACATGCGCTGTACCGCTATGAGATCCGCAATCGTGATACGGGCAATTTATTGACCAAGACGGATCCCTACGCACAAGGCTATGAATTGCGTCCTGGTACTGCAGCATTGACTTCTCCGACCCATGCGCATGCCTGGCAGGATGAACAATGGATGAAGCAGCGCGGACAGTGGGACTGGTTGCACGGCGCAATCAATATCTATGAAGTGCACGTCGGCTCATGGAAACGCCACCCGGATGGCCGCTTCTACAGCTATCGCGAATTGGCCATTGACCTTGTTCCCTATGTCAAGGGGATGGGTTACACACACATCGAGCTGATGCCCGTTTCGGAACATCCACTGGATGAATCCTGGGGCTACCAGTGTTCCGGCTACTTCGCTCCAAGCAGCCGTTTCGGTTCTCCGGATGAATTGCGTCATCTGATCGATACTTGTCACCAGGCCGGGCTCGGCGTGATTCTCGACTGGGTGCCGGCGCACTTCCCTCAGGACAGCTGGGCTCTGGCACGTTTTGACGGTACGGCGCTATACGAACATGAAGATCCCCGCCTCGGCTTCCATCAGGATTGGGGTACACATATTTTCAATTTTGGCCGCAACGAAGTTAAGACCTTCTTGCTGTCCAGCGCGCATTACTGGCTTTCCGAATTCCATTTCGACGGATTGCGCGTCGACGCGGTAGCGTCAATGCTGTACCTGGATTATTCGCGCAAGGCGGGCGAATGGATCCCGAATAAATACGGCGGTCGCGAAAATCTCGATGCAGTGGACTTCCTGCGTGAAATGAACATCATGGTGCATGAGGAATTCCCCGGCGCATTGACCTTTGCCGAAGAGTCGACCGCATGGCCGGGTGTATCCCGCCCGGTCTATCTGGGTGGATTGGGTTTCTCGATCAAATGGAACATGGGCTGGATGAACGATACTTTGGGCTATTTCCAGCATGATCCGGTACATCGCCGTTATCACCACAACCAGCTGACATTCGGACAGGTCTACGCCTACAGCGAGAACTTTGTAATGCCTTTCTCGCATGACGAAGTGGTGCATGGCAAGGGTTCCTTGTTGTCGAAGATGCCGGGCGATGGCTGGCAGAAATTCGCCAATCTGCGCCTGCTGCTTACCTACCAGATGACCAGCCCGGGGAAAAAACTCAATTTCATGGGCAATGAAATCGCACAGGGGCGTGAATGGCAGTCCAAGTGGGAACTCGAATGGTGGCAATTAGGCGATGAATTCCATCGCGGCATGCAGAATCTGGTATGCGACCTTAATCATCTTTACCGCAAATTACCCGCGTTACATGATCTCGACTTCCAGCATGAAGGATTCGACTGGATTGATTGCAATGATGCGGAAAAATCAGTGCTGTCCTATCAGAGGCGCGCACGCGACGGGTCCATTGTCATCGTTGCGCTGAATCTGACTCCCGTACCGCGCAATCATTATCGTATCGGGTTGCCCACGGATACACGGTATCGCGAAGCGCTGAACAGTGATTCGCAATATTACGCGGGCAGCAACGTAGGCAATGCTGGTCTGATACAGGCAGAGCCCATTCCATGGATGGGACTGCCCTACTCTGCCGAGATCGCCCTGCCACCGCTAGCCGGTGTGGTTCTCGTGCCGGAGGCATGACCCACCAAGGTCAAGGGTGTTGAAAGAGATTCTTGGGATTCGCTTTAATATTGATTTGAATTAGACCATCATGTCAAAACTTACTCAGTCCGCTGCCTGGCAGGCACTTGGGATTCATTTTTCCGCCATCGAACCGCTTCAGATGCGCAAGATGTTTCAGGATGATCCTGCACGCTTCAGAACATTCTCAGTACAACTGGGGGGGCTGCTTTTCGATTACTCCAAGAATCGCATAAACGAGAAGACGGTTGAATTGCTGATTTCACTTGCCGAGCAATCCGGGCTATCCGCTTCCATCGAGCGCATGTTCGGCGGTGAAAAGATAAATATTACCGAGCAGCGTGCCGCACTGCATACCGCACTGCGCAACCGTTCGGACCGGCCTGTGCTGGTGGATGGCAAGAATGTGATGCCCGATGTCATCCGTGTCCTCGGGAAGATGCGGCAATTCTCCGATTCGGTACGCAACGGCCGGCATCTCGGCCATACCGGCAAGCCAATCACCGATATCGTCAATATCGGTATCGGCGGATCGGATCTTGGGCCACTAATGGTGTGCGAGGCACTCAAGCCTTATGGCAGGGAAGATTTGCGTGCGCATTTTGTCTCGAACGTGGATGGTACCCACCTTGCTGAAACGCTCAAGAAACTGGATGCCGAAACCACCCTGTTCATTGTCAGCTCGAAGACCTTTACGACACAGGAAACCCTTACCAATGGTCGATCTGCGCGTGCATGGCTGGTTGGAAAACTAGGCAACGAACAAGCCGTGGCTAAGCATTTTGCCGCGGTCTCCACCAATTTGGAAGCCACTACGAAATTCGGCATCAATCCGGACAACGTGTTCGAGTTCTGGGATTGGGTTGGCGGGCGCTATTCTCTGTGGTCAGCCATCGGCCTGCCCATCGCGCTGTATATCGGCATGGACGGGTTCGAGGAATTGCTGGGCGGCGCCTATGCAATGGATGAGCACTTCCGCAGTGCGCCACTGAAGCAGAATATCCCCGTGCTGATGGGTATGCTCGGTATCTGGTACGGTAATTTTTTCGGCGCAGGGTCGAATGCCGTGCTTCCCTATGACCAGTATTTGCATCGCTTTCCCGCCTACTTGCAGCAACTGGATATGGAAAGCAATGGAAAGGGCGTGGATCGCGACGGCAATCCGGTTAATTACGATACCGGGATGGTGGTCTGGGGCGAACCCGGCACCAACGGTCAGCACGCGTTCTATCAATTGATCCATCAGGGTACGCGCATGATACCGGCGGATTTCCTTGCTCCCATGCACAGCCAGAACCCGATCGGCGAACACCATGCCATCCTGCTGGCCAACTGTTTTGCGCAGACCGAAGCGCTGATGCTTGGCAAAACTGCCGAGGAAGCACGCGCAGAACTGATTGCGCAGGGTTTGCAGGGAGAAGAACTGGAAAGCCTGCTGCCGCACAAGGTATTCGTTGGCAACAAACCCACCAACACCCTGTTGTTCGATAAGCTCGATGCACATACGCTGGGCATGCTGATCGCGTTGTATGAGCATAAGGTGTTCGTACAAAGCGTGGTCTGGAACATCAACCCGTTCGACCAGTGGGGCGTAGAGTTGGGCAAGCAACTGGCCGGCAAGATTCTGCCGGAACTGAGTGATGCGGGGATGGTATCAATGCATGACGCGTCCACCAGCGGGTTGATAGCTCACTACCGGGAAACAGGCAAATAATCCAGTCTGGTGGCATCCCATTGAAGACAAAAGGAATTCCAATAACCCTTAACCCTCCGTTCATGTTCATGAACCTGATCTGCAGGTGTTCCGGGCTTGCCGGATTGATCAGGTTTCGTCGTCCAGGTTAGCGCAATATTCTCAAATCATCCGCATACGGCCGGCTCGGATACTGGAAGGCGACCGGGCCGTCCGGCTCTGCGTGGACAAATTGTCGGACGAAAGGGTCATCCGATTCATACATATCGCTTGCCTTCCCTTCGGCCATGACGACGCCGTTGTGGATAAAGTAAACGTAATCGACGACTTTCAGAGATTCCGAAAGATCATAGGTCACCACGACCGAAGTCACACCCAGTGCGTCGTTCAACTTTCGGATCAGGTTCGCGATGGTATTGAGCGAGATCGGGTCGAGGCCGGCGAATGGCTCGTCGTAAATGATCAGTGACGGATCGGTGGCGATGGCACGCGCCAACGCCACGCGACGCTCCATACCGCCGGACAACTCGCTCGGCATCAGGTCGCGGGCGTTGCGCAGCCCCACGGCATGCAGTTTCATCAACACCAGGTCACGGATCAACTCTTCCGGAAGATTGGTGTGTTCGCGCATCGGGAAAGCGAGGTTGTCATAGACCGACAGGTCGGTGAACAGTCCGCTCACCTGGAACATCATCCCCATCTTGAGGCGCATTGCGTATAGTTCGTCGCTGTCAAGTTCGTGGACTACCTGCCCCATGAATTTCACGCTGCCGCGCGATGGGCGCAACTGGCCTCCAAAATGGCGTAGCAACGTACTTTTACCGCATCCGCTTACGCCAAGCAACGCGACAATCTTGCCACGCGGGATGGTGAGATTGATGCCTTTGAGTACTTCATGTTCGCCATAAGCGAAATGAAGATCATTGACTTCAATCAGGTTATCAGCGGCTTGGGTCAATCTGCCGGTATCCTTTCCATTGCAACATCCCGACGCGGTTTTCTGACGGTTTTCAGCTTACCGGAAACGCCTTGATCTGCTCAAGCTTCCAGATTTCTTCATTGTATTCCTGGATGGTGCGATCGCTGGAAAACTTGCCACTGGCAGCCGTATTGAGGATGCTCATTCGCGTCCAGCGCTCCTTGTCACGGAACGAATCGGCGGCTCGCTGCTGTGCATCAACATAACTGCGGAAGTCGGCTATCGTCATCCAGTAATCGCCGTATGCGGTCAGGGACTGGATGATGGGATCGAAGATGTACGGCTCGAACTGATTGAAATGTCCAGAGCTTAACAGGTGCATCACCCGACGCAGGTCTTCGTCAGCTTCGATGATCTCAGATGGATTATGGCTCGCTCTTCTGCTCTCGACCTCTTCCGCCGTTAGTCCGAACAGGAAGAAATTTTCCGCACCGACTTCTTCGCGCATCTCGATGTTGGCCCCGTCCAGTGTGCCGATAGTCAGCGCGCCATTCATCATGAACTTCATGTTTCCGGTACCCGATGCTTCCTTTCCGGCCGTGGATATCTGCTCGGACAGATCAGTGCCGGAACAGATGATCTCCATTGCCGTCACGCGGTAATTCGGCAGGAAGGCCACCTTGAGTTGATCGCCGATCTCCGGATCTTCGTTGACAACCTTGGCAACATTGCAAATCAGCTTGATGATGTTCTTTGCCATCGCATAACCAGGGGCTGCCTTGCCGCCGATGAGCACGCAACGGGGTGTCCAGTTGGCGGTATCGCCGCGCTTGATGCGGTCATATAGGTGTATCACATGCAGGATGTTCAACAGCTGGCGCTTGTATTCATGGATACGTTTGACCTGGACGTCGAACAACGCATCGGTATTGAAAGTAACGCCGCAATCCTGTTTCACCAACTGCGCAAGGCGCGCCTTGTTTGTCTGGTTGGCCTTGCGCCACTGCGTCCCGAATGCCTGATTGTCAGCATGGGAAGCTAGTCGTTGCAACTGTGCAAGATCGGTTATCCAGCCATCGCCAATTTTCTTGGTGATCAATTGCCCAAGTGATGGATTTGCCCAAGCGAGCCAGCGTCGCTGGGTAACGCCATTGGTTTTGTTGTTGAATTTGTGAGGCCACAGTTCGTAAAAGTCGTGGAACAGGGTTTGTTCCAGTAACTGTGAGTGCAAGGCCGCGACGCCATTTACCGAAAAACTGGCCACGATGGCCAGATAGGCCATTCTGATCTGCGACTCTGACCCTTCCTCGATAATCGACATGCGCCTCAGTCGATCATTGTCTCCAGGCCACTGCCTTGAGACCTGCATCAGGTAACGGGCATTGATCTCATAGATAATTTCTAGCTGGCGCGGCAACAGGCTACTGAACATTCGCACAGGCCACTTTTCCAGCGCTTCGGGTAGCAAGGTGTGATTGGTGTAGGCGACCGTGTTGCTGGTAATCGCCCAAGCCATATCCCAGTCAAGCTCATACTCATCCATCAACAGGCGCATCAATTCCGGCACGACGCAGGTCGGGTGGGTATCGTTGAGCTGAAAGTGGTTCTTTTCCGCAAAATTCGTAAAATTCATGCCATGCCGTCTCACCCAGTTGCGTAGGATGTCCTGCAGACTCGCTGAAGCCAGAAAATATTGCTGGCGCAGGCGCAACTCCTTGCCGTTTTCGCTGGAATCGTTCGGGTAGAGCACCATGGTGATATGTTCGGCATCGTTCTTGGCGGCGACGGATTCGGTGTAGCTGCCGGCATTAAACTCGCCAAGATTGAATTCGTCGGTAGCGGCCGCACTCCATAGCCGCAAGGTATTTACCGTGCTGTTCCGGTATCCCGGAATGGGGACGTCATAGGGGACAGCAAGTACAGCTTGCGCGTCTACCCAGCGCACGCGCAATTCTCCCGCATGGTTGTGAAAACGTTCAGTGCGCCCGCCGAATCGAACCCGCTGAGTGAATTCGGGGCGTTCCAGTTCCCAGGGGTTTCCGTCTCTCAACCAGTGATCCGGTTCTTCGACCTGGTATCCACTTTCGATGCGTTGGCGGAACATCCCGTATTCATAACGGATGCCATAGCCCATCACGGGCAACTGCAAGGTCGCGCAACTGTCGAGGAAGCAGGCAGCCAAACGTCCCAAGCCACCGTTGCCCAATCCTGCATCATGTTCACGTTCGGCGATCTCTTCCAGTTCGATGCCGAGGTCGAGCATGGCACGTTCCGTTTCGTCCTGGATTCCCAGGTTCAGCATGGCATTGCCAAGAGCCCTTCCCATCAGGAATTCCAGAGACAGGTAATAAGCCCGTTTGCAACCGCTTTCATCGCAGGCGTATTTGGTATTTTTCCAGCGTTCCATCAAACGATCCCGCTGTGTGTAAGCCAAAGCGGTATACAGGTAATGGAGGGATCTGCAATTTTTGTCCCGCCCCAGCGTATGGCTGTAATAACGCCGGAAATCCGTCGCTATACTGCCATGGTCCATTCCGAGTGCAGGTAATTTAGTGAGTGTATTTTTCGGATTACTTTTGATTACTTGTTTGGATGCCATGAGTTTTTCGATCAAATGTTAAAGTGGTTCATCTGGAATATGGTTTGCAGCATAGGGCCTGTTCGAACAATAAGGCCGATATATATACTAACCGCGCCGGTGATGTGTCTGCTACGACCTCCCCAATACTTTCAGGTATACCGCGCGATATGCCTTGGCACTGGTTTCCCAACTGAAATCCTTGGCCATGCAGTTCTTGCGCAGCACTTTCCATTTGCGCTGGTCCTGGTAGAGGTCGACAGCACGTTTGACCGTGGCGAACAGGTTTTCTGCGGTCATGCCACCGAATACGAAGCCGCTGGCTGTCCCGTCCTTGAGCGTGTCCTCGGTGCAGTCGATGACCGAATCGGCCAGTCCTCCAGTAGCATGGACGACAGGCGGAGTACCGTAACGCTGGCTGTATAGCTGGTTCAGGCCGCATGGCTCGAAGCGCGATGGCATGATGAACATATCGGCTCCCGCCTCGATCAGGTGCGAGAGATCTTCGTTGAAGCCGATATAAGCGGCCATCTTTCCGGGATAACGATGCGACAAGTTGCTTGCCGTTTTCTGCATGGTCGCCTCCCCGCTACCGAGCATGGCCAATTGCACCGGCAATTCGGCCAAGCGTGGCGCGATTTCGAGCAACAGGTCCAGTCCCTTCTGGTAGGTGAAACGACTGACCACGCCCAGCAGCGGCACATCCGGGTCGACATCCAGCCCCATTTTGGTTTGCAATGCTTTTTTGTTGGCGGCCTTGCCGATCATTCGTGCGCTGCTGTAATGATGTTGCAGGTGCCGATCGGTTTCCGGATTCCACTCGTCGGTATCGATGCCGTTCAGGATGCCGGTGAGATCGTTGTTGCGTGCCGTAATCAATCCCTGCAAGCCGAAACCGAGTTCGGGATGCTGTATCTCCTTGGCGTAGGTCGGGCTGACGGTTGTGATGTGGTACGCGTAAAAGAGACCCGCCTTGAGGAAGGACATGTTGCCGTAGAGCTCGATCCCGTGGATGCCGAAACTGGAAGGTGGCAAATGCAGGTGTCTGGCGGTATCGGCCGAGAAATTACCCTGGAAGGCGAGATTGTGGATGGTGATGACATTCGGTTTGGCGCCCGGCGCGACACTCAGGTAGGCGCCAGCCAGGCCTGTTTGCCAGTCGTTGCAATGCAACAGGTCAGGATGCCAACTCAATGGTGACTTCGCGCAACTCAATATCGCCGCAACCTGGGACAGCAATCCGAAACGTTGCGGATTATCCATCCAGTCCTGGCCGTGGGAATCCTGATATGGTCCGCCGTCGCGCTGGTACAGATCCGGGCAGTCCAATACCAGCAACGGCACTCCATTGCCCATGATGCTGAAGATCAGGCGGGAAGGCGGAAAACCCGGCAAGTGCGCAAAATGTGCCACCACCTCGTTCGGGCCGAGCTGCGACATGACTTTCGGATAGCCGGGCACCAGTATGCGAACGTCAACACCAATGGAGCGCAACGCGGCTGGCAAGGCGCCACTGACGTCGGCCAAGCCTCCGGTCTTGATCAGCGGAGCGACTTCAGAAGTCGCAAACAGGATTTTCAATTCGGCCATGCCATTACTCTCCGTTCGTTAACAACGTTCTCTATGTCTAGAGCCAACGCATCATGCCCATCTCGAACGGATGGGTCAGCATCTCGTGATAGGGGTAGGCGCGAATGTGATATACCAGCTTGCCGCACAGCTCGGGCTGCACTTCGGCGGCGAATATGGTTTCGCCCGCATCTGTCATTGTGCCGGTCGCCTCGAAGCGATAGCGCCGCGCGGATTGCAGCAATTCCCTGCGCGTATGGAAACCCATCAGCATTTCCACCAGGACATCGCTCGGGTTGAGACCGTCCAATGCGACCGCCACTTCAAAGCGTAGCGTATCTCCATAGTTGATCGCGGTTTGGCCGGCATCCAGGCGCCGCAATTTGATGACAGGCCATGCCTGGCGGATACGCCTCTTCCATTCGGAAATGGCACGTGAGTTCTCGTACTGGCCCTGCTTGTACAGGCGATGTTGCTGGCTGGCCGGCAAATAGCACTTGGCAAGGTACTCGCCCACCATGCGTTTGGAATTGAAGCGCGGCATGATGGTTGCCATCGAGCGCTTGGCCATCTTCACCCAGTTTTGCGAAAACCCCATCTTGCCGTGTTCGTAGTACAACGGTAAGACCTGATCCTGCAGCAATTCATAAAGCGTGCGCATTTCTTCGCGTGTGCGGATATCCTCGTTCAGGAATTCAGATACCGGCTTGATTGCCCAACCGTTCTTGCCATCGTAGCTTTCTCCCCACCAGCCATCCAGCACCGACAGATTGATCACGCCATTCAGTCCCGCTTTCATCCCGGAAGTACCGCTCGCTTCCAGCGGATAAAGCGGATTGTTCAGCCATACGTCGACGCCGGACACCAGCTTGCGAGACAGTGCCAGATCGTAATTCTCCACGATCAGCACCTTGCCGATGAAATCTGGCATCTTGGAAATCTGCGTGATGCGGCGAATCAGGTCCTGTCCAGGCACGTCCGCCGGATGTGCCTTGCCGGCAAAAATGAAGACTGCCGGGCGCTCCGGGTTGTGCAGGATCTCGCGCAGCCAATTAAGATCGCCAAACAGCATGGTTGCGCGCTTGTAAGTTGCAAAGCGGCGCGCAAAACCGATCGTCAGGATGTTCGGGTTCTCCGGATTGACATATTTGAGCAAACGGTCCAGATGCGCCTCTGAACCATGATTGCGGAAATGCTGTGCGCTGATACGTTCGCGCACCATATTCAGCATTTTGGCTTTCAGCGACTGGTGGACGCTCCAGAACGCATGGTCCGGGATGTTATCGACATCCTCCCAGAATTCCACGTCATTCATGCGCATATTCCATTCCGACCCCAGATGTCGTTCCAGCACCTCGATCCATTCCGTTGCCAGGAAAGTGGGAGCATGCACACCATTGGTGACATAGGTTATCGGGTTCTCGCGGTGTTCGATTTCCGGCCACATGTCGCTGCATATCTGGGCAGATACATCTCCGTGGATGCGCGACACACCATTGTGGAAACGCGTGCCGCGAATCGCCAAGGTTGTCATATTGAATTCCGGACTGTCCTTGGTGCGCCCCAGCGCCATGAATTCATCATGGTTCAATTTGAGTGCCGGGTAATATTTCTCGAAGTAGGATTTCACCATGCCTTCGCTGAAGTGATCGTGGCCTGCCGGGACGGGCGTGTGCGTGGTGAAAACCGTATTGGCTGCGACGCATTCCAGTGCGGTGGCAAAATCCAGGCCGTCATTGCTGATTTTATGGCGGATGCGTTCCAGCACCAGGAAGGCCGCATGACCTTCGTTGATATGCCAGACGGTCGGCCTTAATCCCAGTTCGTGCAACGCGCGCACCCCTCCGATACCCAGCACAATCTCCTGTTCCATGCGCATCACCTTGTCCCCGCCATACAGGCGATGGGTAATGTCGCGATCATGGGCATTGTTGCTTTCCAGATCGGTATCCAGCAAATACAGTGTGATATGGCCGATCTTCGCCTGCCATATCTTGAGATTGAGTGTGCGATCCGGCAGTTCTACCGAAGTATAGGCATCGGTACCGTCGGCCCGTTTGGCCGGAGTAATGGGCAAATCATCGAAACTGGAATCGGTATTGGTGGCGATCTGGTTGCCATCGCTATCGATGGTCTGGTGGAAATAGCCCTGGCGATACAGCAGTCCAACGCCGATAAACGGCAGGCGCAAATCGCTTGCCGCCTTGCAGTGGTCTCCGGCCAGAATGCCCAAGCCTCCCGAGTAAATCGGAAAGCTCTCGTGAAAACCGAATTCGGCGCAGAAATAGGCAATCAGATCGTCCTTGCGCAGCCAATCCATGCTGCTTCCAGGGAAGCGATTGTCGTGATAGGTGTCATAGGCGGCCATGACGCGGTTGAGGTTGCCAATGAATACCGGATCTTCGGCCGCTTCAAGCAAGCGTTGTTCCGCGACGCGCTTCAGGAATGCCTTGGGACTTTGCCCGGTCGCCTTCCACAAGCCAGGATGCAAGCGCGCGAACAGGGCGCGTGTGGGGCGATCCCAGCTGTACCAGAGATTGTTCGCCAATTCCTCCAAGCGGGCCAGACGCTTCGGAATCTTCGGTCGAACCTGAAGAATGTACGTGGTGTTTTTTTCCATTTACGCTACTCGCTCAAGAACAATATCCTGGGGCTGCACACAAGCGGCGGATTATAGCGCAATTGCCCCGTCATTCGGCATCACATGGCGCAATATCGACGAGTTGTGCGGCGCATAAAGCCGGGCCGAACAGAGCGGCACGGTCATTCAGAATCACCCGTACAGGCATGGCTTCCAGCAAAGGACGCATCCGCCCCTTATCGAGGAAAGCGTTCATGAATACCCCTTCCCGTAATAACGGCAGAATCTTCGGCGCGATCCCGCCACCCAGATACAGCCCTCCGGTACTCATCGTCTTGAGAGCGAGATTACCGGACTCTGCTCCATACAGACTTACGAACCAGTTCAAGGTCTCGGCGCAGATTTCGTCACGGCCGGATAGCGCGGCATTGGCAATGGCCGCCGCCGCATCGCCATGGTTCATTTCCTCGACAAGCCACTGGGGGGCGGCAGCGTGTCGGTATGCGCGCAGGAATTCATGCATGCTGACCAATCCCATGCCGGAAACGACACGTTCCCAACTGACATGCCGATGATCCTTCCAGAGATAACGCAGCAGTTCCATCTCCAGTTCGTTGCCAGGACTGAAACTGGCATGCCCGCCTTCGGTGGCAAACGGTCGTTGCAGTTGTCCGTCCCAATACAGGCCTGCCTCGCCCAATCCCGTACCTGCGGCAATGACTGCGGCATTGCCCCCTTCCTTCGGCATCCCGGCTTGCAAAGTCAACAGATCAGCCGTGTTCAATGCGCGCAAGCCGTAGGCGGTCGCTTCCAGATCGTTGAGTAAAGTGCAGTGCTTGAACCCGAAACGTTGCTGCAACGCATCCGCATCGATACGCCATGGCAAATTGGTGGTTCTCACCACCCTGCCCTGCACCGGCCCGGCAATGCCAAAGGCTGCATATTCAGGAACTTGCTCTCCGCCAAGAAAATCGTCCAGCAATTCGTCGAACTGGACATAATTGCGGCTGGGGTAGCTGGTTTCGCGCCGGATATGCGTTTGCGCTTCCGCGACATCGATGATCGCGATGCGTGTCTTGGTTCCTCCTATGTCGCCTGCAAGAATCCGGTACATGATGATGGGATAGATCGAGGTTGGTCAGCAGCTATTTGAAGGGGAGAGAACGAACAACCTGAAACATGGTGTTTTAAAGGTACTCATGGGATGTCGGCCCTGAACACGTTGTTGCTCGGAAAATGTTATGGTCCGAGCGTGATTCTACCTGAAGGACGGAATACTGGCTCTGAAAAGAGAGTTGGAGGGGATTTGCCTGGCTTGGGGGGGGCATGCGAGATGCGTTGGAGAAATGGTGCCCGGGACCGGAATCGAACCGGTACGAGGGGTTAAGCCTCGACGGATTTTAAGTCCCATTATATTATCCGCCAATTATTTTGTAACGCATTGTTTTGTTGTGGTTTTAATTTTTTTCCGTAAGCGAGTCAAATCTTCGAAAGGTCGTTATAGGGGGGAAAACTTCTTTAAATCCCACCTCCATACCACCCCCAACTTTTCACAACAGTTCCAACCATTTTTTTAAGTGGCGGTAAGCAAAATGAAGAAAAAAACCACTAGAAAGTATTGGGGATAGTTCAGCCAGATATCCGCTTCAGCGATCACTATCTGACTTTTGCGGGACATCCCAGATCGCATCTTTTCTCGCCTGATAGTATGCGAGATAATTTTCGTACAAAGGCTGTTCCTTTAGGTACTTTCTGACATCCTTTATTCGGTACAACACTTTCGCCCCCTCCCTGACGTGAGGCAATAGGTTTCCGTGACGCCTCTTTTCCTGCAAAGAATAAACACTGATACCCAATATCAGGGACAACTGTTCTGGCGTAATTCGAATTTCTCCAGAAAGGCTGTCAAATTTTTCCAAGAGCACATCATTCGGTATTGGAGATACGCTTCTCATTTCTTCTATCCTCGCGTTGATGAAATTTCGCAAGTCGAAGAATATCGTACATATTTACTGTTGCCAGCCATGTGACAACTAGGACGGTTATCGCATCAATGAATCGACTTGGGCTTAGTGTCTTTCTTGGACGCTCATTCAATTTCCTCGCTACTGCATTAAGTTTGGCTTGCGAGTAATTGGCCAAGCTCAAAGCAGCCACTCAAGGTTGCGATTAAGAACTTCCGCCATGTGGGCTTTGCCGTCATTAGTTATGGTTGGAAATAACGGCTGCTACTGATTGCGTAACGGTCGTTGCTGAATAGTATTGCTAAGCTGCCCCCTTCAGTTTGGTATTCTTTGGTTTGACACGCCTGTCATTTTAAGTTGCGCACTGGCTTAGTGACATCCTTGAGGATGGTTGCTGTGCTTAATATGTGTCGATCCGCCAAGCCCTGTAAATGTGCCGCAGACAAGCTATTAAAATCCTGCGATTCCAGCGATTTGAAAAATAGGCGAACTCGCTTAACGAATTGACGTAATTCAGCTTCTCTCATAACCACTGCCTGCTGCAATAATCCGGCCGCACTCTGCAAATCATTCGTTGGATGAATCCAGATGTTTGTTACTTCAGCTCCTAGGTAGTGCTTAAGGAACCATGCGTATGATCGATTCATTTGCTCTGCTTCTCTTTTGTTTATTTCTGCTCTTGTAAGCTCAACTTCGTTCTTGCACTCCCAAAGTAAGTAATGGGTAGCATCAAGCGCCCAAAGATTGTCTGGCCCCTCTTTCCATACCTTATCTGGTCTCTCGCTGGAAAATCCTAATGCTTCACTGAGTTCATGGAGTGCCTCTTCAAACCGGTCTGCTTTTACACCAAAATTAAGCCGCCCAAGAATGTCCGATAACGTAGCGTCAAGCTGTTGGTAATTCTCAAATTTTGTTATCCACGCAATAATGCGCTCCATTCGCCCTTGACATACTTGAGTAAGCTTAGCGATGGTCACCCCCTCAGAGGGCAACAACAAAAGATGGTTGGAAGTATGCGCGGCAAGTTGCAGACGCACTGATTCATTTCTGTTTGCACGATACTGGTAACGAGCCATGACTTGCAAATACCAGCCGACATCTCCTTTGTCTATCAGCCCATTATCTAGCGAACCTTGCAGTTGAGTCACTGCCCCCTGATAGTCACCTTTGGCATAGGTGATTTCTGCATTAAGTTCTGCCACATAAGACTTAAGGATTCGATCATTTGGCAATGAAGGTTTCACCTCAGCCATTTGCTCAGAATAAAAAGCCTTCCAGCCGGCGTCTCGACCAAGGCATTGGTTGACCAAGCCTTGTAACGCAAGTATCGGTTCCTTGCCTTCCTTAATTTCTTCATCGGCCATTTCCGCTAACTGTAAGCCAATTTCAATTTGTTTTGCCAATTGAGACGACAGGTGCTTTCGTGAGCGATTTTCCCGAAGTAAACGCGTAATGTCTCCGCCAATAATGATTATTGCAGAGTAGTCTTTTTCGCCACGAACACTTCGCCCCATTCCTTGCTCAATAGTGCGAACTGTTCGCATCAAAGTTACTTCGCTATCGGGGCGACAATCTTCTTGGTATAAATCTATCAAGCTTTCTGAGTAGGGCTTGCCATCGAAAACCAGAATACGACAAGCATCATCTGGCAGATCAATGCCATCGTAGCGATTGGCCAAAACAACAGCCTTTTCAAACTCACGCCGTCGCAACCTATCAATGATGCCTTCTACGGTCTCTGTTTTTGCGACGATTGCCCCATTCGCTTCCCAAATACGCGCGTTGGGAAAACTGGACACAAGAGCAACTACTCCGGAGTTTCTGCTAGGTGTGGATACACCTAACCATTTAACAATGGCATTCTGATCAAGTTCGGAAGCGATCAGTGAGGGCAACAGGATCATCTTCTCACCAGACCAGCTCTCTTTGCTATACGTCAAAGGCTTAGTAATGGTGTCCGGCGACAGCTGCAATCCTTTGATCAGGAATGCATCGTCCGTCACAGTGGCAGACATGAAAATGCGGTGTGCCGCTTTCCAATATGAGCCATATACTGATAAAGGTGGGATGTATGGCTCGATTTCCAGAGCCACCCCTGAAACCACGCATTGACAGTTTGCCAGATTGTCTTTCAAAACTGGCCATGCAAATTTCACTGGCTTTCTGTCAGCCGCCGCCGACAGTATCCGTGCTATTTCAGATTCACGATCCATCCATGCCCAATACGGCACTGGCAATATTGCGTCACGCTTGTCATTTTGAATGTCAGCAAACGTACCAACACCTTGATGTTCCAGATCTGTCCCAAAGAGAGTGAGAATTGTTTGGTAAGCCGCATCCTCTTTGGGGATTCGAATGCGACATTGCTCCCGAATTGAGTCTGAACAAGCATGGGCATCATCCATCAGCAATGTCCCCACATCAATCGAATTACGGTTGATGCCAAATTTCGTCTGGCCGTTGAACAACTTTTGAACTGATGTGACGAGAATAGCCTTCCCGTTGTGAAAATCTTCTGGCAAGTCTGGTTCGGCGATGCAAGTTTTGATACCAAATTGCCTAGCTTGCTCGCAAGTTTGCGCAATTAAGAAGTTATTTGGGCAAAGGTAAACCGCTGGTCCTTTGCCGTCGTTGAGGCGAGATTGGAGCATCAACAGACCAATTAGCGTTTTGCCCTGACCTGTGTGCAACTTAACGATCACATCGCGCTGTTCACGACGTGATGTGAACCACTCTGAAAGAACCGCTTGCTGCGCGGGGCGTAAAGGTCCCTTGTCATGAGTACGATCCAATGTGTCGTACAAGACAACCGGATCGGTCGGCGCAATTACCTTATTTCCAGATAAGCGTTTCTTGAAATCTACCATTGCGATCTTTCAAAGATTGTGAGGTTGTCGAGGGTATGATACTGCAACGTTTCTATAAGGAGCTATGATAGATGGCGTTCAGCGCCTTCGCCCCAGATAACATTCTTTGTTATCCGTTCTCTGAATTCGTCAGTAAAGGTTAGCAGGCCGAGAGTACTGCCGAATCGTCTAATAGCTAAAATCTCAGGGAGAAGCTCATCCCAACATTTCACGATATGCGTGAGATATTGCAGGTCTGCCAAATTGCTCAATAGTCCTCTGATCAAGAAACGATCATCAAACTTTCTTTCGTCTGTATTGGTCATTGACCAATATAAAGCAACCGATAGCGCAGCTTTCTGAGAAAGCTGGACAAGTTGTTTTCTGTCAAGATTGTGGCCCATAAATTCCCCCATTTGTGGGGCGCTCAATATCTCAAAAATATGGGGAATGTTAATTTCCAACCGAGTAAGTGGGCTTGGGTGCGACCCCTCCGGAAAGGTTGACGGTGCTAGCGGAAAAGCTCCATTGAATCTGTAAAATACAATGGATAGCCCGCATATCATGAGGTAGAGAAGTCCGCTAAATACTTCTGCTCTGTTTTCTTGGCGCACAAATCTTGGATCAGAGATGTGGCGGAACAGCTCCATCAAATAGAAATTGGTGGCTTCGAAATCGGCCGCCAACTCTGTTGTGTGAGACACCACCGCAGCATGTCCGGTGAGAGCGTTGTTCCCATATGCGTTAAATTCATGAACTTCGCTTGACTTCTGATCATCTATTGCCCCATGTCTAGCACGTATGACTCCATGCTCCTGCATCAGATGACCGATTTCGTGGAAATATACCCAGGTCAATGCGGCCATGAACAAGTTCTTTATCTGCTCCTCCTTCGAGAAGCATGAGGGGAGTTTCGCACTATCACCGTAAAAATCGTACAGTCTGTCTGTGTCCGATCCAGCTGGAATAGCATTAAGAAAGTCGCAAAAATTTTCTGCATCGCGCCACATTTGGCGGATGAACTCAAAGCGGATTGTGACGCAATGCTGCGGTGGCTGGTCGATAGAACCACACGAGGAAGCGTAGGCTCCGAATATGGGGTCGTAACCCCACTGAATTGCGAGTTCACCTTTGACTTCCGCGTAAATTCCCTCTCCAAGCTCCCTATTGAGAGTGGACAACACATTGCAGCCTAATTCGTATATTTCAATGTCTTCCATCTGGACTCCTGGGGCGCTACGAACAAACGGTCAGCCAAGCACGCCCCGCCTCGGAATTTTGGTAAGCATATCAATTACCTCGGGCGCAGCCAGCACTTGGGGTTTCCATCGCTGGAGTAGTAAATTCTCAACAGCTTGGACGTTTCGCACAACGGAATTTCTCCAATGCACGAACTACGGCCTCTTCAGGCGTCTGGGGAATAATATTTACAGGTATAACTACTTCACAGTCTACGGGCTCTGCCCCCTCAATGGTCAGTTCGACAATACGGTTACCAATAACATTGTGAAAGTAACGGGTAAAATCTTCCACATCCTGTTCGGTAACTTTGGAGCCTTGCCGAATGCCGCTCTCGTTGAGCAACGTGTGCATTCGACCATTCGCAACATCCATCCCAAATGACAGGACAATAGTATTGCGAGCGTTAAGCGCAATGAGCTTAATAAAACCTTTTCCGCTTCCAATCGGAAGTAGATTCATGGCTTGGAACTGTGTGGCCGGTGGATCGGGCCACAGCCTAATTTCCACGGTAGTACCTTCAAGCTGCCCCAAGCCTACGACATCATCCAAACAACCACCGGACTTTAGAACTTCGACTGCCTTGGGCGTCATAAGGGTATGCCAAGGTGCTACGCGGTCCCTATTTTCATAAAGGTCCATTTCGTCAGGCACGCCAGCATCGAGCTTTACATAGCGAGTCGCTAAAGACGCCATGACGTCTAAATCTGCGGCAATGCGTTTCCGATCTGCGGGAATATCTGGGTCGACGATTTCCCCAGAAAGACTAGCATGGGCAACGGCACAGCGACCCGACACGTAAAGGTGGTCGCTAACGTCAATACCCTGTGCTTTAAGCTCAGCGACCCGTTTCGCCGCATCACCGCCCAGATGATCCATATTTTTCTCAAACCACGATTTTCGATCCTTTGCTTCAAACTGGCTCTCAAGCACCTTAAAAAAACTGAGAAATGAATATGGCTCATGCAAATGGCGCAGACGGCGACCTTCCCGAAGAAATGCAAGCGCTTTACGTACCTGATCATCTTCGATGATTGGCATATGATTGCAACTGAAGGTCTTGTTCCCAGCCTGTGTTATCGTCATCAAAGAGTCATTGATGGATACGTTCGGAATCGGAAAGGTCCCCCACATTCGACTAGTAATATCGACATAACCGCGTTTGAAATATCCCAGTACCGAAACAAAGCGGTAAAGCCGCGCAATGGCATCGTCAACATACTCACGATCGCAGGGTGCGCTTACGCAAGGCGATGTGGTGTGATCGGCTCTTTGCTTAACACCGTGCAGAAAGTATTCCTGCCCATCGTATTGGAGCCAAACATCATCCTGAGGCCAAGCAATGGATGATATAACGCCAACGGTCGCCCATCCTTGCCGAGCTTGCACCTTCGACGTGGCCTCATCACCAAATAAATGCGGCATATATGGCGTTTTCATATGTATTTGATCTGCATTTGTTTAGAGGGGGCTGCCTGCTTTTCTGCGCAGAGCAGACATTTTACCGTCACATCAAAAACGGGCGTTATGGCCGAGAAGAGGTCAAACAATACCGTACCAATTACTCAAAGTGAATACAGACACAACGGATCAAGAGTCCTTATGAAACATTACTCGATGAATCATATCAATAGTATCTAATTGATTCATTGTGAGAACGAATAACTCTTCAGATAAGAATTGCTTTGTCGGGAACAATTTTCTAGTTAAAAACCACCCCCATACCCCCCCCATACCACCCCCATACCACCCCCATACCACCCCCACCAAATATTTTTTGGAAATAAAAAAAGGACCTACGAAATCGTAAGTCCTTGATTCTATGGTGCCCGGAACCGGAATCGAACCGGTACAATCCTTTCGGATCGACGGATTTTAAGTCCGTTGTGTCTACCAATTTCACCACCCGGGCGGGTTCTTTGGAGGCGAGACCCGGAATCGAACCGGGATAGGCGGATTTGCAATCCGCTGCATAACCATTTTGCTATCTCGCCCTGTTGCAATTCAACGGCTTGAAATGAGTGAGGGAAAGCCAGAATGCTTTCCCTCGGATTTGGAGCGGGAGAAGAGTCTCGAACTCTCGACCTATACCTTGGCAAGGTATCGCTCTACCAACTGAGCTACTCCCGCGAAACGAGTTGCGCATTATAGGGATATTCAAATCCCTGTCAATAATCTTGCTGAAAAATTATTACGGGAGACTTCCTTGCTCAATTCTCCAGCCCGAATAAACGCATGAAATTTTCCGTGGTACATCTGCCAGTTTCTTCCAGACTGATGCCGCGCAGCGCGGCAATCTCTTCTGCGACGTGTTTCACATAAGCAGGTTGATTGAGCTTGCCGCGATGCGGCACGGGTGCCAGATAAGGCGCATCGGTCTCGATCAGGATGCGTTCCAAAGGCACGCGCCTGGCTACCTCCTTGAGTTGTTTCGCATTTTTAAACGTGACGATGCCGGAAAAGGAGATGTAGAAGCCCATCGCGAGCGCGGCCTCCGCCACCTCCCATGTTTCGGTGAAGCAGTGCATCACGCCGCCAGCTTCCCCCGCCTTCTCCTCGGCCATCAGGCGCAATGTATCGGCAGCAGCCTCGCGAGTATGGACGATCAGCGGCTTGCCGGTCTCCCGTGCCGCGCGTATGTGGGTGCGAAAGCGCTCGCGCTGCCATTCCAGGTCGCCCTTCAGTCGGAAATAATCCAGACCGGTCTCACCGATGGCGATGACTTCTGGATGGCGGGCCAGCTCGACCAGGCCGGCAACGCTGGGTTCCTCAACATCCTCGTAGTCGGGATGTACGCCGACCGAGGCATAGAGATGCCCATGTCGTTCGGCAAGCGCCAGCACCTGCGTAAAATCCTTCAGGTTGACCGAAACGCATAGCGCGTTGATCACATCGTTCTGGCGCATATGCGCAAGGATATTGTCCAGATCGTCAGCAAGTTCCGGAAAATTGAGATGGCAGTGCGAATCGACAAAAGGCATGGCTATGCAAGCATCAACTGGCGATACGCCAGCAGTATGGACTCGAAAAATAATCTGGAATTAAGAGTGTGCTGCGCCTCGCGTTTTGCGGTTTGCAGGTACTTCTGCAACCGTGCGAGATTTAGCGGTTCAATGGGCTCGATCAGTTTTTTGATTGTCGCTTCTTCGCCGGGATGATAGCGCAGCCTGCCCGCCAGTTTCATCGAACTCAGGTCGTAACACCATTGCTGCAACCACTGCACGACCAGCGTCTGCTCGGTCTTCTGCAGCGCCTCGGCCAGCGCGAACACATCCAGCGCGGAGGGTTGGCGCACTGCGCGCAGTAGTTTGGCGCGTTCTTCGCTGCCCAGTTGCTCATCCAGTTGCACGGCTTGCAGCGGTGCAAATCCGGAAGCGGCCAGCGCTTCACCTGGATTTTCTACCCCCTGCTCTTTCAGCCATCCGGTAGCGCTTATAGTATCGGGAGCCGGTAGCGCAAAGGATAAACAGCGGCTCAGAATGGTCGGCAACAACTGTTGTGGCTTGTGTGATACCAGGATGAACAGCAGATCCTGCGGCGGTTCCTCGAGGTTTTTCAATAATGCATTCGCGGCATTGACGTTCATCGCCTCGGCGGGATGGATGAGAACCACACGCCGGCCTCCCTGATGGGCGGACATGCCAAGGAAATCGGCCAGGCTTCTGACCTGCCCCACGGAAATCTGTTTGCTGGGTTTTTTGCCGGATTCGTGTTCATCGACAGCCTGGCTTAACGCATCCGGCTGCAGCAAGCGAAAATCGGGGTGGGAGCCTTGTTCGAACCAGTGACAAGAAGGACATTTTCCGCAGGCAAGACTGGCCCCCTTTGGCTGTTGGCACAACATGGAGCAAGCCAGATTCATCGCCAGATCGAACTTTCCGATACCTTTATTGCCCTTTAACAGTAGGCCATGCGGCGGGCGCTTGAGTAGCTCTTGCAGACGCCCCCAATCATCTTTCTGCCAAGGATAATTATTTTTCATATCAAATAGATGAAACTATATTTTCAAGCTCTTTCTTGATTTCTTCTATGGTTCGTGTGGCGTCGATTACGGCATAGCGTTGCGGATTCTGTTGAACACGCCTGTGATATCCGGCACGTACCCGCTCGAAGAAATCGGCCTGCTCCTGCTCGAAGCGATCCAGAGAAAGATTGTTCGACAGTCGTTCCCTTGCAACTTCGACCGGCACATCGAAGAACAGGGTCAGGTCGGGTTGCAGATCTGGATGCACCCATTGTTCCAGTCGCTCCAGTTTTTCCCAGTCCATTCCCCGTCCGCCACCCTGATAGGCAAAACTGGCATCCGTGAAACGATCCGACAGGATCCACTTTCCGCTTTGCAGGGCCGGTTTGATGACTTGGTCGATGTGTTGCATCCGTGCCGCGAACATCAGCATCGCCTCGGTGCCAATGCTCATCGGCTGATTGAGCAGGATTTCCCGCAGTTGCTCGCCCAACTGCGTGCCGCCCGGCTCACGCGTCACCACCACATCAATACCGCGCCTGCGCAATTGATCGGCGAACCAATCCAGATGGGTACTCTTCCCAGCCCCGTCCACACCCTCTAGCGTAATGAATTTACTCATAAATCCGTTCTCAGAGCGAGCCGCGGTATTGCGTGCCCGGTCATTCCTCGTCTATCAAATCGATATGTTTCGTCATTCGTTGCGCGGCTCCTTGCGCATCATCACGGAAAACTAATATCGGGCGATATCGTTATTTTTGATACTGGTTCACCGCGCGGTTGTGTTCGCTCAGACTGCTGGAGAAATGGGAGCTGCCATCACCGCGCGCCACGAAGTATAACGCGTTGGTCTGTGCCGGATGCAACGCAGCCCGTAGCGAGTCCAGCCCGGGTAAGGCGATTGGCGTTGGCGTCAGCCCGGCACGGGTATAGGTATTGTAGGCGGTATCGGCAAGCAGATCCCGCTTGCGCAGGTTTCCGTCGAACTTGTCTCCAATGCCGTAGATCACCGTCGGATCGGTTTGCAGCAACATTCCCTTGCGCAGCCTGTTCACGAACACCCCGGCAATCATGGCGCGATCCGCCGCCGCGCCGGTCTCTTTTTCGACGATGGAGGCCAGGATCAATGCCTGATAAGGGTTTTCCAGCGGCAGATTGGCTTCGCGCATTTCCCATACCGTCCGCAGATGTTGTTGCATGGCCTGATAGGCGCGCTGGAAAATGGCCAAGTCGCTGCTGCCCGCAGCAAAATGATAAGTGTCTGGAAAGAACAGTCCTTCTGGATGGGGTTCCGTAGCGCCGATACGTTTCAGGATCTCGGAATCGTCCAGGTTCGAAGTCTCATGCCTTATGTCCGGGCTGGCATCCAGTGCGGCGCGCAGCTGCTTGAATGTCCATCCCTCTATGATGCTTATCCGGCGCTGCCTGACCTGACCATCGCTGATGATCTTCATCAGCTCCAGCGGCGAAACCGGATGAGACAGTTCATAGCTCCCTGCCTTGAGCTGACCGGATTTACCGAGCAATCGTACCAGCCAGACGAACGCCCAGTCCTGTTCCAGCAGTCCAGCCTGCCGCATTTCCCGCGCCATCCCCTTCAGACTGCTGCCCTGCTTCAGTTCGAACTCGAAAGGCGTGGCAGGCAATATCAACGGGCGGTATGCGTAATATCCCGTCGCGGATACTGCGAGCAATATCAATAACACAAAAGGGAGGAACAGCTTGCGCATCACGAACCGGTCGTTTCAAGGTGATTGCGGATCCGTGTCGCAACGGGAAAATCGGTCCAGCGACGCTGCCCCAGTTCGCGTATCGGCCACAACCCGATGATGCTGTTTACGACAAACAGTTCGTCTGCATCCATCGCTTCATCCAGCTTCACTTCGCGTATGTTCAACGGGATATTGTGATGCGCCGCCCATGCCATGACACGGTCGCGCTGCACGCCTGCCACACCGCAATTCGACAAGTCTGGGGTAATGAGTTCTCCCCGCGACATCAGGAACAGGTTGCTGCGCGTTCCCTCGATGACGTTATCCGCCGTGTCCAGCGACACCCCTTCAGCGAGCTCAGTACCTTGCAGTTCTGCGGATGCCAGCACGTTTTCCAGCCGATTGAGATGCTTGACGCCCCCCAGCAAGGGTTGATGACTGAGGCGCAAGCGGCAAATTCCCGCCTTGATTCCTTTTGTTGCATGGTCGGCAGGATAGGCTGGCAGCGGTGAAACATCCCAGATTCTGGTCGGTGAGGCATGTGCGGAAGGAGAATACCCGCGCGTGCCCGCGCCCCGCGTGACGATGATCTTCACCACCCCGGCGGAATATCGTTCGAGAAGGACATCCAACTCCGCGGAAAGCGTAGCCACGTCCGGGCAGGCGATACCCAGTGCATTGCAGTCGTGCTGAAGCTTGAGGTAATGCAAGGGCCAGTGTGAAGCCTTGCCCTGTTCGATACGCAGGGTGCGGAACACGCCATCGCCGTAGAGCAGACCGCGGTCGCGGATGCTGATCGAACTACCGGGGACTCCGTTGATCAGCATCGTGATCAGCCGGGAAAAAACACTTCACCACAAAGGGCACAGAGATCACGAAGATTTTTCATGGGATTGAACAAGGTTGGCTATCACCTGCTGGTTGCTCGATTTTTTCGAGCAACCAGCAGATTTTTCTTCGCCTCCTTCGTGTTCTTCGCGGTTCAAATACGTTTTAAGGAGGCAGAACGCTAAATTTTGCGGAACACCAGCGAGCCGTTGGTTCCGCCGAAACCGAAATTGTTGTTCACCGCCACATCGATCTTCATGTCGCGCGCGGCGTTCGCACAATAGTCCAGATCGCACTCTGGATCCTGCTCAAAGATATTGATGGTCGGTGGCGAGATCTGGTGATGGACCGCCAGCGCGCAGAACACTGATTCCACGCCGCCCGCACCGCCCAGCAAGTGGCCGGTCATCGACTTGGTGGAATTCACCACCAGCTTTTTGGCATGATCGCCGAAAGCCAGCTTGATCGCGTCAGTCTCGTTCTTGTCCCCCAGTGGCGTGGAAGTGCCGTGCGCATTGACGTATTGCACCTGGTCCGGATTCAGCCCGGCGTTGCGCAACGCGTACAACATGCTACGCTTCGGGCCGTCGGTATTCGGTGAGGTGATATGGTAGGCATCACCGCTCATGCCGTAACCAGCCAGTTCCGCGTAAATCTTTGCCCCGCGCGCCTTGGCATGTTCGTACTCTTCCAGAACCAGCACGCCGGCACCTTCGCCGATCACGAAACCATCGCGATCCTTGTCCCATGGACGGCTGGCCGTGGCCGGATCGTCGTTGCGCGTGCTCAACGCACGTGCCGAAGCGAAACCGCCGACGGCCAAGGCGCTGACTGTCGCCTCGGAACCGCCCGCGATCATCACGTCCGCATCGCCATATTCGACGATACGTGCGGATTCGCCGATACAGTGTGTACCGGTGGTGCAGGCGGAAACCATCGCCAGGTTCGGCCCCTTCAGGCCGTACATGACTGACAGGTTGCCGGAGATCATGTTGATGATGGTGCCGGGAATGAAGAACGGGGAAATCTTGCGCGGGCCGGACGCCAGATAATCGTTATGCGTGTCTTCGATCATCGGCAGGCCACCGATGCCGGAACCGATGTTCACGCCGATGCGTTCGGCATTCTGCTCATTGACTTCCAGGCCTGAGTCCTTGAACGCTTCGATGCCTGCCGCAAGACCGAAATGGATGAATCGGTCCATGCGGCGCGCATCCTTGGCGGAAATGAACTGCGTGACATCAAAATCCTTCACTTCTCCGGCAACTTGTGAGGCCATCGCGCTGGCGTCGAAGTGAGTGATATTGGTTACACCAGACTTCCCGGCGACGATATTCTGCCAAGCCAAAGGAATCCCGAGCCCGACCGGGGAAACGATCCCCAGCCCGGTAATGACGACTCTGCGTTTAGACAAACTGACCCCGTTTCAGAACAGAAATTAAAGAAGATGCGGCTTGATTACTTTTGATGCGCCAGCACGTAGTCGATGGCCTGCTGTACGGTAGTGATCTTCTCTGCGTCTTCGTCGGGGATCTCGCATTCGAATTCCTCTTCGAGGGCCATCACCAGTTCGACGGTATCCAGCGAATCTGCGCCCAGATCGTTAACGAAAGAAGACTCGTTCTTGACCTCGGCTTCATTCACGCCAAGCTGTTCGGACACGATCTTTTTAACGCGTTGTTCAATAGACATTTATATCTCCCACCCTAGTTGTTAATTGAAGTTGAAAAGCGTGGCGATTGTATCAAAGTTGCCCTGAATTCCAAATAACAACTTTTGCAATCGCCCGGGTTGCTGTAGCTCACTGTTTCTCAGGGTTGTTATCGCCCTGAAAAGGGGTTGACGAGTCAATGGGTTGTTCTTGAGCGCCGGTTTCGGTGGGGCCGTTATCCGTTGCATCCTGTTCGAGCAATGCGCCGATCTCTTCCAGTGGCGGCAATTCCTGCAGGGTGCGCAGGTTCAGGTCGTCGAGCATCTGCCGGGTGGTGGCGAACAGCTCGGGCTTGCCCGGCGTATCCCGGTTGCCGACCACTTCTATCCAGCCGCGAGCCTCCAGCGTCTTGAGAATCTGTGCCGAGACCGCTACGCCGCGTATCTCTTCGATATCGCCACGGGTGACGGGTTGATGATAGGCGATGATGGCGAGCGTCTCCAGCACCGCGCGGGAATAACGCGGAGGCTTCTGGGGGTTCAGCCGGTCAAGATAGGTTTGCATCTCCGGCTTGGCGCGAAAGCGCCAGCCGCTGCTCACACGGGTCAGTTCCACTCCGCGCCCCTGCCATTCCTGTGCCAGTTCATCGAGCAGGGTCTCGATCTGGCGGTTATCCAGCGATACATCGCTGAGTTTCTTCAATTCCGGTACGGGCAACGGTTCCGTGGAAGTCAGCAGCGCAGCCTCCATCACATGTTTGAACTGTTGTGTGTTCATCTTTCCGCCAAACAGGTCGATACGGATATCACCACCGTCGTTCACGCCGGTTCCGCCCTCCACGGGCGACGACGCCTCATTCGGCAATGGCTCGATTTGATCGGACATAGATGCTCCCCAATGTTTCGCTTTGTTGAATTTCCACCAGATATTCCTTGGCCAGTTCGAGGATGGCGATGAAGGTCACCACCAGCTTGGCCACACCGCTTTCCACATCGAACAACTGGTCGAACGCGACGTATTCGCCGCCTTTCAGACGGCGCAGGACATGCGTCATCTGCTCACGCACCGAAAGCTGTTCACGCAACACCTTGTGGTGCCGGTTGAGTTTCGCGCGCGCCAGCAGCCCCAGCCATGCCTGGCGCAGATCCTCGACGCCGACATCCGGCAGGCGCGCCTGCACGGTACGTTCGATCATCACCTGCACCACCTCGAAATCGCGCCCGGCCTGCGGCAGTTCGTTGAGCCGCTGTGAGGCCAGCTTCATCTGCTCGTATTCCAGCAGGCGGCGCATCAGTTCGGCGCGCGGGTCGTCGCCCTCTTCCTCGCTGGCCCTGGGCGGGCGCGGCAGCAACATGCGCGACTTGATCTCGATCAGCACTGCCGCCATCAGCAGGTATTCCGCCGCCAGCTCGAGGCGATGCTCCTGCATCATTTCGATATACCCCATGTATTGCCGGGTCAGTTCCGCCATCGGGATGTCCAGCACATCAAGATTGTGCTTGCGGATCAGGTACAGCAACAGATCCAGCGGCCCCTGAAAGTTCTCCAGCACCAGTTCCAGCGCATCCGGCGGGATATAAAGGTCGCGCGGCAACTCCAGCATGGGTTCGCCATGGATGCGGGCGACCGGATGAAGGATGAGTTGTTCGCCGCTCATGGCCGCTCAGTTATAGCTCAGGCCGACCGCTTCGCGCACATCGCGCATCGTCTCGGAAGCCAGCTTGCGTGCTTTCTCGCAGCCGTCCGCGATGATGTTCTGTACCAGGGTCGGATCGTCCAGGTACAGTTGGGCGCGCTCCCGCATCGGGCGTTGCTCCTCCAGCACCGCATCGATCACCGGCTGTTTGCATTCGATGCAGCCGATACCGGCGCTCTTGCAGCCCTGCATCACCCATTGCTGGGTGGCTTCGTTGGAATAGACCTGATGCAACGACCATACCGGGCACTTGTCCGGATCACCCGGATCGGTACGGCGGATGCGCGCCGGGTCGGTCGGCATGGTCTTGATCTTCTTGCTGACGCTGACTTCATCCTCGCGCAGGGTGATGGTGTTGTTGTAGGACTTGGACATCTTCTGCCCGTCCAGACCGGGCATCTTTGAAGCGGCCGTGAGCATCGCTTCGGGCTCGGACAGGATCATCTTGCCGCCGCCCTCCAGATAACCGAACAGCCGTTCGCGGTCGCCGTGGCTCAGGCTCTGCTGTTCGTCCAGCAATGACTTGGCTGCTTCCAGTGCCTCGTCGTCGCCCTGCTCCTGATAGCGGGTACGCAGTTCACTGTAGAGCTTGGATTTCTTGCCGCCCAGTTTTTTGACTGCCGCTTCCGCCTTTTCCTCGAAGCCGGGTTCGCGTCCATAGATATGGTTGAAGCGGCGCGCGATCTCGCGGGTGAATTCGATATGCGGCACCTGGTCCTCGCCGACCGGCACATGGGTGGCGCGGTAGATCAGGATGTCCGCGCTCTGCAACAACGGATATCCCAGGAAACCATAGGTGCTCAGGTCCTTTTCGGACAGTTTTTCCTGCTGGTCCTTATAGGTCGGCACGCGCTCCAGCCAGCCCAGCGGCGTGATCATCGACAGCAGCAGGTGCAGCTCGGCATGTTCCGGCACGCGCGACTGGATGAACAGCGTGGCGTGGGCCGGATCGACACCTGCCGCCAACCAGTCCACCACCATATCCCATACGTTCTGCTCGATGACCTGCGGGGTGTCGTAATGCGTGGTCAGCGCATGCCAGTCGGCCACGAAGAACAGGCATTCGAATTCGTGCTGCATCTGCACCCAGTTTTTCAATACTCCGTGGTAATGCCCCAGATGCAGACTTCCGGTGGGACGCATACCCGATAACACGCGATCAGCAAACATACTTTTAAAGTCCAACTAACATGAAAAGAATCCGTTCCACCATTCCGACCAGCGGGAACAGTATCCAGCCGAGCACCGGCGTGATGGCCATGAATATCAAAATGAACAAGCCGTAAGGCTCGATCAAGCTCAACTGGTAAGCCTGGCGATGCGGCAACAGGCTGACCGCGACCCTGCCGCCATCCAGCGGCGGCAACGGCAACAGGTTCAGCACCAGCAATATGACATTGATCTTGATCCCGATCACCGCCATACCCATCAACGGATCGGCAAAATAATTATCCGGGGACGCCCATGCCATTTTATAGAGCAACGCCCAGCCCAGCGCCATCAGCAGATTCGATGCCGGTCCGGCGATCGCCACCCACAGCATGTCCTGCTTGGGCCGGCGCAACGCGCTGAAGTTTACCGGAACCGGTTTGGCCCAGCCGAACAGCACGCCGCCCAGCATCAGTGTCAGCAACGGCAGCAATATTGTACCGACCGGATCGATGTGGCGCATCGGGTTCAGCGAAATGCGCCCCGCCGCATAAGCCGTCATGTCGCCGAAATGCCGGGCCGCAAAACCATGCGCCGCCTCGTGCAGGGTGATGGCGAACAGGATGGGGATCGCGGCGATGATTACGGTCTGTATCAGTTGATCGATTTGCATAATTTTTCATCCACGAAAAACACGAAAGTCACGAAACAAATCGACTGCTTCCCGAGCGAAGCATACTCACCCGCATGATGACTCCGGGAATCATCGCAAGACTCTGCTCGTGTCTTTTCGTGTCTTTCGTGGACAAGTGCTTTTTCCAAGATTATTCCTCGATTCCGAACGGCGCGATTGCGCCCTTGCCCCGGCGCAACAACTGCGGCGTATCGCCGGTCAGATCGATCACGGTGGTGAAATCCGCCCCCGCGTGCCCGCCATCGATCACCAGATCGACTTTCTTCTCCAGCAGGTCGCGGATCAGTTCGGCATCGTTCAGCGGCCAGACCTCGTCGGGCAGGATCAGCGTGGAACTGGACATCGGCTCGCCCAGTTCCTCCAGTAGCGCCAGCGCGACCGGATGGTCGGGGATACGGATGCCGATGGTGCTGCGCTTGGGGTGCTGCAGGCGTTTCGGCACCTCCTTGGTCGCTTCCAGGATGAATGTGTAACTGCCCGGCGTATTGGCCTTCAGCAGGCGGAACTTGCTGTTGTCCACGCGCGCGAAACGCGATATCTCCGACAGGTCGCGGCACATCAAAGTCAGATTGTGCTGCTCGTCCAGTTGGCGGATCTGGCGGATGCGCTTCACCGCGTCCCGGTCATCCAGATGACAGCCCAACGCATAACAGGAATCGGTCGGATACACCACGATACCGCCGTCGCGCAGCATCGCCGCCGCCTGGCGGATCAGCCGCTGATTCGGATTGTCGGGGTGGATGGTAAAGAATTGTGCCATCAGGCCACCTTCAGACCGGGAGTGTGCTCCCAGCTTTCCCATACCGGACGGCAACCCAGCGGGAAATCCGGCAGCCGTCCCATATCGCGCCAGCTTTCCCCCGGTCCGTGGAAATCCGAACCGCACGAACACATCAGATTGAACTCGCCGGCATAGCGCGCGAACTCGGCATATTGCTCCGGCGTGTGGCTGCCGGTCACCACCTCGATCGCCTGCCCGCCGCACTCGACGAACTCCGCCAGCAACTCGTGCATGGTCTTCTTGCCCATGCCGTTGCGGCCGCACATATACCGTCCCGGGTGAGCCAGCACCGCCACGCCCCCGCTGCCGCGTATCCAGCCGACCGCATCCGCCAGCACCGCCCATTGGTGGGGCACATAGCCGGGCTTGCCTTTCACCAGATAACGGTTGAACACGCTCTTCACATCCTTGCAATGTCCAGCCTCGACCAGATAGCGCGCGAAATGGGTGCGCCCGATCATGTTCGGATTGCCGGTATGGCGGTATGCGCCCTGCAACACGCCGCCGATGCCAGCCTTGGCCAGCGAGTCGGACATTTTTTGCGCCCGCTCGCCGCGACCGCTACGGACGGTGGACAGACCCTCGACCAGCGGCGGGTAATGCGCGTCGATGCGCAAGCCGACGACATGCACGGTATGGCTGCGCCACGTCACGGAAATCTCCACGCCGTCGATGAAGGCCATGCCATGTTGCACGCAAGCCGCGCGCGCCTCATCGAGCCCGTCGACATCGTCATGGTCGGTCAGTGCCAGTACTTTCACGCCGCGCTCGGCAGCGCGCGCAACCACCTCGGCCGGCGTGAGCGCACCGTCGGAATGACGGGAATGGCAATGCAAATCGTAGTCAAGCATCTTCAGAGCCGCTCATTAACCGACAGCCCCTTACCCCCATCCCAACCTTCCCCCTGCAAGGGGGAAGGAGCAGATTTTCCTCCCCCTTGCAGGGGGAGGATCAAGGCGGGGATAGAAATTTCCGGATTTCGCATATTCAAAAATTCACGGCAGCATTCATGCATCGCCGCCACCCTTCTTCATAACCTTCCCCTCCTCGGCCCGCTTTCGTCGCACCTCCTTCGGATCGGCGATCAGCGGACGGTAGATCTCGATGCGGTCCCTGTCGCGCAACACGGAATCCCCCTTGGTCAGCTTGCCGAAGATGCCCAGCTTGCTGGTGGAAATGTCGATCTCGGGATGCTTGTCGAGAATGCCGCACACCTTGATCGCCTCCGTCACCGTCGTTCCGGCAGGCACGGCTTGTTTGAGCAATAGTTGCTCGTTGGGCAGGGCATAAACCACCTCGATGTCGATCTTGTCGCTCATACGCTTGGATAAACCTTTTCCGCTCGATGGATGAAGGCATCCACGAAACTGTTTGCAATGTAATGGAACACCGGCCCGATCAGCTTCTCCAGCAGCTTGCTGGAAAACTCATAGTGCAGGCGGAATTCTATTTTACAGGCCGAATCGTTCAGCGGGATGAATCGCCAGTGTCCATCCAGATGCTGGAACGGCCCCTCCTGCAACGTCATGTCGATCTGGTGCGGGGGCGTGCGCACGTTCTCGGTGGTGAAATGCTGCTTGATATGGTGGTAATTGATATGCACCGTGGCGTGTACCGTCGAACCATCCAGATGGGTCACGTCCGCACCGCCGCACCAGGGCAGGAACTGCGGGTATTCCTCCACGCGATCCACCAGGTTGAACATCTGCTCCGCGCTGTGCGGAACCAGCACTGTTTTCTCCACTAACGCCATTCCAATTCGCCTTCTTCGCGATAACCTTGTTGACTACGCTGCGCGGCACCTCGTTCTCGCTTTGAACGCGAAGCGGAACCAGCGAGAATGAGCTGGCGCAACAAAGCCGTATTCCAAAGGCTGGTAGAATAGCCGAACACACCGCAAAACTCACCTGATATGAGCATCATCCAGAATAAAAAAGCCTTCCACGAATTCTTCATCGAGGACAAATACGAAGCCGGCATCATGCTGGAAGGCTGGGAAATCAAGGCCATCCGCGCCGGACGCGCGCAGCTCAAGGAAGCCTACGTCACCGTCAAGGACGGTGAACTGTACCTGCTCGGCTCGCACATCAGCCCGCTGGCCAGCGCCTCCACCCACATCCACCCCGACCCCACCCGCACCCGCAAACTGCTGCTGCACAAGGCCGAGATCGACAAGATCATCGGCAAGGTACAGCGCGCCGGCTATACCCTGATGCCGCTGGACATGCACTACAAGCGCGGCCGCGTCAAACTCGAGATCGGCCTAGCCAAAGGCAAGAAGCAGCATGATAAGAGAGCCACTGAAAAAGAAAAGGATGCGAAGCGGGAAGCTGCCGCCGCAATGAAGAAGGAACGCCGGTAGTATAGGTTTGCGAGCTTGCGGCGCAGGCTCACATGCGCTTGCGCATGTTAAGCCCGCAACTCGGGCGGCCGGAGCCACAAGCGGGCGAGCGAACATGAGGCACAAAATAGGCCGTTCGGCATATTGTCCTTAAGGCAGATTTATTGCAGCATTCAGGCTCGCGTTGTCATCAATCGAAAGGAGTCGGTTTTTCTATGAACACATCACATCCCGGAAACAATTCGACTCCGGCACATTTCAGTACTGGCAAACACGTTCTTGGCGAGATCGATTCCTACGGTGATAATGTTCATGGACTTCTCCTTTCGTGGTGTTGATGAAATGTTAGAAATTCCATCTTGGCACTCGTTGCCGCCTGCGGATACTTCTCCGCAACCTCGGGACGGGGAAGTCCCTTTCATTCGTTAGGCGTCAGGAGGAATCGTGGCACGAGTTCCCTTTGGAAGAAGTTACCATGACCCTCGACGGACCAATAGCTTCCTAGATACGTGCGCCTTTGATCCGAAATACGCCCCCGAGGACGAAGCAGCGCGGGAAATCCATCGCATTGCCAAGGAAGGAAGCATTAGCGTCCTACTGGCACACTCCAACCAAAAGGAGATTGAGCATCCGAATACTCCGGAGGACGTAAAGCGCGAAGCACGATCGATGATCTATACGGTCGAGACCGCTTTGACGTCCGGGGAGCGTACGCAGAAGGCGGAAATTCACCGCATCCTAACTGGGAATGGGAAGCCCGAGAAATATGCCGCTGATGCGACGCATGTCTTTGAAGCAGGAAAATACATCGGCTACTTCATTACTGCAGATCGTCGCGTCCTTGACAAGCGGGATGAGTTACGCGAAGTGAGTCCGGCGATAGTGCTCACACCGAGCGAGTGGCTTCGCATATACCGTGAAGAAGGCTAGTCTGTGCATTCTCACCATCTAGGCCCCGTCGGCACCTTCTTCCAAGTAATTGCCGCTATTGCTTCCGCCGCCCTGGGCTTCATTGTCTGGCCTGCACTAGAGGGCATTCTCACCGGATCCGTCCTGTTTACCGTGGGCTACATTTTTGTCCGTCTTCCTCAGATGCTTGCGACCTATCAGCGAAACGGTGCAAAGATCCTATTGGCCTTAGTTTATCTAATTGTCGGAAACTGCCTGTTGTCAGGGGCTTTCTACGGGTTGGGACGGCTTGTATCGTGGGCTCTGCACTGATTCTGACGCCTAACACTGCGCTCCAAGGGACGCTACACGATAAAGCCGTGCAGGCCACTAAACTCAGACGTTGAAGCCTGCCCTTCTCCAAATGCCCCTCCCCCTCATCCTCCTGCTGACCCTCTTCTCCACCGCCAGCCTCGCCCAACCCCAAGGAGCCGCCATGACCGCCAACAAACAACAAACCGCCTACCTCGCCGGGGGCTGCTTCTGGGGTATGGAAGAACTGGTGCGCCAGATTCCCGGCGTGCTGGAGACTGAGGTGGGCTATACCGGCGGCAATGTGCAGAACGCGACCTATGAAAATCACAACGGCCATGCCGAAGGACTGAAGATCGTGTTCGACCCCTCGCGGCTTACCTACCGCCATCTGCTGTTCGAGTTCTTCCGCATGCACAACCCGACCACCCGTAACCGGCAGGGCAACGATGTCGGAACTTCGTATCGCTCGGCGATCTTTTATGTCGGTGATGAACAGAAACACACAGCCGAGGAAGTGATCCGCACCGTGGATGCTTCAGGGGATTGGGGTGCGAAGGTGGTGACGGAAGTGGTGCCATACCGCGAATTCTGGCGCGCCGAGGAATACCACCAGAACTACCTGGTCAAGCACCCGCAGGGGTATACCTGTCACTACATCCGGCGATACGGTCTGGGCGAAGACAAGTAGCGGAACCGGCTAACCCCACGCCACCCCGATCACCACTACGCTCACGGTCAGCAGCCCCAGCGCCAGATTGACCGCGACCAGCTTGCGTATCCTGCCGAGCAGTTCGCCCGCTTCCTTCCAGCGCTGCTTGGCGACATGCAGGCTGAACGGCACGTAGCAGCCGAAGAACACGTAGCCGTAGATCGCCATCATCGCCAATCCCAGCACCAGCATGATATGCACGTGGCGCGGCACATGGGCGATGCCGCCGTACAGGTAGATGAGGTAGAAACCGGTGACCAGCAGCGCGCCGACCGCGCCCCACACCCAGCCGAAAAAGCGGTGGAACACGTTGTCCCACAGGCGCAGGCGCTCCGGTGGTTGCAGGACGTCCACGGCAGCGGGACGCAGCACCATGTAGGCGAAGAACATGCCCCCCACCCAGACCAGCACGGCAAACAGATGAATGAGTTTGAACAGGATCATGGTTTGATTCCGGTCTATTTAGAATGTAGGAGCGCAACTCGTTGCGCGATTGAATCGCCCGATAAATCGGGCTCCTACGATGAGGTAATACGATACCTGAAAAACCGCTTTCTCATCCATGATGATGGGATAAAAGTTCCCGCACCGGTTTGAAACTCCTGCGGTGCACATCACTGACGCCGTGTTCGCGCAATGCTGCGAGGTGCGATGCGGTGGGATAACCCTTGTGGTCGGCAAAGCCGTAGTGCGGGTATTGCTGGTGCAGTTGCAGCATCAGTTCGTCGCGCGCGGTCTTGGCCAGGATGGAGGCAGCGGAGATCGCCGCAACCTTGCTGTCGCCCTTGACGATGGCCTGGCTGGGGATGCCGGTCTGCGGGCAATACAGGCCGTCCACCAGCACCTGATGCGGCTGGATGTCCAACGCCAGCACGGCACGGCGCATCGCCAGCAGCGTGGCCTGCAGGATGTTGAGCCGGTCGATCTCCCCGACTTCGGCATACGCGACCGCCCAGGCCAGCGCGCGTTCGCGGATGACGGGCGCCAGCGCATCGCGCTTCTTCTCGGACAGTTTCTTGGAATCGGCCAGCCCCGCGATGGGATTGGCCTCGTCGAGGATGACTGCCGCCGCGCTCACCGGTCCGGCCAGCGGGCCGCGCCCTGCCTCATCCACGCCGCAGATAAGCACGACATTGGTCATGCGGGTAAATATGGAAGGATAGCCGCCGCCGCTTTCTGCGCGGTGTTCTGACGCAGCGTGCCATGCAGGGCATGGAACGTCTCTTCAAGCTCCGTTACCGCATCTTCGTCGTTAACCAGGTTCAGCAGCGCTTGCGCCAGATTCTCCGGCGTGGCGTCTTCCTGGATCAGTTCCGGCACGACAAAGCGTTCGCACAGGATATTCGGCAGTCCGAAATAAGGCTGGTAGCGCTTGCGCTTGATCATCCACCAGGAGAACGCCGGCATGCGATAGGTGATCACCATCGGGCGCTTGAGCAGGGCGCATTCCAGCGTGGCGGTGCCGGACGCGACCAACACGCCGTCGGCGGCGATCATCGCGTCCTGCGCATGGCCGAACAGCAGCGTGATCGGCAGTTGTTGCGCATCGCAATCGTACAGCGCCTGCTCGAAGATACCGCGCGTCTCGCGGCTGACCAGCGGCACCAGGAAGCGCGCCTCGGGGAATTGGTTCAGGATCAGCCGGGCGGTCTCGATGTAGGTATGCGCGAGATGTTTGACCTCGCTCTGGCGGCTGCCGGGCAGGAACGCGAAAACCCTGGCCAGCAGCGGGATGCGCATCGTCTCGCGCATCTCGGCACGGTTGGGCTGTTCGGGCAGCATGTCGGCGAGCGGATGCCCGACATAATCGACGGGTACGCCGGCCTGCTGGTAGAGCTTGGGTTCATGCGGGAACAGCGCGAGCATGTGGGTTACGGCACGCTTGATCTTGTGGATGCGTTCGCCGCGCCATGCCCAGATCGACGGGCTGACGTAATGGATGGTCGGGATGCCGTGCTGCTTGAGCGACATTTCCAGGTCGAGGTTGAAGTCCGGCGCATCGATCGCGATGAACAGGTCCGGGCGGTCTGACAGGAAGCGTTCGCGCAGCTTGCGGCGGATGCCGACGATCTCGCGGTAATGGCGCAATACCTCGACATAGCCGCGCACCGCGAGCTTTTCCATCGGGAACAGCACTTCCATCCCGGCGGATTGCATCTTCGGGCCGCCGATGCCGATGAAGTCGATCCCGGGACGCGCTTCCTTGAGTGCCTTCATTAGGTGGCTGCCGAGCAGGTCGCCGGACGCTTCGCCCGCGACGATGCCGATTACGATTCTTTTCTGCTGCATGGGGAAACCTGTAGATTCAGAAAAACAGCTCTAACCACGAAGGACATGAAGTTCACGAAGAAAGCCAGCAGATCAAATGGCCTGACAGGAAAATCCTGATGGGTATAGCGAAAAAAGTTGCCATATATTTCTCTTCGAGGCCTTCGTGTTCTTCGTGGTTAATTGCAGTTTGCAGAGTTAGCGGACGATGCCGCGTGTGGAGGTCGCGAGGAAGTCCGACAGCAACTGCAACTCGGCATGTTCGGCCAGTTGCGCTTCGATGGCGGCCTTCGCCTCGTCCAGGCTCAGGCCGGACTTGTACAGCGTCTTGTAGGCGCGCTTGATCGCCATGATCGCCGGGCTGGAAAAACCGCGACGTTTCAGTCCCTCCGCATTGATGCCGTGCGGCGCGGAAGGATTGCCGGAAGCCAGCACATAGGGCGGCACGTCCTGCAGCAGGATCGTGCCCATGCCGGTGATGATGTGCGCGCCGATCTTGACGAACTGGTGCACCACGGTAAAGCCGCCGAGGATCGCGTAATCGCCGACTTCGACGTGTCCGGCCAGTTGCGCGTTGTTGGCGAAGATGGTGTGGTTGCCGACCTGGCAGTCGTGCGCAAGATGCACGTAGGCCATGATCCAGTTGTGATTGCCGACACGCGTCACGCCGACATCCTGCGCAGTGCCGAGATTGAAGGTGCAGAACTCGCGGATGGTGTTGTGGTCGCCGATCTCCAGACGGGTCGGTTCGCCGGCATATTTCTTGTCCTGCGGGATCTCGCCCAGCGAACAGAACTGGAAGATGCGGTTGTGGCAACCGATGCGCGTGTGGCCGTCGATCACGACGTGCGGGCCGATCACTGTGCCCGCGCCGATCTCGACATGTTCGCCGATGATGGAATATGCGCCGACCTCGACATCGTCGGCGAGCCGCGCGTTCGGATGGATGATAGCTGTCTGGTGGATCATGTGAACCTCTGGCGAATCCGGGATCAAGCCACCGACTTGACCGTGCACATCAATTCGGCTTCTGCGGCCAATTGTCCATCGACTTCTGCAGATGCCTTGAATTTGAACACGCCGCGCATACTGCGGGTGAGTTCGACCTTGAAGATCAGCTGGTCGCCGGGCATGACCGGACGCTTGAAGCGTGCCCCGTCGATGCCGGCGAAGTAATACACCGATTTTTCATCCGGCTTGGATTCCATCGACTTGAACGACAGCAACGCGGCGACCTGCGCCATCGCCTCGATGATCAGGACGCCGGGCATCACCGGATGATGCGGGTAGTGTCCCGGGAAGAACGGCTCGTTGATGGTGACGTTCTTCAGCGCGACGATGTTCTTGCCCGGTTCCAGCGACAGAACGCGGTCCACCAGCAGGAACGGATAACGGTGCGGCAAATTCTCAAGAATTGCGTGGATGTCCATTTGAATGCTCATCATTCTTTCCTTTTCAATAATTCGAGTTCTTGTTCCAGAGCCCTGATGCGTTTGGCCAGTTCGTCGAGATGGCGCAGATGCACGGCATTCCTGCGCCAGTCGTCCAGCCTGGCGAATGGGTAGATCGCCGCATAATTGCCCGGCTCGCGTATCGATTTGCCGATCAGCGTATGCGCCGCGACCTCTACGTGGTCGGCGAGTTGCAGGTGTCCCAGTATCCGCGCGCCGCCGCCGATCAGGCAATAGCGCCCGATCACCGCGCTGCCCGCAATGCCGGCGCAACCCGCGATCGCGGTGTGCGCGCCGATGCGCACGTTATGTGCGACCTGGATCTGGTTGTCCAGCTTGACCCCGTCCTCGATCACCGTATCGTTCAGTGCGCCTCGGTCGATGGTGGTATTCGCGCCGATCTCGACGTCGTTGCCGATCACCACCCGGCCGATCTGCGGGATCTTGATCCAGCGCCCTTCGTCCATCGCGATGCCGAACCCGTCCGAGCCGATCACCGCGCCGGAATGCGCGATCAGGTTATCGCCGATCACGCAGTCGTGGTAGACCACCACGCGCGGATACAGGCGCGCATGGCTGCCGATGGTGACATTGGCGCCGATGCAACAGCCTTCGCCGATCACGCTGGACTCGCCTATGTTCGCCCCCTCACCGATCACGGCTGTCGCCGCGATGCTGGCCGACGCTGCAATTTTCGCCGTCCCGGCAACGACCGCATCGGGATGTACTCCGGGCCTGATTTCTGCCAGAGGATTGAGCAAGGCGGAAACCCTGGCGAAATAGGCATAAGGATTGTCCGAGACGATGCGCGGCAAAGGGGTCGAATCCGCATCCGCCTCACCGAGGATCACGGCCCCCGCTTTTGTACCGGCCAGTTGCGCGCGATATTTGCTGTTGGTCAGGAAACTGATGTGGTCGGGCTGTGCATTTTCCAGTGTGGCGATCTGCGCGACGCGCACACCGCCGTCACCCAGCACGCGCCCGCCGAGCCGGGCCGCGATGTCAGCCAAGCTAAAGGTGGACATGCGGCTTATTTGCCGTCCTTGCCGCCGTTCGTCTTGTCGTCGGCGAGATACTTGATCACCTTTTCGGTGATATCGATAGCGGGATTGCGATACACCGCTTCCTGCAGGATCAGGTCGTATTTCTCGGCATCGGCGATCGCCTGGATCGCCTTGTTGGCACGTTCCAGCACAACGGCCAGTTCCTCGTTCTTGCGCAGGTTCAGATCCTCGCGGAACTCGCGCTGCATGCGTTGCAGGTTGACATTCAAGCCGATCAGTTCACGTTCCTTGTTGCGGTGATCGGCATCGGACAGCTTGTTGCCTTCTTTTTCCAGTATGGTTTGCAATTCTTTCGCCTGCTTCATCAGTTTCTTGATTTCCTGATTGCGCCCGGAGAATTCCTTCTCGATCTTTTTTTCCGCCTTCATGGCCGGCGCCGATTCGCGCAGCACGCGCTCGGTATCCACTACGCCCACCTTGAAATCATCCGCATAAGCCGGTGCCGCAGCGAGCAACACAGCCAAGAGTCCCGCTTTAATCGTCATTCTCATCACACACTCCTTACATATTTCATTGACCGGCCACCATGCGACTGCTTCATGATCCCGTCTGGTGGATATCCAGTCGTTCCATCATGGCCAGCGGCCATGCTACCTTCTATCGGCAGTCAGGCAAAGCCATGCATCAGAACATCGAACCGATGTTGAACTGGAACTTCTGCACCCTGTCCACCGACTGTTTGTTCAGCGGTACGCCGTAGCTGAACTTGAGCGGTCCCGCCGGAGAGATCCATGTGATCGCCACGCCCGTAGAATACCGCAATCCCGCACTGCCCGGCAGGTCGCCCGGCCCATAGACCGCGCCCGCATCGATAAAACCGCTCAGGCGAACCGACTTCGTATCCTTCATACCCGGGAACGGCATCAGCAATTCTGCGTTACCCACTACGCGTCGCGTACCGCCCAACACCGCGCCGGTGGAATCGCGAGGCCCCAGCGAATTGGATTCATACCCCCGTACCGAACCGGTGCCGCCGGCATAGAAGTTCTTGAAGAACGGGAACGGCTTGCTTCCATAACTGCCGGCCAAACCAAACTCTCCGTTCATCATCAGGGTGATATCGTCATTCACCGGATGGAACCACTGATGCTGGTAATTCAGCTTGTAGTAGCGCATATCGAACACCGGCAATGCGATCTCCGCAAAGGCACTCTGCATCGTCCCTGAGGTGGTGTAGATCGCGCTGTCCCGGCTGTCCCTTCCCCAGCCTATCGTTCCCAGCAGGTTCCTGTTGGTGGCCCCGAAGGTGTTGACATAGTTGACCAGACGCGCCGGACCTGTAGGCAGCACGCCCAGATGAGTCCGCTCGAACGACAGGCCATAACGGATGGTCTCTTCTTCGGCAATGGGCACCCCGAACTGCACGCCGCCCCCTAAAGTATGTGAGGAATACTGGCTGACCGCCGTGCTGCGAGAATCGGTATTGCGCTTAAAAAGATTGAAGCCGCGGCTCACGCCTTCGTCGGTAAAGTACGGGTTGGTATATGAGAATGAATAAACCTGGTTGACCTTGCCCGTATTGAGTTGGACGGCCGCATGATTGCCGCTGCCGAACAGGTTGGCTTGTGTAATACCTCCCGAGAGTGAGAAGCCATCACCTTGCGAATAACCCGCACCCGCCGAGATGCTGCCCGTTGACTTTTCCTTTACCGAGACATTCACGTCCATCTGGTCGACAGTTCCCTGTACCGGCGGGGTCTCCACATTCACTTCATCGAAGAAGTCCAGCCTGTCCACGCGCTGCTTGGACTTCTTGATCTTGTCCATATCGAACCAGGCACCTTCCACCTGGCGGAATTCGCGGCGGATGACCTCATCGCGCGTCTTGTCGTTGCCTGCGATATTGATGCGACGGATATAGACACGCTGGCCGGGATCGACCACGAAGTTGAATGCCACTTCATGCTTTTCCTTGTTAATTTCGGGGATCGCGTTCACGTTGGCGAAGGCATACCCTTCTTTCCCCAGACGCTCTCCGACCAGCTTGCTGGTCTCGGTCAGGGCATTGCGCGAGAAGGTATCGCCCGCCTTCACCTGGATGAGGCTCTCGACCTCCTCCTTCGGGATCAGCGTGTTGCCTCCGACCTCGACCTTGGAGACGGTGTATTTCTCGCCCTCGCTGAAATTGATGGTGATATAGATGTCCTTCTTGTCCGGCGTGATGGAAACCTGCGTGGAATCGATGTTGAACTCCAGGTAACCGTTGTCCATATAGAACGAACGCAACACTTCCATGTCGGCGGAAAGCTTCTGCTTGGAATATTGGTCGTTATTGCTGAACCAGCTCATCCAGTCGGGCGTGCTGAGTTTCATTTTTTCCAGCAACTCATCCTCTTCATACGCCTTGTTGCCGACCAGGTTGATCTGCTTGATCTTGGAAACCTCACCCTCCACGACGTTGAATGCGATGCCGACCCGGTTGCGCTCCAGTTCGGTGACGGTGGTCGTGACGGTCACGCCATATTTCCCGCGTGCCACATATTGGCGCTTCAACGACTGAGCAGCCTTGTCCAGCGCATTCTTGTCGAAGATGCGCGCCTCGGCCAGGCCGGCGTACTTCATGTTGTCCTTGAGCTGGTCCTTGGAGAAATCCTTCACACCGCTGATCTCGATGCTGGCGATCGAAGGACGTTCGCGCACCAGTACGATCAGCACACCCTGCTCGACCTCCAGGCGCACATCCTTGAAGAACCCGGTTCCATACAAGGTACGGATCGCCGTGGCGGCATGCTCGTCATCCATGACATCACCAACCTTGACCGGCAGGTAACTGAAGACCGTACCCGCTTCGGTACGCTGGATTCCCTCGACACGGATATCCGTGACGGTAAAGGGCACGATCGCCCAGGCGGGAGACACGAAAAGCAGTGAAAGGATTCCCGCCAGTTTTTTCTTGTTCATCTTTTAACCTGGAATGAGGCGATTAATATCGTTGTACAGGGCAAACACCATCAAGGTGCCGAGAAGCGCGATGCCGATTTTCTGGCCGACCTCCCAAGCCTGTTCGGAAACCGGACTACCCTTGATCAATTCGGCGACATAATACAGCAAGTGCCCCCCGTCCAATAAGGGTATGGGCAATAAATTCAATATGCCCAGGCTGACACTGATCAGCGCGAGGAAACCCAGATAAGCCACCATGCCCATTTCGGCAGACTGCCCGGCGTAATCCGCAATAGTGATCGGACCGCTCAGGTTTTTCATCGACACTTCGCCCATCACCATCTTGCCCATCATCTTCAGGCTGATGACGGAGGTATCCCAGGTCTTGCGCAACGACTGGACGAACGCTTCCAGCGGGTCATAGCTCACCTCGGTGAACAGCGCCAGCCACTCCGCGCGGTCTATTTGCGGCGCTGCACCGATCTTGCCTATCGTCAGGCCGGATTCGACAACGGCTTGCGGGATCAACGTCACGTCCAGCATCAACTCGCCGCGCCGGATATCGAACCGCAACGACTGCCCGGGATGCGAACGCACCACTTCCACTACTTCACGCCAATACTGTACCGCGACACCATCGACACTCAGGATGCGATCCCCCTCGCGCAATCCGGCAAGTTGCGCCACATTGCCTTCGTCCAGTTTGCCGATGACCGGCAGGATGACCGGCTGATAGGGATGCAGGCCCAGTTTGCCGAGGAACTCCCCGTCCATGTCCCGCGCTTCCAGGCTGCCGATATCGAGCATGTAGAACCGATGGTCGCCCAGCGCATTGAGCGTTTCGACACTCACCTCGACAGCTTGCCGTTCCCTGCCAGATTCCTGCTGCAACGCCAGCTCCAGCACCTTCCAGCGCAGTTCTTGCCAGGTCGGGATCGCCGTGCCATTGACGCTGACGATGGTCTCGCCCGATTGCATCTGCGCGACCGCGGCCGGCGTGCCCTTCGGCACATCCCCCAGGATCGGCTTCAAGCCGGGCACGCCTTGGATGAACAATATCCAGTACAGCAAGACGGCCAGCAGCAGATTCGCCAGCGGCCCCGCCGCCACGATGGCCATGCGCTGCAACACCGGCTTGCGATTGAAGGCGTATTCCAGTTCTTCCGGCACCACTTCGGCTTCGCGCTCGTCCAGCATCCTGACGTAGCCGCCCAGTGGAATGGCGGAAATCACCCATTCGGTATCGCTGCCGGCGAAGCGCTTCTTGTAGATGGCCTTGCCGAATCCCACCGAGAAGCACAGCACTTTCACGCCGCAGCGGCGCGCCATCCAGTAGTGCCCGAATTCATGGAACACCACCAGCAGCGCGATCGCGCCGATGAATGCCAGCAGTGTCGTCATCCGGCCAGTTGTTCCACTTGCCGCACGGCCATGCTGCGCGCCTCGGCATCGGCCCCGAGTACGTCTTCGAGCGCAGCGACCGCATGGACCGGCAGGCTGTCCAGCACGCTGGCGATGACGCGCGGAATGGCAAGGAAAGGAATGCGCCTGTCGAGAAAGGCTGCAACGGCAACTTCATTGGCAGCATTCAGCACGGCGGGCGCGGTGCCCGCCGCACGCAATGCCTGGTACGCCAAAGCCAGGCAGGGGAAGCGCTCGAAATCCGGCGCAATGAAGTTCATCGTCGCCACCTTGAACAGGTCCAGCGGCGCCACGCCGGCATCGATGCGTTCCGGCCAGGCCAGGCCATAGGCGATCGGCGTGCGCATGTCCGGGTTGCCGAGTTGCGCCAGCACCGAGCCGTCCACATATTCGACCAGCGAATGGATCACGCTCTGCGGATGCACCACCACCTGGATGTCGTCGGCCCCCGCATTGAACAACCAGTGTGCCTCGATCACCTCCAACCCCTTGTTCATCATGCTGGCCGAGTCTACGGAAATCTTCCTGCCCATGCTCCAGTTCGGATGCGCACAGGCCTGCTCCGGCGTGACGTTCTCCAGTTCGCCGAGCGGCGTATTGCGGAACGGGCCGCCCGACGCGGTGAGCAGGATGCGGCGCACGCCGTTGCGTGCCAGATTCCCGTCGTAGCCACGCGGCAGTGCCTGGAAGATCGCGTTGTGTTCGCTGTCGATCGGCAACAGTGCAGATCCGCTGGCATGTACCGCATCCATGAACACGTTGCCGGCCATCACCAGCGTTTCCTTGTTGGCCAGCAGGATTTTCTTGCCCGCTTTCGCCGCAGCCAGGGTGGGACGCAAACCCGCCGCACCGACGATCGCGGCCATCACCGCATCCACTTCAGGCAATACGCAAACCTGTTCCAGCGCTTCGACACCGTACAATACCTCCGTGCCGGAACCGGCCTCCTTCAGGCGCTGGCGAAGACCGGTCGCGGCGCTTTCGTCCAGCAGCACGGCATAGGCCGGCCCGAATTGCAGGCACTGGCGGAACAGCAGGTCAACCTGGCTATGGCCGGTCAGCGCAACGATACGGAACTTGTCCGGATGGCGTGCCACCACGTCCAGTGTGCTGGTGCCGATACTGCCGGTGGAACCCAATACGGTCAGGGATTGCATGGCAATGCCTCAGGGGTTGTATTGCGAGAGGATCACCAGCGCGGCGAGCGGCAGCGTGGAAGTCAGGGCGTCGATGCGGTCCAGCAGGCCGCCATGTCCCGGCAGCAGCGCGCCGCTGTCCTTGACGCCCGCCTGGCGCTTGATCGCCGACTCGAACAGGTCGCCGATCACCGCCAGACCCACCCACCACCAGGCGGCCAGCAGCAGAATGGGCAATACCTCTCGGCGCACGACTTCCCCGCCGAAGCTCCACACCAGCACGACATATACGGAAACTCCCAGTATCGCCCCCGCCACGCCTTCCCAGGTCTTGCCGGGACTGATGCTGGGCGCCAGCTTGTTCTTCCCGAACCTGCGCCCGGCAAAATAAGCCGCGCTGTCCGCGACCCATACCAGGCACATGATGAACAGCAATATCCATGGGCTGACGGCTCGCAGGTCCAGCATCGCCAGCCCGGTCGGCAGGATCACCGCCCACCCGACCAGCGCCATCAGAAACGGATTGGTCACTTTCCAGCCGACGATCAGCCAGGTCGGCACGATGATCAGCCACAGCAAGGCCGAGACGGCATAGACCAGCAAATGCAATGGCACCTGCTGCGCGGGCGTGTAACGGGCATCGAACCAGGCCAGCGCCAGTATCAGCAGCAATGTCAGCCACCAGTAGAGACTGGCCTTCCCGCCGCTCAGGCCGGCCAGGCGCGACCATTCCGCGGTGCCCTGCATCACCATCGCCGCGACCAGCAGCGCCCATGCGATGTGCGGCAACAGGAACAGCGCCGTCAGCAACAAGGCCAGCAGCACGATGGCGGTGATCACCCGTGATTTAAGCATTCTGTTCCCCCTGTTCCGGATTGTCCTGCAATTGTTCGCTGGTACGCCCGAAGCGTCGCTCGCGTTTCTGGTAGGAAGCGATCGCCTCCTCCAGTTCCTTGCGGCCGAACGCAGGCCACAGCACATCGGTGAAATACAGTTCGGTGTAGGCCAGTTGCCACAGCATGAAATTGCTGATGCGTTTTTCGCCGCCGGTGCGGATGAACAGATCCGGCTCGGGCGCATCGCTCATCGACAGGAACGGCCGCATGTCATCCTCGGTGAAAGTCTGCGCCAGGTGTGGCTGTTCCTTCAGCATGCTGCGCACCGCATGCATCACGTCCCAGCGTCCGCCGTAATTGGCGGCAATGGTCAGCGTCAGTGTGGAATTGTTTGCCGTCAGCTGCTCGGCATCCTGCATCGTCTTCCTGAGCCGTTCGTCGAAACGGCTGCGGTCGCCGATGATCCTCAGGCGGATGTTGTTTTCGTGCAGCCTGGCGACTTCGCGTTCCAGCATCTTGAGGAACAGCGACATCAGGAACGATACCTCGTCGGCGGGACGCCGCCAGTTTTCGCTGCTGAACGCGAACACGGTCAGGTATTCGACGCCCAGGCTGCGGCAGGCCTTCACGATCTCGCGCAATGCTTCGACGCCGCGCTGATGCCCCATCACGCGCGGCATCAAACGATTCTTCGCCCAGCGCCCGTTTCCGTCCATGATGATGGCGATATGGCGCGGAATGCTCGCCACATCCGGGATGGTTTGGGTCGAGCTGGGCAGCGAAGCCACTGTTTATACCGCCATCAAGTCGGCTTCTTTGGTCGCCAGCGCCTTGTCGATCTCCGCGACAAAACGATCGGTCAGTTTTTGGATCTCGTCTTGCGAACGACGCTCATCGTCTTCGGAGATTTCCTTCTTCTTCAACGCCTCTTTCAAAGTGTTATTGGCATCGCGACGGATGTTGCGCACCGCGATCTTCGCATCTTCCCCCTCAGACTTGACCACCTTGATCAGGTCGCGGCGGCGCTCTTCGGTCAGCATCGGCATCGGGATGCGGATCATTTCGCCGTTGGTGGCCGGATTCAGGCCCAGATCGGAATCGCGGATTGCCTTTTCGACCGGGCCAATCATGTTCTTTTCGTAAGGTTGCACCCCGATGGTACGCGCATCGGCCAGCGTCACGTTGGCCACTTGGTTCACCGGGGTCGGATTGCCGTAGTAATCCACCATCACATGGTCCAACAGGCCGGTATGTGCGCGTCCGGTACGCACCTTGCCCAGGTCCGTCTTCAGCGCCTCCAGCGATTTCTGCATCTTCTGTTCGGTCAATTTCCTGAGATCAGCAATCATGGTTTTCTCCTAATCCACTCGTACCAGCGTACCCTCGCCTTCGCCGAACACCACGCGCTTCAGCGCGCCCGGCTTGAAAATACTGAACACGATGATGGGCAGCTTCTGGTCGCGGCACAGGGTCAGCGCCGTCGCGTCCATCACCTTGAGATTCTTGCCGATCGCTTCGTCAAAGCTCAGGCTCTGGTAGCGGATCGCATCCGGATTCTTCTTCGGATCATCGGTATAGACGCCATCCACCTTGGTCGCCTTGATCACCACATCGGCCATCATCTCGACGCCGCGCAACGCGGCTGCGGTATCGGTGGTGAAGAACGGGCTGCCGATACCGGCCGCGAAGATCACCACCTTGCCGTCCTCCAGATAACGCATCGCCTTGCCGCGGATGAACGGTTCGGCCACCTGCTCGAGACTCAGTGCGGACTGCACGCGGCACTCCAGCCCGGCGCGGGTCATCGCATCCTGCAAGGCCATCGAGTTCATCACCGTGGCCAGCATACCCATGTAATCGGCGGTCGCCCGGTCCATCCCCGCCGCCGCCGGAGCGACGCCGCGGAAGATGTTGCCGCCGCCGATCACCATCGCCACTTCCACGCCCAGATCGACCACTTCCTTGATTTCAGCAACGATGCGTTCGATCACGGCGCGGTTGATGCCGTAATTGTCGTCGCCCATCAGGGCTTCGCCAGAGAGCTTGAGCAGGATGCGCTTGTATGCCGGCACGCTCATGACGATCAGCCTTTGGCGGCAGCCACTTCAGCCGCGTAGTCTTCCACCTTCTTCTCGATACCTTCGCCGACCACGAACATCTGGAACGCGGTCACCGATGCGCCTTTGTTCTTCAGCAGTTGCTCGACGGTCTGCTTGCCGTCCTCAGCCTTGACGAACACCTGGCCCAGCAGCGTGACTTCCTTCAGGAATTTCTGCACGGTGCCTTCGGCGATCTTTTCCAGCATCGCTTCCGGCTTGCCGGATTCCTTGGCTTTCTCGATGGCGATGCGGCGCTCGGTGGCGATCAGTTCAGCATCCACGCCGGAGGCATCCACCGACTTCGGCTTGCTCGCCGCGATGTGCATCGCGATGTCGCGGCCCAGCGTCTCGTCGCCGCCGGCGAACTCCAGCAGCACGCCGATCCTGCTGCCGTGCAGATAGCTGGACAGCTTGCCCGTCGTGGTCGCGTAACGCTCGAAGCGGCGGATCGAGAGGTTTTCGCCGATCTTCATCACCAGCGCCTTGCGCACCTCTTCCACGGTACCGGAACCATTGACCAGCGCCATTCCGGACAATGCCTCGATATCGGCGGGATCGTTCTTCGCCACGGTCTCGGCGACGTTCTTCGCGAACGCGATGAAGTCTTCGTTCTTGGCCACGAAATCGGTTTCGCAGTTCACTTCCACCACGGCGCCGGTCTTGCAGTCAGGCGCGATGAACGCGCTGACCACGCCTTCGGCGGTCACGCGAGATGCTGCCTTGCTTGCCTTGGCGCCGCTCTTGATGCGCAGTTGTTCTTCGGCAATTTTGAAGTCGCCGTTGGCTTCCACCAGCGCCTTCTTGCATTCCATCATGCCGAGGCCGGTCGCCTCGCGCAGTTCCTTGACCATACTTGCAGTAATTTCAGCCATCTTGATTGCTCCATCGAATTCTTAAAAAAACCTACAAAAAAAGGGGCTCGCGCCCCTTTATGCGCCCTGCCGATACTCAGGCAGCTTCTTCGGACGCGACTTGCTCGACCAGTTCGGTCATCGCCTGAGCGCGACCTTCCAGCACCGCGTCGGCGATACCGCGCGCATACAGGCGGATCGCCTGGGTCGAATCGTCGTTACCGGGAATGACGTAATCCACGCCCAGCGGGGAATTGTTGGTATCGACGATGCCGATCACCGGAATGCCCAGTTTCTGTGCCTCGACGATGGCGCCCTTCTGGTAGCCGACATCGATCACGAACAGGGCGGAAGGCAAGCCGGCCATATCCTTGATGCCGCCCAGGCTGCGTTCCAGCTTCTCCAGTTCGCGCTTCATCATCAGCGCTTCCTTCTTGGAAAGCTTCTCGGACGCGCCTTCGGAAGTCAACTCTTCCAGTTCGCGCAGGCGCTTGATGGATTGTTGCACGGTCTTGTGGTTGGTCAGCATGCCGCCCAGCCAGCGGTAGTTGACGAACGGGCAGTCGGCGCGGACCGCCTCTTCCTGGATGATGTCACGTGCCTGGCGCTTGGTCGCCACGAACAGGATGGAGCCCTTCTTTGCGGACAGCTTGCGCACGAAGTGCTCCGCCTCGGCGAACATCGCGACGGTCTTTTCCAGGTTGATGATATGGATCTTGTTGCGGTGACCGAAGATGTACGGTGCCATCTTGGGATTCCAGAAACGGGTCTGGTGGCCGAAATGGACACCGGCTTCCAGCATTTGACGCATGGTTACTGCCATGATTACTCCTGTTGTCAAGGGTTATGAACTACCGTTCGCCAGCCCGACCCGCCTGATCGACGGGCACCCCAACTTGCGCGAACGGGAAATTTGCTACGGGCTATCCCGAAGCGGCGCGCATTCTAGCATCAAAGCCCGGCATCGCTCAACCCGTCTTATTGTTCGCGCAGGATCGTCAGCGGCGGCAGCGCCGCCAGTTTCCGCGTGCCCAGCCATCCGGCCAGCATCACCATCGCCATGCCGCCGGGCACGCCGATCAGCCAGATCGCGATACCCGGGCGGTAGGGTACCTCCAGCACGAAATGCGCCAGCGCCCAGCCCAGCAGGACCGCACCGCCGGCCGCGAACGCCCCGCTCAAGCCGCCCAGCACGGCAAATTCGGAAAAATGCAGACGCCTCAGGTAGGCCCCATCCGCACCGAGGGTGCGCAACACGGCCGCCTCGAAAGTGCGCTCGTCCTGCGTGGCAAGCAACGCGGCATACAGCACCGCAAGACCGGCCAGCAACGTGAACAGGAACACCGCGCTGACCGCCTGCGCGATCCGGTCCATGATGCCGCGCACCTGCGCGATGGCCGCACCGGTGTCGATCAGCAGCAAGTTCGGGAATTCGCGCGACAACTCGTCGCCCGCGCGGGCCCTGTCCGGCGGCAGATAGAAACTGGTAAGGTAGCTCGCCGGAAAGTCCCGGAGCAGTCCCGGCGCGGCGATGACGAAGAAATTCACCCGCATCGAATCCCACTCCACCTTGCGTAAACTGGTGACCTGCGCGGTAAAGCGGCTGCCCGCCACATCGTAGTCGAGCCTGTCGCCGAGGCGGATGCCCAGCGTTTCGGCGATCCCCTCTTCCACCGACAATTCCGCCGCCCCCTTGTCCGTCCACCATCTTCCGCCGACCAGTTCGTTCCAGGCCGGCATCCGCTCCATCCAGGAAAGATTGAATTCGCGCTCCACCAGGCGGCGCGCCCGCGAATCGGGATAACTGTCGCCGTTGATGTTGTGCCCGTTGATCGCGACCAGCCTGCCGCGCACCATCGGCAACAGTTCCGGCGCGGGCAGCGACCGCCGCGCAAAGAATCCCTGCACCGCCGCGACCTGGTCGGGCTGGATGCCCACCACGAAACGGTTCGGCGTATCCGGCGGCAGTTTGCTCTCCCAGCCCTGCAACAGGTCGGCGCGCACCAGCGTCAGCACCAGCAACGCCATCCCGCCCAGGCTGAGCGCCACCACCTGCACCGCCGCGCTGCGCCCGTGGCGCGCGAGGTTATGCGATGCCTGCCGCCAATGCGACGGAAAGACTGACGCGTAACGCGCCAGTCCGCGCACCGCCAGCCAGGCAAGCCAGCCGAACAGCAGCAGCCCGGCCAGCAATCCGCCCAGCACCGCCAGCCCCAGTTTCAGCGACCCCGCATGCCACAGGAACAATCCCGCCAGTATCGCCGTCGCCACGCCGTAGATCAGCCAGCCGCCGGCTTCCGGCGCGCCCAGTTCGCGGCGCAACACGCGCAGCGGCGACACCTTGCGCAATTGCAGCAGCGGCAGGAAAGCGAAGCCCAGCAACAACGCGAAGCCGCTGACCGATGCCTGCAACAGCGGCAGCAGGCCCGGCTGCGGCAGGCCCGCCTCGCGCATACCGGCAATGCTCTCCACCAGCAACGCCTGCGTGGCATAACCCAGCAACCCGCCAAGCAGCACCGCGACGATGCCGAGCAGGATGAACTGGTACAGGAACAGCCACAGCACCTGGCGCTGTTGCGCACCGAGACAGCGCATCACCGCGCAGCCGTCCAGGTGGCGTAACACGAAACGTCGCGCAGCAAGCGCCATCGCCGCGCCCGCCAGGATCGCTGCGGTGAGCGCCGCAAGGCCGAGGAAATGTTCGGCGCGCTCCAGTGCGGTGCGGATCTCGGGACGCGCATCGCGCACATCCTCCATCTTCTCGTTGCCGGAAAGTCTGCTCTCCAACGCCTCGCGCAATGCCTTCACCTGCGGCGCATCGCCCGCGATCATCAGGCGATACGAAATGCGGCTGCCCTCCCGCAACAGGCCGGTACCCTCCAGGTCGGCTTCGTTCATCAGCACGCGCGGCGCAAAGCTGGCGAAGCCGACCGTCTGGTCGATGTCCTTCACCACACGCGCCGCCACCCTGAAGTTCTGCGTGCCGATCCCCACCTCGTCGCCCACATTCAAGTCGAGGCGTCGCAACAGGCGCTCATCCACCCACACCGTACCGCGAGATGGAATAGAACCTATCGCCCCCTCTCCCTTCAAGGGAGAGGGCTGGGGAGAGGGTGAAATCCTTGTGTTCGCACTGCCACCCTTACCATCGTCAACATCGATCCTCCCGCGCAACGGATACCCCGCCTCCACCGCCTGTATCTCGCCCAGCAACACCCGCTCGTCATGCGCCACCATGCTCGGAAATTTGCGGCTTTGCACTGCTCGCAACCCTTGGGCTTCGGCCGCCTTGCGATAATCGGGCGGGAAAGGACGCGTCGAAGTGATGCGCAGGTCGGCGCCGATCAGGCTTTGCGCCTGCTGCTGCAATGCCTGACGCACACGGTCGGCGAACAGGCCAACAGTGGCGAGACTACCGACTGCCAGCACCAGCGCCAGCAGCAACACGCGCCACTCCCCGGCACGCCAGTCGCGGCGCAACAGGTTGAGGGAGAGTCGGAAGAGATTCACGGTAAAAAAGGAGGTTAAGCTCACAACTGAATGATCTGATTCAGGCGTTCACAAACCTGCGCGAACAAATCATACGGCAAAGCTTTTGCAGAATGAGCTTTTGCTTTGCGCAAACGCCAATCAAAAGATTTGGGTTGGTGGCAAAGCACATAACTCGTTTGCCCCGTTTTTTCCCCTGATGCCTTACCCACGGCAACGGCAAAAGGGTTATCTGAATTATATTCGGCTGTCGTCATTGGCAAGCCGATAACCAGAGAATTCTTCTCGTTAAAGTGCTTTGGAGATAAAACCAGAAACGGATGGACATCGCGCATTTCCCGCCCAGCTTGCGGATTGCGATCGATCCAGATGATTTCCTGCCGATCCGGTGCCCAGCGAGACGTCTGCGGCCTCTTAGTCGCGGCTACCAATGCTCAACCCCCAGAGCTTGCGTCGTAGCCATCTGCTCGCCGCCGTGTCGCTTGGCATCGTAAGCCGCAACACGCCGCTCCAACGTCAGACCAGCATCCACAAACGGTTTAATGACAACCTGATCGCCATCGACCGAAATACGCACACGCTGATCGACATGCAAATGAGCCGCTCTTGCCACAGCCGCCGGCAACCTCACCCCCAAACTATTTCCCCACTTTTTGATATCGAGCACAGCCTCAGACATGACCGCCCCCCTATTAATCTACAAACTTGAGCCTATACATCATGTGCGAGAGCGTCAACACATGAATGGGAATCAAATGCGATTCTGACCAAAAGGTCTCACTTGTCGCATTTTGTCTTGGATATCTGGTCATTTAGGCCTATTGACGTGGTGTTATGGGACGAGGAAACTGTCAATCAGGCAGCAGGGAAGATGACATCCGCAGCCTATCCCCGACCATCCAAAGGAGAATGTCCAAATGACTCAACAACTGTTCAGCAACAACGAGATCCCCGCAGAATCTACAAGCCTCTTGGGTGTTCTGAAGAAACATCATTGGCTAATGCTTCCCATTGTCATGGCAGTTGGCATTTCGCTTGGGCTAGCGACCAACACCTTGAAATATGGTGCCCCATCGGGTGGCTACCTGGAAGTATTGACTGATGGCGTGCTGCCGAATCTGGAAATCGCCCTGTTTCCCTCTTTTGCCATCGGCATGGTTTTGGCCTTGATTCTGTGGGGCATCCTGAAAACCAGAAAGCCGGAAGCATGGAAGTGGCATAACTGGCTGAATATGGGCCTGTATATCAGCCTTGCGATAATGATGATTAGGCCTGTATTTTTCAGCTGACTTGAACAGTGTAATTGCAAAATGGTTTGAATAGCACGTCTGGGTGTTCAGACTCGATTGGTTGCCTCGAATTGCTTGCCGCGCTTGGCGGGATCAGCATCGAGGCTGTTGTAGAAGTCGGAGAGTTGGCCAGTCATTTATACCACCCGCCCCGCTTCCAGCCGCAATTGCCGGCCGCAACGTCGCGCCAGCGCTTCGTCGTGCGTCACCAGGATCAGCGTTGTGCCCTGCGCGCGGTTGAGTTCCAGCATCAGTTCGATGACCTGTGCACCGGTGGCGGCGTCGAGGTTGCCGGTGGGTTCGTCGGCGAACAGGATTTTCGGGCGGGTGACGAAGGCACGAGCCAGTGCCACACGCTGCTGTTCGCCGCCGGAGAGATGCTTGGGCAAGTGATGGGCGCGGGCAGTCAGGCCGACTTGGCGCAACGATTCTTCAGCACGTGGCCGCGCATCTTTCGCGCCGGCCAGTTCCAGCGGTAGCATCACGTTCTCCAGCGCATTCAATGCCGGCAGCAACTGGAAGGACTGGAACACGAAACCCGCCAGTTCGCCGCGCAACCGGGCGCGCCCGTCTTCGTCCAGCGCGAACAGGTCCGTATCGTTCAGGTGCACGCCGCCGCCGCTCGGCACATCCAGCCCGGCCAGCAGGCTGAGCAGGGTCGATTTTCCGGAACCGGATGCACCGAGGATGGCCAGGCTCTCGCCAGCCGCGACGGTGAAACTTACTTCATGCAAGATGGTCAGCGGTTGGTTGCCGCTTAATACTTGCTTGGTCAGATCAACTGCCTGCACAATCGTTGCCATGAATATTGTCGATACCTCAAAAAGTTCAGGGTTTGTCGTTCCCGCGAAAGCGGGAACCCAGTTCGATCAAAACGCTGGATTCCGGGTCAAGCCCGGAATGACGGCCTTAATGTTTATCTTGCTGTCCATTGTGTTGTGGCTGCCGCTTTCCGCACTCGCCGCGAACAACATCCTGGTGTTTGGCGACAGTTTATCAGCCGGCTACGGAATTGCACGCGATGCATCCTGGCCGAGCCTGTTGCAACAGGAACTGGACAGGGATCATCCCGGATACGCGGTGGTGAATGCCAGCATCAGCGGCGAAACCACCGCCGGCGGATTGCGCCGGATCGGCAGGGCGTTGCAGGAACACCGCCCCGCCATCGTGATCGTGGAACTCGGTGCGAACGACGGGTTGCGCGGCACGGCGCTGGCGGAAACGGAAAGGAATCTGGGCTCGATCATTGCGCGATCACGCAAGGCAGGCGCGAGAGTGCTGTTGCTCGGTATCCGGTTGCCGCCCAATTACGGCGAGCCATACATCACTCGATTCCAGAACCTGTTCCCCAGAATCGCGAAAAGGCACCGCATAGGATTGCTGCCGTTCCTGCTGGAAGGCGTGCCGCCGGAACAATTCCAGGCCGACAACCTGCACCCCACTGCCGAGGCTCAGCTGCGGCTGATGAACAACGTGCTGAAGGAACTGGCGCCGCTGCTGCGCTGACGCCATGACCAATCACCTCATCCACGAGACCAGCCCCTACCTGTTGCAACACGCCGACAATCCGGTGGACTGGCATCCGTGGAATGCCGGGGCGCTGCAACTGGCGCGCGATCAGAACAAGCCCATCCTGCTTTCCATCGGTTATTCCGCCTGCCACTGGTGCCATGTGATGGCGCATGAATCGTTCGAGGACGAGGACGTTGCCGCCGTGATGAACGAACACTTCGTCAACATCAAGGTGGACCGGGAAGAACGCCCCGACCTCGACCAGGTCTACCAGAACGCGCATTACCTGCTGACGCGGCGCAGCGGCGGCTGGCCGCTGACCATGTTCCTCGCGCCGGACGGCACGCCGTTCTTCGGCGGCACGTATTTCCCGAAACAGGCACGCTACGGCCTGCCCGGTTTCCCGCAACTGCTGCTGCACATCGCTCAGACCTACCGGGACAAACCCGGCGAACTGTCAGCACAGGGCGGGCAACTTGTCGCTGCCCTCGCCGCATGGCAACCGGAAAAAAACCCGGATGACGCTGTACTGGATGTTTCTCCGGTCGCGACAGCCGTGCAGCAGCTCAGCAGGGACTTTGACCGTATGCACGGCGGCTTCGGCGGCGCGCCCAAGTTCCTGCATCCCGCAGAACTGGATCTGTTGCTGCGGCAGGCGCATGCAAAGCACGACGAACAGACCCGTTACGTCGCGTTGTTCACGCTGCAACGGATGGCATTGGGCGGGCTGTACGACCAGCTCGGCGGCGGCTTCTGCCGTTACAGTGTGGACGAATTCTGGGACATCCCGCATTTCGAGAAGATGCTGTATGACAACGGCCTGCTGCTCGGCCTGTATTGCGACGCTTGGCGCTGCAGCAACGACCCGTTCTTCGCGGGTGTGGTGGAACAGACCGCCGGATGGGTGATGCGCGAGATGCAGTCGCCTGGCTCCCCTCTCCCCAACCCTCTCCCGCTTGCGGGAAAGGGGGCGAACAGATCGCTACGCGAAATGAACGATTCTGGTGGCTACTACGCCTCGCTGGATGCCGACTCGGAACATGAGGAAGGCAAGTTCTATGTCTGGCAGCGCGAGGAAGTACGCAGCCTGTTGAGCGCGGATGAATATGCCGTAGCCGCACCCTATTACGGTGTGGATGGCTCGCCCAACTTCGAGAACCACGCATGGAACCTGCGCGTGAGCCGGCCGCTGAACGAGATCGCGCAATCGCTCAAGCTTGACCAGCAGCAGGCGGCCGACCTGCTGGCCTCGGCCCGGGCCAGGCTGTTCGCCGCGCGCGAGCAGCGCGTCCGCCCCGGCCGGGATGAAAAGATATTGGGAAGCTGGAACGGCCTGATGATCGCGGGCATGGCCAAAGCGGCACGCGTGCTCGGACGTGAAGAGTGGAAGATCTCGGCACAACGCGCCCTGGATTTCGTGCGCGAAACCCTGTGGCAGGACGGCAGGCTGTACGCCACGCACAAGGATGGCAAGACCCACCTGAACGCCTATCTGGACGACCATGCCTTCCTGCTGGCTGCCGTACTGGAATCGCTGCAAACGGAATATCGTGCCGGCGACATGCAGTTCGCGCTGCAACTCGCCGATGCACTGCTGGCACGTTTCGAAGACCGGGAGAACGGCGGCTTCTACTTCACCAGCCACAACCATGAGGCGCTCATCCAGCGCAACAAGACCGGACAGGACAACGCCACGCCTTCCGGCAACGGCATTGCCGCACAAAGCCTGCTGCGGTTGTCCCTCCTGAGCGGCGAAACGCGTTACGCCGCAGCGGCCGAGCGTTGCCTGCGATTGTTCTACCCGCTGATGCGGCAGGCAGCCAGCCAGTGTTGCAGCCTGAACACGGCACTGGGGGAACTGTTGCAACCGGCCTCACTGCTGGTGTTATGCGGAGACGAAAAGGAAACAGCCGCCTGGCAGGCGGCTGTCGCGGAAGAATACCGGCCGGGACTGATGATCATCGCGTTGACTGGCTACGAGACTGGATTGCCTGCCCCGCTGGACAAACCCGGCAGCCCGACCACGACGGCCTGGCTGTGCCTCGGCACGCAATGCCTGCCGCCGATCACCCGGCTGGACGAACTGCGCGCAGAACTAGCGTAGCGTCACGCCCCCCACTTGTGCACCGAATCCGGGGAAGGCACTCGCCACGCCCGCGCCGAAGCGTTTCGCCAGGCGGTCGGCAAAGTTCTCCTGGACGGTGAAGTCCACGATATTCTCTTCCTTGATCACGTCGCGTGCCACCGACTCGATGCTGCCGTAACCGTCCGCCAGTCCCATCTCGATGCCGCGCTGGCCGTTCCACACCAGACCGCTGAAGGTGTCCGGCGTTTCCTTGAGGCGCTTGCCGCGCCCCTGCTTTACCACGTCGATGAACTGCTGGTGGATCTCGGCCAGCATCTGCCTGGCGTATTCCTGCTGACCCGGATCGGCTGGCGAGAACGGATCGAGGAAACCCTTGTTGGTGCCGGCAGTGATCAGGCGGCGCTCGACGCCGACCTTTTCCATCGTCCCGGTGAAACCGAAGCCGTCCATCAGCACGCCGATGGAGCCGATCAGGCTGGCCTTGTCCACGAAGATCTTGTCCGCCGCAACCGCCACGTAATAGCCGCCGGACGCGCAGATGTCCTCGACCACCACATACAGCGGGATGTCCGGATGTTTGGCGCGCAGGCGGCGCATCTCATCGTTGATCTGGCCGGCCTGCACCGGGCTGCCGCCCGGACTGTTGATGCGCAGGATCACGCCCTTGGTACCCTTATCCTTGAAGGCTTCCTGCAGGCCGGGAATGATATTGTCCGAGCCGGCCACGCTGTCCGCCGCGATCACGCCCTGCATATCCACCAGTGCGGTGTGCTTGCCGGTGCCCAGCGAGGTCTCGCTCTTGTCGGACCAACCCATGAAGAGGAACAACAGGATGAACAGGTAACCGAACGTCAGCACCTTGAAGAAGATGCTCCAGTGGCGCGCGCGACGCTGCTCCTGGATGGCCGACATCGCCAGCTTTTCCATCACGCCGCGTTCCCAGTTGTTGTTTTCCTCTGACATTACGACTCCTTAGAAATAAACCAAACTAAACCCTGGCACCACGAAGAGCACGAAGAGCACGAAGGCCGCGAAGAACAACGACAGGTTGTTCCGCAAATGAAATTCGCCTTGCCGATAAACATTCACCCTCATGCCGCTCCATGGATCCGGGTTGGCGGGGATATCGTCCAAGGACGGCAGACTCGTAAAAAGTCTTCGTGATCTCTGTGGCCTTCGTGGTGACATGAATTATCAGGCATTCGCTCCCAGCCACGCCCGCAATGCCGCGAAATCCTCCACCAGCGCCAGCGGCTCCAGTTCCTGCAACTGCTCCGGCGGATGCGCGCCGTGTCCCACGGCCACCACGTCCACGCTGGCGTTGTGCGCCAACTGCACATCGTGCGTGGTATCGCCCACCATCAGGGTGCGTTCGGCACTGACCGCCAATTCGTCCATCAGTTCAAACAGCATCGCCGGATTCGGCTTTGAAAACGTCTGGTCCGCCGTGCGTGTCGCGTGGAAATAGCGCTTCATGCCGGTCGCCTCCAGCGCCCTGTCCAGCCCGGCGCGGCTCTTGCCTGTCGCCACACCGAGACAATAACCCGCATCGTGCAATTCCGCTATCGTTTCGCGCGCGCCGTCGAACAGCGGGATATCCTGATCCTGCGCCAGAAAATGATGCCGGTAACGTTCCACCAGCGGCGGGTACATCGATTCCGGTGCTGCCGGCACGGCATGGCGCAATGCCTGGGTCAGGCCCAGCCCGATCACATGGCGCGCCGCCTCGTCGCTGGGTACGGGCAGGTCAAGGTCGCGGCACGCCGCCTGGATCGAACCCGCGATCACTGCGGTCGAATCCATCACCGTTCCGTCCCAGTCGAACACGATCAGATCGTAACGCCTGTCCATCGCCCATCCTCAAAAAAAGAGGCGCGGATATTACCATCAGCTATGACACAATGCGCGCCATGCAAACTCCAGAGATCATTCATTGGCTGCTGTATTGCCGTCCCGGCTTCGAACGGGACTGCGCGCAGGAAGCGTTGCGCCAGGCGCGCTCGCAACGTCCGGTCATTGCCGAACAGCCCGACGTGACCGCCGACAGCGGCTACGTCGTGGTCGCGCTCAACGGACAGCAACTGCGCTATCGTGAACTGGTCTTCGCGCGCCAGTTGATCCGCCTGCAGCAGACCATCGAATCGTTGCCGGAGCGCGACCGCCTCACCCCCGTCCTCGCTGCCGTCGCGTCGTTGCCCGGACATTTCAGCACGTTGTGGCTGGAAGTGCCCGACACCAACGACGGCAAGACCCTGTCCGCTTTCACCCGCCGCTTCCAGCCGCTGCTGGACAGCGCGTTGCGCGAACAGGGGCGGTTGCCGGACGATCCGCGCGCCGTGCGGCTGCACCTGTTCTTTCCCGACAGATCCACCGTGCTGGTCGGCACCAGCGACCCGTACAACAGCGCGCCTTACGTGATGGGCATCGCCCGCCAGTCCATGCCCGCCGAGGCACCGAGCCGCTCCACGCTGAAACTGGCCGAGGCCATCGAGGTGTTCATGGACAAAAGCGAGCAGTCGCGCCTGTTGCGGCAGGGCATGAGCGCGGTGGACCTGGGCGCGGCCCCCGGCGGCTGGACCTGGCAACTGGTCAAACGCGGCCTGCGCGTTGCGGCGGTGGACAACGGTCCGATGAAAGGCACGATGGCCCGGCACCCGCTGGTGCAGCACCTCAGGCAGGATGGCTTCAAATACGTGCCACGCAAGGCGGTGGACTGGCTGGTCTGCGATATGGTGGAAAAGCCGTCCAGGGTCGCCGACCTGGTCGGAACATGGTTCGTGCCGGGCTGGTGCAAATACGCCATATTCAACCTGAAACTACCGATGAAACAGCGCCTTGCCGCAATCGACAGCGCTCTCGGCAGCATCCGGAACCGTCTGGATGAAGAGGGCATCAACTACCGGATGCTCGCCAGGCAGCTCTACCACGACCGCGAAGAGATCACGGTATTGTTGACGCGGATCAAGAACTAGCCCCGGCATCCAGCCGGGCGATGAACTTCTGCAATTCCCCGGGCAGCGGCGCTGTCAGTTGCAGCGGCTCGCCGGTCAGCGGATGGTTGAACGCGATCGAATGCGCGTGCAGGAACATGCGCTTCAGCCCCTGTTTCATCAGTTCCCTGTTGCGCGCGAAGTCGCCGTACTTGTCGTCGCCCGCGATCGGAAAGCCGAGGTGAGACAGATGCACGCGTATCTGGTGGGTACGCCCCGTCTTGAGATGCGCCTCCAGCAAACTGAACCCGGTTCCATTGTTTTGCGGCGCCCAGTTTTTCTGCAGGTTAAAGATGGTATGCGCGGCCTGCCCCCCCTCCTTGACGATCACGCGCTTCTCGCCCTGCGGGGTATCGAACTTGTGCAGCGGTAATTTGACATGCTGCCGGGCGTTCTGCCATTTCCCGAGCACCAGTGTCAGGTAACGCTTGTCGCTGTTCCCTTCGCGCATGATCTCGTGCAGACCGGTCAGGGCCGAACGCTTCTTGGCCACCAGCAACACCCCCGAAGTTTCGCGGTCAAGGCGGTGCACCAGTTCCAGGAACTTGGCTTGCGGACGCGCCCGGCGCAACTGTTCGATGACCCCGAAGCTCACCCCGCTGCCACCGTGCACCGCAACGCCGGATGGCTTATCTATCGCCAGAATGGCGTCATCTTCGTACAAGATCGGGAATTCGAGCGCCGGAATGAGGTGTTCGACCGCCTCGTTTTTGGCCGCCACGCGGATCGGCGGGATGCGCAGCACGTCGCCCAATTGCAGGCGGTAGGTCTGGTCGACACGCTTTTTGTTCACCCGGACCTCGCCGCGCAGGATGCGATAGACGTGGCTTTTCGGAACGCCTTTCAGATGGCGGAACAGGAAATTGTCGATGCGTTGCGACTCGCCACTTTCGTCTATTTCGAGAAAGGTGACAGATTCTTTGCTTAAACCATTCATTATGCTTATACTTCGTCGCTCGCGCGTTTTTGGTATCGGGTCAATTAGGGAAGTACTCTTCCACGCCAGGAAATTTGGCACAAGCGACGGCGACATGCGCCGCCACCCGACCAGCCGCAGCCCGGTTAATATCGCTCACCGGAACCAGCAGCGATAGTAATTGATTTACGCGCTCGAAGCACCCGTGGATTTTATGCGCTGGAGCAAGCGTTGGGACACCTTATCTGGTCGAGCCGGATGATTGCAGGAGCCGCCATCTGGCCGCCCTGCACGTATCCGGGAATTCTCCCCCTCCGTGTCCGCAACCAATGCTGCAGCACCAAAAAGATTACCAAGACAAGCTACTGACAGAGAACTGATTTTGACCAACCGTTTGCACAAATTACGACTGTTTGCACGATTGATCCTCTCTCACGCCTGACCGCGTGTAGCGATGTCCTGCCCGTGTCAGAGCGCGGGAGACAATATAAATGAAACGCATGCTATTCAATGCGACGCAACCGGAAGAACTCCGCGTCGCCATTGTTGACGGTCAGAAACTCATCGACCTCGACATCGAAACCGCCGGTAAAGAGCAACGCAAGAGCAACATCTACAAAGCCGTCATCACCCGCGTCGAGCCCAGCCTCGAAGCCTGCTTCGTCGAATACGGCGGCACCCGCCACGGATTCCTCCCCTTCAAGGAAGTCTCACCGCAGTTCTATCTGCCCGGTTGCGGCAACCGCCCCACTGTCAAGGAAGCATTGAAGGAAGGCCAGGAACTGCTGGTCCAGGTCGAAAAGGACGAACGCGGCAACAAGGGCGCGGCGCTGACCACCTACATCAGCCTGGCCGGCCGCTACATCGTGCTGATGCCGAACAATCCGAACGGTGGCGGTGTATCGCGCCGTATCGAGGGCGAAGAGCGCAACGAGCTGCGCGACGTGCTGTCGCGCGTCGAAGTGCCGCAGGGCATGAGCATCATCGCGCGCACCGCAGGCATCGGCCGCAACGAGGAAGAACTGCAATGGGACCTGAACTACCTCAAACAATTGTGGGACGCGATCGAAGGCGCAGCGGAAGCTGAAAAGGCGCCGTCGCTGATCTACCTGGAAAGCAGCCTGGTGGTGCGCGCGATCCGCGACTACTTCAATCCCGAGATCGGCGAGATCCTGATCGACACTGAAGACGTTTACCAGCAAGCCCATGCGTTCATGAGCACGGTCATGCCGAACAACGTGAACCGCATCAAGCGTTATGTGGACGACGTGCCGCTGTTCTCGCGCTTCCAGATCGAGCACCAAATCGAGTCCGCCCATGCGCGCGAAGTGCGCCTGCCATCCGGCGGCGCGATCGTGATCGACCATACCGAAGCGCTGACCGCGATCGATATCAACTCGGCGCGCGCCACTCGCGGCTCGGACATCGAAGCAACCGCGTTCAACACCAACCTCGAAGCGGCCGAAGAGATCGCCCGCCAGTTGCGCCTGCGCGACCTGGGCGGCCTGATCGTGATTGATTTCATCGACATGGAAAGCAGCCGCAACCAGCGTGCCGTTGAAGACCGCCTGCGCGACTCGCTGCACTACGACCGTGCCCGCGTGCAGACCGCCAAGATCTCGCGCTTCGGCCTGCTGGAACTGTCGCGCCAGCGACTGCAACCCAGCCTCGGCGAAAGCAACTACATCGCCTGCCCGCGTTGCAGCGGCATCGGCCATATCCGCGGCACCGAATCCTCCGCGCTGCACATCCTGCGTATCATCCAGGAAGAAGCGATGAAGGAAACCAGTATGGCGATCCATGTGCAGGTCCCGGTTGATGTCGCAACCTTCCTGCTCAACGAAAAGCGTTCCGACATCCACCGCATCGAATCGCGCCTGAAAGTCTCGGTCACGCTGATCCCCAATCCGCATCTGGAAACCCCGAACTACAGCATCAACCGCCTGCGTCTGGACGACATGACGCCGGAAATCATGCAGGCCAGCTACAAACTGGTGGAAAAACCCGAAGACAAGCCGCTGGGCGCTGCACAAGAGCAGCAGAAAGCCACCCGCGCACAGGCTGTGGTGCAGGGCATCACCCCGGTGCAACCGGCCCCGCAAAAGACGGAACCCGCCCAACCTTCCCTGCTCGGCAAACTGTTCGGCTGGCTCAAATCGCTGGGCGAGGACGAGGAGAAGCAGCCCAAGCCCGCCGCGAAGAAATCGCGTGCCCAGCCGCGTCGCGAACGCGCTGAACGCAGCGAGCGCGGCGAGGGTGGTAAACGCCGTGAACGCGGTGAGCGCGGCGAAGGCGGCAAACGCCGTGAACGTGCGGAGCGCGGCGAAAAAGAGACTCAGGCCGAGGCCAAGCCACAAGAACAGCGTGAACCACGCCAGCCCAGGCAGCCGCGTCCGCCGCGTGTCGCCGAAGAGAAGCCGGTGATCGAATCGGCAGCGCCAGCCGCTGCGGAACAGACCGAAGAAGGCGGCGCACGTGAAGGCAGTCGCCGTCGCGGTCGCCGCGGTGGCCGACGCGAACGCGAACGTCGCGAACAAGGTACGCAAAACGCAGAGACCCCGATGACGAATGCCGAAACCGCAGTCGCGGCTAAGCCGGCCACCGTCAAGCCCACGGAATATGTCGCGTATCCGGAAGGCTATACCCCGCCGCTGAAGCCGACGGAATACATCGCCTATCCGCAAGGCTACACGCCGCCGGTGAAACCGACCGAGTACATCGCGATGCCAACGGTTGTGACGCCCCCGCGCGCGCCGGAAGTCGCAGCAGCAAAACCCGTTGCCGCACCCGCTGTCATGAGCGAAGGCTTGGTGCAGATCGAGACCGCCGCAGAAAAGCTCAAGACCGTCTCGGCCGTTGTTCAGGAAGCACCCGCGCAACCGGCCAACCGCCGCAGGGTACGTCCACGTGAGGTGTATGTGGAAAACGAACCGCTGGTGCAGATCGAAACGCAACACCCGCAAGCGTAATCCTGCCATCCGGCAAAACAAAAACCGCACGGTGCAAGCCGTGCGGTTTTTTTATCATCGGAGCGAATCGCGACGGCTACAGATGCCGCTCTCGGATATGCTGCAACAACCCTTCCGCCGCATCCTCCACCATATCCAGCACCCGCTCGAACCCGTCCGCGCCGCCATAATAGGGATCGGGAACTTCGCGCTCCGCATGATGGCGCGCAAACTCGAGGAACAGTCTCGTCTGCGTTCCGCTATCCGGCGGCGCGATGCGTTGCAGGATGGCAAGATTGGCCCGATCCATCGCCAGCACATAATCGAAACGGCGGAAATCGTCCTCTGCCACCTGCCGCCCGCGCAATCCGCCCATATCGTAACCGCGCTGCTGCGCCGCCCGCTGCGTGCGCCGGTCCGGCGGCTCGCCGATGTGGTAATCGTGCGTCCCCGCCGAATCGATCAGGATGTTCCCGGACAAACCCGCATTCTCGACATACTGGCGGAACACCGCCTCGGCCGTGGGCGAGCGGCAGATATTGCCCATGCAGACAAACACGACAGAAACTTTTTTCATCATCTCAACCAGCCATCACCTTGTATTAACAACTCTAGCCCTGCTCAAATCCATTGTAACTGTATCGCCACACGGCGGTCTTTACTTGACTATTTAACTCGGGTTATTTACCATCTGCCGTATTCAATCAATTCCCAAGGAGCAACGATAATGGAAATCCCGACACGCGATGGAGACGGTTATCTCGAAAGCATGAATGACTGGACCCCGGAGATCGCAAAGGCGATGGCTGATGCCGACGGTTACGAGTTGAACGATGAGAAATGGGCACACATCATGAAAGCCCGCGAATTCTACGAAGAATTCGGCACTGTTCCGCCGATTCGCAAGTTCGCGAAATATATCGAGCAGGACCAGAAAGAACTCTTCGACCTGTGGATGACCGGCCCGATGAAACCCATCACCAAGTACGGCGGCCTGCCGAAACCGACCGGCTGCGTCTGAATCGCATCATGGCGGAGTGGCTTCCGCCTATCCCCTGCCGCACTGGGTAATTCCGCAAGTCTCTAACCTGGGCGCTTGAACAGCGCCGGAATCTGCACCTTGGGCTTTCCGGTCGGCACTTCGGGTTTCTCGATCGGCGCGCTCGGGCTGGCGACGCTCGGTTCATACGGCCTGTCGAACCACGGATCGTGCAGCGGTTTCTTGTTTGCGGGCACATGGTACTCGCGGCCGTGTTCGCGGTGCTCGCTACGCGGCGCACGGTGCGGCTTTGGTGCATAGTCGTGCGCGGGAATATTCGCGGCCTCCTTGCGGATATCGGTCTTGATCAGCTTCTCGATCTCCTTCAGGTACTTCTCCTCCTCAGGCGACACCAGCGAGATCGCCGTGCCGGAAGCGCCGGCCCGCCCGGTGCGGCCGATGCGATGCACATAATCCTCCGGCGCATGCGGGATCTCGTAATTGATCACCATCGGCAGATGGTCGATATCCAGTCCGCGTGCCGCCACGTCGGTCGCGATCAGCACCGCCACCCTGCCCTCCTTGAACGCATCCAGCGCCTGCATGCGCTCCAGCTGGCTCTTGTCGCCATGGATCGCGTCGGCGGACACCCCTTCGCGCTGCAACTGGCGCGCCAGGCGGCTGGCCGTCAACTTGGTCTTGGTGAACACGATCGCCTGCTTCGCATCGTCCCCCTGCAGCAACTGCGTCAGCAAATAATGCTTGTCCGACTGCTCGACCATGTAGGCCTTCTGCGTGACGTTCTCGGCGGTCGCATTGCTGCGCGCCATCTCGATCAGCGTCGGATAGATCAGGAAATCATCCGCCAGCTTCTTGATCTCGTCCGAGAACGTGGCGGAAAACATCAGGCTCTGGCGCTTCCTCGGCAACAGCGCCAGGATTCGCTTCAGCGCCGGCATGAACCCCATGTCCAGCATACGGTCCGCTTCGTCCAGCACCAGCATCTGCACCGTGTTCAGCAACACTGTCTTCTGCTCGATGTGATCCAGCAGGCGGCCCGGCGTCGCCACCAGAATCTCCACGCCGCGCTTCAGCGTCGGCGACTGCGTCTTGATGTCCACCCCGCCGTACACCACCAGCGAACGCACCTGCGTGTGCTTCGCATAAGCCTTGATGTTCTCTTCCACCTGCACCGCCAGCTCGCGCGTCGGCACCAGGATCAGCGCGCGCACGGGATGGCGCGCCGGAGAAGTACTGTTACTGGCATGCGGCAACAGCTGCTGCAATATCGGCAGCGCGAACGCGGCCGTCTTGCCAGTCCCGGTCTGTGCGCCCGCCATCAGGTCGAAACCCTGCAGCACCAGCGGGATGGCCTGTGCCTGGATCGGAGTGGGCGTGGTGTAACCGGAATCGGTGAGCGCCTTGAGGATTTCCGGCGCGAGGTTCAGATCGGCAAAACTAACGGTACTCAATGTCTGTTCTCTTCCTGTGTGTCGTTTCAATGTCCCGGCATTATACGCCCCTGCGGGGGATTCACGGCCGCCGCTTCTTGCGCAACGGATCGAGCAAAGCCGACAGCCCGTTGTGATCCAGCTCCTGCATCAGCGCCAGCAACTGCCCCAGTTCGCCGGGCGGAAACCCGGTGCGCGCGAACCAGTTGAGATAATTGCCCGGCAGATCGGCGATCAGGCGCCCCTTGTACTTGCCGTAGGGCATCTCGCGCGTGACCAGCAGTTCGAGGTGCTGATGATCAACTTGGTCCATACCTCACCCCGACCTTCGTTGCAGGCAATATCACAACGGCGACAGCAACACGCCGTCGCGCAGTTTCTTCAGTTCGTCGCGCAATGCGGCGGCGCGCTCGAATTCGAGGTTCTTTGCGGCCTTGAGCATTTCCTTTTCCAGCCGGGTGATCTCTTTCGCGACTTCCTTTTCGCTCATCGCCAGGTATTTCGCCTGCGTCTGGGCGGCCTTGAGCTGGCTGCGCGCGGCTTCCGGTTCGTACATGCCTTCGATGATGTCCTTGATGCGTTTCTGCACGCCCTGCGGGGTGATGTTGTGCGCGAAGTTGTAGTCCACCTGTCTGGTGCGGCGGCGTTCGGTCTCGTCGATGGCGCGCTTCATCGAGTCGGTGATGCGGTCGGCGTACAGGATGGCCTTGCCGTTGATGTGGCGCGCGGCGCGGCCGATGGTCTGGATCAGCGAGCGTTCGGAACGCAGGAAGCCTTCCTTGTCGGCGTCCAGGATCGCGACCAGCGACACTTCGGGGATGTCCAGCCCTTCGCGCAGCAGGTTGATGCCGACCAGCACGTCGAACTGGCCGAGGCGCAGGTCGCGGATGATCTCGACGCGCTCGACGGTTTCGATGTCGGAGTGCAGGTAGCGCACCTTGATGCCGTGCTCGGAAAAGTATTCGGTGAGCTGTTCGGCCATGCGCTTGGTCAGCGTGGTGACCAGCACGCGCTCGCCCGCCTTGATGCGCAGGTTGGCCTCGGACATCAGGTCGTCCACCTGATGGGTGGCGGGACGTACTTCGATCTGCGGGTCGATCAGTCCGGTGGGACGCACCACCTGTTCGACCACCTGCCCGGCATGTTCGGCTTCGTACACCGAAGGCGTGGCGGAGATGAACACGGTCTGGCGCATCACCTTCTCGAATTCGTCGAAACGCAACGGGCGATTGTCCATCGCGGACGGCAGGCGGAAGCCGTAGTTGACCAGGTTTTCCTTGCGCGCGCGGTCGCCCTTGTACATGCCGCCGATCTGCGGGATGGTGACGTGGCTCTCGTCGATGAACATCAGCGCGTTGGGCGGCAGGTAGTCGATCAGTGTCGGCGGCGGCTCGCCCGGCTTGCGCCCGGACAGATGGCGCGAGTAGTTCTCGATGCCCTTGGTGAAGCCGATCTCGTTGAGCATCTCGAGGTCGTGGCGGGTGCGCTGCTCGATGCGCTGCGCCTCGACCAGCTTGTTCTCGCGGATATAGAACGCGATGCGCTCGGCCAGCTCGACCTTGATGGTATCCAGTGCGGCCAGCACGGTGCTGCGCGGCGTGACGTAATGGCTGGACGGATAGACGGTGTAGCGCGGCACCTTCTGCAGGATGTGCCCGGTGAGCGGGTCGAACAGCGACAGGGTCTCCACTTCGTCGTCGAACAGTGTGACGCGCAGCGCGTGTTCGCTGCTTTCCGCCGGGAAGATGTCGATCACGTCGCCGCGTACACGGAACTTGCCGCGCGAGAAGTCGGTCTCGTTGCGCTCGTACTGCATCTCGACCAGGCGCTTGATCACGTCGCGCTGGTGCATCTTCTCGTTGTGGCGCAGGTGCAGGATCATGCCGTGGTAATCGACCGGGTCGCCGATACCGTAGATCGCCGAGACGGTCGCGACGATCACCGCGTCCTCGCGTTCCAGCAGCGCCTTGGTGGCGGACAGCCGCATCTGCTCGATCTGCTCGTTGATGCTGGAATCCTTCTCGATGTACACGTCGCGCGACGGCACATAGGCCTCGGGCTGGTAGTAGTCGTAATAGGAAACGAAATACTCGACCGCGTTCTCGGGCAGGAAGTCGCGCAGTTCGGAATACAACTGCGCAGCGAGCGTCTTGTTCGGCGCCATGACGATGGCCGGGCGGCCGGTGCGCGCGATGACGTTGGCCATCGTGAAGGTCTTGCCGGAGCCGGTCACGCCGAGCAACGTCTGGAACGACAGGCCGTCCGCGATGCCCTCCACCAGTTTCGCGATGGCCGCGGGCTGGTCGCCCGCCGGCTCGAACGGCTGGTGCAGGATGTAGGGACTGTCGGGGAAGGTGATGGTGGTCATGTCGAGCGGCATATTGTACGGGGAAAGGGTGGATTGCCAAATGGTCATGCATGATGTGGGATGCCACCTTTGTGCGGCACAGGATATAATCCGCGCCATTGTCCAACCCAACCATCGAGGAAATATCGTGTCTCTCTCCAATCGCGTACAAGCCATCAAGCCCTCCCCCACCCTCGCCGTCGCCGCCCGCGCGGCCAAGCTGAAAGCCGAAGGCAAGGACATCATCGGACTGGGTACCGGCGAACCGGATTTCGATACCCCGCAACACATCAAGGACGCCGCCATCGCGGCCATCAACAAGGGTTTCACCAAATACACCGCCGTGGGCGGCACGCCGTCGCTGAAGCAGGCGGTCATCGCCAAGTTCAAGCGGGACAACGGGCTGGACTACACCGCGAAGCAGATCCTGGTTTCCTGCGGCGGCAAGCAGAGCTTCTTCAATCTGGCACTGGCGACCATCAACCCCGGTGACGAAGTCATCATCACCGCACCGTACTGGGTGTCGTATCCGGACATCGTCATCATCGCGGAAGGCAAGCCGGTGATCGTGCAGGCCGACATCGCGCAGGGTTTCAAACTGACCGCCACACAACTGGAAGCGGCCATCACCCCGAAGACGCGCATGATCGTCATCAACAGCCCGAGCAATCCTTCCGGCTCGATGTACACGCTGGAAGACCTGAAGGCGCTGGGCGAAGTGTTGCGCAAGCATCCGAACATCCTCATCGCCACCGACGATATGTATGAACACATCCGGCTCGGTTCGGACAACTTCTACAACATCCTGAATGCCTGCCCCGACCTGTACGACCGCACCATGGTGATGAACGGCGTATCCAAAGCCTACGCCATGACCGGCTGGCGCATCGGCTATGCGGCCGGCCCGGAGCACATCATCACCGCGATGGAGAACGTGCAGTCGCAAAGCACCTCGAACCCGACCTCGATCTCGCAAGTGGCCGCTGAAGCCGCGCTGAACGGAGACCAGAACTGCCTCGCACCGATGATCGCCGCATTCCGTGAGCGCCATGAATTCGTAGTGGATGCATTCAACAAGATACCGGGCGTGAAGTGCATCAAGGCCGGCGGCGCGTTCTATGCATTCCCCGATGCGCGCGAGGCCATCGCCCGTCTGCACAAGCAAGGCAAGATCAAGGAAACGAACGATCTGGCACTCACCGAATACCTGCTCGAAGCGGGTGTGGCGGTGGTGCCCGGCTCGGCGTTCGGCAGCGAAGGCTACTTCCGCATCTCCTTCGCCACCTCGATGGAAAATCTCAAGAACGCACTGGAGCGGATTGCGAAGGCGCTTTCTTGATATTTCGGTGAAGACTAACCTTCAGGTTATGTCGCAACCACAATCTCAAGAACGCACTGAAACGTAGCGCTAAAAACCAAACCGCCGGCAGAACGCCGGCGGTTTTTTATTATCGGAAGTAATGCTGGTGATTAACGGGTGGCAACCAGGGTCGGGCCGTCGATCGTTCCGCCGATCTGCAGGGGCACGGTACCCATCCCGCCGCGCAAGCTCAATTCCGCAAACATCTTGCCCGACAGTTGGCGCCTGGAAATATCCAGCGCGCCGGTCGCATTCAGTACACCGGCCTTCATCCGCAACTGTCCGAATGAATACGCGTCGTTGGCATAGTTCAACTCGCCGCTCAATTCGTCGAAGTGCGTGCGTCCGCCCGGCAGGGTGCTCTTGCTGTGCAGGCGCGTGGTTTCGACGATATCGATTCCGGTGATGATGCCTTTGCTGACGACAAAAGTGCCTTCCGTCACCACGCTATCGGCCAGTTTCGACAGGCTGTCGGCCTGCATCCTGAACTTCGCCTTGCCGTCCATGTCGCCGGTCAGCAGCGGACTCACGTTCTGCAACGAGATAGCCTTTCCGACCAGCGTCCCCTGCGCGCTCCAACCGGAACGCCAGTCAAGGCGTGCATCGCCGAGCAGCACCCCACCGAAGGCGCGACTGTCGATATCGGTGATCAACAGCCCATCAGCGCTCAATTCTCCCTTCGCATTCAGGTCGTCGAATGTCCAGTTCGGCAATAGCGGCAATGCGCTGCCGCGCACTGAAATGGCAGTCTGGAATTTGTTGCCCGGTATGGCGTCGATGTCCACGGAGATTTTCCCTCCGTCGGAAGTCAACCGTGCCTTGGTGAACTTACCGGCTGCGTCGAAATCCAGTTCCCCGTCGATTCCGGAGAACTGTATGCCTTCCGCTTCCAGCTTGCCCTGAATCAGTTTGATGTGCGCAACCGGATGCTGACTTTCCGCAGCGACCTGCTGCAACCATCCGGCCACCTGCTGCAACGCGGCGCCGTCCACCTGAAGCCCCTCAAGTTCGATGCCGCTGACCTGCTTGTTCGCCGAGAACAACGCAGAGAAGGCGAAATCAAGCTGCGCCCGCTGCACCGTGATCTGGCCGGATCCGCCTACTGACACATCGCTCAATTCCAGGCGCGGCGTGGGCAGCAAACGCCCGGATGCCTTTCCGATATGCACTGGCTGCTGCAATTCCGCAGTGAGCGTCTGTTCGATACCGGTCACGTAGCCCTGCATCGGCATCACAGACGGAACGGCGAACAGTGCCACCAGCAATAATACGAACAATCCCGCGCCGATCTTTCCCCACGGCAGCGGCTTGCGTGCTGCACGCGCGGCAGCCGCTTCTTTCACGGAAGCCTTGCGCGCTTCTTCCGCCTTCTTCGCCTCGAGGTCGACCTGCGCCTTGGCTGCTGCTTCAGCCGCGCGCTGTTCCGCTTCCGCCCATGCTTTTGCCTGAGCACCGGCAAGCGCCTGCACATCTTCTTCAGACGGCATTCTCGGTTCGGCGGCAACCGGCTTAGCCGGTTCTTCCGCGGGCGCCTGTGATTCAGGCTCTGGCGTCAGTTCTTTCGGTGGAACCGGTTCTTCCTCCAGCTTGCTTTTAGGCTGTGACGGCTCCGCTTCAACGGGCGCATCTGCAACTGGCTGTTCTGTTTTTTCTTCCTGCATATTGAACAGCTCTATGCCACCCATCAGTTGCGCGTCGGTATCCTGTTTCTCTTCTTTATCTTCATGCTGTACATGATGTACATGTTCTTCCGGCGGTGCAGGAGTGTCTTCTGTCGCACCGATAGTGAACGGTTCCAGCTTGATCGATGATGTCTTCCCGGCCGTTTCCGGTTGCGCAGCTTCGGCAGATAATACTGCAGCTTCGACCTCTTCGCGTTCCTTGGCTTCGGCTTCTTCTTTGGCGCGACGCTCGGCTTCTTCACGCGCTTTGGCTTCTGCCTCGGCCTTGGCTTTGGCGGCTTCCTCTTCCGCTTTCAGGCGGGCAGCTTCGGCCTCTTCTTTGGCGCGGCGCTCGGCTTCTTCACGCGCTTTGGCTTCTGCCTCGGCCTTGGCTTTGGCGGCTTCCTCTTCCGCTTTCAGGCGGGCAGCTTCGGCCTCTTCTTTGGCACGGCGCTCGGCTTCTTCACGTTCCCTGGCTTCAGCTTCTGCCTTGGCACGGCGCTCGGCTTCTTCACGCGCTTTGGCTTCTGCCTCGGCCTTGGCTTTGGCGGCTTCCTCTTCCGCTTTCAGGCGGGCAGCTTCGGCCTCTTCTTTGGCACGGCGCTCGGCTTCTTCACGTTCCCTGGCTTCAGCTTCTGCCTTGGCACGGCGCTCGGCTTCTTCACGCGCTTTGGCTTCTGCCTCGGCCTTGGCTTTGGCGGCTTCCTCTTCCGCTTTCAGGCGGGCAGCTTCGGCCTCCTCTTTGGCACGGCGCTCGGCTTCTTCACGCGCTTTGGCTTCTGCCTCGGCCTTGGCTTTGGCGGCTTCCTCTTCCGCTTTCAGGCGGGCAGCTTCGGCCTCTTCTTTGGCGCGACGCTCGGCTTCTTCACGTTCCCTGGCTTCCGCTTCCGCCTTGGCTTCGGCTGCTGCTCTAGCTTTTGCTTCCGCTTCTGCCTTGGCCTTGGCTTCGGCTGCTGCTCTGGCTTTTGCTTCCGCTTCTGCCTTGGCCTTGGCTTCGGCTGCTGCTCTGGCTTTTGCTTCCGCTTCTGCCTTGGCCTTGGCTTCGGCTGCTGCTCTGGCTTTTGCTTCCGCTGCCGCCTTGGCTTTTGCCTCCGCCTTGGCTTTATCTTCCGCTTCCGCCGCGGCGGCGGCGGCGGCCAAGTCTTCCGCAGAAGGCGCGCGGAACACCGAGGTAAAGTCCAACTCCTCGGCACTTTCGTCGATTTCAGTTTTTTTCGGGGTGACTAACTTGCTCGGAACGGCCATTTTCGGGATATTGGCCGCCTTATCCTTGTCCTGGATGAAGCCGCCCTTTTCCAGCTCTGCGAACAGTTCGTCCAGTATGCTGCGCAAACTCGGTGCGGCGCGTTTGCTGATCTCGCTATAGGTGGATTTTCCGTCCACCAGCATCAAGGCGCGCTTGGCATCGCCATAGAGTTGCTTGGCGGTGCCGCGCATCTCGTCTTCGCCTTTGCTTGTCTTGATATAAACGGCTTTATCGTCCATGTCTCATTCTAACTGATAGCGTGTACGTATCCTGACTGGAAATCACTTTTTTTCCGGTGGCTTGACCGGAGTTTTCCCTTCGCCCTTCTTGTCATCGTTTTTGCCGAACAGCTTGTTCAAAAACCCACCGACCTTGATCCCCACCGCTGTCCCGATCCCCGGTCCGAGCAACGCGGTCCCTACTGCCGCACCTGCCATGGCCGATCCGCTGGGCCGGACGACCGGATCATCCAGCGTACCCGCAACCACCATCGGCATGCTGACCAGTCCTATCGTCCCCTTGACGTCGGTGTCCAGCATTCCGTTGAGCTGCAACGACGGACTGATGTCGATCTTGCCCTCGGCGCTCAGCGATCCGGAGGAGATTTTCAAACGCCTGAAATGATAACCACCCGCATCGATATTGAGCAAGCCGCTCAAGTCGTCGAAACCGGTTTTTCCTCCCTTGGCGTTGGCCGTTCCGGAACTGCTTGCCGCCTGCACCAGATCCACCTTGCTCAGCATGCCGTTACGCAGGTGGAACTCGCCGGCCAACTTCATGTTTTCGGGAAACCGCTCGAAGGCGTCCAGTCTCATGGAAAATTTCGCTTTGCTATCCATATTCCCGGTAAACAGAACCTCATTGGTCAAAGCTTCGACCAGTGGTTGCATGGCAACATTTGACACGGCGATTTCCGCATCCAGCAGGGTATCGCTGCGATTGATGCTCACCGTGCCGGAAAGCTCCCCACCATAAAGCTTCACCTTCAGGTCGCGCATCTCCAGACGTTCCGGACGCACCGAAACCAGCGACCTGATCTCCTTGAACCGCAACGGAGATTGTGCATTCGCGACGATACGTGCCGTGGCATTGCCGATACGCACTTTCCCGTCAAAGCGGAAATGATCCTGGAGCGCACGCGCGGTGTCTGCCTTGCTGCTGAGCGTTCCCGTCACAGACAACGGGCCGGTCAGTTCGATCTGCTTTTCCAGCAGGGCCATCGCCCGTTCCAGCGTTGTATCGACCCGAGCCAGTTTCGTTTGCAAGCGCCACCCGTCCGAGAACTCGACCTTGCCATCCCCTTCTGCGCGAATGCCTCGCGTTGCAACGACAAATTTCCGTGCGGTGAAATCCTGTTCGCTCAGCACTCCCTCGATTTGCAAATCGTCCAGCGGAAATTTCCGGAGTTGCGGCAACATCCAGCCGCGTGCCTGCATCAACAGCGAAAAGCGTCTTTCCGGAAGCGGTTGCAGTACAAGCATCGCCTTTTGTTCGTCCATCGCGAACCAGACGCGCTCCAGTTGTCCGTTCTGCTCGAATTCGAGCTTCCCCTCCAGCGGCCCAATCGTCAGCTCCGGCGTGACCAGCAGGCTCATGCCGGACAATTGCAACTCGCGCACGGTCACGACTTGCGCAGCATCAGACTGGTTGCTGAACCCTTCCACCAGCTGGCGAACCTGCGCCAGATGTGCCGTACCCTCTTTTACCGCAATGCGCCGCAGTACCACCTTGCCTTCCAGCAGGCCGCGCATATCCAGTTCCACCTCGACCGACTGTGCGGCAATCCCTTCCCGTTCGCCCAGGCGCACCCCCTGCAACTCCAGATGCGGCAAAGGCAGCGCCGCAACGCGCGCATGCCGGATGCTGACCGGCGTATGCAATTGTTCGCCCAGACTCCGCTCGATCTGCGGCACGTAAGCGTCCAGCGGAATCAGGTAAACCGCCACTCCTGCCAGTATCAGCAGGACAAACAATGCAATGATCGAACGCTTCAGCAACTTCATAAAAGACCCAATTTGAGGTTGACCGGACGGGTCAATATCACTATCATGCGCACCTCTCAATTCCCTGATAGCTCAGTCGGTAGAGCGACGGACTGTTAATCCGCAGGTCCCTGGTTCGAGTCCAGGTCGGGGAGCCAGGATATCCAAGGGCTAGCGTTCAACCGCTGGCCCTTTTTCTTTCCCGGACGTAACAACACAATCCCCATGGATCTCAGCGCACATGTTCAGCGCAAAAGTCGGAGATTCTCGCCAGCAGCCGTTCCAGCGCACGGTTGGCAGCAAGTACACCGCCGTAAGCATCCTCGCTCACACAGTCCTCGACCTCGTCGAATTCAGCCGTGGCAATGACGCGCCGATCGCCGATGTCCACCAGTTGCGCACCGAGCGTGAAGCGCACCTTGCTCGGTTGTGTACCAAAGTCCTGTTGCAGGCGGATGAGTTCGGTATCCAGTCGCAGCGAGGCCGATGCGCCTGAAGGCGACGACACGACCGCGCGGAATGTTCCGGAACGTCCCAGTGCCTGAACCAGCAGAGGTGCAAGCATGCGTGCCGGCGCATCCGCCCAGCGGTTGCTCGAATAGACCTCGAGCCCGTGCGTCCGTCGCACCCATACCATCCGGGCTGTATCAAAACCGGCACGCGCCTTGGGTGCGGCGACCTCAAGCACAATGTCGCGCTTGGGCGAAGACACGGAACGCGGCAGGTCGGCAAGCGCTGGAATATCGAGCAGATAGATGCTTGCAGGGGGCGGCGGAGGGGGCAATAGCGATGAACAGCCGGCAAGCAGCGCCAGCATCGTTGCGGTCGGGATCATCGCTGCAAAACGTGTGTACCAGGCCATATCATCCGGTTTCATTTATCGGCTCCATTCTGGTGTCATTCACCCGGTCCCGGCGGTATGCCGGGCTGCCCCTGCAACAGCATGCCGGGATTGCGTTCGAGTTCCTCGCTGAAACGGCGCAATGATGCAGTCAGCTCGCGCAGTTCGGCGATCGCCTGACGCGCTTCCGGCAAGGCTTCGGCGCGCACGCTTTCGGCAGTGTTCGCGGTACTGGCCCCGGCACGTTCGACCTCTTTGGCCATCCGGTCGAATGCATCGGCACTGTGCTGGAGGCGGCGCAGCAGTTGCGGCAATTCTGCATTCGCAAGCGTATTCGACAACCGCTCCAGATTGGCCAGCGTATGGCGCAGCGCGACACGGTTCTGTTCGTCCAGCAGCGCATTGACGTTTTCGCTGCTGCGGTTGAGATTGCCGAGCAGTGTGGTCACCGCGCTATCCAGGCGCATCATCAGCGACGGTCCGGTGCTGATCACCGGATATTTTCTGTCCGGCCCCGGCTTCAGCGAAAGCGAATCGCGGCTGCCGCCGACAAGATTGATATGGGCGATCCCGGTAAGTCCCTGCACCTGCAGCATGGCCACGGTATCCACTTTCACCGGTGTACCGCGTTCGATATCCAGCGTGAGTTGCACCTGTTCGATATTGTCCGGCGCAAGCGCGATGTGGCGTACCCTGCCGACCTGCACGCCGCGATAGCGCACCGGTGAATCCAGGTTCAGCCCCGATACCGATTCGCTCATGTAAACCAGATAGGTATCGTAGGTTTTGCCGTAGGACTCGCTGCTGGAGAGCCACAGCACGCTGCCGATCAATGCGGCGCCGAGCAGCAGCACGAACACCCCGACCGCCGCGAAACTCACTTTCGATTCCATGCCTGCTCCATTGCCCCGCGACCGCGCGGGCCGTAAAAATATTCCCGTATCATCGCATCCTCCGAGCGCGCCAGTTGCTGCATCGAACCCTCGCCGAGAATGTGCCCGTCCCCCAGTACCGCGACGCGATCCGCCGCGCGCCACAACAGGTCAAGGTCATGCGTGACCATCATGATGGTGAGTCCGAGCGCATCACGCAGATGACGTACCAGTTCGTCGATGCCGCAGGCACTCAACGGGTCAAGGCCGGCTGTCGGTTCGTCCAGGAACAGCAGTTCCGGATCCAGTGCCAGCGCCCGCGCCAGTGCCGCGCGCTTGCGCATGCCGCCGGAAAGTTCGCTCGGATATTTTGCACCGGCATCGGCCGGAAGTCCGGCGAGCGCGATCTTCAGGGCGGCAATCTCGTTGGCCAGCACCGCGCCGAGCCTGGTATGTTCCCGGATCACCATGGCGACATTCTCCGTCACGGTGATCGAACTGAACAGTGCGCCGCGCTCGAACATCATTCCCCAGCGCCGTCTCAGCGGCAACGCCTGTTCATCGGACAATCCGATCACTTCCTGCCCGAACACACGGATCGAACCCGATACCGGTTGCTGCAGCATGATGATCTCGCGCAGCATGGTGGATTTTCCGCAACCGCTGCCGCCGACCAGCGCGAATATTTCGCCGCGGTGCACCGAAAGGCTCACGTTCCGATGCACCACCGCATCGCCGAAGCATGTGTTCAGGCCGCGTATCTCGATGACATCCGCATCCGGGCCCGGTTGCTCCGCGTAGCTCACCACGTTATCCACTGCGGCACTCATAGTTTCAGCCAGCTGAAGATGATGGAAAACAGCGCATCCACCAGGATCACCAGGAAGATCGACTGCACCACGCTGACCGTGGTCCGGTGTCCGACGCTTTCTGCGCTACCGCTTACCTGGAACCCTTGATAGCAGCCGACCAGTGCGATGATCATCGCGAATACCGGGGCCTTGCCGACGCCGATGAGGAAAGATTTCAGGCTGATCGCCTCATTGAGACGCTCGATGAAGGTGGTGAAACCCACATCGAGTTGGGCACGCGCCATGACCATGCCGCCGAATATGCCCATGATGTCGGTATAAACGGTGAGCAGCGGCAATGCGATCACCAGTGCGAGTACCTTGGGCAATACCAGCAGGTCGAACGGCCCGATGCCGATGGTACGCAGCGCATCGATCTCTTCGGTCACCTTCATGGTGCCGATCTGCGCCGCATAGGCCGAACCGGAACGACCGGCGATGATGATGGCGGTGATCAGCGGCGACAGTTCGCGCACCATCGAAAGGCCGACCAGGTCGGCAATATAGATATTGGCCCCGACGCGGCGCAGTTGTTCCGCGCCCTGATAGGCGATGACGATGCCGAGCAGGAAAGAGAGCAGGCCGGTGATAGGCAATGCCGCAACACCGGTGTTCTGCAGGTTGTACAGGATGGATCGCCAGCGGATGCGGCGCGGCTGCATCAGGGCACGCAGCAGCGCGATCGTACTTTCGCCGAGGAAGGACAACAGCCCGAAGGCGCCGAGCACCCCCTGCCAGGCATTGCTGCCGAAACGCGTCAGCGCACCGATCGCAGGCGAGGTTGCGCTACCGGTCTGTATGGTGCGCGCGGCGATCAGGCGAAGCAGTGCCTCGAATTCCGGTTTCAGCCCGATGAAGATCACGGTGTACCCGCCAAGTTCCAGATCGCGCCGGATGCGACACAGCAGCCATGCGCCCGATGTGTCCAGTGCGCTGATGGCGTGCGCATCGATCCGCACCTCGCCTTCGCCCACCGCCAGATCCTCCAGACAGGCCTTGATGCGGATTTCGGTCCGTGCTGCCGAACGCAACAACCACGCGCCCGTGCAGTGCAGTTCGCGCGATGTCGCGCCGGGACGGATATCTGCGGCTGTCTGAGTTGCGGTGGAACGCGACGTGACCGATACGTTCATCGTTCTGTTCTGGTTGAGATAGCGGGTTGAATTGCGGCGTTGCGCCACATGGCAAACGACACGACCGTTTCCATTCATGCCATGTATCGCCACGAATGCTATGTCGCACTGTACCGGCTGTCAATTGAATACGCGTCGCAGTTCAGCCTTCAAAATGAAACGGCATCCGGCTTTGCAACCGGATGCCGCGCCGATGGAGTGCGAAGCGTTATTTCACGACCGAATCGATTACGATGTCCAGTCCATTTTTGCCCGGTTTGACTACTCCAGCCGTGCCTTCCAGATCGCCCGGCTGCGACATCGGACTGCCCGATTTGGAAACACGCGCCATAACGACGACCTGCTCGTAACCGGACAGCTTCATCTGCGGTTGCATGGCCAGGCTGTCGTCGAGCACAAAGTCCATCGGCAGATCCCTGACCTGCTTGCGGATCACGGCAAGCGGCATCCTCGGGCCTTCGGCCGCGCGCGCCAGGATGAACACGAAATCGTCCGGTGAAACTTTGCCGATTAGCGCCGGGCTCAGCGATACCTTGCCGGTGATCGCCATGGCCGGATCAGCCGCCGGCTTCGCGGGCGCATCGGGGGAAGACAGCTTGGCCAGCTTTTCCTTGCCGCCCTTCTGCATCGACAGGAATAGCCGCGCCTGGTCGATGCCGCCATGGATCATCTGTATCTCGGGATAATCGGGCGGCAGCAGGCTGACCAGCTTTTGCCAGTGGGTGATCGCCGCAACGTAATCACCGCGCTCCATCCCGGCCGACCCGGACAATGCCAACGCCGTTGGATTTTCCGGATCCAGCTCAAGCGCCTTGTCGAGAAATTTGGTCGGTTCACCCAGCAAGGACTGGTTGTTGTTCATCGCCATCGCATCGGCGTAACTCGTCCATATCTGCGACTCGTTCGGCACCAGTTTGACCAGTTCGCCATAGGCGCGCACCGCATCGGCATAGCGCTGCAATTCGACGTAGGAACGCGCCAGCGTCACCCAGCCATCCGGGTTCTCCGGTATCTTCACCAGCCTGGCTTCCAGTTCCTGCAGCGCCGTTTCCGAACGAAGCAGGCCGAACCCGTCCGCACTTTCGGTCTGTTGCGGTTCCGGCTGCAGCGCGCGGCTGTTGCCGATCTGCAAATAGAGCAACACGCTGCCCAGCGAAACCACCACCGACAGGACGACAGCCAGTATCCTTGCGGGACTGCGAACCTGCGTTGCGGGTGCTTCCGTTGTCCTGACCTCTTCCAGCAGACGCACCTGTAATTCGCGTTTCCCTTGCTCGAAAGCATCCGGGGTCAACAGGCGATTCTGCAAGTCCCTCTCGAGTTCCGCCGACTGGTCGCGCAGGATCTCGAGATTGGCTGCATCGCGCAGCACATCGTTGTTCACGGCCGATTTGCGCAACAGCGGCCACACCACGAACGGCAATGCCGCAGCCAGTATCGCCGCACAGATTATCCAGAATAAGGTCATGCTTGGGAGTCTTTCGCCTGAGTTGGTGAGGCAGTTGTCTGTTTTTCCGCCGGGGCTTCGTCCAGTAATTCTGCGGCACGCTGTTCGTCTTGTGCAGACAACTCGGCTTCCGCAACCAGCCCCCGGCGTTTACGCAATTGATGGATCAGGACTGCGCTGCCCGCCAGCAACAGGACGAACGGGGCCGACCACAAGGGAATGGTTTCCTTGTCGACCGGCGGATCGAACAGCACCGACTTGCCGAAGCGCTCGACCAGCATATCCAGGATTTCCTGGTCGGTCGCGCCGGCCTTCATCTTTTCGCGCATGATGGCGCGCACGTCGTTCGACCAGTCGGCATGCGAGGTGGATACTGGTTCGCTCTGGCAGACCAGGCAGCGCACCTTTTCCGCCAGTTTGATCATGCGGGCTTCCATAACGGGATCATCGGCGATGTCTTTCGCCTCACCGGCAAAAGACCAGGCCGGCAACAGGCATAACAGCACTATTGAAAGGTATTTCATTTGGCTTGCAACTCCGCGACGAGAGGCAGGATGGTTTCCTGCAGGTTTTGCGACGTGACAGCGCCGATCAGTTTGTAGCGGATGATGCCCTGCTTGTCGATGACATAGGTCTCGGGCACGCCGTATACGCCGTAATCGAAGCCAACCTTGCCATCCAGATCGACGATACTCAGGGTATAGGGATCGCCCGCCCTGCGCAGCACGGCCTTGCCGTCCTCAGGCTTGTCCTTGTAGTCCAGTCCGATGATGGGCACGATATTCCGGCGAGACAACTGCATCAGCAAGGGATGTTCGTCCTTGCAGGCACCGCACCAGGATGCCCATACATTCAACAGCCACACTTTGCCCTGCATCTCTTTCGGCGAGAACTGCTTGTCCGGCTCATGCAGCATCGGCAGCACGAAAGCGGGGGCCGACTTGCCGACCAGTGGCGAAGGCACTTCGCGCGTATCGCGGCCCAGTCCCATATACAGGAAGACCGAGACGACCAGGAATATGGCCAACGGAAGTATGAAACGCATCATGATGTCTGTCCTTGCGGATTGCTGATAGCACCCGGTAGGGAAGGATGGTCAAGTTTCGCCCTGGCATCCGCTTTCCGATGGATGCGGTAACGCCGGTCGCTGACCGCCAACACCCCACCCAGCGCCATGAACAGGCAACCCGCCCAGATCCAGTCCACAAAAGGTTTGATGTAGACCCGCACGGCCCACGCACCCTCCGATTCCGGGATCGGCTCGCCCAGCGATACATACAGATCGCGGAAAAAACCGGTCTGGATGGACGCTTCGGTCAATGGCATGCCCGATACATTGTATTGGCGTTTCTCGGGAGCCAGTTCACCGACCAGGTCGCCGTCCTTGTGTACCGTCACACGCCCCACTCCGGCGATATAGTTCGGGCCTTCCGTTTCCGTCACGCCATTGAAACGGAACTCATAGCCACCTGCATGGACGGTATCGCCGATATTCATGCGTACATCGCGCTCGGTCTCATAGCCCTTCACCAAGGTCACGCCGATGATGAACAATGCCACACCCAGATGTGCCAGCTGCATGCCGTAGTAGCTCAGGCTCTGCTGACGCACGCGTTGCATGAAGGAACCCTGCCCCGCCCAGCGCTGGTTCAGGCTGACCACCAGTGTCGCAATGATCCAGAAAGCCATCAGCAAACCGGCCGCGATCATGAACGACCATTTCCCCGACTCCAGCGACAGGAAACTGCCCATCGTCAATGGCAGCAGCAAAGCCAGTACCAGCGCGCTACCGAAAGCCCAGCGTACGCGCCGCGCCAGATCGGGCACGGCCATCTTTTTCCAGCGCGCCAGCGGGCCCAGCCCCATCATGAATATCATCGGCATCATCAGCGGCACGAACACGGCTTCGAAATACGGCGCGCCTACCGACAGCTTTCCGTAGCCCAGCGCATCCATGAACAGCGGATACAGGGTGCCGATGAACACGGAAGCGGCAGCCACTGACAGCAGCACGTTATTGGCCAGCAGCAACGATTCGCGAGACAGCGCGTCGAACTGACCGCCCAAACCGACCTTTGGTGCGCGCCAGGCGAACAGCAGCAGCGATGCGCCCACCACCAAGACCAGGAAGCTCAGGATGAAGACGCCGCGCTTGGGATCGGCGGCGAATGAATGCACCGAAGTCAGCACGCCGGAGCGCACCAGGAAAGTGCCGAGCAAGCTGAATGAAAACGCCGCAATGGCAAGCAGCACCGTCCAGCTCTTGAATGCGCCGCGCTTTTCAGTCACAGCCAGCGAATGGATCAGCGCGGTACCCAGCAGCCAAGGCATGAACGACGCGTTCTCGACCGGATCCCAGAACCACCAGCCACCCCAGCCCAGTTCGTAATAGGCCCACCAGCTGCCGAGCGCGATACCCAGCGTCATGAACACCCATGCCACCGTCGTCCAGGGACGAGACCAGCGCGCCCAGGTCGCATCCAGTTTGCCGCCCAGCAGGGCGGAGATGGCGAACGCGAACGCGACCGAGAACCCGACGTACCCCATGTACAACATCGGCGGATGGATCACCAGACCGGGATCCTGCAACAGCGGATTCAGGTCGCGGCCATCGGTCGCAGCCGGCAACAGGCGCTCGAACGGGCTGGAAGTGAACAGCATGAACATCAGGAAACCGACCGAGATCAATCCCATCACGCCCAGCACGCGCGCCACCATTTCTTCTGGCAGATGCTTGCTGAATGTGGCAACCGCCGCAGTCCACACGGACAGCAGCAACGCCCACAACAACAGCGAACCTTCATGTCCGCCCCAGATTGCAGAAAAACGATACTCGGTCGGCAATTGGGAATTGGAATGCTGCGCAACGTACAGCACAGAAAAATCGTTGCCGAGGAACGCCTGCGCCAGTGCGGCGAACGCCAGACCGATGAACACCATCTGCCCGTATGCCAGCGGACGTGCGGTCCCCATCAACACCGGGTTGTTGCGCGCGGCACCGAGTAACGGCAGGACGCCGAGGATCAGCGCCAGACACAATGCGACGATCAGGGAAAAATGGCCTAGCTCTGGAATCATGGGGAGACTTTCCTGGTTATTGTGCAGCAGAAGGCGCGGCGCTTGCCGCGGCGGCATTGGCGCTTTCAGCCTTTTCCAGTGCATCGGCAGCTTCCGGCGGCATGTAATTCTCATCATGCTTGGCCAACACCTCGTCTGCATGCATCACGCCATCCGCTTCCACCTTGCCCTGAGCGACCACGCCTTTACCTTCCTTGAACAGGTCAGGCAGGATGCCCTTGTAAACGACCGGGATGCTCTTTGCCGTATCGGTGATCACGAAATGCACCGTCAAACCGTCCGTCTGGCGTTTAACGCTGCCTTCCTCGACCAGTCCGCCGATACGGAAGCTGCGCCCTTGCGGCGCTTCCTTGTTGAATATCTGGGTCGGCGTGAAATACAGGCTGACATTATCCTTGAGCGCATTCAATACCAGACCCACCGCCACACCTATGGCAGCAACGGCGACAACGATGTATACGAATCTTTTCTGACGCGGTTTCATTCAATCAATCCTCTTCCGATTCTTCTGCATCACGCAACAGGCGCGCCTGTTGCAGGGTTATTTTTCTCTTATGCATGACCAGCGCGATCTCGACCGCGAAAACAAGCAGTGCAACGGCATACGAGCCCAGCCAGACATAGGCAAGCGGGTTTTCTCTCATCCAGATATCCAGATTCATGACCGCACCTCCGGCAATTCCGAAATCCATTTGGTATGCCTCTCACGCTCGAGAATGATACTGCGCACTCGCGCCAGCACCACCGCAATGGCATACAGCCAGCATGCTGCGAGCATGATGAACATTGCCTGTTGCATCGCGATATGCATGCTCGTTCCGCTGAATTTGATGGTCGATCCCTGATGCAGGGTATTCCACCACTTCACCGAAAAATAAATGATCGGCACATTCACCGAACCCACGATGGCCAGCAGCGCAGCGGCCCGGTCGGCGCGGCGCGGATCATCGATGGAGGCGTGCAGCGAAATGAACCCCAGATACAGGAACAACAGGATCAGTTCGGACGTCAGGCGCGCATCCCACACCCACCATGCACCCCACATCGGCTTGCCCCACAACGCACCGGTCCACAGCGAGATGAAGGCGAACAGCGCACCGGTCGGCGCGATCGCGGTTGCCATCATCGCCGACAAGCGGGTATTGAAGATCAGCCCCAGTGCGGCGTAGCCCGCCATGATCAAGTACAGGAACATGGACAGGATGGACGCAGGAACGTGGATGAAGATGATGCGGTAAAACTCGCCTTGCTGATAATCCGTCGGCGCGACCGCAAAACCGATATACAGGCCAACCGCAGACAGAATCGCAGCAGAAACCGCGAACCACGGAATCATTTTTCCGGCCAAGCCGTAAAAGGTCGTAGGTGCTGAATATTTGAACCAGTTTATTGCCAAAGTCATTACTCCATCGAAATTCGCAACGCCTGCGCACTCACCCAAGGGGTGAATACCAGCGCCAATACCAGTAACGCACCCAACAAGGACAGGTGCGGCGTCGTGTTCAGTCCGCTTGAAACCGCCTCAACCGCTCCGGTGCCAAAGATCAGCACCGGAATGCACAGCGGCAACACCAGCAGCGATAACAGTACGCCGCCGCCGCGCAAACCCAACGTCAGGGCTGCGCCGATCGCGCCGATCATGCTGAGGATCGGTGTCCCCAATAACAACCCGACGATCAGCACACCAATTGCCTGCGCCGACATATCGAACTGCAGTCCCAGCACCGGAGCCATCAGCACCAGCGGCAGGCCGGACACCATCCAGTGCGCGGTTATCTTGCCCAACACCAGCATCGATAGCGACTGCGGCGCCAGCATCATCTGTTCCAGCGTGCCGTCAAGATAGTCGGCAGAAAACAGCCGCCCCAGCGACAACATCGAAGATAGCAGTGCAGCGACCCACAACACACCGGGAGCCATTTTGCGCAGCATCTCCATCTCCGGCCCGACACCCAGCGGAAACAGGCTGACCACCATCACGAAGAAGATCAGCGTGGTAAGCACATCTGCGCGGCGGCGCATCGCCAGTACCAGATCGCGGCGTACCACCAACACCAACAGGCCGAGCATCGTCGATTTTTTCATGCCGCCATGACTTCCATGCTGCGCATCCTCATGACAGCGACAGACTGCGCATATCCATTCCCGCCACCTGCAAGGGCTGATGGGTAGTAAAAATCACCATCCCGTGGCCAGTCAGGTGCTCCGCGATCAATTCCTGGATCAAGGACACTGCTCCGACATCCAGTGCGGCCAATGGTTCATCCAGCACCCACAGTCGGGCATCGCTCACCAGCAAGCGCGCCAGCGCAACGCGCCGTCTCTGGCCTTGCGAAAGCACCTTGGTAGGCAACATTTCACGACCGCGCAAACCCATGCGGCGCAAAGCAGTGATCACTTCTCTTTCATCAAGCTCGATGCCGGATAGTCCAGCCGAAATATGCAAGTTCTCCAGCGCGCTCAATTCATCCTTGATGGCATTCAGGTGCCCGAGGTACAGCATTTGCGCGTAATAATCCTCATCCAGCTCACGGATATTCTCGCCATCCCAGACAATATCCCCCTCATCCGGCGTCATGAAGCCGCACAACGTGCGCAGCAAACTGGTCTTGCCGCTGCCGTTCGCACCCTGCACTTGCATGATCTGCCCGGGATGAAGCGTAAAGCTTAATCCGGAAAACAGGCGGTGATCGCCACGACTGCAGGCAAGATTGCTGATTTCCAGCATGGAGGGATAACCCGGTTATTTCACAGCGCGGGATTATATACGATGGCTCCCGGAAAAGCCTACCGCGCGGCCCGATTCCCACACCATCAGCAAGCTTTTGGAACGATCGGGAAATTACTGGAAGTGCGATCGACATTACCGTTTTCGACCCATCCGCGCCAGCATGAGTTCTCATTCAGTTTGGTTAGAAGCCAAATCAGGCTATCATTAGCGGAATACTTTTTAATTGTTCGTTAAAGCTGAAAGGCTGGTTTTATGACTTCACGAGTTTCGTTAAGGGATATCCCGAAGAAAAATATTTTTCGGAAGGGTGATGTTTTTGTACTTTTTGGCGAGTTGTTCGGCCGGGGGTATGCCAATGGCCTGGTTGACGAAGCCCGCAAGTCGGGCATGACACTCATCGGCATAACCGTAGGTCGACGCGACGAGAACAACGCCTTGCGTCCGCTGACCGGCGAAGAACTGGCTTTGGCCGAAACCAATCTCGGCGGGCGCATCATCAATGTCCCGCTGATGGCAGGATTCGATCTGGATGCGCCTGCAGGCGAAGCCACTCCCACCGATCTGCTTGGCAACATGACCCTGAAAAGCTGGCAGGAGGACAAACTCGACTGGCAACATATCGAAAAGTGTCGCGAAGCCGGCGTGAAACGCTTCAAGGATTCTGTCGCAAAGGTGATGGCCGAGCTGGACGGCATGATTGCGGACGGCAGCAATGTATTCTTCGCCCACACCATGGCAGGCGGCATCCCCAAGGTAAAGGTGTTTCTGGCCATCGCAAACCGCATCTATAAGGGCCAGGGAGATCGCTTCATGTCTTCGCGAGCCTTGCTGGACAGTGACCTCGGCAAGCTGATCCTGATGAACTTCGACGAGGTTACCGCCAATACCTTCCAGCATTTGATCGAGGGTAGTTCCGCAATACGGACGCGGCTGGAAAAAACCGGCGGTCAGGTACGCTACACGGCGTATGGTTACCATGGCACCGAAATACTGATCGATGGCGGCTACCAGTGGCAGACCTACACCAACTACACCCAAGGCTACGCCAAGATGCTTCTCGAACGTATCGCAGAGGCTGCCTGGGCTAACGGCATCAGGGCAACGGTATATAACTGCCCGGAAATACGCACCAACTCTTCCGACATATTCGTCGGTGTGGAGCTTTCATTGTTTCCGCTACTCAATGCATTGAAGCGCGAAAATGGCGGAGAATGGGCCGAAACGCAATGGCAGACTTGCCGAGAACTGCTGCAGGAAAGCTCTACGCTGGAGGGTCTGCTGCAAAAGATCGATGCCTACAATGCAAGCGATGTCATGACAGGCTTCCGCAATTTCGAGGCTTGGCCGATGGACAACAACAGGGAGTTGGCCGATCTGATGATAGGCACCTCGGACGGGATCACCCAGATGCACAAGGACCGCAAGGTTCTGGTGACCGATCTTCTGAGTGCTCTGGTGCTGGAAGGAACGGGACCATTAATGTTCTATGAAACTTCCGAACCTGCGGCCCCGGTCATCTGGCTGAATCACGACATCATCGCAAAGCAGCTTGTCGAGAATCACTGCAAGCAAGCAACATAGCAATCCCTGTTCACTGCCGCAATCGACAACGCCACATAAAATGTGGCGTTGTCATTTTCATACCCGGGAAAACGGGAAGTTCAGGGTTCCACGTCCGTCACTGTCTCGGGAAGATTCGTCTTGATTGTCGACTGCTGTCGGACATCAGCCATGTACGCCCGGAACATCTCTTCTCCGGTCATCTGGCGCAATTGCTGCACGTAACGGCTGCGCTTCAATTCATCGGGCTTCTCCCCGTCCTTGACAGCCGCAATACGCACCAGCAGATAACCGCCCTGCGCTGCTTCCGCCCCGACAAACCCGGGAAGTTTGGCTGCGTTGGCCTGGAATATCTGCCGTACCAGATCAACATCCAGGTCGCCGTGTTGTGCGCGCGTAATTTCCTGCGCTTTGCTCCAGTCTAATGCAGTTTGTTCTCCGTGTTGCAATTGCTCCAGAACGGCCTTGCCCTGCTTGCCGGCAAGCTCGATTGCCTGCTGACGCAACAGCTCCTGATGGATCGTATCCCGCACTTCAGCGAAGGCGCGCACAGTAGCTGGTTTATATTCAAGTATCCTCGCTGCAACCAGCGTATCCGGAGACACCTCGATAGCCGCTGTATTACGCTCATGCTTCAGCACATCTTCGCTGAAAATCGCCTGCAACATCTTCTCTGTCCAAGGCTCCTCGCCTGCCATACCGCTCGCCAGCCAGCCGCTTTGCATGATATCTGCACCGACAAGCTCCGCAGCAGGTTTCAATGTGTCGCTTTGCTCATAAACGGTATTGCTGAAGGCTTCCGCCAATTCTGCGAACTTGTCGCCCCTTTTTGCTGGCGCAATTTATTCACGATACTTTCACGCACCTCGTCAAATGGCAACGCACGCGATGGGCGCACTGCAATCAACTTGACAATGTGATAACCGAAGTCCGATCTGACCAGACCGCTGATCTCGCCTTGCTTAAGCGCAAAGACAGCCTCGTCAAATTGCTTGACCATCATACCGCGTCCGAAAAACCCAAGGTCACCACCGTTGCCCGCCGAGCCAGGATCCTGAGAATGTTGCTTGGCCAGATCGGCAAACTTGTCCGGAGCCTGCCTGACTTGTTGCAGCAGTTTCTCGGCATTGGCTTTTGCTACGTCCTGTTCAGCTTGGGCGGCGGCAAGCGGTACGGCAATCAGGATATGTGCAGCCTGACGCTGCTCAGCGCTGCCAAAATCGCTTTGATGTTCAGCGTAGTATTTGCGCGCATCTTCGGCGCTGACATCAACTTTCGCCATCAAATCAGGCATTGAGAACTTCACATACTCGACCCTGGCCTGCTCTTGCAGTTGAAACTTTTTCGGATTCGACTCGTAATATTTCTTCAGTGCAGCCTCATCCACCTTTGCCTGCGCCATAAAAGGCTGCAAGGATATGTATGCCACACTGATCAGGCGTCGTTGTTCGTTCAACCGTGCGAGATTATCCGCCACGGCATTTGAAGCAAAACCATTTTGCAAGTAGGCGCCGCGCACCTGCTGAGCGAGCAGATCATCACGCAAGCGAGCCTCGAACATCAGGGGCGACATAGACTGCTCGGCCAGAGCGGATTCATAGCGCTTATTGTCGAAGCTTCCGTTCTCCTGAAATGCTTCTATACTGCCAATCACCTGCGCCACCTGGTCATCGGTCACCGTCAAGCCGGCAGCCTTGGCACGCTCAACCAGCAAACGTTGCGCGACCAGATTATCCAGAACGGCTGTCTTTATTTCCGGATTGTCGAGCATCTTCGCGTCGAAATTCGGCCCCAACATCTGGCGCAAATTGTTTTGCTGCTGCCGCAACGCAGTTTCAAATTCCTGCAGGGTGATTTTCGAACCGTTCACATTGGCAGCTTCTACGACTGCATTGCTGGATTTGTTGTATGAATCCACGCCCCAGAATGCAAACGGGAGGATGATTACCGCCAGAACTATCTGCACCAGCCGCTTTTTCTCATGGACAAAATCGAACATAACGATGACACCTGAAATTATTCAAGAAACAACAGATAAAAAAGGCGAACTTTCGTTCGCCTTTGTTTGGCGGAGCGCAAGGACACTCCACCTACCAAGCAAAACTGTTTGAAAACCAGAGCTGATTTTGTTTACTTTGCTCAAAGTCTCACAAAATTTGCGCACCGCCAAGCTGCAACACGCGCATTATATATTACCGGGGAAAGATTAGTAGAAAAGCCGGTTGATATCTTCGAGATCCTTGCGGCTCAACGCTCCGACCGCCTGCTTGAGTTTCAGACGGTTCGCGAGATAGTCGTAACGCACCTGGAAATAATCCCGCTTCGCGGCATAGTACAAACGATAGGCATCCACTACCGCAACTATCGTGTAAATCCCGTAATGAAATCCCTTGACCTTGCTCTGCAGCACGCTTTCCTGTGCGATCACCATTTTTCTCAAGGCCTCTATGCTCTTTGCGCCAGCCGTCACATTCAGGAAGGACGAGCGCGCCAGACGTTCGGTATGCCGGTATTCCTGATTGCGCTCCTGCTCACTCTTTTCTTTGCGCGCAACCGCTTCCCGCACCAGAGAGTTGGTTCTCCTCCCTCAAACAGCGGGAAATTCAACTTGAACGAGATATCGTTTGTATTGACCTTGCTGCCCCCCCCATACAGGGAGCCTCCCGAATCCTGTGCTGTGGAAGTTCCCACCAGATTAAGTGTCGGCAAGTACCCCGCACGCTGGCCGTTTATTTCGATAGCCGCTATCTCCACTGCCATGGCGCGTGACTGCAACGCCAGATTCTGATCCAGTGCCGCAACCACCCACGATTCCACCTTTGCCGGCAACGGCGGCCGGGCATCAAAATTTGTCCGGAATCTGGGCAATGCCTCAGCTTCAAATCCGACGATCTCCTTGATCGCCAGTCGCGCATCGTCAAGCTTGTTCTGCGCGTCTATTTCCTTGGCTTCGGACAACGCCAGACGCCCCGCAGTATCGCTCACATCTACAAGCGTACCCATACCGTTCTTCAGGCGCGCCTGAGCCAATTCATGTTGCTTCGCAATCGTTTCGCGCTCGGCCTTGGACAAGGTCAGACTGTCGCGGGCTGCGGCCAACCCTAGGTACGCGCTGGACAAACGCACGATCAGATCCTGCTCGGCCGCCAGCAGGTTCACTTTAGCCTGTTCCTCCGACACTTTTGCCTGGCTGATCTTGGCAAAAGCCTGTGGCTTGATGATCGGCTGAGTGATAGTCAGCGTGTGGGTCACTGAAGAGTAGGACTGTTTTCCCAGGGCATAGACCGGATTGGAGGACTGCTTCACGTTCTGCTGCGCACTCGATCTTTGGTAATCATAGGTTGCGGTTGGCAGGTAAGCGGCTATGGCCTGCGGGGATGCCTCCAGGTTGGCCTTGTATTCCGCCTTCGCTGCCAAGTACTTGGGATCGGCCTCCACAGCTCGATCGAATAACGCCAGCAACCCGTACTGCCTTGTGGACGAGGCCCGCCAATCCCGACTCCTCTTGACCTGTCGTAGCCTTGTCCAGTGCAACCGGATTGAGCGCGAAGGGAGGAATGCTGCCGCTGAGTTCAAGCACTTCCTTTCTCAACCTAAGATCGAGATCGGAAGGCAAACCGGCCATGGCCGCTTCCTTCGCCTGTTTGTATGCCGCCACTTGCCGCCGCGTGCCTATGGTCACCCACAAGTTCTCGCCCCCCGTACCTCCCTCCGCACTTTGGGCAACCACTGAAACTTCCTCGGCCAGATCAAATACCACCCGCGCAACGTTCCTGCCCGCCTTGCTCAGGCGCGCCCGCGTCACCAGAGGTGTAAAGCTCACAAACTCTGCCACAGCCTGTTCCACCTGTTTGGGGTTCATGCCACGGATATCTATCACCACGGATTCCGGGTCATGTTTCACCGAGACTTCGGTGTCGAGCTTCTGTTTGCTGAGGAAAGCCAGGTCTACCAATCCTTCCTCTTCCTTGGCTTCGATCACCGCCACGCCGTCCGGTAACCCCGGTGCCGGCGCCTCCGAGTGTGGCGACATCACGATTTCCCATTGCGACATGTCATCGCCAGTCGCCACCACCGTCTCATCCAGCACATCCATGGGTTTAGCAAGATCAACCGTCAGATAAGTCGCCGTATCTCCATGCGGCCTCATCCTGATGCCTTTCACCAGTGGATGCGCGGGAGGATGCTCACGCAGTATTTTTTCCAGTTGTTCCCGATCCGAACTCTTGAGGTCTATGACGAATCCCTTGCCGCTGGCATCGAATCTGGCGTCATGGAGCACTCCGGCCTTCACGTCCAGCATCAAACGCAGGACCTCGTCATCGCCACGGGTTTCCAGTCTGAATGTATCGAAATCACCCCCCCATGCCGGAAAGACCATGGCAAGAGCCAACACCAGAGTGCATCCTGTAAAACGGTTTACGACACGATTTTTTTTCATTGTCATCAATTACGCTGAATAATTTTCAGGAGCAACTTGCCTTCTTCCCCAGTGCTGGAATTCCGCAACGTTACCAGAACCTGTACCCCATCCCCGATTCCTGCAGGCATCACTCCGCGGACCGACTTCTTGTCTGCATCCAGCTTCAGCCAGGATGGCATCGGCGCGCCATCATCCATCCCCAAGTCCACCACCATCTGTTCTTGCCGGACAAAGGAAGCAAAAGAACTCTCGAAGGAACGCTCTGGCGTAACTTGAACCACCAGTGGCGTCAATGCCGACGAAGTCGCAGTCGTGGAACCGGGCAAGTCAATCACGACATCGTTTACAGACACACTGAGCGCCTCTCTCATTCCGGCAACCTGCCCGCCGACATCGCTCAAGGTAAGAGGCGAGGTGAAGGAAGCCAGCATTATCGAGGTTGATGAATTGCCGGAGGATGAGGAAGAAGCCACAGTCGGCGCTCCTCCAATCGGCCTGGCCATTTGCAGCGGTATGTACTGCTGCGCCGTAGTCAGGTAGCCATTCCCGCTCTCGCTGACGCTTGCAGGTGGATAGCCATCGTATGTGGTACCCAAACGCAGGAAGCTGTAAGTCAAACCACCAAGGCGATTCTCAAGAGCCGGATTGTCGTCGTAAATCAGCCAGCGCCCGGCGGGAGCAGAAACAGCATTTGCTCCGGCGGTGTTCCAGAACTGGCGCGTGGCGGCCAGCACGACGGCATTGCCGGCAGACCTGCCAATCACGGGCGCATTCAGGAACAGGTCTCGACCATCGCGTATCCACACGGTACCGGCATCTACACCCGTAGTCACGCCTACCACAGCAATGGTCAGATCATTCGCATCGTAATAAGCGAAATTACCTGTAACGTTCGCCGCCAGATTTACCAGGTCATTGGTATTACTGGTCAGGCTGGCGTTCCCTGCTGCCAGCACTTCCCGCGCTGGATGCGGGCACGCTTCCGGCCGGCTGGGAGATATCCAACCCGGCATCCAGAGTCAGAATATTGGCCGCCACATTCGCGGCCAGGCTGAGTGTCGAGCCGACCCCACGCGTTTGTAAAGTCACATTCGCCGCGCCCGGATTGATCGCTTGCGTCACCGCCAGTCCGCCATTAACGGTTCCGACAAAATATCGCTGTTCGTCGTCACCAGACCTGCCTTGCTCAACGCCGCGTTATGGGCCGGGGGGGGGCGGGTCGCGTCGTCACCACGCCGTGTGCTCACGAGGGGACACGGGCGTCGGGCGAGGCGCTGCGGACTGCGGGGCTGCGCCGCGGGCGCATCTGCGCCGATTATGCTGCGCCTGGGCACGTAGGTCGCTGCGGTACGGCTCTGCGGCCGACCACAGACGCTTCCACGTAGATCTCAGGGTTGCAGCGCCGTTCACGGCAATGGGGCACTGGCGACAAAACCGTCGTATGGGAGGGAGCCTTCACATTTCGGGAAACGCGATTCCCCGGTCGCAAGCCAAGAACGCCACAGCAGCCGTACTGACGCCGCCGTTTGCGCCCCGTGTAGGGTCGAACAACCACCCTCTTCCTGGGGCATCTTTCGCGCTGATACAGCGAACGATCGTTGCGCGCTTCTCCAGCAACACGGCCCAGGATCGGCGGCAAACCCTCCGCAATTCCAGGGCTCCACTTGCGGCTCCGCCACTCAAACGGATAGCCGACTGCTCATCGCTGACGAAGAACGGTACGGAAAGCACGCACCGCTGCCGTAATTACGCACCAGTTGCTCATGCTCCCTGGTGCAAAGGTAGTTTTCTTCTTCCTTGTTCCCGCCTTTCTCACCGCTGATGAAAAAGCTCACGCCCTGATCCGCAGCCTCATCCATCACCGCTTCAAGCGCATGCACCATGTCCAGACGGTGTGAAAAATCCGCCGTATGGGAATAGCCACAAGACGCAACCATGCGTCTCGCCACCATGGAAACACGGTCGCACTTCAGGCGCACCGCCGCATCGGTTACCACGCCATGGCAGGCGGCCTCAAAATCTTTTCTTCCAGTGCGCTCAGGGTCAAGTCCAGCGATATCAGCAAACGCTCACGCAACTGCTCGCTAGAGGAATCCCCGCCGTGTGCCGAGCGTATCGCCAGCCAGCCAAAGCCCCACTGGATCCAGTCCGAAGCTCCCTTGGGCACCTCGGCGACGGCAAACGCCAGCGCCACCACGCCGTATAACTCATCGCCAATATGGATGGGCATTGCCATAGCGGCATGGCCTTCAGACGACTGCGTTACCGGCAGGCGAAGATCGAGCGAACGTTCGCACAGCCCCATTAGACCCGCGCCACAGGGCCGCCCTTCAGGCCACAAGGCGACGGGACGAAAAGCATCCTCCTCGCGCAACACCAGCACGGCCTCGTGTACATTATCGAGCCCTTCTACCAGGGAATCCAGCCACGTCGGGAACAAGTTCTCACCATTGACTGACTGGGACAGAACAACCCATGGATTCCTGCTCGAAGTAAGATATGTATTCAAAATAAATTCCAAATCAAAATATCTGCAACCTTCACTCAGTTTTTCGTCTTGGCAGTTTCGTGTTTCATGCTACCAGTTTTTCGGTCGCCAGTTATTCTGACCGAATCAGCGCCTCTCTTCCCTGCATGGAGATCCTGGAATAAAGCACGCCGAAGCGGTTATTGACTAGATGAGAAAGTAATCTCATTTCAATCCCCAAAAGGATTGAGACGCCAAAATGGCACGCCTCGAGAATATGAAAAAAGAAAAGCCGTTGATTTCTCAACGGCTTAACTAATATTGGCGGAGTGGACGGGACTCGAACCCGCGACCCCCGGCGTGACAGGCCGGTATTCTAACCAACTGAACTACCACTCCAATAACTATTTCGTCTGGTGGGTGCTGACGGGGTCGAACCGCCGACATTCGCCTTGTAAGGGCGACGCTCTACCAACTGAGCTAAGCACCCGACAAAGTCGGCTAGTTTACAGCATCCTTCAAACCTTTGCCAGCGGAAAACTTTGGAACCTTGGCAGCCTTGATCTTGATCGTCGCGCCAGTGCGAGGATTGCGGCCAGTGCGTGCGGCGCGCTTGCCAACCTTGAAAGTACCGAAACCAACCAAGCTAACTGTATCACCCTTCTTGAGAGCCTTCTTGATGGACTCGACAGTTGCATCCAATGCGCGACCTGCAGCTGCCTTAGAGATATCAGCGGATTTTGCAATTGCGTCAATCAAATCAGATTTATTCACGTATGTCCCCTTTGCTATTGGTTATCGAAAACAGGGAAAGCCCTGCAACGGCTTTATATCAAGGCTTCTCGGCTTTGGTCAAGATATTACTGGAAAATATTTCGGCTTGCGTTGCATCATGCGAACTGATAGCAATTTCAACTCAATGTTTCGTTGCAACAACCGGCTCAGATTGACCCGCATCCGCCGCCAATTCGATGACCGAAGCCTTTCCGTCGGACTCGCCTGAAGGCTCAGGCTTACGTTCCAGCGCCATTTCAAACACCTGATCTATCCACTTCACTGGGTGAATGTCCAGTTTATTCTTGATATTGTCCGGAATCTCCGCCAGATCCTTGGTATTTTCTTCGGGTATCAATACCTTCTTGATTCCACCACGCTGTGCCGCCAGAAGTTTTTCTTTCAACCCGCCGATTGGCAATACTTCTCCGCGCAATGTAATTTCGCCTGTCATTGCCACATCTGCACGCACAGGAATACCGGTCAATGCCGAGACCATCGCCGTGCACATACCGATCCCCGCGCTCGGCCCATCCTTGGGAATCGCGCCCTCGGGCAAATGGATGTGAAGATCGGTCTTGTGATAGAACTCCTCGTCTATTCCCAGCCGCTTGGCGCGACTGCGTACTACACTGAGAGCGGCCTGGATGGACTCCTGCATCACCTCGCCAAGCTTGCCGGTCGTGGTGGTCTTGCCCTTGCCTGGCAGCACCGCCGTTTCGATGGTCAACAACTCACCGCCAACTTCCGTCCACGCCAGTCCGGTCACCTGCCCGATCTGGTTGTTCTTTTCTGCAATACCATAAGAATAGCGCCTCACCCCGAGATATTTGTCAAGATTACGCGCATTGATGACGACCTTCTTGTCACGCTCCTTCAACGAAAGTGCCTTTACCACCTTGCGGCAAACCTTGGAAATCTCGCGCTCCAGCCCACGTACGCCCGCCTCACGCACGTAATAACGCACAATGTCTCGCAATGCGCTTTCGGAGATGTGAATCTCTTCCGGCTTCAGACCGTTATTCTTGATGGCCTTGGGCACCAGATAGCGCGTAGCAATATTGATCTTCTCGTCTTCCATATAACTGGAAACATGGATGATCTCCATGCGATCCAGCAACGGTTCAGGAATGTTCAGGGTATTCGCCGTCGCCACGAACATCACATCCGAAAGATCGTATTCCACCTCGACATAATGATCGACGAACGTGCTGTTCTGTTCCGGATCGAGCACCTCCAGTAAGGCAGACGAAGGGTCGCCGCGCATATCCATACCGATCTTGTCCACTTCATCGAGCAGGAACAGCGGATTCTTGACACCAATCTTGCTCATGTTCTGCAAGATCTTGCCCGGCATGGAGCCAATGTAAGTGCGACGATGGCCACGAATTTCGGACTCGTCGCGCACCCCCCCCAGCGACATGCGCACGAACTTCCGGTTGGTGGCACGCGCGATGGATCGCCCCAGCGAAGTCTTGCCCACACCAGGCGGGCCCACCAGACACAGGATCGGTGCCTTCAGCTTGTCGACGCGCTGTTGTACAGCCAGATATTCGAGGATACGTTCCTTGACCTTATCCAGGCCGTAATGATCCTCTTCCAACACCACCTCGGCCTGTTTCAGATCGGCACTGATCTTGGTTCTTTTCTTCCACGGCAAACCTACCAAGACATCGATATAGTTACGCACCACCGTTGCTTCGGCCGACATCGGCGACATCATGCGCAGCTTCTTCAATTCGGCTTCTGCCTTGGCACGTGCCTCTTTCGGCATATGGGCGGCCTTGATCTTCTTTTCGACTTCATCAAGGTCGGCACCCTCTTCGCCCTCTCCCAACTCTTTCTGGATCGCTTTCACCTGCTCGTTCAGATAGTACTCGCGCTGGCTTTTTTCCATCTGGCGTTTGACCCGGCCACGGATGCGCTTTTCCACCTGAAGGATATCGATCTCCGCCTCCAGCAAGCCAAGCAAATGTTCCAAGCGTTTACGGACGCCAAAAATCTCCAGCACTTCCTGCTTCTGCTCCAGCTTGAGCGGCAGATGCGCTGCAATCGTATCGGCCAGACGCCCGCCATCATCGATGCCAGCCAGCGAAGTCAGGATTTCCGGGGGGATTTTCTTGTTGAGTTTTACATACTGGTCGAACTGAGCAATGAGCGCGCGGCGCATCGCCTCGGACTCACTGTCCGATCCATCCTCGACAGGCACGACCTGCACCTCGGAATTGAAATGGCTTTCGGCATCGAACACGCGCAATACGTTGACACGCTGCGTACCCTCCACCAGCACCTTGACCGTACCGTCGGGCAATTTGAGCATTTGCAGGATATTGGCCATGCTGCCGATAGTGTACAGATCGTCCGTGCCCGGCTCATCCTTGGCGGCCGATTTTTGCGCCACCAGAACGATACCCTTGCCGGCTTCCATGGCGGTCTCCAGCGCCTTGATGGATTTGGCACGACCGACAAACAACGGGATGACCATGTGCGGAAACACCACCACGTCTCGCAATGGCAATAGCGGGTGCAAATCGGCAGTCGTGATGCCTGGAGAATCCTGTTCAATCATGGCAATAACCTTAATTCGTTAACTGGGAGGCCAGATGGGGACGGCCTGATGGAATTCAAGCATCCGCATCACAACAAGACATTAAAGAACAAACCGCCTGATGTCGTACTCGGCCTGTTCAATCAGGCTGCTTTGGGAGTGTCGGCATAGATGACCATGGGCTTGATCTCTCCACCAGAACCGGATTCGTCCAGCACCACCTTGCTGACATCCTCCATCGAAGGCAGATCGAACATCACATCCAGCAGCGACTGTTCCAGTATCGAGCGCAACCCGCGCGCGCCGGTCTTGCGCGCCAATGCCTTACTGGCGATCGCCAGCAGAACGCCTTCGCGGAATTCCAGCTCCACCCCTTCCATCGAAAACAGTTTCTGATACTGCTTAGTCAGCGCATTCTTCGGTTCGGTCAGAATCTTCACCAAAGCGGGCTCATCCAGTTCCTCCAGCGTCGCCACCACCGGCAGACGCCCCACGAACTCCGGGATCAAGCCAAACTTGATCAGATCTTCCGGTTCCACATCGCGCAACGTCTCACCGGTCTTGCGATCGTCCTTGCTGCTGATAGTCGCGCCGAAACCGATGCTCGCCTTTACCGAGCGGTTGCGAATGACCTTTTCCAGACCATCGAACGCCCCGCCGCAGATAAACAGGATGTTGGTCGTATCCACTTGCAGGAATTCCGTATTCGGATGCTTGCGCCCGCCTTGCGGCGGGATTGATGCCTTGGTACCTTCGATCAACTTGAGTAGCGCCTGTTGCACACCCTCCCCGGACACATCGCGGGTGATCGAAGGGTTATCCGACTTGCGCGAAATCTTGTCGATCTCATCCACGTACACAATGCCGCGCTGCGCTTTTTCAACATCATAATCGCAAGCCTGCAACAGTTTCTGGATGATGTTCTCGACATCCTCGCCCACATAGCCCGCTTCGGTCAGCGTGGTCGCATCCGCCATCACGAACGGCACATCGAGCAAACGCGCCAGTGTCTGCGCCAGCAAGGTCTTGCCGGAACCGGTCGGACCGATCAGCAGGATATTGCTCTTGGCCAGCTCCACACCATCCTTGTCATCACTCTTGAGACGCTTGTAATGGTTGTACACCGCAACGGACAGGATGCGCTTGGCTCTTTCCTGACCGATCACATACTCGTCCAGCGTCGAGCAAATCTCTTTCGGCGCGGGCAGATCCGTCTTGACACCCTTGACATCCTCACCCTGATTTTCTTCGCGCATGATGTCGTTGCACAGCGCGATGCACTCGTCGCACACGAACACCGAAGGCCCCGCAATCAACTTGCGCACCTCATGCTGGCTCTTTCCGCAAAATGAGCAATAAAGCAACTTGTCACCGGATTTCTTATCGCCAGTCATAGTTCAACCTTTCGTCGTGTTATCGGCACACAAAATCTGTCCTTCAAACGCGCTTTTCCAGCACCTGATCCACCAATCCGTATTTCACCGCATCTCCGGCACTCAGGAAATTGTCGCGATCCGTATCGCGTTCGATTGTTTCCACCGATTGCCCGGTATGCTGCGCCAACAATTCGTTCAATCGCTTCTTCAGGTACAGGATCTCTTTTGCGTGGATTTCGATATCCGAAGCCTGTCCGCGAAAACCGCCGAGCGGCTGATGGATCATCACGCGTGAATTGGGCAGGCAGAAACGCTTGCCCTTCTCGCCGGCCGTCAGCAGGAACGCCCCCATGCTTGCCGCCTGTCCGACGCACAGTGTGCTGACATTCGGCTTGATGAACTGCATGGTATCGTAAATCGCCATGCCCGCAGTCACCGAACCACCCGGAGAGTTGATGTAGAAATGGATGTCCTTGTCCGGATTCTCCGATTCCAGGAACAGCATCTGTGCCACGATCAGGTTCGCGCTGTGATCGTTGACCTCGCCGACCAGAAATACCACGCGCTCCTTGAGCAGGCGAGAATAGATGTCATACGCCCGTTCGCCGCGCCCGCTGGTCTCCACAACCATCGGGATCAGGCCAATGTTTTGCGGCTCATCACGCTGCATATCAATTCCCCATCAGATCGGAAAAGGCCAGCGCCTTATCGGTCACCTTGGCATGCGACATCACCCAAGCCACCACGTTCTCTTCCAGCACCAGATTCTCCACTTCCTGCAAACGGGCAGGATCGGCATAGTACCAGCGCACCACTTCCTCCGGGTGATCGAAGCTCTGCGCGTAATCTTCGGCCAGCGCACGGACCTGTTCCGGCTTGGCATTCAGTTCATACTTCTGCGTCAGTTCGGCCAGGACCAGCCCCAGTTTGACGCGTTTCTCGGCACGCTCCCTGAACAGTTCCAGTGGCAGCCTCACGCCTCCGATCTTCATCCCGCGCGCCTCCATATCCTGCATGGTTTGCTGCATCAGGCTCTGCGATTCCCATTCAACCAGCGCCTTGGGCAGATCGAAATTGGATACCTTCAGCAATGCATTCATCGCCTCTTCCTTGTTGCGCACTTTCAGGCGACGCGATACTTCGCGCGCCAGGTTGCTGCGAATCTCATCTTCCATTCTGCTGACGTCGCCATCTTCGATGCCGATCGACTTTGCAAACCCCGCATCCACTTCCGGCAGTTTGGGCTCCTCGACACTCTGCAAAGTAATCGAAAATGTGACTTGCTTACCTGCCACATCCTTGCCGTGATAATTCTCAGGGAAAGTCATGTCGAAAGACTTGGTCTCTCCCGGCTGCATGCCGACGATGGCCGCCTCGAATTCGGGCAGCATGCTGCCCGAGCCCAGCAGTACCGGATAACCTTTGCCCTCACCGCCCTGAAACGCTTCACCATCGAGTTTGCCGACGAAATCGACGACTACGTTGTCCTCGACTTGTGCGGCGCGCGTGACCGGATGATAAGTGGCGTGTTTTTTGCGCAAAGTGGCAATCGTATTGTCCACATCCGCTTGGTTCAATTCGTAAGTGACACGCTCAATCGACTCCGCGCCAACATCGCCGATTACTACCTCCGGGTACACCTCGAAAGTCGCGCTGTACTCGATCTGGTCCGCACTCAGGTCTTGGGTCTTGACCTCAAACTGCGGATAACCGGCCACCCTCAGGTTATTCAACTGCGCGGCGGCATCGAACGATTGTTGCAGCGCTTCGCCCAACGCCTCCTGGCGGACCTGCTCGCCATAGTATTGCTCAAGAATCTTTGTCGGTACCTTGCCGGGGCGGAATCCTGCAATCTTCGCGGTGCGCCCGATATTCTTCAAACGTGCGGCAATCTGGCCGCGAATAGCTTCCTGAGGGATCGATGCGTTCAGGCGACGTTCTAATGCGCTTACGGTTTCTACGCTGGACATACTGTATTTCCTTGAGATTTAAGTTGAATTAGGTGCTGGTGCGGAAGACAGGACTCGAACCTGCACACCTTGCGGCGCTGGAACCTAAATCCAGTGCGTCTACCAATTCCGCCACTTCCGCGCTGTTTTCGCTTCCAGCTTTGGGGGCGGATTATAGCACTAAGCTTCGGGTTTTATTCCCACTACCGTGCGTCCGCGCAGCTTGCCTTGCAGCAATCCGGCAAACACCTGCGGCAAATCGCCAAACGACTCGATGCGCGTCACTTTGTCCAGCGAGCCGGGGTGCAGGTCGGAAGACAGTCGCTGCCAGATAATACGGCGCAACGCCATCGCAGTCGCGGCGGAGTCGATGCCGACCAACCGCACGCCGCGCAGAATGAAGGGCATCACGGTGGTATGCAGTTCGATGCCTCCCGCGTTGCCGACGCTCGCAATCGCGCCGTTCTGGCGCATGGTGCGTGTCAGCCATGCCAGCGTTTCGCCGCCCACCGTATCCACTGCGCCGGCCCATTGCGCCTTTTCCAGCGGCCGAACGCCCATCGCCAAATCGTTGCGCGACAGGATCTCCGAAGCGCCGAGCGATTCCAGGTAAGCGTGCTCGCCGTCCTTCCCGGTCAATGCCACGACCGAATAGCCCAGTTGCGCCAGCATCTGGACTGCCAAGCTGCCCACCCCGCCAGTCGCACCCGTCACGATCACCCGGCCATTCCCGGGCGTCAATTCGTTCTGTTCCAGGCGATGGACAGACAATGCCGCAGCAAAACCCGCCGTGCCCAGCGCCATCGCCTCAAGCAGCGTCAGACCTTGCGGCAGCGGTACAACCCAGTCCGCCGGGACGCGCACATATCCGGCAAACCCGCCGTCATGGTCCACGCCCATGCCATAGCCGGTCACAATCACCTCATCGCCCGGCTTGAATCGGACATCGGACGAATCGGCCACCGTCCCCGCCACATCCACGCCACCCACGCAGGGAAAGCGGCGCACCACCTTGCCCGCGCCTGTCGCCGCGAGGGCATCCTTGTAGTTCACGCTGGAGTAATGGGTCTGGATGACGACCTCGCCGGGGTCGAGGTCGGAAAGCTGAAGCTCGACGAAGCGCCCGGCGGATCTTCCGCCCTCCTCAAAGATCCGGTAAGCGTGAAATGATTCCAAACTATTTACAGGTCTAGCAACACCCGCCCGGGATATTCCAGAGCCTCCTTGATGGCGGCCAGAAACAATACGGCTTCGCGCCCGTCGATGATGCGATGGTCGTAGGACAGGGCGAGGTAATTGATCGGACGAATGACGATCTGGCCGTTCTCGACGACTGGACGCTCTTTGGTGGCGTGGATGCCGAGAATGGCGCTTTGCGGCGGATTGATGATGGGCGTGGACAACATGGAACCGAACACACCGCCGTTGGAAATGGAGAACGTGCCGCCGCTCAATTCCTCCATGGTGATCTTGCCATCCCTGGCGCGCGCGCCGAAATCCACGATGCGCTTCTCGATATCGGCAAGCGACAACCTGTCTGCATCGCGAATGACCGGCACCACGAGGCCGCGTTCGCTGCCGATGGCCACGCCGATGTCGAAATAACCGTGGTAGATGATGTCAGTACCGTCCACCGAGGCGTTGACGACGGGGAATTTATGCAAGGCCATCACCGCCGCCTTGACGAAGAAAGAGGAGAAACCCAGTTTCACGCCGTATTTCTTCTCGAAGGCATCCTTGTACTTGTTGCGCAGATCCATCACCGGCTGCATGTTCACCTCGTTGAAGGTGGTCAGGATCGCAGCGTTCTGTTGCGATTGCAGCAGGCGTTCGGCGATGCGCTGGCGGATGCGCGTCATCGGCACGCGTTGCTCCGGACGGCTACCTGCCGGCGCCACGGATGCGGCGGCCTGCGGCAGGGCCGGTGCGGCATGCTGCACAGCATTCAGCACGTCTTCCCTGGTCACCAGGCCATGCCGCCCGCTACCCTTCAACTGGCCGACGTTCACATCATGTTCATGGGCAAGTTTGCGTGCAGAAGGCGATGCCGCAGGCGCCACCTCTGCCGTTTTCTCGTGGACGGGCGCGGAGGATGCGGGTAGCGCCGCGGCAGTATCGATCCGGGCGATGACCTCGCCGCCCGTCACCTTCGCGCCATCGCCCTTGATGATGTTGACCAGCACCCCGCTTTTGATCGCAGGCAGCTCCAGCACCACCTTGTCGGTCTCGATATCGATCAGGTTCTCGCTCTCATTGACGGCCTCGCCTTCCTTCTTGTGCCAGACAAGCAGCGTCGCTTCGGAAACGGATTCGGAAAGCTGCGGGACTTTGACTTCAACGATGCTCATGGCGTCTTGCTCCTGGATTGTTCTTGATTTCAAGATCGGGGCGGAACGCGGCTTCGATCACCGCCTTCTGCTGTTCGTTGTGAATCGCGAGATAACCGGCGGCCGGCGACGCGGAAGACGGTCGCAGCGCATAGCCAAGCTTCATGCCGGGGCGCATATGACGCAACAGATAATGCTGGATGCGGTGCCATGCGCCCTGGTTGCCCGGCGCTTCCTGGCACCACACCACCTCGCTTGCATTCGGGTAGGCGGCGATCTGCGCGGCAAGACCATCGTGCGGGAAAGGATAGAGCTGTTCCAGCCGGATGATCGCCATGTTGCCAATATCGCGTTCACGCCGCAGCTTGAGCAGTTCGTAATAGATCTTCCCGGAACAGGCGATGATCCGTCTCACCTTGCCGGCATCCAGCGCGTCCACCTCCGGAATCACCGGCTGGAAACCGCCCTTGACGAAATCGTCCAGCGGCGAAGCCGCATCCTTGCTGCGCAGCAAACTCTTCGGCGTGAATACGATGAGCGGCTTGCGCATCGGGCGCAGCATCTGGCGGCGCAGCAGATGGAATATCTGTGCCGCATTGGAAGGAACGCACACCTGGATGTTGTAGTCGGCGCACAATTGCAGATAGCGCTCGATGCGTCCCGAAGAATGCTCCGGTCCCTGTCCTTCGTAGCCGTGCGGCAGCAGCATGACCAACCCGCACAGCCTGCCCCACTTGGCTTCGCCGGACGTGATGAACTGGTCGATGACCACTTGCGCACCGTTGGCGAAATCACCGAACTGCGCTTCCCAAAGGGTCAACGTGTCGGGTTCCGCGATGGCATAGCCGTATTCGAACGCCAGCACCGCCTCCTCCGACAGGATGGAATTGATCACCACGAAATCCGCCTGATCGGGCGCGATGTTCTGCAGGGGAACGTGGTAGCCCTTGTCCCACTGGGTGCGGTTCTGGTCGTGCAGAACGGCATGGCGGTGGAAGAACGTGCCCCGCTGGCTGTCCTCTCCCGACAGGCGCACCGGATAACCCTCCGCAACCAGACTGGCATAAGCCAGATTCTCCGCCATCCCCCAATCCAGCGGCAACTCGCCCCGTCCCATCGCGATCCGGTCGGAGATGATCTTCTCCACGCGCGAATGCAGTTTGAAATTATCAGGGATGGCGGTGAGCCGTTCGGCCAGATGCTGCAAGCGCGCCAGGGGTAAACCTGTCTCGACCGGTGTATGCCAGGGTAGCCCGCCCAGGAACCGCTTCCAGTCCACGGCATGCTCATGCTTGAAATCGGTCAATACCGGCTGGGCAGGATTGCGGCCCTCATCCATCGCGCGGCGGTAGGCGGCAATCATCTCGTCCGGAGCATCCGCCAACAGGACGCCACGATCCACCAGATGTTTGGCATACAAGGCGCGCGTGCTTGGATGCTGGTTGATATAGCGATACATGAACGGCTGGGTGACCAGCGGCTCGTCCTGTTCGTTGTGCCCCAGCTTGCGGAAACACACCATGTCGATCACGACATCCTTGCCGAACTGCATGCGGAAATCGAGCGCGATCTCGACGACCATCAGCACCGCCTCGGGATCGTCCGCATTCACATGCAGGATAGGCGCATCGACCATCTTGGCCACGTCCGTGCAGTGCGGCGAAGAACGCGAATCGCGCGCATCCGATGTGGTGAACCCGATCTGGTTGTTGATGACGATATGCACCGTTCCGCCGGTACCGTAACCGCGCGTCTGGGACAGACTGAACGTCTCCTGATTCACACCCTGGCCGGAAAAAGCGGCGTCGCCGTGTAACAGGATGGGGATGACCTGCTTGCCTTTATGGTCGAGACGGCGATGCTGGCGAGCGCGCACCGAACCTTCCACCACCGGGTTGACAATCTCCAGATGCGACGGATTGAAGGCCAGCGTGACGTGCATCGGTCCTCCCGGCGTCGCGATATCCGACGAAAAGCCCTGATGGTACTTGACGTCCCCGGAAGTGAGCTGCCCGAGATGGACGCCTTCGAATTCCGAAAACAACACCTGCGGCAATTTGCCCAGCGTATTCACCAGCACGTTCAAACGTCCGCGGTGGGCCATACCGATCACACATTCCTTGACACCAAGGCTTCCCGCACGCTGCATCAGATGGTCGAGCAACGGGATCAGCGTTTCGCCGCCTTCCAGCGAGAAACGTTTCTGCCCGACATATTTGGTATGCAGGTAACGCTCCAGCGTTTCGGCGGCAGTCAGCCGTTCGAGGATGCGTTTCTTCACCTCCACCGGGTAGCTGGGCTCGCCGTCCGGACCTTCCAGGCGCGCCTGTATCCAGCGCTTCTGCGGCACATTGCTGATGTACATGTATTCCGCGCCGACGCTGCTGCAGTAGATGCGGCGCAAACGCTGCACGATTTCACGCAACGTCATGCGTGCGCCACCCACCAGCGAACCGGTATGGAAAGTCGAATCCAGGTCGGATTCGCCCAGTCCGTAATAAGACAGGGTCAGTTCGGCCACCGCCGGCTTGACATGCCGTGCCAGCGGATCAAGGTTGGCAATGCGCACGCCAAGGAACCGGTAGGCGTTGATGAACTGCAACACCGAAGCCTGTTTGCGCATCTCGTCGGTCCGCGTCGCCGCCGCCGCATCGCTCCTGGGCAAGGCCGCGAAACTGTGCTGGATCGGGCTATGCGCAATATCCGGCTGCGTACCACTTGCCTGCATGCGGTCGAAGTAATCACGCCACTCGGCAGGCACGCTGGCAGGGCTGCGCAGATAGTCCTCGTAAAGACTCTCCACGAATACGTTGTTGCCGCCGAACAACAACGAGGTATCCTGCATCTGTCGCAGATAATTGTCTTCCGGGGCGGTCATTTCGGCATGATCCGGGTCAACGCTGATCGATCGGCACAAAATCACGACGGACTTCGCCGCGATACAACTGGCGCGGACGGCCGATCTTCTGCTCGGCATCGGCGATCATCTCGTTCCATTGCGACACCCACCCGATGGTGCGCCCCACGGCAAAGATCACCGTGAACATGTTGAGCGGGATGCCCAGCGCGCGCAACACGATACCGGAATAGAAATCCACGTTCGGATACAGCTTGCGCTCGATGAAATACGGATCGCTCAGGGCGGTCTTTTCCAGCACCATCGCCAGTTCGAACAATTTGTCGTTCTCCAGATGCAGCTCTTTCAGCACTTCATGGCAGGTCTGGCGCATCACGTTGGCGCGCGGATCCATATTCTTGTAGACGCGGTGACCGAAGCCCATCAGCCGGTATTTCTTGTCCTTTACGCCCTGCACGTATTCCTCCACGCGCGACACGTCGCCGATCTCTTCCAGCATGCGCAGCGCAGCCTCGTTTGCACCGCCGTGCGCCGGCCCCCACAGCGCCGCGATACCGGAAGCGATACAGGCGAACGGGTTGGCGCCACTCGAACCGGCCAGACGCACGGTCGAGGTGGAAGCATTCTGCTCATGGTCCGCATGCAGGATCAGGATGCGCTCGAGCGCACGCACCAGCACCGGGTTGGGGACATAGTCCTCCATCGGCGTGCCGAACATCATGTACATGAAATTTTCCACGTAACTGTACTTGTTCTTCGGATACATGAACGGCTCGCCGACATTGTATTTATAGGCCATCGCAGCCAGCGTCGGCACTTTGGACAACAAGCGGTGCGCCGACACCTTGCGGTGGCTCGGGTTATTGATATCCAGCGAATCGTGATAGAACGCCGATAGCGCTCCGACCACGCCGACCATCACCGCCATCGGGTGCGCGTCGCGGCGGAAACCGTTATAGAAACGCGCCAACTGGTCATGCACCATGGTGTGGTGGGAGACCAGGTCGGTGAATCTTTTCTTTTGTTCTCCGGTCGGCAACTCGCCGTTCAGCAACAAATAACAGACTTCCAGGAAATCCGACCGTTCGGCCAGCTGCTCGATCGGATAGCCACGGTAATACAGCAGCCCAACCTCCCCGTCGATGAAAGTAATCTCGGACGTGCAACTGGCGGTCGAGACGAAAGCCGGGTCATAGGTAAAGATGCCAAGCTTGCTCAGGGACCGGATATCGATCACTTCCGGCCCCAGTGTGCCAGACAGGATGGGCAGCTCGATATTGCGGCCATCATCCAGCGTCAAGGTTGCGATGCGGCCACTCTGGCGAAGATTACTGTTATTGTTTTCCATCCGTCTCTCTACCCTTCTCGATCAATGTTCATAAATACGGCATTGTGGTTCACGCCGATCTGATTTTTTCCAGCAACGCGTGCTGTTCCCCCTGCGTCGCCTCCCTCCTGCCCGCAATCATATCCCAGAGCAAGTTGTCGGGCATATCCAGCATCGTCTCGAACACCCGCTTCTCATCATCGGCGAGCTGCGCGTAATACGCCCCGACGAAACGCGCCAGCACGATATCCAGTTCCAGCAATCCCCTTCTGCTCCGCCAACGCACGCGCTCCAGATGTTTCACGGCATCTCCTAGACCATGCGTTTGGTCATCAGATCCTTGATGTGGCTGATCGCCTCGGTCGGATTCAACTCCTTGGGGCACACATCCGCGCAGTTCATGATGGTGTGGCAACGGAACAGGCGATACGGGTCTTCCAGATCATCCAGGCGCTCGCTGGTCGCCTGGTCGCGCGTGTCGGCGATGAAACGGTAGGCCTGCAGCAGTCCGGCCGGACCGACGAACTTGTCCGGGTTCCACCAGAACGAGGGACACGAAGTCGTGCAACAGGCGCACAGGATGCATTCATACAGGCCGTTCAGGTGCGCACGTTGCGCCGGCGATTGCAGGCGTTCGGTCTCCGGCGGCGGATCGTTGTTGATCAGGTACGGCTTGATGGAATGATACTGCTTGAAGAACTGCGTCATATCCACGATCAGGTCGCGGATCACCGGCAATCCCGGCAGCGGACGCAATTCCACCGGCTCATGCAAACCGGCCAGCGGCGTGATGCACGCCAGGCCGTTGCGTCCGTTGATGTTCATCGCATCCGAACCGCACACACCCTCTCGGCAGGATTTGCGCAATGACAGGCTATCGTCCTGCTCCTTGAGTCTCAGCAACGCATCCAGCAACATCTTGTCGTTCGGCCCGGGTTCCAGTTCATAGTCCCGCATGTACGGCGCGCTGTCCGTATCGGGGTTGTAGCGGTAAATCCTGAATTTCATCGGCTCGACCTCTCTAGTACACCCGCGCCTTGAGCGGGAACGATTCCACCGTCAGCGGTTTCAGGCGCACCGGCTTGTAGTCCAGCCGGTTCCCTTCGCGGAAATACAGGCTGTGCTTCAGCCAGTTCGCATCGTCCCGTTCCGGGAAATCGTCGCGCGCATGCGCGCCGCGGCTTTCCTTGCGTGCTTCGGCGGCATGCATCGTCGCCTGCGCCACCTCGATCAGGTTATCCAGTTCCAGCGCCTCGATGCGCGCCGTATTGAACACCTTGCTCTTGTCCCGGATAGCAGTCTGCGCGACACGCCCGGCAACCTGTTTGATCTGCTCCACGCCTTCGGCCAGCAAGCCGGGGAAACGGAACACGCCGCAATGCTTCTGCATGGTCTTGCGCATCGCATCGCCGACTTCCGCGACCGACTCGCCATCCTTCCGGTCTTCCAGACGCGCAAGCCGGTACAGCGAATAGTCGGCGGAATTCGCCGGCAGCAACTTGGGATGCGGGTTGTTCTTCAGGTCCTCGATGATCTGCCTGCCCGCTTCCCTGCCGAACACCAGCAGGTCGAGCAGCGAATTGCAGCCCAGCCGGTTCGCGCCATGCACCGACACGCAGGCACATTCGCCCACCGCATACAACCCGTGCACCACTTCGTCCGGACCGGTCTTGTAGGGCGCGACCACCTGCCCGTGGTAATTGGTCGGGATACCACCCATCATGTAATGCGCGGTCGGCACGATGGGGATCGGCTCAACAGCCGGGTCGACATGGGCGAACTTCAGCGCGATCTCGCGTATCCCCGGCAGGCGGCTGCGGATCATTTCATCGCCGAGATGATCGAGCTTGAGCAGGATGTGGTCACCGTGCGGACCGCAGCCGCGTCCCTCGTTGATCTCCACGGTGATCGCGCGCGACACCACGTCGCGGCTGGCCAGGTCTTTCGCGGTCGGCGCATAGCGCGGCATGAACCGCTCGCCGTTCTTGTTGAGCAGGTAACCGCCCTCGCCGCGCACGCCCTCGGAGATCAGCACCCCCGCGCCATACACGCCGGTCGGATGGAACTGGAAGAATTCCATGTCCTCCAGCGGGATCCCCGCGCGCGCCGCCATGCCCAACCCGTCGCCGGTATTGATGTAGGCATTGGTGCTGGACTGGAAGATGCGTCCCGCCCCGCCGGTGGCGAACAGCGTCGCACGCGCCTGAAAGATCATCACCTCGCCGGTCTCGATCTCCAGCGCAGTCACGCCGAGCACATCACCGTCCTCGTCGCGGATCAGATCCAGCGCCATCCACTCGATGAAGAAATGCGTGTTTGCCTTCACGTTCTGCTGGTACAGCGTATGCAGCAGCGCGTGGCCGGTGCGGTCCGCCGCCGCACAAGCGCGGTCCACCGGCGTCTTGCCGTATTCCTGCATGTGCCCGCCGAACGGCCGCTGGTAGATCTTGCCGCTGGCCAGCCGATCGAACGGCATGCCGTAATGTTCCAGTTCGTATACCACTTCCGGCGCTGCGCGGCACATGAACTCGATCGCGTCCTGGTCGCCAAGATAGTCCGAGCCCTTCACGGTGTCATACATGTGCCAGTGCCAGCTGTCTTCCTTGACGTTGCCCAGCGAGGCGGCGATACCGCCCTGTGCCGCGACGGTGTGCGAACGGGTCGGGAACACCTTGGACAGTACCGCCACCTTCAAGCCTGCCTCGGCCAATTGCAGCGCCGCGCGCATCCCGGCACCGCCCGCACCCACCACCACCACATCGAATGTCCGTTTTGCGACCGTCATTACATTCCCCACAGGATCTGCATCGACCAGATCGAATAAATAATGAGCACCAGGATCACCAGCACATGGATGAGCAACCTGATCCCGGCAGGCTTCACGTAATCCATCACGATGTCGCGCATTCCGATCCACGCGTGATAGAACACGCTCAACAGGAACAACAAGGTAAAGGTGCGCACCCATTGGCTGGAAAACAGCGCCGTCCACGCGTTGTAGTCCATGCGGGGTTGCAACAGCAGATAGCCCGCCAATGCCGTGCCATACAGCGCCATCACCACAGCCGAGATACGCTGGATCAGCCAGTCGCGCAATCCGTAATGCGCGCCGACCACAACGCGATTCACCATAGTTTCACCCCGAAGAAGACCGTCAGCGACAGGCTCACCACCATCACCGCCCAACTGCTGCTGCGTGCCCGCACGAGATTGCTCGCATAATGCAGGTCGATGGCCAGATAACGCAGTCCGGCGCAGAAATGATGCAGGAACGCCCACAGCAAGCCCAGCAACATCAACTTGAGCAACGGCTGGGCCAACAACTCCATCAATCGGGTATGGGTTTCGATGGAGCGCAGGCTGCATTGCAGCATCCACAAGAACAGCGGCAACGCCAAAAACAGAAACAGGCCGCTGATGCGATGCAGGATGGAGACAAAACCGGGAAGCGGTAACTTGATCAAATGCAGCGCAAGGTGCTTCGGGCGTTTCTGATTCATGGCCGATCTCTGCAACATAAAAACGAAGGCCGCCATGCTACACCTTTGTATGATTTTGATAAAACGAAAAGTACCTGCGCCGTACGCCATGCAGAGGCCGTGCAAAAGAATTATCATGCGCATATTGTTTTGTCCGGAAGATACCCGATGAAAGCCCCCGTCCGCATCACCATCACCGGCGCCGCCGGACAGATCGGTTACGCTACATTGTTCCGCATCGCCAACGGCGACATGCTGGGACGCGAACAACCGATCATCCTGCAACTGCTCGATCTGCCACAGGCCCAGCAAATGCTGCGCGGCGTGGCGATGGAACTGGAGGACTGCGCCTTCCCGTTGCTGCAACAGGTTATCGTCACCGACGATCCCAAGGTTGCCTTCCGCGACACCGAGATCGCCATGCTGATCGGCGCCCGCCCGCGCAGCAAGGGCATGGAGCGCAAGGACCTGATCGAAGCCAACGGCGCGATCTTCTCCGCGCAGGGCAAACTGCTCAACGAATATGCCGCGCGCCACGTCAAAGTGCTGGTGGTCGGCAATCCCGCCAACACCAACGCGCTGATCGCGATGAGGAACGCGCCCGACCTCGACCCGCGCAACTTCACCGCGATGATGCGCCTCGACCACAACCGCGGCATCGCGCAGGTCGCTCTCAGGCTGTTCCAGCCGATACGCGATATCAAGAAGATGGTGGTGTGGGGTAATCACTCCGGTACGCAGTATCCCGACCTCGACCACGCCGAGATCCGCGGCCGCAAGGTGCGGGACGTGCTGATCCAGAACAACTGGGAAGACTGGATCGAAAGCGAATTCATCCCGACCGTGCAGAAGCGCGGCGCGGCGGTGATCGAAGCGCGCGGCCTGTCCAGCGCGGCCAGTGCCGCCAACGCCGCAGTCTCGCATATCCACGACTGGATGCTCAGCTCGCACCACAACGACTGGGTGACCATGAGCGTCCCCTCCGACGGCAGCTACGGCATCCCCGAGGGCGTGCTGTACGGTTTCCCCGTCACCTGCAAACACGGTCATTACACCATCGTGCAGGGACTGCCGATCAGCGAACTGGGGCGCAAGCACATGCAGGACAGTCATAACGAACTGCTCGAAGAACGCGAACATGTGAAGCATCTGCTGGGGTAAGCCGTTCCACTGCTACCCGACTTGATTCTTCCCGGACTGTCCTCATATCCGAGATATAGCCAAAAGGAGGTCGCCATGTCTGCCATCCGCCCCCCTGCCGTTGCAGGGATGTTCTACCCCGCCGAACCCGGGAAACTCGCGCATGACGTGCAACATTTCCTGTCCGGGGCACGCCCGTTCGAACTCACCCCCAAGGCACTGATCGTGCCGCATGCCGGTTACGTCTATTCCGGCGCCATCGCAGCCACTGCCTATGCCACGCTACTCCCGATCGCCACGCGCATCCGGCGCGTGGTGCTGCTCGGCCCGACCCATCGCGTCGCGGTGCGCGGCCTGGCCTTGCCGGATGCCGAAGCCTTCGAGACCCCGCTCGGACAAGTGACACTGGACACGGAGGCGATGCGCGCCGTCGCCTATCTGCCGCAAGTGGTCGTCAGCAGCGAAGCCCATGAACTGGAGCATTCCCTGGAGGTGCAGTTGCCGTTCCTGCAAAGCGTACTGCCGGACTTCATCCTGCTGCCGCTGGCGGTCGGCATGGCTACGCCGGAAGAGGTCGCGGAAGTGCTTGAGACCGTGTGGGGTGGCGATGAGACACTGATCGTCATCAGTTCCGACCTGTCACACTACCTGCCCTATGCCCGCGCGCAAAGCGTGGACGCGCAGACCGCCAACGACATCCTGCAACTGCACCAACCCATTCCCCACGATCACGCCTGCGGAGGCACGCCGATCAGCGGCCTGATCCTGGCGGCACACCGGCACGGCCTGAAGCCCCATCTCCTCGACCTGCGCAATTCCGGTGACACGGCGGGCACGCCCGACCGGGTCGTGGGTTACTCCGCGTTCGCCTTCACCGGAGAACATGAGCATGCTGGACAATGAACAAGGCAAGACGCTGCTGGCGCTGGCGCGCAATGCCATTGCCGCACACTTCGGCACGCCCGAGCCAGAATTGCCGCATCACGACTGGCTGAAAACCCGCGGTGCGGTATTCGTCACCCTGACGCTGAACGGACAATTGCGCGGTTGCATCGGCTCACTGGAAGCCTACCGCCCGCTCATCGACGACGTGCGCGGCAATGCGCTGGCAGCCGCCTTCCAGGATCCGCGCTTCGCACCGCTGACCGCAGCGGAATTCGATAACGTAGCGGTAGAGGTCTCGCTGCTCACGCCGAGCCAGCCGATGACATTCCGGGATGAGGCCGACGCGCTGGCGCAGTTGCGCCCGGATATCGACGGCGTCGTGTTTGAATACGGCAGATATCGCAGCACCTTTTTGCCGCAGGTCTGGGAACAACTACCGCAACCCGAACTGTTCATGGCACATCTGAAGAACAAGGCCGGGCTGCCCGCCGGATTCTGGTCGCACGATGTCCGACTGTCACGCTACGGCGTGCAGAAATTCCGCGAAGGGAAATGACATGGATGAAGCCATCCATCCTGACGAACGTCATCCCGCGAAATACTCGCACAAGCTGGACGATGGGCGCATCCAGTGCGACCTGTGCCCGCGCGACTGCAAGATGCACGAGGGGCAGCGCGGCGCCTGTTTCGTGCGCGGCGTCGCAGACCATCAGATGGTACTGACCACTTACGGGCGCTCGTCCGGCTTCTGCATCGACCCGATCGAGAAAAAGCCGCTCAACCATTTCTATCCGGGCAGCAGCGTGTTCTCCTTCGGCACCGCCGGCTGCAACCTCGCCTGCAAGTTCTGCCAGAACTGGGACATCTCCAAGTCGCGCGACATGGACCGGCTGATGGACAGCGCCTCGCCTGCAGCCATCGCGCAGGCCGCACATCAATACGGTAGCAAGAGCGTCGCGTTCACCTACAACGACCCAGTGGTGTTCTTTGAATATGCGCTGGATGCAGCGGACGCCTGCCATGCACAGGGCCTGAAGACCGTCGCGGTGACTGCCGGTTACATTCACGACGCGCCGCGACGCGAATTCTTTGCCCGCATGGACGCGGCTAACATCGACCTCAAAGGCTTCACCGACCAGTTCTATGTCAAGCTGACCGGTGCGCACTTGCAGCCAGTGCTCGATACGCTGGCCTATGTGCACCACGAAACCGATTGCTGGCTGGAACTCACCACGCTGCTGATCCCCGGCCACAACGACAGCGACGCCGAACTCACCGCACTGGCGAAATGGGTGGCGCAGGAACTCGGGCCGGACGTGCCGCTACACTTCTCCGCGTTCCACCCGGACTGGAAGATGGCCGACGTGCCGCCCACGCCGCCCGCCACGCTGACCCGCGCGCGCGCCATCGCCATGAATGCCGGGCTGAATTACGTCTACACCGGCAACGTGCATGACAAGGAAGGCGACACGACCTTCTGCCCGTCTTGCCATGCAAAGCTGATCGAGCGCGACTGGTACGAGATCAACCGCTACCGCCTTACGCCCGATGGCCACTGCCCGGACTGCAACGCGAAGATCGCCGGGCATTTCGAGTCATTCGGCCAGCCGTTCGGTGCGCGCCGCATCCCGGTGATGTTGGGAAGATCGGCAAAGCCGCATCGCTGATCCCGGAAACGGCCTTAATGTCCTTCTTCAAGCTTTTCCGCGAGGAAACGCTCCTTGTTGCTGCCGATGACGAACAACAGGGCTGTGGAATAAAGGAAGGTGGACAGCATGATGATCCCGATCACCACCGCCTTGAACATCTCGAGGTGTTCGAACGAGTCCGGGATCATGGTCAGCATCACGATGGATAATCCGCCCTTGATGCCGGCGAACGTCAGGACACTCCACCAGCGGAAACTGATGTTGACCATCTTTCCTGTCTTGTTGGCGAGCCATGCAAACAGCCCCATCATCGTGCCGCGGATCAGCGTGGTAGCCAGGAACATCGCCAGTATCTCCACCTTGTAGTGCCACAACAGGTTCAGGTCGATCATCTCCGCCATCGCGATGAACAGGATGGTATTGGCGACGAGCGCCAGCAACTGGACGTCCTCCTTGCTGCGCAGATGCCGGTCGCGCTCCTCGACGGTCGCCTTGATGCGGTTCAGCACATTGCCGATGACGCCGGATGAACTGTTTTGATTCCGGGCCTCGAGTTGCAGTTCCGCCTCGTCACGCTCGATCTGCGCGCTTTCCTCGATGACCGCCTGCGTCATCACGTGATTGACCGTGATCGTCGCGATGATCACCGCGAGTATCCCGGACAGGTGCAGGTGCGAGTGACCTCCCAGCAGGTTGAGAATCTCGTAGAAATGCTCGGCGATAACGAATGCGCCGTAGCCGGTGATGATCAACACCATCATCTCGGCGATGCGGTTCTCCGTCGACTTCATCACGATCAGTCCGGCAAAGCCGACCAGCAGACCCACCGCGACCGAACCGAGCACCACTTCACCGCTGATGCCCGCCACATAGGCGGTGCCGATCTCGCCGCCGGACAACGCGAACAGGCCGACGAAGACAAACACGATCAGCGCGGTGGCATCGTTGAGCAGGCTTTCGCCCTCTGCCAGTATCTTGAGCCGGTGCGGAAGTTCGAACTTGGAAAAGATACTGACCACGGAAACCGGATCGGTTGCCAGCACCATCGCGAACAGCACGATGACCGCGGCATTGGACAGCGCGTAGTCGGCGAACAGCCAATCGGAAATCGCGAGCGCCATCAATACCGACAGCACGACCGCCACCACCGCCAGATAGAGCAGGCTGAACTTGTGTTCTTTAAGGTCGGCAAGCCTGACTTCGAGCGAGTCCGAAATCAGCAGGATCGGCAGCAGGAAGATCACCAGTGTCGCAAAGTGTTCGGCGTCTCCGGTCAGCACCGGCACCTGCTGGAAACCGTAGTGGGCCACAAAAGATAGCGCGATCAGGCCCAGCGGCGATGGCACCTTTAATTTATCTTCCAGTTGCAAAGCCAGGAACAGTATCCCGGCAATCATTAATAATATTGCGATCATTTATCTCTTCCAGCTTTTTTAAAAAAACTATTCCCCGCATACGGGCGCGATCCGAGCACATTGGCTTCGCCGCTCAGGCGCGCGATGATCACCGCCCCGCATGAATCGCTGAACACATTCACCGACGTGCGGCACATGTCCAGCACACGATCCACCGCCAGGATCAGGCCGATCGCCTCAACCGGCAAGCCAACAGCAGACAGAATGATCGCAATCGCGACCAAGCTCGCCGAGGGGATCGCGGCCACGCCGATGGAAGTGACCAGCGCCATCAGCACGATGGTGAATTGCTGCACGAAACCCAGCTCGATCCCATAAGCCTGCGCGATGAATATCGCCGCAACACATTCATACAACGCGGTGCCGTCCATGTTGACCGTCGCCCCCAGCGGCAGCACAAAGCTGCTGGTCTGGTTGGAAACGCCCGCCTTCTTCTCCACGCATTCCATCGTAAGCGGCAAAGTGGCGGCGGAAGAACTGGTGGAGAACGCGGTCAGCAGCGCAGGCGCCATCGCGCGGAAGTGGCGTCGCGGATCGACCCGCCCGACAAAGAACAGCAGCAACGGCAACACGATCATAAAATGCACCGCGAGACCGGCAATCACGCTGGCGAAGAACCACGCCAGCGGCACGAACGCAGCGTAGCCCGTACTGGCGACCACCTTGGCGACCAGACCGAACACGCCTATCGGCGCGAACAGCATCACCCAATCGGTGATCTTCATCATCACCTGAAACACGCCCTGCCAGAATTTATACAGGGTCTCGGCATGGGCAGTCTCGACCCTCGTCATAAAAAAGCCGAACAACAGGCTGAAGAAGATCAGCCCGAGCATCTGCCCTTCTGCCGCCGCCGCGACCACATTGGCCGGCACCATACGCAGGAAAATCCCGACCAGGTCGCCGGTACCCTTGCCTTCCACCCTGGCGACCACCTCATCGACATTCCCGGACATGCTGACCATATCCTTTGCCGGCACGCCGTCCGTCATGCCGGGTGCCACCATGTTCACGATGACGAGACCGACCAGAATCGCAAACAGGCTGGTTACCATGTAATACGTCAGCGTCTTCAGACCCAGCCTGCCGAATGCGCCGCCCGAACCGATGCCCGCGACACCCACGATGATGGACGACACCACCAGCGGCACGATCAGCATCTTCAACGCATTCAGGAACAGTGTACCGATAAAATCGAACACCGCATAAAAGCGCACGCCGAACAACCCCGCATCCGTCCCGGCCAGCGTACCGGCAATGACGGCAAGCACCAGCGCGATCAGAATCTGCCAGTGCAGTTTCAGTTTAATCAGCCATGAAAACATGTCGTGAAAAAATGGATAACGGGAAAGGAATGCAGGCGCAAGACATGTGCCGATATTAACGCCAATCAGTCAGGATGGGCGAATATTAACTGCCGGGATTGCTCATTACAGTATTGTGTATTCATTGCCACCAGAAAGCGGATTGTCGTGGCATGGCGCTATCGACACGTTGCGGAAGTTCAACGCAGATAGGGATGAGCCACTGAAATTATTTGGGCTCCGTCCCCATTTCGTGATTAAAGTGGCAGCAAGCATGGACTTCTGATAGCGGAAGCTGCAAGTCCAGATACTCGGGCGCATCTTTAGCATCGGTCAAGAATAAAAAGCGGTATTCGGCCTCTACCGCGTAGTTGAGTGTCTTCTTGAAATATTCTGCGACATCTACGCTGTGGATTGTATTGGGCAGCTTGGCAGCCTGCGGCATCGTATAAGTGCGTGACTTTTGTCTGACGTATGTCACTTTGTCGAAGGCTACAATTTCTATTTTTATCTGCTTATAAATCTCGCGGGCCAATATTGTCAGAAAGAGTTCAACGTTTGTAATCGTAAAGTAGTCGTTCACGCCGAAGCGATTCAACAGGTGCGTTCCACGGGTTGCAGAGGTGCTCACCATATATGCGGGCGGCAAGGACAGCTTATGTTGAAAACGCATGAGCCCTCCATCGTTGACTGTGACTGAGTGAACATTGAAGCCAAGGATGGCCTTAGCCTGTGGGCCAGTAAAGTAGCCAGGACCTTGGATGAAAGTCGACTTGGTTCCTTCTGTTGAATCTTGCCGTATATCTCCAATTGTTTGATAGCTATGCTGTTTCTTGACTCTTAAGCGGCCTTCTTCCTGAAGGGTGAGTACATGTATCCCCCGCAAGTAGCGGAAAAGCTGACGTTCACGCCACGAGGGGTCGGCAGGAAAATAGTACTTCGGTGACATGGGAACGCAATCTATCGGCAAAAACCCTCAGGCACAAGCGGAAAAAAGTCTATGCATTTTTAGTGCTGGTTCTGGTACGAACTGGGGAGCCAATCAGAACCAGAAGCTGTACTTCCGCAATTGGCACATAGCAATTAGTCAACTCGCTGGAATCATCGCCATAAAGCCGCCATTGACGGTTCATTATAGGTTCTGGGCTAGGTTTATGTTTTGGAAAAGCCAACAGTCATCTCCAGTCGCCTATTTTCTCCATAGGACAATTCATGGCTTCAGCAAGACGATTGGCTTGGGTATCTAAATTTCCCGAGTTGGCTACAACCAGAACTTTTCCTTGCGCATGCACTATATCAATACGAAACCGTGGAGTGCTTGGGTTGGAACCCATATCACTTGATTTGGGAGACCCCGCTGACATTTGGCGATTCAATTCAACTTTTATAATCTCGCCCGATTGAATGCGGATGCTATTGAATGGAAAGCCAGCCATCATTTTGATGATGGCAAGGTTACCATCGGCATCTACTTCGACGGTGGTACCGATCGCCGCGCCCATCGCAACCATCAGGCTTATCAGCGCAAATAATCCAAGGGCAATTTGTATAAATACTGGAGCCTCTTCTACGGAATAAACGGCAAAAGTAAAAACCGTTGCGCCTATCACCGCCAGAACAGCTACCAAAGGTTTTGCAGGCCAAGTGTGGGTATATCGAAAAGGAGCTTCGTTCATGTGGCTAACCGTTATTAAATTCATATGACAGACTCGTCAGGGCATGTTTTGATAATACGGACACGGCAGTTTTCCATAACCTATTGAAGTGGCGAAGGCTATCTAACTTCTCTATGAATAACAAGGCCAGTCATACTGGACAGCACCGTCCAATGTCTCCTTGTGGCACGCTCCTGACCATGGATTAGGCAGGCATTGTTTCCAGCAGCAGTCGTTGGATTCGCGCGAGAATTCCGGTTACGGGTTACGCAGTGCCGCCCAGCAGTGCAATCACCTCGTCATCGTCCACCTGCGGGAACGACTGGTAGAACTGGCCCACCGCATAGAACATCGCCGGTGCGGTCAGGCAAATCACTTGGTCGGCATATGGTTTCACCTTTTCCAGCGTGTCGGGTGGTGCGACCGGCACCGCGCAGACCAGTTTTTGCGGATGTCTGGCGCGTAGCGTGTGCAGCGCGGCAATCATCGTAGCGCCGGTTGCCAGTCCATCGTCCACCACGATAACGATACGGCCCGCAGGGTCGAGCGGCGGGCGCACCGGCGTATAGCTGGCGCGCCGTTCGCGCATCGTTTCAAGCTGTGCGGTTATCTCGGTTTCGATGTAGCGCGGACTGCCCGCTACCTGTTCCGCGTAATCGGCCAGATAGGTCCAGCCGGTCTCGTCCACCGCGCCGAGCGCGAATTCTAGATTGGCCGGCGCGCGCAGTTTGCGCACCAGCACCACGTCTATCTCGCCGCCCAGTTCGTCCGCGATGATCCGTGTCATCGGCACCGCCCCGCGCGGGATCGCCAGTACCAGCGGATGCTGTCCGCGATACTGCACAAGCGCTTTCGCCAGCCGCCGTGCTGCATCTTCACGATCGCGAAATATCATTTTTCCGACTGCCCTCCGCTTAAAGAGTAGGCCGGTGGTTACCCCGGGTTATGCCCCACCCTGCCGCTGCACCCGCAAGGAGTACGCCGGTGGGTGCCCGGGGCTTACGCCCCACCCTGCCGCTGCACCCGCAAGGAGTACGCCGGTGGGTGCCCGGGGCTTACGCCCCACCCTGCCGCTGACGCCGTGCCTCGAACAGGCAGATGCCGGCGCTGACCGAGACGTTGAGGCTTTCCACGCTGCCGAGCATCGGAATGCGTACCAGTTCGTCGCAGGTCTCGCGCGTCAGGCGGCGCAGGCCCTCGCCTTCCGCGCCCAGCACCCAGGCCAGCGCGCGGGTGTGCCTGAAGCTGTTCAGATCCTGCTCCGCCTCGCCCGCCGCACCGACCACCCAGATGTCGCGTTCCTGCAATTCGCGCAGCGTACGCGCCAGATTGGTAACGGTGATGTAGGGCACGGTCTCGGCCGCGCCGCAGGCGACTTTCTCCACCGTTGCGGTGATGCCGACCGCGCGATCCTTGGGTGCGATCACCGCATGCACGCCGAACGCGTCGGCGCTGCGCAGGCAGGCGCCCAGATTGTGGGGATCCTGCACGCCGTCCAGCACCAGCAGCAACGGCGGTTCTTCCAGCGTGTCCAGCACATCGGACAGGTGTTGTACACGGCGAGCCGCATCGACGCGCGCGGCGACGCCCTGATGCCGCGAGCCGCCCGCCATGCCGTCGAGACGTTTCGCGTCCACCGGGATGACGCGCACGCCGTTGTCTTCCGCCAGCTTGACCAGGTCGCGCATGCGCGGGTCGTGACGCTGCGCCTGCAGGTAGATTTCCAGCACGCCGTCCGGGTTCTGGCGAATGCGCGAGGTGACGGCATGGAAGCCGTAGATGAGACGCAGGTCAGCCATGGTGTTTCTTTCCTCTGGATTTTCCTTTTGCTGCTTTGCCTGTGCTGCGCCCTTCTCCGCCGGTTTCGATCAGTCCATCGAGCACAAAGTCAATCTTGGTACTTTCCATATCCACCTTCACCACGCGCACCTGTACGCGATCGCCGAGGCGATAGCGCTGTCCGGTGCGTTCGCCGAGCAACTGGTGTTTGGCGGCATCGAACTGGTAGTAGTCCTTGCCGAGTTCGGAGATGTGTACCAACCCTTCGACGTACAGGTCGTCCAGCGAGACGAACATGCCGAAACCCGTGACCGACGAAACCGTGCCGGTAAACACGCTGCCGAGATGGTCACGCATGTAGAAACATTTCAGCCAGGCTTCGACATCGCGCGTCGCATCGTCGGCACGGCGCTCGGTCATCGAGCAGTGCATGCCGAGCTCGGACCATTTCTGTGCCGGCTTGTATTGTTTGCCGTGCAACACGGCCTTGATGGCGCGATGCACCAGCAGGTCGGGATAGCGGCGGATCGGCGAGGTGAAATGGGTGTAGGCCTCGTATCCCAGACCGAAGTGGCCGACGTTCTCCGGCTCGTACTTGGCCTGTTTCAGTGAGCGCAGCATCACGGTCTGCAACAAGCCCGCATCGGGACGTCCCTTGATGCGCTTGAGCAGTTTTGAATAATCGGCCGCCTGCGGGTCATCTTCCCCCGTCAACTGCAATCCGAATTCCTTCATGAATTCGCGCAGGGCTTCCAGTTTCTCGGGCGTGGGCCCTTCGTGGATGCGATACAGCACGGTGTGCTTGTGCGCGTGCAGGAAGTCGGCGGCGCAGACGTTGGCCGCCAGCATGCATTCCTCGATCAGCTTGTGCGCGTCGTTGCGCACCACCGGCACGATGCGCTCGATCTTGCCCTGGTCGGTGAAGATCATCTGCGTCTCGACCGTCTCGAAGTCGATCGCACCGCGCTTCTCGCGCGCATGCAGCAGCTTCTGGAACAATTCATGGAGATGTTGCAGGTGAGGCAGGATCTTTGCATTGCGCTTTGCCAGTTCTCCGTCCGGCTGGCCCAGCATCTCGGCGACCTGCGTATAGGTCAGGCGCGCGTTGGAATACATCACCGAAGGATAGAAACGGTACTTGCCGATCTTGCCGCTGTTGCTGACGTGCATGTCGCACACCATGCACAGGCGCTCCACCTGGGGGTTCAGCGAACACAGGCCGTTGGATAGTTCCTCCGGCAGCATCGGGATCACGCGGCGCGGAAAATATACCGAGTTGCCGCGCAGGATCGCCTCTCGATCGAGCGCATCGTTGGTCTGCACATAGTGGCTGACGTCGGCGATCGCCACCACCAGCCGGTAGCCGCCCTTCTCCGGCACGCAATACACCGCATCGTCGAAATCGCGCGCCGTCTCGCCGTCGATGGTGACCAGCGGCAGGCTGCGGATATCCTCGCGTCCGGCCCAGTCCTCCGGCCTGACCTCGGGAGCAAAGTGTTTGGCCTGTTTCTCGGCATCCTTGGGAAACTCGTGCGGCAGGTCGTGCTTGCGCAGCGCGATCTCGATCTCCATGCCCGGATCGGCATAGTTGCCCAGCACCTGCACGATGCGCCCGATCGGCTGCGCATGTTTATCGGGATGCTTGAGTATCTCCAGGATCACCACCTGCCCGGTCGTGGCATCGCCCGATTGGCCCGATGCGACCAGGATATCCTGGGTGATGCGGCGGTTCTCCGCCACCACGTACTGGATGCCGTGCTCTTCGTACAGGCGGCCCACCACGCGGCTGTTGGCGCGCTCCAGCACTTCGACGATCTTGGCTTCCGGACGACCGCGCCGGTCCACGCCGGATTGCCGCACCATCACCACATCTCCGTGCAGCACCTTGTGCATTTCCTTCTCGCTGAGGAACATGTCCGGGCTGCCGTTTTCCGGTATCAGGAACCCGAAACCGTCCGGATGACCCTGCACCTTGCCCTTGACCAGGTCGAGCTTGTCCACCACGCAGATCGCGCGCTTGCGGTTGCGCATCACCTGGCCGTCGCGTTCCATCGCACCCAGCCGGCGCAGGAACGATTCCTCTTCATGCTGCGCGATGTGCAGGAGTTGCAGCAACTCCTCTTCTCCGACCGGACCGCCCTGCTCGGCAAGCACCTGCAAAACGAACTCGCGACTGGGCAACGGATGCGGATATTTCTCGCGCTCGCGCTCCAGATGAGGGTCCTGCAGACGCAAATTATTTTTCTTTTTCATTGACAATAAATCCTTTAACAATTAAATTGCGCGCCTTCGGTAAAACGAAGCCCAGATGGCGGAATTGGTAGACGCGCACGGTTCAGGTCCGTGTGCCGCAAGGTGTGGAGGTTCGAGTCCTCTTCTGGGCACCAGTTACAAACAATGGCTCGCGCAAGCGGGCCATTTTATTTTTCGCGCGCGGAACACCGAAGTGCCGCCGGTTGTGTCGCGGGCGGCACGAACCTTATTCGAACGGATGGCGCAGCACGATGGTCTCATCGCGGTCCGGGCCGGTCGAAACCATGTCCACCGGCACACCGCAGACCTGCGCGATCCGCTCCAGATAATCGCGTGCGGCCTGTGGCAGGTCTTCGTAGCGTTTTACGCCGACCGTACTGCCGCTCCAGCCCGGCATTTCTTCGTACACTGCCTCGCAATCGGCCAAAGCATCCGCACCTGCCGGCAATATATCGCTGGCGACGCCGTTGATCCGGTAGCCGATACCGAGTTGCACGGTCTCCATGCCGTCCATCACATCCAGTTTGGTGATACACAGTCCGGATACGCCGTTGATCTGGATCGAGCGCTTGAGCGCGGCCGCATCGAACCAGCCGCAACGGCGCGGACGTCCGGTGGTGGAGCCAAACTCGTGGCCGCGCTTGGCCAGCCCTTCGCCGACCGGGTCGCATTTATCCACCGCGTCGTACAGCTCGGTCGGGAACGGCCCGGAGCCGACGCGCGTGGTATAGGCCTTGGTGATGCCCAACACATAATGCAGCATCTGCGGTCCCACACCCGCGCCCGCGCAAGCGGCACCGGAGATGCAGTTGCTGGAAGTGACGAATGGATAGGTGCCATGGTCGATGTCCAGCAACGCACCCTGTGCGCCCTCGAACAACAGATTCATGCCCGCCTGGTTGGCCTCATACAGGGCACGCGGGACGTCCATCACCAGCGGCTCGATGCGTTCTGCCAGCGCCAGCGTGTCATCCAGCGTCTGCTGGAAATCCACCGGATCTGCATTGAAATAATTCTTCAGCACGAAGTTGTGGTAGTCCAGTACCTCGCCCAGCTTGGCAGCCAGACGCTCGCGGTAGAAGATGTCCTGCAGCCGGATCGCGCGACGCGCGACCTTGTCTTCATACGCCGGGCCGATGCCGCGCCCGGTGGTGCCGATCTTGCCGCTGCCCTTGGCCGCTTCGCGCGCCTGGTCCAGCGCCACATGGTAAGGCAGGATCAACGGGCAGGCTTCCGAGACCTTCAGGCGCTCGTAAACGTTTATACCGGCCTTTTCGAGCTCGTCCATTTCCTTGAGCAGCGCCTGCGGCGACAGCACCACGCCGTTGCCGATATAGCACATGACTCCTTCGCGCAGGATGCCGGACGGGATCAGGTGCAGCACAGTCTTCTTGCCGCCGATCACCAGCGTGTGTCCGGCATTGTGGCCGCCCTGGAAGCGCACCACGCCATGAGAATGATCTGTCAGCCAATCGACGATCTTGCCCTTGCCTTCATCACCCCACTGGGTGCCGATTACCACCACGTTCTTAGCCATTGCAAAGCTTCCGGATTAAATAATTTTATAGGGAGACAACCTGCCATGCGCCGTCGCGCAACACCAGTTCACGATCACATTGCAGCTCGGCATCCGCATTGCCCAGCAGGTCTACGACCACCACTTCGCCGGTAGCGCGCAATCCGGCGATCCTGTCATGCAGTGCAGCATCGTCCGAATACGGAGCTCTCACTCCTTTTTTCGGGGATTGCGCGGGCAGCAGGCGATACAACTGGCGCAGGTCCATGCTGAACCCGGTCGCGGCACGGGACCGCCCGAAGCTCTTGCCCAGATCGTCGTAACGCCCTCCCAACGCAATCGCGTCGTGACTGCCCGAATGGTAGGCGGCGAACACCATGCCACTGTGATAGTGATAGCCGCGCAGGTCGGCCAGATCGATGCCCACGCTGGCAACCAGCGGTTGCAATTTTCCGGAGACGGCCTGCAGGTCGTCGAGCGCGGCGCGGATTCCCGGATAATCCGGGAGCTCAGCGCGCGCACGCGCCAACACTTCCGCGCAACTGCCATACAACGTCGCCAATGCCAACAGTGCGTTGCGCAACGTCGCTTCCAGCGGTTGCGTCAGGACATGCAAAGCCGCACCATCCTTGCCTTGCAGTGCCGAGAACAGTGTGTTCTCCATATCCTGGTCGAGTTTTGCGTGGTTCATCAGCGCGCGGAATACGCCGACATGCCCGAGGTCGAGATGCACGCCTTCCACACCCAGATGGGTCAACGATTGCAGCATCAGTTGCTGGATCTCGAGGTCGCTTTCCAGTCCGCTGTGGCCGTACAGTTCCGCGCCAATCTGCAACAGCTCGCGGGTACGCGTCAGGCCGACCGGCTGGGTATGCAGCACACTGCCCGCATAACACAGTCGAGCAACGCCCCGGCGGTTGAGCAAATGCGCATCGATGCGCGCCACTTGCGGGGTGATATCGGCGCGCACCGCCAGGGTGCGGCCACTGAGCTGATCCACCAGCTTGAAGGTGCGCAGATCCATGTCGTGGCTGTCTACGATCAGCAACGATTCGGCGTACTCCAGCAATGGCGGCGCGACCAACTGATATCCGGAACGGCGCATCAACTCCAGGAATTGCGCGCGCATCCGCTCGACACGCCATGCCTCGTCGGGCAGCATGTCCTGGACATATTCGGGAAGTAACCAGTTCTGCATCATTTCATCCAGTACAACAACATCAATCCGGCCAGCATCGAGGTCAGGCCGATGAAACGCAACTGCCCGTCAGACATCGCCAGCAACCTGCGGAAGGTCTCGCGCCATTGATCCGGAAACAGGAACGGCATCAAACCTTCGATCACCAGCATCATCGCAAAACCGAGCAGCCAGTACTCGAGCACACTACCTACCCGACTTGTTCGAATTCTTCAGGTATTTGAAAAATGCCGAACTCGGGTCCAGCACCATCATGTCGTTCTTGTCCTTGAAGCTCTGCTTGTAGGCTTCCAGGCTGCGATAGAACGAGTAGAACTCGGCATTGCGCCCGAAAGCTGCCGCATAAATCGCCGAGGCACGGGCATCACCTTCACCCTTGGTCTTCTGCGCTTCACGATAGGCTTCAGCCAGGATCACCTCGCGCTGCTTGTCGGCATCGGCCTTGATCTTCTCGCCCTCGGCCGCGCCGGAAGCGCGCAACTCGTTGGCAACGCGCTTGCGCTCGGCATCCATGCGGCGATAGACCGAATCGCTGATCTCGGACGGGAAGTCGACGCGCTGCAGTCGCACATCCAGCACCTCGACGCCGATCTTGCGTGCATCGCTATCGGTCTTGGTGCGCAGCACTTCCATGATCATGTCGCGCTCGCCCGACACCACCTCGTGGATGGTGCGCTTGCCGAACTCCTCGCGCATGCTGGAATTGACCGTTTGCAGCAACCGCGTCTTGGCGCGTTCCTCATCACCGCCAACGCTGACGTAATACTGTTTCACATCCACGATGCGCCATTTGACGAACGAATCCACCAGCACGTTCTTCTTTTCAGCCGTGATAAAACGCTCCGGCTCGCCGGCATCCAGCGTCAGGATGCGCGAATCGAAATAACGCACGTTCTGCATCAGCGGGATCTTGAAATGCAGCCCGGGTTCGGTCTTCACGCTGACCACCTCACCCAGTTGGAACACGATGGCGTTCTGGCGCTGATCCACCACGAACACGGTCATGCTCAGTAAAATCAGCGCGGCGACGGCGCCGATCAATACATTAGTCACATTCCTGTTCATCAACGAGCCCTCCTGTCGCGACTCAACAATGAGTCTCTTGCGCGTTGCGCCGCCTCGCTATCGTTCGATTCCGTAGTGGGCGGAGCCGCCGTTTCCGGAGTCCCGGCGGGTGCGCGCGTACTTTCCATCAATTTGTCCAGCGGCAGGTACAGCAGGCTGTTGCCGTTCTTCTGGTCGATCATCACCTTGCTGACGTTGCCCATCACCTGTTGCATCATGTCCAGATACATCCGTTCACGCGTCACGGCGGGTGCTTTTTCATATTCGACGAGGATCTGTTTGAAGCGGCTGGCATCACCCTCGGCGTTGGCGATCACGCTCTGCTTGTAACCTTCCGCCTCCTGGATCAGGCGCGCCGCAGTGCCTCGCGCACGCGGCACCACATCGTTCGCATAGGCTTGCCCCTCGTTCTTCTGGCGCTCCCGGTCTTGCCCCGCTTTCACTGCATCGTCGAACGCGGCCTGCACCTGCTCGGGCGGCTGTGCGTTCTGCATGGTCAGTTTGCTGATCACGATGCCGGAACCGTAGCGATCCAGGATGTCCTGCATCAGCTTGGTCGCCGAGGCGGCCACCTGTTCGCGCCCCTCGTACAGCACGAAGTCCATCTTGCTCTTGCCGACCACTTCGCGGATCGCGGTTTCAGCAGCCTGGCGCACGTTCTCGTCCGGCGTGCGGTTGTTGAACAGGTAATCGGCCGGGTCCTTCAGGAAGTACTGCACCGCGAACTGGATGTCGATGATGTTCTCGTCGTCGGTCAACATCAGCGACTCCTTCAGCATCTTGTTCTTGACGTTGTCGCGGTAGCCGACCTCCACGGTACGCACCTGGCTCAGGTTGACGATCTCGACCGTCTCGACCGGGAACGGCAGATGCCAGCGCGGGCCGGGTTGTGTCGTCTCGACCAGCTTGCCGAAACGCAGCACCACGCCGCGCTGGCTCTCGTCGACGATGTAAAAGCCGCTTCCCATCCAGATCAAGGCGGCGATCAAGGCGATCAGTCCGATGCCGCCACCAAAGCCCTGCTCCCGGGTTCTGCCGGTATCGTCTGAACCTCCTCTGCCCGGCCCATTCTTGCCGCCCATCAGCGACGCAACCTTTTCATTCAGTTTGCGCAGCAATTCTTCCAGGTCTGGCGGGCCGCCACTATTCTTGTTGCCCCATTGCGGATCGTTCAATCCCATAACTCGTTACTCGCTTGGCTAGTTTGATTTTCGATTGTTCCGGATGCATGACGCGCGGCACTGGCTTCCGCCAGGGAGAGCCGCAAACCGTCCAGCCCCGCGCCGCTTTTGGCACTCAGAAAAACGCGTGAGATTCTACCATAGTCGTCACGCTGCACGTTTGGCGGCACATCCTGCAAGTCGATTTTGTTGAATACCAGTATTTGCGGGATGTCCGCCGCGCCGATCTCGGCCAGCACCTTGTTCACCTCCGAGATCTGGTCGTCCCGATTCGCATTGTTGGCGTCCACCACATGCAGCAACAGATCGGCCCGCACCGTCTCCTCCAGCGTGCTGCGGAAGGCCGCAACCAGCGAGTGAGGCAGATGGCGTATGAAACCGACCGTGTCCGACACCACGATGTCGCACGGCCCCTCGAGGAACATGCGGCGGGAAGTGGTATCCAGCGTGGCGAACAACTGGTCGGCCACATATACGCCGGCACGCGTCAACTGATTGAACAGGGTGGACTTGCCCGCATTGGTATAACCGACGATGGAAACCGACATCACATCGGCGCGGCTGCGCGCGCGGCGCTGCACCACGCGCTGGTGCCTGAGTTTTTCCAGCCGTCCTTTCAGCAGGTCCACTCGCTTGGCCAGCTTGCGCCTGTCCAGCTCCAGTTTGGTTTCGCCCGGACCGCGCGCGCCCACCGCGAATTTTTGTTGCCCCATGTCGACACCCTGCCCGACCAGCCGCGTGGCGAGGTATTTGAGTTGCGCCAGCTCCACCTGCACCTTGCCTTCGTGGCTTTGCGCCCGTTGCGCAAAGATGTCCAGGATCAGCATGGTCCGGTCGATCACACGGGTATCCAGTTTGGCGACCAGGTTGCGCATCTGCGCCGGGGTGAGGTCATGGTTGAAAATGACGACGTCTGCGCCATGCGTTTCGATCGCGTCGGCGATTTCCTGGACCTTGCCGCTGCCGGCAAACAAGGCCGCATCCGGACGTTGCCGTTTGCCCTCGACGATGGCCGCGGTGCGCACACCCGCCGTGGCAGCCAGCAGGCGGAGTTCCTCCCGGTTCTCGACATAATCAGGTTCGCCGAAATCAAGGCTGACCAGAACGGCAACCTCGGACGCGCGCCCGGACAAAGGCTTTTTGTCCCCGGCGGATTTTTGTTGCATTACTCGGCTGCGTCGTCTTGTGGAATATTGACTGCGCGCACCGGAACGATAGTGGAAATGGCGTGTTTATAGACCATCTGGGTAACGGTATTCTTCAACAACACCACATATTGGTCGAATGAATCGACATGGCCCTGAAGCTTGATGCCGTTCACCAGATAGATCGCAACCTGAATATGCTCCTTGCGCAGCGTATTGAGGAACGGATCCTGTAATTGCTGTCCTTTCGCACTCATGCCATTGCTCTTCTTTGTATTGAGGATAGGGAACCGCACTTTACTGGATTCCGGCGCAACTGTGAACACATTTACCCGGGAAACAAGGAATTTTCCGGAATGCTAAAGTCGACAACGACGACCGCGCAACTATCCGCCCTTGTTTTTCAGCATTTCCTGCAAAACCGAGAATGGGTTGTGGGTCGCCGCCGCAGGCTGATCGCCCGAAGCCCTCCCCCTTGCCGCCTCGTCCAGAACGCGCGCATGCTCGTTCTCATGACAATACAGGCACAGCAGTTCCCAGTTGCTGCCATCTGCCGGATTATTGTCGTGATTGTGATCCTTGTGATGCACCGTCAGCTCGCGCAGGCGGACTCCTGAGAACTCGCGGCCGCAACGACCGCATATCCATGGAAACAACTTGAGTGCCCGCTCGCGATAGCTCGACTCCCGTTCTTCGCGTTGCCGACGCGCTTCGGCGACAACACGGTCAAGCCGCGCATGATCGGGGATGGTATGTTTTGGCATGATCGACAGGTAGGGTGGTTGGTTCAGTATCCGGAATGTGCGTACATCATATGCGGCCCGGTCCGGGATATAAAGCCATCAATCCGATCAACCGAGAAAGGAGTGGCATCGTCCTCCCCGGCAGGAGGGCTCGTTATCAGGACAGCCAGGCTCCGCCAACAAGATGCAGTGCGGGTCGGTAATGCCGGTTACGCCGACTCATGCGAATTATTATGAACCGAGCCTGGACAGAACGGTAAAATAGCCCACCCGTTATTCTTGTCATATCGATAATCCCGAGGAGTTTCAATTGAGCCTGATCCGCCCTTTTACAGCTTTGCGCCCCGCCCCGTCACGTGCCGCCGAAGTCGCCGCGCCGCCCTATGACGTGCTTTCCACTGAAGAGGCGCGCGCGCGCGCCGATGGAAAGCCATGGAGTTTCCTGCATATCTCCAAGCCGGAGATCGACCTGCCCGTCGGCACCGACCCCTATGCACCCGAGGTCTATGCCAAGGCGGCGGAGAACCTCGGCAGGATGCTGGCGGAAGGCGTGCTGGCGCGCGACACGACACCCTGCTATTACGCTTACCGGCTGGTGATGGGCGACCACATCCAGACCGGCCTGGTCGCAGCGGCTTCGGTGGCGGATTACGACACCAACCGCATCCGCAAGCATGAGTTCACCCGCCCCGACAAGGAGGACGACCGGGTGCGCCAGATCGATGCGCTGAACGCGCAGACCGGCCCGGTACTGCTGGCCTACCCCGATGCGCCGCAAGTGGACGCGATCCTGAAGGCAGTTTCCGGCGACACGCCCGATGCGGATGTCAGGGCAGACGACGGCATCCGCCACAGCCTGTGGGTGATCCGCGATGCTGCCGCGATCCGGCAACTGACCGAGTCATTCGACGCCATGCATGCCATCTATATCGCCGACGGACACCACCGCTCGGCCGCCGCCTCGCGCGTGGCTGCCGCGCGCCGCGCCGCCAATCCGGCGCACAACGGCGAGGAAAGTTACAACTACTTCCTGTCGGTGATCTTCCCGCACCACGAGATGAAGATCTTCGACTACAACCGGGTGATGGTCGACCTGAACGGCATGGACACGGCTGCGTTCCTGCAACGTATCGGCGAAAACTTCTCGGTACAACCCAGTGGCGAACAGGTCAAACCCGCACAACCCGGCGAGTTCGGCATGTACCTGCCGGGCCAGTGGTACCGCCTGAACATCCGCGCGGATTTGATCCCGGCCGGCGACCCGGTAGCCAGCCTCGACGTGAGCCTGCTGCAGAACCATCTGATCGCGCCGGTGCTCGGCATCAGCGACCCGCGCCGCGACAAGCGCATCGATTTCGTCGGTGGCATCCGCGGCCTGGCGGAACTCGAGAAACGCGTCAACAGCGGCGAGATGGCGGTAGCCTTCTCGATGTTCGCCACCCGCATGGAAGACCTGATGGCGGTCGCCGACGCCAACGAGGTGATGCCGCCCAAGTCCACCTGGTTCGAGCCCAAGCTGGCGGACGGCATGGCTTCCCACGTGCTGGACTGATCCTGTCCCGGGACGGCACGGCATCCGGCGCACACGCGCCGCAACCTTGAAGGGGGCAGCGCAATGAACAGCCGGATCAGCCAGGTCGTCGAACAGATCGCCACTCTCGAGAGCGAACTGGACTCGCTCATCGCCGAACGCGAGGCACGCCTTCGCTACCAGATCGAGGGCCGGCGCGTGGTGTTCGAACAGGCCCTGCGCGAAGCGCACCAACGCGTCAGGATGGGCGTGTTCCGCTGGTTCCTCACGATACGCCCGCAGAACTACCTCACCATGCCGGTCATCTACGGCGCCGGCATTCCGCTGGCGTTGTTCGACCTGAGCATTACCCTGTACCAATCGATCTGCTTCCCCGTGTATCGCATCGCCAGGGTCAGGCGCGGCGATTACATCGTGTTCGACCACCAGCACCTTGCCTACCTGAACATCGTCGAAAAGGCGCATTGTCTGTACTGCTCATATGCGGTCGGGCTGGTCGCCTATGCACAGGAGGTCATCGCGCGTACCGAGGAATATTTCTGCCCGATCAAGCATGCGCGCAAGATGCACACCGCGCATGCGCGCTACGACCGCTTCCTCGAATACGGCGAGGCCGACGACTTCCACGGCAAGCTGGAAGGGTTCCGCAGCGCACTCGCCAAGGAAGCGCGCAAAGCATCTTCGGCAGATTTCGACAACCATTGACGGGATCATTCATGTGGATTTTGCGCCCGCAAAAACACCAGTTGACCGGGCTGTCAAGAGTCCCGGCCGGTCATTTTTACGCAAAATCGCCTAAGCTGTTGGATATCAAAGTCAAATATATTCAGGGCAATATTTCGCTTGCAAAAAACAGCTCGGCCACTAGAATTAGTTCAAACCAAGCGATCAACCACTACATATAGTGGTTTTGTTTTTTGGGCCCAAGCAGCCCGCGCAACCAGGGGAATGTCTCGTGTTGAATACCGAAAATGTTTTGTCACCAGCCTCCACCCGTAACGATTCCGCATCTGAAGGCACCTCCAAGCCACCCATGACCGGACAGTCGTTCCTTGCCAAACTCACCAATAACATCGCCAGCGATACGGCTCTGGAAGGAGGCACAGCCATGCCACAAGAGATCAGCACCGAAGTCCTGCTGGAAAAATACGCGGAAGCGGACGAAAAATCGTTGCAGGATGTGCGTCGCCGCGTGGCACACGGCTTGGCGCAGGCAGAAAAACCCGCCGACCGCGCCAAATGGGAGCAGGTATTCTTTGAAGCGCAGGAGAACGGTTTCGTGCCGGCCGGACGCATCAATTCGGCAGCCGGGCTGAAGATACAGGCCACGCTGATCAACTGTTTCGTGCAACCGGTGGGCGACGCTATCTCCGGCATCCATCACGGCAGACCGGGCATCTACGACGCATTGCAGCAGGCCGCCGAGACCATGCGGCGCGGCGGTGGCGTCGGTTACGACTTCTCCTCGATCCGTCCCGAAGGCGCGCACGTTAAGGGCACCAATTCGCGCGCCAGCGGCCCGATCTCCTACATGCGCGTGTTCGACCGTTCCTGCGAGACGGTGGAATCAGCCGGTGCGCGGCGCGGTGCGCAGATGGGCGTGCTGCGCTGCGACCATCCAGACATCGAGAAATTCATCAGCGCCAAGGACAAGGGCGACCTGCGCAACTTCAACATCTCGGTCGGCGTGACCGACGCGTTGATGCAGGCTGTCGAAGCCGACCAGGAATTCGAACTGGTGCATGCCGCCGAACCTTCCGCCGCGCTCAGGGAGGCCGGAGCAGCACAGCGTGCCGACGGCAAATGGGTGTATCGCAAGGTGCGCGCCACCGACCTGTGGAAGCAGATCATCGAGAGCACCTACGACCACGCCGAGCCGGGCGTACTGTTCATCGACCTGATGAACCGCGACAACAACCTGTCCTACTGCGAAGTGATCGAGGCCACCAATCCTTGCGCCGAGCAACCACTGCCCCCGTATGGCTGCTGCTGTCTCGGTTCCATCGATCTGACGCGCATGGTGAAGAACCCGTTCTCGAACCATGCCGGTTTCGACTACGAGCCGTTCAAGCAACTGGTGCGCACTTCGATCCGCATGCTGGACAACGTGCTGGACGTGACCGCATGGCCGTTGCCGGAGCAACAACAAGAGGCGGCGAACAAGCGCCGCGTCGGGCTGGGCTTCACCGGCCTGGGCGATGCGCTGGTGATGCTCGGCCTGCGTTACGACACCGACGAGGCGCGTGCCTTTGCCTCCGACATCACGCGCATCATGCGCGACGAGGCCTACCGCGCCTCGGTCGAACTGGCCAGGGAACGCGGCGCGTTCCCGCTGCTGGATGCCGACCAATATCTGGCCGCACCGCGCTTCGCCTCGCGCCTGCCGGATGAACTGAAGAACGACATCCGCAAGCATGGCATCCGCAACAGTCACCTGCTCTCCATCGCGCCCACCGGCACCATCTCGCTGGCCTTTGCCGATAACGCCTCCAACGGCATCGAACCGGCGTTCTCGTGGTTCTACACGCGCAAGAAGCGCATGATGGACGGCACCACCAAGGACTATCCGGTGGAAGACCACGCCTGGCGCGTGTTCAAGCAGATGGGCGGCGACGTGGAGAACCTGCCGTCCTCCTTCGTCACCGCGCTGGAGATCAGCGCCATCGACCACATGAAGATGGTGGCTGCGGTCGCGCCATTCATCGACACCTCGATCAGCAAGACCGTCAACGTGCCCGCCGACTATCCCTACGAGGATTTCAAGGACCTCTATACCGAAGCCTGGAAGGCCGGGCTGAAAGGCCTGGCGACCTACAGGCCGAACAGCGTACTGGGCGCAGTACTGTCGGTCACGCCGGAGAAGAAGGAAGAACAGCCGCAGGACTTCGTGTTCGACCAGGACCGCCGCATCGTACTGGAATCCACGCCGAAACCGGCGCTCGCCTCGCTGCGCTGGCCGGGCCGTCCGGAACTGCCCGCCGGTAGCGAAGGCTGGACCTCGCAAGTGGTCAAGCATCCGCTCGGCAGCTTCGTCGCATTCGTGTCGCACACGAAGAACGGCTGCAACCATCCGTTCGAGGTATGGGTGAACGGCTCCGAACAACCGCGCGGCCTCGGCGCGCTGGCCAAATCGCTGTCAATGGACATGCGCACGCGCGACCCGGTGTGGATCCGCATGAAGCTGGAGATGCTGATGAAATCGGCCGGCGACGACGCGTTCGACATGCCGATGCCGCCCACCGGCGAAGTGATGCGCATGCCGAGCCTGGTAGCCGCGTTCGCGCACCTGCTGAAATACCGCATCGAAGAGTTGGGGGCGCTGGAGATCTGCGACGGCATGACCACGCCGATGATGGATGCGCTGTTCGCCCGCAAGGAACCCAAGACCGGAACCGACGGCACGATGAGCTGGACGGTGGACATCGCCAATGGGGGCTCGGGCGACGACTTCGTGCTGGGATTGAAAGAACTGGTGCTGCCGGACGGACAGCGCCGTCCCTATTCGATGTGGCTATCCGGCGTGTATCCGCGCGCACTGGACGGATTGTGCAAGGTGTTGAGCCTGGACATGCGCGTGATCGATCCGGCCTGGATCGGCATGAAACTGCGCAAGCTGCTCAACTTCGGCGAACCGCTCGGCGACTTCATGGCACGCGTGCCGGGCGACGCCAAGATGGAGAGCTACCCCTCGACCGTATCCTACGTCGCGCGGCTCATCATCCACCGTTACTCCATGCTCGGCATCCTCGACCAGCATGGCTACCCGGTGCAACAGATGGGCGTGCTGGAGATCCCGGAAGGCCAGATCAAGCCAACCTCGATCAAACCGCTGACCGGCAAGCACTGCAAGGAATGCGGCAACGCCACGCTGATCAAGAAGGACGGCTGCGAGTTCTGCACCAGTTGCGGCGCGATCGGGGCGTGTGGGTGATCCATGAGCGGCTTATTCTCTGCACAACAGGTAATTGCTCCCCGGAGTCCTAGCTTGGGGGCTTTGGGATTGCTGAATCCACTTGCAGTTTCCGCCGCTCTACCTTGGGTTGCAGTTTCGCAGCGCTTCGAACAATTTCACAGCAACTTGGGACTAACTCCAACGCAGCAGCTGGATGGCTACACCAAATATGCCGGCGTCGTAAGCTGCCTCAATCGTGCTTACTATGGGACGAGCTCTGAAAGCGATAATAGTTTTTTCGTTGGCTCTTGGGGAAAGAACACAACTATTCGTCCGCCGCGTGACATAGATGTGTATTTCCTACTCCCCGCCGCGGTTTACCACCGCTTTCAGAATTACACCTATAACCGGCAGTCTGCGCTCCTACAGGAAGTAAAGAACCAGCTTTCACTCACCTACACAAACACTGACATGAGCGGCGACGGCCAAGTGGTCGTAGTCAACTTTGGAAGTTACTGTGTGGAGGTTGTCCCTGCCTTCGCACTCGCGACAGAAGGGCGCTATTGGATTTGCGACACTCACAACGGCGGTTTGTATAAGGAAACTGCACCTTGGAGCGAGATGGGTCATCTCGAAACTGCCGATATGACTAATGCGGGAAATTTGCGACCACTCATCCGCATGTTGAAGGCATGGCAGGCATATTGTTCGGTGCCAATTAAGTCATTCCACCTTGAACTGTTAGCAGCCGAATTTATCGCACAATCGCCTTGGCGGCTAAACAGCTGGTTTTACTTCGACTGGATCATTCGGGATTTTTTCTACTTCATCTACCATCGGGCAAATGGCGTAGTTTTGGTGCCAGGTACTTTCGAGATCATGTCGTTGGGGAACGATTGGCAGAGCCGAGTGGAGTCTGCCTATCGCCGCGCCTTAAAAGCGTGCTCGTATGAGTACGATAATCGCATTATTGAAGCTGGCGATGAATGGCAGAAGATATTCGGGACAGATATTCCACGAACCTCGTGATGAACGAACAGACACAAAACCTCATCGCAGAGTGCAAGCGCCAAGAAGAATCCTGCCTCTATACTTCAACTACTCTTTTTGAGTGGTTGAAGTCGATGCGCTGGTGGCGCGTAATTTTTGTCGTGTTACCGATCATCATGGGTGGCATAGCAACTTGGCCGCTGCTTTCGAACCAAAATGATTTCCAGTGGGTCACTGCTGTTTGCGCCCTACTAGCAGGCCTGATGCCTGCGGTCTATAAGGCACTTGATTTCGACGTAAACCTCGGCACACTAGCGAAGGATGCCCACCAATTTAAGGTGTTACAAGATCGTTTCCGCCAAGCGTGGTGCGTTACCGCGCTGGATGGCTTTGATTCATTTAAAGCGGAATTTGATTCACTCATGGCACGCATGGATGCTATCCGCATCAGTAGCCTTACTCCACCAGAGCGTTTTTTCAAGAAAGCGCAGAAGAAAATCAGCAGCGGTGATTATGACTTCGGCATTGATGTACCAAGCTAAACGGGTCAGCATCGAATTAATTACCCGGAGGTAAAAGGTACCGGAGTCGAATTATTTATAAGCGTACAAACGGGTGATATGGGGACGGAGCCCGTGATTTTGTGAAAAGAACGGGACTCAGTCCCAATGTGATTTTTTAGATGGGATCACTAGTGTCCGGTTAAGAATCGAATAGATTCAGTTGGTTGTTGAAATCGGTGTTTTCTGGCTGCCCACCGATGCCCTGCAAGGCTTGCTGGATGGGCATTTTCTCGAACAGCGTGACCGATAGAATCTGTAGCAAAGTGTAGAGCGAAGCGTCCAGATTGAGGCGCTTTTTGATGATGGCGACGAGGACGTAGACCGAGACGGCGATCCAGATTTGCGCCTTCACCGCATTCTCGGACGTGCCATAGAAACGTTGGATACGAAGATGCTGCTTGACCCATTTGAAGAACAACTCCACCTGCCAGCGGCTCTTGTAGAGCGCGCAGATCGTTGCCGCCGGCAACGTGAAGTTGTTGGTGAGAAACACCAGCGTCTTGTTGGTTTCCGGGTCTTTGAAGCGGATGCGGCGCAACGGCTCCGGGTAATCCTGTCGGGTATAAAACCCGTCGAGCGCAATCGTCTGATCGCAGATGATGCCGAGGCTGCGGTCGGTTTTGGCAGAATACATCCGGTGCGCGTCGAGATTCGACTTGGCGCGGGTGACGAAGAACGCCCCGGCCAGATGCAGCCGATGCAAACGCACGAAATCGACGTAGCCCCGATCCATGACATAGATAGCACCCGGCTCCGGGATCAACAAGTCGAGGATGCGGGCGTCGTGCATCTTGCCATCGGAGACGTGGATGAAGCTGGGAATGCTGCCGCGCAAGTCCAGCAGCGTATGCATCTTCACCGCTGCCTTGGTCGTTCTGAAATGCGCCCATGGAAATACCGACAGGCACAGATCGATGGTGGTCGAATCCAGTGCGTACACTGTGTTGGTCAAATCCAAGCCCAAGTCTTCGCTGGCGTAAAGCGTTCTGGCTTGAGCAATCAAACGGTGAGCGAATTCGGCGTAGATGCGCCAGTCGCGCAGTTCGTTGGCATCGGCCAGTGTCGAACGGGATACCGTGCTTCTGATGCCCATGTGGTAGAGCTTGGCAGCCTGTGCCGAGAGGCAGGCCTCGATGTCGCGCAAACTCTCGCGATAGGTGAGTTGAGCGAAGGCCAGAATACGGAAGTGTTCGGCACAGGACAATGTCCTGACGCGATGATCGCCGCCATGCCGAGCCACGATGCGATGAAAGGTCTTCCATGGCAGGAAGTCCATGACTTGGGCGAACAAGGGCTTGCCAACGTACATCGCAGTCTCCAGCAGCAGGAAAGCTGCCAGACTGCACCAAGGCTGGTTCGCCGTTCAAGTCGGAGACACTATAAAAATCTCCGGATGCGGCATCAAATAAGGATTTCAGAGTCATGGAATCGTTTTTAACCGGACACTAGTGAGATGGGATAAGAAATGGGTATTGTTTTTCTGATGGTAGGGTCGTCTTCATCGTGCCCCTAGTGGCGGCCCTGAAAGCCCAGTCCATGGGGATGGAAAAAGCACAGTCCACGGAAGACTCAGATGATGATGCGGAACCGCCAAAGGCTCCGTAGTCGCACCGTTCTTGAACAAAGGCCGAACTTTGGATCGTCAACCCAGACGATTGTCTGCCGGATGATATAGCGGGTCTTCCAGCACGTTCACTTCGATCATGCCCTTGGCCTTGTCGAGCAACTCCAGACAGTCCGGGCTGAGGTGGCGCAGATGCAGTTTCTTGCCCAGTTGCGTGTAGCGCTCCGCGAGCAGGTCGATGGCTTCCAGCGCGGAGTGATCCTTGACGCGCGCGTTCCTGAAATCGATCACCACTTCTTCAGGGTCGTCCTTGGGCGAGAACAGTCCGAGAAAATTCTGCGTCGAAGCGAAGAACAACGAGCCGTGCAAGTCATACACTTTCCAGCCGTGCTCTTCGGTCGAGACGCGTACCTCGATGTTCTTGGCGTGCTGCCAGGCGAACACCAGCGCCGAGATGATCACCCCGACGATCACCGCAATCGCCAGATCGGTCAGCACGGTGACTACGGCAACGGTGATACCGACGAACACATCAGCATTGGGCACTTTCCCGAACAGGCGGAAGCTGCCCCACTCGAAGGTCTTTTCTGACACCACGAACATCAGGCCGATCAGGGCGGCGAGCGGAATCATCTCGATCCACTCCGAGGCGAACAGGATGAAGCTCAGCAGAAACAGCGCCGCCGAAATGCCGGACAGATTCTTGTGTGCACCGTTGGTCACGTTGATCATGCTCTGGCCGATCATCGCGCAGCCGCCCATGCCACCGAAGAAACCGGTCGCAACGTTGGCCACGCCCTGCCCCACGCAGGCGCGATTCGGTTTGCCGCGAGTCTGTGTCATATCGTCGATCAGGTTCAGTGTGAGCAAGGACTCGATCAGGCCGATGCCGGCCAGGATCAGGCTGTAGGGGAACACGATCTTCAGTGTCTCCCAATCCAGCGGGACATCAGGCAGGTGAAAGGTCGGCAAGCCGCCCGCGATGGATGCCAGTTCGCCCACGGTCCTGGTCTCGATGCCGGTGAAGATCACCAAGGCAGACACCGCAGCGATGGCAGCCAGAGCGGATGGGATCGCGTTGGTCAGCCTGGGCAGCAGGTAGATGATCGCCATGGTCACGGCGATCAGCCCCAGCATGGTGTACAACGGCACGCCGGTCATCCATTCGCCCGTCGGTGTCTTGAAGTGTCCGAGTTGCGCCAGGAAGATCACGATCGCCAGGCCGTTCACGAAGCCCAGCATCACCGGATGCGGCACCATGCGGATGAACTTGCCCAGCTTGGCCAGCCCGAAGCCGATCTGCAATATCCCCATCAGCACCACGGCGGCGAACAGATATTCCACGCCGTGCTGCACCACCAGAGCCACCATCACCACCGCGAGCGCACCGGCCGCACCGGAGATCATGCCCGGGCGTCCTCCGATCAGCGAGGTGATCAGGCCGACCATAAAGGCGGCATACAGCCCCACCAGTGGATGGACCTGTGCAACGAAGGCGAAGGCGATGGCTTCGGGTACCAGTGCGAGTGCGACGGTAAGGCCGCTCAGGATGTTGGTCTTGGCTTCTGAAAAATCTTTGATGTCCATCGAACTTGCTCCGGAAAAGCAAATCACTGCCCATATCCTGTGCAGTGAAAGCTGCGGGTATCACTTAAGAGATGCGCTCTAACGGTGAACGCCAGAAACAGCAGAAGCAGGCGATGCTGCCGCCTGCTTCCCTGTTGCTTGAGATGATGGGCTTTCCAGTATCTGGAAAAAAACCTCGTCGCGTTTGATCATGCCCAGCTCGCTGCGCGCACGTTCCTCGATGGCTTCGGTGCCCTGCTTCAGATCACGCACCTCGGCATCCAGCAACGCATTACGCGATTGGGTCTGCTGGTTGGCCTGTTTCTGTGCCTCGACCTGATTGTTCAGGTCCCACACTTTCAACCAGCCGCCCTTGCCAAGCCACAGGGGGTACTGCAACAGCAGCAGCAGGACGACCAGTATCAGTGTGACCGCACGACGCATCAGCCAAGCTGGTAATAGGCCTCACGCCCCGGATAGGAGGCGCTGTCGCCCAGATCCTCTTCGATGCGCAGCAGCTGGTTGTACTTGGCCATGCGGTCGGAACGCGACAGCGAGCCGGTCTTGATCTGCAGCGAATTGGTGGCAACAGCCAGGTCGGCGATGGTCGAGTCTTCGGTCTCGCCGGAGCGATGCGAGATGACGGCGGTGTACCCGGCGCGTTTCGCCATCTCGATGGCGGCGAACGTCTCGGTCAGCGTGCCGATCTGGTTGACCTTGATCAGGATGGAATTGGCGATGCCCTTGCGGATGCCTTCGCGCAGGATCTTGGTGTTGGTGACGAACACGTCGTCGCCGACCAACTGGACGGACTTGCCCAAACGGTCGGTCAGCGCCTTCCAGCCGTCCCAGTCGTGTTCGCTCATGCCGTCTTCGATGGTGATGATCGGGTACTTGTCCACCCAGGTCGCATACAGGTCGATGATCTGCGCGGAACTCAGCACCAGCCCATCCGCCTTCAGGTGGTATTGCCCGTCCTTGTAGAACTCGGACGCGGCCGCATCGATACCGATCGCCACGTCTGCACCCGGCACATAACCGGCAGCCTCGATCGCTTCCACGATCACTTTCAGCGCCGCTTCGTTGGAGCCCAGCGCCGGTGCGAAACCACCTTCGTCGCCGACGGTGGTGCTCAGTCCGCGGCTGTGCAGGATGCTCTTCAGGTTATGGAACACTTCAGCGCCGCAACGCAGCGCTTCGCGGAAACTCTGCGCGCCGACCGGCACGATCATGAATTCCTGGATGTCCGCGCCGCCGGTGGCATGCGCGCCGCCATTGATGATATTCATCATCGGCACCGGCATCTCCATGCGCGCCGCGCCACCGAGGTAGCGATACAGTTGCAGGCCGGATTCTTCCGCTGCCGCCTTGGCGACCGCGATGGAAACCGCCAGGATGGCGTTCGCACCCAGACGCGACTTGTTCTCGGTGCCGTCCAGATCGATCATGGTCTGGTCGATGAATGCCTGCTCGGAGGCATCCAGACCGATGATCGCTTCGGCGATCTCGGTATTCACATATTCGACGGCCTGCAATACGCCCTTGCCCAGATAGCGTTGCTTGTCGCCATCGCGCAGTTCGACTGCTTCCTTCGTTCCGGTGGAGGCGCCGGACGGCACCGCCGCACGTCCCATCACGCCGGATTCCAGCAATACGTCCGCTTCCACGGTAGGGTTGCCGCGCGAATCCAGAATCTCGCGGGCGATCACATCAACTATTGCACTCATACTTTTCCTTATTTCCTTTAATTTTCTAAACGTTTCTCAAATCGACTGCTTCTTCAATCAAACCTTGCTGCTTGACCGTTTCATCCAGCACCATCAACGTCTTCAACAGTGCTTTCAGTTGTCCCAGCGGAAAGGCATTCGGCCCGTCCGACAGCGCTTGCGACGGGGCCGGATGCGTCTCCATGAACAGGCCGGAGATCCCGGCCGCCACCGCCGCGCGCGCCAGCACCGGCACGAATTCGCGCTGTCCGCCGCTGGCCGTACCCTGCCCGCCTGGCAACTGCACCGAATGCGTGGCGTCGAACACCACCGGGCAACCGGTATTGCGCATCACCGCCAGCGAGCGCATGTCCGAAACCAGGTTGTTGTAGCCGAACGACACGCCGCGCTCGCACACCATGATGTTGTCGGCACTGCTTGCTTCGCGCGCCTTGTCCACCACGTTCTTCATGTCCCACGGGGACAGGAACTGCCCCTTCTTGATGTTCACCGGCTTGCCGGATCTCGCCGCCGCGTGGATGAAATCCGTCTGGCGGCACAGGAATGCAGGGGTTTGCAGCACATCCACGACCGCTGCGACCGGCTCGATCTCTTCGATGCCGTGCACGTCAGTCAGAACCGGCACGTCCAGTTGCGCTTTCACTTCAGCGAGGATCTTCAGACCCTCATCTATTCCAAAACCCCGAAAGGATTTCCCGGAACTGCGGTTGGCCTTGTCGTATGAAGACTTGTAAATGAACGGAAGGTTCAATTCGCGACAGATTTCCTGCAACTGTCCGGCCGTATCGATGGCCATCTGCTGCGACTCGATCACGCACGGTCCGGCAATCAGGAACAGCGGGCTATCCAGCCCGGCATCGAATCCGCACAGCTTCATACCGTCGCCTTCTCTGGTTTAACGGCCGATTGACGCTGCAAGGCAGCCTCGACGAACGACTTGAACAACGGGTGTCCGTCACGCGGCGTGGAGGTGAATTCTGGGTGGAACTGCACGCCGACGAACCATGGATGCAGGGATTGCGGCAGTTCCATCATCTCCGGCAGATTCTCGGATGGCGTGCGCGCAGAAATGACCAGCCCGGTCTTTTCCAGCTCGGGCACGTAATGGTTATTGACCTCATAGCGATGGCGATGACGCTCGTTCACCTCGTCACCGTAGATGCGTTGCGCCATCGTACCGGCCTTGACCGGACAGCGCTGCGAACCGAGGCGCATGGTGCCGCCCAGATCGGAATCGCTGCTACGCGTCTCGACCTTGCCATCGCGATCCAGCCACTCGGTGATCAATGCGACGACCGGATGTTCGGTATCGGGATTGAATTCGGTGCTGTTCGCGTCGGCCATGCCCGCCACGTGGCGTGCATATTCGATCACCGCAAGCTGCATTCCAAGACAGATGCCCAGATACGGCACCTTGTTCTCGCGTGCGAAGCGGATCGCGGCGATCTTTCCTTCCGTACCGCGTTTACCAAAGCCTCCCGGCACCAGGATCGCGTCGAAATGCGCCAGGCTTTGCGTACCCGACGCCTCGATATCCTCGGAATCGATGTACTCGATCTCGACCTTGGTCGCGGTGTGTATGCCCGCATGGCGGAGCGCCTCGATCAACGACTTGTAAGATTCGGTCAGATCGACATATTTCCCGACCATGCCGATGGTGATCCGGTGCTGTGGGTTCTCCAGCGAATCCACCAGTTTCATCCACACCGACAGATCCGCGGGCGGCAGGTCCAGACCCAGTTCTTCGCAGATGATGCGGTCCAGGCCTTGCCGATTGAGCATCTGCGGGATCATGTAGATGCTCGCCGCATCCCACATCGAGATCACCGCATCTTCACGCACGTTGGCGAACAACGAGATCTTGGCCCGCTCGTCGTCCGGGATTGGCCTGTCAGCACGGCACAACAGCGCGGTCGGAAAGATTCCGATCTCGCGCAACTTCTGGACGCTATGTTGTGTAGGTTTGGTTTTCAGTTCGCCGGCAGTCGCGATATAGGGAACCAGCGTCAGGTGCACATAGGCCACCTGATTGCGGCTTTTGCGCAAACCCATCTGCCGCGCGGCCTCGAGGAACGGCAACGATTCGATGTCGCCCACCGTGCCGCCGATCTCGACGATCGCCACGTCGGCCTTGCCGTCATGCGAAGCGGCCGCGCCGCGCTCGACGAAAGTCTGTATCTCGTTGGTGATATGCGGGATCACCTGCACCGTCTTGCCCAGATACTCGCCGCGCCGCTCCTTGCGGATCACGCTTTCGTATATCTGTCCGGTGGTGAAATTGTTGGCCTTGCGCATCTTGGCCGAGATGAATCGCTCGTAATGCCCCAGATCCAGGTCGGTTTCCGCGCCGTCTTCGGTGACGAACACCTCGCCGTGCTGGAACGGACTCATCGTCCCCGGATCGACGTTGATATAAGGATCGAGCTTGAGCATCGTCACCTTGAGCCCGCGCGATTCGAGGATGGCTGCCAGAGAAGCGGCGGCGATGCCTTTTCCCAAAGAAGAGACAACGCCGCCGGTGATAAAGATGTACTTGGTCATGGGGCGCGATGATACCGTAAAAGCGACTCCCATCAAAATTCCTGCGCGTAATTTATCACGGCTCTGCGGTTGACTGAAAACCTCAAAAAAACTACATTGGATGGCAATGTAATTACATCCAGCACGCAGAACCGCCATTCAGGAGTCAGCATGTCCAACATCCAGTCCGTATTGCATGAAACCCGTGTTTTCAGCCCTTCCGATGAATTTGTCAGCCATGCCAACATTTCAGGCATGACCGCCTACCAGTCGATGGTCGATGCATCCAGAAATGACTACGCCGGTTATTGGGCTGAACTGGCGCGCAAAAACATCCATTGGCACCAATCTTTTGAAAAATCCCTGAATGACAGCAGCGCGCCATTCTACAAATGGTTCGAGGACGGCAAGCTCAACGTCTCGTGGAACTGCCTCGACAAACACCTCGCCACCCAGCCGGAAAAGACCGCGATCATCTTCGAGGCGGACGACGGCAAGGTCAGCAAGGTCAGCTACCGCGAGTTGCACGGACGCGTCAGCCAGTTCGCCAATGGCCTGAAGTCGCGCGGCATCAGGAAAGGCGACCGTGTCGTCATCTACCTGCCGATGAGCGTCGAAGCCGTGGTCGCCATGCAGGCCTGCGCCCGCATCGGCGCGATCCATTCGGTGGTGTTCGGCGGCTTCTCCTCCAAAAGCCTGCACGAACGCATCGTTGATGCACAGGCCAGCGCCGTCATCACCGCCGATGCGCAGATGCGCGGCGGCAAGCTGATGCCGCTGAAACCCATCGTCGACGAGACACTCGCGATGGACGGTTGCGAATGCGTGCATAGCGTCATCGTCTATCGCCGCGCCGGCAACGATGTCGAATGGGACGACGACCTCGATATCTGGTGGCACGACTTGTTCAATTCGCAACCCACCCATTGCGAACCCGAATGGGTCGATGCCGAACATCCGTTATTCATCCTCTACACTTCCGGTTCCACCGGCAAACCCAAGGGCGTGCAACACTCCAGCGCAGGCTATCTGCTGGGTACCATGGTCACCATGCAATGGGTGTTCGACTACAAGGATTCCGACATATTCTGGTGCACCGCAGACGTGGGCTGGATCACCGGTCACAGCTATGTCACCTACGGCCCGCTGGCGATGGGCGCCACCGAAGTCATCTTTGAAGGCATTCCGACCTGGCCGGATGCCGGGCGTTTCTGGAAAATGATCCAGGACCACAAGGTCACCACGTTCTACACCGCGCCGACCGCGATCCGTTCGCTGATCAAGCTGGGCGGTGAACTGCCCAAACAATACGACCTGTCCTCGCTACGCCTGCTCGGTACCGTCGGTGAGCCGATCAACCCGGAAGCCTGGATGTGGTACTACGAAACCGTCGGCCAGAACCGTTGCCCCATCGTCGACACCTGGTGGCAGACCGAAACCGGTTGCCACATGATCGCGCCCGTGCCCGGCGCCCTGCCGATCAAGCCCGGCTCCTGCACCCTGCCGATTCCCGGCATCGAGGTCGCCGTGGTGGACGAAACCGGCACCGATGTCGAACAGGGACATGGCGGCTCACTGGTCATCAAGAAACCGTTCCCTTCACAGATCCGCACCATCTGGGGCGACCCGGATCGTTTCAGGAAGAACTATTTCCCGGAAGAATTGCATGGCTACTACCTGGCGGGCGATTCGGCCTATCGCGATGAAGACGGCTATGTCTGGATCATGGGCCGCAACGATGACGTGCTGAAAGTCTCCGGTCATCGCCTGGGCACGATGGAGATCGAATCGGCCCTGGTTGCCAACCCGCTGGTAGCGGAAGCCGCCGTGGTCGGTCGCCCGCACGACATCAAGGGCGAGGCGGTCGTCGCTTTCGTCGTGCTGAAGGGCGCACGCCCGACCGATGCGGTCAAGGCAAAAGAACTAGTCGACACGCTGCGCAATTGGGTAGGCAAGGAGATCGGCCCCATCGCCAAACCGGACGACATCCGCTTTGGCGACAACCTGCCCAAGACGCGCTCCGGCAAGATCATGCGCCGTCTGTTGCGCTCCATCGCACAGGGTCAGGAAATCACGCAGGACACCTCGACACTGGAAAACCCGGCCATACTCGAACAGTTGAGGGAAGTAATCAAATAGCTCACGACCGGGTTTCGGTGAAGACTCATGCCCGCCAAGGCGGGCGTTATGTCGGAGCCAAAACCCGGCCATACTGGAACAGTTGAGGGAAGTAATCAAATAGCTCACGACCGGATTTCGGTGAAGACTCATGCCCGCCAAGGCGGGCGTTATGTCGGAGCCAAAACCCGGCCATACTCGAACAGTTGAGGGAAGTAATCAAATAGCTCACGACCGGGTTTCGGTGAAGACTCATGCCCGCCAAGGCGGGCGTTATGTCGGAGCCAAAACCATGCCATCCTTCCCCGCCAATCGGGCATCCGGATGAATCCCGCTTTTTTGCGGCATCTCGCCTGATTATCTGACGTTATTTCGGTTGACCTTGCCATAGCCTCTCGGCTAACATCGCGCAAATCCGAATTTACTCTAGGAGTTGTGTCTGTGTCATTGATCCGGCAGTTTTTTTCTGCATTGCTCGCCAGCGGAATTTTATTCTTCACCCCCTTCGCTCATGCAGACCAAGAACTGCTCGCACATGCGGATGAAAGCCTCGCACTCAGTACCTCGCTGCAAACTCCCTCGGCTCCGCTGTCCCTCACCTCGGCACGCAACATCAAACTCGATATCATCCCAGACGATGATGCCGTCATGGGCGATCTGTGGGAACGCATCCGCAGCGGATTCGCGATGCGCGATCTTGACAGCACTCTGGTAGCCAGACATGAGCACTGGTATGCCAACCGCCCCGATTACGTCGCGCGGATGACCGACCGGGCGCGCCTCTATCTTTACTACATCACCGGTGAAGTCGAACGGCGCGGCATGCCTAGCGAGATCGCCCTGTTGCCGATGATAGAGAGCGCTTTCAACCCCGGCGCCTACTCGACCAGCCGCGCATCCGGTATCTGGCAATTCATCCCGTCCACCGGCAAGAACTTCGGCATGCAGCAGAACTGGTGGTATGACGGCCGGCGCGATATCGTCAGCGCAACCAACGGTGCGCTCGATTACCTGCAGAAACTGCACGACATGTTCGGAGACTGGGAACTGGCACTGGCTGCCTACAACTGGGGCGAGGGCGCCGTACAGCGCGCGCAGGAACGCAACCGGAGGCGCGGGCTACCGGTGAATTACACCAGCCTGAAGATGCCGAATGAAACGCGCAACTATGTACCCAAATTGCTGGCCATCAAAAACATCATCGCGAATCCGGCCAGCTTTGGCCTGGTATTGCAGGACATCCCCAACAAACCGTATTTTGCCGCTGTTTCCACCGCTCACCATATCGATGTGGAACTGGCCGCGCAGCTGGCGGACATCTCGGTGGAGGAATTCACCGCACTCAACCCCGCGCACAACCGTCCGGTGATCCTGCAGGACAACAGCGACCTGATCCTGCTGCCGATCGACAAGATGGAAACCTTCCGCGCGAATCTGGAAGCATATGACAAGCCGCTGGTCAGCTGGCAGGCCTACCAACCCAAAAAAGGCGAACGCCTTGACCGGCTGGCCCCGCGTCTGGGACTTTCCGTTGAAAAACTGAAATCGGTGAACGGCCTGTCACGCCGCTCGAACATCAGTACCGGGCAGACCCTGCTGGTTCCCATCAATGGCGAAGAGAGCGAAACGGACGACGAGTTCACGGCTTTCAACATGCATCTCTCCCCCACCAATGACCGTGGACGCGCAATCAAACACAGGGTACGCAAGGGCGAGACGTTGTCACAGATCGCGCGCCGCTATCATGTCAGCATCGCCAAGCTGAAAAGATGGAATGGTTCTTTGAAAAGGATCAGGGTAGGCCAGGTTATCCGCCTGTCGGGATCCGGCGGTTGATATAGAAAGCGTCGATTCGGTAGTCGTACCGGATGGACGCTACGCCGCGTGAGCGCACCTCACGAAGACAAGTGACGCGAAGCAAACCTTTCGGAAAACGCGGCAAAATAGCGATATCCCTTCCATACCAGCCAGCCGCTCCGCAACAAGCCAACGACGCCATGGCGGCGGATCACGAACAGCATCACCGCACCCGCCACCAGCACCGGCCTGGCGCGCAGATAATTCAGCACAGCCAAGCCACGGTCGGCGAATGCCAGAGGTGTTTGCCAGCGCGCGCCGACCCCGGCCACTTCTTCGCGCTGCGCGGAAATCTTCGCCAGCAATTCGCTGCGACGCTGCATCACATCGGCCATTTTTCTATTCGCGGTCGGCATCGAGATGCTCACGATCTTTGGCCAACTCGGCCAGACTGACGGAAAACAATCTTGATTTTTCCTGCAACATGCGGTGCAGCAATGCCCCAATGAGGGTGCCGGCCGTAATGAAAAGCACACTCATCACGGCAGTCACCACAAGCCGGTGTTCATCCCAGAACAACAGCACGATGAACAACGTCAGCAGCAACGCGCCTACACCGAAACAGAATAACGCCAGCAGAGCAAGGAGCAGCATCTGCGAGAGACGCAGACGCTCCTCCTGCCACTCGTTCGCCAGCAACTCGAGCCGCGTCGAAGCGATAGAAACCAGCGTGGAAAGCAACTGTCTGGCAGATGCCATCAGTCCTTGACCAGCCTCCGACATCACTTAGCGACCGCGCCCGATCAGCATCCCGACGACCAAACCGACGCTCGCAGCGATTCCCACCGCATACCAAGGATTCTCGTGCACATACTCATCAGTCGCCTTGGCCGCCTGCTTCGTTGTCTCGATCACAGCCTCTTCCGCTTCCAGCAGCCGTTCCTTGGCAACAGCGAGATTCTTCTGGATGCGCTCACGCACAGCAGCCACTTTTTCGCCAGCCTGTCCGGCGGTTGCATGCAACAGCTCTTCCGCGTCATTCACCACTGCGCGCATGTCCTGCGCGAGTTTTTCCTTGCTGACATCCCTTGTCACGCTTACCGACTTGGTGCTCATGATCCACTCCTTTTAGTAGTAACTGAAAGATTTGCAACCAGTACCCGGAAACATCCAGAAAGCTTCCAGATACCCCTGCCTCTTTTTAAACCAATTACCTATCCCCGTCAACCGAAGTACCGTTATCGCGTGTATAAATGACACCGGACTGCATGCGCCGATGACAACATGGCTTCTTCGGGATAGGCACGGCGACAACGTTCGTCCGCCTGCGGACAACGCGGCGCAAAATGGCAACCGGGGGGAGGGTTCGCCGGCGATGGCAGATCGCCCTCCAGCCGGATGAATTTCCGGCCCTTGGTGTCTATGCGCGGCACAGCCGACAACAATGCCTGCGAGTAAGGATGTTGGGGATTGTGCATCACCTCTTCCGTCGTGCCCCGTTCGACGATACGTCCCAGATACATCACACATACTTCATGCGCGAGATATTCGACTACCGCCAGATTGTGTGTGATGAACAGGTAGCTCAACGCCAGCTCATCCTGTAGCGACTTCAGCAGGTTCAGTATCTGCGCCTGCACCGATACATCCAGCGCCGAAGTCGGCTCGTCGCAGATCAGCAGTCTGGGCGACACCGCCAGCGCGCGCGCGATGGCAATACGTTGCCGTTGTCCGCCGGAGAACTCGTGCGGATAGCGCCACTTGCTGTCGCGCGCCAGCCCCACCTTGTCCAGCAGCTCATCGATATGTACCTGACGCGCAGCGCTGTCGCCGCCGATGCCGAGCGCACTCATACCCTCTTCCAGTATCTCCGCCACGCGCATCTTGGGATTCAGCGAGGCATAGGGATCCTGGAACACCATCTGCATCCCGGCATAATGTCTCGCACCATCCAGTGTTACGCCATCGAACATTACCTGTCCTGCAGTCGGCCTGTTCAAATTCAGCAACGCCTTGCCCAGCGTCGTCTTGCCGCAGCCCGACTCCCCCACCAGTGCCAGCGTGCGTCCCTGCGGTATCTCCAGGGAAACGCCATCCACCGCCTTCACCTGCCCCACCGTGTGCTGCAGCAAACCCTTGCGGATCGGGAAATGAACGCGCAAGTCGGCGACTTGCAGAAGAGGATTCAGGATACGGGATACAGGATTCGGGGATCCCTCCTCCGCAAGCATGCGGGAGGTGCCAGTTTCTGTATCCCGTATCCTGTATCCCGCATCCCGATAAAGATGGCACCGTACCCCCTTCCCATCGATAACCGTCCACTCCGGCGCCTGCTCATGGCACAACATCCATGCCCGGTCGCAACGCGGCGCGAAACGACAGCCCTCCGTGATGCCGTCCAACGGCGGCACACTGCCCGGAATAGCCACCAATGGTTTTCCGCTGTGGCTTGCATCCGGCAAGGCAGCAAACAATTTCCGGGTATACGGATGCAACGGCTGCTCGAACAATTGTTCACGCGTCGCCTGCTCCACGATCTGCCCGGCATACATCACGCCGACGCGGTGTGCATTCTCCGCCACCACACCCAGGTCGTGCGTGATGAGAAGCACCCCCATGCCGCTCTGCCGCTGTGTCTCGCGTAGCAGTTGCAGCACCTGCGCCTGTATCGTTACATCCAGTGCGGTGGTCGGCTCGTCGGCGATGAGTAGTTCTGGTTCTCCCGCCAGCGCCATCGCGATCATCACGCGCTGCTTCATGCCGCCAGACATCTGGAACGGATACTCATGCACACGCCGCGCCGCGTCCGGGATGCCCACCTGCTCCAGCAAATCGATACTACGTGCAAGCGCGGCGTTACCCTGCAAATCCTTGTGCAGCGCCAGCGATTCAGAGATCTGCTCTCCTACCGTCATCACCGGATTCAGGCTCAGCCCCGGCTCCTGGAAGATCATCGCCATCCTGCCGCCGCGCACCTCGCGCATGTCACGTTCGGCAAGTTCGAACAAAGACACGTCTCCCAGCTTCGCGGATCCGCTTGCGTTCTCCACCCCGTCCGGTAGCAACCGCATCAATGACAGCGCCGACATCGACTTGCCGCAACCCGATTCGCCGAGCAGTGCGAAAGTCTCGCCAGCCTCGATGTCGAACGAGATGCCATTGACGATGGCCGCACCGCTGTGCAAAGAAGTGATGAGAGATCGAACAGAAAGGATAGGCATATGGATGTGTATTGTATGAGGAATGCATCAATTGCCAAACCATAATGCCAAGCAGACAACGCGGCATCCATAGATGCAGGAAAAAACGTGGCCTGAGCCCGCTCCGGTTTAGTCGCAAAGAAACAATTTCCGACATCCTGCGGCACACGCGCCAATGCATGGGCTCATTGTTCAGTCGTACAGCTTGATGAGCTTGTGGATGCGTCAAACTGCATCACTGATAAACGCAGTCGGATGAATCGCAGCCTAGCCATGAATCGACGGGAAAGGCTTGGGAATGAAAGTCCCAAAAAAGTCCCAGTGGAAAGAAAAATGGGTTAGATCATATTTGACCTAACCCATTGATTATATGGCGCGCCCGAAGAGATTCGAACTCCTGACCCCTTGGTTCGTAGTTCCAAACTGAAAGCGTATCCATATGATTATTAACCGATAATGCCGTGGCGACCGTTGCAACTGTTGCACCACAATGCATAACCGTTCATAACTGATTTACGCAAAAGTCACGCACAAAACACTAAGGCCTGGGTAGTCATTGTCACGCACAAATCACTAAGCCCCACCCTTCCTATTCACTCAAAATGGCTCAGCGCGCGCTATTTCCAGCAGTTCCTCGTCGCTCATAGCCTCAAGTCTGGAGAGATAGGCTTTGCCGCTATCGGTCACATCAACCGTGTGCCGTTCTGGGCTATAAAACCCGCACATCTTCGCGATCTCACGCCAGCCTGCTATGACCGTGGCGGGGTCGTTCTTAAGTTTCGCCACATGGATGGCATCCTGAAGCTCCAGAAGCACCTCTGCGCGCGTTAAATCGAGCTCTCTGGCGGTCTGTGCCTCGCGCACGGCTAGAGCGGCTAAAACCTTATGATTTCTTAACAGCAGCGAGCCGGTAACATGGGCCGAGGATACAGCGAACCCCGCTCTTCGCGCGGCGTCCGAAGCGCAGCGGCTGATGGAATATTCTTCGACAAAACGGGCTTGGCGGGCTGTAAGTTTCTGCATGGCTGACAACTCCCTTCTTCGCACACAGATCATCGTTCGAAGTGCTTCGTGCGATGTGCGGATTATACCGCTAATACCATGTATTGTATGGGTTTATATGAGCATCCGCTGGCAGCATCCAAAGCATAAATCCTGCTCAGATTGCTATGTGATGCGCCCGCTTATGCTTTTTCGATGACTCTGGCAACATCGCCGCGACACTCAGAGCACAAACCCACCAACAGGTCGTGCGCTACTACGAGAAGCACTAAGTGGACGGGCATTATCGGGGGGGGCTGTTAGTGCGGATGATGCTGGATATGACATGTTGCTTGCAAGTGCTGTATCGCAGAATGAGTTGTATATCTGTGATTGGCTGATGCAGCATGGGGCGATGCTTGCGCATGAATCGAGCAAAGTTGTGCTGTATAACGATAACTCGGCACTCCTGCAAAAGTTGATTGATTACACACCAAATGGTTTGAGTGCATTTGTTAAACTTAACAATTTATGGTTGGAGTCAATTGCCACCGGAGCTAAACGTTGTGAACCTATTATCGCAAGAGCGATGCTCCACACTGCATCATCCACAGACCGAGTTAAAACTCCAAATGGGTATTGTGTGCAGCTTTGTATCGCTGCGCGATATGGATTTATTGATGAGTTTGAGAATCTGGTTCTCAAGGGGGCAGACCCCAACGAGAGCCTCGACGCGTTTTCGTTAGAAAATATGCCGCTTGTTTGGGCAGTACATTATAGGCAATTAGCCATATGTCTTCGTTTGCTAGCGCTAGGGGCCAAGATTGCACCTATATCATTATTGGCCAACCTATCTGACCGAGAATGGTTCTATAAAAATGTACTAGATGAAAATCTTTAAATCTAGTAATTTCAATATCAGCCACCACAAACATCAGTAATGAACCGCTCCGACCCCATAACAGCATTGCAATCTCACGCCAAGGCTTCAAGCTCTGTTGTTTTGCGCAGGTCGGATTACCCAGTTTGCGTAAGCCTAACTACCCAGAGTGATATGGCATATTTCCCGTACTGGGCAACACAGTACAGCAAAATCTGATGGGTAGTCTTAATCGCGCAGTATGGGTAATTTGATGCGCGCATCAACGCCCAGAGTCTATCCGTTGACGTTTCCACAAACGTCTGCCACAGTGCTGACGTAGGGAGAATGACCATGTCCGAAAAATGGAACGAGCGAGGTCGAACCGCCGCCAGCGCCGTCAAGCGCGGCGCCGAAGCCACGGCTAACGGCATACACACTGCCACCAATTTCGTCGCCCGCAATGACGGGCGCGTCGCTGATGGTGCGCAGGTAGTCACCCAGGTGCTTGGCGGCGGCCTCGATAAAATGGGCGGCAGCCTCGCCGCAGCGTCCCAGCAGGCCAGCCAATCCCTCCACAGCAACGCATCGCGTCTGGCCGATGCAGCACAAAACTCCATCGTCGGTACAGGGCCAGCAAGCGGCTGGCGCAAGGGCGCAGGTCTCTTGGCATGGGGGCTTACCAAGGTTGCCACCCACACCGTAGGGGTGACTGCAAATGCCGCCACGGTGCTGGGCAAGGTGACAGCCGCTACGGGCCGTGTTACCGAACGGTCAGCACCAGCGATTGGCGGCGCAGTAGGTGGTGTTGTGCGCGGTGCTGTCGAGATCACATCCAACGCTGTGGACGCAGCAGCACTGCCCGCGTCCCGCATCGACGCCATGCGCTCAGAGTTGCGCACCTTGGGCCAGAAAGAAATGCAGCGGGCCGAGGTACTGATGCGGAAGATCGCATCTGCCAAGCGCGGCAAACGAAAAGCCGAACTGCTCGACTTGCTGGTGGTCGGCGGCATTACCCTGGCCCAAGCCATCCGCAACCCTGCGGGCGTGCCACCAGAGATCGAACGTGCTTTCGACTTGGCCTATCCAGGGCTGACACAAACTGAATCGTTTGCGGATGCCGTCAACCGCATGTCCAGCGACCAGTTGACTGGGCTGGTTTCCAGCATTAAGGGCAAGCTCTTTGAAATTGAACTGGTGGACCACCTGAACGAAGGTGGACTGCCGGACGGGTTCCGCGCTGAACTTGCCCAGAGTGTTACCCAGCCGGGCTGGGATATCCAGATCACGGATGCACAAGGGAACGTCAACGAACTACTGCAAGCCAAAGCGACAGAGTCGGCCAGCTACGTGCAGGACGCGCTGGAACGTTACCCCAACATTGATGTGATGACGACCAGCGAAGTGCACGGCCAGTTGGTGGCCATGGGCCTGGCGCAGAACGCACATGACAGCGGAATCAGCGAAACAGTTTTGCAGGCCAAAGTTGATGCAGCCACTCATGGAGGTACTGCTTTTGATGCAAGCGACCTGGTGCCATCCAGCATCGGCCTGGCGGTGATTGCGCTCTCAGTGTTTATGAACAAGGAAGGCAGCCTGCGCGAAAAGGGTGCCGTGTTTGGTACTCGCTCGGCCAAGGCGGGTGTGTCTAGCGCGGTGGGCAAAGTTGCTATGGTCGTGACGCAGACTTGGTGGCTGGGACTGGTTGCGGGGGTGGGGTCGAGCTGGCTGGCTGCCAGCGGGCACGGGAAGCGAGAACAGTATGAGGCGCTGCGGGGGGCGCTGGGGGTGATGCAGAATAAGTGGCTGCCGCAACTGAGCATTTGAAACTGTTCACCGCAGGCCGCTCATTTACACGACCACTCGGACGGCGACAGCCATCTGCAGTTCTCTGGATAGCCCGGGCGTCCGTCTTTGTCAAATACATGGGGTTCTGATGGCACGGGTGGCAGGTTTACCTCAAACGTCCTATCGCTTGGAGAATTCAGTTCACAAGCCAGATAATCTTCGTCTGATATAACACTTTTGCGCTCACGGATTTTTCCAGGGTTTTGTTTCTGGCGCGTCGCAGTATCTGTGTGGTGGTCTACGGTTGGTGGTATGAAAGTCATCCGTTTTCTACGATGCAATTGACAGGACGAACGTTCTATAACGCGGTTACAGAGCTCTCAGCTATGGCCGAATTGCCGTCAGTTCCACATGCTAGTTTGGGAGACCATAGCACTGATCCTATAAGCTGACTCACACAGCCCTTAGTTCGGACAACTTATTCGCTCCCCCAAATTTTTATAATTTTTTTTTCAACTCCCTCGCGCCAGCATCCCCTCCCACCCCGTCCCAAACAGCCACCCCACTTCGGATTCGGTTTCTGATTTCTGAAATCTACGCAGCGCGAAAAGCCGCGCTGCGGCCTACGAGCTTCATGTAAGTAATCTCACTTACACAACCTCATAGGAGATCCATCATGAACACAATCCATCTAAGCAAAGCAGCCAAACCTACTTCCCAGTCCAGCCTCCTCAAGCGCTGCGCCTTGACCGTTTTCAAAACAGTTCGCTCGGTTGCCGAGCAAGGCAAGAAAGCGCCTTCAGCACTGGCCCAAAGCTTCACTGAGGTGCGTGATGCGTGGGTCGAAACCCGCCCAAACGTATAGCGGAGAAAAATCATGTTTATTACCGGATTCATGGTTTTTCTCGGCGTTGCACTTATTTTCGTCAAGCTCCCGCGACGGATACTGCTGCGCGCTTTGAAGCACGATATGTTGATCGACATACTGGTGAGCTGTTTGGTGCTGCTGATTCACTGGGGGACATTCAGCGGCGTGATGGCCGCTACCGTCGCTGGCCTGATGACCAGCCTCATGACCTCGGGCCTGAAGAGACTCTTCGGTTACATCGACGGCGACCTCTACTACATCGGAAAGTGGAGGCTCAACGTGGATTAAAACCGCTGCTCGACGTCTTCCTCTGGACGGCAATCGCTGAGATTGCCCGTCAAGTCATCCGCAATGGATGGCGCATCTTGCTCTAACCGCCCAGCTAACCCAGCTGGGCTTTTTCATTTTAAGGAGAAATAAAATGGCGCATCTCGTTCAAACCATGGCCTATGCCAACGAAACCCCGTGGCACGGCCTCGGCAACCCCCTCACACCCAACCAACCTTTGGAGGTCTGGCTACACCAAGCCGGGATGGACTGGTCTATCCAATCCTCCCCCGTGCATTACCAAGGCGACACGCTGCGTCAGTTCAATGACGCCAAGGTGCTGTATCGCTCCGACACCCACGATGCCCTGTCCGTGGTCTCCAACCGCTATCAGGTCGTCCAACCCCGTGAAGTGCTGGAGTTCTACCGCGATCTCGTTGAGGTCGGCGGCTTCGAGCTGGAAACCGCAGGCGTACTCAAAGGCGGCAAGAAGCTCTGGGCACTTGCCCGCACAGGGCAAGAGACATATCTCAAGGGTAACGACCAAGTGAAAGCCTACCTGCTGCTGGCAACCGCGTGCGACGGCACGCTGGCGACCACCGCCCAGTTCACCTCCGTCCGCGTCGTGTGCAACAACACCCTTGCTATCGCCACCAGCGACAGTGCAGGCGCGATCAAAGTGCCGCACTCCACCAAGTTCGACCCCGACAAGGTGAAGCAGCAGCTCGGCATCGGCATCACCAGCTGGCAGCGCTTCATCGCAGAGATGCGGCGCCTGTCCGACAGGCCCGTGCATCCGTTCGAGGCGCGGCGCTATCTGGTCGAACTGATGGGAGATGCCAATCTGCCTTTCCACAGCCAGCCCAACGGCAAAGCCCCCAACCGCGTGTTTGATCTGTACGCCGGGGCGGGCAAAGGTGCCGACCTTGCCGCCGCGAACGACACCGCGTGGGGGCTGCTCAATGCCGTCACGCAGTTCGTCGACCATGAACGCCGAGCGCGGAGCACAGACAACCGGCTGGATTCTGCGTGGTTCGGACAAGGTGCTGCCATCAAGCAGCGTGCGCTCGAACAGGCATTAGCCCTCACCGCATAAGCAACACCCTCGCGGTCTGATCAGCCGCGCGGAGCAGTCATAACAACAAGAGCCTTTGGCGACTTACGGTGCTCGATAAAAAGGGAAACGTCGCAACACTCTCAGCAGCTCTTTATCGCTGAACCCGAAGCCCGGCCTGACGCAAGTCTGCCGGGCTTCTTTCTTTCCGTCACACACACTAGAGAGGTCTCATCATGAAAATCGAATCCAACTATTTCGCCGAGCTGGCGAAGATCAACGTCAACGAACACATCGAACGCAAAGGCCAGTTCTCCTATCTGAGCTGGCCGTTCGCTGTCGCCCAGCTACGGCAGTTCGACGCCACCGCAACGTGGGAAGTGAAACGCTTCGACGGCCTGCCGTATCTGGCAACAGACACCGGCTGCTATGTCGAAGTCTCCGTCACCGTGCGCAGCATCACGCTCTCACAGATTCATCCGGTGCTCGACAGTAAAAACCGCCCCTTGCTCACCCCCAGCGCCTTCGACATCAACACCTCGATTCAGCGCTGCTTGGTCAAGGCCATCGCCCTGCACGGCTTGGGGCTCTATATCTATGCCGGAGAGGATTTACCCGATGAACAAAATGATCCTAAAACACCGTCACAACCATCACCATCGTCACCCACGGTACGGCAGTTCCAGAAGCCCAAAGCGGTGAGCGACTCAACCGAGCCGCTGACCGTCAATCAGCTGCGTTTCATCAAGAAACTGATCTCTGAAACCGGCACTGACGAAGAACAGCTACTTGGCTTCTTTGGCTTCGACGCACTGGAGAACATCCCCAAGGTCGAGGTGAACCGTGTCCTGAAGATGCTCGAAGGCAACCGCAAGGAGGCAGCATGAAAGCGCTCATGAAGATGGTACAGGGTAGCCCGGAGTGGCACGCGCATCGTGCGCAGTACCGCAATGCCAGCGAGACCGCAGCGGTATGCGGTGCGTCGCCTTGGATGACGCCCTACGAACTATGGCTGGTGAAGACTGGCCGCAAAGTCGTGGAGGAGAATGCAGCCATGCGCCACGGCACCCAGATGGAGCCCGCTGCGCGTGCCGCTTTCGAGGAGGTCTCCGGACTCATCATGCAACCACAGGTGGTGGTCGATGGGCTGTACTCAGCCAGTTTGGACGGCATCACGCTAGGCGGCGATACCCTCTTGGAGATCAAATGCCCCTTCAAGGGGGCGGTATCCGAGCTATGGCAGTCGGTAAAGTCAGGCACGGTGCCCGAGCACTACCAGCTTCAGGTGCAGCACCAGCTGATGGTGACGGGGGCAAGGCAAGCGTATCTCTGGGTGTACGACGGCAACGTCGGCATCAAGAACCTGATCCAGCCGGACGAAATCATCTTTGCTCGGATTCGGGAGTGCTGGGAATTGTTTCAGCCGTTCCTCGACGGGGATACACCGCCACCGCTCACTGACCAAGACACTTGTATCCGAACAGATCACAAGTGGCAGACCGCCGCCGAGGAGTACCGAGGCTGGAAATCAGTGGCCGACGAAGCCTCGGCCAAGGCGGATGCCGCCAAAGCCAAGCTGGTAGAGCTGACGAAACATTCGCGCGAGTCTGGCTTCGGTGTGGCGGTCACCCGGTACTGGAAGGCGGGCAATGTGGACTACAAGAAGGTGGTCGAGCTACAGGGTGTCGATCTGGAGCAGTATCGGGGGAAGATGCGAGAGGAGGTCAGGGTTAGCGTCGCCTGATTAGAAGCCTGGGCAGCGATGCCTGGGCTTCAATATTTCGCTGCATCTTGTCATGGGATGGACAATGGGATTCGAAAGGCCTATATATTCTCAGGTATTGTTCAGCGGTCCGCCTCGGGATACCATCCAAAGGGGATAAAACTAAAATCAATAAATACTTCAATGAGCAATCCATTCTTTGACCACCCAATTCTGAACTCACCCTACGAATGTCCAATGAGACATTGGGAGCTTGATGATGACGGTCAGCCCACGCAGAAGACTCTTGAAACCCGCCGCCCCGCTAAGTTCATCACGCCGATCCCGAAGCCCAAGAAGCGCAAGGGCGCGGCCAAACAGGATGGATTTGTTTTCGATGACGGCGCAGGACTTTCGACGAAGGAGCAGCAATACGACCCTACTTCGATTATCAATGAGGTGCGCGGCCATGTGGATACCTGGCGCGCCTTACCCAATCCCAATCAGTGGCAGGTCACCCCTGAGACTGTTCGGCTTTTACAACACTGGCGCCATCATAAGTTCAACTCCATTCGCCCCTTTTTCTGCCAGGTAGAAGCGGTGGAAACCGCGATCTGGCTAACGGAGGTCGCCCCCCAATCCAAGCACGGCAAGCGCGTGCTCGATCATCTCGCCGCCGCGAACAAAGATGCCAATCCGGAGTTGATGCGCCTGGCTTTGAAACTGGCGACCGGGGCGGGGAAGACGACCGTCATGGCGATGCTGATCGCGTGGCAGACGATCAATGCGGTACGCCGCCCAACCAGCAAACATTTCACACGAGGATTTTTGATCTGTGCCCCCGGCCTGACCATCAAGGATCGTCTACGTGTTTTGCAACCCAACGACCCCAACAGCTATTACAAAGACCGCGAGCTGGTGCCCGGCGACATGCTCGACGACGTGAATCGGGCCAAGATCGTCATCACCAACTACCACGCCTTCAAGCTGCGCGAGCGCATTGACCTGACCAAGGGCGGACGTCAACTGCTCCAGGGCCGTACTGGCGATGCACCACTAACACTCGAAACCGAAGGCCAGATGCTCCAGCGTGTGATGCCTGATTTGATGGGCATGAAGAACATCCTGGTCATCAACGACGAGGCGCACCACTGCTACCGTGAAAAGCCGCATGACCGGAGACGACGAAAAGGCCAAAGGGGACGAGAAGGAAGGAGGCCAGGGAGAAGAACAACGAGGCCGCGCGCCTCTGGATCTCCGGCCTCGAAGCCGTGAACCGCAAGCTCGGCCTCAGTCGCGTCATCGACCTGTCGGCGACGCCCTTCTTCCTGCGCGGCTCGGGCTATGCCGAAGGCACGCTGTTTCCCTGGACGATGAGCGACTTCTCGCTGATGGACGCCATCGAATGCGGCATCGTCAAGCTGCCGCGTGTGCCGGTGGCGGAGAACATCCCCGGCGACGAGATGCCGGTGTTCCGCAACCTGTGGGAGAACATCCGCAAGGACATGCCGAAGAAGGGCCGGGGTTCGAATCAGGACCTCGACCCGCTGAAGCTTCCCACCCGCTTGCAGACCGCCTTGCAAGCGCTCTACGGCCACTACGAGAAGACCTTCAAGCTGTGGCAGGAGAAGGGCATCAAGGTGCCGCCCTGCTTCATCATCGTCTGCCAGAACACCGCCATCTCCAAGCTCGTCTACGACTTCATCTCGGGCTTCCAGCGCAAGAACGACGATGGCACCACCACGCTGGAAAACGGCCGCCTCGCCCTGTTCCGCAACTTCGACGAAACCACCGGCAACCCGCTGCCGCGCCCGAATACGCTGCTCATCGACAGCGAGCAGCTCGAAGCCGGCGACGCGCTCGACGACAATTTCCGCGGCATGGCCGCCGACGAAATCGGGCGCTTCCGTCGCGAGATCGTCGAACGCACCGGCGACGCGCACGCCGGCGACAACATCACCGACCAGGAACTGCTGCGCGAGGTCATGAACACCGTCGGCAAGGCGGGCCAGCTCGGCGGCTCGATCCGCTGCGTCGTCTCGGTCTCGATGCTCACCGAAGGCTGGGACGCCAACACCGTCACCCACGTGCTCGGCATCCGCGCCTTCGGCACGCAACTCCTGTGCGAGCAGGTCATCGGCCGCGCGCTGCGCCGCCAGTCCTACGACCTCAACGAGGAAGGGCTGTTCAACGTCGAATACGCCGACGTCTTCGGCATCCCCTTCGACTTCACCGCCAAGCCGGTCATCGCCCCGCCGCAGCCGCCGCGCGAAACGGTGCAGGTGAAGGCCGTGCGGCCGGATCGCGACCACCTGGAAATCCGGTTCCCGCGCGTCGAGGGCTATCGCGTCGAGCTGCCGGAAGAACGCCTGACCGCCGAGTTCAACGACGATTCCATCCTGATACTCAGACCCCGATCTGGTCGGCCCATCCATCACCCACAACTCCGGCATCATCGGCGAAGGCGTGGACCTGAGCCTCAAGCACCTGGGGACCTGCGGCCCTCCACGCTTGTCTTCCAGCTGACCCAGCGCCTGCTCTACACCAAATGGCGCGACCCGGGCGAAGGGACCGAAGCTATCCCTCTTCGGCCAGCTCAAGCGGATCGCCAAGCAATGGCTCGACACCTGCCTGGTCTGCAAGGGGGACACCTATCCGGGCTTGCTCATGTACCAAGAGCTGGCCGACATGGCCTGCAACAAGATCACGCCGGCATCACCGGCGCTTCCTCGACGAGCGGCCGATCAAGGCACTGCTCGATCCCTACAACCCCACCGGTTCGACTCGGCATGTGCGCTTCAACACATCCAAGCACGACCGCTGGGAGACGAGTTCAATGCATTGCCACATCAACTGGGTGGTGCTCGACAGCGACTGGGAAGCCGAATTCTGCCGGGTCGCCGAGTCGCACCCCAAGGTGTTGGCCTATGTGAAGAACCACGGCCTCGGTTTGGAAGTGCCGTATCGCTACGCCTCCGAGATGCGCAAGTATCTGCCCGACTTCATCGTGCTGGTGGATGACGGCCACGGTGACGATGACCTGCTGCATCTCGTCGTCGAGATCAAGGGCTACCGGCGCGAGGACGCCAAGGAGAAAAAATCCACCATGGACACCTACTGGGTGCCCGGCGTAAACCATCTCGGCAGCTATGGCCGCTGGGCGTTTGCCGAGTTCACCGAGGTGTACCAGATCGAGGCCGACTTCAAAGCCAAGGTCGAAAGCGAGTTCAACAAAATGATCGAGTCCGCCGCAACACAAACGGGGCAGGGAAGAAATAATCATGGCCAAGAAACCACCTACACTGAAATCCGTCGAATCCCTCACCCACGACGAGGCCAAGCGCAAGAACATCCCCTCTGCCGAGCAGCAGTCCATCGTGCAGAAGGAGCATGAGCAGCCGCGCAAGGTGAAATATCCGCGCAACACCGACCTCGACCCGCAGCTCGTCTGGCGCGGCAAGGACGAGCAGGACTGGAGCGACCTCGTCGTCCACGCGCCGCCGCTCTACATCCAGGAGAAGGTGCACCCCAAGGCGCTGATCGATGACCTGCTGCGCGAAACCAAGGAGCGCGAGCATGAAGCCGGGCAGATCACCGCCGACCTGTTCGCCGACTTCAACGGCATCCCCAAGGGCGTGGACAAGACCGAGTTCTACCAGCACGACCAGAACTGGACCAACCGCATGATCCTCGGCGATTCGCTGCAGGTCATGGCCAGCCTGGCCGAGCGCGAAGGGCTGCGCGGCAAGGTGCAGTGCATCTACTTCGATCCGCCCTACGGCATCAAATTCAACAGCAACTTCCAGTGGAGCACGACTAGCAACGACGTGAAGGACGGCAAGGCCGACCACATCACGCGCGAGCCGGAGCAGGTCAAGGCCTTCCGCGATACTTGGCGCGATGGCATCCACAGCTATCTGACTTACCTGCGTGACCGCCTCACCGTCGCTCGCGATCTGCTCACAGAGTCCGGCTCGATCTTCGTGCAAATCGGCGATGAAAATGTCCACCGAGTTCGGGCGGTGATGGATGAAGTGTTTGGAGATGATAATTTCGTCACCATAATCACTGTAAAGAAGACTGCTGGCCTTGGGAAAGGTTTGATGGCTGAAGTCACCGATTTTGTGCTGTGGTATTCAAAGAGCAAGGAAGCCGCAAAGCGCCGATTGCTATTCACCGACAAAGATCCAGAGTCCGATGGCGCATACACGTTGGTTAAGGAAACTGTCGGACATTTCCGGCGAGTGGCCAGCGGCGAGTCAATTGATCCAAATAGATACGCGAGGTTCCAAATCCTGTTGGCAGCTGGCCGTACGCCAAGTTGTGTATATCCGACAGACTTTCAAGGCCAAACCTATGAACCAACCGCCGGTCGCAGTTGGTCTACAAATCGGGAGGGCATGCAGCGATTGACACGCGCAGATCGTGTCGCCCAATCAGGCCGCACGATTAATTACGTACGGTTCGTTGCAGACAACCCTGTCAATCCAGTGTCCAACTTGTGGGCCGACACCGCCTCAGGTAGCGGAATGGACAAGATTTACGTAGTGCAGACCTCTACGAAGGTAATCGAGCGGTGCATCCAGATGGCCACAGACCCCGGCGACCTTGTACTCGACCCAACCTGTGGGTCTGGCACCACCGCCACCGTTGCAGAGCAATGGGGCCGCCGCTGGATCACGATAGACACCTCGCGCGTGGCGCTGGCGCTGGCCCGTGCCCGCATCATGGGCGCGCGCTATCCGTTTTACCTGCTGGCCGATTCCCGCGAAGGCCAGCTCAAGGAAGCCGAAGTCACCCGCACCGCGCCGAGTTCGCAGCCGGTGCACGGCAACATTCGCCACGGCTTTGTCTATGAGCGCGTGCCGCACATCATGCTCAGTTCCGTTGCCAAGAACGCCGAGATCGATGTCATCTGGGAGCAGTGGCAATCGAAGCTGGAGCCCTTGCGCGAGAATCTGAATGCGGCGCTGAAGAAGACCTGGCAGGAATGGGAGATTCCGCGCGAAACTGATGCCAAGTGGCCAGACGCCGCGAAGAAACTGCACGCCGACTGGTGGCAGGCGCGCATCGCCCGGCAGCAGGAGATCGACAAGTCCATCGCGGCCAAGGCCGAATTCGAGTACCTCTACGACAAGCCCTACGAAAACAAGAAGTGTGTGCGCGTGGCCGGCCCCTTCACCGTGGAGAGCCTGAGCCCTCACCGTATGCTGGGCGTGGATGAGAACGATGAACTGATCGACACCCTCAAGCAGGACAACGCCGAATACGCCGCCAAACAATCCTTCCCGCAGATGATTCTGGAAAACCTCAAGACCGCCGGGGTGCAGCAGGCGCACAAGGAAGACCGCATCACCTTCACCGCGCTCACCCCGTGGCCGGGCGAGGGATCGGTTTGTGCCGAAGGCCGTTACATGGAAGGCGACACCGAGAAACGCGCCGGCATCTTCATCGGTCCCGAATTTGGCACCGTGCAACGCAGTGACCTGGTGGAAGCCGCCCGCGAGTGTGGCGATGCCGGATTCGATGTGCTGATCGCCTGCGCCTTCAACTACGAGGCGCACGCCACCGAGTTCAGCAAGCTGGGGCGCATCCCCGTGCTCAAGGCGCGCATGAACGCCGACCTGCACATGGCCGAAGACCTGAAGAACACCGGCAAGGGCAACCTGTTCGTCATCTTCGGCGAGCCGGACATCGACCTGCTGCCGCAAGCAGACGGCAAGCTATGCGTGAAGGTGAACGGCGTGGATGTCTTCAAACCCCAAACCGGCGAAGTCATCAGCGATGGTGCAGACGGCATCGCCTGCTGGTTCATCGACACCGACTACAACGAAGAGAGCTTCTTCGTCCGCCACGCTTACTTCCTTGGAGCCAATGACCCCTACAGCGCGCTCAAGACCACGCTGAAAGCGGAGATTGACCCGGAGGCGTGGGCGACCTTGAACAGCGACACCTCGCGGCCTTTCGATAAACCCAAGTCCGGGCGGATCGCGGTGAAGGTCATCAATCATCTGGGTGATGAGGTGATGAAAGTGTTTCGTGTATAGCAACCTAAATTGCAGTTAGGTGGGGAGGCGCAGCATGGTAACTAAAGCATCAGTTTCTGATAGTCGAGGATCAGTTTGGAATCGATGGGATCCTCATATCCATACGCCGGGAACATTGCTGAATGACCAGTATGGTGGCGAGAATCCCTGGGAATCATTCCTCACCAAAGTAAATAAGTCCCAACCCACGATTCGTGCACTGGGCATCACTGACTACTTATCTATCGAGCAGTATGAGGAGGCCATTCGACAGCGTGATGCTGGTCATCTACCCGGTGTCGGTCTCATCTTCCCAAACGTGGAGATGCGTTTCGGAATCGAAACGTCCAAGGGATCATGGATTAACGTCCACTTGCTCTTCTCCCCGGATGATCCAAACCACGTCGAGGAAATCAATAGATTCCTCCATAAGCTAGAGTTTCGTGATCCGCGCGAAAGCTATTGCTGCTGCAAAGCCGACTTAATTCGCCTTGGGCGTAGGCATGATCCATCGGCCAATACCGATGACGCGGCATTGTCTGTTGGAGTTAACCAGTTCAAGGTTGACTTCGTGCAATTGCAGGATGAGTGGCGCAAGAGTGAGTGGGTTCGGCGGAACTGTCTTGTAGCAGTCGCGGCAGGTGAGCGCGACGGTACGTCGGGTCTACGAGATGCCGCTGACTCGGGTGCCGCTTTGAGAAAAAACATCGAGGCTTTTGCACACATCATTTTTTCTGCAAATCCATCCCAGATTGAGTTCTGGCTAGGGCGTAAGGGTGCGACATTAGATGACCTTGAGTCAAAGTGGGGTGGCATGAAACCTTGTATGCATGGTTCCGATGCGCACGAAGATGTTCGTGTAGGGGCACCAGTCAACGAGCGATTTTGCTGGATTAAGGGAGATTTGACCTTTGAGTCACTGCGTCAGGCATGCATAGAACCTGAAGGACGAGTGTATATCGGTTCTCAGCCACCGCGAGGTTCGCTTGCTGGACATACCATACAGACGCTCAAAGTTTCAAATGCCTCGTGGATGATTCCATCGACAGTGTCTTTGAATCCAGGTCTTATCGCGGTTATTGGTGCAAGGGGGTCTGGAAAGACGGCTCTAGCTGATCTGATTGCGGCTGGCGGCCTGGCGGTAAGTGCGAGGTTAAATAAGCAATCCTTTGTTGTGCGTGCGAAGGAATATCTTGTTGACAGCCGTTCTGTCCTCTCATGGGAAAACAACGAGGAAACTGGAAACGATCTTATACATATTGACTTTGAAGAGCTACAGGACACACCAAGGGTTCAATATCTGTCACAACAATTTGTTGAAAATTTGTGTTCGGCAGAAGGTATGGCGGACTCATTAGTAGATGAAATTGAACGTGTCATTTTCAGTGCACACCCGGTAGAGGAACGTGAAGGTACCAGCTCATTCAAGGAACTTTATGCGATACGATCCGCTGCTGCTATCGAGCAGCGCGTTCGACATGAACAAGAGTTTGAAGCTGCATCAAATGCACTGACGCAGGAAAGACAGTTAAAGCAAGAGCTACCTGCGCTAATTAAGCAGCAATCAGAGTTAACAAAACAAATCGCGCAGGATCAAAATGATCGTAATGTCCTTGTTGGCAAAGGCCAAGAAGTCAGAGCTAAACGACACGAACAACTCGCAAAGACACTTGATTTGCGGCGGCGAGAACTTGATGTAATACAGGCGAGATTGCGTGCATTAAATGCACTTAAAGAAGACGTGGTAGACATTCGGCAGCGGCGCATTCCGGCTTGGTTAGCAGAGCTACAGCAAACGCGATCTGATGCAGCTCTCCAACAAAGCGAGTGGGATCATTTCAAACTTGGCTTTACGGGCGATGTAGACCTAATGCTACAAGAACACATTAATAGCGCCGCCTCCGAATCAAAACAAATTTCTGGGACGTTGCCTGCCGCAACAGACCCTATAGTGGATACAGACCCCAACGAGCCGCTAATTGCAGATAATGCGAATCTCACAGAGATAACTGTGGTGTTGCTCCAGCAAGAACTCGCACGGCTCGGCAAGCTCATCGGTATTGATGCACAGAACACGAAGCGCTTCGCTGTGTTGAATGACAAGATTGCAAAAGCAGCCAAAGTACTTGAAAAACTCAATGCTCAGATTGAGAAGTCTAAAACCGCAGAGGAACGTATTCAGGTATTGATCCTACGAAGACGCGAAGCATATGCCGGTGTCTTCAATGCTATTGTCAATCTTGAAAAACAGCTTGGCCTTCTATACGCACCGCTTGCAAGGAATCTTAGCGACACTTCCGGTTCACTCGGGAAATTGGGCTTTGCAGTGAGACGACAGGTTAACGTTGATAGGTGGGCAGTAGAAGGTGAGGCGCTTTTAGACCTGCGACGCAACGGCCCATTTAAGGGGCGTGGGGCGTTGCTTGATGCTGCGAAGGCGACGCTACTAATCCCTTGGCAAAGTGGTAATCCAGAAGATGTTTCCGCCGCCATGCAGGAATTCGTTAAAGAAAATGAGGCTGCACTCAAAGCACACAAGCCTGATGACGTGAACAATCGCGAATGGATTTCAGGGGTGTCGAAGTGGCTGCACAATACTAGTCACATTGAGGTTTCGTATGGCATCCAGTATGACAGTGTGGACATTGAGCGACTATCTCCAGGTACGCGTGGAATAGTTCTGTTACTTCTATATCTTGCAATTGACGAAGAGGATGACCGCCCACTGATAATTGATCAGCCAGAAGAAAATTTAGACCCGCAGTCGATTTATGACGAACTGGTTGCTCGATTTCGTTCAGCCAAGAATCGCCGACAAATAATCATCGTGACGCATAACGCGAATCTCGTGGTAAACACTGATGCAGACCAAGTGATTGTTGCGACGGCAGGACATCACAGACCGGGCGAGTTACCGCAAATCACGTATGAGTCTGGCGGACTGGAAAACCCCCTTATTCGCAGGCGTGTCTGCGACATCCTCGAAGGTGGAGAACGTGCCTTCAAGGCACGGGCTCGACGACTGCGCCTTGGGATTAGTGATGTATCTGTCCAACAAATCGCAGTGCTAGGTACACTATGAGATATGGATGCAACATGAATTTCTGCATCGTTGACAAAGTGCCATGATGACCGAACCCCAACAATTCCTGATCTACCAAAGCGAAGACGGCTCCACCCGCATCGACGTGATGCTGGAGGCGGACTGATGAACTTCCTCATCGCCGACACATTCACCGACAGCCTCGCCAAACTTTCTGGCGATGAGCAGAAAGCTGCCAAAACAACGGCATTCGATCTGCAATTGAACCCGGCCAATCCGGGCATGAGTTTTCATAAGCTGGACAAGGCGCGGGACAAGAATTTCTGGTCAGTGCGGGTGAGCAGTGACATTCGTATGATCGTCCACAAGACCGATGCCAGTTTGTTGCTGTGCTATGTGGATCACCACGACAAGGCGTATGACTGGGCGGAACGGCGCAAACTGGAAACGCACCCGCAAACCGGCGCGGCGCAGTTGGTCGAGATACGCGAGACGGTGCAGGAAATCGTGGTGCCGGTCTATGTGCAGACTGAAATTGCTCTCGCGCCGAAGCCTGCACCCGCACTGAAACCGCTATTCCTTGGCAGAACCGATGATGAACTGCTCGGTTACGGCGTACCTGCCGAGTGGCTGGACGACGTGAAGAACGCGACCGAGGACACGCTGCTGGCCTTGTGCGACCACCTGCCTGCCGAGGCGGCAGAGGCACTGCTGGAACTGGCGACGGGTGGCAAGCCTCGCGTGTCCAAGCCTGTTGCAGCAACGGTGAATCCATTCGATCATCCCGATGCACAGCGCCGCTTCCGCGTGATGACCAATGTGGAGGAGTTGCAGCGCGCGCTCGATTTTCCCTGGGAAAAGTGGACGGTCTTCCTGCACCCCGAACAGCGGCAATGGGTGGAGCGCGATTACACCGGCCCGGCGCGCGTCTCCGGTTCAGCCGGTACGGGCAAGACGATTGTTGCTTTGCACCGTGCTGCTTATCTGGCGCGCACACATTCCGAAGCCCGTGTCCTGTTGACAACCTTTTCCGACACGCTGGCGAGCGCACTGAATACCAAGCTGAAGCGGCTGTTGGGCAATGAGCCGCGCCTTGCAGAACGCATAGATGTTCATTCGCTCGATGCCATCGGCCTGCGGCTCTACAAGTCGCACATCGGGCAGGCGACGATTGTCAGCCGCGATATTATCCGCGAGTTGCTGAAGAGGTCTGCCAGTGCCGTGGGTGGTCACAAATTTGGCCTGCATTTCCTGCTAACAGAATGGGAGCAGGTGGTGGATGCCTGGCAATTGGAGAACTGGGATGCGTATCGTGATGTTGCGCGCCTCGGCAGAAAGACCCGGTTGCCGGAAGCACAGCGCGCGGTCTTATGGTCGATCTTCGAGCGCGTGCGCGCCGGATTGCAGGAGCGCAAGCTAATTACGCACGCGCAGCTATTCACAGCACTGGCCGCAGCCCTTTCCGCCAACAAGAATGTGGTGTTCGACTTCGCCGTCGTGGACGAGGCGCAGGACGTAGGCGTCGCCCATCTTCGCTTCTTTGCCGCCTTGGGTGGCGGTCGGCCCAATGCACTCTTTTTCGCAGGTGATCTCGGGCAACGCATCTTCCAGCAGCCATTCTCATGGAAGGGCATCGGCGTGGATATTCGTGGGCGGTCGCGCACCTTGCGCGTCAATTACCGCACTTCGCACCAAATCCGCACGCAGGCTGATCGCCTGCTCGGCCCGGTAGTCAGCGACGTGGATGGCAACTCCGAGGATCGCAGCGACACCGTTTCAGTATTCAACGGCCCGCCGCCAGTAATTTACACATTCAAGGACGAAGGCGAGGAAATCAAGGCCGTCGGCAACTGGATTGCGGAGCTGGCCAAGTCGGGTGTGCTACCGCACGAGTTTGGTGTATTCGTCCGCTCCGAAGCGCAACTGGAACGGGCGCAGGCAGCAGTAAAGGCGGCAGGTTTGGCCTTCAAGATACTCGATGAACACGTCGAGACCCTCAGCGGTCATGTCTCGATCAGCACCATGCACCTCGCCAAAGGATTAGAGTTTCGTGCCGTCGTGGTGATGGCCTGCGATGATGAGGTCATCCCTTTGCAGGAACGCATCGAAACGGTCGGCGATGATGCTGATCTGCAAGAGGTATATGACACTGAGCGACATCTGCTTTATGTAGCCTGCACGCGAGCGAGAGATCATTTGCTGGTGACTAGCGTCGAGCCTGCTTCAGAATTCCTTGATGACATGAATATAGCTGGCCATATCAGCTGATGATACGCAGCCATGCCAATTCCTCAGCTCCACTTTGACGATGAATCGGAAGGCCTACCGCGACAACTGGTGCCGCTGCGCTTTGCCGTTTTAGTGACTGGCCTCACAGTTATCCAGGTCATTGAAATGACCACCAATGCCTACCAGCTATCTGATGATGTCAATATTTCTCTGCTGGATTGCCACGAGTTTAGCGGTAACAAAATTCGAAAGTGCAGCCTTACTGCCACCAAAGCTTTACTGACAGCAGTGAGGACATTAGGCATCGAAAAAGAGCGCTTTAAAAATATACCAAGCGGTTGGTTTGTCTACTCTGATGAATTGGCTGCGGCATTTTTAAATTGGATAGATTTTACTGTGGGGCTTGAGTCTGTCTCACTCCACGATATGGGCTTGAATTGGAACCCTGCCCTGCATCCCTACGAAGCAGAAATCAAAGCCTGCTCGGTCATGCCTGCGTCCAAGTCTGCCTTATCCGCGCGCGAAAAAAGAAAACGCGCAACAGCCGAGAAGCATTCGGCTTTGTACTCGGACTATATCGAGCTAAAGAAAAATAATCCGAAAAAGTCGGATGTACAACTTTCTGCCACCATTGCAAAAAAATACAACAAGAACCCTGACACTGTTCGACGCATCATCTCTGATAGAAAAAATAGCTGAGCGAAAATATTATCGCTCAGCTTTCTCTCCCTCCGCTTCCCACAGAATCAAACAGATAACACCCCTGCCCTAGTTTTTCATTCGCACAGCCAAAATTCTTAAGTCACTGTTTTCAATACAAGCGCAGCTTTATCAGAGCCTGCATCAAGGCTGTCTTGCCCTATTTTTTCGCTCAGTACGCTCAGGAAAAATCTCTCCGTGAACTGCAAAACTCTTTGCATCTGTTCAGGATGACCGTGACTGCCCAGCGCGTGCCATCGCATTTCGCATAAACATGGGCTTAGGTACAGATTTATGAATACGTTATCAAGCAACAAGACAGACATTGCTATCACCAATAGCGATTTTCTGATGTACGGCTTTGCAGGACTTGATCTAGACGAACAGTTTTGGGTCGCAGGTTTCCCCGGTGATCCTTACGATGTTCAACCTTGGATGTGGGGTGGAAAGGGAGCACCGCCTGGCCTGCCTGGATTCATTCGACCCAACCACAACAACTATATCGCCGTAAGCAGTTTCAAGCGTGGCACAGACGGCAGGTTCCATCGTCGAAAGGCAAATTTCGGACGCATGTTCATGGTCATGATCGATGACGTGGGCACCAAAGTCGGATTTGAACGCCTCGCGCTACTTCCGAGTGCTTTAGTAGAGACCAGTCCGGGTAACTATCAGGCTTGGTACTTCTTGGTCACACCAGAACCCGACCGGGGCAAAGCCGAGCGGCTCATTGACGGCATGATTGCAGCGGGGCTGACTGCCGACGCCAGTGATCCTGGTATGAAAGGTGTGACGCGCTACGGTCGTCTGCCTGTTGGCGTCAATGGCAAGGGTAAGTATGTCGAGAAACTGGGCGCTCCGTTCGTTCAGACCGTTGCTGTCTGGGACCCCGCGACGCGCTACAGCATCGAGGAGATCGCTGCCGCCTATGGCGTCGATCTCACTGCCGCACCTCCGCCTACGCGCCGTACTAACCGGCGTATGCCATCCGCTGCCCCCATCGGCGGTGATGCCCTCGTCGCGCAATTGGTAGATGCGGGCCTGTATCTGGAGCCCGAACTCAGTGTTGCAGGGATGCACCGCATCGTTTGTCCTTGGGTGCATGAACATACCGACGAAGAGCCCAGCGGCACGGCCTATTTTGAGCCTAGTGAAGACAACGACTCTCGTGGAGGCTTTAAGTGCCATCACGGTCACTGCGCGCACCGCCGCGTCTCTGATTTGAAGCTCTTCCTGTCGTATCTGCAATCCCTGACCAAGGAGAACCACCATGCCTAATAATATTGAAACCAGTAACGCAGTACGTCAGGCGGCTGAAGAAACCGCCAATCCAGAAGCCATTGTGACGGCTGCGCTGGGGCAGCTTCAAGCAAACCCTGACGCGCTGTATCAGGAACATGTGATCGCCGCACTGAAGCTCGTTCGTCAGAATGACCCTGTTGCATATGCCCGCTTGATCAACCGCGCTAAAGGTCACAAAGGCAGGCTCGAAGAGCTTACAGCGGCGGGACGGGAAAATCGCGATGACAGCAATCTCGCCCAACTCATTGCCCTCGCTCGCGAATCGTCTAGGCTCGGCCACGCCAAAGATGGCAAAGGGGTCGCTATTGTCACAGTCAAGGGAATCCGCCAGACTTGGTACATCGGTTCGTATGGATATGCCGAGTGGCTGCGTGCTGCTTTCTATAAATCGAGGGGCTCGGGGGTGGGTGACACACTGTTGACGAGCGCCATCGCGACGCTCTCCTCCATCGGCAACTTTGAAGGCGAGGAATTCACTGTGCATATGCGCTGCGCCAAGCATGGAGATGACTACTACATTGATCTGTGCGATGACTCGTGGCAGGCAATTCGTCTTAATGCCGACGGTTGGTCAGTGGTTAGCGCCCCGCCCGTCCTGTTCACTCGCACTCGCAACATGCGTCCGCTCCCCACGCCCGTCTCTGGCAGGATCGACGAACTGTGGCAGTACGCCAATGTTCCGGAGCTCCTTTACCCCTTGGCACTCACTTGGTTGATCGATAGTTTCCGCCCGGACACTCCGTTCTCCATTCTGGAACTGTGCGGCGAGCAAGGAAGTGCCAAAAGTTCAACCCAGCGCTGTCTGCGCGACCTGACCGATCCCAACATGGTAGCGCTACGCGGCAAGCCGAAGATGACCGAAGACATTTACATAGCGGCCAACAATAGCTGGGTGGTGAGCTTCGAGAATCTCTCCAGTCTGACCTCAGACCAGCAGGATGCACTTTGCACGTTGGCGACGGGGGGCGGATTCGCGTCGCGGCAGCTGTACTCCAATGGCGACGAGTTCGTTATGGAGACAAAGCGGCCCGTCATGCTGAACGGCATCAGCCCTGTAGCGACACGCCCCGATCTGATCGAGCGCGTCATCAGTATCGAGTGTCCGAGCATACCGGCAGCACAGCGTCGGGACGAGCAGTCGCTCGCGGCGGAATGGCAAGACAGTTATCCGGCCATTTTCGGGGGATTGCTGGACTTGTTCTCCGCAGCGCTTCGCCATCTCCCTACGGTTAACCTCGACCAGAAGTTTCGCATGGCCGACTTCCAACTGTTGGGCGAGGCCGTTTGTATGGCGCTAGATCACCCTCCCGGATATTTCACCGAGCTATATGAAGCATCTGTACGCGAAGGGGTAGATCGTAGTCTGGAAACTTATGGGGTCGCCAATGCATTACAGGTTTTCATGGCGCAACAGAAGAACAAGGCTTGGGAAGGCACGGTACTTACACTGAAATCCCAGCTTGAAGGTGTATGTGGTCAAGATAAGTCGGCTTGGCCGAAATCGGCACGGGGCTTGTCTGGGCAGCTTGCACGGATCAGGCCGGGGCTGCGTCAACGCGGGATTCAAATCGAGCACTTGGGACATAGTCGTGCCGGTGCAAAGCTTCGCATCACCCTCATGAACGACTAATAGCGACTGATAAGTCCATCACCCCTATCACTTCTCGTGACGATGTGACTGTGGTGATGGTCATTCAGCATTTTTTATCATGGCAATGATCCTACTCCCCCGCTTCATCAGATTTCGTGATGCGCCGGACTATCTAGGCATGGATCGCAATCGATTCAGTGCCGAAGTCAGGCCGTATCTGACGGAAGTACCCATAGGGGTGCAAGGGATTGCCTTCGACCGACTTGAACTGGATGCCTGGGCGGAGCAATATATGCGCTGCAACGGTCGCCCCGGTCGAAAGAAAGGAATTTTGACATGGGACGAAAAAGAGCCGCTGGACTCTACCTGCGTAACGGGGTCTGGCACATCGACAAGCAGTATCGAGGACTCCGAATTTGCGAGAGCACTGGCGAAAGTGAGCTCGCCAAAGCGGAAGAGTTCCTCACAAAGAGGCTAGACGAAGCAAGGCAAGCTCGGGTTTTTGGTATTCGTCCAAAGCGGAGTTTTCGCGCGGCGGCGACCCGATACCTGAACGAAAATAGCCATAAGCGCAGTATCGCAACGGATGCCCACCATTTGAAACTGGTTGACCCTTTTATTGGTAGGCTTTCGTTGGACTCAGTGCATATGGGTACGCTTCAGCAATTCATCAGTGCGAGAAAAAGGGACGGCGTAAAAACCAAGACGATTAACGCATCGTTAGCAGTCATCCGGCATCTGCTGAATATGGCAGCATCAGAGTGGCTGGATGACAACAATCTAACTTGGCTACCCGTTGCCCCAAAGATCAAGCTGCTGAAAGTGACCGATGCACACAAGCCCTATCCGCTGTCTTGGGAAGAGCAAACCGCGTTGTTCACCGAATTGCCCGCCCACCTTCAGCCGATGGCCCTGTTTAAGGTTAATACGGGCTGCCGTGATGGAGAGGTCTGTAGTCTGCGCTGGGACTGGGAGGTAAAAGTAGAAGAGCTGGACACGAGTGTATTCATCATCCCCGATGCATACGTCAAGAATGGTGACGAGCGACTGGTGGTGCTTAATCGGGTAGCTAAGTCGGTAGTTGCAGGACAACGCGGAAAGCACCCCGTCTACGTCTTCACATATCGAGGAAAGCCGATTGAAACCATGAACAACTCGGGCTGGCAGCACGCAAGGCGGCGAGTCAATCTTCAGCATGTAAGGGTTCATGACCTGAAACATACTTTTGCCGAGATCCTGCGGCAGCGCGCCAAAGCATGGGCTCATTGTTCAGTCGGACAGCTTGATGAGCTTGTGGATGCGTCAAACTGCATCGCTGATAAACGCAGTCGGATGAATCGCAGCCTAGCATGATCGACAGGAAGGCTGGGAATGAAAGTCCCAAAAAGGTCAAGTGGAAAGAAAAATGGGTTGATACAGTTTGCGCTAACCCATTGATTACAAAATATGGCGCGCCCGAAGAGATTCGAACTCCTGACCCCTTGGTTCGTAGCCAAGTACTCTATCCAGCTGAGCTACGGGCGCGTTTTTTTGAAACTTTGTTGTGGCGGAGAGGGAGGGATTCGAACCCTCGATACAAGTTTAAGCTCGTATGCGCCCTTAGCAGGGGCGTGCCTTCGACCTCTCGGCCACCTCTCCGAAGGCCGCGAATGATACTGACTTGAGGCTAGGCGGTCAAACGGTTTATGCGTCTTCCTGATCCAGGTCGAACGCTTTGTGCAGGACACGAACAGCCAGCTCCAGATATTTCTCGTCGATGACGACCGATATCTTGATTTCGGATGTGGAGATCATCTGGATGTTGATACCCTCTTCCGACAAGGTGCGGAACATCTTGCTGGCAATGCCGACATGCGAGCGCATTCCCACGCCTACCACCGAAACCTTGGCGGCCTTATTGTCGCCGATCACTTCGCGTGCGCCGATGTGCCCTTGCACCTTGCTCTTCAGGATGTCCATCGCCCTGACGAATTCGTTGCGATGCACGGTGAAGGAAAAGTCGGTCGTGCCGTCCACGCCGACGTTCTGGATGATCATGTCCACATCGATGTTGGCATCGGAGACCGGGCCCAGGATCTGGTATGCGATACCCGGCCTGTCGGGCACGCCGACGACGGTGATCTTGGCTTCGTCGCGGTTGAACGCGATTCCGGAAATGATAGCTTGTTCCATTTTGTCGTCATCCTCAAAAGTAATCAGGGTGCCGTCGCCCTCTTCTTCAAAGCTGGACAGCACGCGCAGTTTGACCTTGTATTTCCCGGCAAACTCCACCGAGCGTATCTGTAATACCTTGGAACCCAGACTGGCCATCTCGAGCATTTCCTCGAAAGTGATGCTCTTCAGGCGGCGCGCTTCCGGCACCAAGCGGGGATCGGTGGTATATACCCCGTCCACATCGGTATAGATCTGGCATTCATCGGCATTCAGCGCGGCGGCAACAGCGACGCCGGTCGTATCCGAACCGCCGCGTCCCAGCGTGGTGATATTGCCGTCTTCGTCCACCCCCTGGAAGCCCGCCACCACCACGACATGATCGTTTTCCAGATCCGCGCGAATGTTCTGTTCGTCGATGCTGACAATGCGCGCCTTGTTGAAAGCGCTGTCGGTCACAATGCTGACCTGCCCGCCGGTATAGCTCTTGGCTTTGACGCCAAGGCTCTTGAGCGCCATCGCCAGCAGGCCGATGGTGACCTGTTCGCCGGTGGAAACGACCACGTCGAGTTCGCGCGGGTCGGGATGTTTCTGGATCTCATGGGCAAGATGGATCAGGCGGTTGGTTTCGCCGCTCATCGCGGAAACCACCACCACGACCTGATGTCCCTGTGCCTTGAATTTCGCAACGCGCCGAGCCACATTTTTGATGCGATCGGGGTTGCCGACCGATGTACCGCCGTACTTTTGAACGATCAATGCCACGATTTTTCGTACCTTGCTAAAAAGTGGGCGCGATTCTATCGTAATTGACCAAAAAAAACGAGGTGGCGATATATCCGGACGCTGGTTGCCTCGAAGAGGTTCTCGCGCCCCCGGAGTGCTAAACTCGGCTCATATGAAATAACGCTCGAACCGATTGTTTCCATGCCTGAGATCGTACCGCGCAACATACCCGAACTGGCCCTGCGGCATTTGCTCGACAGCGGTCACCCCTCTGCCTTGGCAAAGATCTTCGCGGCGCGGGGCATCACCGACAACCGGCAACTTGAAACTTCGCTCGCCGGACTGCTGCCGTTCGACAACCTGAAAAACATCCATGAAATGGCGCGCCATCTGGCCGACGCCATCGCTGCACAAGACAGCATACTGGTCATCGCCGACTATGACGCGGACGGCGCGACCGCCTGCGCAGTGGCCGTACGCGGGTTGCGTGCCTTTGGCGCGCACATCGACTTCCTCGTGCCGAACCGTTTTGAATACGGGTACGGGCTGACGCCGGAGATCGTGCGACTGGCCGCCCGAAGTGAGCCGGACATCCTGTTGACGGTGGATAACGGCATCGCCAGCATCGAAGGCGTGGCGGAAGCCAACCAGCTCGGGATGCGCGTGCTGGTCACCGACCATCATTTGCCCGCCGATGCCTTGCCGGATGCCGCGAGCATCGTCAATCCCAATCAGCGCGGATGCGCCTTTCCAGACAAGCACTTGGCGGGCGTGGGCGTGATGTTCTATGTGCTGCTGGCGTTGCGCGCGGAACTGCGCGCACGCGGCACATTCACCGATTGTCCCGAACCCAGGCTTGCCGAACTACTCGATCTCGTGGCCCTGGGCACGGTTGCCGACGTGGTCAAACTAGGCCAGAACAATCGCATCCTGGTGCAGCAGGGCCTGCAGCGCATCCGTGCCGGACGCGCCTGCGCCGGCATCAAAGCGCTGTTGCAAGTGGCAAGGAAAGACCCAGCCCACACATCCAGCCAGGACCTGGGCTTTGCCGTCGGCCCGCGCCTGAACGCAGCCGGGCGACTGGACGACATGAGTCTTGGCATCGAATGCCTGCTGTCCGACGATGCCGCAACCGCGATGCGGATCGCGACCCGGCTGGACGCCCTCAACCGCGAGCGACGCACCATCGAGACCGACATGCAGGAAGCGGCGCTGGCGGCGCTCGAGTCGGTCGAGCCAAGCGAAAGTTTCAGTCTCGCGCTGTTCGACGAAAACTGGCATCAGGGCGTGATCGGCATCCTCGCTTCGCGCCTCAAGGACAAGTTCCATCGCCCGACCATCGCCTTCGCGCGCGCCAATGACGGTGAACTGAAAGGTTCGGGACGTTCCATCTCCGGATTGCACCTGCGTGATGCGCTGGATCTGGTCAGCAAACGGCATCCTGCGCTGATCAGGAAATTCGGTGGTCACGCCGCAGCCGCCGGCCTGAGCATCGCCGAGGCCGATTTCGACCGGTTCGCCTCATCCTTCGAACAGGTCGCCAGCGAACTGCTCGACACCGACGACCTGACTCAGCGCATCGAAACGGACGGCTCGCTGGAACATGCGGACATGACGCTGGAAACGGCGCGCCTGCTCGAAGACCAGGTGTGGGGACAGGGCTTCCCCGCGCCGCAGTTCAATGACGACTTCATCGTGCAGGGCCAGCGCGTGGTCGGCGAAAAACATCTCAAGTTGCGTCTGGGAATACAGGGGAGATCCATGGACGCGATACTGTTCGGTCAAAGCGAACCGCTGCCGGAGCGCGTGCATCTCGTGTACAGCCTGGGCGTCAATGAATACAATGGCACGCAGGATCTGCAACTCATCGTTCGGCAGTGGCAGCACACGAAAGGGTGAAGCGATGGAACTCGATTTTCTGCAAGGGAACGGCATCGAAGCCTTGCCGCAGTTTCTCACCAGCCTGGCCCTAGGCTTGCTGATCGGGCTGGAGCGCGAACGCAACCCGTCGGCCAAGGCCGGTCTGCGCACCTTCGCGCTGGTCGCCGTGCTGGGCACGCTGCTGGCGCTGCTCTCCGACAAACTCGGCTCGCCCTGGCTGCTGGTGGTCGGACTGGTCGCGGTGGCGGGCATGATCGTCGCCGCCTACCTCAATCATCCCGGGGACGAATCCGACCCCGGCACCACCACGGTCATCGCACTGCTGCTCAGTTACGGGCTGGGCATCATGATCTGGTACGACCTGGCCAGACTCGCCGTGATGCTGGCGATCGGCATCACCGCCCTGCTCTATTTCAAACCCGAACTGCACGGCATATCGCAACGGCTGACGCGCCGCGATCTGGTCGCCATACTGCAATTCGCGGTACTGACCTTCATCGTGCTGCCGATCCTGCCGGACCAGAATTACGGGCCGTACGATGCCGTCAATCCCTACCAGGCATGGCTGATGGTGGTGCTGATCTCCGGGCTCAGCCTCACCGGTTACGCCGCACTGCAAATGGTGGGCACGCGCTATGGCACGCTGTTGCTGGGCTTTCTCGGCGGCCTGGTGTCGAGCACCGCAACCACATTGAGCTATGCGAGGCGCGGCAAGAGCGCCCCTGCCATGCTGGAAGTGGCCGCCTCGGTCATCGTGATCGCCAGCATGGTGGTATTACTGCGCCTGATAATTGTCAGTTCCGTGGTCGCCTACGCCGCATTGCCCGACCTGTTGCCGGTACTGCTGGGCGGACTGCTGTCGGGCCTGTTCGTCGCACTGTATAACTGGCGCAGGATGAGCAATGCCCCCGAGCCTCACTTCCCCGAGACTTCCAATCCCGCCGAACTGCACACCGCCATCGGCTTCGGCCTGATGTATGTGGCGGTGTTGCTGGCGGCGGCATGGATGGAGGATTTCGCGGGCAATCAGGGGTTGTATGTCGTGGCACTGGTCTCCGGACTGACCGATGTGGACGCGATCACGTTATCCAGTCTGCGCCTGCTGAATCTCGGCCAGTTAAGCCAGCAGCAGGCGGTAACAGCCATCGCCATCGCTTTTCTTTCCAATCTCGCCTTCAAGTTCGGCATGGTGGTCTTCATCGGCGGCTGGGTTCTCGCAAGACATGTCGCCATCGGATTCGGCGCCATCGCCCTCGGGGTGCTGGCCGGACTGTTTGCGTTATAATCGCGCCCTTTTCAGCACACGACAAAATCATGGAAGCCGAACAACTCAACGCCTTGTCCAACCAGCTGCAGGATCTCGCCTCGCGCAGCGCAGAATTGCGGAGGTATCTTTGACTTCGATACCAAGCAGGAACGCCTGACCGAAGTCTGCGAACTCGCCGAAGACCCGGCCATCTGGCAGGACGCCAAACGCGCCCAGGATCTGGGACGTGAGCGCAAGTCGCTGGAAACCGTTGTGCTCGGCCTGACGAAGATTCGGCAGGACATCACTGACGCCTCGGAACTGTTCGAGATGGCCCAGGCTGAGAACGACGAGGACAGCCTGAACGGCATCGCGGACGATGTCCGGGACATCGAAAAACGCGTTGCGGAAATGGAATTCCGCCGCATGTTCTCCAACCCGGCAGACCCGAACAACTGCTTCATCGACATCCAGGCCGGCGCAGGCGGTACCGAAGCCTGTGACTGGGCTTCCATGCTACTGCGCCAATACCTGAAATACTGCGAACGCAAGGGCTTCAAGGTCGAAGTACTGGAACAGACCGACGGCGATGTCGCGGGCATCCGCAGCGCTTCGCTCAAGGTCGAAGGCGAATATGCCTATGGACACCTGCGCACCGAGACCGGCGTGCATCGCCTGGTGCGCAAATCGCCGTTCGATTCTTCCGGCGGACGACACACCTCCTTTGCCAGCCTGTTCGTCTCGCCCGAAGTGGACGACTCCATCGAGGTGGACATCAACCCGGCCGACCTGCGCATCGACACCTTCCGCGCCAGCGGCGCGGGTGGCCAGCACATCAACAAGACCGACTCAGCGATCCGCATCACCCACGCGCCGACCGGCATCGTCGTGCAATGCCAGAGCGACCGTTCGCAGCATCGCAACAAGGCCGAAGCGATGGCCATGCTGAAATCGCGCCTGTACGAACTGGAACTGCGCAAGCGCCAATCCGAAGCGGACAAGCTGGAAGCCTCCAAGACCGATGTGGGCTGGGGCCACCAGATACGATCCTATGTGCTCGACAACTCGCGCATCAAGGATCTGCGCACCAACGTCGAGATCTCCGCCACGCAAAAAGTGCTCGACGGCGACCTCGATGCCTTCATCGAAGCCAGCCTGAAGCAAGGCGTTTAACAATGTCCGAGCATGACGAAAATTCGCTAGCTGAATTTTTCGCACCCGGCATCGTCCCGAATGACGTAGAGCAATTTTTCCCACTGAACAAAGCCAAGCCACTGATTGGCGCGATGATCGCGCTGTTTCGCGGTGGTGATGAAGAAGTGCTGGTGCGCCTAGTTATATTGCGCGAGATTGGCCTTCGTGCTGATGCGCCGGACTGGTCTCCGCGTGAACTGGAAACGCACTTCGCGTTTTTCGCTTCAGCAAAACTCAATACTGTACTCAGCCGTTTGCGCGAACACGAACTACTGCTGTGGGATGTAGAACGCCGCGTTTATCGCTTATCCACCGCTGGTCGCATGGTGTTGGCGGCACTATCCAACCTTCTTTCGTTCAGCGCCGAGGCTGATAGCGAATTGGGATTTTATGCCGCCCAAGTCGCTGCTGGTTCCGCCGTCGGAAAACTATCGCCCGAAGCACTGTCACACCTGCTGGCACGCCTCACCGAACTGGAAGATTCGTTTGCCCAAGCAGTCGCCTCCGGCTCTGAGTTTCGTTTGCGTGCCGCACAAAGCCAACTCCAATCAGTATGGAAGTGGATGGAGAAAGGCAACGAAGTGCTGAAGAACCTCGGTGAATCTGGACTTGCTGATGATGCCAGTTGGCGGCTGGCACAGGAAATCGGCTCACGCCAATCGCGCATCATGCGCATGTCATCTGTATTCCAAAGGGAGCTTGCCGCCATTGCGCGACAGCAAGTGCATTTATCGCAAGGCGGGCTCACCTCCTCCGAATTGGCTATATGGCTCAAAGAACGCACGATAGATGAACTAGTCGTTCTGTCTGATCAACAACTCGCAGTCGTTCCTGAAGCGACCTTTGTACTACCCGATGTGATGGTGGATAACACCGAAGATTTCATCGAACGCGAACAACCCACGCGGCGTGTCTCCACACTGCCCCCGCCCGCTGCCATCGAACACACCCAAGACATCCCACACGAACCGCCGCCGCAACTGGCTGCGCTTATCCGCCTACTTTCCGCCTTACCTCAAGCAATGTCTGTCACCGATGCCGTGGTTGGAGACAATTTCAGCGCGGCTTCCTATCGCATGTCATTGCTGGCATTTATTGGCGAACAAAACGTCGATCCGGAACTCGCGCCGTTGGCAACGCTGCCATTAACTGTGTATTGGGATAACAGCAGTAACGAATTGCACCCCGTGCATCGCAACGAAGTCGCCTCCATGAGCGCGGGCGAACTTATTCCTTTACAGGAGAACTCAAAATGAATCACGACCCTGCCGCGCGGCTGATTGCGCGCTTACTGGCGATGCGCTACTTGCCGCGTGAAGATGCAGAGGTACGCCGCTTGCTGATCGACAGCAGCTTCCGCGATGAAGTGGATCAGCGCCTTGCCACCTGCGGCATGCGCCTACTGTCGCAACCGTTTGCCGCCCATGTCGGCATCGCTCTCACCCGCGATATCGAGAGCGCAGTATTCGAGCAGCACGACACCTGGCAAGCCAGCAACATCGGCCTGCCCAAAGACGCGGTGGCGCTGCTGGTGATTCTGTGGGCGCTCATCATCCTGCCCAAGCGCGAGCGCCAGCTGGCGGGCGAGGCGGCGCAACAGGAGTCGCAAAGCGAGCTGTTTGAGACCGTAAAACTCACGCCGCTTGCGCACGAAGCCTCGCGCGGCATCGCCGAAAATATTCTGCTGGAAGACTATGGCAAGTTGCTGGGTGGGAAAACGCGCCTCGAAAAATTTGCCCTTGCTCCACTTTCTCGCCTCGGTTTTATTGAACGCAAAAACAAAGTCATCCACGAAGGCCCATTGCTCGACCTCGCCTTCGACTACGCCGAAATGGCTCCGCGCATCCTCAACGGCGCGCTGGCCGACTTGCTGAAAAAACGTGGCGTGCTGGCCGAAGTTACCCCGGAGGTCAACTGATGTTTCGCCTGCTCGAACTGGAAACCGTACATTGGGACTACTGGCAGCGCTTCAAATTGCCGCTGGATGCTTCCATCATCACCATCGTCGGCCCCAACGGCTCGGGCAAGACCACGCTACTCGATGCGCTGCGCACGCTGCTGGCGCTGGAATGCTCGAAGAAGCGCGATTACAAACGTTATGTGCGGCGCAACGGCGAAGACTTCTGCTGGCTGCGCGGCGTGGTGGATAACCAGCGCCCGCCCGGCTCAAGCCGCCGCCCGTTCGGTCTGCCCTACCAGCAAGACCGCATCACGCTGGCTTGTCGCATCGACAAGAAAGGTGGCGACTGGGTGCGCAAATATTGGGTGGCGGAAGGCGAAGTATCGCTGGAAGACATCGAGCAACAGGGACAGGAATTCGGCGTGCGCGATTATCAGCGCCTGCTGCACAGCGCCGGATTGTCGCCCGCTATCGCGCGCGTGTTGTCGCTGGAACAGGGGCAAACCGACAAGCTGTGCGAGCTTTCGCCCAAAGAATTGCTTGAGCTGGTGTTTCAGGTGTTTGGCGACAAGGAAGTGCTGGAGCGCTATCAGGAAGCGCGCCACCATCAGGAGTACACCTCGCGCGAACTGGATGCAGTGCAGCGAAATTTGGAAGCGCTTGGTTATAGCCTCAAAACACACGAACTGAACGTAAATCGTTATCTCGAATGGCAGCGCCTAAACGAAGAGCGCACCGTGCTGGTGTCGGAAACGCGCCCGCGCCTGGAACACCATCTGCTGCAAAAAGAAGCCGAGAACGCGGGGCGCACATTGCAGGGCTTACGCCGCGACTGGCGCGGCAAGCGCGCCGAGCGCCACGCGCTGACGCTGGAACTGCAAGTGCAGCAGCAAGCCCTGCAAGCGGCGCAGTTGCGCAAGCAGGCCGCGCACGAAAACGAGCAAGTGCAACAGCGCGCGCTGAACGAACTCAACCGCGAACTGGGCAACTGGGAAGCCCTCGTCAAACAGCATGACCGGCTGTTGCAGCAAGTTGAAAGCGCGGGCGGCCAAGCCGCCGATGCGCGCGAACTGGAGCATCTGGAAAACGAGCGCGACCGTCTGCGCTTGCGCATCGCCGAACTGGAACAGCAGCAGCGCCAACTGGACGAGATGCTGGAAAACCTCGCCGCCGGACGGCGCAGCGATCCCGCCGATGTCGCCGCGTTCCGTCAAGCGTTAAGCGGCGCGGGCATCGCCCACGATTTGCTCACCGATCTGGTGGAGATCGTCGATCCGTCTTGGCAAGCCGCCGTGGAGGCCGTGCTGGCGCCGTTCGCACACATCGTGTTGCTGGCGAAAGAAAAAGATGCGGAAGCGGCGATGGCGCTCGGCGAAAAATTGCGCTACCGCCATTTCATCGTGCCGGAACGCAGCAAGCCCGGCCTCGCACCGCAAGGTTCGTTGCTGGAAGTGGTGCGCTTTGCGCAGCCGGTGCCGGAATGGTTGTTGCGGCTGCTGGAACGCATCCGCCGCGTGGAAGATGCCAACGCGGGCGCGAAACTGCCGCGCGGCGAAGACTGGATCACGCGCCAGGGTTATTTGCGCGAGCGGCGCGGCGGACGTTTTGCCGCACCGGAACAGGCGCGCTTCGGCAAGGCGCGGCTGGAATCGCTGCGCCAGCAACGCGCCGATCTGGAAAAAATCCTCGCGCCATTGCGCCAGCAACGCGATGACTTGTCTGCGCGCCTGAACAATCTTAAAGCGCAACTCGCCGGAGAAGATGCCAGCGCGCGACTGGCTGCGCGCGCCGCCGAGTTTGCCGAGGCACGCCAACACTATGACGTGCTGGTCATCAAACGCCGCGACAACGGCGTATTTCAAGCACAGCAAGATCGCGAACAAGCAGATGATGCGGTGGTTGCGGCAAACAGCACACTGGGGAATATCCGCCAGTTCATGCAAAGACTGGACAAAGAAATCGCCGAAAAAGAAAACCGCCCCGCGCGCGAAGAACAAGCTAAACGTTTACAACGCTTGCGGCATAATCGCCGGCAAATGCCCGCAACTTGGCGCGATGCGACAGCCAATCAGCTAATCGCCGAACAGTGGCGCGACAGCACCAACATCGAAAGACGCATCCACGAAATCGAAGCCCGCTTTGCCGATGAATCGTGGGAAACCGATGCCAGCGTGATCGTGTTACGCGACAAAATTCGCGATGACTACGCGCATCAGGAAAGCGATTTGGCCACGCGCCGCCGCGACAACGAAATGGCGCGCAGCCAGACCGATGCGGCACGCGAGCAATACATCGCCGTGCTGCGTTACACCATCGCCCGCTATGTGAAAAATCTCAAGGTGCTGGGCGAAATGGCCGGCATCAAAGTCGAATACGAACCCGTGTCATTGGCCAACGGCGACGATGTCACGCTATCGCAAGCCGGGCTGGCAGTGCGCTTCGACTTCGACGAGAAGGGCTTCATGGGTATGAACGACGGCGATGCTTCCGGCGGACAGCAAGTGATGAAATCGCTGATCCTGCTGGTCGGCCTGATGATGGAAGAATCGCGCCCCGGCGGCTTCGTATTCATCGACGAACCGTTCGCCCACCTCGATATTGTCAACATCGAGCGCGTCGCCTCTTTCCTCAAAGCCACCCGCGCGCAATACCTGCTCACCACCCCGGTCACACACAACGTCAGCGTGTATGACCCGTCCATGCTCACGTTGGTGACGTTCAAGAAACGGCCAAACGATGCGTGGGCTCCGCGTATTGGTGTGTTGGTGCGCGAACAACATGAGCACGCTTGATTCGATCCGGATCGAACTGCTTGATGAGCGCGCACTGTGCAAGCGCCGCCGGCGATTTCGCACTAAGCCTGCCAGCGAACTCGAACTAATCCCCTCCGATTGGCGTGAACTGTTAACCCGCTGGGTGAGACGCGGCGGCAAAAGCCGTTGGGAAACACTGCTGAAAGACTCTGGCACAGCCAACCTGCCGCTCGCCGATGCACTGCGTGAATGGCTGCTACGCCAAGGCTGGGCTATCATCATCGAAGAACGCGAGCATGGCGACTGGTGGCCGCGCTCAATGGAACTGCGCAACTTGCCGCAACTGCGCGCCGCGCTCGGAATCAGCGACAAAGAGCAGAATGCACTTCGCTGGCAAGAACTACGCGAAACGTTGGCGAGCCACTGCGACAACAATCTGGCTCCCGCATTACTTGCACTGGATGAACTCCCCTTACATCGCGCTTTGGCACGCGCTGATTTAATCGCTGCCTTGCAGCGCTGGCAGGAAGCGCAACGCAACGGCACTCGCCGCGACTTCGCGCTGTTTTCGCGCGGCGACACCAAATCGGTCAGCAATAGTATGTGGGACTGGCTGGAATCGGTGCTCGATCTGGCCGAATTTGGCATCGAAGGTCACACGCCGTTGCTGCTGCTCGCCACACCACTGCTGCTTTACCTGCCGCATGGGCAAATCGATCTCGCTGCCAACCCGGACTTTGCCGCGATCACGCCTGAAACCATGCAGGCTGTAACGAAAACATCAGGAACGATCAACCGCTGGCAACTGGTAGAGAACCGCACCAGCTTTGAGCGCGTCGCCAAACAACGCGAACTGGACGCGGGTGTTATCTGGCTGCCCGGCTTCCCGCCGACTTGGTGGCGCGCGGCTGTCGGCCATCTGCTTGATCTGGCTCCCGCACCAGCCCAACTGGCCTGCGACCCGGACCCGGCAGGCATCGCCATCGCTCTCAAGGCTGCTGAACTGTGGCGCGAACGCAAACTAGACTGGCAACCGTGGCGGATGTCCGCCAACGACCTCTCTGCCCTGCGCGTGCGCAAGCCTCTGACCGAGGGTGACAAGCTGCAACTCGCCACCCTGAGCCAGGAACCCACACTCCCCGCCCCGCTATCCGAATTGCTGGAATGGATGCTGGAACATGGCGAAAAGGGCGAGCAAGAAGGGTATCTGTAGCCCTGAAAACCCCGTCCCTGTGCTATATTTCACGCCGCCAAAATTAACCTTCAGTCATACAGAACATCATGAGCAACGAACCCATCATCCCAGCCCAAGACGAGAACCAGATCATCGCGGAACGCCGCGCCAAACTGAATGCGATCCGCGCACAAGGCGTCGCCTTCCCGAACGACTTCGACCGCACGCACCTCGCCGGGGACCTGCATGCCGAGTTCGGCGGCAAGACGCACGACGAACTGGAGGCCGCACAGGTCCGCGTTGCAGTGGCCGGGCGCATGATGCTGAAGCGCGTGATGGGCAAGGCCAGCTTCGCCACCGTCCAGGACATGGGCGGGCGCATCCAGTTGTTCGTCAGCAATAACGATACCGGCGAGGAAGCGCACGACGCGTTCAAACATTACGATCTCGGCGACATCCTCGGCGCGCAGGGCGTGCTGTTCAAGACCAAGACCGGAGAACTGTCGGTGCGCGTCTCGCAAATCCGCCTGCTGACCAAGTCGCTGCGCCCGCTTCCGGAAAAATTCCACGGCCTGACCGACCAGGAGCAGAAATACCGCCAGCGCTATCTCGACCTGATCACCAACGAGGATGCGCGCAAGGTGTTCGTGACGCGCACCCGCATCATCCAGGCGATCCGCGATTTCTTCGTGAACCACGGTTACATGGAAGTGGAGACGCCGATGATGCACTCCATCCCGGGCGGCGCGGCGGCCAAGCCGTTCGAGACGCACCACAACGCGCTGGACATGAAGATGTATCTGCGCATCGCGCCGGAGTTGTACCTGAAGCGTCTGGTGGTCGGCGGTTTCGAGAAGGTATTCGAGGTCAACCGCAACTTCCGCAACGAGGGCCTGTCCACGCGCCACAACCCGGAATTCACGATGCTGGAATTCTACGAGGCGTACCGAGATTACCAATACCTGATGGATTTCACCGAGCGCCTGTTCCGCGAGGTGACGCAAAAAGTGCTGGGCGCCACGCTCATCACTTACCAGGGCAAGGAACTTGACCTTGGCAAACCGTTCCACCGACTGACCATGGTGCAGGCGATCCAGAAATATCATCCGCAGTTCACCGACGCGCAACTGGGCGACCGCGATTTCGTGATCAACGAACTGGAAGACCTGAAGGCCAAGTACAAGCCCGAGGACGGCATCGGCGGATTGCAGCTCTCGCTGTTCGAGGAACTGGCCGAAGCCCACCTGTTCGAGCCCACCTTCATCGTCGATTACCCGATCGAGGTCTCGCCGCTGGCGCGCAGCAGCGACACCCGTCCCGACATCACCGAGCGCTTCGAACTGTTCATCGTCGGGCGCGAGATCGCCAACGGCTTCTCCGAGCTGAACGACGCTGAAGACCAGGCGGCGCGTTTCGACGCGCAGGTTGCGGCCAAGGATGCCGGCGACGAAGAAGCGATGTTCAAGGACAACGATTACGTGCGCGCGCTGGAATATGGCCTGCCGCCGACCGCCGGGGAAGGCATCGGCATCGATCGTCTGGTGATGCTGCTGACGGATAGTGCCAGCATCCGCGATGTGATCCTGTTCCCGCAGATGCGACCGGAATGAGAAACCGCTCCGCTCGGTATGACTGTGTTGTCCATGCCTGACGACCTGCGCGCTCGACTGCTACAGCACTACCCGATGCTGCGCGAACTGCCTGTCGGGGAACTCGGAACACTGCTGGCCGAAGCGAATGTGGTGCAGCTACCGGCCGGCACGATCGTGTTCGACGAGAACCAGCCCTGCCAAGGGTTCCCGCTGCTGCTCTCAGGATCTGTCCGCGTGACCAAGAGTTCGCCGAACGGGCGCGAACTCCAGCTGTACCGCGTCGGCCCGGGCGAAAGCTGCATCTTGACCAGCAGCTGCCTGCTCGGACATGCCCCATACCACGCACGCGGCCTGGTCGATCAGGATGTGGACATGCTGGTGTTGTCGCCGACCATGTTCAAGACCCTGATCGCCCGGCATGAACCATTCAGGGATTACATCTTCAGCCTGTTCTCCGAACGCCTGACCGACCTGATGCAACTGGTTTCGGCCGTCGCCTTCCAGAAACTCGACCAGCGCCTCGCCGCCCTGCTGGTCGCCAAACCCTCGCCCATTCGCGCCACCCACCAGGCGCTCGCCGACGAACTCGGCAGCGTGAGGGAGATTGTCAGCCGCTTGCTGAAGAACTTCGCCGAACAGGGATGGATCAGGCTGGGGCGTGAGCAAATAGAACTCGTCGACATCCCCGCCCTGCGCAAATTCTCCGCGCTTTGACCTCTGTGTGACCTTTCTCACAGACAGCACACCGACTCCCCTCTACCATCCGCCCCTATTCACATTATCTGGGCACGAACCTCATTCATGAAACTCAGCAAACTTGCCTTAACCGCCATCCTCCTCTGGTTCGCCACCATCGCCACCTTTGCCTGGTTCTTCGTGCGCGGCAATACCGCCGAAGGCACCGACAACCGCACCGCCATCGTGCTGCAGGCCAGCGAACGCGACCTGGTGCTGACCGAAATGCGCGGCCTGCTCGGCGCAACCCACGGCATCCTGCAAGGCATCAACAGCAACGACATGAAACAGGTCGCTGCCGCGGCGCGTTCGGCCGGCATGGCCGCAGCCGCAGACGTCAATCCGACACTGCTGGCAAAATTGCCGCTGCCTTTCAAGCAACTGGGCATGAGCGTACATCACAGCATGGACGACCTTGCCACTGCCGCCGAGGCAGGCAAACCTGCCCCGGAGATCATGGGCATGCTGACCGACACGCTGTCGAGTTGCGTGGCCTGCCACGATTCCTGGCAGTTGCAGGCTGCCAAGTGATATAAACAGATTCATCAACCCGCGTTTCAACCACAAAAGGAGGACAGCATGAAACTCAACGTAGGCGGTATCGACCGCATCGCACGCATCGTCGCAGGTCTGGCTCTGGTCGGCATGGCAGTGGCCGGCATGTACACCCCATGGACATGGATCGGTGTCGTACCCTTGCTGACCGGCATCTTTGGGTTCTGCCCGGCCTATACCCTGTTCGGCATGAGCACCTGCCCGATGAAAAAATAACCGGACGCCTCCCTCCGGTTCCGCCCGATAGACCCTGTTGTCTGTCGGGCGTTTTTAGCACAAGGAGAATCAGCATGAAAAAACCGCTCGCCCTCACAACCCTGCTCGCCCTCTCGTCTGCGGGAGTTCAAGCGGCCGACCTCGCCGGTTACATCGAGGAAAGTCGCGCCGTGGTCAAACCGTTCGCTCAGCAACTGATGGCCGAAAACAAAAAAGCCGTGATGGAAGGCGGCCCGGAGTCCGCCATCGGCGTGTGCAAGGACATCGCCCCGAAACTGGCCGGCGACATCTCCCGCCAGCAGGGCTGGAAGCTTTCACGCGTTTCGCTCAAGGTGCGCAATCCCATGCTGGGCACCCCCGACGCATGGGAACAGAAGATGCTGAAACGATTCGAGGTACGCGTTGCCAAGGGCGAGGATACCGACATGATGGAGGCCGCCGAGATCGTCAAGGAGCCTAACGGAAAATACTTCCGCTACATGAAAGCCATCGCGCTGCAACCCAGCTGTGTCGCCTGCCACGGCACGCCGGAGCAGATCTCCGACAACGTGAAAGCGCGCCTGTCCGAGAACTATCCGCACGACCAGGCGACCGGATACAGCGCCGGCCAGATTCGCGGGGCGGTAAGCATAAAACGCCCGCTGTAAATCGTGCTACATTCGGCGTGAGATGGACACAAGAACCGATCACACCGAACTGCAAATCACCGGGATGCACTGCGCATCCTGTTCGGCGCGTCTGGAGAAAGCGCTGAACCAGCTTCCCGGCGTGTCGGCCTCGGTCAATATCGCCACCGAAAAAGCCAGCATCGATTTCGACCCGCAACAGACCGATATCGAAGGGTTGATCGCAGCCGTCGGCACCACCGGTTTTTCGGCACATCCATTGCGCGATTTCGCCGCCGAGAAGGCGGAACGTGCCGCCGCTTATCGCCGCCAGCGGATGCAATTCGGCATCTCCGTCTTGCTCACCCTGCCGCTGCTGGCGGAGATGTTGCTGATGTTCTCAGGCATCCATGCGATGCTGCCGGGCTGGCTGCAATTCGCGCTCGCCACGCCGGTGCAGCTCTGGATCGGCCGGCGTTTCTATACCGGCGCCTGGAGCAGCCTGCGTGGCGGCGGCGCGAACATGGACGTGCTGGTCGCACTCGGTACCAGTGCCGCTTATCTGTTCAGTTGTGCGGTATTGCTGTTCGACCTGGATCAGCCGCTGTATTTCGAGGCCAGCGCCACGCTGATCACCCTGGTGCTGCTCGGCAAGCTGCTGGAGGCGCGCGCCAAGGCCAAGGCTTCCAGCGCGCTGGAAGCGCTGATCAACCTGCAACCGAAGACCGCGCATGTCGAACGCGACGGCGTCATGCAGGAACTGGCCGTCGATCAGATGCAGGTGGGCGATGTGTTCCTGGTGCGCCCCGGCGAAAGCGTGCCGGTCGACGGCAGCGTACTGGAAGGCCTGTCCAGCCTGGACGAAGCCATGCTCACCGGAGAAAACCTGCCGCAGGACAAACAACCCGGCGACAAGGTGTATGCCGCTACGCTCAACCAGCGTGGCCTGCTCAAATGCCGTGCGCTGGCGGTCGGCTCGCGCACCCAGCTCGCCGCCATCATCCGGCTGGTTGAACAGGCGCAAGGCTCGAAAGCCGCGATCCAGAAACTCGCCGACCGGATCTCCGCCGTGTTCGTGCCGGTGGTGGTGGCCATCGCGCTGCTGACCTTCCTCGCCTGGTGGGCGACGGGCGGCGGCTTTACCACCGCCCTGATCAACGCCGTCGCGGTGCTGGTCATCTCCTGTCCGTGTGCGCTGGGGCTGGCCACGCCGACCGCGCTGGTCGTCTCGACCGGACGCGCCGCACAATCCGGCATTCTGGTCAAGGATGCAGCGGCACTGGAACGCGCGCACAAACTCGCGGTACTGGTGGTGGACAAGACCGGTACGCTGACCGAAGGCAAGCCGAGCGTCACCGACACCCTTCCCTCGGCGGGCATCGGACCGGAGGGATTGCTGGAAATCGCGGCGATGCTGGCGCAAGGCTCCACCCATCCGCTGTCGCGCGCGCTGCTGGACCATGCGAAGGCCCTGCACATCACGCCGGCCGCAGCCGCACACATCGACGAATCGTCCGGCCGGGGGTTGCAGGCCAAGCTCGACGGCAAACATTACCTGCTCGGTTCGCCCGCTTTCGCCGTGAGCAAAGGAGTCGTCATCGACGAGCAACGCGTGCTGGAATGGAATCGACAAGGCAAAAGTGTGATCGCGGTCGCCAGAAACGGAATCCTGCTCGGCTACCTCGCCCTGGCTGACCGACTGCGCGCCAGCAGCCAGGAAGCGGTAGCCAGGCTCGCCGCAATGGACATCCGCGTGGTGATGCTGAGCGGCGACAACCAGGCCACGGCTCAAGCCATCGCCGCACAGGCAGGCATCACGGAATTCCGCGCCGAGGTGTTGCCACAGGACAAGGCCGCCGTGGTGCGATCGTTCAAGTCCGGCGGACGGCTGGTCGGCATGGTCGGCGACGGCATCAACGACGCGCCCGCGCTGGCGGAAGCGGACGTCGGCTTCGCAATGCGCAGTGGCAGCGACATCGCCATCGAGACGGCAGACATCACGCTGATGCGCAACGACCTGGCGAGCGTGGCGGATGCGGTCTCGCTGTCGCATGCGACCTTGCGCAAGATCCGCCAGAACCTGTTCTTCGCCTTCGCCTATAACGTGCTGGGCATTCCGCTCGCCGCCGCCGGCCTGCTCAATCCGGTGATCGCCGGCGCCGCGATGGCGATGAGTTCGGTGTCGGTAGTGAGCAACGCGCTGTTGCTGAAACGCTGGAAACCCAATTAGCTCATTCCAGTCAGTGCTCTTTACCATCGACCCGTGGCTGCATCAAAAAGGGGATGTACCGCCAGGAGAGTATTGCAAAACAAGCGAACCAGCATGATGCCGCAAGGTCAATCCACAATATATACTCATCAGGGTAAAATCGCGGGGCAACAATACGGAACACGAATGCCATCATCATGACCCGCAGGGCCAGTTTGTCGATGATGTCGAAATACACCTTTCTGCCTGTATGCCCCTTGGCTATCCTGATCATCATGGCAGGAATAATCAGTCCCATCACGCCGAAGGTGAAGATATGAACGGACATGGATACAGTCCATTCCGCGTGAACGAACTGCCTGGTCAATTCGATAAGCAGCTGTGCAACAAGTGCGAGGTAACCCAAGTACATGATGCCGATATCGAGCCTCTGCATCGCCAATTGGGGCTTCCAGTAAAGAAAACGCCCGGCCAGCAGCAGCGCAAGCAGCAATTCGACGCTTCCCGCTATCTGCAACGGCATCAGACTTTCGAACACAAGCAGCAGACCGAGTATCTTGATCGCCTGGTTCAGCGTCGCATGGTTAAGAATCTCGACCTGGAATACTCCTTTCATGAAATGGAATATCGTTCTCTCCAGCATCACCAAGAAAGCCATTCGAAACAACCCTACCGCCATACTCCAGCCAATATCATAGTGCGCAGCACTGAGCATCAGGTTCTTGCTTAACATGAAAACCGGGAGAATCACCAGGAACAGGAAGTTGTCGCGGTAAACGTCATTCCTGCGATTTCGGATCAGCGTCCACAACAGCATCGCGACGATGGCCCCCAGAAACAGATTGTTCGATATCTTGAACAGGAATGGCGGCCAATCGCCTTCGAACCACATGCCGATCCGTTCGAACAGCCATGCGGCCGCAAGAAACATCAGCGAATAACCGTGATAGCCACGCACCCGAACCCAGTTTTTGGTTGCCGTCAGCAAGAAACCACCAAGAACCGCCCAGCCAAACCCGAAGAACATCTCATGTGCATGCCACTGCGCCGTCGAGAAAGTAGTCTTGGGGGCGTGCATCGCACCCGAAAAAAACATCACCCATAGAATCGGCATGATAGATCCGGATATAAGCGCCAATGCAAAGAATGGACGAAAGCCCACCAGCCAGACCGGATGAGACGACAGTTTCATCCTTGGCCGGAACTCCATGCTCTATGCTGCCTCATGCTGGCGATATTCGTATCGGGTAGCAGCATATCTTTCTCGTCGGGTGCTCACTTTATGGTTAACTCGTCCGGCGCCATGAACTTATAATGCAAACGACATTTCGACAGTCAGATTCCTTCCGGGCAACAGGAAATAGGAATAGGCCTTGGTGTTAAACAGATTGTTGATATCCAGCCTCCCTTTGACACCCCTTGAAAACTCATAGCCGATGTTCGCGTTCACCATGGTATGCGCGTCATAACTACCCGGCACGCCTTCGACGATATCGGTGTTCTGCGCCGTCCAGAATATATGACTGTAATGGCGCGCGCTCAGAACACCCGTCCATGCTCCCTGTCGCGCCGTCAACGAAACTCCGGCGATGTTCTTGGGTACATCAGTGAGCCGTTTGCCCACACTCAAAGGGTCAGCCAGATTATCGAGCATCCTCGAATCGATGTATGCGTAATTGGCTTCCAGTTCAAGCCTGCCTGTCAATCTGGTGGCAACAGCCAGTTCGAGCCCCTTTACTTTGGCTTTGCCGGCATTGATGCGCAGCGACTTTGTCGCGGAGACTTGCTGCAAATAAATCAGATCGCTTAACTGTGTTTCGTAATAGGTAGCAGTGAATTTGCTGCCTTCGCCATTTCTCCATTCCCCTCCCAGTTCCCATGTCGTACCTTGTTCGGGTTTGAGATCCGGGTCGCCGGTCGTCGTACGCCCTCTACTGGTTGAGGATGTGTATAGATCCTGATTGGTCGGCGCGCGAAACGATTTCCCAAAAGAAGTTCGCAATGTCACTGTATCAAACGGTTTGTACACTGCAGATATTTTGGGACTGATTGCAGAGACTGTGCGCGAAGCATGGATCGTTGTTCCGAGCGGGGCGATATTGCTGAAGTTGTCACCCTGAGTCTTCCAGTCATCCCACCTTCCACCCAGATACAACGTGAACGCATCCGTCACATTGATTTCATCTTGGGCAAAGATCGAGACTGTCGTTGATTGACCGTTGTAACCACTGTTCACGGCCCTTGTTGAACCCGGGTCACGCCAGTTTGAAAGTTCGAGGATCTGCTGGTTTACCTTGTCCTGATGCAGTGCGATGCCGGTAACCAGAAAGTGCCGCTCTCCGACAGGAAAACTCAACTGCACCGAGCCGTCGATCGCATCGTTCGGCGTGTCCGACAAAGTACCCGTACCGTTATCCCAATTGGCAGTCGGACTAGCCATGGTGAACTGGTAGCCGCGTGTGATCTTTGCCATATCTATTTTCAACAAATAGTCGTCACCTATCACGCCGTCATAACCGAGCAGGAATTGCGTCGTCGTTTCGCGCAAAGGCAGGAACGAGAAGAGTGTGAAATCGTAATTCGTCAGTACAACACGCTGACCGTTGACATTGAGTGTTCCGCTACTGACGGGTGCGCCGGTCGCGGCATCCCTGAGATAGGTATTGAATCCCGTAGCCCGTTGGCTGGTTTCCTGATAGTTGATTCCGGCGTATATTTTGTCGCCTGCGTTCAAATCATAGTAAAGCTTCGTTGTCGCGTTGATCGAGCGCCAAGGTGTTCTGCCAAGGTCACCGACCAGATAGGCAGGCAAACCATCTCGGGTCGTGATCGGTTTTGCTCCGGTGACAGGTGTGCCCGGCACCCCAGCAACCGGCCTCTTGACCGCGAAATCGTTCACATAGCTGTCGCGATTCTGATACCCCAGCCCGGCGACGAGCCCGACCCCGTTCTCCATCCTGCCACGGAAATACACGCTGACATCCTCGCCGCCGGCGTCACCCCAGCCTTTTTTTATCTTGGTCGTGAACTCGCGTCGATCCGGTCGCTTGCTGATGATGTTGACCACACCGCCGATTGCGTTGCTGCCATACAGCGAGGAAAAGGCTCCCGGCACGATCTCGATGCGCTGGATGTCCTCTATAAACGGTATGCGCCAGTTCACCTTGCCCGAGCTGGCATCCTGTAAGGGCTGGCCGTCCAGCAACACCAGCGTGCGCGACTGGTCGATGCCGCGCAACGACATGCTGCTCGTCCCCTGTGTGCCCTGCGACTGTCCCAGAGCACCTCCACGCACGTACAAGCTGGGCACCTGCTGCAGCGCGTCGCCCAGTCGCGTGGTGTTCTTCGTCTGGATGTCCGATGCCGTGACCACCGTCACACCTGTCGGCGCCTGCTGTGCGCCGATTTCACTGCGCGTCGCCGTCACCACCACCTCGCCCAGCATATCCTGAGCACCTGCCGGAACGGCCCAACACAGTACCAAACATATTGCCGACCAGCTCCGGACACTTCCATTCCAGACCACTTCCACCCCCATCGCAAAAAAGAAAGGCGGGGATGCCCCCGCCCCTCGTCGAATCATCCCATGCTTAATAGATGTCGTCCTGCGTGTTCAAAATGTTGAACTTGCCGGTCGGGGTGATCAGCTTCGGGTCCTTGATCACCGCCTTCATTTTCAGGGTCTTGTCATCCAGCACCACGATCGCGGAAGGCTCGGTCTTGCCCGCCCAGATCGAGTACCAGACCTCATCACCTGTCGCGTTGAATTCGGCATGGACCGCACGCTTTGCCGTCTGCGATTCGGGCAGTCCCGCCATCTTGGCCACATTGATAATGACCGGCGGCTTGTCCAGATTCTTGATGTCGTACACCGTCACCGACTCGGCAGTTGCCGCATCGGGGTGCAACGGAGCATCCGCATACAGATGTGTAGATTTAGGATGCGTCTTCACGAACAGCGAACCGCCGCCATGATTCTTCAGCTCCTGCACCACTTTCCATGCGTGTTTCTTGTGCTTGACAGGATCGGTGCCGATCAGCGAGATCACGTCCGCCCCGAGGTGCGAGGTCGCCCAGACCGGACCGTATTTCGGGTGCACGAAGTTGGCACCGCGACCGGGGTGCGGCTTGGCAGCCGTCTCGACCAGTGCAGCCAGCTTGCCTAGCTTGGTATCCACTACCGCCACCTTGTTCGAAGCATTGGCTGCCACCAAGAAGTAGCGTTTGGTCGAATCCCAGCCGCCGTCATGCAGGAACTTGGCTGACTCGATGGTCGTGGTCTTCAGGTTCTTCAGGTCGGAATAATCCACCAGCTGGATCATGCCGGTCTCCTTCAGGTTGACCACCCACTCCGGCTTGTGCGGCGAAGCCACGATGGAGGCGACACGCGGCTCCGGATGGTATTCGCCATCCACCGTCATACCACGCGAGGAGACGATCTTCAGCGGCTTGAGCGTATCCCCTTCGGTAATCACATACTGCGGCGGCCAGTAGGAACCGGCAATCGCATATTTGTCCTCGTAGCCCTTGAACTTGGAGGTATCCACCGAACGCGCCTCGATGCCAACCTTGAGGGTCGCCACGATGGTCGGCTCCTCGTACCACATATCGATCAGATCAACGCGACCATCGCGACCGATCACGTATACATAGCGACCCGATGCGGAGACACGGGAGATGTGCACCGCATAGCCGGTCTTGACGATGCCCCAGATCTGCTTGGTATCGCCGTCGATCAGCGCGACCTCCCCTGCATCACGCAAGGTCACCGAGAACACGTTCTTCAGATTGATCTTGTTCAACTTCTTCTTGGGACGGTCGGCCGGTTTGATTGCCAGCTTCCAGCTCTCCATCATGTCCTTCATGCCCCACTCCGGCGGCACCGGCGGCTCCTGTTGCAGGTAACGCGCCATCAGATCCACCTCGGCCTCATTGAAGTCGCCGGAAGTCAGGAAATTTGGCATGCCGCCCGGCGAACCGTAGCCGATGAAGGCCTTGAGGTATTCGGTGCCCTGACCCAGAGTGGTACCCGGGGTCAGCGGCTTGCCGGTGGCACCCTTGCGCAGCACACCATGGCAACCTGCGCAGCGCTCGAAATAGAGCTGACGTGCCTGATCGAATTCGGCGACCGTCATCTTCGGCGCATCCGGATTGGCGTTCTTGTGCATCAGCACCTGTCCGACCGGCGAAGCACCCGCATGATGGGCGCCGACCTCTGCCGCCACCCGCTCTGCCGCAAGCGCACTCTGTGCGGCGAAAGGCATCGCCGCAAGCAATCCCAGCAGCGACAGCGATTGCTTGAATACGTTGTTCATTTCTTTTCTCCTAGAGTAGTGATGAATCTCTTTGGTATCTGAGTCACCAACGTGACTCAGATACTTCATGGATCAGTCGTGCGACACCACCACCTGCATCGGGCGACTCTCACCCTTGCCGATGGTCAGCAAGTCCCACACCAGCAAGATGAAGCCGACGAGGAACATCACGCCGAACGCCTCGCGCCACCACATACCTTGTACGAACCAGGGATGTATCTGTGCCGCGAAATATCCCGTCCACGAAGAGCCTTCGATAGCGCGCTCGATCTGAGACTGGACGTAGCCGGAGATCAACATCGCAACCGTCATGCCGATCATGCCGAGGTTGAGCAGACCCAGTGACCATTTCCACTTCCAGCCATTACCGGGCAGATCACCGGACATCCAGACGCCCCCTCTCCAACGCTGCACACCGAGGTAGAACATGGCGATGATGATGGTGGCGTAGGCACCAAAGAATGCGAGGTGACCGTGCGATGCCGACCATTGTGTGCCGTGGGTGTAGAGATTGATCTGCGGCAAGGTGTGCATGAAGCCCCACACACCCGCACCGAAGAAGTTACCGAAAGCGTGGGCGATCAACCAGGCCATGGCGGGATGGTTGTTGTTCTTGACATGACGCGCACCTGCATCGAACACAGCATGCACCACCATCGCCACCAACGGGATCGGTTCGAGCGCAGAGAAGAAACCACCGATGCTGAACCAGTATTCAGGTGTGCCAATCCAGAAGTAGTGGTGACCCAAGCCCAAGATGCCGGAACCGAACATCAATGCGACTTCGATGTACAGCCATGTCTCGACGATCTTGCGGCTCACGCCCAACACCTTCATCAGACCGTAAGCCATGATGCAGGCGACCATCACCTCCCAAGTCGCTTCTACCCACAGATGGATCACCCACCACCACCAGTATTGGTCGATGGAGATGTTGGTGGTGTAGAACATACCGGCCAGATAGATGCCGAATAAAGCCAGCATATCCAGCACCAACACACCCGCGATACCGGTGTAACGGCCTTTGGAAAAAGTCGCTGCCACGTTGTAGAACACCACCAGAACGCTGACCACGATACCGATGTCGGCCCAGCGCGGCGCTTCGATGTATTCACGCCCTTCGTTGATGAGCCAGATGGAAGATTCCTTGCCGGGGCCGATCTGCACCAGCAGATACACCAGCACCACCACGGTGACTGCCGCTGTGAGTACCCAATAGATCAGGTTGCCCAGCTTGAGCCCTACTACCTCATGTTGCGATTCTTCTTCCAGCAACCAATACACCGAGCCTAAGAATCCATACAGCAACCACACCACCAGCGCATTGATATGCACCATACGGTTGACGCTGAAATCCAACACACCATATAAAAAGTCTGGGTACAGGTATTGCAGTCCAGAGAGCAGACCAAACAATACTTGTGCGCCGAACAACACGATCGCCACAGTGAAATATTTCACCGCCAGCTTCTGCCCACCGTTCAGGTTGGCACTATCCAACATTCCTAGCGTCGCCATGATCAATTCTCCTGTTCGATGGATTTGAAGTTATAGGGGAAGCCGTTGGTGTCGATGCTGGACATCCACTTCAGGAAAGCCACCACGCCACGCGCTTCCTCATCGGTGATCTCCAACTTGGGCATGCGACGTCCCATGCTGTTGTGTACCTTGTCGGAAGGATCTTTGATGAAAGCGAGCATCTGCTCCTCGCGCACTTCTTTGGTACCCCAATACTGATCCAGCCATGATTTGGTGAGATCGGGCGCGTAGTAAGCACCGTTGCCCAGCAAGGTATGGCAGTTCATGCAGTTCTTCGACTGCGTGGTCAACTTACCCAGTTTGACCAGGGCTTCAGCTTCTTCTTCGGTCAACTCTTTACCGAACAAAGGCTCTTTCGCTCCGATGACTGGCACCTGCACGTGACGCGTCTCGTCGAACTTGTATTCGATGCGATGATTGATGACCGAATACGCCGGAACACGTTTTGAGCCGCTCGATATTTGCGGGATCGTGTCCATCGTTAAAAATATCAATGCGACGAATGACCCACCGGTGACCCAGATGGCCGTCTTGCGCCAGAATGATTCAGATGCCCACCACTGGTTTGCAGCCATGGCTTTCTCCTCTTCTATTTAAGTTGATGAATTCTCGGAAGCAGCAGGAATCTCATGCGCGTTCGCATGCGTACCCACGCACAAATGCCAGATCGCATGCGGCGCGAGCAGATAACCGACCAGCATGAATACGACGACCGCCTGCCAAACCGGGTGATTGAACAGATTGGCCGCATCGGCCAGGAACAGCACGGATGCGAACAATCCGGCGTAGGAGGCATATGCCAAAGGCATCAATTTCGAGGATTTCCTGATGCGCGAATAGGCGAACAACAAGGCATACAAGGCACCGCACATGATCACCATCGCAGATGTGAAAAAGATGGTGAAAAAATTTGCAAGGCTGGCTGGCTCTATCATTTCATTCCCTACGAACGACAGGGTTAATTGATTCATTCGCCGTCAATGTATTCCATTTTTCATAAACATTCAACAGTAATGAATGTAATATAACCTGTAACGGGACATCATCCCGGTCTTGCTCCTATAATCGGACCCCCATATAAAACGAACACCCGCCATGCAACTCAACCTGTCCACCGACATTGCCTTGCGCACCCTGATCTATCTCGGTCAAAAGGACGCGCCGGCCACCATCAATGAGGTTTCCGAAGCGTTCGATATCTCCAAGACTCATCTGATGAAGGTGGTCATGACCCTGGTCTCGTCGAATCTGCTCGTCAGTGAGCGCGGCAGGAACGGGGGCATCCGTTTGGCACTTGATGCGAAAGACATTGCGATAGGTGAAGTTGTCCGGCTGATGGAAAACCATCTCGCGCTGGTGATCTGCATGAAAGAGGATGCAACGAATGATGTCTGCCCGCTGATGCCGCAATGCCGGTTAAGAAGCGTATTCTTTGACGCGCAACTTGCGTTTCTTGACTCATTGAATAGATGCTCTTTGGCCGATCTATTGATGCCCTCCGCTAAAAAACGGTGACCATGGACATCAAAAACACCATCAAATCATTCCGACCGAATTCTCTGCCGGCCAGTTTTGCCGAAAAGGCGCGCAGCGGATTCGCCGGAGGACTCGCGATCTTCCTGCTGGCATGGGCGCTCTACCACCTGCCGCAGCCCGAATATCCGCTGCTGTTGCTCGGCTCGATGGCGGCTTCCGCAGTGCTGCTGTTCGCGGTTCCGCACAGCCCGCTCGCGCAGCCATGGAACCTGATCGGCGGCCACTTCGTCTCGGCGCTTGCCGGCTGGACGGCCATCCATCTGGTCGCCGACCCGGTGACCGCCGCCGGCGTCGCCGTCGGCTCCGCCATCTTCCTGATGTATTTGCTGAACTGCCTGCACCCGCCCGGCGCGGCGACCGCGCTGACACTGGTGCTGGGTGCGCCCCAGTTCCAGCAGATGGGCTGGCACTGGGTCGCGCTGATCGTGGCCGCCAATGCCGGCATCTTCCTGCTGTTGGCCCTGATCATCAACAATTCCCTGCCGCAGCGCCGCTACCCGGCCATGTCAGCCAAACCGCCCCCCCCGTTGCCGGAAACGACCATCATCCCGGAACAAGAAGACCTGGAATGGGCGCTGGGCCGGATGGACAGCATGATAGACATCAATATCGAAGACCTGAACAGCATCTATGCAGCTGCGCATGAACATGCCCAATCGCGCTTCGATTCAAGGATCAAGTAGGTAAAACAGGATGTTCATACTCAAGTCACTGCATGTCGCCTGCGTCATCATCAGCTTCACGTTGTTCTTCCTGCGCGGCGTCTGGCTGATGCGCGGCTCGCCGATCATGCGCCAGCGCTGGGTCAGGATCGCGCCGCACAGCGTCGACACGGTACTGCTCGCCAGTGCCATCGTCCTCGCATGGCAACTCGGCTATACCCCGTTCAATTCGCCTTGGCTGGCTGCCAAGATTGCCGCCCTGCTGCTCTATATCGGACTCGGCATGGCCGCATTCAGGTTCGCCGGTACACCCCGGCTGCGCATGGCGTCATGGCTTTCGGCACAAGCCGTTTTCCTGTACATCGTCGCTGCGGCGGTCACGCACGACCCGTTGCTTACCTTGTGAAAGACTATCCGTGAGTACACTGATTGGCGGCACCGATGCCCCGGGATTCGACGAACCGCTGGAAATGCTGCATGCCTGTCACGACAGGATACAAGCCCAGTGCGACACCCTGCTCAGGCTGGCGGCGCATCTCCGGCTGAATGGCAACGATGCGCAGGCAAGCCAGGCAGCACGCGCCATCCTGCGTTATTTCGACACCGCCGGGCGGCATCATCATCAGGACGAGGAACGCGACCTGCTCCCCCTGCTGCTCGCCACCAGCGATCCGTCCACCCCGGCGTTGATCGCGCGCCTGCTGGCCGAGCATCAGCAGATGGATGCCGCATGGCAACGCCTGCGCCCTCTCCTGACCGACATTGCGGAAGACCGGGCCGACCGGCTCGACGAAGAATCCGCGACGCATTTCGCCGGGCTGTATGCCAAACACATCGCGCTGGAGAACGGGGAACTATTGCCGCTGGCCGCTCGCCTGCTCGACCCGCAACAACTGGAACGCCTCGGCAGGAACATGGCGGAACGGCGCGGCGTTTCCTTTGCAGACGCCTAGTCGGCCTCTTCCACCTTGAGCAGCACCTTGCGCCGTTCGCTGCCCGCGCTGTCGCCACGCGTGCCGATTCCGCCCGACTGCCCGGCCTGCTGCCGGTCGACACCGCCCACTGCCAGCCATTCGCCGAGACGCCCCGCCACCGTGGTATCGGCGCGCTGGATGCGCGTGGTCGGGTAGCCACCCTGGTCGGGTCCGGGCGCGTCGTTCTGCGTGCTGATCTCCAGGGTTACACGGTCGCCGTTGACGCGCGGCAGCACATAAAAACCGCTGCCGACTTCCTGATATTGCGTGGTATCGATCACCTGCGTCGCACCGGGATACAGGATCACATGACGCTGCGGTATCGGCACGGATTGCCCGGTGCGCACGAAGGCGCGGCTGCCTTCCAGCACCTGAAGTTGCTGGGTCTTGTGGTCGCTCGTCACACTGTCGGCGCGCTCGATGCGCGCCTTCAACCGGTCCTCACCGCGACCGGCCTCCACTGTCAGGCCGCCCGTACCGCCGCTTCCCGGCACGCTGACGCGCGCCTCGCGGCCCACTCCGACACTGCCGGAAACTTCGGTCAGGCGCGTGACGGTGTCGCTGTCCACATCCTGCAGCACGGTGATCTTCAGGCGGCGCGGCGCAACGTCGATATGTTGCAGCAGTTCATGTATCTGTTCCAGGTTTTGCGGCGAGGTGCGCAGGATGAGCTGGTAGTTCATACCGCTGGCGACAGCGTCCTTGTCCAGCAAGGGCCGGATGACGGGCAGCAGTTCTTCGGCGCTGCGATGCTTGAGCGCGATGACTTCCAGTTCCGCCCACGAGGGTGCGGACGACAGCAGCAGGACCAGGCACACGAGAAGGCTTTTCATCGGATTCCTCCTTTACAGGCGTATCCACTTTACCGTAAATTCGGCGGCATGCAACTCATCATCCCCCTCATCCTCGTCCTGCTGGTCAGCGCCTGCGCCACCCCCGTTCGCACTCCCGAGCGGGTACCGGATGCGCGCATGAACGAAGTCGCCCTGTATGCGATGAGCCTGGCCGACACGCCTTACCGTTATGGCGGCGATTCGCGCGGGGACGGGTTCGATTGCAGCGGTTTCGTTCAGTATGTGTACCTGAACACGACCGGGACGAAGCTGCCGCGCACCAGCGCGGAGATGGGCAGAACGGGAAGGAGGCTGGACAAGAGCGAGTTGCGCCCCGGTGATCTGGTGTTCTTCAATACCCGCCGCAAGGCGTATTCGCATGTCGGCATCTATGTCGGCGAGAACCGTTTCGTGCATTCGCCGAGCAGCGGAAAATCCATCACCGTCACCGATATGGACAGCCGGTACTGGCGCGCCCGTTACGACGGCGCACGGCGGGTCATTTCCGCGAACTAGCGCGGCGCGCGGCTTTCAGTTCCTCTGCCAGCTGGAACACCGACATCGCGTAATAATCACTGTTGTTGTAGCGCGTGATGACCTCGAAATTGTTGAACGCCAGCCAGTACTCCCTGCCGTCGCCCACCGTATATGTGACAAGGCGCGCAGGCAAGTCGGGATCGTCGGCCATATCTGCCCCGACCCCGGTCGCCCGCCATGCCGAAAGTGCGCGTGACGCAGTATCCTCCCCCCCGGCAAATTCGCCGCCCACCTCGGCGCGTACCGCAACCGGCTCGTTCCTCAGCCAGCCGTAGCCCTGCAGATAGCTCGCCACGCTGCCGATCGCATCCCGGTCTTCGCGCAGCAGGTCGATCTTGCGGTTGCCGTTGAAGTCCACCGCATATCTCCGGTAACTGCCCGGCATGAACTGGGGGATGCCGATCGCGCCCGCATAGGAACCACGCACCGCGAGCAGGTCTAACTGCTGTTCACGCGCCAGCAGCAGATACTGCTCCAGTTCGCCGCGAAAGAAATCTGCTCGGCGCGGATAATCGAAGGCCAGCGTGGTCAGCGCATCCAGCACCAGGAAATTACCCTTATTCCTGCCGTAAATGGTCTCCACGCCGATCACGGCGACGATGATCTCCTGCGGCACGCCATATTTTTTCTCGGCTCGGCGCAGGGTCTGGCGATATTTCTCCCAGAACGCCAGGCCGGACTCGATGCGCCGCCTGTTCACGAACGCGGCACGGTATTCCGGCCACGGTCTGGCGGTGGCGGGACGCGAGATCGCCTCGATGATCGCCGGGCGGTGGGTCGCGCGCGCAAAGACCTTCTCCAGTTCGTTGCGCCTGAACTGGTGCCGCTCGACCATGTCGTCGATGAACTGCGTGATACCGGGAAGTTCGGCTGCCTGCACGGCGAAAGGACAGAACAACAGCAGTAGTAATGCAAATCTGATCATGGGCGCATTTTACTCGACAGGGCGCCCTGCCACTGCTAAATTTCGCCCATCCATATCAACCAGAAATGAAAGTCGCATCATGGAACAAACCACGCAACACCACCGCCTCATCATTCTCGGTTCCGGACCCGCCGGTTATACCGCTGCCGTGTACGCCGCGCGCGCCAACCTCAACCCGGTGCTGATCACCGGCCTGTCCCAGGGCGGCCAGCTGATGACCACCACCGAGGTGGACAACTGGCCGGCAGACCCGAACGGCGTGCAGGGCCCGGAACTGATGCAGCGCTTCCAGCAACATGCCGAGCGCTTCAACACGCAGATCATCTTCGACCATATCCATACCGCCAAACTGCAACAGAAGCCGTTCCAGCTGGTCGGCGACGCGGGCAGCTACACCTGCGACGCGCTGATCATCTGCACCGGTGCATCGGCGCAGTATCTCGGGCTGCCCTCCGAGGAAGCCTTCATGGGACGCGGCGTTTCCGGCTGCGCGACCTGCGACGGCTTCTTCTACCGCAACCAGGATGTCGCGGTGATCGGCGGCGGCAACACCGCCGTCGAAGAAGCGATGTATCTCGCCAACATCGCCAGACATGTCACACTGGTACACAGGCGCGACACTTTCCGCGCCGAACGCATCATGGTGGATCACTTGATGGAAAAAGTGGCAGAGGGCAAGATCACCCTGCAACTGGACAGCGTGCTGGACGAGGTGCTGGGCGACGCCAGCGGCGTCACCGGCATGCGCGTCAAGAACGTGAAGAGCGGCGAGAAGAAGGACATCGCATTGTCGGGTGTGTTCATCGCCATCGGCCACAAGCCGAACACCGACATCTTCGCCGGACAACTGGAGATGGACAACGGCTACCTCATCACCAGGGGCGGCAACAAGGGCAATGCGACCATGACCAGCATCTCCGGCGTGTTCGCTGCGGGCGACGTGCAGGACCAGATCTATCGCCAGGCCTGCACCAGCGCGGCGACCGGCTGCATGGCGGCGCTGGATGCGGACAAGTATCTCGCGTCGCTCGGAAAGATTTGAATATACCCGGCAAAGAGAACGACACCGACGAGTCCGCCCTGTTCCGCGCGGCCGTCGGTGATGTGAAACCGTTGCCGCAACAGGATCGCATCCTCCCGCAACAAATTCCGCGCCAGCCGTTGTTTTCTCGCGCGCCTGCGCCCGACACGGTTCCCGACATCCTGTCCGACCACGGCGCCGAAAACGCGCCCGACGCATACCTGTCCAACGGATTGTCGCGCATGACGCTGCGCAAGTTGCGGCGCGGTTTCTGGCCGGTCCGCGACCGGCTGGACCTGCACGGTGCCGACAGCGATACGGCACGCAGGTTGTTGCAGGATTTCCTGCACGAGGCGCTGCAGCGCGGGGCGCGCTGCGTGCTGGTGGTACACGGCAAGGGATTGAACAGCCGGGACGGAGAAGCGGTGCTGAAAAGGCGCACCCGCCACTGGCTCACCCAGCACCCGCAGGTGCTGGCCTATTGCGATGCCATGCCGAGGGACGGCGGGAACGGTGCGGTGCTGGTTCTGCTGAAACTCAGCCCTTAGACTTCTTGCCCATCACGTAGATCAGGTACTCGAAGAACACCTCGCACCAGTCCTGGTCGTTTTCCTTGAGGGAATGCAGCAACTTCTTGACTTCAGTGATCGGCCACTTGGGATCGTACGCGACCAGCATCTGTTCGGGATACAGCTTGAGCGACGTCTGGAACCGCTCGGCCATCTTGCTGATCTGGTCGAACATCAGCGCGACATCCTTGTCGGTCTCGATCTCCGCCGTCAGGTCACCGTAAATCTTCGGGTTCTGCCGGGTGTACTCGATGAACTTGGTGAGGATGTAGAAGAACTCGCCCTTGTTGTCCTTGGTGACCGGGTCGCCAAGCATGAACGGCAGCACCGATAGTTCCAGCCAGTAATAGCCCAGCTTGGGATTGCGCATCTTGGACACGCCGATGAATCCCTTGCGTTTGCTGGCGCGCTGGATCGCATCGTCCAGCAGCAGCTTTTCCGAGGGACGCGAAGCGATGTCCTTGCCCACCAGAACCTCCGGCTTGAGCAGAAAGAAATCCGGAAAATCATCGTACAGCTTCCCGGAATGACTGTGCGCCTTGTAATACTGATTGAACAGTCTCAACACCAGCTCGGCGTTCTTGCTGACATCGCAATACTCGGCGGCTCGATGTTTGCCCGCGTCGGACTTTCCGTTTGTCATAGCGAATACCCCACTTAACCTCCCCATTATGACCCTAGAGACAGATCTTTTATTATGTCCCGATTATGATACCTTCGTGTGCTAGACTTGTGCATAGATTCGGAAATATTTTTTTAGTATCCTTATCCTGTATGGAAACTGACCAAAGCAAACTACGGAGGTAGCATGAAAACATTTCTGCTGGCTATTTTCCTGGCTTTTTTCAGCCTAAGCGCCCATGCCGCACTCAGCAAGTGGGTGGACGAGAACGGCAAGGTACACTACTCCGATCAGCCACCGCTCAACGTAAAAACGACCACCTTGCGCACCTCCGCTTCCCCCTCCACACCCGCTGTGGACGGCGACGCATCCAGGGATGCGCCTGCCGCGCAAAAGACCTATGTGGAACGGGAAGCGGAACTGAAGAAAGCCCAACAAGCCGGAAAGGAAACCGCCGAGCGTGCCGCACAGGAACAGGAAGTCGCGGAAGTCAACAGAAAGAACTGCGAGATCGCGCGGAGTAACCTTGCGTCGTTACAGGCGGGCGGCAGGCTGGTCGAATACGACGCCAATGGCGAGCGCCGCTTCGTGGAAGACGCCGAACTGAGGCAGCGTATCGCCAAGGAACAGCAGGACATCGGCACTTTCTGCAAGTAAAGCTACGCGACGACCTGTTCGTCGCGGATGCGTAGCGCCTCTTCGATATCCACCGACACGACGTTCGACACACCCTTCTCCTGCATGGTCACGCCGATCAGCTGCTCGGCCAGTTCCATGGTGATCTTGTTGTGGCTGATGAACACGAACTGGGTGTTCTGCGCCATCCGCCTGATCAGCGTGCAGAGCCGTTCGGTGTTGGCATCGTCCAGCGGCGCGTCCACCTCGTCGAGCATGCAGAACGGCGCCGGATTGAGCTGGAACAGCGAAAACACCAGCGCGATCGCCGTCAGCGCCTTCTCTCCGCCGGACAACAGATGGATCGAGCTGTTCTTCTTGCCGGGCGGCTGCGCCATCACCTGCACCCCGCTATCGAGGATCTCCTCCCCGGTCAGCACCAGACGCGCCTCCCCGCCACCGAACAGCACCGGGAACATCTCGCCCAGATGGCGATTGACCTGGTTGTAGGTATCCATCAGCAGTTCGCGCGATTCCCTGTCGATGCGCCGGATCGCCTCCTCCAGCGTCGCCATCGCCTCGTTCAGATCAGCGGCCTGCGCATCCAGATAGGCCTTGCGCTCGGTCGCGGCCTGCAATTCCTCCAGCGCGGCGAGATTCACAGCCCCCAGTGCTTCGATCTCGCCATCCAGACGATCCAGGTCGGCCTGCAGGCTGTTCGGTTTGCGGCTGCCGGATTCCAGCAGTGGCAATAGCGCCTGCTCGTCCACGCCCTGCAACTGCTCGGCCCATTGCTCGAAATGCAGCCGCGCTTCCTGTTCCTTGAGCGTCAATTCATTGAGCCTGTCACGCAGCGGGTTCAGCCTGTGCTCACAGGCCAGCCTTTCCTGTTCCAGTTGCTGCAGGCCGACCGTGGCATTCTCCAGCACGTTGCGCGCCTCCGCGAGTGCCTGTTCGCAGGCCTGGCGTGCCTGCAACGCATCCTGCAATTGCTGCTGCGCGGTTCCATCCTCGCTGCCGGACAGGTCGGCGCGCAACTGCGTCAGGTTCTGCTCGAACTGCGCCAGCGCATCGTTGATCTGCCCGGTGTTGTGCTGCAGGTCGGCGATCTTCTCGGTGCAGGTCTTGGCAAAAAAACGGGCTTCCTGCAAGGCATGCTGCGCATGCTGGGCGCGTCCGCGCTGCTCGCGCAGCAGGCTGTCCTGATGTTCCGCATGGCGCTGCGCCTCGTCCACCTGCACATGGAACGCCGCGAACCGCTCACGCAACACCGCCATCTGCTCGTCAATGCCGTATTGCTGGCGCTGTTCGCTGCCCAGCAGTTCGGCCACCTCCCGCATCTCGTTATCGATCTGCATGACGCGCTCCGCGCTGCGCTCGTGCGCCTGGTTCAGCTTGAGTATCCGCATCTGCAGGTCGTGCAAGCGCTGTTGCAACTCGTTGCCGGAACTGCGTAACGGCGCGATCTGCGCCTCGATGTCCTGGTAATGCTGCTCTGCCTGGGCAAGCTGCTCCCTGGAATATTCCGCGTTGCGGCCCTGCTCGGCCGCCTCAGCCTCCAGCCGCTCGATCTCGCGTTGCCGCGCCAGCACGCCATGCAACTGGCTGTCCGGCGCATGGAACAACACGCTGTGCGCGCCGACCAGATGACCTTGCGGCGTGACGAACCAGCCACCCGCCGGCAACTGCGCGCGCTGCGCATAGCCTTGCGCGATGTCCGGGACGGCATACACATGCGCCAGCCAGTCGTGCATCGCCGGCAACACGCTTGCATCCCGGCATTCCACGTAATTCAGTAACGGCGTCAAGGGTGCGGCCTCTCGGGCATCGACCGGATCACCGGATGACGCGAACAGCGCCAGTTTCCCCGAGGGTGCCGCGCTCCATGCCGCAGCATCGTCGAGCGACGGCATCGCGATCGCGTTCAGACGCTCGCGCAGCACCGCTTCCAGCGCATCCTCCCAGCCGCTCTCGATGCGGATCGATTGCCACAGGCGCGGCAATCCGTCCAGTTGGTGGCGTTGCAGCCACTCATTGAGATCCTTGTCGCTGTCGATCTGGCGCTGCAACTGCCGCAAGGCATGCAGACGCGCCTCGGTCTGCGCCAGCACGCGCTCCTGCTGTTGCACGGAAGCAAGCTGGTTGCGCCGTTCGTTGTCGGCCTGCGGCAACTGCTCCTGCAAATTCGCCAGCTTGCGCACCTGCGCGGCATGTTCGGCCTCGAGTTCGCCGGCCTGCTGTTGCGCCTGCTGCAGCGCGCCGGTATCGGGGCGCGGCAGGTTGTCCTTCTCCAGCAACAGGCGTGACCGGCGCGACTCCATCAGCTGGATGTTGCGTTGCAGGTTGGCATGCTGGGTCTCGGCCAGTTGCAATTGCTGCTGCAATTGCAGTTGCTCGCGCAACAGCGCGTTATAGCCTTCCTGAGCATTGCGTGCGACCTCTTCCGCCTGCGGCAGATTGCTGTCCTCGGTTTGCGCATACCGCTCGGCTTCCGCGACCTTGACCGCCGCACCGTCCTGCTGGCGATGCCAGTGCTCGAGTAAGGAATGCACGCCCTGACGCTGGTGCTGCTGGTGCTCGATCTGTTTCTCGGTATTGGCGATCTGCTGGGTCAACCGCTGGCGCTGGTCGGCGACATGCTTGATGTGTTGCTCCAGGCGCGCGATCTCGGCATTCGCGGTATACAACTCCCCCTGCCGGACATGCAATGCGTCGGAAAGCTGGTAGTGCCCGCTGCGCGCCCCTTCCAGCCGGCTCTCGATGTCGCGCAGGCGCGCGGTCTCGGCTTCCAGTTCGATGCGCGTCTTCTCGGTATTCTGCGCAAAGCGCGCCCGCTGCGCCTCGGCCTCCTGCTTCTTCACCATCCAGAACAGGCGTTGCGTGGTGTCGCGCTGCGCCTCCAGCGCACGGTACTGTTTCGCGACCTCAGCCTGCTCGGTCAGGTGTACCAGTTGTTTTTCCAGCTCCTGCAGGATGTCGTTGACACGCAACAGGTTGCCGCGCGTGTCGCCCAGCCGCAATTCGGTCTCGCGGCGCCGGTCGCGGTATTTGGATACGCCGGCCGCCTCCTCGAGGAACACGCGCAATTCTTCCGGTTTGGCCTCGATGATGCGCGAGATCATGCCCTGCTCGATGATGGCATAGGCGCGCGCGCCGACCCCGGTGCCGAGGAAGATATCGGTGATATCCTTGCGGCGCACGTGCTGGTTGTTGATGTGGTAGGTGGAATCGCCGTCGCGCTGCAGCACGCGCTTGATGGAGATCTCCGCGTAGCTCGACCACTGTCCGGCGACCTTGCCCAGCGAGTTATCGAAGATCAGTTCGACGCTGGCGCGCGATACCGGCTTGCGCTTGCCGGAACCGTTGAAGATCACGTCCTGCATGGTCTCGCCGCGCAATGCCGAGGCCTTGGATTCGCCCAGCACCCAGCGCAGCGCGTCGATCACGTTCGACTTGCCGCAGCCGTTCGGCCCGACCACGCCGACGATCTGTCCCGGCAACGGGATGAGCGTGGGATCAACGAAGGACTTGAAACCGGCTAATTTGATCTGACGGAGGCGCAATTTGGATACCGCGACGATATAATGCGCGCCATTCTAACCGAACTCATCAGGGCATCCAAATGACCACGGCACCGAACAAGACACTGGAAACCTTCCCCAATCCCCAACCGGCACGCGACTACCATATCCACATGGAGATCCCGGAGTTCACCTGCCTGTGCCCCAAGACCGGACAACCCGATTTTGCGTCGCTGACGCTGGACTACATCGCCGACGAACAGTGCGTGGAACTGAAGAGCCTCAAGCTGTACATCTGGTCGTTCCGCAACGAGGGACATTTCCACGAGGACGTGACCAACCGCATCCTCGACGACCTGGTGGCCGCCACCCAACCGCGCTTCATGCGGCTCACCGCAAGGTTCTACGTGCGCGGCGGCATCTTCACCAACGTGGTCGCCGAGCACCGCAAACCCGGATGGCAACCCGCACCGCTCGTCGAACTGGCTTCCTTCCCGCCGCAATCCAACACGCGCGGCTGAGGGTGTCTGTCGGTGATCGCCGTCTTCAGGCCGGCTTCTGGTCCGCATTGACCGCAACGCGCCAGCACTCCTGCAAGTTCGCCTCAACCATCGAAACGACCTGCGCGTCCAGTTTGCCGATCGCCACCTGCTCCTTGAGAATCGGCAGGATGACCCCGGGTTCCAGCGGGCCGCGATAAGGACGTTCCTGGGCCAGCGCCTGGAACACGTCCGCCACCGCGACGATGCGTGCCTCCAGCGAGATGCCGCCCTCTCTCGAATGATAGGGATAGCCGGTGCCGTCCACCCGCTCGTGGTGCTGCGCCGCCCACAGGGCGATCCGCTCCAGCCCCTTGATGTTCCTCAGGATGGCATAGGTATCGAAGCTGTGCCGGCGCATGACGATGCTCTCCGCATCGGTGAGCTGGCCGGTCTTTTCCAGCAACTCGTCCGGCACCCTGAGCTTGCCGATATCGTGCAATAACCCGGCCAGTTCCAGCATGTCGCAGGTATCTTCTGGCAAGGCGAACAGATTGCCGATATGCCGCGCAAGATTGGCGACCCCCTCCGAATGTTCCTTGGTGTACGGACTCTTGGCATCGACGATGCTGGAAAAGATATACACCAGACTGCGCAACTCCTCGAACGCCATCCCCTGCTGCACGGTTTCCGACAGCCAGGTCGAAACATAGCCGCTCACCTGTTCTGCCTCCAGCGAGAACCAGAACGCTTCGGAATCGGAAATGGCCATGAAGGCATCGACCAGTTCCGGACAGAACCAGTCCCCGCGCTTGCCCAGAATCTTCTCGCGGACCTCGTCCTTGCCCAGCAGGATGTCGGTTCCCTCCAGTATGTATTTCAGCGACAGGACATCCACGCGATCCACCAGATAGATGCAGTTGGCGCTGAGCTTGACCTCCTCCGGCAGATCCATGTCCTTCAGGTCGGACCAGTGGGTATGGTGATGCCTCACGATGGGCGAAAGGTGGCACAGCAGCTTGCTGGTGCCCAGCAGGGCCGCGCCCACCTTGCAGTGATCTCCCTCCTTCTCCCATTCGAACTGTGCCAGCTTGCTGTGCACCGCCGTTCTGGAAACGCCGCTGTCATGCAGGATCGCCGCCTGGAACAGGTCGTCCAGACGCGCGCCGCTCCATCCCAGATATTTACCGCATTCCGCAGCCATATATGCGACGCGCTTGCCGTGATGGATATGGGTGACACCCACCAGATCGAGCGCATCCGACAGGGAATAGACGGTTTCATGCAGATTTATGTTGTACGCGGACATTCCCTCACCCCTAAATTCACAGTTATTGTTATGGATGCGCTGAACAAGTATGGTTTTGTCGTTCCCGCGAAAGCGGGAACCCAGTTAAATCAACAAGCTGGATTCCCGCTTTGCGAGCCGCCGCTACGCGGCTTGCCTGCTTACCCCTTTGCGCGGGAATGACGACTTGATCAGCGCATCCTTATTTTTTGTCTTGTAGCCTGTTGCCAAGCATCAAAGAACGGGGCCGGTTTTGGCAACTGGCGACCCGTCATCGAGGCACGCCTCGAAATCACGCAACGGGACCGGCTCGCCGAACAGGTATCCCTGGAAACTGCAGCAGCCATAGCGCATCAGCAGGTTGAACTGCTCCTCGGTCTCGACCCCTTCCGCGATCACGTCCACCTCGAAGTTCATCCCCATATCCACGATGATCAGCACCATCACCTTGTCGCCCTGGTCGCTGGCGATGTCGCGCACGAACGACTGGTCGATCTTGATCTGGTCCAGCGGCAGCCGCTTCAGGTAGGACAGCGAGGAATAGCCCGTGCCGAAATCGTCCAGCGAGAATCTCACCCCCACTTCCTTCAGGGCAACCATCTTGGCGATGTTGTCCTCGACGTTCTCCAGCACCATGCTCTCGGTCAGTTCCAGCTTGAGCAGCAGCGGGTTGACGCCATGGCGTTCCAGGGTCTCCTGCACCTGCCAGACGAAATCCGGCTGGTGGAACTGCCGGGGACTCACGTTGACCGCCAGCTGCAGGTCACGCAGCCGCGGATCGGCATGCCAGGCCCTGAGCTGCGCGCAGGCGGCATCCAGCACCCATTGCCCGATCTGCACGATCATGCCGTTCTCCTCGGCCAGCGGGACAAAGTCGGCCGGCATCAGCAGCCCGCGCTGCGGATGTTCCCAGCGCAGCAACACCTCCGCCCCCTGGGGTTGGCGCGAACAATCCACCTGTATCTGGTAATGCAGCCTGAACTGCTGCTGCTCCAGCGCCCGCTTCAGGTCCGCCTCAAGCGTCGCGCGCTCCTCGATGGCCGCCTGCATCGCCGGATCGAAGAAACGGATGGCGTTGCGCCCTGCATTCTTCGCCTGGTACATCGCCGTGTCGGCACGTTTGAGCAGGCCGTCGATGTCTTCCTGGTGCCCCAGGAACAGCACGATACCGATACTTGGGGTCGTTTCGTAAACATCCTCGTTCAATTGCGCCGGCCGGATCAGGCTGGCATGAATCTTTTCCGCGACCAGTTCCGCCTGCGTGGCGGCCTCGTCGGCATCGGTACTGAGCGACTCGATCACGACCACGAATTCATCGCCGCCCAGACGCGCCACCGTATCCCCGTCGCGCACGCACATACACAGACGCGCGGCCACCTCGGCAAGCAGCAGGTCGCCGACCGCATGCCCCCGGGTATCGTTGAGCGTCTTGAAGTTATCGAGATCGAGGAACAGCACGGCGCCGTGTTTGCCATTGCGCGCGCTGACGGAAAGCGACTGTCGCATGCGTTCCAGCAACAGGCGGCGGTTCGGCAGACCGGTCAGCGAATCATAGAACGCCAGTTGATGGATCTGCGCCTCGGCTTCCTTGCGGTCGCTGATATCCACAAATATCCCGATATAGTTGACCGGCTTGCCGGACCTGTCGCATACCACATCGATGCTCAGCCACTGGGGATATACCTCCCCGTCCTTGCGGCGGTTCCATATCTCTCCGGTCCATTTCTGGTGGGCGGCAAGATTCGCCCATATGTCCCGATAAAAGGAATCGTCATGCCGACCGGACTGCAGGATGCGCGGATTTTTCCCGCGCACCTCGTCGGCCGAATAGCCGGTGATGCGCGTGAACGCCTTGTTGACTTCCAGCAAGTTGGCCTCGGCATCGGTAAGCATGACACCGGAAGAACTCAGCTCGAACACCCCGGCCAGCAGATTGCGCTCGGCGAGCAAACCGTTGGTGCGCTCGTCGTTGGCACGGCACAGCATGACCGCTTTGCCCAGCAACGACATCATCGGCATGAACATTTCCGTCAGCGGCAGTGCGCTTGCGGGAATCTTGGGGGCGAGCAGCACGATCACGCCGAGTTTCTCGATCGGCAGCCGGAAATATGCCCGGTAGTCCGAATGCAGGTTCGCAAGGGATGCCAGCAATTCCGGCTTTTCCGTTTCCCTCACTCCGGTACCGCAAAGCAAGTCCTGGCGCAAAGGGATCCGCTTGCCCACCAACTCGATCAGTTCATAATCGCCCACTGCCGCATCGATGGTCACCGGCACCTCGCCGCCCGTCCCGTCGCACGGCGGCACATCCAGAGAAACGAACCCTGCGGGAAAAGACGTATAGAAAAGCAGGCGTTGCAGGGTGCGCGTCAGCAGCGGCCCAAGACTGGTCTCGCTGCCTATGGTGACGGCGAAGTCATACAGGACCGGCAGGATCTCGTCGCGCGCCAAAGGTCACCTCAGTACCAGACCGTCGCCACCAGCGTGGCGTTGTGGAACAGCGGGTATCCGTGCACCGTCGACCCGCCGATCTCGCCGAGCGACAATGCGCCCGCTGTGCTTCGCGCGCCGGTACGTCTCGTGAATTCGCGCAATTCGGTCGTGGCGGCATCCACCCCCAGATGCATGCGACGTCCGGCGCAATAGAACAGCAACAGCTCGGCGCCCACCGGACCGCCGTTCAGCGAAAACAGTCCTTCGGTCAACACGCGCATGGTTTCCTCCGAATCGACGGCAGGAGACTCGAGCAGCGTCAGCACGGAATTGGCCGGCACCTCGCCGACGCAGAACAGCGATCCATCCCCGGCCAGCATGACCGGGATGCGCACGACCACATGATGGTTCGCGCGGACGATGCCGAACGGGAAATGCACCGCATATTCGTAGAAGTTCTCGGGCGTGATCTCTACGCCATAGCGGTTGTGCACCAGTTCCCGGTACACATCGAACGCCGGGCGCCAGTCGATCTGGGCGATCCGGTTGCCCTCGGTGGCGGTGGCATAGACGTTCCGGTCCGGCGCACGATAACCGTGTTCCAGGATCGCGCCGCGGTGATTGTGCAACAGCATCAGCAACATGCCGTTACCGACGACACGCTGGTTATCGAACAGACAGGGCATGGGCTGGAACGTCTCGCTGCCGGCATTGGCGCCGGCATAGTTCACCCGGTTGGCCAGTTGCAGGTACAGGTAATCGAGCAGCGTGCCAATATTGGGCACCATCGCGTCGAACAGCATGAACAGCGTGATGTTCCGTTCATGGTTGAGTCGCGCGCGCAACCGGGCGGCGATCTCCCTGGCCGTCCGCTCACTGCCCGCGGGATCTGCCGGCAGGTTTTCCAGCAACTCGGCATACGGCATCTCGGCGAAACACAGCAGCCACACGCCACGCCGGCGGAACGTGCCGTCCATGACCAGTTCCGGGAATATCCCGCCGACCAGCGGCACCTGCTGCCTTGCGCACACTTCCTGCAGCATGGCGACGCTATCCTTTTCGGTTTCCGGCAACAGCGCGCACACCCCCATTCCCGGGTGTATCGCCCGCCACCCGGCCAGCACGGCCTCGATAGCCGGGCCATCCATATCTGCCAGATAACACGTCAAGTTCCTGTCATTCAATTTTGCGCGCCCCTGTCCATCCACATTGTGCCGAGACCGATGATTACACGAACGAATTCACAGCCTGCCAGAAAGACGTGCATTGTAGCGTACCGTGCTCAACACGAACCGGCGCAGCCGGACTCATGCATCGCGTCGAGTACCGATGCTTCGAACATCACGACCGGCAGCGCCGCATTGAACAGGTATCCCTGGAAGCTGCTGCAGCCATAGCGCTTCAGCAGGTTGAACTGCTCCTCGGTCTCGACCCCTTCCGCGATCACGTCCACCTCGAAGTTCATCCCCATGTCCACCATGGTCAGCACCATCACCTTGTCGCCCTGGTCGCTGGCGATGTCGCGCACGAACGACTGGTCGATCTTGATCTGGTCCAGCGGCAGCCGCTTCAGGTAGGACAGCGAGGAATAGCCCGTGCCGAAATCGTCCAGCGAGAATCTCACGCCCACTTCCTTCAGGGCAACCATCTTGGCGATGTTGTCCTCGACGTTCTCCAGCACCATGCTCTCGGTCAGTTCCAGCTTGAGCAGCAGCGGGTTGACGCCATGGCGTTCCAGGGTCTCCTGCACCTGCCAGACGAAATCCGGCTGGTGGAACTGCCGGGGACTCACGTTGACCGCCAGCTGCAGGTCGCGCAGCCGCGGATCGGCATGCCAGGCCCTGAGCTGCGCGCAGGCGGCATCCAGCACCCATTGCCCGATCTGCACGATCATGCCGTTCTCCTCGGCCAGCGGGACAAAGTCGGCCGGCATCAGCAGCCCGCGCTGCGGGTGTTCCCAGCGCAGCAACACCTCCGCCCCCTGGGGTTGGCGCGAACAATCCACCTGTATCTGGTAATGCAGCCTGAACTGCTGCTGCTCCAGCGCCCGCCTCAGGTCCGCCTCAAGCGTCGCGCGCTCCTCGATGGCCGCCTGCATCGCCGGATCGAAGAAACGGATGGCGTTGCGCCCTGCATTCTTCGCCTGATACATCGCCAGATCGGTTCGTTTGAGCAACTCGTCTTCACCTTCCTCGTTGCCGCAGAACACGGTGACGCCGATGCTGGAAGAACAGAAATGCTCGATTGTTTCGCCGTCGGCGGATTCCGCATCACGCGACAGGACATAAGGCCGCGCAAGGGTGGCGCGCACCTTTTCCGCCACGATCCCTGCCTGGTGTGCCGCTTCGGCAGGGTACACACTGAGATCGTCGAGCAGGATGACGAACTCGTCACCGCCGAAACGCGCCGCGCTGTCCTGCTCGCGCAGGCATCCGGTGATGCGCCGCGCCACTTCGACCAGCAGCAGATCGCCAAAATCATGGCCATGCACGTCATTGAGCTTCTTGAAGTAATCCAGATCGAGGAACATCAGCGCGCCGTGGTTCCGGTTGCGCACGGAGGCTGCCATCGCCTTGCCGAGACGGTCGATCAACAGCCGGCGGTTGGGCAGTTGCGTGAGCGCATCGTGGAAAGCAAGAGCATAGATCTCCTGCTCCGCTTTTTTGCGCTCGGTGATATCCATGAAGGTCACGACCGCGCCGATCGCGACGCCCCCCTTGATGACGGGATGCCCCCAATATTCCACCGGGATGCAGCTGCCGTCCTTGCGCCAGAACACCTCCTCATCGCAATGCAGTTCCCGCCCGTTCCGGAGCGCCTGGGTCAACTGGCATTCGCCCTCCGGACATGGGCTGCCATCCGCACGGGAATGGTGGATCAGCCCGTGGACCGGTTTGCCGAGCACCTCGGCGGCGTCCGCAAAACCCAGCATGCGCAGGAAGGCCGCGTTGACGAAGCTGAAATTACACTGCCCGTCCACGCCGAAAGTGCCTTCCGCCATCGAATCGAGCAGGCGTTGCAGTTCTTCCCGGGAGTCCTGCAACTGACTGGTGCGTCGGCTGACCTTTTCTTCCAGCAAGGCATTGGCGGTGATCAGTTCCAGCGCCAGATGGTCGCGCTCCCCGTACAGGCGGCGCAAATTGCGGTTGGTGTTCCACAGGTAGAAGACGGCAAGAAGAACCGCCGCCAACAAGGCGGCCAAACCGCCCAGGATGGATACGGTGTATTTTTCGTAGACATCGAGCCAGTCGAAATCCCCGCCGTGCCCGGGATGCAGATGCAGGCGCATCATCACCGCCTCGACCGGCGCATAATCGCCGGGCGGCGTAAAACCGTAATAGCCGCCTCTGCGTGCCGCCTCGTCCTGCTCGCCGATGGCCAACAGCGCCTGTTTCACTTCCTTGCTCAGGCTGAAAGGCACCTTGGCCAGCGCGGCGAACGGCCATTCCGGATACAGGTCGGTGGAAAGCAGTTGCGGGAACGTCTCTTCGGGCTGCCGGTTCAGCACCCTGAGCTGATCCAGCCGGATGGCGCCCTCGCGTGCCATGCGCTCGAGGATGCCGGTGCGCACGAACCCGGCATCCGCCCTGCCCGACAGCACCTCGGACACCACCCGATCGTGCGGGACCCCGGTATAACGCATCCCGGCGAACTCGTGGATGCCGACCCCCCACTGGATCAACGTCCAGCGCTGGACGAACTGGCCGCCGAATGAGTTCTCGCCGACCGCCGATACCTTCTTGCCGCGTAGTTCGGCCAGTTCCCGGATTTTGCTGTCGGCGCGGGTGAAGATCACCCCGCCGAAGCGGTTGACCGGGTGCTCCCCCGCATAAGGCATCAGCGTGGCCAGCGCGTCCATGCCATGATCGGCGTGAAAGCGGACATAATGCTCGGGACTGGTCAGCACGAACTCCAGCTTGCCGGCATCGACCGCCGCATCCAGCTCCGGGAAGAACATCGGCACGATGATGAAACGATGGCCCGGCACGGCACGGCCCAGGTAATCGGCGGTCGGCTGCCATTGCTGCCGGGTCTGGGCAAGCGTACCGGACGACAGCACGCCGATGCGCACCTCGCGTTCCGCCGCCCCCGCCCATCCGGCGCAGGCAAGGCACGCGATCAGCAGGAACGCGGAAGCAAGACCACGATGCAGGCGGACTGTCATCTCGCCTGCCCGCGCAAGGCGTCCTCGAATTCATCGACAGGGAGCGGCCTGCCGAACAGGTATCCCTGGAAACTGCCGCAGCCATAGCGCTTCAGCAAGTTGAACTGCGCCTCGGTCTCGACCCCTTCAGCGATCACGTCCACCTCGAAGTTCATGCCCATGTCCACCATGGTCAGCACCATCACCCTGTCGCCATGGTCGCCGATGATGTCGCGCACGAACGACTGGTCGATCTTGATCTGGTCCAGCGGCAGTCGCTTGAGATATTGCAGCGAGGAATAGCCGGTGCCGAAATCGTCCAGCGCGAAACCGATCCCGATCTCCTTCAGGGTGCTGATCTTCTCCACCACATCGTCCAGATCGTCGAGCAGCAGGCTCTCGGTCAGCTCCAGCTTCAGGTACAGGGGATTGGCGCCACTGTTGTCCAGCGCCTCCCGCACCAGGTCCACGAAATCCGTCCGCCTGAATTGCCGGGCGCTGACGTTGACGGCAAGCTTCAGATCGCGGGTCAATGGATCGTTCTCCCAGCGCTTGAGTTGCCTGCACGCGCTCTCCAGCACCCATTGCCCGATAGGCTGGATCAATCCGGTCTCTTCGGCGATGCCGATGAACTGTTCCGTCGGAACCAACCCGCGCACGGGATGCTGCCAGGACAGCAACACCTCGGCGCCGATGATCCTGCGCTCCGGATTCACCTGCGCCTGATAGTGCAACCGCATCTGTCCTTCTTCCACGGCACGCCGCAGCTCGGTCTCCAGCGAGGCACGCGCCATGACCGCCTGCTGCATCGCGGGATCGAAGAAGCGGATGGCGTTGCGCCCGGCTTCCTTGGCCTGGTACATGGCCACGTCGGCACGCTTGAGCAGTTCGTCGGCGCTCTCGGAGCCATCGTTGAACAGGGTGACGCCGATGCTCGACGTACAGCGGTACTCGTAGTCGCCGAGCAAATACGGTTGGCCGAACAGCGTCAATATCTTCTCCGCGACCGCTTCGGCCAGCGAGGCGGCCTCCGGCTCCGCATCGCTCAATTCCTCCAGGATCACCACGAACTCGTCCCCACCCAGTCGCGCCACGGTATCGCCCGCACGCACGCAGGCGGTCAGGCGCCGCGCCACTTCGCCCAGCAGCTGGTCGCCGACATCGTGCCCCTGGGTATCGTTGAGCGTCTTGAAGTTGTCGAGGTCGAGGAACATGATTGCCCCGTAGATGCCGCTGCGCGCACCGGACGCTTGCGCGTGCTCGAGGCGGTCGAGCAACAGGCGGCGGTTCGGCAGACCGGTCAGCGGATCGAAGAACGCCATGCGATGGATCTCCGCTTCCGCCACCTTGCGCTCGGTGATATCGGTGAACGAACCCACATAATGGGTGACCTTCCCCGACGGGGTGGTGACGCCGCTGACGACCAGCCACTCGGGATATATCTCGCCGTTCTTGCGCCGGTTCCAGACCTCGCCTTCCCAGTAACGATTGCGCTGCAGAGAGTCCCACATGGCACGGTAGAACTCCTTGTCCTGCCGCCCCGATTTGAGTACGGATGGTTTTTTCCCCATCACCTCCTCGTTGCTGTAGCCGGTCAGCCTGGAAAAGGTCCGGTTGACGCGCAGGATGACGGCATTCGCATCGGTGATGAGCATGCCTTCCTGCGCCTCGAAAGCGGTGGCCGCGACCCGCAATTCCTGCTCGATGCGCTTGCGCTCGGTGATGTCGCGGCAGGAACCGTAGAGATTCCCGTCCGGCAGTTTCACCATGTTCAGCTCGATCGGCACCCGGCTGCCGTCTTTCCGTATCAGCCTGATCTCGTAATTCCAGACCTTGCCCGCGCCCTGCGATGCAGCCTCGCGGAAACTCTGCCGGTACGTCTCGCGAAAGTCCGGCGGAACGAGATCGTACATTCCCATCCCGGCCAATTCCTCGCGGCTGTAGCCCAGCATCGCGGCGGCACGGTCATTCGTGTAAGCCCAGTGTTCCGTCTCGGCATCCGCGACGAACACCGCGTCCGCGGCATTGTCCATCAGCATGCGCAGCTTGCTTTCGCTGTTGCGTATGACCTCTTCCGACCGTTTGCGCTCGGTGATGTCGCGCGTCACCCCCAGCGTCGCGTAGATCCTGCCGTTTATGTCGCGCATCGGCACCGCGTTGGTTTCCAGCCAGCGGTGTGTGCCTTTCAGCCCGATGACCTCGAACTGCAACTGCGCGGACTCTCCGGCGAACACGCGCTGCATCAGCGCCACGAAATCGTCATGCGAACCGGGCGCCAGCAGCCCCTGCGCCTTCTGCCCGACGATCTGCTCCGGCGTATCCGCCTCGAGCATCGCCAACCCCGCCGGATTCATCTTCAGCACCGTCCCGTCGGCGGCCAGCAGCTTCACGCATTCCGGCTCGGCCTCGACGATGGCGCGCAACTCCAGCTCGCTCTGCGCAAGCTGCTGCTCCATCCGCTTGCGTTCGGTGATGTCGAAGAAGGTGACCACCGCACCGCTCAGCACGCCGTCGCGGCGCATCGGGTGCGACCAGTATTCCACGGAGAACGGACTGCCGTCCTTGCGCCAGAACGTCTCGTCGTCGCCGCTCACCTCGGTGTTCGCGCGCAAGGCATGGAACATGCCGCACTCTTCGACGGGACAGGGCTTGCCGTCCGCGCGGGTGTGATGGATCATCCGGTGCACCGACTGACCGATGAATTCGGATGCGTGTTCATAGCCGAGCATCCGCAATGCGGATGGATTGATGAACGTGCAGCGCCCGTCGGTATCCACGCCGTAGATGCCTTCGGCGACCGATTCCAGCAGCAGTCGCATACGCTCCTCGCTCTCCCGCAACGACTGCGTCATCTCCATCGCCTTTTGCCCGGAGGTCTGCTCCAGATCGGCATGCGCCGTCCTCAACTGTTCCAGCATGCCGGCATGCTGATGCGCCATGCGCTGGTCGAACAAGGTCGCGAGGATGCCTCCGCCGAACCAGAGCAACGAGATGACCGAGACCATCATGGCGAGGATGTGGGGTTCGATGCGCGTCAGCGTGTCGGCCATGCACAGGCTGCCGGGCTGGATGTCCACGCCGAGCATCGCGGTGTAATGCATGCCGGAGATCGCCACGCCCATGATCGCGCCGCCCAGCATGAAGCGCGGCACGGCGGACAGCCTGACCCGTTCGCCCTGATACATCATCAGCAGCGCCCCCCAGGCCGCGCAGACCGCGATCACGATGGACAGGGTGAAGATGAACGGATCGTAACGGATCGGCGGGAACATCTTCAGGGCCGCCATGCCGGTGTAGTGCATGACGCTGATGCCGATGCCCATCAGCAGGCCGCTGATCGCGATGCGTTGTCTGCTGATGACATGGGCTTGCAGCACATAGAAACCGAGCAGCGCGGCGGCGATCGCCGGCAACGCGGACAAGACGGTCAGTGGCAGGTCGTAGCCGATCGGGATCGGCAAGTGGAACGCCAGCATGCCGATGAAATGCATCGACCAGATCGCCATGCCCAGCGTGACGCTTCCGGCCAGCATCCATGACCATACCTGACGGCCGCTGCTCTGGCGCATGCGTTGCGCGTGGGTCAGCGCCGTGAACGAGCCGACCATCGCGATCAGCACGGACAGGAAAATCAGCGGAATATCCCAGGTGATAGTCATGAAACCATTGTGCGGAAAAACATGTCGCATGCTACCCCAAAACCGTATGAAAAATAAGTCCAAAGAGCCGCCCGAATGTGGCGATTCCATCGCTGTCCGGACAACACTTCTGCAAAGCCCCGACGGCGACACCTCGTCTGGTTATAATTACGCCCTAAATATCGTTCGTTATCCGGAGCCCCCCCATGTCGCACAACCTGTTCAACAGCCGCCTATCGTTCAACCTTGCCAGCGGCAAACAAGCCACGCTGTATTCCCTGCCCGCGCTGGAAAAAGCCGGGGTCGGCAACATCTCGCGCCTGCCGGTCTCCATCCGCATCGTGCTGGAGTCTGTCCTGCGCAACTGCGACGGCAAGAAGGTGACCGAACAGCATGTGAAAGAACTGGCGAACTGGAAGCCGAATGCGCCGCGCACCGAAGAGATCCCCTTCGTCGTCGCCCGCATCGTGCTGCAAGACTTCACCGGCGTACCGCTGCTGGCCGACCTCGCCGCCATGCGCGACGCCGCCGCCAAACAGGGCAAGGACCCGAAAGTCATCGAGCCGCTGGTACCTGTTAACCTCGTCGTCGACCACTCGGTGCAGATCGACAGCTACAACAACCCGAACGCGCTCAAGATCAATATGGAGATGGAATTCGAGCGCAACACCGAGCGCTACCGCTTCATGAAATGGGGCATGCAGGCGTTCGACACTTTCAAAGTCGTGCCACCCGGCATCGGCATCGTGCATCAAGTGAACCTGGAATATCTGGCGCGCGGCGTACTGCAAAAAGATGGCGTGACCTATCCCGACACACTGGTCGGCACGGACAGCCACACCACCATGATCAACGGTATCGGCGTGGTCGGCTGGGGCGTGGGCGGCATCGAGGCGGAAGCCGGCATGCTGGGCCAGCCGGTGTACTTCCTGACGCCGGACGTGGTCGGCGTGAACCTGAAGGGCAAGCTGCGCGAAGGCGTGACCGCTACGGATTTAGTTTTGACCGTCACCGAACTGATGCGCAAGCACAAGGTGGTCGGCAAGTTCGTCGAGTTCTTCGGCGAAGGCACCTCCGCCCTCACCCTGCCTGACCGTGCCACGATTGCGAATATGGCACCCGAATACGGCGCGACCATGGGCTTCTTCCCGGTCGATGATGTGACCGTGCAGTTCATGAAGAACACCGGCCGCACCGCCGATGAGGTGGATGCTTTCGAGTCCTACTTCAAGGCGCAAGGTCTGTTCGGTATTCCCGCCGCGGGCAGCATCGACTACAGCAGCGTGGTGGAACTCGACCTCGCCAGCATAGCTCCCTCGCTGGCCGGCCCCAAGCGCCCGCAAGACCGCATCACCCTGCCCGCGATGAAAGACACCTTCAACACCCTGTTCAGCAAGCCCATCGCCGAGAACGGCTTCAACCAGCCCGCCGACAAGCTGAGCAAGCGCTACGCGACCGGCAAGGATGGTTTGGAGATCGGCAACGGCGACGTGCTGATCGCCGCGATCACGAGCTGCACCAACACCTCCAACCCCGGCGTGCTGCTGGCTGCCGGCCTGCTGGCGAAAAAAGCCGTTGCCAAAGGCCTGACTGTCGCACCGCACATCAAGACCACGCTGGCACCCGGTTCGCGCGTGGTGACCGAATATCTGACCAATGCCGGTCTGCTGGAACCGTTGACCACACTGGGCTTCGGTCTGGCCGCCTACGGTTGCACCACTTGTATCGGCAATGCCGGCCCGCTGCGCGAAGACATCGACAAGACCATCACCGACAACAATTTGATCTGTGCTGCCGTGCTGTCCGGCAACCGCAACTTCGAGGCGCGCATCCACCCCAACCTGAAGGCCAACTTCCTCGCCTCGCCGCCGCTGGTGGTCGCCTACGCGATCGCAGGCAAGATGAACATCGATCTGGATAGCGAGCCGCTGGGTACAGGCAAAGATGGTCAGCCGGTATATCTGAAAGACATCTGGCCCAACAGCGCCGAAGTGCAGACCGTGATGAAATTCGCTTCCGATCCGGCGGTGTACCAGAAGTTGTATAGCGACCTGACCCGCGACCTGCCGCTGTGGAACGCCATCCAGGCGCCCACCGGCGACCTGTACCAGTGGGACGATTCCACCTACATCGCGCGTCCGCCGTTCTTCGATAACTACCCTCTCCCCAACCCTCTCCCGCAAGCGGGCGAGGGGGCAAACGGCTCGCTGCGCGAGGCTCAAACCCTCCACGACATCAAGGGCGCGAAAGCATTGGCCCTGTTCGGCGATTCCGTCACCACCGACCACATCAGCCCGGCAGGCAGCTTCAAGCCCACCACGCCCGCTGGCCAGTACCTGCAAGGCAAGGGGGTGGCGGTGAAGGACTTCAACAGCTACGGCTCGCGTCGCGGCAACCACGAGGTGATGATGCGCGGCACCTTCGCCAACGTGCGCGTAAAGAACCTGATGCTGCCGCCGAATGCGGACGGCAGCCGCACCGAAGGTGGCTACACGCTGTACAACGGCGAACAGATGGCCATCTACGACGCCGCGATGAAGCACATCGCCGACGGCACACCGACCGTGATCTTCGCCGGTGAAGAATACGGCACGGGCTCTTCCCGCGACTGGGCAGCCAAAGGCACACAACTGCTGGGTGTGAAAGCCGTGATCGCCAAGAGCTACGAGCGCATCCACCGCAGCAACCTGGTGGGCATGGGCGTGTTGCCTTTGCAGTTCAAAGGCAGCGACAGCATGGCCAGCCTGAACCTGACCGGTGACGAGACCTTCGCCCTGTCCGGTCTGTCCGGCGACATCAAGCCGCAACAGGACGTCACGCTCACCGTCACCCGCAAGGACGGCAGCACACAAAGCGTCACCCTGCTGCTGCGCATCGATACACCGATCGAGGTGGACTATTACCGCAACGGCGGCATCCTGCCGTTCGTGCTGAAGGAACTGGTGTCACACTGAATCCACAGGAGAAATACCATGACCAGCAGAACCGAACGCGATTCATTCGGCGAGATCGAAGTCCCCGCCGAACGGCTGTGGGGCGCCCAGACGCAGCGCTCGCTGCACTATTTCCACATCTCTACGGAAAAGATGCCGGACGAGGTCGTCATCGCGCTGGCCGAAGTAAAACGCGCCTGCGCGCTGGTCAACCGCGATCTGGGACTATTGGACGAGGCAAAAGTCACCGCCATCATGCAGGCGGCTGACGAAGTGCTGGCCGGCCAGCATGCGCAGGAGTTCGCGCTGTCGGTATGGCAGACCGGCTCGGGCACGCAAAGCAACATGAACATGAACGAAGTGCTGGCGAACCGCGCATCCGAACTGCTCGGTGGCGAGCGCGGCACGGCGCGCAAGGTGCATCCCAACGACGAGGTGAATCTCGGCCAGTCGTCCAACGACATCTTCCCCACCGCGATGCATGTCGCGGCGGTCACCGCGGTCGTGCGCCGGCTGTTGCCGTCGCTGCATGCGTTGCGCGCAACGCTGGAAAAGAAATCGGTCGCGTTCAACGGCATCGTCAAGATCGGCCGCACCCACTTGCAGGATGCCACCCCGCTGACGCTGGGACAGGAATTCTCCGGCTATGTCGCGCAGTTGCATCATGCGGAAGCGGCGATCCTCGCCGTGCTGGGGCCGTTGCACCAACTGGCGGTCGGCGGCACGGCGGTCGGCACCGGCCTGAACACCCATGCGCAATTCGGCGACCGCGTCGCCGCCGAACTGGCGCGCGGCAGCGGCCTGCCGTTCAGGAGTGCTGCCAACAAGTTCGCCGCGCTGGCCGCGAACGACGAACTGGTCGCGGTGCACGGCGCGCTCAAGACGCTGGCCGCCGCGCTGATGAAGATCGCCAACGACGTGCGCTGGCTGGCCTCCGGCCCGCGTTCCGGGCTGGGCGAGATCAGCATCCCGGAGAACGAGCCGGGCAGTTCGATCATGCCGGGCAAGGTCAATCCGACCCAGTGCGAGGCGCTGACCATGCTGTGTTGCCAGGTGTTCGGCAATGACGTCGCGATCAACATCGGAGGCGCGTCGGGCAACTTCGAGCTGAACGTGTTCCGCCCGATGATCGCGCACAACTTCCTGCAGAGCGTGCGGCTGCTGGCGGATGGCATGGCGAGTTTCGAGGAGCACTGCGCGCGCGGCATCGAGGCCAACCACGCGCGCATCGGGGAGCAGATGGAGCGCTCGCTGATGCTGGTGACCGCATTGACGCCGCACATCGGCTACGACCGTGCCGCCGGGATCGCCAAGCGCGCGCACCACGACGGCAGCACCTTGAAGGAAGCCGCGCTGGCGCTGGGTTACGTCACGGAGGAAGATTTCGACCGCTGGGTGATCCCGGCGGCAATGGTACACCCGAGCATGAAGTAACCGCCCGGGTGCCACGGTTCAAGGCATAGTTTCAATCGTCATCGTCGTCACCGCCCTCGGCGCGCAACCCTTTCGGCATGCGGATGCCGCGCTCAGACCAGTCGCCGCGTTCCGCATTCACATGACAGGCTGCGCAATTCGCCGGGCTCTTCACCGCTGGATCACGCCACGCCTGCGCGGACACCTCGCGGTGTTCGCGCCTGAACCACGGCGTATCGCTGATGCGCAGACTGGGCGCGGCATGGCGGCTTCCGCTGCCGGCATGGCGTTTCAGGAAATCGAGTATTTCCCTGTTGTCCCCGGCATCCAGTTCCGCATTCGTGCCGAAGTGCTTGTCCAGTCCGGACATCATTTTCTGCCAGCCGTCCGCTGTCAGCAATTTCGGCGGGAAGGCGATGTGGCAACTGCCGCATTCCTCTTTCCATTTTGCGTTATCGGGAACCGTCAGCCTGCCGCCATCGGCCTGCGCGGACGATGCGACGGCAAGCAGTGTTAATGCCACCAGCCATTTCATGTTTGATCTCCTTTGAACGATGAATGCAATGAAACCCGCTTTCGGTGAATTCGCCGCCATGCCACCCTCCCGCTCAACTCTTGCGGTCCAGCGTCTGGTCCGACAGCGATACAGGATCTTCGATCGGCTCCAGATGGGTCGTCACGTGCCCCCTGGGCAGTACGCCCCGGATATCGGCCTCGATCCGCTCCAGCCAGTCATGGCCCTGCTGCACCGACCATGCGCCGGGAACCATCACGTGCAGCGTGACGAAGGCGCGCATGCCGGCCTGGCGCGTGCGCAAGGCATGGAAATCCAGCCCTTGCCCTCGATAGCTATCCAGCACGGCCTCGACCGCCTTGAGCTGCTCTTGCGGAATGGAGACGTCCATCAAGCCAGATGCCGAGCGGTGCAGCAATTGCCAGCCGGTCCAGACGATGTTCAACGCCACCAGCAGCGCGATGACCGGATCCAGCCACAGCCAGCCGGTCAGCCACACCAGCGCGACGCCGCAGATCACGCCGGCCGAGGTCCACACGTCGGTGAGCAGATGGTGCGCGTCCGCTTCGAGAGTGATGGATTGGTGCTTGCGCCCTACCGCCATCAGGGTTCGAGCGGTAAGGAGATTGATGATCGAGGCCACCACCGACACGCCCAGGCCGATGCCGACCGACTCGATCTCCTGCGGATGGAGCAGCCGATCGATAGCCGCATAGCCGATGCTGGCTGCAGCAACAAGGATCAGGAAGCCCTCGAAGGCGCTGGAAAAATATTCCGCCTTGCCATGGCCGTGCGCATGGTCTTCGTCCGCCGGCTCCATCGCCAGCGACAGCATCGCCAGCGCCATCAGCGCGCCGGCAAGATTGACGAAAGATTCCAGCGCATCCGACAGCAGACCGACCGAACCGGTCATCCACCAGGCCGCACCCTTGAGCAGGATGGTGGCCAGGGCGGCCGCAATGGATAGGTAGGCGTAGCGTTTGAGGGATTGATCCAGCATATTGGCCATCGGCAGCAGGTTAATGGGATGAAGATCGCGGAGCCATGGACAGCCATCCCGCGGATCGCGAACGGTCGGACAATGAAAAGTTGCCCGGGTTCAAAAAGAACCGGGGCGCACCGATGCCGGCCCGTTCCGGTCCGCCTCGCGACTGCCGCCGGTCAGGCGGCGACCTTCTTGCATTCCTTGTAGCATGCCGCACAGCTTTCCCCGCAAGCCTTGCACTGTTCGTGCTTGTCGGCGTGTTTTTTGCACTCTTCCTCGCACTGTTTGCACACGTCCATCGCGATGGCCGCCAGTCGCGCGGTCTGTTTCGAATTCTGGTTGGCAAGCTGCTGCAATGCGCCGCACACCGCCAGCATCTGGTTCACGCTCTGCGCGCAGGCCGCCATGTCCCTGTCGCCCTTTCCCAGCAATTCCAGACAATGGCTCAGGCAGACCTCGCCCTTCTGCACGCAATCCGATGTCGCTGCCGCAAGCGACGCATTCGCGGGAGCCCCGTGGTGATGTTCGTGCGCATGTCCGGCGGCCTGCGCGCGCCCCACGACTGCCGCACCCGCCAGCGCCATGCCGCCCAGCAATAATTCCCTTCTGTTCATCTTCGTCTCCTTGTGGTCTGGATAATGGTCACTCGTCCTGCAATTCGCGGCCCGGGAACAGCTCTTCCGTGTAGCCGAATTTCGTCATGTCGCGGATGCGCATCGGATACAGGATGCCGTCCAGATGGTCGCATTCGTGCTGCACCACGCGCGCGTGGAAACCGGTCACCGTGCGGTCGACCAGCGCGCCGAACTGGTCGTAACCCTGATAACGGATATGGCTGAGGCGCGGCACCAGACCGCGCAACCCCGGCACGCTCAGGCAGCCTTCCCAGTCCTCCTCGATGCCGTTGTCCAGCGGCGTGATGAGCGGATTGACCAGCACCGTTTCCGGCACGCTTTCCGCTTCGGGATAGCGCGGGTTCTGCTGCACCGAAAAAATCACCACGCGCAGGCTGACGCCGATCTGCGGCGCGGCCAGCCCGACCCCGTCCATGGCCTGCATGGTGTCGCGCATGTCGCGCAACAGGTCGTCCAGCGCGCTGTCGAAGTGGCTCACCGGATCGGCGCGCCGCAGCAGGCGCGCATCGCCCATGCGCAGCACCGGCCTAACCGCCATTGCCGTCTTCTTCGCCGCAATTGACCACGCACTCGAGTATGCTGCGCACCCGTTCCACCGCCGCGCCCGCGGTGTTGTTGAGGCTCTCCATGTCGATGCCGTCGTGGCTGTCGCCGCGTCCCGCCGCATAGTTGGTGACCACCGCGATGCAGGCATATCTCAACTGCAACTCCATCGCCAGCACGGTCTCCGGCATCCCGGTCATGCCGATCATGTGCGCGCCGTCGCGTTCGTAGCGGTTGACCTCGGCGATGCTGTCCAGGCGCGGTCCCTGTATCGCGGCATACACCCCGCCGTCCAGGCAGGGCTGCTGTGCGATCCGCGCGCTTTTCAGGATGCGTTCGCGCAATTCCTGATCGTACGGATGGGCAAAGTTGGCATTGCTGTAGCGCGTATCGCGCGCATCGAAGAAGGTGGCGTCACGGCCATGGGTGTAGTCGATGATCTGGTCGGGCAGCACGATCGTGCCCGGTTTCAGGTCGGCGCGGATGCAGCCCACCGAAGCGACCGCAATGACGTCCGTCACGCCCTGTTCGCGCAGCGCCCACAGGTTGGCGCGGTAATTGACCAGGTGCGACGGGATCGTATAACCGTAGCCGTGGCGCGCCAGGAAGATCATCTCGTGCCCGTTGAGCGTGCCGAACAGGAAGGCACCGGAAGGTTCGCCATACGGCGTGCGCATCACCTGCCGGTGGGTGATCTCGAGATTCGCCAATTGGGTCAGGCCGCGACCGCCGATGATTGCCAACATAAAATTTTCCTTTCTTTACCGCTTATGGTGAGCAGGGAGTTGCAAGTGGCGAGTGGGCAAGCCACCCGCACTTCCTACTTCCCACTTCCTGCTTCCTGAGCTTTCATTGCGTAAATGGCGGGCAGGTTGCGCCATGCCCCCCTGATATCCATACCATAGCCGAACACGAAACGGTCCGGCACCTCCATCCCGACGAAATCCGCACGGATCGGCTTCTCCCTGTCGTGTCGCTTGTCCGCGAACACCGCGCAGTAGAATGCGGTCGCCCCCAGTTCCAGCACGCGCTGCCGGATCGCCTGCATGGTTTCGCCTTCATCGAGGATATCGTCCAGTACCAGTACGACCTTGCCGCGCACATTCTCGCGCGGCGCGACCTTCCAGTGCAACTCGCCGCCCTGCTTGCCGCTGCCGTAGCGAGACACATGCAGATAATCGAAATCCAGCGGGAAATCCAGCAACGGCAACAACTGCCCGCTGAACACCACGGCACCGCCCATCACTGACAGCACCAGCGGATGCTGGCCAGCCAATGCAGTGTTGATCTCTTGCGCCACGCGTTGCAAGGCGTGCTGCACCGCGTCGGCATCGTGCAGCAATTCGGCTGCGGCCAATATCTCTCTTGCGCGCTGATCGGTCATCATGACGGGAATCCTTCGCCATGGTTTGCCAGCAGCGCCAGCAGTGCAGCCTCGTCCCACACCAGTACATCCAATGCCTGCGCCTTTTCCAGCTTGCTGCCCGCTTCGGCACCGGCCACCACACAATCGGTCTTCTTCGACACGCTGCCCGCCACCTTCGCCCCCAGTGCTTCCAGCTTCGCTTTGGCCTCGTCGCGGCTCATGGTGGGCAGGGTGCCGGTGAGTACGAAGGTCTTTCCGGTGAGCGGCAGCACCAGATGCGCGGTACCCTCGTTCTCCTCCCAGTGCACACCCAGCTCACGCAACTGCTGCACCACTTCACGGTTGTGCGCTTCGGCAAAGAAATCCGCGATGCTCTGCGCCACCACCGGCCCCACGTCCGGCACTTGCAACAATTGCTCTACGCCGGCCTGCATGATGGCATCCAGCTTGCCGAAATAGCGCGCCAGGTCTTTTGCCGTGGTCTCGCCTACATGGCGGATGCCCAGCGCGTACAGGAAGCGGTTGAGCGTGGTGCGCTTGCTCTGCTCCAGCGCCGCGACGATGTTCTGCGCGCTCTTCTCGGCCATGCGATCCAGATTCGCCAGCGTCGCCACATCCAGACGGTAAAGGTCGGGCAGGGAACGGATGATGTGCTCGTCCACCAACTGATCCACCAATTTGTCGCCCAGGCCTTCGATGTCCATCATGCGGCGGCTGGCAAAATGCAGGATGGCCTGCTTGCGTTGCGCGGCGCAGAACAGGCCGCCACTGCAGCGTGCATCGGCCTCGCCTTCTTCGCGCACCGCATGGCTGCCGCACACCGGACAGGTGGTCGGCATCACAAAAGATCTTGCGTCGGCCGGACGTCGTTCAAGTACAACACCGACCACTTCCGGGATCACATCACCCGCACGGCGCACGATCACGGTGTCGCCGATATGCACGTCTTTGCGGCGTATCTCACCTTCGTTGTGCAGCGTCGCGTTGGAAACGGTGGTGCCGCCGACGAACACCGGCTCCAGCTTGGCGACCGGCGTCAATTTTCCGGTACGACCGACTTGTATCTCGATGTCACGCAGCACGGTGAGCTGTTCTTCCGCCGGATATTTGTGCGCCACCGCCCAGCGCGGTTCGCGCGAAACGAAGCCCAGCTGCTTTTGCAGCGCAAGACTGTTGACCTTGTACACCACACCGTCGATGTCGAACGGCAGCGCATCGCGCTTTGCCGCAACGCGCTGATGAAAATCGGCCAGTGCCTGCGCGCCTTGCACCACTGCACGTTCATCGCACACCGGCAGGCCGAATGTTTGCAGCGCATCGAGGATGCCGCTGTGCGTATCGGGCAATGTCCAGCCCCGCACCTCGCCCAGTCCGTAGGCAAAGAACGACAACGGGCGCTGCGCGGATAACTTTGGATCGAGCTGGCGGATGGTGCCCGCCGCGCCGTTGCGTGGATTGACCAGCGTGGGCAAACCCTGCTCGCGCTGCTTTTCGTTGTAGCGGTTGAAGTCCTTGCGCGACATGTACACCTCGCCGCGCACTTCCAGCACCTCTGCGGAACAATCCTTCAGACGCAGCGGGATGCAATGGATGGTGCGGATGTTCTGCGTGACGTCCTCGCCGGTCTCGCCGTCGCCGCGCGTGGCGGCTTGCACCAGCACGCCTTGCTCGTAGCGCAGGTTGATGGCCAGGCCGTCGAACTTGAGCTCGCAGGCGTATTCGATCTTACCTGCATCACCCTCAATCAACCTGTCATGCAAAACATCCCCTCCCCCTTGCAGGGGGAGGGTTAGGGAGGGGGTAGAAGCTGGGCTATCTTGTTGCTCCCCCCCCACCCCGGCCTTCCCCCTGAATGAGGGAAGGTGCCGATCCGCTTCTGGCGAATTATTCTGCACCAAGCCTAGAGCATTGCGTACGCGCGTATCGAAATTGAAAGCGCCGCTGGCTTCCGTGTCGGTCTCGGTGCGGATGGACAGCATGGGCACGGCATGGCGCACCGGCACAAAGCCGTCCAGTACCTTGCCGCCCACGCGCTGCGTGGGCGAATCGGCTGTCAGCAGTTCGGGGTGTTGAATTTCGAGGGCTTGCAGTTCGCGGAACAGCTTGTCGTATTCCGCATCGGGAATGGTCGGCGCATCCAGCACGTAATAGGCATGGTCATGCCGCTCGATCTCGGCGCACAGATGTGCGACACGTTGCCGGACATCCATCAGGAGAACAATCTGCGCGCCTGCGCGCTACCGGGCACGATGCCGTTCTCGCACATCTTCGCTTCGACCTCGGCGATCTGTTCGCGTATCCGTTCCAGTCCGGTATCGCTCAGCACCACTTGATGATCATCCACCAGGTTGAGCTGCATTTCCCTGGCCAGATCCCTCGCGATGCCCACCATCTGGTCGAATTGCACGGCAGGCGTTTCCACGCGCGGCACGTCCAGCAACAGCGTGATGCCCGCCGTGTTCAGCGTTTCCAGCGTGTGATGCTGGAACGGACGGGTATCCCGGTTGCTCAGGGTGAACCGGGTATGGCCCTGCGCGTTCAGCAGATGGAACGCGCCGTCCGCTTCCAGAGTCATGTCTTGCAAGGCGGCTGCCTGCGCGATCCTTGCGCCGGACAACTGGCGCTCGCCGGGCGGCACCAGGTTGACCCCGACCATCTGGTCCACCTCGGCGCAGAACGCGTCCAGCTCGACCGCGCGCCCGTGCGTTTCATTGAGTTCGGGAACGGTGGTATCCGCCTTGATCTGCTTGGCGATGCCCAGCAACAGGTCGCGGAAGTCGGCCAGCTTCGCCGGGCTGATCGCGCCGCCGCGGTCGACCAGTTGCAGCGCGACGCGGAAGCGCGTGTACAGGCTCTGGCTTTCGGCAATCGCGCGTTCCCATTGTTGCGAATTCAGGTTCAGTCCGCATACCTGCACCGGCTTGCCGAAATCGAACTTGCGCTGCCACAGGCCGTCCAGCACGGCAGGCGGACTGGGTTCGGACAAATGCAGTTCAACGATGAAATCGCTGCGCACGTCCAGCAGGGCGCACGATTCGTCGAGCGTGGCGGCGGCAACCGCCTCGGTGACGCGCAGCACCTCGATCGTCCCGTCTTCCTCGATGTCTGCCGCCTCGATGGCATCGGCCAGGGCAGACGGCTGCGACATCTCGTCCTGCTTGGCATCGCCCGCTTCCCGGTATAGCGCATCCGCATGTCCGCTCCTGAACGCCGCGCCGTATTTGCGGCCGTATTGGCGCTGCTGCCACCAGCCGAAAAGATATACCGCGACGATCACGCCGACACCAATGGCAAGTAGGGCTGTCTGTAGTTCACTCATAATTCCGGATACCGAAAAAGCGCGCACAGGGCGCGAAAAACCCGCGCGCCGATTATCTCAAGCGATGCGGCAAAAGACCAGACGCCCGATCACGCCAACGGCAATTCCGGGTTGCTCATGCCGATGGCAACGACCTCGTCCAGCGCCTTGAGGAAATGATGATGCTCGTGCAGCCGCGCCAGGGAATCCGGATGGGCCTTGCCGCGCATCTGCGCGAGCCGCGCCTTGCTGGTGGCGGACATCTCCCGGCGCAATCCCTGCAGCAGCTCGTCCGCCGATTCCGGCTTGTTGCACACCAGCACCATGTCGCAGCCTGCATCCAGCGCGGCCTCGGCGCGCTGCACGATGCCGCCCGCGACGGTCGCGCCTTCCATGCTCAGGTCGTCGCTGAAAATGACGCCTTCGAAGCCCAGTTGTCCGCGCAGGATCTGCTTCAGCCAGACCGGCGAGAACCCTGCCGGGCGGCTGTCCACCTTCGGATAGATGACATGCGCCGGCATCACTGCGGTCAGGCCGTAGTCCACCATCTGGCGGAACGGGATCAGGTCGAACAGCTCGATATCGACGAACGAACGCTCGTCCACCGGGATGTCCAGATGGGAATCGGCACACACGTAACCATGGCCGGGGAAATGCTTGCCCACCGTATGCATGCCGCCCTGCCGCAACCCCAGCAACAGGTTGTGCGCCAGCTCGGCGATCGCCTGCGGGTCGCTGTGGAAGGCGCGGTCGCCGATCACGCTGCTCTGCCCGTAATCCACGTCCAGCACCGGCGTGAAGCTGAAATCCACGCCGCAGGCGCGCAACTCGGCGGCCAGCACATAACCGACCTGCTGCGCCAGATGGCGCGCGCGCTGCGGATGGCCGTCCCATATCCTGCCCAGTTCGCGCATCGCCGGGATGCGCGTGAAACCTTCGCGGAAGCGCTGCACCCGCCCGCCCTCGTGATCCACCGCGATCAGCAGCGGCGGCGTGCGCAGTGCGCGTATCGCAGCGGTCAGTTCGGCAAGTTGTCCGGGCGACTCGTAATTGCGCGCGAACAGGATCACCCCGCCGACCAGCGGATGGCGCAAGCGCGCCTCGTCCTCAGGCGTCAGTTGCTTCCCCAGCACATCCAGCATCACCGGCCCAATGCCCATACCCACTCCGAACGGTCAACACAAAACGCTGGGGATTATACGGGTATCGGCGAAAAAACCGCAGGCTGTCACAGGCCGGACGACACAGGATCATTCAGACCGGCACACCCCATCAAACACGGCCGGCTTTGCACAACAGACCGCCCCGGTCATGTGCGGCATCGGGAATATGGAAAGCATCCGCCTGGCCCCTCAAGCGGATACACGAGAACTTGTGGCGATGGTCTGCTGCTCGGCCATTGCTGCCCTTAGCCGTCTCCCCCTAACACGTCCGCTTTTTGAAAAGCAGACGTAAACGTAACGCGCATAATTGCCGCCTCAAATCGGAAGCAATATCCGCCTACGAATTTCGGGGCGCACCAAACAATGAATCAATGAGGATTACTTTTTAATTTTTTTTTTTTTCGGGAAAGCCCGAGTCGATTAAGCTGCGATGTTTTACGCAAGAACAAGACGGCTCTGCATACCTGCTTGAGTTTGCCAAAGATTGGGGGCCCAAGAACAAGTTTCCAATTGTGAATCGCTGAGAGTACCGCTTTTCAGGGTAAAGCAATGCCTTGAGAGCTTCCGCGATAACCATAGCAGCGGCGGCAGTGGCAACAAAGGGTGCAGAAGGTCTAAAACCATCTTCGGCATTTACCCCTAGTCGGCGAAGGCCCGCTTCAGAGACTACGGAGCAAATTGTACGTTTACTCTTGAGCATTTCTCTCAGCCATTCTTGTTTGCCTGGATCAGCTTCAATGATGTCTTGCTCAGTTAATAGGCGCCCTTGGTCAGACAAGGCAGATGAATGCAAACCAGTTAGTTGACGTTGTGTCTCGCGAATATCTTGCTTCTGCAATTTGAAGGAGCAAATCAGGCATGCCAATCCGTGATCGTCCAACCGATGCTGAATTACTGCGGCCCCCGTTTCATTTATTCCTCCATCCACTATGATCGAAGGCCAGGCAAGTTGAGAATCGTGACGCGCTTGAACATCGTCCAGACCGTTCAATACCAAGTCTATGGCCATAGACTTTATTAATTCTGAACCAAGTGCCTCGTTGATGAGTGCCTTGTCCCCGGTTGCCTGCAATGCGCTATTTTGCATAAGCCATTGTGCCAATTGTTCAGCTTTCGAGTTTCCTATCCAGCCGGCCTTCTCCAGCAATACAGAGGTGCCATGGTTCTCATCTTGATAATCCTGTTTGTCGACGATGTGCAATCGACCCGCAACTGGTAATTGCGACATCAAGAGTGCAATGCCATTGCCAATTGCTCCAGCTCCAACCAGCAATGTGTTGGGCGCAGTAATAATGTTTGGAAGCAAGGGGCCAAGAGAATCGAACTCAGTGGAGTTTTCGAATAAAGATAGTTCGGCCTTTTCTAGTAATGGCGCTACGCTTGCGGGCACTCCGTATATGCGTTTGAAAACTTCAGTAACCCCCAACGAGGCAGCAAATAAAGCTGCGATGGGATTGGGCTGTCCCATATCCGAGGGTAACTGTTTCGACCCAGACGAGATTCGTGCGACCCAACCGTTTGAAGAAATCGTAGTCCATGGAAGCGAAGAATTAACATGGATACCAATATTAAGGATGGCATCAGCATGCTGAAAGGGTGAGGCTGAATCAGAAATAACAAATTGCGGCTGGCCTCGCAAATATGTGTCTGAGCAGCATTTTCTTGCCTCGGTTTCCAACTCGGCAAAGCCAGGTGGAATGCAAATAGTCAGCTTTCCGACGACGCGTACCAACAGCCTTAAGGAATCCATAAAACACCAAAGGCCATTTTGGGTTTTCAGTGCGTCACGCTCCCCATTAATACAACGGATTTAGCAAAGACTTGCTCTGCATTTATCGACTCCCCTACCAATGATTTAGCTACCCCCAAGTATCTGCTGGATGCTTTGTTATAGTCGATGTTCATGCCGGAACCTCACAAATTAGTTTGGTGGCTCGGCTAGCCGTAACTTTGATTCGTCGCTCAGCAGCTACCCGATTCATTTTTATGTATTCACGCCCTTCAAACACATGAATTCCACACTCGCCAAGAGTCGTGCCTGGGCGCTGAGCATAATGGGGGCAAACTACAGACAGGTAATTGGGAACGCGAATCCCTTGATTTACATCGAGCTGAGATAAATCAGTGAAAGTTCTCGGGTGAGAGTGAATTTGCCCGACGAGATACCGATCAAGCTGCTCTGATAGATCAGTCAGTTTGGACATGGCGCGCATCGACAGCCTCATATGAAGAGGCGAAGTGCTGAACCCAGGCCCTGTAACTTCGATAATGTGCGTGACTTGAATTTCAGCTCCGGTTGCTTTGCCCAGCCAAAGTGCGAGTCCTTCATTGCCTATTGCACCGTGTGGGCGCATGACATCAATAGATTTTTGCAGCAAATCTTCAGGTAATAGCCAATGGCATTCGTTCATTACCGCCCCCTTCCAGAATAAGTTTTATCGAGCGAAATTTGCAGATTGAGTAGTGCAAACTGTACCGGCGCATCTACTTTTGGGAACGAATTCTTTGATGAATTCGCCCATTCTGGATGAAGCCGATGTCCTTCAGCAGTCCAAGGCAGGCATGCGTCAAAACTGCTAGGACGAAAGCCAAAACATTGAGGCCAGGCCGAAGCAACATTTTCGGCACCACTATTCAGGTCGACGAATTTCAATGAGGGTGGGGCAAATAAGTCTGCCCAACGTAAATGTGCTTTATATAGTTCAGTAGGCTTGCTTTTTGGGTGCATCACCGCAAAAAGCCCGAGCGGGGCAGTTACGTCCTGCTCGAGCTTCCAGCGGCTAGCTTCAGGCAAGCTACGAACTCCAAGCAATTCCTCACTGAAGAGGGCAAGTTCGAAGTCAGTAGCCATGTTTCAGCCCTGTTCGAACTGCTCTAACAAGTCGAGCTTGATCTCGTGGCCTTCAGTCGCTAACTGTCCGAGCGTTTGAGACAGGTTCGTCAATTCAACACCGTCGTGTGAAAAGACATACACCTTTGTACCGTTTTCGACTGATCCCTCAACCAAATTAAAGAAGCTCAGCACACGCTGCTTCAACGTGGCCAGAGTTTCATCGAGATTCGCATGGGAATCGACAAAGGGCTTTTGTGCGCCGATATAACGTACACGAACCGCGATGGTGCTGTGATCGGCCTTATGGCCTTCTTTAGTTTTCGTAGTCATACATACCTTTCAATATCAAATAGATGTACAGCGTCGGCATTTGCCAGCGCGAGAAAGCACCTTGACAGCGGGGTATGTGTTACGGACAATGTGGTTTCCACACCGATCGATTGGCAGTAACTTTCGATCACCCGCAGCCGAGTGCATTTATGTATTCGGCTGTTTTTATTTGTATTTCATAATTCTCTCCTTCCGTTAGTTTCTTGTTGTTGTAACAATCTGTATTTCAAGCGTCATTTCAGTTCAAAGCCTGTCGCATTTAAGCCGCAGGCCGATTCATTATTGACAGAAAGAAGTTTACAGAACGAGATGTATTGTGTCAATATGTAAACCGCAATGTAAACCAATAAGTGAGGAGGACACGATGATTGGTAAGAGACTAAAGCAAGCAAGAGATGCTTTGGGACTTTCCTTAAGGGGCTTGGAAGCGGCAATTCAAAACCAAGTCTCAGCGCAAGCCATTGGAAAATACGAGCGCGATGAGATGATGCCAAGCTCAACGATATTGCTCGCCTTAGCCAAGGTGCTGAATGTAACACCAGAGTATCTACTTAGTACTCGCGAAATTGAGCTCGAAGGTGTCGACTTCAGAAAGGAGCCACATGCTGGAGCAAAAGAAGAGCGTGCAGTTCAGGCAGTTGTGTTGGACAAAGTTGAGCGTTATCTCGAATTGGAGGAGTTGTTTCCGAGTGCAGATGAAAAATGGAGCTCTCCATTAAGGGATGAGTTCACAATTAGTTGTCTTGATGATGTCGAAAAGGCAGCGGAAATGCTTCGTGAGATATGGAATCTTGGATCTGATCCAATTCCTCATATGGCAGAGTTGCTAGAGGAAAAGGGTATAAAAGTAGTAGCCCTTGATTTACCGGAAGAGGTTTCAGGGTCTAAAGCTTTTGTGAAAAGAAAGCGACAAGACAATGTTCCTGTTGTAGTCGTAAATCAAAAACATAATGGAGAGCGCCAGCGTTTTACGCTAGCGCATGAGCTGGCACATCTAGTTTTGCGATTTACCGAAATGAGTGGACTGGATGAGGAGAAGGCTGCAAATCGTTTTGCAGGGGCATTCTTAATGGCTAAAGAAATGATGTTCCGCCTGCTTGGAACAAATCGCACTTCAATTTCACTTGGTGAGTTAGCTGAGTTGAAGAAGATTTTCAAAGTAAGTATTGCGGCCTTGGTCGTACGTTGCGGTCAGCTAGGAGTTTTAACGAAAGCAGCATATGGCCGTCTTTTTGAGCAGATCAAAGCCATGGGGTGGAATACTTCTTCGACGAGTGAGCCAAACAAATTTCCATCAGAAGTGCCACAGCGAATGGAAAGGCTCTGTTTAAGAGCGGTTGCTGAAGGTGCAATTTCTGAATCTAAGGCTGCTGAATTACTCCAGATCAGTGTGCGAAAGCTGGATCATTTATTAATGGCCCAAGGAGTATGAAGTCTTGGCCATTCTGGTTTCCGACACATCTGTTTTGATAGAACTTGAGCGAGGCGGTCTTCTGGAGCCTGCATTTTCATTCGGACTAATAATGGTTGTGCCGGACTTGCTTTACCGGAATGAACTTGAAGGGGAGAACGGTCCCTATTTGCGCACACTTGGTTTAGGTGTGGTTTCGCTTACGCCCGATGAGGTTGCACTGGCTCAAGCGATCATGGAGCATCGTCCTGCATTGTCGTTACCGGATTGCTTTGCTTTAAGTTGTGCTCTTCGGCAGGATCATGTGCTGGTAACGGGCGACCAGAAATTGAGGAGTGAAGCAAAAGCGCGTAACGCTGAAGTCTACGGCATGCTTTGGATTTTGGATCAGATGGAGTTAAGTGGAAAGTTCAGTTTCACACTGCTCTATGAGGGTCTTAGTAGGATATCCGCACACAAAAGGTGTCGTCTGCCGAAAGATGAAGTAGCGGCACGGTTATTGAGATGGACACATTGAGAGGAGTTTTCACTTGGCTCTTCTACGAAGAGTCCTGAACTACTTCGCAAACGTCCGTTATCGTGTCTATAGCGGAAGTGCCATGTATTGCTCCTAAGGGCGGCTTTGGCCGATGACCCGCCGGTCTCTTGCTCGGCCATAGCTGACACCTAAAATTCTGACTCAAACGTCCGCTACCCAACTCAAAGCCCACAATTAGTGCACCATACAACCGGCACGGACTTTACCTATGCTGAGGGACTTTGGGCCGTTTGACTACGGCTCAAAAGACTATCGATTGCGGTTGCCACTGTTCCCAAGGCGTTGATGACGCCATCCATGACGAAATCGAGTGCCCGTCCATAGCCTGCGTTAACGTTCGCTGTGTCAAAACCAAGGCGCTGCAGGGTCGTCAGACACTGCTCTACTGTCTCGTGCGCATCGGCAATTCTGAGATCGTTGTTCAGGAACAAGGGGGCCATGGCTTCATTGCGGTCGTTCCAGCCCTCAGGCTCTTTGCCTGAGGCAAAGGCATCGCTTGCCTCCAGATGAGCATTCAGCCTTTCGATGACGTTCAGAAGTGCCTGCAGCAACTTGAGACTTCCAAGGTCCTTGATAGCCCCCCTCGGACACCCGGCACGCTCCAACAATGATTTGAGGTGGCCGTTTGGAACGCGTTGCCACACCTCGTGCAAGCTCTTGCAGCGAGCCAGAAACATCTGTTGTGTCATGTCCAATGGAGCAACCTGGGCCAACCGACTGAGTGCCGGATAGGCCAACCAACCATTGCCTGCCACCTCTGCGCGATCAAAGCCGGTCAGTTCCGCTGCCGATTTGTTCTGCCCCACGGTTGCGCCGAGTGCGGAAAGGCTGTCGCCCAATCGTAGAAGCACATCAAGCAGCCGCTGCACCTTGGCAGCCACATGCTCTTCATTCAGGTCCACATGCGCCAATTCGTCCGGATCAACCGCGAATGATCGGGCATGCACAATCTCGCGATCTGGCTTCGGCTTGTACAACTCACGCATCGGCACTTGGATCAGATTTCTTCCGACCCGCCGACATTCAGTGAAACTCCACTGCCCTCGGTATGACGGACTACAGTACCACTGCCTCCCAGCATGAACTGGCGTCGAGTCGTAGAAAGTACTCTGTTCGTACTTCTGGAGAAACCGATCGTCGAGATAGACCGGATCATGTCCCATCAGGGCATTCGCACGCGCGTGGGTCATGGGCTGAGCGTCACCGGGCCACAGAATGCCCTCAGCAGTCTGCTCTGGACAGAGTTCTGGCATCACCGCCTCGACCGAAGCCCAGAGTTGGAGCAGGAGCCCGCCCTTGTGCTCGCGAATGTCCAGTTCATACCAGGCAACCCCCTCGGAAGGCTTGAGGTCAACATGAGACTTTCCTCCCATAATAGCGCGGACTTCCGGGAGATCAGGTAGCTGGGCTGAGTAGTAGAAGACTCGCACACCTCGGGCACCACGTAACCAAAGGTAGCGACGGAGGTACTCATTCGACATGCGCCAACTGACGGTTCTCTTCAAGTTCCAATGGTAGTCGCTCGACACCTCGCCCTCGGCTACTCCGAACTCTGGAAGTCCCAAGTCATCGTAGACCAGACGTTGCTGATCGTTGCCGACGCAGCGGGGAGTCAGTCCAAGGCTCATCCAGACCTTCTCGGCCAGATTAAAAGTGTAGAACGAGCCATCACCCCACGCCGCGACTATGTAGTCATGACCGGATATCGATGGGGAAAAATCAGCCGAACAGCCGCGCTTGTCGCCAACAGGAACGGAGTGCTCAACTACGCCATCTCCTGCTTCAGATAGAACTTCGATGGGGTCATCATTCAGTCCGGAAACTACGGCCATCAGCAAATGCAGATGCTCGGCTTGTTCTCCATGTGGATCGGCTTCCTGCATGGAGGCCACTTCCACAAATTGGCTTGGTGACAAGCCAACAGGTTCCAGCAAGGCACGAAGCCTTGGCGGCATGACATGACCCGGGATGGGGAATGTCGTTAGATAGTCAAATGACATGTTTCTTCTCGTAGGGTTGAGGAAAACAGGACATCTATGCTTTCTCACTCGCGGCGTTATCTTTCATACTGCCCTCTCTATCGCAATTGTGTTTCGGACCAAGCGCCATCACCTCAGGGTCATGCTCGTTCACTTCGGAAGCTGTCTTTACACTCAACTCCCGCTTCAGAATCGCGAGTTCTGGAAGAAACTCCGGGGCCCCTCCCGACAAGATCGCCGGAAGAAGAAGATAAGCGCGTGACTGGCCATAGATACGGAGGAACTGACTCAGATTGACATCTGACTCCGCGTGCATTGTTTGCATTCGCGAAGCTATCATGACTGTCTTGCCTCTTGTGATCTCGTCTTCTGGAGGATGGCGCGAGGTAATCAGGACTCGGTAGTGGGCTGGATGATCAATGGAAATGCCTCGCACGATCGCCACGTATATCTCGTCCTGCCTGTCGACCTGCCCTACGCGTTCGCGCCAACGCGCGAAAATCTTCCTAGCAGCATCTTCATTCGTAAACATGAGAGCGACCGCCGGCGGATAGGATGGCCCCCAATTGACAAAAGCCGTCCCAGTCCAACCGGCTCGGTTCCAAAGATGCACGTCAATGACCGAGCGAACACCGAGATCACGATGATCGTTCGGCGGTTGTGGAGTACTTCGGCCGTCTGTAACGGAATGACTTTCTTCATCTTCTGCGGGATTCAGCGCACGTCGGCTGATGACGGGGCGCGACGGTTCAAGAGTGAACGCCGATGTCGCCATCTGTGTCCAATCGCTGAGTCTCGACAGGCTTTGCTTGAAGATTCGCTGACGGCTGTTTCCGACAATCACAACCATCCCAATCCGGTCGAGCACTGCCTCATTCTTAAAAAGATGATCGACTATCTGTTGCAGATCCTTCACAAAGCACGTGGCGGCAAAGATCCCAGCAGCCAAACCGATCAGCATCTTCTGGACGTCATCCTGCTGACCGTATGTGGCGGGAATCAAGCCAGCAGGCCAGCGAACAGCGGCAGTCATCTCGTCGGCATCGATAGTGAAGTCGGGAACTAGAACCTCTGAGCTTTCTTGAAGCGTAATGGTGAAGTTCTCGGTATGTGCCGCTGCACCGAGATCAATCGCCGTCGCAAAAAGCGCTTCGATTGAGCCAATCACCACCTCGGCGGCAAGGATTGAGGCATCAGAACACTGGTGATGAACGGCCACCCGAACACCTTGTACTCTCGATACAAAGCACTGCGGCGGCGCCTCGTTAAAGATGATATGACCATTCAGGTTGTTGGACGCGGGTTGGCTAGCCAGCAAGGTGAACAGATCGGCCACGCCCTCTGGTGTTTCTTCTTCCGGTATTGATCCCTCCTCACGGAGCATCGACTCATGGCCGAGTGCGTAAAGAAGAGAGCTGCGGCTCTGCAGCAAGCCGAGCAGTTCAAGAACATCTGGTAGTTTGACGACTTCTTGAAGCTCTGCTGATGTGAAATTCAGAATCTGGCTTCCAAGGATGAGATCGAACTCCGTGAGGCGATCATTGACACGTTCTTTGGAGGCGTCGTCAAGCGGGAGACCTGCCGCACAACCTCGAACCAGCCGAATGGCTTCCAAGGCGTCTGGCAGATGTCCAAGTTCGACAGCGATCCAGGCAAGCATCATGACCGTGGGCACAATTGAGGCCGGAAGATCACTGTCATCTTCAGCTTCGATGAACATCGAAGCCATTGCAAAAATACAACTTGCGCGTGCGGCCCATAGCAACCCGGCACTACGATAGGCAAGCGAGAGAAGTTGCAGCGCTTCTATCAGCGAGTTTGCATACTCCTTCTTGGTGAGTTGTCGCGCGGCCTTGCCCAGCAACCTGATCATTTCAAAGTTGTCTTCGAAATCGAGCTGCTGAGCGCGCTTAAGGAGCACGAGCGCCCCCTGAGCTTCGCCGATGCGCTCCGACACAAACCCCGCCACGTCGTCGACGAGCTGGGTATAGCTGGGATCCTTTCCCGCGATGTTGCCAAACACCTCAATCATCTGGGTCAAGCGCTCGGCAGCAAATTCGCCAAGCCCCTTCGCCTGCTTGACCACCTCGGAAAACTGCGGCCAGAGCAAGTTGAGCTGTTGAGAGTCTTTCTTGAGCGCCGCTTGATTGACTTCGATAACAAGCAGCGAGGTTCGAGCTTCCAGAGCATTATTTGGACGCTCACCGTCCGCCACCATAGACTTCAGTCTGTCGCTCAATCGAGCGATTCGCTCCTCCAGCTTGGACTCATCGGCAGTCAGATGCTGATGGACAACCGAGTTGAACAGCAGTTGAGCCAGATTACACAGAAGCTCAAGATTCTTGGCGTGTTCCGTGTCGATAACGAGCTTCTCGAATACGTCGTAGCTGTCGTTCAAATGTGCGACATCGTCAAACCACCAGAAGGCAGTCCAGATCCATTCGTAGTTTGCTTCGAACTTCTGACGGGAAGTGCCATCTCGCTCGGCAAGGCGAACTGCGCGTGCAAACCGCCCATCCGTTTCGGTTCGCGGACGCTCCAAATTGCGCGAAAGCTTGGCGGCAACCAGAGCTTCCGTCACGCGCTGCATTTCTATCCCGGCAAATGCATCCGGGTTGCCGATCCCATTCTCGATATCTTCGAGTTGCTGGGTTCGAGAATAGTCCGACGGCCCCAGTCGGCGCGAGTCGGCAATCTCTTGCCCAACCCCGAGGTAGTTAAACGCAAGGTCCATGCGATCACCGCCGACAACCTGCTCAACGATCCAACTTCGGTCGAGAATAGTGACGGTCACGCCATATTTCTTGGTGAGCTCGTCCTCGACCCGGGCGCGATCCTTCGCACGGGCGAACTGCGCTGTAACGCAATAGATTTTCTGATAGTCGCGTTGCGTCTCCACGATGCCTGCAACGTCGTTGCGTGCTTTCTCTGCCCACGTTTTCTTAGCGCTGAAGGCGAATGCCCAGCGCTCCTTGCCGGCATTCGGTTCTCCCACATAGGAGAGAGTTGCGATTTCGTCAGCAACCTGAATAGTTTCGGTATCGGCTTTGCTGTCCCCGCCCCCTTCCGGCCCGGTGGCTGGTTTCAGGTTTGGGCAAATTGTGCGCTCGCACAGCTTGCGGCAAAAGATCTCGAAGTCGTGAGTCTGGTTACGTGCAGTGATGGTGTCGAGGCAGTACTCAAGCGTCGTTGCGTCAAGCAGGTATGTCGTGCAATCGCTGGTATCTGAGTAGAGTTCCGGGCGCAGGCGGCGCATGAACTCCGATGGTGCCAATTTTTCTTCAGACATCCGTGCTCCTCACGAACTCAAATCAACCTGATCATACTAACAACACTTCAGGAACGCCATCTCTCGCATATGTGGATAGGCCACACATCAGCCGAAGAAAAATTTGTCTGTTCGCATGTGCATAATAGTGCGGGCAGGTGCAAATGTCTTCTACTGGCCACAAGCTGTAGGGGTGCTCCGCTGCTTGCAGAGCGCCCCATTGAAAGCATTGTTATGCGCGGCCACACGCTTTACATAGACCGCTTCCCAATTTCTCAAGTAAGGATAGGAGAATTTCAATGTCACCTTTGGATACCACGAGGCGCTGTTTGACCTTGTATGTGGAATCACCAGATTTCTCGATATAGCGCTGATCGATAATTCCGTCGTTGTGCGCAAGGATGTGACGTTTCTGATACAGAACCTTGAGGCTACTTAACTCTTGTGCTGTCAGCCAGGATTCAAAGCCCTTACCCACTGCCGTGCGCCAGAGCTCACTTCCTTCCTCTATCCTCTGAAAAACATTGAAAGGCGCCTTCCCAAATGGCTCATATAGCCCTTCACAGTACTTTTGGAACGCGGTGACTCCGTCGGATAGACAAGTTTCCCGTAAGGACCGAGAAGTTAATTCCGCTTCATCTTTTCCCACTGCATCGGCGAGTGCCATCTGTACGATTTCCTCGCTGTAATGCTTTGCCCTAATTTTCCTCAAGGAATCTTGATACGTACGAACCACTGAGTTGGCTCCACATGCTGGGCAAAAGTAGGCGCTACCGATCACTGCAAAGCGAGCCAAGCAGTTGTCACACCGTATTTCCAACTGCATTACTTCGGCTGCCTTTGCTGGCAGAGTGTACGTTCGTTGCATACCCCCCTTTGCCTCCATAGACATGGAAATAAAGCCGTTGCGAGATTGCCTGCGATTAAACTTCTGAGCGCTGGACAGAAGTGCATTGTTGATTTCGCCCTTTACGACAGTCAGGGCTTCCGACTTGGAATGCTCCGCTTGCTCGATTGTGAACCACTGATCGGCAGGTGCCTCATGTCGGCACATTGGGCACCAAACAGCTTCATCCCCAAATAGGTTAGACCAGTCTTCCTCGTTCACCTTGAAAAGGAATTCGCATTGCTTTGAGGGGCACTGCTTATCGATGTAGCCATTTTCGTCAGTTTGAATTGGAATCGCGATTGACCGACCATTCAATCCCTGAAGTTGCTTGATGAGATTCTCAAACATTGCCGTTCACCTGTTTAGCTCATAATGTTCAAAGCGATGGGCTGTGCGCTTATTCGCAGTTGCTCTCGACAGCCCTCCTAGGTTTCATTTTTCTTGCGGGCGTTCATGCAAACCTGATGTTGTGAACTGGTTTGATGACCTGCCAAGCGAGTAGAGAAGCACAAGAAAAACTGTAACCACAAAAAAGACCGCAAGCTTGTATGAATCTAGGGGCAAGTCGCATGAAATAGGAAGTAGCGACCTTGCGAAGAGAAGAAGCCAAACGACCACAACGAAAACACTCAGAACTTGGTTGAGCTTGCTAACGGAGAACTGGGCAGGGGAAGTAAGAGGATTTCCGGCTGTATTATCCGCAGTAACTGCCACTACCTTGTATAACGGGCCAAGAGTCATGTCTTCCAGGAGATCAACATGCCGTTCCCAATTGCTCTGCCAAAACTTGCTACCTCGATTTACCAAATACCAAGCGAAGGAAAATACTAGGCCAAGTGCTGAGAAGAGCATAGAAAGCCAAGGGTCGGGGGCGGTTGCCTTGTAGGTTAAGGCATACCCTGCAAATGCAGCCGCGATGAAGGCCCAGAAGTAGGTTCCCCGCTTCCAATACAACTCGATCTCGAACTTCCTGATGTCCAGTGCGTAGGCTAGCGCTCTACCAGCTCGTGTGTCAGCCTCCTTTGGTTCGTCCTTTGAACGCGGTGGCTGGGGTTCAGAAAATCGTGCTTTGTATTCGTCAGTATCCAAGTTGTGCCTCCTGATCGTAGCTTATGAAACCAGCAGTTATTTGACGAACCTATAGGTCCGCAATATTTACATAGTGAGCGTGCGAAGACTATTGGGAATCAATTGATTAATCATCGAATTCATAAGCATTGAGGCCCATTTGTGCATGATAGTACAGGTAGCAGAAGTTTGTATAAGGCTGCGCCGGTACGAACAATGGTGCAACGTGCAGAAGTATCAGATATTGGTGCGCAACATCGGAGATGTTTGACGTTGAAGGTGAGCGTTTCACAGGAACTATGCGAAACTTCTACTCGCAGGACATGACCGACGAGAATATCTGGATACTCTTACTGGAACTACATTTAGCGCGGGCGAAATGAGAGAAATAAACTTACCAACTACACAGACGTTCTCAATGCCACTTGATGTTACAGCGCTCAAAAGCGGCTTGGCTGGAAATGGTGACCATCAGGGGCGCACTCTTGGCTCAATGGTTTTAAATGAGAGAGTCTGGTCTGAGCTCGCCACAGCAAAAAAGAATGGCGGCGCAATTCTCTATGCAACAACCTCAATTTGTAAACCTCCCCAAATCAGTGCCACCCATAACTAGAGGTTTCGGGGTGGTGCAACACTCTGTACTCGACGGGTGTCAGATTGCCAAGTGCATCGTGCGGTAATTCTTCGTTGTAGTCGTTCTTCCATACCTCTGTTCGTTCACGGACTTCTTCCAGTGTCCTGAAGACATACATGTCCAGCACACCTTCCCGGTAACTGCGGTTGAATCGTTCGATGAATCCGTTCTGCATTGGTCGCCCAGGTTCGATGAACTCCAGTTCTACATTGCGCTGCTGTGCCCAATCCGCCAGTGCAGTCGCAATGAATTCCGGACCGTTATCCATACGCAGCTTGTCCGGATAGCCGCGCCAGGCCACAATCCGCTCCAACACTCGGATCACCCGTGCTGCGGGTAGATTCAGATCAATCTCGATGGCCAGTATCTCGCGATTGAAGTCGTCCACCACGTTGAAGGTGCGAAACCGTCTGCCGCACCACAGCGCATCGCTCATAAAGTCCATCGACCAACTCTTGTTCATCCGCCCCGGCACAGCCAGCGGTGCCGGCATACGCGGTGGCAGTCGCTTCTTGCCTATCCTGCGCCGATTCAGATTCAACGCGCAGTAAACGCGATACACCCGTTTGTGATTCCAGATCAGACCACGCCGCCGGATCACTTTGAAATACTTGCCGAAGCCCCGCTCCGGGAAACGTTCTGCCAGTTCTTGCAGGACAGCAATGATTTCATTGTCTGCGCTGTGATCGGGGCGATAGGCATAGACCGACCTCGATAACCCCAGCGCCTTGCAGGCGCCGCGCTGACTCAAGCCATGTTGCTGCAACTGTCCTGCTGCCTCCCGTTTCTCGTCGGGGCTTAACGCTTTAAACCGAAGACTTCCTTGATGGCATGGTTCTCCAAACTCAGATCCGCCACCATCAGCTTGAGTTTGCGGTTCTCGTCTTCCAGCTCTCGCAGTCGCTTGATGTCGGAGGCGTCCATGCCGCCGTACTTCGACTTCCACTGGTAGTAGGTTGCGTCGCTGATGCCATGCTCACGACAGACATCCTTGACCAGTCGACCTGCCTCTACCGATTTCAATATCCCGATAATTTGGGTCTCGCTAAATCTGCTCTTGCGCATCTTCGTCCTCCTGGGCGGTTAGTTTGCCCGAAGAACTCTATTCATGCATGGACCGATTTTAGGGGAGGTTTCACTAGTGTCCGGTTAAGAATCGAATAGATTCAGTTGGTTGTTGAAATCGGTGTTTTCTGGCTGCCCACCGATGCCCTGCAAGGCTTGCTGGATGGGCATTTTCTCGAACAGCGTGACCGATAGAATCTGTAGCAAAGTGTAGAGCGAAGCGTCCAGATTGAGGCGCTTTTTGATGATGGCGACGAGGACGTAGACCGAGACGGCGATCCAGATTTGCGCCTTCACCGCATTCTCGGACGTGCCATAGAAACGTTGGATACGAAGATGCTGCTTGACCCATTTGAAGAACAACTCCACCTGCCAGCGGCTCTTGTAGAGCGCGCAGATCGTTGCCGCCGGCAACGTGAAGTTGTTGGTGAGAAACACCAGCGTCTTGTTGGTTTCCGGGTCTTTGAAGCGGATGCGGCGCAACGGCTCCGGGTAATCCTGTCGGGTATAAAACCCGTCGAGCGCAATCGTCTGATCGCAGATGATGCCGAGGCTGCGGTCGGTTTTGGCAGAATACATCCGGTGCGCGTCGAGATTCGACTTGGCGCGGGTGACGAAGAACGCCCCGGCCAGATGCAGCCGATGCAAACGCACGAAATCGACGTAGCCCCGATCCATGACATAGATAGCACCCGGCTCCGGGATCAACAAGTCGAGGATGCGGGCGTCGTGCATCTTGCCATCGGAGACGTGGATGAAGCTGGGAATGCTGCCGCGCAAGTCCAGCAGCGTATGCATCTTCACCGCTGCCTTGGTCGTTCTGAAATGCGCCCATGGAAATACCGACAGGCACAGATCGATGGTGGTCGAATCCAGTGCGTACACTGTGTTGGTCAAATCCAAGCCCAAGTCTTCGCTGGCGTAAAGCGTTCTGGCTTGAGCAATCAAACGGTGAGCGAATTCGGCGTAGATGCGCCAGTCGCGCAGTTCGTTGGCATCGGCCAGTGTCGAACGGGATACCGTGCTTCTGATGCCCATGTGGTAGAGCTTGGCAGCCTGTGCCGAGAGGCAGGCCTCGATGTCGCGCAAACTCTCGCGATAGGTGAGTTGAGCGAAGGCCAGAATACGGAAGTGTTCGGCACAGGACAATGTCCTGACGCGATGATCGCCGCCATGCCGAGCCACGATGCGATGAAAGGTCTTCCATGGCAGGAAGTCCATGACTTGGGCGAACAAGGGCTTGCCAACGTACATCGCAGTCTCCAGCAGCAGGAAAGCTGCCAGACTGCACCAAGGCTGGTTCGCCGTTCAAGTCGGAGACACTATAAAAATCTCCGGATGCGGCATCAAATAAGGATTTCAGAGTCATGGAATCGTTTTTAACCGGACACTAGTGGGGAGGTTTACAAATTGAGCAGAAGCTGGAGTCTGTACTGCTCAACTATTTTCTCGGTCCATCCATCAGATTTAATGACCAAAGGCGGATGTTTGACCGGGAAATCTTGAAATCGACGGTTCTGTCTTTTAGCGCCAAAAAGGAGTTGGTTATAAAGGTGATCAATGAAGGCGAATTGCTGTCAAAAAAAAATAAGCCAGTCATTCCGAAGTACCTAAAGGAAATTATGGAGTGGCGAAACGCATTCGCACATGGAAAATTAGTTCACGACAGCAAGAACGGTTGCGTTCTTGAATACTATACTGGGCACAACAAAAAACTGCATCTTACGGATGAGTATTGGGACGAAGTGGAAGCGTGCTTTAAGAAATGCAATGACTTCTTAGATGAAGTGGAGCGGAAATTGTTAAACGGCCCATCTGGTGTGTCAGGCCAGAGCGAGAAGTCTACATAGTTAGGGAGCCGCAAACAAACGTCAATCCGTGGTGCGTTCTCTCCACCTTGCCGCTCCCTACTCGGCATAGCTACCGTTATCTCCCAGTCTGAGTTAGTTCAAATAAGCGGACTATTGCAGACATTCACGAACAGTCGAGCTCACAGATGAAGGTGCGACAGCGCCGGAGTTCAGCAGAGTGATTTGTTAACTGATTTATATTTCTGGCTCATAGTTATAGGACACTATGCCTTCATCGCGCATTTTTGCAATAAAACCCGGCGCATTTCCCGTGAGGTGGCTCCCATCATCTCTCCGAGCACCATCATATTCTGCTGCAGTAATGGAGCACATATATACCTCTTTAAAGAAGGATAATGCTGCCCTCCCGATACCTTTATGCGTGTATTTAGGGTCAAGTTGATCTAGGCACATCCATTTTATGTAATAGCAATCACCACGTTCCTCTAAATCGATATTCCCAATCTTTTTTCCATCTGCTGTAAATGCAATTAATGACATATTGTCCTCGTCAATTGCAATGGTAACAATCTCTCCGGTGGGAATGGGATGCTTGGTCGTTAATTGAAATTCTTCCATCGATTAACCTAACTTAAATCGTTATTGTAGAGTCCCATTGGGCTGGACATTTATTAGTATTGCGACTGACACATTTTGAATCAAAGGGGGATCAGAGTTTATTTCCAAGTTGACTTATTGAGCGGAGATTTTCCAATAACGCAGTTATGGACAAGATCAATAATGTGGGACAGAACCCAACGCGTATATAGATGGCAACTAAGTATCCAGAAACGGACGTTCTGAGAACCCCATGATAATGGCAGCTATGGCCGAATACCAGCCTCAGTCTCTGATCCCCCTGCAACGCACATAGTTGATATTTTTACTCGGGAGTTTGAAGATGGACTGACGGTGGGCGTCCAGTCCGCGCGCGTCAGCAGGAGGGTTCAATTATGCTAGACATCAACAATGCCATCAACAATCCCAAACGTTACGAACACGACCCGGAAGGGAACATGGTCGATCTCGATTCATGGTCGCCTCTGCATGCGAATCGCGAAGCTTCGCTTGAAGGGATCGAACTGACCGAGGAACACTGGGAAGTCATCTATTTCCTGCGTGAACGATTCCGTGAACATGGCAATGCGGATTCGGCACGAGCAGTGCTGCACGATCTTGAGGAGAAATTCTGCGAGTCGTTCGGGCGCGGTCATCTTTACGAATTATTCCCCGGCGGGCCGGTCGGTCAGGCCAGTCGAATCGCCGGCCTGCCGTTGCCGCCGCACACAGAGGATCGATCCTTCGGCAGCATGATGTGACGCATCAGCAGATGCGCCCAAGGGGTCAGAAACTGACTATCTGACGCGTTCACTCAATGGTCAGCTCAGGCCGGGGAGAAGACGGTCGGGACGCTCGGCCTGAACTTCCGCCTCGTGTCGGGGCAGGCGCCGGCCCGACATCGATTGGCGCATCATCCCGCCCTGCCGATTGGGTAGAATGTCGCACCATGCCGACACTCACCATCGCCACCTACAATATCCACAAGGGCTTCTCGCATTTCAACCGCCGCGTGGTGGTGCACGAGTTGCGCGACCGGTTGCGCGAACTGGGTGCGGACATCGTGTTCCTGCAGGAGGTGCAGGGCGAACACACCGGCCATGCCGCGCGCTACCACGATTACCCGGACGGGGCGCAACACGAGTTCATCGCGGAGCAGGCCTGGCCGCACCACGCCTACGGCAAGAATGCGGTGTATGAGGCGGGACATCACGGCAATGCGATCCTGAGCCGCTTCCCGATCCTGAGATCGCACAACAGGGATGTTTCGGCGCACCGCTTCGAGAGCCGCGGGCTGTTGCATTGCGAGGTCGATGTTGCGGGGCAGCAGCCGGTCCATTGCCTGTGCGTGCATTTCGGTTTGTTCGCCAGCGGCAGGCGGGAGCAGACCGGCATGCTGATCGAATATGTCAACAACGAGATCCCCGCCGACGCGCCGCTGGTCATCGCGGGCGACTTCAATGACTGGCGCAACCAGATGGGCCATACGCTGTCCGTCGCGCTGAATGTGCACGATGCGTTCCATCTGCACAGCGGCGGGCCTGCGCGCAGTTTTCCGGCCCGGATGCCGGTGTTCCGGCTGGACCGGATCTACGTGCGCGGCTTCTCCGTGCAGCATAGCGAAGTGCATGTCGGCGGCGCATGGCAGCGTTTGTCGGATCATGCCGCGTTGTCGGCCCGATTGAAACGTCACAAGGCGACTACGGAATGAAAGGACTGCACCAGATCGACGGGAACCGGCTCACGCTGTTGCAGAACGGCACGGAGTATTTTCCCGAACTATGCGCCGATATCGATGCGGCACAGCATTCGATCTATCTGGAGACCTATATCTTCGCGGCGGACGATACCGGACGCATGGTCGCCAACGCACTTCAGCGCGCCGCGTCGCGCGGCGTGTCGGTGCGACTGCTGCTGGACGGTTTCGGTTCGGCGGAATTGCCGCAGGACCGGGTGGACGATCTGCGCACCGCCGGCGTCGAGGTGCAGTGGTTCAGGCGGAAAAGATTCACCTTCACCTTGCGACGCAACCGGCTACGCCGGCTGCACCGCAAGATGGCGGTGATGGATGGCGAGGTCGCCTATATCGGCGGCATCAATATCATCGACGACATTCCGGCGGACGGCGATTTCGCCATGCCGCGTCTGGATTATGCGGTACGCATCCAGGGCACAACAGCCGGGGAGATCCATGTGGTCATGCGCCGCCTGTGGAGCGCAGTATCGTGGGCGAACCTGCGCAAGCGGATGAAAAAACTGGAGCGCATGCTTGCCGTGGGCACCTCATGGCACGCCACCTCCGCCAGCGTGGTGTTGCTGTTGCGCGACAACCTGCGCCATCGCCGCGATATCGAACGCGCGTACCTCAAGGCTCTTGCCGGCGCGCAACGCGAGGTGGTGATCGCGAACGCCTATTTCCTGCCCGGTCGCATCTTCCGCCGTGCGCTGGTGCAGGCCGCGCAGCGCGGCGTGCGCGTGGTGCTGCTGTTGCAGGGCAAGGTGGAATACCGCCTGCAGCATTACGCGACGCACGCGCTCTATGACCAGTTGCTGGCGGCGGGTATCGAAATATACGAATACCAGGCCAGTTACCTGCATGCCAAGGTTGCCGTGGTGGACGGCGCATGGGCCACGGTAGGCTCGTCCAACATCGACCCGTTCAGCCTGTTGCTTGCGCGCGAGGCCAACCTGATGGTGCAGGATGCGGGTTTTGCCGCAGAGTTGCGCGCCAGCCTGTTCGATGCCATCGCGCAGGATGCTTCGCGCATCGACCCGGCGGAATGGCGCACGCTCGGCTGGGGCGCGCGTCTGCTGGTGCGGTTCAGCTATGCGTCGGTGCGCATGGCGATGGGCGTGCTGGGCTACGGCAAGCGGCTCGTCTAGCGATTCGTGACCGCCATCCGCAGGGATGTCCAATGCTCCCGGAACTGTCGATTTTCGGCACAGGCACAACCTTCCGAACACGGCAGATATCGCATTGAATAACGCTGTGCGATATGGCATCATCGCGGCCCAAATTAACATCGCCACTCAACAAGATCATTTGCGCCATGAGCGATCCGAAACAGGGAATCTCAAGTCCAGCAAGGCCTTTCAGAAAGGCACTCAGAAACGCCAACCCCCAACTGACGTTGGGGAAGTTACTGGTTCTGGTTTCAGCGCTATCCCTGGCGCTCGGGTTCACCCTGATATTCTTCCTGTCCAGCATCGTGCGCGATCATGCCGTGCACCAGTTGGCACACGATGATGCGCGGCAGACTTCCAAACTGGTGTTCCAAAGCTTGTATGCCGGGATGCGCAAAGGCTGGGACAAGCAGGAGATCGCCGACACCATCAAGCGGCTCAACGAAAGTTTTCCCGATATCAGGATCAAGGTCTACCGCGGCGAGATCGTCACCCGGCAATTTGGCGGCATAGCCGGCGAGGCCGACATCATCGGGAAAGACCCCGCGCTGTCACAAGCGCTAAGCAGCGGACAGGATGCGCTGCTGTTTCCCGACGATGACAATATCCGTTATCTCTACCCGCTGACAGCCAAGCAGGAGTGTTTGGCATGCCATACCCAGTCAAGCGTCGGCGCGGTACATGGCGTAATTGACATCCTCTACCCGATTGAAACCCTGAAGGTGTCGTTCAGTGATGTGATCAACAGTCTGGTCGGATATACGCTGTTGATCATGGGGCTGGTCTTTTTCATCCTGTATCTGCAACTGAATTATTTCGTGGCCATGCCGATCGCCACATTGGCGGGTGTCATGCGCCGGATGACGATGGACATGGATTTGACCCATCGCTTCGACGGCTCGATGCGGCTGCTTGAACTGAAGCAGCTTGCCAAGTACTTCAATCGACTGCTCAAGACGATACGCGATTACAACGTCAGACTGGAAGAACTGTCGGTACGCGACCCGCTGACCGGCTTGTTCAACCGACGCAAGTTCCAGGAGTTCCTGCAGCATGAAATCATCATGTCAACGCGTCACCAGCGCGGATTCTCGGTGATCATGGTCGATCTGGATAACTTCAAGTACATCAACGACACTTTCGGCCACCCGGTCGGAGACATGGTTCTCAAGGAACTGGCTGCAATGTTGTCCGAACAGCTCCGGCGGGGCGACGTGCTTGCCAGAATGGGGGGCGACGAATTCGCCATCATCCTCCCGGAAACCCTGGCGAAAAGTGGTTTGCAGGTCACCCACAAGTTGCACCAGACGCTCGCAGACAAGGAATTCGATCTGCCGGTCGGCAAGATACGCAGCACGGCAAGTTTCAGCATGGTCAGCTTTCCCGAGGATGGCACGACGGAGGAAGCGCTTTACTCGGCCATGGATGTGGTGCTGTACAAAGCCAAGAAACACGGCAAGAACCAGGTGATGACCGCCGAAACAAATGAGGATCGCAGCATGATGGCGATCTTCAAGCAAGGCGACTTTTTGCGCAACGCCATGAACGAAGATCGTATCGAGGCATTCATGCAACCCATCATCAACGTGCAGACTGGGGAAGTATTCGCATTCGAGGTCCTGATGCGGATCGTCGATGGCAACCAGATCATCCCGGCCGATCACTTTGTCGATGTTGCGGAAGAATTGGGCATGGCAAAGGAACTCGACCGGATCGTGTTCCGCAAGGGATTGGCCCATTATGCCAAGGTCGCGGCGGCACATCCGCAGGTGAAACTCTTTTTCAACCTGTTCCCGCGCAGTTTCAGCGACCTTGAGTGGATACGCGGCATTCCCGAGTTGGCGAGAAGTGCCGGCGTTCCCTGTGAAAGCATGGTGCTGGAGATCACCGAGCGCGAAGCCTTGCCGCACCTGAACCAGGTCCGGTCTGTGATCGAAGACCTGCGTGCCCGCAATATCTCCGTTGCGCTGGACGATTTCGGCAGCGGCTTCTCGTCATTCCTGTACCTGAAATATCTGACCGTCGATTACGTGAAGATCGAAGGCAGCTTTGTCCAGAAAATGGCCGATGACGAGCGCGACCGCATCATCGTGGAGCAGATCAACGACATGGCGCACCGGTTCGGCATCAAGACCGTTGCGGAATTCGTCGAAGATGAAGCGACAGCCGAGATATTGGTCGAAATCGGCGTGGACTATGTGCAAGGCTATTTCTATGGTCGCCCGGCACTGCCTGAATGACCTGTTCACATAGCGCCAAGCAGGCAATCCCTGCTTGGCCCCCGGAATATGTGTTTGGCCTGATGATCGGGATAGCGCCCAGTTATAATCGCGACCCGGTCTTCATTTAACTGCTTAACATGCGACCTTCTTCGAATCCATCGCCCGACGCCACCACGCGCGGCGACTGGAAGGCCATCCGTTCGCTGCTGCCTTACCTGTTGGAATTCAGGGGGCGCGTGATCCTGGCGATGAGCCTGCTGGTGTGCGCCAAGCTCGCCAACGTGGCGGTTCCGCTGGTCCTGAAAGAGATCATCGACGCGCTGGACAAGTCCCATGCAGTGCTGGTGATACCGGTGTTCCTGATCGTCGGCTATGGCGTGCTGCGCCTGTTCAGCACGCTGTTCGGCGAATTGCGCGACGCGGTGTTCGCCAAGGTGACCCAACGCGCCATCCGCCGCGTGGCGTTGCAGGTGTTCGAGCATCTGCACAGCCTGAGCCTGCGCTTCCACCTCGACCGGCAGACCGGCGGCGTGTCGCGCGACATCGAACGCGGCACGCGCGGCATCGGCTTCCTGTTGAACTTCATGCTGTTCAACATCCTGCCCACGCTGCTGGAGATCGGTCTGGTGGCCGCGATCCTGTTCAGCAAATACAACGTGTGGTTCGCGGTGATCACTTTCGTCACGCTGCTGATCTATATCGCCTTCACCCTGCTTGTCACCGAGTGGCGCATGGTGGTTCGCCGCTCCATGAACGATCTGGATTCCAAGGCGAACACCCGCGCCATCGACAGCCTGCTGAACTACGAGACGGTCAAGTATTTCGGCAACGAGGGCTATGAAGCACGCCGCTACGACGACAACATGCAGCACTGGGAAGTCGCGGCCGTGCGCAACACCACTTCGCTGGCGCTGCTGAACGCGGGCCAGAGCCTGATCGTCGCGATCGGCATCACCGCGCTGATGCTGCTGGCCGCGGACGAAGTGGTCAATGGCACCATGACGCTGGGCGATCTGGTTCTGGTGAACGTGTTCATGATCCAGCTCTACATGCCGCTGCATTTCCTCGGTTTCGTGTACCGCGAGATACGCCACGCGCTGGCCGACATGGAAAAGATGTTCCGCCTGCTGCACGAGCATCGCGAGATCGCGGACACGCCGGAAGCCTCGGCCCTGCAGGTCGGCGATGCATCGGTATCGTTCGAACAGGTCAGCTTCGGCTATGCACCGGACCGGCAGATACTGTTCGATGTGAGTTTCACGATCCCTGCCGGACACAAGATTGCCGTGGTGGGTGCGAGCGGTGCCGGCAAGTCCACGCTGTCACGCCTGCTGTTCCGCTTCTACGATGTGCAGCAGGGCCGTATCCTCGTCAACGGTCAGGATATCCGCGAAGTGACGCAGAGCAGCCTGCGCGCCGCGATCGGTATCGTGCCGCAGGACACCGTGCTGTTCAACGATACGATCTATTACAACATCGCCTATGGCCGCCCCGTCGCGACACGCGATGAAGTCATCGCCGCCGCGCAGGCCGCACACATTCACACTTTCATCGAATCACTGCCGCAGGGCTATGACTCGACGGTGGGCGAACGCGGCCTGAAACTGTCCGGCGGCGAGAAGCAACGCGTGGCGATCGCGCGCGCCATCCTGAAGAATCCGGCGATCCTGATCTTCGACGAAGCCACTTCGGCGCTGGATTCCAAATCGGAAAAGGCGATCCAGGCCGAGCTGCGCATGATCGCGCAGGATCGCACCACCCTGGTCATCGCACACCGCTTGTCCACTGTGGTCGATGCCGACCAGATACTGGTGATGGACAAGGGCCATATCGTCGAGCGCGGTACGCATCACGATCTGCTGACACAGAACGGCATGTACGCGCAAATGTGGAACCTTCAGAAACAAGAGGAGCAAATGCACCCTGCCTATTGATTTTCCGTGATTTTGGGGTATGCTTTGCGACGTCGGAAAGCAGGGGGAGGGAAATTTCCAATGAAGAAAAAACTGTTGCTGTTCATGCTGATGGGTCATGCATTGGTCGCCCACGCGGGCGAGTACGATGCCAGCCTCAGCACGATAAGGTCGGATCATGAATTATCCAGCCCGATGTTCAGGCTGGGCTCTGCACCAAAATTGAGTTCCAGTATCGCGCTGATCTATGACGAGCAGAGCGGACGCACGCTGTACAGCAAGAACTCCGATTCTGTCGCGCCCATCGCCTCGATCACCAAACTGATGACCGCCATGGTGGTGCTGGATGCGAAATTGCCGCTGAACGAAGAAATCCGCATCGATGTGGCCGACATGGACACGCTCAAGGGAACGCGTTCGCGCCTGCGCATCGGCATGCAGTTCACCCGTAGCGAACTGCTCAAACTGGCCTTGATGGCTTCCGAGAACCGGGCGGCAGCGGCGCTGGCGCGTACCTATCCCGGCGGGACGAGTGCGGCAATCGCAGCGATGAATGCCAAGGCACGCGAATTGGGAATGTCCGACACGCGCTTCCTCGACTCGACCGGTTTGAACAGCGATAACGTTTCCACGGCGCACGATCTGGTCAGGATGGTTTCCAGGGCGAAACAATACGATCTGATACAGAAATACACCACTTCCGCATCGCACTCGGTGGACGGCTGGGCGGGACGCCAGCTTCGCTTCAGCAATACCAACCCGCTGGTAAGGAACGCCTCGTGGGATATCGGCGTGAGCAAGACCGGATACATCAGTGAAGCTGGGCGCTGTCTGGTGATGGAGGCGACGATCAATCAGCGTCCGGTGATCATCGTGCTGCTCGATTCATGGGGCAAGCGTACCCGCATCGGCGATGCCAACCGCATCAAGAAATGGATAGAGAGCAACAACCTGCGCGGCCATGCCGCGCGACACGGTTAAGTTTGAAACGATCTGACCAGGGGGCTTCGCCCCCTGATTTTTTTGGTGTCTCGCCATGTTCGAATTATTCATCCTGATCGCACTCGTCGCGCTGGTCGTGCTGGCAATACGCGGAGGATCGGCGAAAGCACTCGCTCCGCTCATCGTCCAGCGCGACGGCCAGTGTCACCTCACGCTTGCGCCGCAGCTCGCAGTTGCGCAAACCTTCCTTGAGGATATTGCAGGGCATTTCGCAGAATCTGATCATTCGTCCGGTGATACCACCACGCTCTATTTGGAGATCAGCGATCCGGATGTCATCGTGCGCAACAATGAAGTTTATCTGCTGGCTGCCGCCGTTCGCGGCGGAGTACTGTATTTCCAGGCGATCGAACTACCTCGCACAGACTGCGATGCGGACGACCGTTTGGAAGCGATATGCACATTCTCTGAAGCGGTGTTGCAGCATCATGCTCCCCGGGAACCGACCGATGAAACGGGAAGGGTCAGGTTGCGTGCCTCGATCGACGCGATCGCGGCACGTTCAAGGATAACGACGAAGGTATTGCTCTCCACGAACTGACGCGAACCGGCATGCATTCCGGACCGTGGTCACATGTCGCAACAGTTAGCGTTCGATGAAAGACAGCTTGCGCTGGCGCGGCCGCATCCAGTACGCGATCAGTTCATGGAACATTTCGTTGAACTGGTCGGTATCCGCGGGTTTATAGACGAAGCTGTTCGCCCCGATCTGATAGCTAAGCACCACGTCGTAAGGCTCGTGTTCCCCGGAGTAGACGACAATGGGCAAATCCCACGTATGTTCGTCCATGCGCAGGCGACGCAACACGGCAAGACCATTGAGCTTGGGCAACTTCAGATCCAGCAGGATCAACCCGGGCATGAGAGCGCCCGTCCCGGACGCGCGCGACAGCCATTCCAGCGCTTCCGTGCTGTCGTCCACTACCGCCAAATGCGGATGCAGTTCGCACAAATCGCAAGCGCGGCGAACCCGCTCGACCTCGACCGGATCGTCCTCGACCAGCAATATGGTGTGCTGATTCCCCTTCACTTGCACCACCTCCCATTCTGGTACGCGACCGCACGACCGGACTCAACGTACTACAGTTTTGCTTTCACCCAGTCCGGAACGGAATCCAGTGCCGCAGCCAGATGTTCCGGTTGCGTGCCTCCCGCCATCGCCATGTCTGGCCTGCCCCCGCCTTTGCCGCCAACCTGTTGCGCGACAAAGTTCACCAACTCACCCGCCTTCACCTTCGCGGTCGCATCCTGGGTCACGCCAGCGATCAGACTGACCTTGCCGTCGTTCACCGCAGCCAGCACGATGGCGGCTGATTTGAGCTTGTCCTTCAGCTTGTCCATGGTCTCGCGCAGCGTGGCGACATCGGCGCCCTCCAGCTTCGCGGCCAGCACTTTCACGCCGTTGAAGTCCTGTGCCTGCACCGCCAGTTCATCGCCCTGCGCGGAAGCGAGTTTCGATTTCAGCGCGGCCAATTCTTTTTCCAGTACCTTCACATTGTCCATGATCTGGGCGACGCGCGCGGCGGCTTCCTGCGGCTGCGACTTCACCGCATCGGCCACTTGTTGCAACTGGTCTTCCTGCTGCTGCACCAGCGCAAGTGCGCCTTCACCGGTCACCGCTTCGACGCGGCGCACGCCTGCCGCCACGCCGCTCTCGGCCACGATCTTGAACAGGCCGATATCACCGGTACGCTTGACGTGCGTACCGCCGCACAGCTCCTTGGAGCTGCCGATGGACAGCACGCGCACTTCGTCGCCGTACTTCTCGCCGAACAGCATCATCGCGCCGGTCTTCTGCGCGTCCTCAATGCCCATCACGCTGGCATCGGTCGCACTGTTGGCGAGGATCTCGGCGTTGACGATGGATTCCACGCGACGTATCTCCGCATCCGTCATCGGCTGGTTCTGCACGAAGTCAAAACGCGTTTTGTCCGGATCGACTTGCGAACCCTTCTGCTGCACATGCGGGCCCAGCACTTCGCGCAAAGCCTTGTGCATCAGGTGCGTCACAGAATGGTTGCGCTCGGTGCGCGCGCGCGCCTGCATATCCACACGCGCATTGACGCCATTGCCCACGGTGAGTTTTCCGGTCTTCACCACGCCGTGGTGGCCGAACACGGTCGCCTGGATCTTCTGCGTGTCCTCGACCGCGAAGATGCCGTGCACGCTGCGCAGTTCGCCGCGGTCGCCCACCTGTCCGCCGGACTCGGCGTAGAACGGGGTGTCATCCAGCACCACCACGCCCATTTCGCCCTCATTCAGCTCGTTCACTTCCACGCCGTCCTTGTACAAGGCCAGCACGTTGCCCTTGTGTTCCAGCATTTCATAGCCGTGGAAGGTGGTCGCGGGGCCGGAGTATTCAAGGTTGGCCGCCATCTTGAATTTTCCGGCCGCGCGAGCCTGTTCCTTCTGGTGCGCCATCGCAGCGTTAAAGCCCGCGACATCCACAGAAACATTGCGCTCGCGGCAGATGTCGGCTGTAAGATCAAGCGGAAAGCCGAACGTATCGTGCAGCTTGAACGCGGTCTCGCCGTTGAATACCGTCACATCCGCTTTGTCCATCTCGGCCAGATCCGCTTCGAGGATGGCCATGCCGTGTTCGATGGTCGCAAAGAAGCGCTCTTCTTCCTGCTTGAGTATGCCTTTCACCCGCACCTGTTCGGCGGCCAGTTCTGGATAGGCTGCGCCCATCTGTTCGACCAGGTCGGACACCATGTTGCAGAAGAATGCTTCGCGCGCACCCAGCTTGTAGCCGTGACGGATCGCGCGGCGGATGATGCGGCGCAGCACATAGCCGCGACCTTCGTTGCCGGGGATCACGCCGTCGGCGATCAGGAACGAGCAAGCGCGAATGTGGTCGGCCAGCACCTTGAGCGATGGCGAATCCAGGTCGGCGCAGTGCGTTTCGCGCGCCGCCGCCTTGATCAGCGCCTGGAACAGATCGATCTCGTAATTGGAATGGACGTGTTGCAGCACCGCCGAGATGCGCTCCAGCCCCATGCCGGTATCCACCGACGGCTTGGGCAACGGATGCATCACGCCCTGCTCGTCACGGTTGAACTGCATGAACACGTTGTTCCATATCTCGATGTAGCGGTCGCCGTCTTCCTCGGGCGTGCCGGGCAGCCCGCCGGGGATGTGCGCACCGTGGTCGTAGAAGATCTCGGTGCAGGGACCGCAGGGGCCGGTGTCGCCCATCATCCAGAAATTGTCGGATGCGTAACGCGCGCCCTTGTTGTCGCCGATGCGGATCACACGGGAAGCCTCCAGACCGATCTCCTTGGTCCAGATGTCGTAGGCTTCATCGTCCTCGGCATACACGGTGACGTAGAGCTTGTCCTTGGGCAGCTTGAATACATCGGTCAGCAGTTCCCAAGCGTACTTGATCGCATCCTGCTTGAAGTAGTCGCCGAAACTGAAGTTGCCCAGCATCTCGAAGAAAGTGTGGTGGCGCGCGGTGTAGCCGACGTTCTCGAGATCGTTGTGCTTGCCGCCGGCGCGCACGCATTTCTGCGACGACGCGGCGCGGGTATAGGGGCGCTTGTCGAAACCGAGGAACACATCCTTGAACTGGTTCATCCCGGCATTGGTGAACAACAGCGTCGGGTCTTCGTGCGGAACCAGCGAACTGGAGGCGACCACGGCGTGGCCTTTGGAGGCAAAATAATCGAGGAACTTCTGGCGGATCTCACTGCTTTTCATCGATGCACCCTGAGTATCAAATACGCTTTATAAACAAGGCGCGCATCATACCATGCGGCACGTCGCCGCTCACATGGCGACAAGGCGCTATTCGTCCCCGGCATCCCCTGCGCCGCGTATCACCCTGAAGATCACATCCATGGAAAAACCGCGCGATTGCAGGAAACGCACCTGCCGGGCTTTTTCTTTTGCTTCATGCGGCGCGACGCCGAACTTCTTCTGCCAAACCTCTTGCGCCGCCTCCAGTTCGGATTCCTTCAGTTCCGGCAACGTATCGGCGATCAGGTTCTCGGCGATGCCCTTCTGGCGCAACTCATGCGCGATGCGCCGGGTGCCGAAGCGGTCGCGTCTGGCATGCACCAGTTGCGCCGCGGCACGCGCATCCGACAGCCAGCCGCGCTCGACAAGGTCGTCCAGCAACGCATCGACTTGTTCCGGAGACGGCGGACCTGAGTCCTCATCAGTTTGCGCATGCGACAGCCTGTCGCGCAGTTCGGCGCGGCTGTATTCGCGGCGCGCCAGAAGTTTCAGCGCCCGCGTTCTCAGACCGGGTTCAGGTTTTTTCCCCACTTCCGCCGAGTGCCGTCACGCCGACATCCGCACGCACCCTCATTCCTTGTTCGGCGCAACCATTGCGGCAACACCGACCGCCTCGCGGACGCGATTTTCGATCTCGCGAGCAATCTCCGGATTGCTGCGCAAATATTCGCGCACGTTGTCCTTGCCCTGTCCGATCTTGTTGCCCTGATAGCTGTACCAGGCGCCGGATTTTTCGACCAGCTTGTGCTGCACGCCAAGATCGATGATCTCGCCTTCGCGCGAGATGCCCTCGCCGTACAGGATGTCGAAGAACGCCTCGCGGAACGGCGGCGCGACCTTGTTCTTCACCACTTTCACGCGCGTCTCGTTGCCGACCACTTCGTCGCCCTTCTTGATCGCGCCGATGCGGCGGATATCCAGTCGCACCGAAGCATAGAACTTGAGCGCATTGCCGCCGGTGGTGGTTTCCGGGTTGCCGAACATCACGCCGATCTTCATGCGGATCTGGTTGATGAAGATCACCAGCGTGTTGGAACGCTTGATGTTGGCCGTCAGCTTGCGCAGCGCCTGCGACATCAGACGCGCATGCAACCCCATCTGCGCGTCGCCCATCTCGCCCTCGATCTCGGCCTTGGGCGTCAGCGCGGCGACCGAGTCGATCACCACCACGTCCACCGATGCGGAGCGCACCAGCATGTCGGCGATCTCCAGCGCCTGTTCGCCGTTGTCCGGCTGCGAGATCAGCAGGTCTTCCACTTTCACACCCAGCTTTTGCGCGTACTGCGGGTCAAGCGCATGTTCCGCATCGATGAACGCCGCCGTGCCGCCCAGCTTCTGCATCTCGGCGATGACCTGCAGGGTCAGCGTGGTCTTGCCGGAAGACTCCGGCCCGTATATCTCCACCACCCGTCCGCGTGGCAAACCGCCGACGCCCAGCGCGATATCCAGACCGAGCGAGCCGGTGGATACCACCTGGATATCCTTGGCCACATCGCTCTCGCCCAGGCGCATGATCGAACCCTTGCCGAACTGTTTTTCGATCTGGCTCAACGCTGCTGCGAGCGCCTTGCTCTTGTTCTCATCCATTGCGATACCCCTTTCAAAATTGGTGCGGGATTGTTGCATAACAACTCGCGCTTGTATAGAACGTTCGTTCTTTTCGCTATCCCTAAGCGGCTTCTGTCAATCGAACCAACAAGTCCATCACTCCCTGCAAGGCTATCTCTACTGCCTGCTCACGCACCTCGGCGCGGTTACCGGCAAGCTGGTACCGCTGCGCACAGGTCTGGCCGTCCCTGACACCCCACGCGAACCATACCGTTCCGACCGGCTTGTCCACCGTGCCACCGTCAGGCCCGGCGATGCCGCTGACCGCCAGCGCCACCTGCGCCGGACTGTTGGCCAGCACGCCCGCCACCATCTCGCGCACCACCGGCTCGCTGACCGCACCATTCCGGATGAGCGTCTCCTCCTCCACGCCCAGCATCTGCTGTTTGGACGGATTCGAATAGGTGACGAAGCCGCGCTCGAACCATGCCGAACTGCCCGCCACCTCGGTGACCGCCTGCGCCACGCCGCCCCCGGTGCAAGACTCTGCTGTCGCCAGCATCAGGCCGTGTGATTTAAGCAGCTCTCCAACTTGTGCGGCGAGAATGTCCATTTTCACCCGATAGATCCATTACGGCGAAGATACCCTGCAGGAGCGAGGTGAGGAATCTTAATAGATTCCCGCTGCGCCCGAACTGTCAATTCTTACAGCCCGCGCGCCAGGTCATTCTGGATGTCGACAACCGCCTCCAGGCCTACCGCGATGCGAATCAGACTATCGCTGATGCCGGCTGCGGCACGCGCCTCGGGCGAGATGCGCGCATGCGTGGTGGTCGCCGGATGCGTGATGGTGGTACGCGTGTCGCCAAGGTTCGCCGTGATGGAAAGCATCCTGGTGTTATCGATCACGCGCCAAGCCGCTTCCTTGCCGCCCTTCACCTCGAACGCCACGATGCCGCCACCGGTTTTCTGCTGCTTCATCGCCAACTCGTGTTGCGGATGCGAGGGCAATCCGGGATAGAACACGCGCGACACTTTCGGCTGCTGTTCCAGCCATTGCGCCAGTTGCAGCGCGGAAGCCGAGTGCGCCTCCATGCGCAACTTGAGCGTTTCCAGTCCCTTGAGGAACACCCACGCATTGAATGCGCTCATGGTCGGGCCGGTGGTACGCAGGAAGCCGTACACCGGCTCCATCAGTTTCCTGCTACCCAGTACCGCGCCGCCGAGTACCCTGCCCTGCCCGTCCAGATACTTGGTCGCCGAATGGATCACGATGTCCGCACCCATCTCGAACGGGCGTTGCAGGATCGGTGTGCAGAAACAGTTGTCCACCACCAGCAGGGCGCCACAACCTTTCGCCACGGCAGCGATGCCGGCGATATCGGAGATTTCGGTCAGCGGATTGGATGGCGTTTCCAGGAAGAACAGTTTGGTGTCGGGACGCACCGCGCCAGCCCATGCCGCGACATCGGTAGCGGAAACGAAGGTCGTCTCCACACCGAACTTTTTCAGTACGTTGCTGAACAGGTTCACCGTCGAACCGAAGATGCTCTGCGAAGCGATCACATGGTCACCCGCCTTGAGCAGGCCCATGCAGGTCGCCAGGATGGCGGACATGCCCGAGGATGTCGCCACACATTGCTCAGCGCCTTCCAGCGCGGCAAGGCGCTCCTCGAACATGGTGACGGTGGGATTGGTGAAGCGCGAATAGATATTGCCCGGCTCCTCGCCGATGAAACGTTTCGCGGCCTGCTCCGCATTGTCGAACACGAAGCTGGATGTGAGGAACAGCGCTTCGCTGTGCTCATGGAACTGGCTGCGCTCGGTTCCCGCGCGTACCGCCAGTGTCTCTGGCTGATAGGAATTATTTTCCGACATGATGCCCCCTGCAAAAACAAAAAACCCGGAAAGCTTGACGCCAAACCGGGTTCTCCCCCGCTTTAGCTGTATTTATAACGCGCCCGCAAGCTGTTCCTCAAATCGGCGCAAGCTGAAAGTACCACCCCGCCCACGGCGCGTCAATCTACGCAGGCACGCGTACCGACAGATTCAGCGCCATCTGGTCTTCCTCCGGGGGCTTGTTGGCCTTATCGCCGCCGCGCCGCACCTCGACATCGTCCAGATATTGAGGCGTGATATCACCCGTGACGTAGTTACCGTCGAAACAGGAAGCGTCGAAATCGGTGATGGCAGGGTTGGCCTTGCTCACCGACGCCTTGAGGTCAGCCAGATCCTGATAGATCAGGCCATCCGCGCCGATCTCGAAACAGATCTCCGCATCGCTGTGACCGGTAGCGATCAGTTCGGTACGGCTCGGCATGTCGATGCCATATACATTCGGGAAACGCACCGGCGGCGCGGCGGAAGCGAAATACACTTTCAGCGCACCGGCATCGCGAGCCATCTGAACGATCTCTCGGCTGGTGGTACCACGTACGATGGAATCGTCCACCAGCAGTACGTTCTTGCCCTTGAACTCGACGCCGATGGCGTTCAGTTTCTGGCGCACCGACTTCTTGCGCATCGCCTGTCCCGGCATGATGAAAGTGCGCCCGATGTAACGGTTCTTCACGAAGCCTTCGCGGAACGGGATGCCGAGCCGGTTCGCCAGTTGCAGCGCACTGGGGCGGCTGGAATCCGGGATCGGGATGACGACATCGATCTGCACGTCGGGCCACTGGCGTTTCAGTTTGTCGGCAAGATACTCGCCCATATACAGGCGCGTCTCATACACCGAGACGCCATCGATCACCGAATCGGGACGCGCAAAATAGACATACTCGAAGATGCAGGAATTCAGCCGGGCCTTGTCGCTGCATACCTGGCTGTGCATCTTGCCGTCGAAATCGATGAATATCGCCTCGCCCGGCGCCACGTCACGCAGGAACTCGAAACCCAGCGTATCCAGCGCCACGCTTTCGGACGCAACCAGATATTCCGGTCCCAGCGCGGTCTCGTTCACCCCCACCACCAGCGGGCGGATGCCGTAAATATCGCGGAATGCCAGCAGCCCGTATCCGGCGATCATCGCCACCACCGCATAAGCGCCGCGACAGCGTTGATACACATTCGATACCGCCGCGAAGATGGTCTGGACATCCAGACGCATCCCCTTGGACTGTGATTGCAACTGGTGCGCCAGCACGTTCAGTAGCACTTCGGAATCTGAATTGGTGTTGACGTGGCGGCGATCCTCGATGAACAACTGTTTCTTCAGTTCATCAGCATTGGTCAGGTTGCCGTTATGTCCGAGCATGATGCCGAACGGGGAATTCACGTAGAACGGCTGGGCCTCGTTATGGTCCACTGCTGAACCGGCCGTCGGGTAACGCACGTGCGCGATGCCCGCGTTTCCAGCCAATGCGCGCATGTTGCGGGTGCGGAACACATCACGCACCAGCCCGTTATCCTTGTGCAGATGGAAAGTATGTCCGTCCAGCGTCGCAATACCGGCAGCATCCTGGCCGCGATGCTGTAATACCTGCAAACCGTCATACAGCAACTGATTGGCCGGCGTTTGAGAAACCACTCCGAGAATGCCACACATGATCTTTTCCCAAAAAATGCCACACAGAAATTAATTGCGAGTCCCGTAACGGATGCGCTGCGCGAAGTTATCCGGCAACCACGCCTTGGTCATCAGGGCGGCATCTTCCACCACCCCGCTCGTTTTCGCATCGCGCCAGAACGGCTGCTCGGGAATATGCGTCAAACCGGCCAGCCATACCAGCGCAAGGATCGCCAGCGCACCGCGCGCCACCCCGAACAACCCACCCAGCGCACCATCCAGCCACCCCAGCCCGACCGCCTTCACCAGCTTGGAAAGCAACCATACCAGCACACCCCATACGACCAGCGCGGAAACAAACACCGCCGCATAGGCCAGCATGATACGCATCGTCTCCCGAGATGCCGGCACCAGCGGCGCCACGTCGGCGGCAAACAGCCTGCTCAGCAGGAACGCGACCGGCCAACCGGCCAGCGACAACACCTCGTACACCAGACCTCGCCACAAACCTAGCAATGACGAAACCAGCAATATCGCGATCAGCGCAAAATCGAACCCGGTCATTTGATACTGACGATGCTGGGGTGCAGCCCATGCTTCTCCAGCAACTGGCGCACCTTCTCCACTTTTTCTCGATCCGTATACGGCCCGACGCGCACACGCACTACGCTGCCCGCTTTCTCGGTATAAGCCTTGAAACCCCATTTCTTCAGTTGTTCCAATTCCTGTTTCGCGGTCCCGGCATTAGAATAGGCTCCGATCTGTACAGCATAACTGTCGGCAGCCGTGGCGTCAGATTTGTTCGCCGCCTGATCCTGCGGTTTCTGGTCCGGTTCGACCTGAGCGACAACCGCAGACATGGCAACAGGCGGCGAAACGACGGCTGAAGCTGCCGGTTGCGGAATATTGGCGACTTCGGAAACGATCTCGCCCGGAATGAATTCCCCGACCTTGTCCGGATCAGGAATGCGCAGATCGATATCCTGCCCGGCCGGCCTGGGTTCGCTATCCAGCACCATCGGCAGGATCACCACCACCGCCAGCGTCAGCGCGACCGCGCCGATCAACCGGCGGCGTGCCTTGCGCCTGAGGTTCAGTTCTTCTTCCGTCTGCTGTTTCGCCATTCCGTGATCCCGCCCGTATTGAATTCCCGTCAAGCGACGGACAGCCCCCGCGCCTGCATCGTCTCGGTCACCGTATAGAACGATCCGAAGGCTGCGATTCTATCATTTTCGCCTGCCGCATTATAGGCATGCCGCAATGCTCCGGCGACATCCTCCAAGGCCAGTATTTCGCCGCGTACACCCGTTTCACGCAACACTTGTGCCAGTTCCGGTGCGGTCGAGCCACGCGGTACATCCAGCCCGGCAACCAGCCACACATCGACCTGCTCATCCAGCGCACGCGCCACCCCGGCCATATCCTTGTCACGGAGCATCGCGAACACCGCAAAAGTCCTCGCCGGCGGCAGACCGGCGAGGTTCTGCGCCAGCGAACGTGCCGCATGCGGATTGTGCGCCACATCCAGGATCAATTGCGGCCTGCCCGGCACGAACTGGAAGCGCCCGGCCAGTTGCACATCCACCAGGCCGCGCCGCACCGCTTCCATGCTCACCGGAAACCTGCCCTTGAGCGCATCCAGCGCCGCCAGTACCGCACTCGCATTGTGTAACTGGAACGCCCCGCGCAACGCGGGAACAGGCAACGCGCTACGCGAACCTGCTTTGCTGCGGTAGTCCCACTGCCCCTGGTGCATCGTAAAGCCAAACTCGCTGCCGATGCGCCACAACTCCGCACCGATCTCCTGCGCGTGCCGCAGCAATGCTTGCGGCACATCGCTGTCGGTGCAGATCGCCACGCGACCCGAACGGAAGATACCCGCCTTCTCTAAAGCGATCTGTTCGCGCGACTCGCCAAGATAATCGGTATGGTCGATGTCCACGCTGGTCACCACCGCGACATCCGCGTCGAACACATTCACCGCATCCAGCCTGCCGCCCAGCCCAACCTCCAGTATCGCCACATCCACCTTGTGTCCGATGAAGCACTGCACCGCCGCCAGTGTGCCGAATTCAAAATAGGTTAACGCAATATCGCCGCGCACCCGTTCGATCTGCTCGAACGACGCACACAACTCCGCATCGCTCGCCTGCTGCTTGGCGATGCGCACCCGCTCGTTGTAGTGCAGCAGATGCGGTGAGGTGTAGCAGCCGACCTTGTAGCCCGCAGCATGCAGGATGGATTCCAGCATCGCGCATACCGAGCCTTTGCCGTTGGTACCACCGACGATGATGATGGGAAAACCAGGATTGAGGTTCAGCCGTTGTTTGACTTGCGCGACGCGATCGAGGCCGAGCGCGATGGTTTTGGGGTGCAGGGATTCGAGGTAAGTAAGCCAGTCGGCCAGGGTATCGGGCATATTATTTTGTAAGGCGTCAATAAGCGAAGCGCATTGCGCCGAAAACCTACACATCCGGTGCAATGCCCGTTGGTTAGTGCAGCGATTACAGTTGCACGCCGAATTTGCGCAGCAGAGGTATCAGCGCGAAGAAACACACCACAGTAGCCGAGATTGAGACGGTCAGGCTGAACCAGAAACCGAACCCCTGTTTGATTAGCAGCGGCAACAACAGGAACAGCACCAGCGAAGGCAGCACCAGCCAGAATATCTGGCCAGAAAGTTCGGCGATACGCGCAGACCCCGCGCCCTCAAAATGCAGCCACACGAACGCCAGCAACGAAGTCAACGGCAATGCGGCAATCAACGCGGCAAAGCCGATACTACGCTTGGCGATCTCGGTGATCGCCACGATGACGATTGCGGCAACGCCGACTTTTAGCGCGTAGTAGAACATCCCGTTCAGGCGGCCTCGATCTCCGCGACCGCCGGCTGTTTGGTCAGCATGGTGATCAGCGTCGCGAGCTGGTTCTTCATCTCGCGGCGGTCGATGATCATGTCCACCGCGCCATGTTCGAGCAGGAACTCGGCGCGCTGGAAACCTTCCGGCAGCGTCTCGCGCACGGTCTGCTGGATCACGCGCGCGCCGGCAAAGCCGATCAGCGCACCGGGTTCGGCGATCACTACGTCGCCCATGAAGGCGAAACTGGCGGACACGCCGCCCATGGTCGGGTCGGTCAGCACCGAGATGAACGGCAGCTTTTCTTCGCTCAATTGCGTCAGCGCGGCGCAGGTCTTGGCCATCTGCATCAGCGACAGCAGACCTTCCTGCATGCGCGCGCCGCCGCTTGCGGCGAAGCAGATGAACGGGCACTTTTGCTCCAGCGCGACCTGTACGCCGCGCACGAAACGCTCGCCCACCACCGAGCCCATCGAGCCGCCCATGAAACTGAACTCGAATACCGCGACAACCACCGGAACGGCATGGATGCTTCCCTGCATCACGATCAGCGCATCGTCCTCGCCGGTGTTCTTTTTGGCCACGACCAGCCGTTCGGAATACTTTTTCTGGTCCTTGAATTTCAACGTGTCGATCGGCAACACTTCCGCGCCGATCTCGAAACGCCCTTCGCTGTCCAGCAACGCATCCAAACGAACGCGCGCAGTGATGCGGTGATGGTGATTGCACTTGGGGCAGACGCTCTGGTTCTTTTCCAGATCGGAGTGGTACAGCACCGCCTGACAGGATGGGCACTTGCTCCACAACCCCTCCGGAACGTTCTTTTTGATATCGCCTTCGCGGCGCTTGATCTTGGGCGGCAGTAATTTCTGGAACCAGCTCATGGCATTTCCTCCTTAGGCCTTGTTGACGGCCTGTCTCAATTCTTTGACCAGCTTGCCCACATTGGCAACGACATCCTGTTCGCTGGAGTTCTCGATTTCCTGCACGATGCGGCTGCCAACCACCACCCCGTCGCACAGCTTTGCGACAGCCAGGGCGGTTTCGGCATCACGGATGCCGAAACCGACACCGATGGGCAGCTTGATGTGCTTGCGCAGTTGCGGCAGCTTTTCAGCGATGGCAGTCAGATCCAGATTACCTGCACCGGTCACTCCCTTGAGCGAGACGTAATACACATAACCCCGCGCCAGTTTGGCGACCTGTTCGATACGCGCCTCGTTGGTGGTCGGTGCCAGCAGGAAGATGGGCGCGATGCCATGCGCCTGAAGATGCTCGAATGCCTCGTGGCTCTCTTCAGGCGGAAAGTCTACGGTCAGCGCACCGTCCACACCGGCTTCTGCACAGCGCTGGGCGAACGCTTCCCAGCCCATCGCCTCGATGGGATTGCCGTAACCCATCAGCACCACCGGCGTGTTCATATCCTGCTTGCGGAATTCCGCCACCATGTCCAGCACTCCGCGCAGCGACATGCCGTTCTTGAGCGCGCGCTCGGATGCGCGCTGAATGGTCGGGCCATCCGCCATCGGGTCGGAGAACGGTACGCCCAGTTCCAGCACATCCGCACCCGCCTCCACCAGTGCATGCATCAGCGGCACGGTCAGCGCCCGTGACGGATCGCCCGCAGTGATGAAAGGGATCAGCGCCTTGCGTTGCTGTTGCCTGAGTTTTTCAAATACTGTCTCAATACGACTCATGACTGCCCCCCACAGAAACTCACTTTTGCGGGATGAAATGCAAGGTGCCGCGCAGCGAATGACGAGACATACCAAGTCTGGCAGGCGAGAAATGAACGAGCACGCGACACAGCAGTTCGCCCGAAAAATGAGTTTATGCGGCTCATAGCGTGATGCCTTTCAACTTGGCCACGGTATTCATGTCCTTGTCGCCGCGACCCGACAGATTGACCAGCAGTACTTTGTCCTTGCCCATTGCCGGCGCGATCTTCATCGCATGCGCCAAGGCATGGCTGGATTCCAGCGCGGGGATGATACCCTCGAAACGGCACAGCGCATCGAAAGCAGCGATGGCCTCGTCGTCGTTGATCGCCACATATTGCGCGCGCCCGGTGTCTTTCAGCAGGCAATGTTCGGGACCGACGCCGGGATAATCCAGCCCGGCGGAAATGGAATGTGTCTCGACGATCTGGCCGTTCTCGTCCTGTATCAGGTAGACCTTGTTGCCGTGCAGCACGCCGACTTTGCTGTTCGCGGTCAGCGGCGCGGCATGATGGCCCGAGGCGATGCCGTAGCCACCCGCTTCCACCCCGATGATCTTCACGTCCTGTTCCTCGATGTAGGGATAAAACAGGCCGATGGCGTTGGATCCTCCGCCGACGCAGGCGATCACCGCATCCGGCTGGCGCCCGATCATTTCCGGCATCTGCATCCTGGCCTCGTTGCCGATCACGCACTGGAAGTCGCGCACCATCATCGGATAAGGATGCGGGCCCGCCGCCGTACCGAAGATGTAGAACGTACTCTCGACATTGGTGACCCAGTCGCGGATCGCTTCGTTGCAGGCATCCTTGAGCGTCCTCGAGCCGCTCTCCACCGGGACGACCTTCGCCCCCAGCAGCTTCATGCGGAACACGTTCGGTGCCTGGCGCTGGATGTCTTCAGCACCCATATACACGATGCACTCCATTCCGAAGCGCGCCGCCACGGTGGCAGTCGCCACGCCGTGCATGCCCGCGCCGGTTTCGGCGATCACGCGTTTCTTGCCCATGCGCTTGGCAAGCAGGGCTTGACCGATGGCGTTATTGATCTTGTGCGCGCCGGTGTGGTTCAGGTCTTCGCGCTTGAGGTAGATCTGCGCGCCACCAAGATCGTCCGATAGGCGTTTGGCGTGATAAATGGGGCTGGGACGTCCCACGTAATGCTTCAGTTCGTAAGCGAACTCGGCCTTGAATTCGGGATCGTCGCGGAAGCGCAGGTATTGTTCGCGCAATTCCTCTACAGCGGGAATCAGCGTCTCGGCCATGTAGATGCCGCCGTATTGGCCGAAGTGGCCGGATGGATCAGGAAAGTTGTACGTCAATCTGTTTGACCTCGTTGATGAACGCGGCGATCTTCACCGCATCCTTTATGCCCTTTAGGGTATTGATGCCTTTGCCCGCCTCTACGCCGCTGGACACATCCACCGCATAAGGACGCACCCGCCTGATCGCATCGGCGACATTTTCCGCATCCAGACCACCCGAAAGGATCACCGGCAACGACAATCGCCGCGGGATCAGGGTCCAGTCGAAAGTCGCGCCGGTTCCACCCGGAATACCCTCCACATGCGCGTCCAGCAACAAGCCTCTGGCGGCCCGGAAATCGGACGCGCATTGTAGCAAATCCACCCCGGCTTTGACGCGGATCGCCTTGAGATAGGGCCTGGAAAATTGCGCGCAGTATTCCGGGCTCTCGTCGCCGTGGAATTGCAGGATATCCAGCGGAACGTTCGCCGTCACCTCGCGCACGAACGCAGGCTCGGCATCGACGAACAGCCCGACGGCCGAAACGAACGGCGGCAACACGGCAGCCAGTTGCGCGGCTTGTGCGATATCGACATGGCGCGGACTGCGCGAGTAGAACACCAGTCCGATGGCATCCGCCCCAGAGTCGGCAACGGCCCGAACATCCTCCACACGCGTGATACCGCAAATCTTGATGCGCGTCACGACGACTCTCCCGATACCCCGTCCTGTTCCATTTGCGGCAATCCCCACTTTGCTTCGTACTCGATCCGGCGCAAGTATAAGCCATCCGGCGCAAAGGTCGGCGCGGCCAGACTGCGCTCGCGGCCAGCCAGCACTTGCGCCAGCCATTCCGGCGGATGCTTGCCCTTGCCGACATACACCAGGCAACCGACGATGTTGCGTACCATGTGGTGCAGGAAGGCATTCGCATCCAGATCGAACACCAGCAGGTCACCCTGCCTGGAAATATCCAGCCGGCGCAGGGTCTTGAGCGGAGATCTGGCCTGACATTCGGCCGCGCGGAAGGCGCTGAAATCGTGCTCACCCAGCAGGTGGCGTGTAGCAGCCTGCATCGCAGCCACATCCAGCGGCGCATGGAACCATCCCGCTTTGCCGGCCTGTATCGCCGGACGCACCGCGCGATTGAGCAACAGATAGCGGTAGCTGCGTCCGTGTGCGGAAAAACGTGCATGGAATTCATCGGGCACTGCATGCGCCCAGCGTACCGCGATGCTGTCCGGCAGTAAGGCATTCACGCCGCGCACCCATGCGGACAGAGGGCGCTCGGCATGCGTATCGAAATGCACCACCTGCTCCAAGGCATGCACGCCCGTATCGGTACGCCCTGCCGCAATAACGGAAATCGCTTCGTCGGCGATCCGACCCAGCGCGAGTTGCAGAGTATCCTGCACCGTTCGCCCGTCCGGCTGGCTTTGCCAGCCGAAATACGGACGGCCATCGTACTCGAGCCCGATCGCGATCCTCATGACACCGCCAGACCCAGAACCAGCAACGCGATACCCAACAACAACCCATCAGCAAGTGTGAAGCGATATATCGGCAATTCCAGCTCCCTGACTGCTTCGTCATGCGACTCGGACAGACTGTGCAAGGTCTGCTGCCAGGTTTGCGCGCGCAACATCGCAACCTCGGCATAGTGCAGCGTCAACGCCAGGCGCACCGCCAGCCGCTCGCGCGACATGCCCATCCAGCACAATGGCGCAAACAGGGTGTACAACCCGGCGATCAATTTATGCCTGTGCAACCTGTCCAGCAATATCGCCAGCCCGGCCAGCGCGGCCAGCAGTCTGGCCAACTGCACAACACCGTCGGCCAGCCCTTCCACGCTCGGGCTGAACGCACCCAACTCTTCCAGCAACGCGCTACCGGGCGTGCTGTATGCATAGATCAGCAGCAACGACAGCAGTATCCAGCGGGTGCGGCGCACCAGTTGCACCAGTTTATGCCCGGAAAGCACCAAGGCGCACAGCAGGATGGCGCCGGCCACCAGCAACAGGGTATCGAGCGCCAGCACCTGCAAGGCCGCTACCAGCAGACACCAGGTCAGTATTTGTGCGGCGGGGTGAAATGCCAAAGGTCGCTCCAAAAGAAAACGGCAGCCCAACACTGAGCTGCCGTCAAGGTCATGCACATGACTAACCGAGTTGGTCGAGCATGGATTGTGCGCTCGCACGCTGCTCCTCGTCGCCTTCGCGCATCACCTCATCGAGTATCTCGCGCGCACCGGAAGCGTCACCCATCTCCTGATAGGCCTTGGCCAGATCGAGCTTCGTAGCGACTTCCTGCCAGTGCTCGTCCCTGCCGCCGGAAGCGGGCGTTCCCTGATCCGAGCGATCCAGCAGGATCGTGCTTTCCAGTGCATCAGCTCCTGCATGATCGTCATCATCCAGATTCAGGCTGATCCCCCCGAAACCGGCAGATGCAGAAGGTGCCGCAGCAGGCGCTTCAGGCTCGTTTTTCTCAGTCGGGAAATCCAGTATGAATTCCATACCGCCGTCATCCGCCGACGCTGCCGCAGGCTTGGCTGCTTCAGGCTCTTCTGCCGCGGCCGGTGGTTTGGTCGATGTCACGTCGAAGATCAACTCGTCCAGATTGAGCGCTTCGGCTTCCGCCGGCTCACTCTCCACGGGTGTCGAAGAAGTGGTCGAAGTAATGTCGAAATCCATGCCCTGCGCAGCAGACAGATCGTCCGATCCGAACACCACTGTTTCTTCAGTAGATGCCGAGGAAGGGCTGCCTGAAGTTATATCGAAATCCGGCTCCTGTGCTGCCGCAGCGAGATCACCCGATCCGAACACCACTGTTTCTTCTGTGCTTGAAACATCCGCAGTCGACGATCCTGCACCACCCAGATCGAAGTCCACATCCGGTGCCGCTGACTCCTGCGATGCGGCAGTATCGTCCAGAAGGAAATCGGGCGTCACATCCATCGCAGCCGTTTGAGTGGTCGCGCTGCCTGTATCCTCGATATCCCCAGCGCCACCGTACATCGGATTGTTCGGTTCCAGCCTGCTTCCCATCGCGGCCGCCTGCTGCCACGCCTCATCATCGCCGGAATCCTGCAACTGGCGTGCGATGGCCGCAAATGCGTTCGCATCCTTGCGGTTGGCATAGATACCCAACAACTTGAGATGTATCTGGTGATTGTTCGGGTTGTTCTGCAAGGCCTCTTTCAGAATCTCTTCCGCCTGCGCGTCACGCCCGAAGTTCAGGAACAGATCGGCTTCGCTGAGCGGATCGACATCTTCCGTCTGATGTGCCGCTTCGGCATGATGCTCGCCGCCTGTCGCGGTAAAGTCTCCCGTATCCGGAGAAGGCACGACCGGTGCGGCAATCCGACCGGTTATCGTGCCCACATCGGCATCATTGCCTTCTTCAACTATCTGATGCCCGGTTGTAGCCGTAGCCGCAGATTCCTCTTTCCTGCGGCGGGTCAACATGAAACCCGCCCCCCCCAGGCCAAGCAGGGCGATGGCACCGCCGGCCAGATAGAGCGGCTCTTCCAGAATCTGATCTAACATGGAAGGAGGAGGAGGAGCCTCCACCACTTTTACCTTGGGCTTGGGTTTGGCAACCGGCGCAGGCTGGACTTCGCTGGCTGCGGCTACGGCCGAAGCTGCATCACTTGCAACAACACCAGATACTGCGATTTCTGCAGATTGCGCCAACGCTGCCGCTTCCGTCTTCAATTCAGCCAGTCGCTCCATTTCCTTGAGGTTGCTTTCCAGCAGCGCTGCACGGGTTCGCTCTTCCTCGGCAGCCTTGCCTCTGGCGATCGCCTCTTCCTGTGCGGCATTCTTCTTGTCCGCTGCCGTCATGGCCTTGCCGGCTGCAGCGACCTCGTCTCCGGGTGCCTCACCTTTGGAGAGTCTCAGCACCTCCTTGGCGGATTCTCCGGCGACCGGTGCCTTGTCTTCCACCGAACTGGTGATCTTGCCGCTGACGGCTTGCTGGGTTTCCTCGGTCTGGCTGCCAACTTCCGCTGCGCTGGCCAGTCTTTGCCGGTAAGCGTTCCAATCCGCAGCCTGAGCGCGTATCTCTTTTGCCGCATCGGTTTGCGCAACGCTCATCAGTTCGTCCTGATCGGGCAAGCGTAATATCTTGCCGGCCCTGATGCGGTTCATGTTATCTCCATCGAACTGATCGGCATTGGCGCGATACAGCGCGACCAGCATGCGCTCCAGAGACACATCGGCAGGTTTGTTCTGCAACGCGATCCCGGTCAACGTATCCCCGCGTCTGACGGTGATGTTACCGGTAACGACATTCCTTGCCGTCGATGGGGCAGGTGCCTGCTCTATTGGGGCGGCAGTTGTCCTCGCTTCTTCGACACGCTCAACGGGTTTGCTTTCGACCATCGCAGGCGCAGTCACGGCAGTCTGCTCAACTACCGGCTCGGGTTCGACAACGACCGGTGCGACTGCCTGAACTTCGACTGGCGCCGGTTGTTCGGCGACATAACCCGGGGGATCGAGCAGGAAAGTGTATTCGCGCAACAGTTTTCCGGATGACCATGTCAGTTCGACCAGCATGCTCACAAAGGGATCGTTGATCGGTTGTGCGCTGGTCACCTTGAGGGACGACTCTCCGTTCGCGCGATTCTCGATCTGGAATTGGAATTTGTTGCCATAGGGATATTGCAACCCCACCCTCTTATAGGCATCCGGGGAAGCAAGGCGCGCAACCAAGCTGACCTTCTCGGCTCTGTTCACTGCCACCAGCTCGATATCGGCTTTGAGCGGTTGCCCCAATGAGGAAACCACATTGATGCCGCCCATACCCACTGCAGAAACGTATGTAGACAACGTCAAGGCAGCTACGCCCCCCAGCAGCTTCAATATAGCCAGTGATCGGGTTGGGGTTTCTGGACGGCTCAGCCGAATAATCAATCGTTTCACCAGTGATGTTCGCACGCTATCACCCTCACTTTATTTACTGGACAAATAAAATAACATCATAGAGTTATCAGCACAAGCTAATAATCAATATTCAAACTGAATCCTAATTGAGGTGTTTTTCGATCAGGATTTCTGCGATTTGCACGCTATTCAATGCCGCGCCCTTGCGCACATTATCGCTTACCACCCACAGATTCAAGCCCAGCGGATGCGAAACGTCCTCTCGAATCCGGCCCACATAGGTCGCGTCGTTACCGGCCGCCTCGATCGGCGTCGGATAACCGCCCGGTTCACGCCGATCCATCACCACTATGCCGGGCGCTTTCTCCAGCAGGGCTCTCGCCTCATCCGCAGTGATCTTCTTGCGAGTCTCGATATGTACTGCCTCTGAATGGCCATAGAACACCGGGACGCGTACTGCGGTCGGATTGACCAGGATGGAATCGTCTTCCATGATCTTCTGCGTCTCCCATACCATCTTCATTTCTTCCTTGGTATAGCCGTTCTCCAGGAACACGTCGATATGCGGCAGCACGTTGAACGCGATGCGCTTCGGATACACCTCCACCTTCACGTCCTGCTGGTTGAACAACGCACGGGTCTGGTCGGCCAGTTCGTCGATCGCCTCCTTGCCGGTGCCGGACACCGCCTGATAGGTTGCCACATTGATGCGCGCGATGCCTACGGCATCCTTGATCGGTTTCAGCGCCACCAGCATCTGGATGGTTGAGCAATTCGGATTGGCGATGATGCCGCGATTCCTGTATTGCGCGATCGCATGCGGATTCACTTCCGGCACCACCAGCGGAATGTCACGGTCGTAACGGAAGTGCGCGGTATTGTCGATCACCACGCACCCTGCCGCTGCCGCGATCGGCGCATATTTTTCGGATACGCTGCCGCCTGCCGAGAACAGGCCGATCTGCGCCTTGGAAAAATCGAAGTCATCCACATTGATGACGGTGATCTCTTTGCCGTTGAATTGCACGGTGGAACCGGCCGAACGGCTGGAGGCCAACGGATAGATATTGCGCACCGGAAACTTGCGTTGTTCCAGTATCGACAGCATCGCTTCGCCCACTGCACCGGTCGCACCAAGGATACACACATCGTATTGATTGCTCATCTTTTCGTTCTCCGCATCTTGAATTCCTAAAGGGCTGCGACCACCGCATCGCCCATCGCCGCACAGCCCACCCTCTGCATGCCGTCCTCATGGATGTCGCCGGTGCGCAGCCCTTGCTGCAATACCTTGCGCACAGCGCCTTCGATGCGCTGTGCATTCTCTTCGTCGCCGAAGGTGTAACGCAACATCATCGCCACCGACAGGATGGTCGCCAGCGGATTGGCCAGATCCTTGCCCGCGATATCCGGCGCGGAACCGTGGCTGGGTTCGTACAGTCCTTTGTTGTTCGAATCCAGTGATGCCGAAGGCAGCATACCGATGGAGCCCGTCAGCATCGATGCTTCGTCCGACAGGATGTCGCCGAAGATGTTGCCTGTGACCACGACGTCGAACTGCTTGGGCGCACGCACCAGTTGCATCGCGGCGTTATCCACGTACATATGGCTCAATGTGACCTCCGGGTAATCCCTGGAAAGCTCGGTCATCACTTGGCGCCACAGTTCGGTGGTTTCCAGCACGTTGGCCTTGTCCACCGAGCAGACCTTTTTGTTGCGCTTCATCGCGATGCCGAAAGCGACATGGCCGATGCGGCGAATCTCGGATTCGGTATAGCGCATGGTATTGATGCCCTCACGCTCACCGTTGGGCAAAGTCGTGATCCCGCGTGGCTGGCCGAAATACACGTCGCCAGTCAGCTCGCGCACGATCATGATATCCAGACCGGACACCACTTCAGGTTTCAGCGTTGAAGCATTCGCCAGCTCCGGATACAGCAGCGCCGGTCGCAGATTGGCGAACAGATTGAGCTCCTTGCGGATGCGCAGCAGACCGCGCTCAGGACGCATATCGCGCGGCAAAGTATCGTATTGATATCCACCCACCGCCCCCAGCAAAACAGCGTCGGAGGCTTTCGCCAGTTTCTCGGTCGATTGCGGAAAGGGGTCTCCTTCAGCGTCATAACCCGCGCCACCGAGATGTGCGTATTCCATCTCGATCTTCAAGCCGTCGCTACGCAATGCTTCCAACACCTTCGCCGCCTGAGCAACGATCTCCGTTCCGATGCCGTCACCCGGCAATACCGCGATCTTCATTTATTCTCGTCCAGTCAGATATTCAAAATCAATCTCAGGCAAACAACCACGGCTGCGCCGCGCGATGCCCAACCTCAAACGCCTTGATGTCGTCCGTATGCCGCAAGGTCAGTCCGATGTCATCCAGACCATTCAACAGACAATGCTTGCGGTGCGCATCCACCTCGAAGGCGATCTCCCCGCCAACCGGCGTCGCGATGATCTGGCGCTCCAGGTCGACCAGCAACTTATACCCAGCATTTGCCGCAACCGCCTTGAACAACTCGTCCACGATTGCCGCATCCAGTTTGACCGGCAACAGACCGTTCTTGAAACAGTTATTGAAGAAGATATCCGCGAAGCTCGGCGCAAGGATGACTCGAAAGCCATAATCCTCCAGCGCCCAGGGAGCATGCTCGCGCGAACTGCCGCAACCGAAGTTCTCTCGCGCCAGCAGGATCTGCGCGCCCTGGTAACGCGGCTGATTCAGCACGAAATCACCGTTCAGCGGGCGTTTGCTGTTATCCATGCCCGGTTCGCCGTGGTCAAGATAGCGCCATTCGTCGAACGCGTTCGGGCCGAAACCGGAGCGCTTGATCGATTTCAGGAATTGCTTCGGAATGATGGCGTCGGTATCGACATTGGCACGATCCAGCGGGGCAACCAGCCCCTCGAATTTGATGAACTTACGCATTATCTGCTCGCCGCCTTTTCAAGTTTCTCGCCGCCTTTTTTCAGGTCCTTGCCGATGCCCTCCACGGTATTGCACCCAGCCAGCATCCATGCGGCCAACAACACAGCCATCACCTTCATCGTCCTCTCCTTACGATTTGCTCACATCGACGAAATGACCGGCGATTGCCGCCGCCGCCGCCATCGCCGGACTGACCAGGTGCGTGCGACCGCCCGGGCCTTGCCGTCCCTCGAAGTTGCGGTTCGAGGTCGAAGCGCAACGTTCGCCCGGCGACAACCGGTCGTCATTCATCGCCAGGCACATCGAACATCCCGGGTCGCGCCACTCGAAACCCGCATCGATGAACACCTTGTCCAGACCTTCCTGTTCGGCCTGCTGCTTCACCAGACCGGAGCCCGGTACAACCATCGCCAGTTTCACATTGGCGGCAACCTTCTTGCCCTTCGCCACTGCCGCTGCCGCACGCATATCCTCGATGCGCCCGTTGGTACAGGAACCGATGAACACCTTATCCACCTTGATCGCGGTGATCGGGGTATTCGCCTGCAAGCCCATGTATTGCAGGGCGCGTTCGGTATCGCTGCGCTTCACCGCATCGCCAATATTCGCGGGATCGGGCACGCTGCCATCCACCGGCAACACCATTTCGGGCGAAGTCCCCCAAGTCACTTGCGGCTTGATCTGCGCGGCATCAAGTTCGATCGTCGCATCGAATTTCGCACCCGCATCACTGTGCAACGTACGCCAGTACGCTACCGCCTTGTCCCACAATTCGCCTGCCGGAGCGAACGGGCGCCCCTTGAAATAGGAAATGGTCGTCTCGTCTGCGGCCACCATCCCGGCGCGCGCGCCCGCTTCGATCGCCATGTTGCACAGCGTCATGCGCCCTTCCATGCTCAGCGCACTGATCGCACTGCCCGCAAACTCCACCGCGTAGCCCGTACCGCCCGCCGTACCGATCTTGCCGATGATCGCCAGCGCGATATCCTTGGCCGTCACGCCCTTGCGCAACGTACCGTCCACCTTCACCAGCATGGATTTCGATTTCTTCGCCACCAGACACTGCGTCGCCATCACATGTTCGACCTCGGAGGTACCAATGCCGTGCGCCAGTGCCGCGAACGCGCCATGCGTGCTGGTATGCGAATCACCGCACACCACCGTCATGCCCGGCAGGGTCGCCCCCTGCTCCGGCCCCATCACATGAACCACCCCCTGGCGGATGTCGCCCATCTTGAATTCGGTGATGCCGAACTCGGCGCAGTTCTCGTCCAGCGTCTCCACCTGCAGGCGCGAGATCGGATCGGTGATACCCGCCGCGCGGTTCGCGGTCGGTACGTTGTGATCCGGTACCGCCAGCAGGGATGCGACACGCCACGGCTTGCGTTTCGCCAGCTTCAGCCCTTCGAATGCCTGCGGACTGGTGACTTCATGCACCAGTTGGCGGTCAATATAGATCAGCGCGGTGCCGTCGGCCTCCTGCCGCACCACATGGGAATCCCACAGTTTGTCATATAAGGTTTTTGCGCTCATCACTGTCAGCCAGCTATCCTTCAAAATAAGAACGCGAGATTATGCCACAGCAAACGGATTATTCGTGCAGGGTTCAATTCGACCCGACCTGCGTACCGTCCAATTTCACCAGCGCATATTCCAGGCTTTCCGAAAGCGCATACCAACTCGCTTCGATGACGTTGGCACTGGCACCCACCGTCGTCCAGACCTGCCCGCCCCCCTGAAAAGTGATGAGCACACGAATCGCCGCCGATGTCCCGTTGGCGCTGTCCAGTATCCTCACCTTGTAGTCGATCAGCCGTACCGCCTTCAATAGCGGGTAGACATCCTCCAGCGCGTTGCGCAGGGCAGAGGACAATGCGTTCACCGGGCCATTGCCTTCCGCGGCAACGAACTTCACCTCGCCGCCCACCCTGACCTTGACGGTCGCCTCCGACAACAGGCCGCGGCTCTGGCGGCGCTCGGTGACGACAAAATAATCGATCAGCTCGAACGGCTGCACATAATCCGGACGCAGGCGGTGCAGCATCAACTCGACGCTAGCCTCGGCCGCCTCGAACGTGAAACCCTCGTGCTCAAGATGTTTGATACGGTTGAGCACGCGCTGCGCGCCCTCGTTATCGAGCTCGATTCCCAACGTCTTTGCGTGGAACTGGATGTTTCCGCGTCCGGACAACTCCGAGACGACCGAGCGCATCTCGTTGCCGACCAGCGCCGGGTCGATGTGCTGATAGGTGTCCGGCGCCTTCAGAATGGCAGCGACATGGATGCCCCCCTTGTGCGCGAACGAGCTGTGGCCGATGTAGGGCGCATGATTGTAATGCTTGAGGTTGACCACTTCGGCGACGTAGTGCGCCAGCGAGGTCAGTTCGCGCAACTGCTCCGGCGTCACGGCCTGTTTATCCATCTTGAGCTGAAGATTGGGAATGATGGTCGTCAGGTTGGCATTGCCGACACGCTCGCCGTAACCGTTGATGGTACCCTGCACTTGCAGACATCCACCGTGCACCGCCGCCAGCGAATTGGCGACCCCACAGCCGGTATCGTTGTGACAATGCACGCCCAGCGGTGTCGATATCACCTTGCGCACTTCGCGCACGATCTCTTCCACTTCCCACGGCAACTTGCCACCATTGGTCTCGCACAGCACCAGCCAATCCGCCCCCGCCTCGGCAGCAGCCTTCAAGGTCGCCAACGCGTAGTCGCGATTGGCGACGAAGCCGTCGAAGAAGTGTTCGGCATCGAACATCACCTCGCGCCCATGAGATTTCAGGTACGCCACGCTGTCTCGGATCATGGCAAGGTTCTCTTCCAGCGTCGCGGAAAGCACCAGCTTCACGTGGTAATCCGAACTCTTGCCGACGATGGTCACCACCGGCGTTTGCGCATCAAGGAGGGCTTGCAGATTGGTGTCCTGCTGGCAGGTGCCGTTCTTCTGGCGCGTGCGACCGAATGCAGCCAGCCTGGCCTGCTTCAGATCGAGTTTGCGTGCGCGCTCGAAGAACTCCTGGTCCTTGGGATTGGAACCGGGCCAGCCGCCTTCGATATAGTGGAAACCGAAATCGGCCAGCCGTTGCGCGATGGCCAGCTTGTCGTCGACCGACAGGGAGATATCCTCGCGCTGCGTGCCGTCACGCAGCGTAGTGTCGTAAAGAAAGACCTGATTCATGGCATCAATGAAAACCGGAAAGGTCCGGAGTTTATCATTTCGCGCGTCATTTCAGACCGCCGCGCAGCTTCCACATCGACAGCGCCAGTCCCAGCAGGGCCATCGCCGCACTGAAGGTGTAGAGCGTCGTCGCCCCCCAATGCAGCCAGATCGGGCCGCTCAACAAACCGCCCAGCACCCCGCCAGCGCCATAACCCACGCTGCCGTAGAGCGCCTGCCCTTTCGACTGATGCCGCCCCTTGAAGAATTCATGCACCATGCCCACCGTCGCCGCATGGAACGCGCCGAAGGTGAGTGCATGCAACACCTGCGCCACCAGCAGCAGGGCAATGCTGTCCACCGCCCAACCAATCAACAGGAAACGCAACACCGCCGCCGCCAGACTGATCCGCAGGATACGCACCAGACCGAAACGTTGCGCCAGCGCGGGCATCACAAAGAACACCGCGATCTCGCAGATCACCCCGATCGCCCACAGTCCGCCCACCGCAGCCTTGCTGTATTCATGCTCGACCAGATAGATGGAAAAGAAGGTGTAGTAAGGCCCGTGTGCCACCGCCATCAGGAAGCTCGCTCCGAGCAGCGCCAACACCTGCGGCCGCAACACGATCTGCCGGATCGGCTGATGGTCGGTGTGATGCGCCAGCACCTCCGTGGGCGGTAATTGCCGCGAAAAGAACATGATACCGATCTCGCACACCAGCCCGGCCCACAACAGCCATGCGATGGCGATGTAATCGAAGGCATAACCCAGCCCCACCACCGACACGATGAAGCCGATCGACCCCCAGGAACGGATGCGCCCGTAATGCGCGGAGTTCTTTCCAAGATAAGTCAGCGTAATCGCCTCGACCAGCGGCATCGAGGCACTCCAGAAGAAGCTCATCAGCGTCAGCACCAGCAGCATGCCCCAGAAACCGGTCGTCACAAACACACCCAGATAGAACAACGCGCTCAGGCCGGCCGCCGCCGCCACCACTTCCCTGCGTCGTCCCGAGCGATCGGCCAGCCACCCCCATATGTTCGGTGCAACCATGCGCATCACCGGATGCACCGACATCAGGATGCCGATCTCGATGGGATTGAACCCGATGGATTGGAGGTACAGGCTCCAGTAGGGAGAGAACAGCCCCACGAAGGCATAGTAGAAGAAATAGAAACCGGCGATGCGCCAGTGGTAGTTACCGGATGCGAACATGGCAGGACAGCGTTTGAATGGGCACATTATCTCACGCCGGAAAAAATATTTTCCCCGCGCTCTTGAAAATACCGGCCCCGACCCCAGCTACCGTCAGGTCGAAACACGGAGAGCATCATGGAACAGAACGGAACCAACCCACAGATCGAACAGCACGAGGTTGTCGACAACGTCGAAACCGCCGCCGAAAACAGGGCCGAGACGATACCCAGTCTGGAAGAAATGTTGCAAGCAGCGGAACGCAAGGCCCAGGAACACTACGACGCATGGATGTATGCCAAGGCCGAGGGCGAGAACATCCGCCGCCGCGCTGCCGAGGATGTGAGCAAGGCGCAAAAGTTCGCAGTGGAACGTTTCTCCGGCGAGATGCTGTCGGTAATGGACAGCCTGCAGGCGGGGCTGGCCGTCGAGACCGAGAACGTCGAGAGCTTCAAGAGTGGCATGGAACTGACCCTGAAACAGCTCTCCAGCGTGTTCGAGAAATTCAACATCGTCGAGGTCAACCCGGTCGGCGAGAAGCTCGATCCGAACAGGCACCAGGCCATCGGCATGCTGGACAGCGACCAACCTGCCAACACCGTGGTCAGCGTGATGCAAAAGGGCTACACCCTGAACGACCGGGTACTGCGTCCGGCAATGGTCATGGTTTCAAAGGGCAAATGACAAGCACTTGAAAAATACGATGCCGCCCTGATATGAGGCGGCAAGGCAGCAACACTATTCAACATTTTAGGAATTCAACTGAAAGGAAAGCATCATGGGAAAAATCATCGGTATTGACCTGGGCACGACCAACTCCTGCGTCGCCATCATGGAAGGTGGCAAGACCAAGGTCATCGAGAACGCGGAAGGCACGCGTACCACCCCGTCCATCATCGCTTATGTGGAAGACGGCGAGATCCTGGTCGGCGCGTCCGCCAAGCGCCAGGCCGTGACCAACCCCAAAAACACGCTGTACGGCATCAAGCGTCTGATCGGCCGCCGTTTCGAGGAACCGATGGTGCAGAAAGACATCGGCATGGTGCCCTACGAGATCGTCAAGGCCAAGAACGGCGACGCCTGGGTGAAGGTACGCGACAAGGAGATCTCCGCACCGGAAATCTCCGCGCAAGTGCTGGCCAAGATGAAAAAGACCGCCGAAGACTATCTGGGCGAGCCGGTCACCGAAGCGGTCATCACCGTGCCGGCCTATTTCAACGACTCGCAGCGCCAGGCCACCAAGGACGCCGGCCGCATCGCCGGTCTGGAAGTCAAGCGCATCATCAACGAGCCGACTGCGGCCGCGTTGGCGTTCGGCCTGGACAAGCAGGAAGGCGACCGCAAGATCGCGGTGTATGACCTGGGCGGCGGCACCTTCGACATCTCCATCATCGACATCGCCGAGATCGACGGCGAGCACCAGTTCGAAGTGCTGTCCACCAACGGCGACACCTTCCTGGGCGGCGAGGACTTCGACATGCGCGTCATCGAGCATCTGGTGGACGAGTTCAAGAAGGACAGCGGCGTGGACCTGAAAAAGGACATGCTGGCCCTGCAGCGCCTGAAGGATGCGGCGGAAAAAGCCAAGATCGAGCTGTCTTCCGCACAGCAGACCGAAGTGAACCTGCCTTACATCACCGCCGATGCGAGCGGCCCGAAGCACCTCGCCGTCAAGATCACCCGCGCCAAGCTGGAAAGCCTGGTCGAAGATCTGGTCGCACGCACCATCGAGCCTTGCAAGGTCGCGCTCAAGGATGCCGGCGTCTCCGCTTCAGACATTAGCGACGTGATCCTGGTCGGCGGTCAGACCCGTATGCCCATGGTGCAGGAGAAGGTCAAGGAGTTCTTCGGCAAGGAAGCCCGCAAGGACGTCAACCCGGACGAGGCTGTCGCTGTAGGCGCGGCGATCCAGGGCGGCGTTCTGCAGGGTGAGGTGAAGGACGTGCTACTGCTGGACGTGACCCCGCTGTCGCTGGGCATCGAAACACTGGGCGGCGTGATGACCAAGCTCATCAAGAAGAACACCACCATCCCGACCAAGGCATCGCAAGTGTTCTCCACCGCCGACGACAACCAGTCCGCCGTGACCATCCACGTGCTGCAGGGCGAACGCGAAATGTCTTCCGGCAACAAGAGCCTGGGCCAGTTCAACCTGACCGACATCCCGCCGGCACCGCGCGGCATGCCGCAGATCGAGGTCACGTTCGATATCGACGCGAACGGCATCCTGCACGTCTCGGCCCGTGACAAGGCCACCGGCAAGGAGAACAAGATCAAGATCCAGGCCAGTTCCGGTTTGAGCGAGGACGAGATCCAGCGCATGGTGAACGATGCCGAGGCGCACGCAGACGAGGACAAGAAGGCAATGGAACTGGTGACCGCGCGCAACCAGCTCGATGCGCTGATCCACACCACCAACAAGTCGATGAAGGATTACGGCGACCAGCTTTCCGCCGACGAGAAATCCGCCATCGAAGCAGCCGTGAAGGATGCCGAAAGTGTGGTGAAGGAGGACGACAAGGCGGCCATCGAAGCCAAGACCGAGGCGCTGGCCCAGGCTGCGCAGAAACTGGGCGAGAAGATGTACGCCGCCGAGCAGGCCAAGGCACAGGCGGCAGGCGGTGGCGCACAACCGGAAGCGAAAACGGACGATGCCGACGTGGTGGACGCCGAGTTCACCGAGGTGAAGGACAAGAAATAATGTGGTAAGTAGCAAGTAGGCAGTGGGGAGTGGGGTAAACCCGCTTCCCACTTTCCACTTCCAACTTTCCGTTTCTTACACAATGAGCAAAAAAGACTATTACGAAGTCCTCGGTGTCAATCGCGACGCGTCGGAGGAAGAGATCAAGAAGGCTTATCGCAAGCTGGCGATGAAGCACCACCCCGACCGCAATCCGGACAACCCGAAGGCCGAGGAACACTTCAAGGAAGCCAAGGAAGCCTACGAGACGCTGTCCGACGGACAGAAGCGCGCGGCCTATGACCAGTACGGCCACGCCGCGTTCGAGGCTGGCGGCATGGGGGGCGGCAATCCGTTCGGTGCAGGCGGTGCGCAGGGTTTCGACTTCTCCGACATCTTCGGCGACATCTTCGGAGGCGGACGCGGAGGTGGTGGCCGCAGCCACGTGCAGCGCGGCGCCGACCTGCGCTACAACCTGGAGATCACGCTGGAACAGGCCGCACGCGGCACCGAGACGCAGATTCGCGTCCCGACCATGGCGGAATGCGAAACTTGCAATGGTTCGGGTGCCAAGCCCGGCACCAGCCCGACCACCTGTACCACCTGCGGCGGTCATGGTCAGGTGCGCATGCAACAAGGCTTCTTCTCCATCCAGCAGACCTGTCCGCGCTGCCACGGCAACGGCAAGATGATCGCCTCGCCATGCAAGGACTGCAATGGCAACGGCCGCATCAAGAAACACAAGACCCTGTCGGTGAAGATCCCGGCCGGCGTGGACAACGACGACCGCATCCGCCTGTCCGGTGAAGGCGAACATGGCGTGCATGGCGGTCCGCCGGGCGACCTGTACGTGGTCATCCATCTCAAGCCGCACGCGGTATTCCAGCGCGACCACGATGACCTGCATTGCGAGATGCCGATCAGCTTCACCACTGCGGCACTGGGCGGCGAGATCGAGATCCCCACGCTGGACGGGGTTGCCCGCATCAAGATTCCCGCCGAAACGCAGAGCGGCAAACAGTTCCGCCTGCGCGGCAAGGGCATCAAGGGTGTGCGCAGTTCCAGCCACGGCGACCTGCACTGCCATGTGATCGTTGAAACGCCGGTGAACCTGACCGATCGCCAGAAGGAATTGCTGCGCGAGTTCGAAGCCATCAATGAGACCGACAGCGGACGCCATAACCCGCGCGCAAAATCCTGGATGGACAAGGTCAAGGACTTTTTCGGTCAATGACCGAAAGTCCTTGACCTTGCGGCGAAGGCTAACTTGCGCAGCAAGTTAAGGGCACATGCCCGGCCGTAACCACAAAGTGAAGGATTTTTTCGGTCAATAGGCCAAGCATTCCAAGCCATAACCAGACCCACAAAAGAACAACGCCCCGTATCCGGGGCGTTGTCTTGTTCACATCCCGTGACCGACCGGGGATGCAATGATCATCCGTGTTATTTGTACAGCGATGAACCGGACGTGTCGCGGATCTGGTTCTTCCATGCCTTGCGGATCAGGTTCTGCACATTCTCCGGCAGCGGCACGTAATCCAGGTCGGCAGCCATCTGGTTGCCATTGCCGTATGCCCAATCGAAGAACTTCAGCACTTCTTTCGCAGTCGCGGCATTTTCCTGCATCTTGTGCATCAGGATGAAGGTCGCGCCGCTGATCGGCCAGCTTTCCTTGCCCGGTTCGTTGGTCAGGATTTCATAGAAGCCTTCCGCCTTGTCCCATTGCACGTTCGCTGCCGCTGCCTTGAAGCTGTCCTGGCTGGGTTCGACGAATGCTCCGTCGCGGTTCTGCATCTTCACGTGAGCCATTTTGTTCTGCAGCGCGTAGGCGAATTCCACATAACCGATGGAACCCTTGATGCGTTGCACGTAAGAGGCCACGCCTTCGTTACCCTTGCCGCCGGTACCGACCTTCCAGGACACTGCCGAACCTTCGCCAACTTCAGACTTCCATTCCGGGCTGACCTTGGACAGGTAGTTGGTGAAAATGAACGAAGTGCCGGAACCGTCGGAACGGTGCACCACGGTGATGTTCTCGTCAGGCAGCTTGACGTCCTTGTTCAGGGCGACCAGCGCAGGATCGTTCCACTTGTTGATCTTGCCCAGGAAGATGTCGGCCAGTACGGTGCCGGTCAGCTTGATCTGCCCGGCAGCAATGCCTGCGACGTTCACGACAGGAACCACGCCGCCGATCACAGTCGGGAATTGCAGCAGGCCGTCCTTGTCCAGTTCCGCCGGTTTCAGCGGCTTGTCGGATGCGCCGAAATCCACGGTCTTGGCGGTGATCTGCTTGATGCCGCCGCCGGAACCGATGGATTGGTAGTTCATTGCTACGCCGGTCTTGGCGTTGTAGGCTTCCGCCCATTTAGCGTAGACCGGGTACGGGAAGGTTGCGCCCGCGCCGGTGATGGTCGCAGCGGCCATGCCAGCACCGGCATAGGCCAGGGCAGTCGCGGTGATCGTGCCGACGATGAGTTGCTTGAGTTTGCTATTCATTGATACCTCCATTTGTTGTGCATCTCTTGCGGTAAAAGCGACGGGCATCGGAATACCCGTCGCCTCTTTCAAACCCGCTTAGAAAGTGTGTTGCATGCCCAGAGAGATCACGGAAGGCGACGCGCCGATACCGTTGATCGTGCCGGCAGCTGCAGAACTCTGGCTGAAGCCGTAGTCGCTGCCACGCTGGTTATTGATGCGCGAGTAGATCGCATACAGCTTGGTGCGCTTGCTCAGGCCGTGGTCGTAGCCCAGGCTGAACTGGTTCGCGCCGGTATTGGCCCTCGCACCTATCTGGCCGGACTTTCCGTAGGCCACCTTGATCGCATCCATGCCCATCTTGTAATTGCCGGACAGGTAGTAGGCGTTGTGACCGCGCGCATTGGCACCCAAAGCGCCGGCGTTATCGCTGCTCTTCTCATAGACGAAAGCGGCGGTGAACGCGTCGATGTCATAACTCAAACCCAGTTTCCATGCAGATTCCTTGGTACCCAGGACGCTGTTGAGCTTGTGCGTCTCGTATGCGAGTCCGCCGTAGAAACCGGATGCCTTGTACATGCCGGCCAGGCTCAATGCGTCAGACTTGGCAGCAGCAGCGGTGGTATTGCCTTCCGACAGGTTGACATAGGCGGCCGCACCGGTGAAACCGTTCATGTCCGGGCTGATGTAGGCGATCACGTCCGGCTGGCGACCGTCGAAAGCGGCAAATGCGGAATCAACAGTCGTGTTGCTGGTCACGCCGCCCATCAGCGCGCGGTTGTCGGCAATGGTGTCGCCGAACACGTCCAGCTTGCGTGTTGCCAGTTTGTATGGGGTGTCGTGACGGCCCAGCAACACGGTACCCATGCTGTCGCTCTTCAGCCCCAGGAAGGTGTTGCGGGTCGCGAAGGTGCCGCCGGTATTGTCCATGTTGATCTGCTGCTCGATCTGCCAGACTGCTGTCAGTCCGTCGCCCAGTCCTTCGGAACCCTTCAGACCCAGCTTCGAAACGTTGCTCGAGACGTTGCTCTTGCTCGCACCGGCAACGCCGGCGGCAGAGGTGCCGTTGCTGATGATGTCATAAGACATGTCGGCCTTGCCGTAAATACTGACGTTGCCGGTATCCGCCAGTGCCGGCGTCGCGAAGGCGGCTGCGGCCAGCGCAACGACGATGAGTTTCTTTTGTTGCATGCAAGTGGTTTGCATCGTTCATTCTCCTGAATATTTGTAAAGCCGCCATAGCGCGACACCGGCAGCTTATGCGGAGAATGTGAAAAAGCGATGACGAAAATATTACGGATTTATTACGGGGACGACTGGATGCCTGATCGGCAGGACCAGCAGCAAGATGCTCACAGACAGACAATCAATCCTGATGGCAGGATGCGCGATTGGCCGGGAAAAGGTGGCGGGTCACTTGCCGAATATCTCTTTCAGGAATGCCGTCGTCTGCTGCCAGGAATCCTGATCCGCCGCCGCGTCATACGCCAGCGGCAGATTGAATTTCCTGCCCAGTTCATCCGCATCGGGATTGGTGAAGGAATGCTTTACGCCGGGATAGGTGACCACCCGGAAATCCGCACCGGCGGTTTCCATTTCCTGCCTGAAAGCCGCGACCTTGTCTGTGCCGATCATCGGGTCGTCTTCGCCGGTGAAGGAGACGATATGCGCCTTGACCCTGCCGGGCTGCACCGGCATCTCGGTGCCCAGCGAACCGTGGAAACTCGCCACGCCCTTCAACGGCAAGCCGAGGCGCGCCATGTGCAGCACCACGCCGCCGCCGAAGCAGTAGCCGATCGCCGCCAACTCTTTGTCATTTACGGTTTTCTGCTTGCGCAGCAATTTCATGCCCGCCTCGAAGCGTGCCTTGGCCATCGGCAAGTTCCTGCTCACCTCGGTGGCGAACTTGCCGGCATCGTCGGGATGGTTGGCCTGTTTTCCGTCACCGTACATATCCACCGCCAGCGCGGTGTAACCCAGTGCGGCCAGCATGTCGGCGCGCTTGCGCGCATAGGCGTTGTGCCCCCACCATTCATGCACCACCAGCACCGCCGGGCGTCTGCCCTTGATGGCGTCGTCATACGCGATATAACCCTTGAGGGTCGTACCCTGGGCCCGATAAGTCACTTCCCTGCCCTGCACGGCAGCCTGAACCGGCGGCACGGCCAGACAAAACAGCGCAACCAGCAATAAGATCTTCTTCATCGCATTCTCCCTGTTGATGACACTCAAAAATCGAATCGTTGTCCCTGCTTGAGGGGCACCGGATGGTATGCGCCGCAGTCGGCATTCACCTCCGCCATGATGCGCTCTTCATTGCCCGGCTCGTTGTGGGTGATGAGCAGTTGCACCGGACGCCGCAACCGCGCCAGTCCGCGCGCCAGCAACGCGGCGCAGAGATGACCGAACGCTTCGGCAGAACGGATGTTGGCGTTGAGGACCGTCGTTTCGATCATCAGGTAGCGCAGGTTGTCGATGCCGTTCAGTGCCGACCAGAATGCCTCGCAATCCGTGGTATCGCCGCTGAATACGAAACTGGCGGCGCCACTGTCCATCCGATAGCCCACCGCCGGGATCGAATGGCGCGCCGGTAGCGCGGTGATGCGCCGTTCGCCGAACTTTACCGTTTCGCCGCATGCCAGCGGGATCAGCCGGATGAAAGGCTTGTCCGCGGTCGGTAACACGCTGTAATCCGGCCACAACTCCCCGTTCAGCAGATTCTTCTTCAGCGCGGCGATGGTCTCCGGCAAGGCATGGACATTCAGCGGGCCCTGACGGACGAACGCCGCCGCATCGGCCAGCAACGGCACGAACCCGCAATGATCCAGGTGCGCGTGCGTCAGGAACACGTGATCCACCCGTGCCATCTGCTCCAGGCTCAGATCGCCGACACCGCTGCCCGCATCGATCAGGATGTCGTCGTCCAGCAGCAGCGAAGTAGTGCGGCGCAAACCGCCGATCCCGCCATAACAGCCCAGTACGGTCAGGCGCATCGCAACCTCAGAAGCTGATAAAAAAATGCTGCGCGACTGTAATGCGGGGCCGTGCGGTGCTCGAAATCCTCATGTACGCTTGTGCACACTTCGGCTCCTGCGCTCCGCCCTCCCCCGCCTGACAGCCGCTCGCTGGTTTTTTTAAACAGCTTCTCATGCTGCTATCAGATACACGCCACACAGCGCGATGCCCGTCCCGGCAAAACGGATGGCATGCTCACGCGTCAGTCGCTGCATCCCCAGACCGAACGCGATGCCCGCAATATGCAATAGCGCCGTCGTCAGTACAAAACCTACCGCATAGCTCATGCCGGATACCAGCGCGGGCATCTCTGCGCCATGCGCATGACCATGCCACAACGCGAACAACCCGACCATGCCGCAGCTCAGCCAGAGCGGCATGCGGATCGCGGTAGCGATCAATACGCCCAGCAGCAGCACCGACAGCACGATGCCCTGCTCGACGAACGGCAAGGCGATGCCCAGCGCCGGCAACATGCCGCCCACCGCCATCACGCCGACGAAGCTGAGTGGCACGACCCATACCGAACGGCCGCCCGACTGCGCTGCCCACAACCCCACGGCCAGCATCGCGCAAACGTGATCCAGGCCGCTGAACGGATGCGTGAATCCATGCGTGAAACCGCTGGCATCCCCGATGCCGACATGCGCATACGCTAAGGACGGCAACAGTGTCCCCAGCACAATGGTTACTGCCCGCGACAAAATTTTCCTGTTCATGACAACCTCACAAAAGTCTATTGAAAATCCTAAATGACGCCCGCCTGCACTGCATGGCGCACATGGAATACATCGAGATCCTCGGCATGCAGCACATCCAGCAGCTTCTCCGCGAGCGCATCGTCGATGATGAATTCCACCTTGACCGCCAGTTCGCCCGCCAGCTCGAAGAAGGTCTCCTCGTGCAGCTTGCCGTGCCGGCCGAACCCCGCGATCGCGCGGAATGCCGAACCGCCCTGGATGCCGAGTGTCCTGGCTTTTTCCAGCAGCCATTCGTACAACGGCATGCCGGCATGGTGCTGCTTCTCGCTGACATAAAAAGTAAGCACGTTCATGTTTGCGCTCCTCAGATATGCAACCACTTGAAAGTCTGGATGCCCAACACCGTCATCAGCAGCGAACCGCCCAGATGTGCAGCGACGATGCCTGCCCCCCAGACATACTGCCCGCGCATCAGCAGCGTGACAGTCTCGGCGGAGAAAGTGGAGAAAGTGGTCAATCCTCCCAGAAAGCCGGTGATGATGAACAGCCGCCATTCCGGTGACACGCCGGGGTGCTGCATGAAGAAGGCGATCGCCAGCCCGATCAGGTAACCGCCCGCCAGATTGGCGACCAGCGTGCCGAGCGGCAATTCGGGCAGCGCCGGATTGAGCCACAGACCCAATTCCCAGCGCATCCAGGCGCCGAAGGCAGCGCCGACACCGACCGCCAAGAACGAATAGATCAACATGGCGTCATTCTACTCGACCACGCGCTACCCAACCACAAACACCGGGGCGAAGCCGCCGCCCGGCGTGCGGAAGTTGGTGGTCTGTCCCTGGTACAGGCGCGCCGCGGCCAGTTGCAGCTTCCCGTCATACACATAGCAACGCACGTCATACTTGAGCGGCTGCGCACTGCCGTCCCCGGCGCGCACCATGCGCTCGCCTGGCGCCGCCACGCGCTGCGCCACATAGCCGCCCTGCATGATCTCGTCGAACACGCGCCGGGTCAGTTTGTCGCCGCGATACGCGCCCTTGCTGCCGTAGCCGCCCGCCGGCTTGAAGAACCATTGCTTGCGCTCCGTCCACCATTGCCCGGCATCCTCGCCATGCACCACCTTCGTCTGCGGGATGCCCTTCAGCAGCACGTCGATGGCGGCCTGCGACGCACCCGATGCGCGCAGCCATTCCACATCGGTCAGCAGGGCCAGCCTGCGCTTGTCCGCATAACGCCGGTGATGATCCGGCGTGGGCGTCAACACCACCCGGCGCATCTCCCATGCCGTGCGGAGATGCGGAAACCCTTCCAGTTCGAAATCGGTCAGGCGGTTGTAGATCAGATCGACACGCTGCCCATCGAGGTACAGGTCGTCCTCGCGCACATGGAGCGCGGAAGGGTCGGCAATATGCGCGCTGATGCCGGCGCGCCCGAACATCCTCTGCGCCAGCAGGAAATCCGGATAGAGGTATTGCGACTCCGGTTGTTCGTCCACGATGGCGATGGTCCTGGGCGGCGCATCGCCATGCGCCCGCCGCCACTCGTTGCGGAACATGTCGATCAATGCCCGTTCGACATCCGCCTCCACGGCTGCGACGCCCGGCAGCCCGGCGTCGCGCTGGCTGTCGAACAGCAACGCATTCAGGAATCCGCCGCCCGCGTTGGTATTGATCTCGATCAGGTGTGCGCCGTCGCCGTTGAGGTGGAAGTCATAGCCATAGAACACGCCAAGCGCCGAATGCGCCTCCGCCTGTTCGGCCGTCTCGCCCACTGCCGCGATCACCTCACGCATCTGTTGCATCTGCGCGGCGCTGACGAACAACGGCACATCGGCGAACAGGTGCGCATGCGCAGCGGTCACCGTTTCCTGAAACGCTGCGCCCTGCGCCGTCAGCGCCCGCTGCAACGCGGCGCGGTCGATGGCCGCCCCGTCCGCGTCGGCATTCAGTCGTCGTGCATCCGGCATCTATTTCCCGCCCAGCAGTTTTCTCTTCAGGTCGTCCTGGGCAGGCTTGACGCCCAGCCATACCTTGAGCAGCGCGACATTGAACCCGGCCCCGACGATCAGACCCTTCTCCGTACCGTTCACGCCGACACGGGTGCCGCTCGCGGGCAGATAGTCCAGCGTGATGACATCGCCCTTCTTCACCTCGTTCATCGCCGCAAAGATCGCCATGAACTGCTTGAGCGAGGCATCCAGCGCGGCCAGTTCGGCCGGTGTATGGTTGCTGATGATCGCCTTGTTGAACGCCTCCGACAGCGTCTCCGCGCTGATGTCGCGCAACAGGTGCAGCGCGATGCGCTTCTCGCCGGCATCGGCCAATACCGCATCGCCGCTGTTCTTCCTTTCGCCGAGATACAGCGCCGCGACATACAGGTCGAAAATGAGTTTGCTGCGCACGCCCGCGCCATTCAAAACCAGATCGCGGCTGCCGAGATGCACGCGGTCGGCCAGCTTGACCCCTTCGACCTCCGTCGCACCCACGTTCATGCTCAACAACAATCCGCAAAGCACCGACAATAGTTTTTTCATTCCAACCTCGTTCAGTATTTAATTACTCGATCACAAACCAATCCTAATCCAGCAGAACTATTACTTTGCTGAAATACCGTTATCAACAGCACTTGCCTGCTGTGTAATTGATGTTTGGCTTGAAGCCTGGCCATCAGTTTTCGCCCATGCAGCGGGATACTGCATTTTCAAGCCCAGCGCCCGACGAATAAATTCACTGGTATCGAAATATCCGCTAGGCATATCCCCGCAGAATTTCCCATCTCTGCGAGAAATAAAATAGGTTGTACTTGCAATTGTTTCTTTCGCTTCAAGATCAACGATGCTGACCTCAGCACCACCAACTTTTAGTCTCGGATCAATATCCTTCACCATATCAGTCACAAACACGGCATATTTACTGGTAAACGCATCACCATATTCCCACTTGCGTCCGTCCACAAAAGAGTATTTCTTGAACTTTCCTGCCTGCCTGCCATATTGATTCTTCGTCTCGAAGAACAACAGCCAGCCACTGTTAACCAGCGGTTCGCCCAGAATACCACCGCCACCATCTGATAGAACTCCACTCTTCACGCCAAACCTAGTGCTCCAATCGTTGTCCAAATAAAGGCTTTTTACCTCACCAACAGGTTCCTGAGGTAAAACCTCACCGGCCAAAACACACTTTTCCTTAAAAACTTTTCTGGCTTCCCGCGCCAAGCGAAATGCCCCATCTTCTGCCAGAAAGAACGAAGCGGCATAACCGAGCGGTACCATACAAAAAATAAAAATCATTACCGTTTCAAAAACTTTGAAACCAGCGGCCTTCCAATTCTCAGCTTTTGCTTGAAACGCCCTGACCATCAGCCATACCAAGCCGACAGACATCAGCCCTCTAGCTGGCAATACCACGATTGGTGCAAATTGCATTACAACAAACGATGCTCCTCCCCCTTGCACAGCGGAAGCCAGTACTCGCGCGGAGACGTACAGGACAAAAAGCAAGTTACCCAGCCCGATCAAAACTTGGATAGCTATGGTTGGACGAAGCCACTTCGCTACTCTGGTTAACCGAAATACCAAATAAATCAGGACCGCAGGAATCCAGTAATTAGATAGAACATTAAACAAGTGCCCCTGATACGGTGGGATGCTTCTTAACAGCGGCTCACTAAGCAACCAGACAAGAACTTTTCCGCCAATACTGAATTGTGCAGAAATGGCAAATGCCAATGCCAAGGATATATTCGCCAACCCGAGGCCATTTACCGTAACGTTTTGTTCAGCTTGAGTTTCCGCAGCAGAGGAGAAAAAAAACTCTCTCGTTTTTGCATGAAGTAAAAAACGAAGGAAGGCAAGCAGCAGAAATATCTCAAACCCTGTTGTAGCCAATATTTTCCAGTATGAATTGGAGAATGCAGTGACAAAAGGGCTTGCAGAAGCATCGTCCATTCGGAAGTAGATTGAAATAAAAGTGATCAAGCTGCTCACATCAATTAAAAGCTTGATAACCGCCAATGCAATTCCAAATTGCCATCCCCATAATCGCTGTTTCCAAAGGCCCCAACTCGCGGTGGCACATACGATTAGCGTTACTGCAATATTGATTCCCCCTGGGCCGAATAACAGGTATTTAATAGGCTGAGTTGATTTGGCAACTGACCAAAAAAAAATCGTCGAGCTAATCAGGAAGTAAGCCAGCAGAATGATGCTGGCAATCGTTGCACGATTACGGGTCATATTATTACTCCGCTATGACAACGCCTCAAAGATTCCTGCCGCGCCCATCCCGGTGCCGATGCACATCGTCACCATGCCGTATTTCTGCTTGCGGCGGCGCAGGCCGTGCAACAGCGTCGCGGTGCGGATCGCGCCGGTCGCACCGAGCGGATGGCCGAGCGCGATGGCACCGCCGAGCGGGTTGACGATGGCCGGGTCGAGCCCGACATCGTTGATCACCGCCAGCGACTGTGCGGCGAACGCTTCGTTCAGTTCGATCCAGCTCATGTCGCTCAGCGACAGCCCGACTTGTTTCAGCACGCGGGGGATCGCCTCCTTCGGGCCGATGCCCATGATCTCAGGCGGCACGCCCGCCACGCTGAAACCGTGGAACTTGCCGATGGGGGTCAGGTTGTAGCGCTTCAGCGCGGATTCGGAACACAGCAGCACCGCGCCCGCACCGTCCGACATCTGCGAACTGTTGCCCGCCGTCACCGTGCCCTTCTGCGCGAACACCGTCCTCAGTTTCGCCAGTGCCTCCAGCGAGGTATCCGCGCGCGGCCCCTCGTCCCGCGCCACCTCGCGCGATTGCACCCGCACCTCGCGGCTGTCCATGTCGAACGAGTTTTCGCTGATCGTGTACGGCGAGATCTCGTCGGCGAACTCGCCGCTGTCGATCGCCGCGATGGCGCGCTGGTGGCTCTGCAACGCGAAGGCATCCTGCGCCTCGCGGCTGACCTTCCAGCGCTCCGCCACCTTCTCCGCCGTCAGCCCCATGCCGTAGGCGATGCCGTAGCGCTCGTCCTGCTCGAAGATCGCCGGGTTGAACGCCACCTTGTTGCCCATCATCGGCACCATGCTCATGCTCTCGGTGCCCGCCGCGATCATCACCTCCGCCTCGCCGAGACGGATGCGGTCCGCCGCCAGCGCCACGGCCTGCACGCCGGAAGAACAGAAACGGTTCACCGTCATGCCCGGCACGCTGTCCGGCAGCCCGGCCAGCAACAATCCGATGCGCGCCACGTTCATCCCCTGCTCCGCCTCCGGCATCGCGCAGCCTACGATGACATCTACTATTTGAGCCGGATCGAGCGACGGCGCCTGCGCCAGCACACTTTTCAGCACATGCGAAAGCAGGTCATCGGGACGGGTATTGCGGAACATACCGCGCGGCGCCTTGCCCACCGGAGTGCGCGTCGCGGCGACGATATAGGCTTCCTGGACTTGTCTGCTCATGGCTCGCTCCTTCGGGTGAAGTTGGCTGGCGGGATGTGGCTGCATCATACGTCAGCACATCGCGGCGGTAAATCGCACGCCACAAAACAAAATGCCCCTTCCGCTTGCACGGAAGGGGCACCTGTTAAAGCGGGAAATCCTACTTGATCTCGGACAACAGCGACGGAGTCTTCACCAATTGGCGCACGCCATGCGCGTGATCTTCTTCATACTTGTTGCCCTTGCACCATTCGCCGACAGTACTGATGTTCACCTTGGCACACTGGGGACGCACGCTCCAGGTCACCTGATACTCGGAACAGGCTGCCTCGTTGTACTTCGGGCCCGTGGTGGAGCCGATGAACTCGACCGGCTTGCCGGTATCGGCCGGCAGCGCAGCAGCAGACTGGATCTGGTTGAAATCCAGGCCGCCTTCGGCCACCAGCGTGAACACCTGAGTCTCTACACGAAGCTCCGGGTTCGCGCACTTGGCGGAAACACAGGAGCCAAGCCCCTTGCCACCCGGCACGTCGCAGGTGGTGTGCACATAGTGAACCTCGATGGTGTCGCCCGGCTTCAGGTCGCCGTGCGCGCTCTTGCACACGCCATCGCCATTCCATGCCATCTCTTCCTTGCTCAGTTTCTTGCTGATGTTGCACTGATATCCGCTGCCATAGCCTTCATGGCCGTCACCGGCGTAGATCGAGAAGTCCTTGGACTTGTGCTCGGCGTTCTCGTGGAAATGGATGTTGCACAGATGCATGTCGGCCGCGGCAGGCGCCATCTTGACGGTCACCTTGTTCTCGCCACCCTTGCTGTCGATGTCGCGCGGGGTCTGCGGGCCGAAACCGGTGCACAATTCGACTGGTGCAGCCGCGTGGGCATCATGTCCTCCATGCGTGTCATGGCCGTGATCACCGGCGAATGCGCTACCTGAAGCCAGCCCCAAAGCCAGCGCTGCAACTACATAACTCTCCCTGAGCTTTTTCATTTGAATCTCACCCTTATGTGTTCGTTGGAAAAATTACAGCTTGTTATAGTGAATACCGGGCAGCACAACGGACGTTGCCAACCCTGTCTGCCGATACAGGGGCGGAATTCTATAAGCAAACTCCGGAATCGTGTTGGATATTAGAGATAGCTAACCTAATCCACACTGACGGAGATGCGGGGGGGGGCGCCCATGCGATTGATGTTGTTGGGAAATTTTTAATGGGCTCTAACCCCGTTTCACTCCGCCTGACCTACAGGTCTATTCCGATGCTGACCCCATATCACTGCGGACCCCATATCACTGCGGAAACATCATATCGGTCGTCTGGACTCATTTTTCAAAGCCCTCATCGCTTCAATCCGCACAATTGGCGCGCCAAGCGCGGCAAGCACACGTTCATAAGGAATCTGCAATTTACCGTCAACACCAACAATATGATCGACTAGTCTCGCGTTGATTTCCCCAAGCGACGAACCATCTTCCACCATGTACTCCACCTGCCACGCGTAATCCTTCAAATTGGCCTGAAGGCTAAGACGGTTGGCATACGGGGTGGTCGCCGTAATCGTCAGCGGTTGCATGGCATCGCACTCGCGCCGCGCCACATCGGGCGACACACCAATAAATAGCAACTGCACAAACAAGGCATCCGCCAACCGCTGCGGTAATGTGGCATAAGGCGCGGCTTCCATCGCCAATGCAAAGCGCTCATGCTCGCTCACAGCCAATACCAACTTCACCGGGCGCACATGCAACAGATTCAGCGACCAATCACCCAACACATTGCGCCCTGGCAATGGCGGAGCGGACGGCTTCACTCTCATTGCGGTCAGCAGTTTCTGCGTACAGCGTAATGCGGTCATAAGAAGGCTATCTGTTTATGAATTTGATGCTGCTCAAGCATTGCCAAGAAAAACAATTCGAACCTGACCCCATATCACTCGAGCTTGAGATCTACATCGGAATCTATATCGGTGCGGTGACCTTCTCCGGCTCCATCATTGCCTTCGGCAAGCTGTCGGGCAAGATCGGCGGCAAGCCCATGTTGCTGCCGGCACGCCACTGGCTCAACTTCGCCGGCGCACTGCTGGTGATCTATTTTGCCTACGACTTCATGCACGGGGAAACGGTCGGAGACGGAACCCTGGCGCTCGTGGTGATGACCACCATCGGCCTGCTGTTCGGCATCCACATGGTGATGGCCATCGGCGGCGCCGACATGCCGGTGGTAGTGTCCATGCTCAACAGCTACTCCGGTTGGGCCGCCGCCGCAACGGGTTTCATGCTCTCGAACGACCTGCTGATCGTCGTTGGCGCGCTGGTGGGATCGAGCGGCGCAATCCTGTCCTACATCATGTGCCGCGCGATGAACCGCAACTTCATCAGCGTCATCGCGGGCGGATTCGGCACCGGTGGCGGCAAGCCGGCCAAGGCCGACGGCGATGCGCAACCGGCGGGTGAAGTGGTGCCCATCAGTGCGGCCGAGACGGCAGAACTGCTCGGCTCCGCCAAGAGCGTGATCATCGTGCCGGGCTATGGCATGGCAGTGGCACAGGCACAGCACACGGTCTATGAGATCACGCAACTGTTGCGCGAGAAGGGCGTCAACGTGCGCTTCGGCATCCACCCGGTTGCCGGCCGCATGCCCGGCCACATGAACGTATTGCTGGCCGAAGCCAAGGTGCCTTACGACATCGTGATGGAAATGGACGAACTCAATGCGGATTTCCCGGATACCGATGTCTCCATCGTGATCGGCGCCAACGACATCGTGAACCCGGCAGCGCAGGAAGACCCCACCAGCCCCATCGCCGGCATGCCGGTGCTGGAAGTCTGGAAAGCCAAGACCTCCATCGTGATGAAGCGCAGCATGGCCACGGGCTACGCCGGCGTGGACAATCCGCTGTTCTACAAGGAGAACAACCGCATGCTGTTCGGCGATGCCAAGAAGATGCTGGAAGAAGTTTTCGTTGCGCTGAAAGCATGACCGCGCGGGGTACGCCCCGATTCGGATCAGGAACGCAATGGTAGAAATTAAAAAGAGCCGCTCTCGCGGCTCTTTTTAATTTGTGGCAGAAGCGAAGGGCCGCTATCGGCTCATTGCAGAATCACCTCATTAATAATGCCTAACACGGATGGTGTTTTCTTGAGCAGCCTCACAACAAGGGGAGAGTGGAATATCGAAAAATTCACCATTGTCAGTTGAGCTTTCAACTCTGATATCTTTAAATTCAATTCTCATTGAACCAGAACCACACACGAATTCCATCGTAACCTGTTGGCCGGGAGTGAGCGTTGTAAAGTAGCTCTGGATTGTGCTTGATGGGGTGTTATCCGCAGTTGGCCATGGTTCAGGGCGATATACATATCTTGTTGCGCCAGTTTCGTTCACAAAAGTGTAAATCGCGCCTTTTTGCCCGCCATGGCCGTGAGGGCAGAGTCTGTTATATCCGACAAGACCTGCATCTCGTATTTGTGCGCAAGTCCGAAGGCAAGCTTGTCTTTCAGTGAATATTGGTTGAGCTTGCGCATTGCAAGCATCGGCAGCGGCACGTTCTGCATTACAGGCCTCTCGGTAAGTTTCCGAACATTGGGACTGACAACTGTTTAGATGTGCATCTGCTTCATCTAGGCATAAGCGCTTTTCCTGACGAGCATTCTTCTTGCAGTCGCGTTTATCCTGTCTGGCATTTTTTTTGCAGTCCCTTTTTGCTTGGCCAGTCAAATCTCTGCATTCGTCTATCGCTTCGCTTTTATCCTCTTTGCAAGCACGTGCTTCCATCTTCTTGGTGTCTTTGCATTCATTTCTTTCCGCATCAAATGCAGATTTACAATTCGAATTGCATCTGTTGTACATGCCAAGGGCAGTTGATCTGCAAGTTGCCAATCGGTCTCGGGTGCCATAGTAATCGCAGCTCAAAGCATCAAGACTGCTTTGAGCTGTAGTTTCGCAGTTGCTTGTGCATACATCGTACTGCTCCAGAACTGCATCATAGTGGTCAGCATAAACATACGAGTGGCAACAGAAAGTAAGAAAACATGCAGATAAAAACAAAGATATGGTTTTCATTGGGATTCCCTAAAAAAATTTTAAACTTCCCGATTCCATCGGATTGAATTACCGAAGGATAGGGGCACACTTCTTTATTGGGTAATGCACCTTCTTTCAATTCATCGTGTCTGCTATCTCTAATGACATCTACTAGGATAGGTGGACGAAAGCATTAAATCATATTCACGACATCCGCCATATATATCGAAATATCTATGCAATTCGGTCTAGTCTCATGCCTATATTTCGGCTTGATCAGGTTGGCGCGGGCATCTGCCGGGCGACAGGCGCTTGCCAGGGCACTCAGTTTCAAGGGCTCGCTGCAACTGTTGCTCGCGTTCCAGCAGCAACTACGTTGGACCGGAAGGAAATCGGTTACCCTGATGAGCGCGCATCTGTTGGGCGCTATCGGCCTGATGGTGTTGCCGATCCGGCCCGGACGAGTCGAACCCGTCGAGTACAGAGTGTTGCACCACCCCGAAACCTCTAGTTATGGGTGGCACTGATTCGGGGAGGTTTACACCGACATCCCATTCATTCGTGCCCCACACCCTCAATATCTATTTTTCCCTGCCCCCAACCCGCTCCATAACACGGGATAAAGGGTCAGCATCGCAATAGTTCCTGCACTTTATAAACCAATGCTCCTCACCCGCTCACAAAAATTTCTTCACTCCCGCCTTCTTCGCCGCCTTCTGCAAATCCTCGTCAAGCGTAGCCAGCGGCAAACCCAACCTCAATGACAACTCCAGATAGGAAGCATCGTAAGCGGACAGTTTGTAGCGCCGCGCCAGTTGCAGGGTGTGGGACAGGGCATGCGCAAACGTGGCTGCATCCACTTCGATGTCCACGCCTTCCAGCATTTCAAGGAATGCCTCGCTGCGCGCTTCGGTCACCCAGCCTTTTGCTTCCGCCTTGGCAATGACGTTCGCCACTTCCAGACCCCAGGTCGCAGGCACGATGGCGATGGTGCTTTTCATCGCGTCCAGCACTTTTCCGGCATAGGCGAGTTCCTGCGGTTTTCCGTCTCCGAAGAACCAGCGCATGGTTACCGAGTTGTCGAGGACGAAATTCACGCGCGCCCTTCCTCGATGAGTTCCTTGATGTTCACGCCGCGCACCGGGTCAGATCGCATGAATGCCTTGAGCCTTTCCGCCGCCGCAACCTTGTCTTTTTCTTTCGCCCCCAAGCTGGGCACCAAGTCGGCAACCGCCTCCCCGCGATTGGTGATGGTGAAACTCTTGCCGCTTTTCACCTGCCTCAGCAATTCCGGCAGCTTGGTTTTCGCCTCGTAAGAACCGATCTCGATTTTCATGTCATTCCCTCAATACACGTTCACGTGTAGACCAGCATATAGACCAGTCCGTTAAAAATCAAGTTCGCCTTGAAAAACGTAGCGCGAGATGGCAGAACAAGGCGCGAGATGGCGAAAAAGCGGAATTTACACAGAAGTAAATGAGCATTTTGAGCCATTGAGCAACGCGGTTATGTCGAGCGCAGTAGTTTTTCATTAGTTCCGCAACGGCTTGCCGTTCTTCAACATGTGTTCAATACGTGCTTGAGTTTTCTCCGTAGCGAGCAGTTCCATGAAGTTCCTGCGCTCCAGATCAAGCAGCCATTGCTCGTCCACCATACTGCCCGCATCCACATCGCCGCCGCATAGCGTGTCCGCGACGCGGCAGCCGATGTTGTAGTCGTGTTCGGAGATGAAGCCGCCTTCCAGCATGTTGACCATCGCGGCCTTGAGGGTGGCGATGCCGGTGCGTCCCGCCACGGCGATCTGGCGCGGGTGCAGCGGCGGGCGGTAGGCGGTGGCGTTGAGCGCCTTGGCTTCTTCCTTGGCGATGTGCAGCAGTTCGAATCTGTTCATCACGATGCGGTCCGACTGCCGCAGGTAGCCCATCTCGCGTGCCAGTTCGGCGCTCTTGGCGACTTCGCCCATGGCGATCTGCTGGAAGTAGCGGCGCACGAAGGGGAAGATGTCCACGCGGTTGTCGTTGGCGAAGCGTTGCGCTTCCTGCGCGGCGCGTTGCGCCATCTCCTTGCAGCCGCCACCGGCGGGCAGCACGCCGACGCCGACCTCGACCAGTCCGATGTAACTCTCCAGTGTGGCGACGATGCGTGAACAGTGGATGGAGAATTCGCAGCCTCCGCCAAGCGCGAGGCCGTCCACCGCCGCGATGGTGGGAATCTGCGCATATTTCAAACGCATCGATGTCTGCTGGAACTTGGCAACGACTTCTTCCACCTTGGGCACGTTGCCGGTGGCGGCATTGAACAGCTCGCCCATGCCGCCGCCGCCCGCTGCGGTGTATTTGACGCGGTTCACCGCGCCCTTGAGTTTGCCGAACAGGCCGGTGTCCGGCGTCTCCTGCACGCCCTGCATCAGTTGCAGCAGGTTGGCCCCGACGGAAAACGGCGGCTCGGTCTGCCACAGGATGAGCGCAGAGAAATGCTGCTCGGCCTCGTCCACCGCGCGCAACACGCCGTCCAGCACTTCGTTGCTGACGGTGTGCATCTTGGTCTTGAAGTTGAGGATGGCGATGTCGTCACCGGTGTGCCACATACGCACGTCGTCGGTCTCGAACACGGTCTCGCCGTAGTGCCGCTCTTCACCGAGCAGGTGGTCGGGGAACAACTGCCGGCGGTACACCGCCAGTTGTGAGCGCTGATGATAGCTGCCCGTACCGGGCGAATACGCGCCCAGCGCGGTGTGCACCGCAGTGCGCGTCGAGTCGCTGGCCCAGTGCGGCATGGGCGTGTCGGACATGGTTTTGCCTGCGGCGATGTCCTCGTTGATCCACCCTGCGACTTGCTGCCATCCCGCCGCCTGCCAGATCTCGAACGGCCCGGCATCCCAGCCGAAACCCCAGCGCACTGCGAAGTCGAGGTCGCGCGCGTTGTCGGCGATCACGCCGAGATGCAGCGCGCAGTAATGGAACACGTCGCGGAACACCGCCCACAGGAACTGTGCCTGAGGATGGGCGCTGGCATGCAACCCGGCGAGCTTCTTCGCCCAGTCGCGCTCGCGCAATATCGCTTTCACGCCCTCGTCCACCTTGGCGTCGGACAGGCGGTACTGTTTAGTGTGCAGGTCGAGGACGTGGATCTCCTTGCCGATCTTCTGGTAGATGCCGCGTCTGGTCTTCTGCCCGAGCGCGCCCTGATCGACCAGATAGGCGAACCAGCCCGGCAGTTCGTAATGCTTGTGCCACGGGTCGTCGGTGAGGTTCTTGCGCATGGTATCCACCACATGCGCGAACACGTCGAGTCCGACGATGTCCAGCGTGCGGAAGGTCGCGCTCCTGGGACGCCCCAGATAGCGCCCGGTCAGCGCGTCCACCAGGTCGAACCCAAGGTCGAACGCGGCCGCGTGGTGTTTGGTGGCGAGCATCGAGAACACGCCGATGCGGTTGGCGATGAAGTTGGGCGTGTCCTTGGCGCGCACCACGCCCTTGCCCAGCGTGGAGACGAGGAAGGCTTCCAGCTCGTCGAGCAGCGAAGCTTCGGTTGCGGCACACGGGATCAACTCGACCAGATGCATGTAGCGCGGCGGGTTGAAGAAGTGGATGCCGCAGAAGCGATGGCGCAACTGTTCGGGAAAGGCTTCGGCCAGTGTGTCGATGGAAAGCCCGGAGGTGTTGCTGGCGAAGATGGCGCGTTCGTTCACATAGGGCGCGACCTTGCGGTACAGGTCGGATTTCCAGTCGATGCGTTCGGCGATGGCCTCGATGACAAGGTCGCACTCGCGCAACCGCTCCAGATGTTGCTCGTAGTTGGCCGGCTGGATATAGCTCACGCGCGCCGGGGAAGAGATGGGCGCAGGATCGAGCTTCTTCAGGTTATCCAGCGCCTTGTTCACGTTGCCATTTAACGAAACCTCGCGCAGCGGAACCGCGTCCCTCTCTCCCGCAGGGATTGAGGATTGCCTTTCTCGTTCGCCTCCTCTCCCGCTTGCGGGAGAGGATTGAGGAGAGGACCTCGGAAGAGAGTCAGGAGAGAGGGCTGGGGCACCCTCTTTCGCGGGCAGTTCGAACAGCAGCGTCTCGACATTGGCATTGACCAGGTGCGCGGCGATCTGCGCGCCCATCACGCCCGCGCCAAGTACGGCGACCTTGCGGATCTGCAGTGTCTTTACCATGACATTCTCCAAACAAAAAGGGAAGACTCTCGCCTTCCCTTTTACGCCGGGGCTTAGAACCCGTACGTATATTGCACGCTCAGGATATCTACACTGTTGCTGTAATTGCCGACCAGATTCCCCTTGCCGCCCGCAGCCTGCATATCCGCAATACTGGAATTGTTGACGAACAGGTGTGCATAGCCGAAGTCGATCGCGCTTTCCCTGCTCGGCTTGTATTGCCCGCCGAATGCCAGCCAGGTGCGATCGGAATCCGGAATGCGCGCGGTACGGAAGGCGTCGGATACCGGCGCCTGGTCATAGGCCAACCCGACACGCGCCGTCCATTGATCGTTGTAGTGATGATTCGCGCCGACCGACACGCGCCACGTATCGCGCCAGTTCTCCGGGACCGTAAGCAGGTTCGTTCCGTTCGTGCGATCGATCTTCAACTGTTGAAGGACGCTCCAGCCGGTCCAGGTCGCGTCGGCCATGATGTCCCACTTGCCGTTCAACCGGTGGAATGCGCTGGCCGAGAAGGAGTCCGGCATGTCGATCGCCAGGGAAACGTTCCCATCCGGAATGCCTGCGGCAAGCAGTGCCGGCCGATTGGTAAAGGTGACCGTGCCGGCCAGGTTGTATTTGATCTTTGAACGGTAAGCCAGGCCTATGCGGGTATCGGGATTCGGGTTGAACAGCATACCGAGGTTATATCCCCAGGCACTGTCGGTTCCCTTGATAAGGCTTTGCCCCTCCACGCCTGCGCCACCGATTGCGCCAAGCAGCGGAGCGCCTCCGGCTACGAACGCGGCCGCACTGTAGTTCACGGCGGCACTCAAATCCCCTTTGATCTGCTGATAATTCAATCCCGCACCGACGCTGAAGCTATCGTTGACCTGATAGGAGATCGAAGGATTGAGATTGATGGTCTCGAGCTTGGATTTGACCGCCTGAAAGCGCCCCATCCAGGTCGCGTCATAATTGGTCTGCAATCCGAACGGTACATTGACGCCCAGCCCGAAGCTCATCTGCGGATTCACTTCCATCGCGAAGTAGGCGTTCGGCACCAGTGCCCAATCACCCGCGTCGCCCCCCGCCCCGCCCAGGGTCGTCTGCAACAAGGCGGTAGTGGAAGCAGTGTTCGTGAATTTCGCCGAAGGACGGATCGCATGTGCCGCCACCACGATCTGCTTGCCGTCCAGGCGCGACATGCCGGCCGGGTTGAAGAAGATCGTCGAGGCATCCTCGGCACTCGCCGCGCCACCCGCAAATGCGTTGCCCATTCCGCTGGCGCTCTGCTCTATCAGCGCAAAGCCGGATGCAGCAGCACTTCCCGACATCGCCAACAATGCACTTGCCACCGACCAACCGATTACCGTTTGCTTGAACGCCATGACCGTTTCTCCCTTGTTATTTTTCGAAAAAAACCACCACAAACACACTTGCAAGATACCCGACTACAACTCCGTCGCGCGATGATGCACCTAATCCTCCGGAGGGACAACCCGCGGCTTGCGGTCATCGTTAACCGCCACATAGGTCAGCGTCGCCTCGGTCACCTTCACGCAGGTCGGCTTTTCCGGATTGCGCTGGGCATAGACCTCGACGTTCACGGTGATCGATGTGCGCCCGACCTTGACGATGTGCGTATAGAAACTCACCACGTCGCCCATGAACAGCGGTTGCTTGAAGATGAAGGAATTGACCGCCACCGTCGCCACCCTGCCGCGCGCGCGGTGCAACGCGGGGATGCTGCCGGCCACGTCCACCTGCGCCATGATCCAGCCGCCGAACACGTCACCGGTATAGCTGCAATCGGAAGGCATCGCCACCATGCGCAGGGTCGGTTCGTGTTGCGGCAACGTGGTGGTCGCGTGCTGATTCTCGTCCATGGTCAATGCCCCTCGTACAGTCCCTCGATCTGTGCGGCGAAACGTCCGGCGACTTCGGCACGCTTGACCTTCAGCGTCGGCGTCAGCAGTCCGTTCTCGATGCCCCACGGCTCGCGCATGAGCAACACGCGGTTGATCCGGGCATAGCCCGGGAAATCGCGCAGGTTGAGCGCGATGCGCTTCAGCACCTTGGCCTCGACGTTGCTGTCGGTCAATGCCTCCGGCATGTCGGCACGGATGCCGACTTCGGCGGCGAAACGTTGCCATGCGTCCTGGTTGAGCACAGCCAGCGCCACCAGATACGGGCGCGCCTCGCCGAACACCATGACCTGGTCGAACAGCGGGTCGTGCAGGATGGCGATCTCCATGTCGGTCGGCGGGATCTTTTCGCCGTTCGACATGACGATGATCTCCTTGATGCGCCCGGTGATGTAGATATGCCCGGTCTCGCTGATATGGGCGACATCGCCGGTGTTCAGCCAGCCGTCGTCACCTATCATCTCGCGCGTCGCCTCCGGCCTGTTCCAGTAGCCCATCATCACGTTCGGCCCTTTCACCTGCAACTCGCTTTGCGCGCCAAGGCGCACCTGCACGTCGCGGATCGGCGGACCGACGCTGTCCGGGAAATTGTTTTCCGGGTGGTTGCCGCTGATCACCGGACTGGTCTCGGTCAGACCGTAGCCCTGCACGATGGGCAGGCCCAGACCGACGAACACGCGCGAGACTTCCGGCGCGAGCGCGGCGCCGCCACTCATCGCGCTGCGCAGCCGCCCGCCCAGCTTGTCGAGGATCTTCTGCGCGACCAGTTTCTGCAGCAGCGGCCAGAGCAGGAAGGATGCCCGCCACGGGCCGCGCCCCTGTTCGTGCTCGAAACGCGCCCAGCCGGTATCCACCGCGAGCTGGAACAATTTACGCTTGAGCGGCGAGCCTTCCTCCAGCTTGGCGCGGATCGCGCCGTACACGCGCTCGTAGATGCGCGGCACCGAGATCAGCAGGGTCGGGCGGACGGTCTGCAGGTCTTCCGAAAGCAGCGGGATGGATCGCGCGAAAGCCACCGTGGAGCCGGTCATGACCGGCAGGTAATAGCCCAGCGTGCGCTCGAAGGTGTGCGACAGCGGCAGGAACGACAGGAACACATCGTCGCCATATACCGCGAAAGTGTCCAGGCAGGCATGCGCATTGGTCAGCATGTTGTCATGGCTCAGCATCACGCCTTTCGGTCTGCCGGTCGTGCCGGAGGTGTAGATGATGCTCGCCAGTCCGTCGCCGCCGCACGGCTGTGCAGCCTGAAACTGCGCGGCGGGCGGCAGGAATTCCGCCATCGATTTCAGGCGCGGTTCGCTGCCGTCGCGGATCGGGTCGATGCTGACCAGACGCACCACGCTGCTGAGCTGCTCGCGCACGGTACGCAGCGCCTGCCACTGTTCTGCGTTTTCGAACAGCAGCACCTTCACGCCGGCGTCGTTGATGATATAGGCCAGGTTGTCGGGCCGGTCCACGGTATACAGCGGCACCACCACCAGGCCGAGCGACATGGCTGCCTGGTCGAACATCATCCATTGCGGGCAGTTGCGCAGCATGATCGCCACGCGGTCGCCGCGCTGCAACCTGAGTCCGGACAGTGCCGACTGCCAGCGCGCCACTTCCGCGCGCATCTCGCGCCAGGTGATGTCGCGCCAGTCGTTCTGCTGGAAATATCGATAGGCGACCTTGTCCGGCGTGCGGCGCGCGCGCTCGACGAACAGGCCGTGCAGGGTACCCGCCTGTTGCGGGGTGATCACATCATCCGGTTGACTCGCCATCTCCCCTCCCTTTCATCCAAGAAACAGGTCGCCGAACAGGGTTGTGCCCGGCGATACCGCATATTGCCCGAAGTCGCTCACGCCCTCCGCGCGCAGCACGTCTTCGTCCACAAAGAAATTCCCGCTACAGGCACGGCTGTCGCGCACCAGGATCGCATGGGCGGCGTCCGCCACGATGGCCGGTTTGCGCGAAGCGCGCAGGATGGCCTCCGGAAAATTGAACTCGATCGCGGCTGTGGCGATCGTGGTGCGCGGCCACAGGCAATTGCAGGCGATCCCGTCGGGCGCGAACTCCCGCGCCATGCCCAGCATGCACATACTCATGCCGTATTTGGACATCGTGTAGGCCGGGTGCGGCGCGAACCATTTCGCATCCATGTTCAGCGGCGGCGACAGCGTCAGGATATGCGGATTGGCCGATGCTTTAAGGTACGGGATGCAGGCCTGCGACATCAGGAAGGTCGCGCGCATGTTCACGTCCCACATCAGGTCCAGACGCCGCGACGGTGTCTCCAGCGTGCCGGTCAGGTAGATCGCGCTGGCGTTGTTGACCAGCACGTCGATCCCGCCGAAGCGCTCCGCGCACTGTGTCACGGCGGACCGGATGGCCTGTTCGTCGCGCACGTCCAGCCGGATCGCCAGCGCCTCGCCGCCCGCCTGCACGACCTCTTCGGCAACGCTGTGTATCGTCCCGGGAAGCTTCGCGTGCTTCTCCTCCGTCTTGCCGGTGATCACCACCTTTGCGCCGTCGCGCGCACAGCGCAACGCGATCTCGCGGCCGATGCCGCGACTGGAGCCGGTGATGAAGACGACCTTGCCGCGCAACGCGCTCATGCGCGATTCGCCCGCAACTGTTCCGGCGCGAAGTCGTCGACCATGATGACCTTGCGGCGCAATGCATAATCGCGTTCCAGCAGCAACGCGTCGTCCACGCCGATGACACCGGTGTTGCGCGCCTCGGAGATGCGCTCCAGCTCATCCAGCGCCTTGAGCTGCCCGGCCTTGTGTGCCGCGTCAATCCTGGCCTGCAACGGTTCGCAGCGCAGCGTGCTGGCCAGCGCGGCCTCCAGCGCACCCACCGCGTCCATCTCGTCGCGCGCGACGTAGATGCCGGCAGTCAGACGGTCGCGCGCCGCGCCCGGCTGCATCAGCATCTTGCTGATCTCGTGGCCCAGTTGATCGGCAGGCGGCGACAAACGCTGTCCCAGCGGGAAGATCAGCGTGCCCAATATCCAGCGTACCGGCAGGTTCGGGAAGTTCCGGATGACCCCGTCGAATGCCTGCTGGATCCGGTACAGTGCGTCCTGCATGGACCAGTGCAACAGCGGCAGGTCTTCGGCGGGACAGCCATCATCCTTGAAACGCTTCAGCGTCGCCGAGCACAGGTACAGCAGGCTCAGCACATCGCCGAGGCGCGCGGAGATCTTCTCGCGCCGCTTCAGCGAACCGCCCAGTACCGCCATCGCCACGTCTGCGCTCAACGCGAATGCCGAAGAATAGCGCGTCAATTGCTGGAAATAACGGCGCGGCGCGGCATCGTGCGGGACCGGGATGAGGTACCCTCCGGTCAGTCCGAACAACAGGCTGCGCGACGCGTTGCACAGCACGAAGCTGACATGCCCGAACAACGCCTCGTCGAACTGCCGCAGCGCGCGCTGGCGGTCGCCGTCATGCACGGCAGCGATCTCTTTCAGCACGTAGGGATGGGAACGGATCGCGCCCTGGCCGAAGATCATCAGCGTGCGCGTCAGGATGTTCGCGCCTTCCACGGTGATGCCGATCGGCGTCTGCTGGTAAAAACGTCCGAGATAGTTCTCCGGGCCGAGGCTGATGCCCTTGCCGCCATGCACGTCCATCGCGTCGTTGATGACGATGCGGCCGCGCTCGGTGGCGTGATACTTGATGATGGCCGAGATCACCGACGGCTTCTCGCCGAGATCGACCGCCAGCGCGGTGAAGCGGCGCGCCGCGTCCACCATGTAGGTATGCGCGCCGATGCGCGCCAGCGGTTCCTCGATGCCCTCGAACCTGCCGATCGGTACCTTGAACTGTTTGCGCACGCGGGCATATGCGCCGCTGGCGCGCGCGGCCAGTTTCATGCCGCCGATGCTGCTGGCCGGCAGCGAGATCGAGCGCCCCGCCGCGAGGCATTCCATCAGCATGCGCCAACCCTGCCCGACGCGCTCCTCGCCGCCGATGACATAATCCATCGGCACGAACACGTCCCTGCCCTGCGTCGGCCCGTTCAGGAAGGCGCTGTTCAGCGGGAAGTGGCGCCGCCCGAGTTCCACGCCCGGCGTGTCGGTCGGGATCAGCGCAAGGGTGATGCCGCGCTCCGCTTCCGCCCCGATCAGGTGGTCGGGGTCATACAGTTTGAAGGCCAGACCGAGCAACGTGGCGACCGGCGCCAGGGTGATGTAGCGTTTCTCCCAGGTCAGGCGGATGCCGAGCACATCCTGCCGTCCGGCGAACTCGCCGCGGCAGACGATGCCGACATCGGGGATCGCGCCGGCATCCGAGCCGGCGAACGGCCCGGTCAGCGCGAAGCACGGCACTTCGATTCCCCTGGCGAGGCGCGGCAGGTATTTGTCCTTCTGCTCGGCGGTGCCGTAATGCATCAGCAGCTCGGCCGGCCCGAGCGAATTCGGCACCATCACCGTCACCGCCGCCGTGCCGCTGCGCGAGGCCACCTTGGTCACGACCGCCGAATTCATCTGTGCGGAAAAGTCCAGCCCGCCATATTCTTTCGGGATGATCATGCCGAAGAAACCCTTGTCCTTGATGAACTGCCAGACTTCCGGCGGCAGATCGGCGCGGTTGTGGGTGATATCCCAGTCGTCCAGCATCGCGCACAGTTGTTCGACCTCGTTGTCGAGGAAGGTCTGCTCGGCAACGCTCAACGCGCACTGAGGGAAGTCCAGCAACTTGCGCCAGTCGGGATGTCCGCTGAACAGGTCGCCGTCCCACCATACGGTGCCCGCGTTGATCGCTTCCTGTTCGGTGGCGGAGATCTGCGGCAGTATCTTGCGGAATATTTTGAGGACAGTTGCGCTGACGATGGTACGGCGCACAACGGGAATGCCGAACAGCAGGAAAAACGCCAGCAACGCTGCATATACCGTCTGCAAGGCATCGTCAGAAATGCGCGCCTGGATCGCCACGGCAAACACCGCCAGTATCATCGCCAATACCCAGCCGATGATCGAGGCGCGGAAGAACGCAAGCAAGATGAAAATCACCAGTATTGCCAGAATGGTCAACGCCATCATCCCTGCCGCCCCTTTGATTTGTTGTTTTTATTGCGCTTTGCGCGCGGCTTCACTTTAACGCGAGACTGCGGACAACACAACAGAGAAATACTCAAGAATTATGCGGCCTGCAAACGGACGGGGCAGCTCAACCGCGCATCCGCTCGACCGCCTGCTCGACGCGCTCCACCGCGATGACCTCGATGCCGGCGATCTTCTGTTTCGGCGCGTTGGCTTTCGGGATGATGGCCTGAGTAAAGCCCAGCTTGGCGGCCTCGCGCAGGCGTTCCTGGCCGCGCTGCACCGGACGCACCTCGCCCGCCAGTCCGACTTCGCCGAACACCACCAGTTTCTCCGGCAGCGGCCGGTTGCGCAAGCTGGAGACCATCGCGAGGATCACCGCCAGATCCGCACCCGGCTCGGTGATCTTCACGCCGCCGACCGCGTTGATGAACACGTCCTGATCGAAACAGGCGATACCGGCATGGCGGTGCAGCACCGCCAGCAGCATCGCCAGCCGGTTCTGCTCCAAACCCAGCGACAGGCGCCGCACATTGGGCGAATGCGCCTCGTCGAGCAGCGCCTGGATCTCCACCAGCAGCGGCCGCGTGCCTTCCTGCGTGACCATCACGCACGAACCGGCGACCTGCTCGCCGTGTTGCGACAGGAACAGCGCGGAAGGATTGCTGACTTCGCGCAACCCCTTCTCGGTCATCGCGAACACGCCGAGTTCGTTCACCGCGCCGAAGCGGTTCTTGAACGCGCGGATCAGCCGGAAGCTGGAATGGGTATCGCCCTCGAAATACAGCACGGTATCGACGATGTGCTCCAGCACGCGCGGCCCGGCCAGCGCGCCCTCTTTCGTCACATGCCCGACCAGGATCATGGTGATGCCGCTGCTCTTGGCGATGCGCGTCAGTTGCGCCGCGCATTCGCGCACCTGTGCCACCGAGCCCGGCGCGGACGTGAGCTGCTCGGAATACACCGTCTGGATCGAATCGATCACCACTATGTCCGGCTTGTCTGCCGCGATGCTCGCCTGGATCCTTTCCAGTTGTATCTCGGGCAGCAGGCGCAGGCTGCGCGCGTCCAGCGACAGGCGCCTGGCGCGCAGTGCGATCTGCTGCGCCGATTCCTCGCCGCTGACATACAAGGTGTTCTGCTTGTTCGACAGATGCGCCAGCACTTGCAGCAGCAGCGTGGATTTGCCGATGCCCGGGTCGCCGCCGATCAGCACCACCGCGCCCTCGACCAGCCCGCCGCCCAGCACCCGGTCGAACTCCTCGATGCCGGTCGGCGTACGCGGCACTTCCGCCGCCTCGACTTCGGAGAGCATCTGCACACGGCCCGACGCCGCCAGCGCGCTGAAACGGTTGCCGCCCTTGGTGACGGTCTCCGCGACCGACTCGATCAGGGTGTTCCACTCCATGCAATGCGGGCACTGCCCCTGCCACTTGGGGGTCTGACCGCCGCACTCGGTGCAGGAATAGATCGTTTTTGCCTTTGCCATGCCGTCTCCAGGAATGTTGCGCACAATAGCGCACATCAAAATCGCGGCGCAAGGCGAACTGTTGCACCAAAATTATCGATTCGCCGAACATCCCCTCTCCCTTGCAGGGAGAGGGCTAGGGAGAGGGTAAAAACGTGGCCGTTCCACTACCCCTCGCGTACTTCGCCAGAAACCGGTCCAGTTGATTCGCGAACGCCTGGCGGTCGCTCTGGTTGAATGCCGGAGGCCCGCCCGTGTCCACGCCGCTGCCGCGCAGGTTGTCCATGAAATCGCGCATCGTCAGCCGCTCCTGAATGGTGTCCCTGGTATAAAACTCCCCGCGCGGATTCAATGCATGCCCGCCTTTCGCGATGACCTGCGCGGCCAGCGGGATATCGGCGGTGATCACCAGATCGCCCGGCGCCACCAATTCGGCGATCTTGTTGTCCGCCACATCGAAACCCGCCGGCACCTGCATCGCGCGGATCACCTTCGATGGCGGGCAATACAGCATCTTGTTCGCCACCAGCGTCAGCGGTATCTGCCGCCGCTCCGCCGCGCGAAACAGGATCTCCTTGATCACCTTCGGACAGGCGTCGGCGTCTACCCAAATCTGCATAAATTCATCGGCTCTTGTAGGGTGGATAAGCGCAGCGCATCCACCATTCTGTTCTGGCGTAGGGTGGATAAGCCCCGCGCATCCACCATTTTTCAAAACACACCCCATCCATCATTCGCAATCCATCCCAACTAGGGTTGCCGGTTCGCTCGCACCCCATGATTCCTCATACCACCCCTTGCTCACCGCATTGCCGAACGACGACCATGCCCAATCGCCGGGGCGGTTCACCAACCCGTGTTTCACCGGATTGTAATGAATGTAATCCACGTGCCTGCGCCAGTCCTCCTCATCGCGAATGGCATGTTCCCAGAATCTGCGCTGCCACACCATGCGCTCGTTGCGCGCATTGGTCGCGGTGCCGATCTGGCGCGAAGCCGCCTTCTTGATCTCGCGCCAGCGCGAAGAGAAATCGGCATCGCCTTCCGGCATGCGCCAGATACAGTGCAAGTGTTCGGGCAGGATCACCATCGCGTCGATCTCGAACGGACGGGTTGCCATCACCTTGCGGAATGCCTGCCTGAGCGCTTCGACGCGATTCTCATCGGTAAAGATCGGGACGCGATTGAAGGTGACGACGGTAAAGAAGTAAATGCCGCCGGGGAGATAGGCCCTGCGATAGTTGCTCACGTTGCGTCCCTTTTCATCAGGTTGGTGGATGCGCTGCGCTTATCCACCCTACGGGACTAAGGCAGCAAGCTGCCAAGTCACTGGTTATCGCTATGCTCAACCCATCCTACCGCGCTTGGTGGATGCGCTACGCTTATCCACCCTACAGAACTGTGGGGCGCAACAAGCCTGTTCATGAGCGTAATCAAAGGTTGTAGTGGATTGCACCGCTTGCCATGGATCCAGGATGATGCGGCAATCGAACGAATCATTACGCATCGCTGCTGCCATCGCGTAAAATCCCTGCCGCACTATAACGCCGCTCCCATCAAATAACCATATCCCCAACCGTGTCCCTCGAAGTCGAACGTTTCTTTTCCGAGCAAAGCCCGCTAGCCACCGAGGTCGCGTCGTTCCGTCCGCGCGCGCAGCAGCGCGAGATGGCGCTGAAGGTGGCTGAGGCGATCAAGGACAACGCGATCCTCGTCGTCGAGGCCGGAACGGGGACGGGCAAGACCTTCGCCTACCTGGTACCCGCGCTGCTCAACGGCGGCAAGGTGATCATCTCGACCGGTACCAAGAACCTGCAGGACCAGTTGTTCCGGAAAGACCTGCCGATGGTGCGCGACGCGCTCAAGGCTCCGGTGTCGGTGGCGCTGCTCAAGGGGCGCGCCAATTATGTGTGCCATTACCATCTGGCGCGCACCGAATCGGACGGGATGTTCAAGACGCGCGAGGACATCAAGCATCTGGGCAAGATCAAGCACTACGCCAAGGTCAGCGACTCGGGCGACAAGGGCGGGTTGGCCGACGTGCCGGAGAATGCACCGATCTGGATGACCGTCACCTCGACGCGCGACAACTGCCTGGGGCAGGAATGCCCGAACCACAAGGAATGCTTCGTGCTCAAGGCGCGCAGCGAGGCGATGCAGGCGGACATCGTGGTGGTGAACCATCACCTGTTCTTCGCCGACGTGATGCTGCGCGACGAGGGCGTGGCCGAGTTGCTGCCCGCCTGCAACACGGTGATCTTCGACGAGGCGCACCAGTTGCCGGAGACGGCCAGCCTGTTCTTCGGCGAGACCCTGTCCACCACGCTGTTGCTCGACCTGGCGCGCGACACGCGCATCGAGGCGGCGGCATCGGCCAAGGATTTTGCGCCGCTGCCCAAGGCCTGCGACGAATTGGACAAGGCCGCGCGCGACCTGCGGTTAGTGTTCAAGAAGGAAGGCCGGATGCCCGCCCTGGCGACGGAGAATTTCAAGGAGTTCGCGCCCGCGCTGAAGACCCTGGGCGAGAAATTGGCCATGCTCTCCGGCCTGCTGGAGAAACAGGCGGAACGCAGCGAGGGGCTGGACAATTGCTGGCAACGCGCGCAGGCATTGGCACAACAGTTGAATGAATGGCAAAAAGGCGACGAACCGGGGCAGGTGCGCTGGCTGGAAGTGTTCCATCACTCGCTGCAACTCAACACCACGCCGTTGTCCATCGCGGACATCTTCGAAAAACAGATCGATGGCAGCGCGCGCGCCTGGATATTCACTTCCGCGACGCTGGCGGTGAAACAGGATTTCTCGCACTACCAGGGCGAGATGGGGCTGCTCAAGGCACAGACCGCCTGCTGGGACAGTCCGTTCGACTATGGCACGCAAAGCCTGCTGTACGTCCCGAATAACCTGCCCGAACCGAACAGCGAAGGCTATACCGGGGCGGTGGTACAGGCCGCGTTACCGCTGATCGAGGCCAGCAGGGGCCGCGCCTTCCTGTTGTTCACCAGCCTGCGCGCGATGCAACGCGCCCACGACTTGCTGGTCGCCGAGTTCGACATGCGCGGCTGGGACTATCCGTTGATGCTGCAGGGCGAAGGCTCGCGCAGCGAGTTGCTGACGCGCTTCCGCGACCACGGCAACGCGGTGCTGCTGGGCAGCCAGTCGTTCTGGGAGGGCGTGGACGTGCGCGGCGAGGCTCTGTCGCTGGTCGTCATCGACAAGCTGCCGTTCGCCCCGCCGGACGACCCGGTACTGGCGGCGCGCATCGAACAATTGAAGAAACAGGGGCGTAACGCGTTCATGGAATACCAGTTGCCGCGCGCGATCATCAACCTCAAACAGGGTGCGGGGCGGTTGATCCGCGATGAGACCGACCGGGGCGTGCTGATGATCTGCGACCCGCGCATCATCGGCAAACACTACGGCAGGCGCATCTGGCAGAGCCTGCCGCCGATGAAGCGCACCCGCGAGGAAGCGGAAGCGGTGGCGTTCTTCAACCGGCCGACAGGATCAACCTAGCCTCCAACCCGCCGCCGTCACGGTCGTGCAGGCCGAATGTCCCGCCATGCAGGCGTGCCGCACGTTCGACGATAGCCAGCCCCAACCCAGCCCCGCCCGCATCGCCACGCGCCACATCCAGCCGGACGAACGGACGCTTCGCCGTTTCACGCTGCGCATCGGGTATGCCCGTTCCGCGATCCATGACCGACAGAACGAGCGTGTCCTGTTCCCGGGCGAACCGCACGGTGATCTCGCCGCCGCCGTATTTGACGGCATTATCCAGCAGGTTGGCGAGCGCGCGTTTAAACAGCAGCGGGCGGATGTTCTGTTGCAGGAGCGGCGGCAATTCGAGCGTCAGCGATACGGCCTGCGTACGGAAACGTTGCGCAACTTCGCGTATCAGCGCGGAAACATCGGTCGGTGCGACCGCTTCGTTCTCGTCGAGGCGGGCATAGTCGAGAAACTGCCGGATCACCGCATCCATCTGCTCCACATCGGCGGATAACCCCTCGCGCAGCGATTCGTCCGCGCTCAGTTCAGCCGCAAGCCGCACGCGCGCCAGCGGCGTACGCAAGTCGTGCGAGATGCCGGCCAGCACAAGAGCGCGCTCACGCTCGTTGGCGGTCAGGTCGGCGGACATCTGGTTGAAGGCGCGCGACAGCGTGACGATCTCTTGCGCGCCGCGTTCCGGAAGCGGCTCCGGCATCTCCCCACGCCCCGTCTGCTGCGCCGCCCGTACGATCCGTTTCAACGGCTGCGCCACCTGGCGCGCGATGAGGTAGGCACCGGCCAACGCCAGCAACAGCACGATGCCAGCCCATGTCAGCAACATCTGGGAAACAGGATGCTCGATGCGTTCGCGCGGCAGCGCCAGCCAGAACTCGTCTTCGCCGATGTGGAAGCTCACCCACAGAGCCGCCTCGCCGTTACGGACTGCCGCGAAGCGGGTGCCGTCGCCCAACCGCTCGCGCACCTCCTCCATCATCCGGCGCAATTCGGGCGGATGGTCCGGCATCGGAACCAGCACATCCGATGCGTCGGACAACTGGACGCGCATCCCTTCGGAATCGCGCAATTCCGCAAGCAGCGCGCCGCGCCATTCCGGAGCGGAGGACAGTACGGCGGCACGCGTCAGGTTGACCGTGGACACAACCAGTTGTGCCATCTGCTTTGCGCGCGGCTCCTGTACCGCATGACGGAACATCGCCACCGATGCGGCGAACGACAGCGCGATCAGCACCACGATGAGCAGGAAGGCGCGGACCAGCAACGTCTTCGGCACGAACATCAAGACTTCACCCCATCAGGCACAAAAACGTAACCATGTCCCCACACCGTCTGGATGAAACGGGGTTTGCCCGGATCCGGTTCCACCAGCTTGCGCAAGCGCGACACCTGCACATCGATAGCACGGTCGAACGGGTCATGGTCTCGGCCGCGCGCCAACTCCATCAGCTTGTCGCGCGACAACGGCTGTCGCGGATGCGTGACCAGCGCCTTGAGCAGCGCGAATTCGCCGGTGGTCAGCGCGACCGGCACGGCCGCCCGGATCAGCACGCGCGTGGCCAGATTCAGCTCGCAATCTCCAAAGGCAACGATCTTTTCCTCGGTATCGGGTGCGCCGATCGGTTGCGTACCCTTGCGGCGCAGCACCGCGTTGATGCGTGCCAGCAGTTCACGCGGGTTGAACGGCTTGGGAAGATAGTCGTCCGCGCCCATCTCCAGGCCGATGATGCGATCGACCTCGTCCCCCTTGGCGGTAAGCAGGATCACCGGCACGTTCTCCCCCGCCGCGCGCAGCCTGCGCAGGATGGCAAGACCGTCCTCGCCGGGCAACATCAGGTCGAGCACCAGCAGGTGGTAACGGTTCAGCCGCAATGCCTTGTCCAGTGCGTTGCCGTCCGCCACCGCCTTGGCCGTGAAACTCTGCTCGGAAAGGTAGCGCAGCAACAACTCGCGCAGGCGCGCGTCGTCGTCGATGATCAGGATGCGGTAAGGATTGTCCATGACTGCATGATAAACGTGACGGCCGGCAAAGCTGTAAGGAATTGTCAGTCAACAGCACGATTGAAACAAATATTTACATCTTCCGGTTTGGTCAAAACACTTCGTTTACAGTTTAATCGCATCATGCATCCCAGCCCATCCGGGCGTACGACAAACACAAGGAGTAAAACCATGAACCCCATCCTGAAAGCCCTGATCGCCGCCGGTATTGCCGTCTCCTTCAGCCTGAACGCGCTTGCCGCAGAGGTTGCGCCGGCCGGCTCTGTCCCTTATGTGAAGGAACACATGCAGCGCATGGAACGCATGAAGTCCATGACTCAGGAACAGCGCGTAAAGGAACGCGAGGCGATGCGCAAGGAAATGCAGAACCTGACGCCGGAGCAGCGCGCCGAACACCGCAAGGCGATGCGCGAATACCGGGACGACATGTCACCCGAAGAACGCAAGGAGATGCGCGAAAACAGGCGGGAAGAGATGAGAAACATGTCGCCGGAACAGCGTGCGGAACGCCGCAAGGAAATGCGCGAGTACTGGAACAACATGCCGCCGGAGGAACGCAAGGCCATGCGTAACAAAATGCGCGAGGACATGAGGAACATGTCCCCGGAAGAGCGCAGGGAACACCGCAAGGAGATGCGAGAACGTTTCGACAAGATGTCGCCCGAAGAGCGTCAGCAGTTCAAGCGTGACCTGGGCAAACCGTGCGGCGGGCAGCGTTCGATGGAAGATTGCCCGATGGGCGGCCCCGGACCGGCGCGATGAGAAGTCGCTCTGCCCACCCGGGTGGGCAGAGCGAAGACACCTTACTTCTTGCCTGATTCCTCGCTCTGCTCCTTCCATTTTGCGTAGCATTCCAGCCCGCAAAAATGGGCAACATAGTCTTCGGCCTCAGAAATCTTCGCTTCGGACAGCGGAACCTCCCTGGTACAGACATCGCACGGGATTTTTTCGACTTCCGGCAAATCGCGTTCTTGGGACATGACGCACCTCCTTTGCTTGGTGTTCCACGTCTGTCCAGACTAGCGCCGTTTCTCCGTCACGGCAAGCCGTATCCATTCCTCCCTAGAACTTCGTAACCAGGTTTTCTTCGCTGGACAGCACTTGCGAACCCGACCCGACCAGATGCGGATCTGGAGCAGTCACCACATGCAGGTCCTTGCCGGGATACGGCAGGCTGTGCAGGAAATGCTTCATACAATTCAGTCGGGCGCGCTTCTTGTCGTCGGACTTGATGACCACCCACGGCGAATCGGCGGTATCGGTGTGGAAGAACATCGCGTTCTTCGCCTCGGTATACTCGTCCCACATATCCAGGGATTTGATGTCGATGGGTGAAAGTTTCCAGTGCTTGAGCGGATCGTCACGGCGCGAGACGAAGCGGCGCAATTGCTCTTCGCGACTCACCGAGAACCAGTATTTGTACAGGTGGATGCCGCTGTTGGCCATCATGCGCTCGATCTGCGGCGTCTGGCGCATGAACTCAAGATATTCGTTTGGTGTACAGAAGCCCATCACGCGCTCCACACCGGCCCGGTTGTACCAGGAACGATCGAAGAACACCATTTCACCGGTAGTAGGAAGATGCTGGATATAACGCTGGAAATACCACTGGCCGCGTTCGATATCGGAAGGTTTTTCCAGCGCCACGGTTCGTGCCGCACGCGGATTCAGATGTTCCATGAATCGCTTGATCGTGCCGCCCTTGCCTGCGGCATCACGGCCTTCGAACAACATCACAATCTTCTGCCCGGACTCTCTCACCCAGCTCTGCACCTTCAGCAATTCAATCTGCAGTTTCGCTTTTTGCGCCTCATACTCTTTGCGGCGCATCCGCGTCCGGTAAGGGTAGCTGGCTGGCAAAGGGGCGTAATCGCTGTTCTCGTCGCTTCCATGCGGGGCGTGCGCCACCTTGAGTGCGGCAGGTTCGTGGCTCACCGCCTCGATCTCTGCGACAACGGCAAGATCAGGCGTTTTCTTTTTTGTCACTCGGGTTGTATTTCGCTTGGCATGTGCGGGGCTGGATGATGCGGCAGAAGTACCCGCGTTCTTTTCATCGATCTTTGCAATGCCCGCCGCTTCACTGGATCCAGCTTTGGATTGGGGTTCGGAAACAACCTTTCCGGATGTTTTTTGCGCAACCATTTCAACACTCCCTAGTCATCATTCATCGAAAGCGGAAAATTTTACTCCTGAAAAATCGTTCTGATAAGAGGTTAGATCCACAAAAAAAACAATCTGGGCCGGCTAACTCCGCAGGGTTTCCGCCCACAGATCGTGCTCGTCGGAATCTGTAACAACGACCTCGGCAAAGTCGCCGACTTGTAACTGCTGGCCGTTGTCGATGTAGACCAACCCGTCGATCTCCGGCGCATCCGCAGAACTGCGCGCGATGGCGCCATCTTCGTCCACCTCATCGACCAGCACCGTGATGGCCTTGCCGATCTTGCGTTTGAGCCGCTCCTCGCTGATCTCTTCCTGCAACAGCATCAGCCGCGCGAGGCGTTCCTGCTGAACCTCCGGCGGAATGTGATCGGGCAGGTCATTGGCTGCCGCTCCCTCGACCGGGGAGTAGGCAAAGGCGCCGACACGATCCAGTTGCGCTTCCTCGATGAAGTCGAGCAACTCCTCGAATTCCTCTTCGGTCTCACCGGGGAAGCCGACGATGAAAGTGCTGCGCAGCGTCAGGTCAGGACAGGTCTCGCGCCATTGCCTGACGCGCGCCAGCACATTCTCGCTGCTGCCCGGACGCTTCATCAGCCGGAGGATACGCGGGTTGGCATGCTGGAACGGTATATCCAGGTACGGCAGTATCTTTCCTTGCGCCATCAGCGGGATCACTTCGTCCACGTGCGGATACGGGTAGACGTAATGCAGCCGCACCCATGCGCCCAATTCGCCCAGTGCGGCGGCCAGTTCGGTCATGCGCGTCTTCAACGGCCGTCCGCCCCAGAAGCCGGTGCGGTACTTCACGTCCACCCCATAGGCCGAGGTATCCTGCGAAATCACCAGCAACTCCTTGACACCTGCATCGACCAGTCGGCGCGCCTCCTCCATCACATCGCCGACCGGGCGGCTGACCAGGTCGCCGCGCAGGCTGGGGATGATGCAGAACGTGCAGCGGTGATTGCAACCTTCGGAAATCTTCAGGTAGGCGAAGTGCTGCGGCGTAAGACGGATGCCCTGCGGCGGCACAAGGTCGGTGTAGGGATCGTGCAACTTCGGCAAGTGCGCATGCACCGCGTCCATCACCTCGTCGGTCGCGTGTGGGCCGGTCACCGCCAGCACCCTGGGATGAGCCTGCCGTACCACATCGCCCTTCGCTCCAAGACAGCCGGTGACGATCACCTTGCCATTTTCTGCCAGCGCCTCGCCGATCGCATCCAGCGATTCCTCCACTGCACTGTCGATGAAGCCGCAGGTGTTCACCACCACCAAGTCGGCATCCTGATAGGAGCCGGAGATCAGGTAGCCCTCGGCACGCAGGCGCGTCAGGATATGCTCGGAATCGACGGTCGCCTTCGGGCAGCCGAGCGAAACGAAACCAACTTTGGCCGGACTTCTGGTTTTACTCATCATGCGCTCTCATCGTTCATTCACCGACCAGCAGTTTGACCAGCAGAATGGACGATACGCCCAGAACGATCAGCACCACCTGTTCCAGCGTGTCGCGCAACCGGGTACGCTTGTGCAGGCCGGGGATCAGATCGGCCACCGCAACGTAGATCATGCTGGCTGCCGCCAGCGACAGCAGCGTAGGAACCGCACTCTGCATGGATTGCAGCGCGAAATAGGCCAGCACGCCGCCCACCAGCGTAGCCAGGCTGGACAGCAGGTTAAGCATCAACGCGCGGGCCTTGCTGTAACCGGAATGAAGCAGGATCATGAAATCGCCGACTTCCTGCGGTATCTCATGCGCGATGATCGCCAGCGCGGTGACGACGCCCAACTTGACATCGACCAGGAACGCCGCCGCGATGATGATGCCATCGACGAAGTTGTGGAAGGTATCGCCGATCATGATCAGCGTACCGCTGCGGCCGTGCGCATTATGTTCGTGCGGTTCATGCACCTCGCAATGGTCATGATGGCAATGCCGCCACAGCAGCAGCTTCTCCATCGTGAAGAACAGCATGATGCCGGCCAGCACCGTACCGCTCACCGCTGCAGCGCTCGTGCCGCGCTCCATCGCCTCGGGCAGGATGTCGAGGAACACCGCACCGAGCAACGCGCCGATGGCATAGCTGACCAGCGCGCTCACCCAGTGCGCGCGCGCGTTCATTGCGAACAACGCTGCGCACAATATGCTCAGTACACCGCCGACGGCACTGGCAGCGACGATCCACAGCAGGACGCTCATGGGAAATTGTTTTGAAAAAGTCGAGGGCGCGGATTATAACGGATTCGGCGGCTCGTACCGGCTGCGCCAAAAGTCACTCCAGCCAGATGAAAGTACCCATCCGCCCGGTCACACCGTCGCGGCGATAGGAAAAGAACGTGTCCCGCTCGCCAGAAGTGCAGCGTCCTCCGCCGTAGACTTGGGTGATCCCCATCGCATTCAGGCGCAGGCGCGCAAGTGCATAGATGTCGGCAAACCACTTGCCTTCATTGCCGGGAACGAACGCGGTCGAGGCCTTCGGGTCGCCATCCACAAAAACTGCGCGCACCTCGTCGCCGACCTCGAACGCCCGCTGACTAATCGCCGGTCCCAGCCAGGCAATCAGGTCCTGCGGTGCGATATCCATCGCTTCGACGGTAGCCTCGATGACGCCCGCCGCCAATCCTTTCCATCCGGCGTGTGCCGCGCCGACCACGCTACCCTGCCGGTCGCAGAGCAATACCGGCAGGCAATCGGCGGTCATCACCACGCATACCGAGCCGAGCCGCCGCGCGATACACGCATCGGCCTGCACACGGCAGCCGGCCATATCGGCATTGGCAACGGCGGTGCCATGCACCTGTTCCAGCCATACCGGCTCGCTGGGCAATACGGTGTTGAGCAACATGCGGTTGCGCGCCACCGCCAGCGGCGCATCCCCGACATGGCTGCCGAGATTGAGGCTGTCGTAAGGTGGCGCGCTCACGCCGCCTTGCCGCGTGGTCTGCAGCGCACGCACATTTTCGGGTGCGGGCCAGTCGGGGAAGATCAGGTGGTCAGCCAGACTCATGAAGCACGTTCCTGATCTGTTGCAACAACCGCGCCATGTCTTCCGGCAGCGGCACTTCCCATTCCATCGTCTCGCCGCTGACCGGATGTTCCAGTGCAAGGCGTGTCGCATGCAGCGCCTGGCGCGGAAATCCGCGCAGCAATTCGCGCAATTCGGGAACACATTTCTGCGGCCCCTTGAGATAGACACGGTCGCCGACAAGGGGATGCCTGATATGCGCCATGTGTACGCGTATCTGGTGGGTGCGTCCGGTTTCCAGCTGGCAACGCACCAGCGTGCAACCGGGGAACCTTTCCTCGACCTGATAATGGGTGGTGGCGGATTTTCCGCCCTCCGTCACCGCCATTTTGACGCGCTGGTCCGGGTGGCGGCCGACCGGTTCGTCCACCGTACCGCCGTGGCGCAGTTCGCCATAGACCAGCGCGAGGTATTCGCGTTTCACGCTGCGCGCCTGCAGCTGGCGCACCAGATGGGTTTGCGCGGTGAGCGTTCTGGCCACCACCAGCAACCCGCTGGTATCCTTGTCTAGACGATGCACGATGCCGGCACGCGGCACGCCTTCCAGTTGCGGCGCATGGTGCAGCAGCGCGTTAAGCAGCGTGCCTTCCCAGTTACCGCTGCCGGGATGGACCACCAGTCCGGCCGGCTTGTTGAGCACCAGCAGCGCATCGTCCTCATAAAGGATATCGAGCGCGATGTCCTGGGCACGGTACGGTTGTTCGGCAGGATGTGACCGAGGCCGGACCTCGAGCGCGTCCCCGCCCCAGACCTTCTGTTTCGGTGTGGCCGATTCGCCGTTCAGGCTGACTTGTTGCTGCACGATCCATTCCTGCAGACGGCTGCGCGAATATTCCGGCAACAATCTGGCCAGAACCTGGTCGAGACGTAGCCCGGCACAATCACCGGGAACCGCGAAATGCAGCACATCGGAAGAATCGGTGTTTACGTTATAATCGCGCAAATTTTTTCCGGGTCGAGTCATGCGCCATAGTTTAGCCGTATTCCTGTTGCTTACGTTAACCGCCTGCAGTTTGTTGGAGCCCCTGCCGGACGGTTCCGAACAAACCAGGCAACTATCCGCCGCCGAAATCTACAATACCGGCAAGGCGGCATTGAACGAGGGCGATTACAGCATTGCAATCAAGCACTTCGAATCCCTGCAAGCGCGCTTCCCCTACGGGCGCTATGCGCAGCAGGCCATGCTGGAAACGGCTTATGCCTATTACCGCCAAGGTGAACCGGAGCCGTCCATTTCCGCTGCCGACCGGTTCATCAAACAATATCCCAACGATCCGCACGTGGATTATGCCTATTACGTAAAGGGGCTGGCCAATTTCAACGGCGAGATCGGCATTCTCAAATCGCTGGGCGGGCAGGATCCGACCGAGCGCGACCCACGGGCAGCGCAGGAGTCGTTTAACGCCTTCAAGGATCTGGTGACACGCTTTCCAGACAGCAAATACGCGCCCGATTCCAGATTGCGCATGCAGTATCTGGTGAACGCACTGGCAAAATACGAACTGCATGTCGCCCGCTATTATCTGCGACGCGGCGCTCATATCGCTGCAGCCAACCGGGCGCAAGGTATCCTGTCGCAATATCCGAACAGTCCCTCGACGCGCGACGCCTTGCAGGTTATGGTGCAAGCCTATGACGCCCTGGGCATGACCGACCTGCGCGACGATGCCAAACGCGTACTGGCCAAAAACAGCGCGCCGGGAAGTGCCGCCTACGATGCCGCCACGACCGGAAAATCCTGGTGGCAATTCTGGAAATGAAATTCTGCCCATCATGCGGAGCTGCGGTCGAGTTTCGCATCCCGGATGATGACAACCGTCCGCGGCATATCTGCAGCGCCTGCGGCACCATTCATTACCAGAATCCCAAGATGGTGATTGCCGCCATCCCAGTCTGGGATGACAAGGTATTGCTGTGCCGCCGCGCCATCGAACCGCGCCACGGCCTGTGGACCCTGCCCGGCGGCTTCATGGAGAATGGCGAGACCACTGCCGAAGCCGCCATCCGCGAAACGCTGGAAGAAGCCAACGCGCGCATCGAGATCGGCGAACTGTTCTCGATGTACAGCCTGCCCTATATCAACCAAGTACATCTTTTGTTCCGCGCCCGCCTGCTCGACCGGGACTTCGGGCCGGGCCCGGAAAGCCTTGAGGTTGGGCTGTTCGGCGAAGCGGAGATTCCCTGGGGCGAGATCGCCTTCCGGCCGATCCGGTTCAGTCTGGAACATTATTTTGCGGATCGTCGCAAAGGCCATTTCGGCTTCCACAGCGGCGAACTTGCCGCGCCACCCGCAGCCGGGTGAAGGCTATTTCCGGAACCGGACAAACCCCCTATAATCGCCATCAATCCAAGCAATACAGACGACACAATGAACCGCATCCTGATCGCACTCGCCGCCATCGCATTGACCGGTTGCGCCTCCACCCACGGCAGCAACCCGGCCGATCCGATGGAGTCTTTCAACCGTGGCGTATACCAATTCAATGACACGCTGGACAAGGCCATCGCCAAACCGGTCGCACAAGGCTACAAGACAGTAATGCCGGAACCCGGCCAGATCATGGTAAGTAATTTCTTCTCCAATCTGGACGATGTCATCGTCACCGCCAACGACCTGCTGCAGTTCAAATTCTCCCAGGCGGCCTCGGACGGTTCGCGTTTCCTGTTCAACACCACATTCGGAGTGTTCGGACTGATCGATGTCGCCAATCGACTGGAAAAACACAACGAAGATTTCGGCCAGACGCTCGGATACTGGGGGGTCGGCAGCGGACCCTATATTGTATTGCCCATACTCGGGCCGAGCACGTTGCGCGATGGAGCCGGGCTGTATATGGACAGCCGTCCGAGCAAGCTGCGCCGTATCACCCATATGCGCACCCGCAACCAGATGTACGTGAGCAAGGCGATCAGCCGGCGCGCCCAGTTGCTGGATCAGGAAAAGGTACTGGACGAAGCGGCGCTGGATCGCTACGCGCTGATCCGCGATGCCTACCTGCTACGCCGCCAAAGTCTGGTATACGACGGCAGTCCGCCGCGCGACGAATACGACGAATGGGAAGACGAAATAGACAGCGAGCAGGTGCCGATCCCGCATACGCCGTCCGCACAGCGCGACCCTGTTCCTGTACCGAAAACAGCCGAAAACTCGACGACCCCATCGGCGACTGCCGGGCATCACGGCATCTTCAAAATGTGGTTTGCACGGAATTCCGGCATACGCTGATTCCACCCGCCACACAAAAAAGGCCTGCGCTATGCAGGCCTTTTCGTTTGAGCCGAGGCGCGGTTATGGACGCGCCGAGCGCAACGCCTCGATGCGCTCGTCCAGCGGCGGATGGGTCATGAACAGTTTGGCAAAACCGTGTCCGCCGGAGATGCCGAACGCGGCCATCTGTTCCGGCAGGGTGGCCTGTTCGTGGTTGATCTTCAGGCGTTCCAGCGCGGCGATCATCTTCTCGCGCCCGGCCAGGCTCGCACCACCGGCGTCGGCACGGAACTCGCGCTGGCGCGAGAACCACATCACGATCACGCTGGCCAGCACGCCCAGCACCAGTTGCGCGGCAATCTCCGCCACGAACATGCCGATGCCCGGGCCGCTGCGCCCGTCGTTCTTGAGCAGCACGCGATCCACAAAAAATCCGAACAGCTTGGACAGGAAGATCACGAAGGTATTGACCACGCCCTGGATCAGCGCCAGAGTTACCATGTCGCCGTTGGCGACGTGGCTGACTTCGTGCGCCAGTACCGCCTCAGCCTCATCCCGGCTCATGTTGCGCAACAGCCCGGTGCTGACCGCCACCAGCGCATCGTTGCGGTTCCAGCCGGTGGCGAACGCGTTCACGTCCGGCGCGTCATAGATCGCCACCTCCGGCATGCCGATACCTGCCGAAAGCGCCTGGCGCTTCACGGTATCCACCAGCCAGCGCTCGGTCGGATCGCTCGGATCCTCGATCACATGCGCCCCGACCATGCGCTTGGCCGACCACTTGGACATCGCCAGCGAGACCAGCGAACCCGCAAAACCGATCACGGCGGACAGCACCAGCAGCGCGCCAAAGTCGATACCGCCGCTCTCGGTCAGCCAGCGATCCACACCCAGCAGGCGCAAGGTGACGCTGATCACGGCGATCACGGCCAGGTTGGTCAATAAGAACAGGAAAATCCGCTTCATAGATTCATCTCTCCATAACATCAAAAAATAGCTGTTCGCAGTTTAGCATCGCGGAACCTCCATACGGGCTATCTGTCGAACCGCGCGATTTCGGCAATCGACCACAATCCGCCACGCGGTGGATGTGGGGGAAACATAAAGATTTTCAAGTCCTCCAGCACATAAATTTTGCGCGGACAACCTCGCGATTGCTTGTATTCCGTCCGATATAATATGCGCCTCTGTGGCAGAAAGATTGAACGTAAGATGAAGAGCGGATTCTGCCGGGCAACCCGCCCGCCTGCCATAGTGGATATATTCGCCCTGCAGGGTCTCCATTAATCCCGGAACGCGTCCATGGACACCGCTTCTGCCCGACCATCCATCCTGAGTATCCGCGACCTGCACCTCCATTTCGATGGAGGAAAGACCAGGGCGCTCGACGGCGTTGACCTCGACATCGCCGAAGGCGAATTCGTCGCCATCACCGGCCCGAGCGGATGCGGCAAGTCCAGCCTGCTGAACCTGATCGGCACCCTCGACATGCCAACTTCGGGCGAACTGTTCTTCCGCGGCCAATCCTATTCCGGGATACCCGACCTGGCATTGTTCAGGCGCCGCAACATCGGCTTCGTGTTCCAGTCGTTCCACCTGATCCCGACACTGACCACGCTGGACAACGTACTGGTCCCGACCATCGGCACGCCGGACGGCGCGACCAGCCACCGCGAACGCGCCCGTGAACTGTTACACCAATTGGGCTTGCAGGATCGAATCGGGCACTTCCCGACACAACTTTCCGGCGGCGAGCGCCAGCGTACAGCCATCGCCCGCGCGATGATCAACAATCCCGCCATGATCCTCGCCGACGAACCGACCGGCAGCCTGGATTCGGCCAATGCCGGCCATGTACTTGACGTGATCGCAGGCATGAGGAAGACGACCCCGCTGACCGTGCTGATGGTCACGCACGACCACGGCGTCTCTGCGCGGGCCGACCGCATCATCCCGATGTGCGACGGCAGGATCGCCGAAAGGATGGCCGCATGAACCTGTTCGGTTTCGCCGTCGGCAACCTGTACCGCAGACCGGCGCGCACCGTGTTGACCTTGTCCGCCATTTCGCTCGGCATCGCCGCCATCGTCGCGCTGACCGCCATCGCCTGGGGATTCGAGGCAAGCTGGCAAAAGGCCAACGATGCGCGCGGTACCGACCTGATCGTGACGCGCCTGGCCAGCCAGAACACCATGCCATCGCCGTTCGTCGCCGACAGGGTACAGCCGGGACTGGCGCAACTCCCGCATGTGCGCGAGGTCGTCGGCCTGCTGAGCGAGATGCTGACCGTCAGCAACGATGCGCCTCCGGTCTTCGTGTTCGGCTGGGAACACGGCAGCTACCTGTGGGACCACCTGAAACTGGTCGAGGGGCGCTGGCCGGCCAACCGCGATGAACCGGCCGTCGTGATCGGCGCGCTGGCCTCGGAAATGCTGCACAAGCGTGTCGGCGACACGGTCGAGATCGAAGGCCAACCATTCGCCGTGACGGGCATCTTCCAGAGCCCGGCGCTGGTCGAGAACGGCGCCCTGCTGATGACGCTGAACCAGGCCCAGCGCGTCACCGACAAGCCCGGCAAGGTCAACATACTGAATCTCCGTCTCGACGCACAAATCTCTGAGGCAGATATCCGGGATATCAAGGAACAGGTCGAGAAGAACATGCCCGGCTTCGTGGCGATCACTTCCGGCGAACTGGTCAGCCAGAACGCCGTGGTACGCATCTCCAAGGCGATGAGCCAGGCCACCATCCTGATCGCCAGCCTGGTGGGCGCACTGGTGGTGTTCAACACCATGCTGATGAGCATCAGCGAACGCACGCGCGAGATCGGCCTGCTGCTGGCGCTCGGCTGGCAGCGGCGCACCGTCGTCAAACTGATCGTCAGCGAATCGGCGATCCTCGCGCTGGCCGGGGGGCTGGTCGGCATCGTGCTCGGCATCGGCATCACATGGGGGCTGGAACATGTCGAACTGATGCGCGGCAAGATCGACGCGGTATTCCCGCTACCCTTCCTGGCCGGGGTGCTCGGCCTGTCCGCGGCCCTCGGCATCTGCGGCGGACTCTATCCTGCGATCAAGGCGGCACGCCTGCTGCCCTCTCACGCATTGAGGCAGGAATAACGATGGTCAGACTGTCATGCCTCCTGATGCTGGCATTCTGCTGCGCGCAGGCCGGTGCCGCACCATCCGATGCGGCGGGGTTGGCTGCCGCGATGCGGCAGGCGCGGCTCTCCGACGGATTCGAGGTACGCATGAGCGTGCAGGTCACCGGGGCAGACAAACGCCTCCGCCCACCCTTCAAGATCGCTGTCATCGGCCAGACCGGCAGCGAATGGCAGCGCCTGCTGATGCGCGGCATTTCGCCGAACGGGATACGCAACCATTTCTTCGCTGCCGACAACCGCAGCGATGGCACGTTCGACGCCATCGAATACGATGAACACGCCTCGGGCAGCACCGAATATGATCCACAGGCCGGTCTGTTCGATTCCGGCATGGTCCTCTGGGATATGTTTGCCCCCTGGTGGAACTGGACGGAACAAACCATTGTCGGAACCGACCGGACTTCTGGGCGCCAATGCGAACTGATCCGTTCTCGCCATGCGAATTCCATTTCACCTGTAAGCGAAGTCGTCAGTTGCGTGGACAGGAAGGAGAGATTGTCCGTCCGGACGCAATTGTTCGATGCTCGCCACAGGTTGTTGCGGACAATCACGGTGGAACGGTCGGTGCGCAAGGAGTCAGGCATGCTGGCAGCAAAAAAATTGTCGGTCATCGAAGCCGATGGAAGGATGACCGAACTCGAGGTCTATGCCGGGGATGAACATTACCGCATCACGCCGGCCACCTTTGCACGACTGGATGCGCGAACCAATGAAAGGAGGCGGAGATAGGGATGCACGGCCTGAAACGCATGGAAACGACCGAAGACCTGTCCGGCGCATGGTGTAACGCCAACGTCGTGACTTCCAGCGTCATGGAAGCGATCAGCTTCGTCACACCCGTGCTGGAAAATTTCTTCATCCGCACGGTCGCCGAAGGCCTCGACAAGCAGCGGCTCTCAACTCTCGACCAGCGCTGCCTGGACTTCATCCGCGAAGAGTCGGCGCATTCCAGCGCGCACCGGAGATTCAACGCATCATTGATCAAATACCTGGGCGGCCCGCCTCGTGGCCTGGCATTGGTCGAATCCCTGCTGGACGGCGCAATGAAACACCTGTCGCTCTCCAGGCGCCTGCTGCTTGCTGCGGCACTCGAACATTACGCGGCGGTCTTGTCCAGGGTATACATGGATCACGAACAACGGATGGATATCCGTTCCGAATTCGCACGTGAACTGTTCGGACTGCACGCCCGCGAAGAGCTTGATCATTGTTCTGTCGTGTTCGACCTGTGGGTCAGCAAAGGGATCGCCGGCTCTGTCGGACGAACCCTGACCATCCTGTTGATCCTGCTCGCGGGATCCGTTTACCTTTCGATCTCCACACCTTGGATACTCCATCGCAAGACCGGCAAACAACCGGGAATCACGCTGGCCGCCCTCGCGAGATTTCCGGTCAGGAACCGCGCGGACATCCATGCCTATTCACCATTACCGGACCTGTTCTCGTTCGTGCGTCGCGACTACCACCCGGACCGGCTGTTCCACGGCGGTCTTGCCGGCACTCATTTTTGAATCGACCGATCATCAGGCGCCACATGTACCAGAAAACCAACCCGATCGAACCTGTCCAGACCGTCAACGTGTGGGACCTGTTCATCCGGATATTCCACTGGACGCTGGTCGCCGGCTTCACGACTGCGTTCCTTTCCGGAGAATTCCACTTCCCGCAGGTTCATGCGCTGACCGGCTATCTGCTGTGCGCCTTGCTGGCGGCCCGGATATATTGGGGATTCACGGGCAGTCCCTATGCGCGTTTCGCTTCTTTCATCTTCCCGCCCCGCGAGACGGTTGCCTATGTCCGCGGAATGCTCAAGGGGCATCCCAGACATTACTTCGGACATAATCCGGCAGGCGCGCTGATGGTGTTCGCCTTGCTGGCGACTCTGACCCTGATACTGGCGACGGGGCTGGTGACCCTGTCGGTGATCGACTTCGAGGGGCCGCTGCTGTTTCTGGCGAACCAGGTCAGCGACGAGTCCAGTTATGCGTTCCGCCGCCTGCACAAGCTGCTTCCCTATGCGGGACTGGCGCTGGTCGCGCTGCACATCGCGGGCGTGGCGGCCGGCAGCCTCCAGCACAGGGAAAATCTGGTCAAGGCGATGTTCACCGGAAAGAAAATGTCGCCATCCGATTCAAACGAAGCATGAGGAAGATCAAATGAGGGGAACCCTATTCATCAAGGCCGCCGTATTCTGTGTGGTGGTGTGGTCAGGCGCCGTATCCGCGCAGGATGGCATGCTCGATCCGCCGCTGTCGTCCGGCGAATACAACAGGAATCTTGAACCGTTCAAGCTGGCAGAAAACGACTCCGTGGTGCTGGTCAGGAAACAGCCGCCCGCCCCCGAAGCGAACCTCCCGGCGTTCGAGCCGTCCGCCTTCTCCGGCAGCAAGGTGCACCAGTACCTCGGCATCGCGACTGCCGTCGCCGCAGCCGCGACATTCCTGACTCATTTCCACCCCTGCGAGGGGCCGAATTGCGGCCCCCAGCCGCCGCGCAGCACGCATGGGCAGCATGCGAATCTGGGCAAGGCCACGGCGGCACTGGCGCTGGCGACCGTCGCCAGCGGCCTGTTGACGCATTGGGATGACTTCCACAAGGAAGACGGCCTCAGCGACCCCGACAATCTGCATGTATTGCTAGGCGTCACGGGCGCGGCACTGATGGCATACGCAATCAACAAGTCGGCGAATTCCACCACAACGCCGACCAGCCATGCCGCGATGGCGGAACTGGGCGCACTCAACATGATTCTGGCAATCAAATTAACCTGGTAATGGAGAACTTGAAAATGAAGAAAACCTGTCTATCGACCATCGCATTGGCTGCTGCGCTGTTCACCGCTTCCACCGCCTGGGCGACCCCGGCGACCGACGAACTACTCACACGCTACACCGCCGAAGGCGCAAGCAGCTTCGACGCGGCACGCGGCGGCAAGAACTGGGAAAAGAAGGTCAAGGGTGAAGACGGCGAAACGATGTCATGCCAGACCTGCCACGGCGAAGACCTCGGCAAGAGCAGCAAGCACCACAAAACCGGCAAGGTCATCGAGCCGATGGCACCGAGCATCAACAAGGAACGCCTGACCGAAGTAAAAAAGATCGAAAAATGGTTCAAGCGCAATTGCAAGGACACTTGGGCACGCGAATGCACTCCCCAGGAGAAAGGGGACTTCCTCAAGTTCCTGCTGGCCAGATAAAGGACCCGACAGATGATGCGCTCACCCTATTTAGCGGCACTGCTGGCGGCCGCGCTACTGGCGTCCAGCGGCACGGCACTGGCCGAGGAAACCCTGTTCGGATGGCTGATCAGCCCGTTCCGCCAGAAAGAAGTCAAACCGGTGGACAACAAGGCCTACAAGGAAGAATGCAGCGCCTGCCACATGGCCTACCCGCCCGGCCTGCTGCCAAGCAGGTCGTGGGAGAAACTGCTGAACGAACAGGCGCTGGGCGATCATTTCGGGGACGATGCCTCACTGGACGGCGACACACTCAGGGAGATCCACGATTACGCGATGGAAAACGCGGCTGACAAATCCTTCCACAAGCGCTCACGCAAGATCGCGCTGGCGACCGAAAACGGCGAAGCGCCGTTGCGCATCATCGAAGTGCGTTACATCAAGCGCAAACACCACGACATCCCCGAGAAGATGATCTCAGGCAACAAGGACGTCAAATCGCTGAGCTTCTGCAGCAAGTGCCACACCAGGGCGGACGACGGCAATTTCGACAGCGACACGGTATCCATCCCCAACTATCCGGACTGGGAAGATTGATGGCCTAATCCGGTCAGGCTTGGTAGAGTAACGGCATGCAATCGGGGGAGCCGCCGTTGGACACGCCATCCGCAACCTATACCCGCACCGCGATCGCCCTGCATTGGGCGGTCGCAGTGCTGATCTTTGCAGCCTTCCCGCTCGGGCTGTACATGCACGACCTGCCGCTGTCACCCGTCAAGCTCAAGCTGTACAGCTATCACAAGTGGATCGGCGTCACGATCTTCATGCTGGCCATACTGCGCGTGACATGGCGCACCATGCACCGCCCACCGGCCCTGCCCGGCACGATGCCGGCATGGGAAAAATTCACCGCACACACCGTGCATCTTCTGCTGTACGCGTTGCTGTTCGCGATACCGCTGAGCGGATGGCTGATGAGCTCGGCCAAGGGCTTCCAGACGGTGTGGTTCGGCGTACTGCCGTTGCCCGACCTGATCGGCAAGGACAAGGAACTCGGCGAACTGCTGGAAGATATCCACGTCGCGCTGAACTTCACCCTGCTCGGCCTGGTGTTCGCCCATGTGGCTGGTGCACTCAAGCATCACTTCATCGAGCGCGACGGCATCCTGGCGCGCATGCTCCCGTTCCTGAGGAGGAAGCCATGAGAGCGTTATCCCTGCTGGCGCTGCTGGTGCTCTGTGCACCAGCCCACGCTGTTGAATTCAACGTCGTGCGCCCGCAGCAAAGCAGCGTCACCTTCATCTCCCAACAGATGGGCGTGCCGGTCGAAGGCGTGTTCAAGCGGTTCGACGCCGACATTTCCATCGACCCGGCCATGCCGGAAAAAGGCAGGGCACGCATCAGCATCGACATCGCCAGTATCGACACTGGCAACGAGGAAGCCAACGAGGAAGTCGTCGGCAGAACCTGGTTCGACGCCAGAACCCATCCTGCCGCCAGTTTCGTCTCCACGACCGTCAGGCCTTTCGGCTCGAACCGCTACGAAGCGCAGGGCAAGCTGACCATCAAGGGCCGTACGCTTGATACCCGCGCGACCTTCGCCATCGAACGCAAAGGCGACATGGTGATATTACCCGGATCATTTACACTCAGCCGTCTGGCCTATAGTATCGGCACCGGCATCTGGAGCGACACCGACACCGTCGCCGACGAGGTGCAAGTCCGTTTTCGTTTCGCCGTGGCGAAGCAGTGACCCATCGACACAAGGAGAATGACCATGACCAAGACCCTCAGCCTTATCATCGCCGCCCTGCTCGCAGTCCCTGCCTATGCGGCCGACAGCTATACCATCGACACCACTCACACCTGGCCGTCGTTCGAGATCAACCACCTCGGCTATTCCACCCAGCGCGGCCGTTTCAACAAGACCAGCGGCACGATCATGCTGGACATCGCCGCCAAAAAGGGCAGCGTGGACATCACCATCGACACCGGCTCGCTCGACATGGGCTTCCAGAAATGGGATGACCACCTGAAGAGCCCGGATTTCTTCGACGCCGAAGTCCATCCGACCATCCGCTTCACCTCCGACAAGCTGATCTTCGACGGCGACAAGGTCGTCGGCGCGGAAGGCCATTTCACGCTGCTCGGCGTGACCAAGCCGCTGAAACTCACCGTCAGCAACTTCCACTGCGCGCCCCACCCGATGACCAAGAAGATGCACTGCGGCGCCGACATCTCCACCACCATCCAGCGTAGCCAGTTCGGCATGACAAAGTATGTGCCGCTCGTCGGCGACGAAGTCAGGTTGTATTCGCCGGTCGAAGCCAACAAGGACTGATGCTCCTTACGCAAAACAGGAAAGGGCAGGCCGGGCCTGCCCTTTTTACGTGCCGGATGAACGAATGCATGCATGGATGGATGGAAAATCCAGTGGCATGTTGCGCCATTCTCAAATGAGTCTGAGTGCGGCGAACAGCAGATCCAGCAGGAACACCGCCAGCATCGCGCGGATCACCACCTTGGTGGCCGCCTGCGGCACGGCCGAAGTGGCCTTTTCCACCGAGAGGCCATGGAAGCAGGCAATAGTGGAGATCATCAGACCGAACAGCAAGCTCTTCAATATCCACGCGACCAGCAGCCACGGTTTGACCAGTTCTGCGAAGCGATGTATCTGGTCGAGAAAACCGACATCCTGGAATAGCGTACTCGCGGCCAGACCGCCCGCGATGGCCACGATCTGGAAATAAGCCGTCAGGATCACCACCGAGATGGACACGCCGAATATCCTGGGAACGGCCAGGTAATCCAGCAGATCGATCCCCATGCGCTCCAGGCTGGCGATCTCGCCCGCGATCTTCATCAGCGCCAATTCCACCGCAATGGCAGAGCCGCTTCGGGCGATGATGATAATCGCGGCGAACAGCGGCCCGGTCTCCCATACGATCACCCAGGCCATCACCTTGACCACGAAGGAACTGTCTCCACCGGCGAACGCGAAAGCCTGCGTAAAGACGATCACCCCGAACAGCAGGCCCATGAAACCGATGATATGCAGCGCGTTGTTGCCGCTGAAGTAGATCTGGCGGTAGAACGCCTTGCGGATCGGCTCGATGCGCAGGACGCGCCAGCGGGACAGGGCATGCAGCAGCAGCGTGGCGTAACCGGCCACCACGATGGAAACCGACAACGCCTTTCGTCCGGTTGTCCGCAGCACTAACGCGCTCCGCGAGTTATTGTTCCGGGCTTATCGCCCGACATCCTGTTCGGGCAGACATGCACCTTATCGCCACCCTTGCGGCCCGTCGCCTGACCGACTGCCGCGGCACGCGCATAAAAATCCCCGGCCTGGCCGGTCGCTCCGGATCGCTCATGCGCCTCACCCAATCGCAACAGGTCGAGGCGTATCCTGGTCGGGATGCCGAGTCTCTGGTCAAGGGCGAGCGCCTGCTCGAGCCATCTGATCGCTCCGGCATGATCCTGCTTTGCCAGGCCGATCTCGCCCGACAGGCGTAGCGCGTTGGCCAGTTCCACCGGCTGCCCTCCCGGCTTCAGCGCGGCAACCGACTCGTCCGCCAATTTGCCCGCCTCGTCCAGGTTGCCCCCGCACCAGGCCAGTTGGGCGCGCAACAGCAACAGCGATCCGGCGACCGGACATTTCTCCTCGCAGAGCGCCTCGCCCCTCGCGACCCACGAGGCGGCTGACGGCATCCCGCCGCCTTCAAAATATAACTGCCCCCGTAATGCGGCGGCAGCGGCCAGGCTGTGTGGCGGATAAGCCAGCGCAGGCTGCGCGAACAGCGCTTCCAGCTGGAGATGCGCCAGATCCGGGCGCGCCGTTTCGCGGAACACTCTTGCCAGGTTGAAACGGTTGACGGCGATCCCGGCAGCATTCTCGATCGACTGGTCGATACGCAAGGCCTGCGCATAGTCGCTCAGCGCGCGTTCATGATCGCCCTGCAGATAGGCGGCGCGGGCGCTCGCATTCAACTTGACGGCCTGTTCGTTGCGCGGGCTGGGCCTTTCCGGCGCGCTGCCACACGCGGCTAGGAGCAGGCAGCACAAAATCGGCAGAATGCTATTCGGCTGGCGCATCGCTAACACCGTAGCTATCCATCGGAAGCAGCTTCTCTTCCCCGGGCTCGATGAAATTGCGGATCGGCCAGGATTCTTTCGCGGAACCGATGATGTTGCGGGCGTCTTCCGCTACCGCCCTGCCATCCCGCATCATAGCTGGAATGTTTTCCGCGGAAACCGCCGTGACTTTGGCTGCATCGAGGGCAATCCCGTGGACCTTGTCCAGCACGCGATCCGACTTATCCAGCACATTGGTCAGTTTCAGGCTGCCGGTCGCGATGACATCTTCCGTCCGGCGCATCAATTGGGTAGCGCTCCTGCCGGTTTCTTCGAGCTGTACGGCGACTTCCTGCGCATGATCCAGTAGCCCACCCGGCTGGTTGACCTTCTCGGTGGTGACCTGCAGGTTATCCAGAATGGGCTTGATCCGGTCGGCCAGATCGCGCGCCAGATCGCTCACACCGACCTGGCGCTCGAAGGGCAACAGGTCATCGTCCTCGAATGCCGCGGCACCGCGCGTGCCCGGCACGATCTCCAGCGCGCTGTCGCCGAACAGGCTGCTTGTTGCCAGGCGCACCTTCGCACCGTTCCCGATATGCGACAGATAGCGGTCTTCCACCACAAAGCGCACCTCGACCACGCCGTTGTCCAACAGGGAAATGTCAGAGAGTTTGCCGACATTGAATCCGTTCAGTTTGACTTTCATGCCCGCGTAGAGGCTGCTCGCATCGTCCGGATGGAATCTCAGCCGCGTGGTACTGGCGAACATCCCCTGCTCGATGGCAACGCTGACGAACACCAGCATCAGCACACCCATCACGGTAAAGACGAACAACCCGACCTTTCTTTCCAGAATGGCCAACCGGCTGTCGTGATCGGAAAAGAGTTTCATGGTGCATTCACAATCTGTAAGTATCGTGTGCGGAATATGCCACGTTCAATTGCGTGTCGTATCCGACAAAAACCGCGGTATGCGCCGGCGCATGGCGCCGGAAATAATCGTCGAAATGCCCGATATGCTCGACTTCGGCCATGGACACGCCATCCCAGATGGAATCGTAAACCATGACGCGGGGATTCCCCAGTGCGGCGCGCACAAAACCGGCCAGACGCCGCTGGTACAGGGAAAGTTGGCCGGGTACTTTCAGCAGGAGGGAAAGGGTCTCGTCCTCATCCAGTCCGCATGCATGGAACAGAGCAACGATGCGCTGCTGCACGGAATCCACCACGATCCCGTGGTAGCCCAGCGGCAGCAGGATGTTCTCGTCGATCTTGAGATTGCCCAGCAACCCGCCATCCGGGGCAACCAGCGCGGTCTCCGGTGGCCGCAGGAACATATCCAGAAAGGTGTTCTTGTCTTCTTCCGAGGTAACGACAACGCGGTAGCAGTATCCCCGATCGAGTTCAAAGGTCAGCGGCTGGGTACGGCCTGAGCCGCATCTCCATGAGAGGGTCCATCGTTGCTCATGTGTCGTTGTATCCACGCTATCGGCCATCGTTGACGGATCGCCCGCCAGATAGAAAAGCACGGGTTCCGGAAATACGGTGTACAGGAGGATTGTAGCACCGTGCGCCCGGATCATTCCGTCGCGCCACCCTCCATCCGGAGTTGTACGCCCGTCTCTGATGTACCGGCACGATATTCCGCCGCAATTGCCACGCCGGGCACGCACACCAGTTCGTCGCCGCAATACAGCAGCGGCATCCGGTCGCGCTGCCAAGGCGGGATGCCGTGTTCCTGCAACAGGTTCTTCAAAGTGCGCGTCGGCGCGTTCGGGTGCGGACGCAACGCTTCGCCTCCGCATCGCAGACGCAGTGAAACGGGCGCATCCTGCAATCTCGCCAGGCTGACGCCCTGCCCGGTGCCGCGCAGGAACACGATGCGGCCCTGCAATGCGGGCCACTCCAGTGCGGCCTCGCCGTGCCAGGCCTGCACAAAATCACTCGCGAATCCCCCCGGCGTGTGCAACGCATGCACCTTACCCTGATAGCGACGCACCTCGAAATCGCCACAGGCGATACACACGGCCGCGTCCCTGCGCGCATCGCACAGTTGCCGCAGCATTTCGTCCAGTTGCACCGATTGCGGCATCGGCACACCGGCACGATGCAGAAAGTAACGCAGCAGATTTTTCGCGCGTGCCGCGCTCAATGCCCGCAATGCCGCAACCGCAAGCGTATTTGCATGCATGGCTTGCGCGCCATCCTGTTGCGCCAGTTCATCCAGCAAGCCGCTCGCCTCGGCGAAATGTGCCGCGCTGCGCGTCAACGTGTCGCGGCAGGCGGGGAACTTTTGTCCCAGGACGGGCAATACGCGATGGCGCAGGAAGTTGCGCGGGTAGCGGTCGTCTGCATTGCTCTCGTCTTCCATCCAGGTCAGGTCATGTGCCCGGGCATGGTCGAGGATCTCTTGCCGCGAGCAGTGCAGCAACGGTCGCAGTATGGCTGGCCTCCCCTCCGACAATAACGGCATGGCACTTGCGCCGCGCACTCCCGCGCCGCGCAACAGTTGCAACAGCAGGGTCTCTGACTGGTCGTCCGCATGATGGGCCAGCGCAACGAAATCACACTGTTGCCCTGCGAATGCCGCATGGCGCAGCTTGCGCGCCGCGGCCTCGATGCCGTGGTCACGCAACGGCGCGATGTCCACGTGTTCGACATGCAGCGGAATTTCCAGACGGGCGCACAGGTCGGTACAGAAGTCCGCCCAGGCGCCGGCATTCGGGCTGATGCCGTGATGGACGTGCAGGGCGGAAAGCCGCCAGGAGAAGCGCGCGGAAAGTGTATGCAGCAGGTGCAGCAGCGCCACCGAGTCCGCACCACCGCTCAGGCCGACCAGAATGGAACACTGCGCATGGAGCAGCGGCACGATACGCGCCGCAACCCGTTCGGAGAGATCAGCCGAGTTCGACTTCCTTGAACTTGCCATAACTCATCAGGCGGTTGAAGCGATCCTGCATCATCTCGCTGGTCGATTTGCTCTGTACCGTCTTCAACGCATCCAGCAACGCCTTCCTGACGTTCTGCATGGTCGCCGCATAGTCGCGGTGCGCACCGCCCAGCGGTTCGCTGATGATCTTGTCCACCAGCCCCAGCGCCTTCAGGCGCGTGGCGGTGATGCCCAGCGTTTCGGCGGCATCGGCGGCTTTTTCCGCGCTCTTCCACAGGATGGATGCGCAGCCTTCCGGCGAGATCACCGAATAGGTGCTGTATTGCAGCATCAGCTGCACGTCGCCGACCGCGATCGCCAGCGCGCCGCCGGAACCGCCCTCGCCGATCACCGTGCAGATGATGGGCACGCGCAATTCGCTCATCTCGTACAGGTTGCGTCCGATGGCCTCGGACTGGCCGCGCTCTTCCGCCCCCACGCCAGGATAGGCGCCCGGCGTATCGATGAAGGTCATGATCGGGATGCCGAACTTTTCAGCCATGCGCATCAGACGCATCGCCTTGCGGTAGCCTTCCGGACGCGGCATACCGAAATTGCGCGCGATCTTTTCCTTGGTATCGCGGCCTTTCTGGTGGCCGATGACCATCACGCTCTGGCCGTTGAAACGCGCCAGACCTCCGACGATGGCTTTGTCGTCGGCAAACGCGCGGTCTCCGTGCAACTCCTCGAAATCGGTGAACAACGCATCGAGGTAATCCTGTGTGTACGGGCGTTGCGGATGGCGCGATACCTGCGAGATCTGCCACGGGGTGAGCTTGGCATAGACATCCTTGGTCAACGCCTCGCTCTTCTTGGCCAGGCGATTGATCTCGTCGGCGATATCGAGCGCCGAATCGTCCTGCACATAGCGCAGTTGTTCGATCTTGTCTTCCAGATCGGCAATGGCGCTTTCAAAGTCCAGAAATGACACTTTCATGGTTGTTCCCTGCAGTTGCATTTATAAACGGGGCGATGATACACGATAGCGCGGCGATCACAGTCCGAAGAACTTCTTGATGGTCTCCAGCACCTCGTGCTGCTGGTGATGCATCTCCTTGTGTATCGCTTCGTCATCGAGGCTGTTCCTTGCGCTGTCTAGTTCCGCGCGGCGCGTGACAAGGATCTGCGAGACCTCGTCGGCGATGCCCGGCCTCGCCAGCAGGATCTCCTCGAACGCCTCCTTGTCGAGACGATAGCATTCCACATTGGTCCTGGCGATCACCGAAGCGGCACGCGGCGCGCCGGTCATCAGGCTCATCTCGCCGAAGAAGCTGCCCTTGGACAGCACGCTGAGAGTATGCTTCTCGCCGTTCGACGCCTCGATATAGACCTCGGCCTCGCCGTTGATGATGATGTACAGCCAGTGCTGCGCGATGGCGCCCTGCCGCGCGATCACGTTTCCCTTGGCGAACGGGGCATATTTGAGCCGTTCGGCCAGCGCGCGCAATTCGTCCTCGGTCATCTGCGCGAACAACTCGACCCGACGCAACGTTTTGATGCGCAATACGATCTCGCGCTGGCGCATCGCCTCTTCGTATTTTTCGTTCTCCTTGGTGATGTGGATGCTGCGCTCGTCGACCGCCAGCTTGATGCCCGCGCGCTGCAACGCCGTCATGAGATGCCAGCGCACTGCGGCGTCGGTCGGGTCGTCCGGCGCCAGATCGGTCAGCCAGTAACGCAACGCATAACGCGCGTACCCCTTGTCGTCCAGCCCCATCAGCACGCAATTGGGCAACGGGTCATGCGCCACATTGGCGATCTCGGTCTGCTGCACGGCTTCCTCGACCACGCTGCACACTCTGGTAGCCGACACGTCCATGCCGACGTTGAACCATATCCAGCGGCGCCACTGCACCGGCTCGCCGGTGCGCCGCCCCAGCACCAGGAACTTGTTCTTCATCAACTGACTGTTGGGAATCACCACGGTTTCCCAGTTGCGCGTCTCCACCAGCGTGGAGCGCCAGCGGATATCCACCACGCGACCGACCACGTCGTCTATCTTGATCCAGTCGCCGATCTCGATGGAGTTGTCCAGTTGCAGTGCCAGTCCGCCAAGGATGTTGCCCAGCGTGTCCTGCATCGCGAACGCCACCACCGCCGTGATCATCGCGGAGGTCGCGACGATGCTGCCGAGGTCCAGTCCGGCATAGCGCAGGCGCACCAGCCCCCATGCGATATAACCGATGATGACGAAGATATCCTCGGCGATGCGCGGCGGCTCCACGCGCGCCAGCGGCAGCACGATGCGGAATACCAGCAACCCCCACAGGCGGATAACCGCAATTCCGCCGCCGATGACGAACGCCTCGTGCAGCACGGCGGCAGCCTTGGCGAAGCCCATCGCGTGCGCCATCGCACCGATGAACTGGCCGGCCATGCAGACAAAGAAGAAGATCAGGGTGTTGACGACGCTCTTGCGCTCATCCTTGCGGAAGTGGAACAACAGGAACGCGATGCCCAGCGCCATGACCAGCACCGGAAGGGATTCCGTGCCCCAGAAATACTGAATGGTGTTATCCCAGAATGACATGATCGATCCTCAAGCCAAGTGGCGCCATTCTACACCATCGCACCTTCTGCCAAGGGCCTGGCGCGCCGCCAGAACGCCCAGCTGTCGGCGCGCTTCAACTGCCAGCCACGTGAGGTATCGCCGGACAGGATTTCCACCTGCAACTGCCCGATCTTCCCGGCGCGCAATGCCTGCCACAACGGTCGCGCATGGTTCAGCTCGAAATCCTGCAAAGCGTCGCGCCATGCCCTCAGGTCGCCCTGCCGTAACGCACGGCGCAAACCGGTCCATAGCAGCAATTGCCTGCCGTCGCTTTCCGTATCGTGCCATCGTGCCGGCCATTCCAGGAAAGGTATCTCTGCCGCACCGGCCAGCATCGCGGCCAGCACATCATCCGAAACCACGCTTTCATAAGACGGCTGCAACGCAGCCCTGCCTTCCCCGTATCCCCACAGCCACACGCTGTTGACCGGCAATTCGCCGCGCGCCTCGCGGGCCTCGTTGAGCGGGTGGGCGAACAACAGCATCTGGATGTCGTTGAACACCCGGTGCCAGTGCATTGCGTCATCGCCGCCGGGCAGAAGGTCATGCACGTTTCGTCCGGCAGCCCGCGACAGCGGCACGGTCTCGATGCGTGACGATTCCTCGAGGCGCACATACCAGCGCTGCGGATGCGGCGCGAAAAAGGCCATGCCCTGCCCGGCAAAATGCGCGTTCAGTGCGTCGCACCATTGCGCGGCCTCTTCCGCGTTGACCGCCACGTCCGGCAACAGCACCATCTGTTCCCGGCGCAGGCTCAGGTGCACGGGATCGGCACGCAACCAGTTGCCGTCCGCCAACCCGTCGAACGCGGCACTGAGGGGCGCGATCGGCACGCTGCCGGCACCCGGCATGCCGAACAGTTCGCACAACCTGCTTTCCAACGAAATATCCTGCGACGCGACGCGGCAGCCGCGCGCCAGCATCATTTCCGTGCACGGAACGGACAGCCCCGCGCAGACTTCGGCGGCGATCTCCTGCGGCAGGAACAGATCGGCGATGACCAGATGGACGTTTTTCATGCGCGGAGTTTATCACCCCGCGCGCTGTCATCACCGGCGCGCTTATGGCACACTTACGCCCGTCCCATCTCATTCGTCGGCGGCCCTGCCTTGCAACCATTCGAACTGCTCATCGGTCTGCGCTATACCCGTGCCAAGCGGCGCAACCACTTCATCTCGTTCATTTCGCTGATCTCCATGCTGGGCATGGCGCTGGGCGTGATGGCGCTGATCGTGGTGCTGTCGGTGATGAACGGCTTCCAGAAAGAGATCCGCGCACGCATGCTGGGCGCGTCGCCGCATCTCGAGATCGTCGCGGACGGCGGCCGGCTGGATGACTGGTTCCCCGTGCTGGACCTGGCCGCACAGCACCCGCAGGTCGCCGCCGCCGCACCCTATGTGTCCGGACAGGGCATGCTGTCGTTCGGCCAGAGCGTGCAGGGCGTGATGGTGCGGGGTATCGACCCGGCGCGCGAGACGGCCATCACCGGGATCTCCGGCAAGATCAAGGCCGGCTCGCTGGACGATCTGCGCGGCGGCGAATTCAACATCGTGATCGGCTCGGACCTGGCCCGCGCGCTGGGCGTGCGGCTGGGCGAGAAAGTCATGCTGATCGCCCCGCAGGGCTCGGTCACCCCGGCCGGCATGATGCCGCGTCTCAAGCAATTCAGGGTGGCGGGCATCTTCGAGATCGGCATGGCGCCCTACGACAACAGCCTCGCGCTGATCAACCTCGGCGATGCGCAGAAACTGTTCCAGCTCGGCGATGCAGTGACCGGCATCAGCACCCGGTTGCGCAACATCGATCTGGCGCCCGCCGTGGCGGAGGAATTGCAGGACAGCTTGCCGGGCGGGCTGTACGCCAACGACTGGACGCACCAGAACAGCAACTATTTCCGCGCGGTGCAGATGGAGAAGAAGATGATGTTCATCATCCTGTCGCTGATCGTCGCAGTGGCGGCGTTCAACATCGTCTCGACACTGGTGATGGCCGTCACCGACAAGCAGGCCGACATCGCCATCCTGCGCACGCTGGGTGCGGCACCGCGCAGCATCATGAAGATCTTCATCGTGCAAGGGGTGGTGATCGGGCTGGTCGGCACACTGCTCGGCAGCCTCGGCGGCATCGTGCTGGCGCTCAATCTGGACGTGGTCGTGCCGTTCATCGAACGCATGCTGGGCATGCAGTTCCTGCCCAAGAGCGTCTACTACATCAGCGAACTGCCCTCCGACCTGCGCTATCCGGAAGTCGCGCTGGTCGCCTCGATGTCCTTCCTGATCAGTCTGCTGGCCACGCTGTACCCGAGCTACCGCGCGTCCAAGACCCAGCCGGCGGAGGCATTGCGCTATGAATGACGCCATCCTTTCCTGTCGCGGCCTGAGCAAGACCTTCACCATCGGCAATACGGATGTTCCGGTACTCAAAGGAGTCGACCTGGACGTGAGGCGCGGCGAACGCATCGCCATCATCGGCGCGTCCGGTTCGGGCAAGAGCACGCTGCTGCACCTGCTCGGCGGATTGGACAATGCCAGCGGTGGCGAAGTGACGATCCTGGGGCAGGAGGTGCACAAGATGAACGAGACGCGGCGCGGCGAAGTGCGTAACCGCTCGCTTGGTTTCGTCTACCAGTTCCACCACCTGCTACCGGAATTCACCGCGCTGGAGAACGTCGCGATGCCGCTGCTGATCCGCGGCATGAAACGCGCCGAAGCCGAACCGCGCGCTGTCGCGCTGCTGGAACAGGTGGGACTGGCGCACCGTCTCCACCACCTGCCCGCCGAACTGTCCGGCGGCGAACGCCAGCGCACCGCCGTGGCGCGCGCGCTGGTCACCGAACCGGCCTGTGTGCTGGCCGACGAGCCGACCGGCAACCTCGACCGCAACAGCGCGCAGGACCTGTTCGATCTGATGCAACAGCTCAACGAAAGATTCAACACCAGTTTCATCATCGTCACGCACGACCCCGATCTGGCGGCGCGCATGCAGCGCCGCCTGCGACTGGTCGACGGCGTGCTGCACGACGAAGCGCGCTAATTACCCGTAGCTCGCCGCCGTTCCCTGGCGCGCCATTTCAATATCACCGCGATCCGCCAGGCCAGCCGCACCGCGAAATAACCGCCGATCGCCAGACCCGCCGCCAGCAACGGCAGCCCCACCAGCAGCGGCTTGCCGAGTTGCAACAGCCAACCCCACAGTTCCTCGGCCCAGTTGTGCCAGTGCATGTCCGGCAACGACAGCTGCTCCACCGCCGCGCCGTTGCGCACGCCGGTCAGCCACGCACCGATCTTGTAGGCCAGCACATACAGCGGCACGATAGTGAACGGGTTGGTATACAGTGTGGTGAACGCCGCCACCGGCAGATTGACGCGCAGCCATATCGCCAGCAGTGCCGCCGAGATCATCTGCAACGGCCCGGGGACCAGGCCGCAGAACAGGCCGATCGCCACGCCGCCGGCCACCGAACGGCGGTGCAGGTGCCACAGGTTGGGATGGTGCAGCCAGCCGGCGAACGGCCTGAGCCAGCGCTGGCTTTTCACCGTATCGTGGTGCGGCAGGAGGCGGCGGAAAAATTTGCGCATGGCGGTATTTTAGTGGGTTAATCTGCGCGAATGTTCCTCTTTGCCGCATTCTTCGCGCTCGGGGCATGGCTGCTGCAACAGCAGGCTGCATTACCCGAGCTTGCCTGGGCATGGCTGCTGTGCGGCCTTATCCCGGCATTGTTCGTCCCGCACCGGACGCGCATGCAGCGCGCGACCCGCGCGCTACTGATCGCCCTGTTCGCCTGTGGATCGGGCTTCTATCACGCCGCGTGGCAGGCCGAACAGCGCCTCGCCACGAGCCTGCCGGACGAATGGCAGGGGCGCGACATCGAAGTGGTCGGCGTGGTCGCCAGCCTGCCGCGCCACCTCGAACGCGGACTGCGCTTCCGCTTCGACGTCGAGCAGACGCTCACCCCGCAGGCCGTCGTGCCGGAACATCTCTACCTCAGCACCTATCCCGCGCGGGACGCGGGACCGCTCGACCTCAAGGCGGGCGAACGCTGGCAGCTCACGCTGCGCCTGAAGCAACCGCACGGCAGCAGCAACCCGCACGGTTTCGATTTCGAGGAATGGGCGCTGGAGAACGACATCCGCGCCGTCGGCTACGTGCACAACAAGGGTAACAATGCGCGGCTGGACACGCAGGCCGGCGGCCTCGCCTACCGCATCGAGTCATGGCGCGAAACGGTGCGCGACCGCTTCGCTGCCGTGCTCGGCGACGCGCCCTATGGCGGTGTGCTGAACGCGCTGGCGATCGGCGATCAGGGCAGCATCCCGCAACCGCAGTGGCAGGTGTTCACGCGCACCGGCGTGAATCACCTGATGAGCATCTCCGGCTTGCACATCACCATGCTGTCCGGGCTGGGATTCGCGCTCGTCTACTGGCTGTGGCGCCACAGCACGCGCCTGACGCTGCACCTGCCGGCACGCAAGGCCGCCGCGCTGGCCGCATTGCTGGTGGCGCTCGGCTACGCGCTGCTGTCCGGCTTCGGCGTGCCCGCGCAGCGCACCGTGTACATGGTCGGAGCGGTCGCCGCCGCGCTGTGGCTGGACCGTAACTTCTCGCCCGGACAGATACTGGGCATCGCGCTGCTCGGCGTGCTGATCCCCGACCCGTGGGCGGTGCTGTCGCCCGGATTCTGGCTGTCGTTCGTCGCGGTGGCGCTGATCCTTTACGTCACCACGCAGCGCATCGGCCGCAGCCACTGGCTGGTCGAGTACGGGAAAGTGCAATGGGCGATGACCGTCGGGCTGGTCCCGCTGCTGCTCGGCCTGTTCCAGCAGGCCTCGCTGGTCTCGCCGGTCGCCAACGCGCTCGCCATCCCGCTGGTGAGCCTGGTCGTGGTGCCGCTGACGCTGCTGGGCGCGGCATTGCCCCTGGATGCCCCGCTGTGGCTGGCGCACATCGCGATGCACGGGACGATGATCTTCCTCGAATGGCTGAGCGCGTTCCCGCAAGCGGTCTGGGTGCAGCACGCGCCGCAGGCGTGGAGCATCGTGGCCGGCATGCTGGGCGCGTTGTTGATATTGCTGCCGCGCGGCTTCCCGGCGCGCTGGCTGGGGCTCGTACTATTGCTGCCGCTGTTCCTCAACGCGCCGCAGCCGCCCGAACAAGGCACGCTGCGCCTGATCGTCTTTGATGTCGGGCAAGGGCTGTCCGTCGCCGCGCAGACCCGGAATCACGCTCTGCTCTACGACACCGGGCCGGATTTCAGCGGCGAGGCGGACAGCGGCAACCGCATCCTGGTCCCGTCGTTGCGCGCGCTCGGCGTCGCCGCACTGGACGGACTGATCCTCAGCCACGACGACATCGACCATACCGGCGGCACGGCCTCGGTGATACAGGCCATGCCGGTCGGCTGGGTCGCTTCCCCGCTGCCCGGCACGTATCCGCCGTCTGCCTCCCCTCTCCCGCACGCGGGAGAGGGGCCGGGGGAGAGAGTTGCGCGCCGCTGCCACGACGGCGAAAACTGGAACTGGGACGGCGTGCATTTCGAGCTGCTGCATCCCCCCCGCGACATCACCGCCACTAAGACGCACGACAACGACCTGAGCTGCGTGCTGCGCATCAGCATCGGCGCACAGCACATCCTGCTGGCCGGGGACATCGAGAAGAAGAGCGAGCAACGATTGCTCAGGGAACATGCCGACCGGTTGCCCGCCAGCCTGCTGGTCGTGCCGCACCACGGCAGCAAGAGTTCCTCCGGCACGGATTTCGTCGCCGCCGTGCTGCCCGACTATGCGGTATTCACCGCCGGCTACCGCAACCGCTTCAACCATCCCAATCCGGAAGTGCTGCAACGCTACGCCGACAGCGGCGCGGAACGGCTGCGCTCGGACGTGCACGGCGCGATCCTGGTCGAGATGGACGCGCAAGGCCTGCAGGTGGAACGCCACCGCGACACGCATCGCCGCTACTGGACGCATACGCCGGTGCATTGACCGGCATTGCTGTGCTACCCTGCGCCCCGATGAAAAACCTCACCCACACTCTCGCCCTGCTGGCGACCACCGCCTGGGTCGGCAGCCTGTGGGCCGTCGGCTATCTCGCCGTGCCGGTACTGTTCAGCGCACAACCCGACCGCCAGCTGGCCGGCATGCTCGCCGGACAGATGTTCAGCGCGGCGGCCTGGCTCGGTTTGGTGTGCGGGACGTATCTGATGATTCGGCACCTCGTCCTGTCCGGCAGCGCGGCGTTGCGCCAGCCGCTGTTCCGGGTGGCCGCCGCGATGCTGCTGATCACGCTGGTCATACATTTCGGCATCCAGCCGGTCATGGCTGACCTCAAGGCACAGGCGCTACCGCTTGACGTGATGCACAGTGCGTTCGCCGACCGCTTCGGGATGCTGCACGGCGTATCGAGCATCCTGTACCTGATCGAGAGCCTGCTCGGCGCCTACCTCGTCATCAGGACATACGCGCATAAGGCTGCCTGACTGGGATTCCCCCATTTCAACGGACACTTTCACGAAGCTTGTTAAGATGAAAGCGCGGTCGAAAGGTACCGCGGTCGAAAGGCACCGGAGTCAAATTCCTTGCAGCAAATATCGACTCCCGTCTCCTTCAGAGGAATCGACTACTCAGTCTCCAGCACCACAAACGCCACCACCATGTCGCGCTCGTCGCTGATGGAAAGGTGATGCCGGACTATGCCCAGTTGCGCCAGATGGGCGCGCAACATGTCGTCGAACTGCAACTCCGGTTTGCCGAGGCTGTCGTGTGTCACGCCGATACGGCGCAGGCTGACCGGATGGCGCATACCGCTGCCGACCGCCTTGGCGAACGCTTCCTTGGCGGCAAAGCGCTTGGACAGGAGGCGTGCCGGGCTGGCATGGCCTGCCAGTTCCGCCAGTTCCGCCTTGCTCAGGAGATGGGCGGCCAGGCGCATGCCGTGCTGTTCCCACATCCGTTCGATGCGGGATAGTTCGACGATGTCGGTGCCAATGCCGTGGATCATGATAAATCTACTGCGCAGCCCGATTCACCCGCAAGGAGTAGGCCGGTGGGTGCCCGGCTGCATAGCAGCCACCCTTCCGCTCGCTGTGTCGCGTGCTCGTTCAATCCTCGCCTACCTGTGAGGTATGTTTCGTCATTCACTGCGCGGCTCCTTGCATTCGGGCTTGCTCGCTACGATTTCTACGGATACTCAACCAGCAGCACCTTCATTTTCCGCACCGCCGCTTCCAGCCCGATGAACACCGATTCGGCGATGATGGCATGGCCGATGTTGAGTTCGATGATGTCGGGGATCGCGACGATGGGCTGCACGTTGTGGTAGTTCAGGCCGTGGCCGGCGTTGACTTGCAGGCCTTGCGCATGGGCATGTCCCACCGCGACACGGATGCGCTCGAGTTCGTGCGCACGCGCCGGGACGCTGTCCGCGTCGGCATACCTTCCGGTGTGCAGTTCGACCACCGGCGCACCGATGCGCCGTGCCGCGTCGATCTGCTTCTCGTCGGGATCGATGAACAGCGATACGCGGATACCGGCTTCGGTGCAGCGCTCGCACGCCGCCTTGACGCTGTCGAAGTAGCGCACCACGTCCAGCCCGCCCTCGGTGGTCAGTTCCTCGCGTTTCTCCGGCACGAGGCAGATGTCATGCGGTTTGATGCGCAGGGCGTTGGCGATCATCTCGTCGGTGACGGCGCATTCGAGGTTCATGCGCGTCTGCAACATGCCGCGCAGGATCTCGACATCCGCATCCTGGATGTGGCGGCGGTCTTCGCGCAGGTGAAGGGTGATGGCGTCCGCGCCCGCTTCCTCGCAGATCAGCGCGGCGCGCACCAGGTTGGGATAACGCGCCCCGCGCGCCTGGCGCAAGGTGGCGACGTGGTCGATGTTCAGTCCGAGTTTGATCATTTTTTTACATCCTTGGCTTTATCGATACAACTGAAGGCAGCAACGCTTCCACCCTCTCCCTGCCCCTCTCCCTGCAAAGGAGAGGGTATATGTCATAGTTTCTGCATGTCCTTGATCAGTTCGCGCGTGTGCAACGTCTTGCCGCCCAGATGGTGGTTCAGCAGCACGCGCATCAGTTGCTTGCTCTGCTGGGCGGTGACCGGGGCGGCATAGTTGTCCGCCGCCATATCGAGCAGGGTCTTGCCCAGCACCACCGGACCGGCATCCGCCGCGCCATCGTCCGGTACGGCGCCGCGCTCGACGGCATAACGATAGCAGACTTCGGGGCGTATCGGTCTATCGCTGCCGGCCTCGCGTTCCAGCGCCAGCGCGTAGCCCAGTTCCTGCATCAGGTGCTTTTCGAAGCAGCGCAACGTGGCGGCATGGTCGGCCTCATGGGCAAGGCGATGCAGGGTGGCGCGGTAATAGTCGAACAGTTGCTCGTGCGGGTCGTCGCGCGCCAGCAGGTTGATCAGCAGTTCGTTCAGGTAGAAACCGCACATCAGCGCCGTGCCTTGCAGGTAGGGCTGCCCGCCCTGCCATTCGGCGCCGTGCAGGGTGCGCACCTCGCCCTTGCCGAACCACGAAAGCAACAGCGGCTGGAAGTTCATCAGCACCCCGCGCAAGCTGGATTTCGGCCGCCGCGCGCCGCGCGCGATGATCGCCAGCCGGCCATGCCGACGGCTGAACACGTCGAGGATCAGGCTGGTCTCGCGAAACGGGTAGCTGTGCAGTACGAAGGCGGGTTCGTCCTGTTTCCGGTTCCGGTCCGCAGCGGTCATTCGTAGCCCAGTGAGCGCAGCACGCGTTCGTCGTCCGCCCAGCCGCTGCGTACCTTGACGAACACTTCGAGGAATACTTTTCCGTCGAACAGTTTTTCCATGTCGAGACGCGCCTGGGTGGCGATCTCCTTGAGCTTTTCGCCCTTTTTGCCGATCAGCATCGCCTTGTGCGCTTCCTTGTCCACCAGGATCGCCGCATGGATGCGGCGCAGCTTTCCTTCCAGCTTGAACTGTTCGATCACCACGCTGACCGAGTACGGCAATTCCTCGCCGGTGAAGCGGAACACTTTCTCGCGCAATATCTCCGCCGCCAGAAAGCGCTCGCTGCGGTCGGTGATGTCGTCCTCGGCGTAGATCAGTTCGCCCGGCGGCAGGTGGCTGCGCAGCGCCTCGCGCAATTCGTCCAGCTTGGTGCCCTGCTTGGCGCTGACCGGGATGATCCCGGCAAACCGGAAGTCCTGCGCAACGCGTTCGGCGAACGAGAACAATTGCCCCTTGTCCGCCACTTCGTCGATCTTGTTGATCACCAGCAGGACCGGGCGATTGTCCGGCAGCAACTTGAGCACTTCGCGGTCGCGCTCGTCGTAGCGCAAGGCCTCCAGCACGTACATCACCACCTGTACGTCGCGCAGGCTGCTGGTGACCACGCGGTTCATGCTGCGGTTCAGCGCGTTCGTGTGCCTGGTCTGGAAACCCGGTGTATCCACAAAGACATACTGCGCATGATCGTCGGTCAGGATGCCGTGGATGCGGTGGCGCGTGGTCTGCGCCTTGCGCGAAGTGATGCTGACCTTCTGCCCGATCAGGTGGTTGAGCAGCGTCGACTTGCCCACGTTGGGGCGGCCGACGATGGCAATGAAGCCGCTGCGAAATGCTTCGGGCGGACGGTCCGTATCGGGAAGGTTCGCAGGGTCCTGCTGTGGTATAGGTTGGGTCATGGTATGGATTATCTGCCTGATCCGGATTGAATGGTCTGGTAGGCGGCAAGCGCCGCCTGCTGTTCAGCGTTGCGGCGGCTGTTGCCTTCGCCTTGCGTGGTTATCCCGAGCGACGGGATGGCGCATTCCACATGGAACGATTGTTCATGTGCCTTTCCTTGTGTAGCGATCACGCTATAGTCCGGCAGCGGGATATGCCTGCCCTGCAGGTGTTCCTGCAACAGGGTCTTGGCATCCTTGCCCAGCGTCCGCAGATCCACTTTTTCCAGATAGGGAACGAACAGGTTGAGCACGGCCTGTTCCGCCGCCGCGAATCCCGCATCGAGGAACACCGCGCCAAACAGGGCTTCCAGCGCATCCGCCAGAATGGAGGGGCGACGGAAGCCGCCGCTCTTGCGTTCGCCTTCGCCGAGGCGCAACAGGCTGCCCAGATCGAGTTGTTGTGCCAGTATCACCAGCGTTTCTTCCCGGACCAGATTGGAGCGCAGTCTGGACAGTTCGCCTTCGCTCAACTGCGGATAGTTGTCATACAAATGTTTGGCGATGACACAACCCAGCACGCTGTCGCCCAGGAACTCGAGGCGCTCGTTATGTTCCGGCGCGTAACTGCGATGCGTCAGGGCGCGTTGCAGCAATTGCGGCTGCGCAAACATGTGCCCCAACTGGCTACACAGCGCGCTGTCGCCGCCCGGTCGGGTAGGGTTACTGCGAGGCACTGCTCGGTTCGAATTCCATGTACAGGCTGAGATTGCTCACCAGCGGAATCTTGACGTCATAGCTGGCGCTCAACACCAGCCTATCCTGCTCACGGGATATGTCGATATCATCCATGCTGATCGCAGTGATATTGTCGATTGAGGCACGCTTGCCATATGACTGGCGAATTTCGAGCGGGCTGGCCTTTTGCATTTCCGGATCAGTCGCAATCGCAACAAATAGGTTTTTGATCTCAGCATCCTGCATATATACCGGAATAATCTTTAATCCCATGATGAAGACAAACGCCAGAATTACCACGCCAACCATTAAACCGGAAAGACTAATACCGCGCTGCCGCCTTGACATTGTCATACTCATTTCCTCTCTCCTTCGCCTCTGTTGGCTACATTAGTTTAGTCGATAGACAAGCCGATCCGCTTCAGATCGGAGAAATTCATCCATATAAAGAACGCCCTGCCGACGATCTGGTTGTCCGGAACGAACCCCCAGTAGCGGCTGTCGCGGCTGTTGTCGCGATTATCGCCCATCATGAAATAATGTCCATCGGGAACCTTGCAGCTCACCCTATCATCGTCGTAGCTGCAGTTCTCGCGCCCCTTGAACTCGGCCACCGAGCTCTGCCGCAAGGTGGGCATCTCGGGATTCACCAGAATCGCGTGCGGGTGCTGGCCCAAAGTCTCGATGCGCTTTTCGGTATGGACGAAATTCAACCCGGTTTCCACATAATTGTAATCGCCATCCGCCGCCTGTTCTTGCTCCGCCCCGTTGACCCATAGGCGCTTGTCACGGTATTCGACGGTATCGCCGGACACGCCGACCACGCGTTTGATGTAGTCTTTCGACGGGTCTTCCGGATAGTGGAACACCATCACGTCGCCGCGCTGCGGATCGCCAAGCTGAACGATCTTCAGATTGACGATGGGCAGACGGATGCCGTAGGTGAACTTGTTCACCAGGATGAAATCGCCCACGTGCAAGGTCGGAACCATCGAACTGGACGGGATCTTGAACGGCTCGACCAGGAAGGACCGGATGAAGAAGACGATCAGAATCACCGGAAAGAAGCTTTTGGCATATTCCACCCACCACGGTTCGGCAACGTCCTGGGCGCGCTTGCCCGCCAGCACGAAGCGATCCAGCAACCAGATGCCGCCGGTGACCAGCAGCAATGTAAACAGAATCAATGCAAAGTCCATCGCCATCCCTTATTCGTCGACACGCAGGATCGCCAGGAAAGCTTCCTGCGGGATCTCCACGCTGCCCACCTGTTTCATGCGCTTCTTGCCGGCCTTTTGCTTCTCCAGCAGCTTCTTCTTGCGCGAAATGTCGCCGCCATAACACTTGGCCAGCACGTTCTTGCGCATCGCCTTGACGTTCTCGCGCGCGATGATATTGGAGCCGATGGTCGCCTGGATCGCCACATCGTACATCTGGCGCGGGATCAGTTCGCGCATCTTGGCGGCCACTTCGCGCCCGCGATACTGGCTGTTGGCGCGATGCACGATCACTGCCAGCGCATCCACCTTGTCGCCGTTGATCAGCATGTCGACCTTGACCACGTCGGCCGGGCGATACTCCTTGAACTCGTAATCCATCGAGGCGTAGCCGCGCGACACCGATTTCAGCTTGTCGAAGAAATCCATCACGATCTCCGCCATCGGCATCTCGTACACCAGATTCACCTGTTTGCCGTGATAGCTGATGTTGATCTGCATGCCGCGCTTCTGGGTGCATAGCGTGATCACCGAACCGACATACTCGTTCGGCATGTACAGGTTGACCGTGACGATGGGCTCGCGGATCTCCTCGACCTTGGCCGGATCGGGCATCTTCGATGGATTGTCCACCTGTACGATTGTCCCGTCGCGCAATACGACCTGGTAGATCACCGTCGGCGCGGTGGTGATCAGATCCATATCAAACTCGCGCTCCAGCCTCTCCTGGACAATCTCCATATGCAACAGGCCGAGGAAGCCACAACGGAAACCGAAGCCCAGCGCCTGCGATACCTCCGGCTCGTACTGCAACGCAGCATCGTTCAGCTTGAGCTTCTCCAGCGAATCGCGCAGCGCCTCGTACTGATTGGATTCGACCGGAAACAGCCCGGCGAACACCTGCGGCTGGATCTCCTTGAAGCCCGGCAAAGGCGCGGCAGCAGGCTTGGCCTGATGAGTGACGGTATCTCCCACTTTCGCGGATTTCAGTTCCTTGATACCGGCGATGACAAAACCCACCTGGCCGGCGCTGAGACTCTCGCACGACTGCGACTTGGGCGTGAACACGCCAACCTGTTCCGTCAAATGCAGCGCGCCGGTAGCCATGAACAGGATTTTCTCCTTGGGCCTGAGCGTACCGTTCTTGACGCGAACCAGCATGACCACGCCGACATAGTTGTCGAACCACGAATCGATGATCAGCGCCTGCAATGGCGCATCCGGATCGCCCTGCGGGGCGGGTACCTTGACGATCAGCGACTCCAGCACATCCTGCACGCCAAGGCCGGTCTTGGCCGAGCAATGCACTGCATCCTGCGCCCCGATACCGATCACGTCCTCGATCTCGGAAATGGCGTTCTCGGGATTGGCAGAAGGCAAGTCGATCTTGTTCAGCACCGGCACCACCTCGACGCCAAGATCCAGCGCGGTATAGCAGTTCGCCACGGTCTGCGCTTCCACACCCTGCGAAGCGTCGACCACCAGCAGCGCGCCCTCGCAGGCCGACAGCGAGCGGGACACCTCATAGGAAAAATCCACATGACCCGGCGTATCGATCAGGTTGAGGTTGTAAGTCTGGCCGTCGCGAGACTTGTAGTTCAACGCGGCGGTCTGCGCCTTGATGGTGATGCCGCGTTCGCGTTCCAGCGACATGGAATCAAGCACCTGGGACTCCATCTCGCGATCGGACAACCCGCCGCACAAATGGATGATGCGGTCGGCCAGCGTGGATTTGCCGTGATCGATGTGGGCGATGATGGAAAAGTTGCGGATATGTTGCATGAATACCTGAAAAAAACGCCTGAATCGGCTAAATTCGCGAAGCGCGGATTCTAGCCGATTTAGGCGGGATACGCAGGATTGTGATTACTTCCCGTCGAGCTTGATTGCCACATAGGATGCGGCATCGCCGCGGCGCACCAGCAGGGCGACATTGCGGCCTTGGGGAACCTGCTTGACGATATCATTGAGCTGTTTCAGCGAACGGATCGGGATATTGCCGATCGCCAGCAATACATCGCCCTGCTGCAACCCGGCAGCCCGTGCCGCCTTGCCCTTGACCTCGTCGACCAGCAATCCCCCGCCGATATCCAGTTCCTGCAGTTGCTCCCGGCTCAACTCGCGAACCGCGATACCCAGGCGTGCGACCATTGCAGTGACATCATCGGCCAATTCCCTCGCGGCATGCGCCAGTTTGCCGTCTTCCGGCATCTCGCCGATCTCCACAGTCACTTTTCTGGAAGCACCTTTGCGCCACAGGTCGATGGACACCTTGCTTCCCGGTTTGGTCGCCGCAACCATGCGTGGCAAATCGCTGGAACTGTCGACCGGTTTGCCGTCGAATTTCAGGATGACATCGCTCACTTCGATGCCCCCCTTGTCGGCCGGCCCGTTCTTTTCCACGCTGCTGATCAGCGCGCCGGCCGGCTTGTCCAGCCCGAACGATTCGGCCAGTTCATGCGTCACTTCCTGGATGGTCACGCCGATGCGGCCGCGGGTCACCTTGCCTGTATTGCGCAACTGATCGGCCACCTGTGTCGCCACATCAATCGGAATGGAGAACGAAAGGCCCATCGATCCGCCGGAACGGGTGTATATCTGGGAATTGATGCCCACAACTTCGCCGCTCATGTTGAACAACGGTCCGCCGGAGTTACCGGGATTGATCGCCACATCGGTCTGGATGAACGGCACGAAATTATCTCTTGGCAGGGAACGTCCCGTGGCGCTTACAATACCGGCTGTCACGCTGCTGTCAAACCCGAACGGTGAGCCGATCGCGACGACCCACTCACCGACCTTGAGTCTGCTCGGATCGCCGATGCTGACCTTGGGCAAGCCGCTCGCCTCGATCTTCAGCAGGGCAATATCGGTACGCTTGTCCGCACCGATCACCTTGGCGCTGAACTCGCGCTTGTCGGTCAGGCGCACGGTGATCTTGTCCGCATGGTCGATCACATGCGCGTTGGTCATGATGTAACCATCCGCGCTGATGATGAAACCGGAACCCAGTGATTGCGATTCCTGTTCGCGAGGCATTTGCGGTGCGAAGCGACGGAAAAATTCAAAGAAAGGATCGCCTTCCGGCAGATTGGGGAAGCCCTGCATATTGCGAATGATCTGGGTGGTGCTGATATTGACGACTGCCGGGCCCTGTTTTTCGACCAACTCCGTAAAATCCGGCAGGCCGTTGGCATATGCCGGCAAGCTAGAATTCAATCCTGCGACCAGTATCAACAAACCAAAGAATTTTCTCAGCATGCACCCCTCCTCATACGAAAAAAATTGAATGTTCTGCTATTCGCCGTGCCATTTCCGGGCAATATATGGCTGCCTTTGACGATGCCCACGACCGGATGAAAGCCATTTTGCCACGACGAAACCGATACCCAGGCCCAACAACGCGCCAACAGCCGCATAGCCGTCATATTGGGTTTCCTGTCTAGCAGACAGCCCTCCCAGCAAGGCGCCCGCGATCAACAATACCAGCGGCAACAGATAGACCAGCAGGATGCCGCGCAACACCTCGCCATCCGCAACCGATACGATCACTTCATCTCCGATGCCTGCATTGATCGGGTTGCTCACCTGGAATTGGCGCGGCTTGCTGCAAAACAACTGTGACAGTTTGCCTGTCCCGCAACCTTTGCCGTTGCACTGTCCGCAACCATTGCCATGATTGGCCTGCACCATGGCATGGGGCCCGTCAATCCGAATAACGGTGGCACGCGTCTCCAGCATGCGTCATCTGCTGTTGTAGCGTACCGAATCGAGCACTTGCATCACGGTACGCGGCGGCACTTCGCCAACAACGGTAATCAGGTTCTTGTCTATCACTTTGCGGTACAGATTGACCGCCCCGCGGCTCGACAAACCATCCACGTCATCCTCATCATCATCCACGGGTTCGATGAAAATGGAAATGGCGCTCAGCCCATCCGAAAACACCAGTTGCAGGACGGGTGCATGTTTGCCACGCATCGGACGCTTGACCTCCATGATCTTATTGAATCCAGTCGGCAATGCATCGGCTACCCAGCCGCTATTCACCGGCATGCTGGTTCTGTTCAACACGCGCGTACCCGCACCGTGCTGGCCAGCCGCAGAGTTCGGCGCAATCCAAGAACGGTCGATATCACCGCCAATTTTCAGTTGCGTAAAAGCATATTGTTCGATGACCCTGCTCATATCATCCAGCACTGCAGCCTTCAACAACAGCCCGGAATCGGTATGCGCCCATATCTTGTGGCTATAACGCAAACTATCTCTGGGCTGGAACAGGATGACTTGCGCGTTGTACCCGGCCACTCTCTGCATGCCATCTTCTTTAACGCGATAATTCCCGCTCAACGCCGACAGTTGCTCCGGTAGCAGCGACGGGAATCTGCCCCGTCCATGCCGACTGTCCACCTGCACCATTTTGTGATTGTCATAAACCCATACTTGCCCATGATGGCGGACGATTTCCCGCTTGGGTCCATCGAGGCTCTCCAGTTTTTCATATTCGCCGTCGGTTTCGACCACATGGGTTATTCGGGAGGTTTCGACGCGATTGCCGTATTGATAGACGAATACCCCGCTATAGTCAGTCTGGTGCCCTGCAAAGGCAACCGTCTGCAACCAGTTAAGGCTGTGTGTATCTCCAGCGGCGGATGCGGCGCCCGTCAACAACAACATCAGAACACCCATTCCGCTCCGCAAACTCATTGGGCCTTCTCCTCAACACCGTAAGACACGGTCCGGACATAGGAAGCGCCGCCATTCATGTCCGTACTCGGGGAAAACTCCTGGTGCGCCATCAGGTAATCACTCGATTTCGGCTGGATTTGCAGACTGGCCGGGCGCAAGACATTTTGCTTCATAGCCATCTGCGGGGCCGTTTCCGGGGCAACCTGCATGGACATCCACGCAACCACGCCGACTGCCGCCAGCGAAGCTGCGGCAGACATCATGAATGCCTGCATCTTCTGCCTGATTACGCGCTTACGGGGTGCAAGCACGGTAGGCTCATCCTGTACTCGTTCGCGCACCTGTGCGCCCAGGTCGCAATGGATGTGGTCGGGTTGGCGGAGCACATCCCCGATCAGATGGTAAACCGCCCAATCATTGTGGGAATCCTGATCCCGCTTGATTTGATCAAGCAGGGTGTCTGCTTCATCCTCAAACAATTCGCCATCCATCAGTGCGGAGATTTCTTGCTTCATGTCTACCACCTGTTTCCCTTGCTGGTTTCTAACAACGGTCGCAGGTTTTCCGCTACCGCTTCACGTGCCCTGAAAATTCTTGACCGCACCGTGCCGATCGGGCAATTCATCACACTGGCGATCTCTTCATAACTCAACCCTTCTATCTCACGCAAAGTCAGGGCACTACGCAAATCCTCGGGCAATTGCTGCAATGAGGACTGCACCACATCGACAACCTGTTTGCTCATAAGTTCATTTTCCGGTGTGCTAACCTCATGCAGCAAACCGGCATCATCAAAGGATTCGGCGTCTTCCACATCGAAAGGCGTACTGGTCGGCGCACGGCGTTTATTCGCCAGCAGGTGATTCTTGGCCGTATTGATTCCGATACGGTACAGCCACGTATAGAACGCACTATCCCCTCTGAAACCTGGCAACGCCCGGTATGCCTTGATAAAAGCGTCCTGCGTAACATCCTCCGCTTCAGCAGGATCACGCACAAACCGGGAAATTAACCGCCCGAGCTTGCGCTGGTATTTGGTCACCAACAGGTCGAAGGCGTGCTTGTCGCCGCGTTGAACGCGTTCCACCAACTGTTGATCGACTTCTCGGTCTGCCATCCCTGACGCCCCAGTTATTATTGTATCCACTGCTCTATTCGCGGGTATTAAGCTCGCAAGTATAACTGCTCGGCCAACCATGCGACAGCGCTTGAGCTATATTAGCGCCCCGTCCGACCTGCGACAAAGATATTGGTTCCCACCAGTCGACAATCAGATGATGTCCCGCACGTCTCTTTTGTTATAGTTCCGGCTCGGACGCACATATCGGGAATCCAACTTGCGGAAATTCGACACATTAATCATCGGCAGCGGTCTGGCAGGTCTGGCACTGGCCCTTAAACTGGCCGGGCACCAGAAGGTTGGTTTGATCACCAAAAGGTCCCTGCTGGATGGTGCAAGCGGCTGGGCGCAAGGCGGCATCGCCGCAGTATTGGCCGAGGACGATTCGCTCGACGCTCATATTCGCGACACCCTGACTGCCGGCGCCGGCCTGTGCGACGAGGCGGCTACCCGTTACGTCGTCGAACACGGTAAAACTGCCATTGATTGGCTGATAGATATGGGCGTTCCTTTTACCAAGGAACACAACGAGATGGGCTATCATCTCACCCGCGAGGGCGGACACAGCCGGAGGCGTATCATTCACGCGGCAGATGCGACCGGTCAGGCCGTACAGGAAACCCTCGTCGCGCTTGTCCTCGGTCATCCAAACATCGTCGTACTGGAAAATCATCTGTCGGTCGACTTGATCACCGGAAAAAAGATCGGGCTTCAGGACAACCGCTGCTATGGCGCATATGCCCTGAACAGCCTGACTGGCGAAGTCGTCACCATCGCTGCACAAAACACCATTCTGGCGACTGGCGGCAGCGGCAAGGTCTATCTCTATACCACCAATCCGGATACTGCGACTGGCGATGGCATCGCAATGGCCTGGCGTGCCGGATGCCGTGTAGCCAACATGGAGTTCATCCAGTTTCACCCTACATGCCTGTATCACCCCCATGCAAAATCGTTCCTCATCAGCGAGGCCGTACGCGGCGAAGGCGGCATCCTGAAACTGCCAGACGGAACGCGCTTCATGCCTTGGCACGATGAGCGTGCAGAGCTTGCGCCGCGCGATGTGGTGGCGAGGGCGATAGACTTTGAAATGAAGAAGCGCGGACTGGACTGCGTTTATCTGGACATCTCGCACCAACCGCTCGAATTCCTGCAAGAGCATTTCCCGACCATCTATGCACGCTGCCTGTCGCTGGGCATCAACATCAGCAAAGAACCTATCCCGGTCGTTCCGGCAGCACACTACACCTGCGGTGGAATAATGGCCGACTTGCATGCGCGCACCGATGTGGAGGGTCTGTATGCGGTAGGGGAAACCGCCTATAGTGGCCTGCACGGCGCCAACCGCCTGGCCAGCAACTCTTTGCTGGAATGCCTGGTGTTCGCTGACGCGGCAGTCCGTGATATTTTAAGCAGGCCGCGCCATGAACTTCCCGCCCTGCCCGCATGGGACGAGAGTCGGGTCACCGACGCGGACGAGCAGATCGTCATCTCGCACAACTGGGCGGAACTACGGCATTTCATGTGGGATTACGTAGGGATCGTGCGGACCAATAAACGCCTGCAACGCGCACAACGCCGCATCCAGTTGCTGCAAGACGAAATCAACGAGTATTACGCCCATTTCCACGTCAGCTCGGATCTGCTGGAACTGCGCAACCTGGTATTGAATGCAGAATTGATCGTGCAAAGCGCCTTGCTGCGTCATGAAAGCCGTGGCCTGCATTTCAGCAAGGACTATCCGGAAACACTACCCGATCCTCAACCGACCGTTCTTTCTCCAAATGCCGGCTAGGTGAACTTCAGTCGTACGCGCATCTCGCGGAATGCACTTGCGCCTATCATGTCCGGCAAAATGATCCGCGCAACTGGTGGGCGATAACCCGGCTGACCGACAAACAATATAACGAAATATGGATTCACGACAGTTTGTCTCCCGATCCGGCCATGAGAACCCGATCCATCACGATGAACAATCGATACCTCACCCTGTTCAAGTAGAATCTCACACCACGAATTAGCATCGCGCAACAATACATCGCGGCGCAGATAATGTACCAAGCTTAATAAAATCAGGAAAAGTATCGCCAGTTTGGTGATGGTCGGCATGACGGTCACATACAGAAAAATTGTGGCAACCGTATGGGACAGCAACAGCAATATAGTCAAACGCGGCGACGGATTAATCACCATATTCGACTGCTTGGCAACTCAATAAATAAAAATCGCAGTGATGCCCAACAATACCAATACCACAAGGGCAATCAGCACCAGATTGCCAACGCCGGGCTGAACCGGCACTTCCGCCCGCTGCTGACGGACGACTGGACGAACTGGCGCTGCTGGTCGTCCTGCGCTGTCCGGCACCACCGACTGATCGATTGGCGCGGCACGCGGACGAGCCTCCATTTTGATTGTCTTGGCCAATTCGTCTGCCTCTTCGCGGGAGCATGTCAACGCAGCTAGGCGCATGGTCGCGGCAGTCGAATCAAAAACTTTGGACAAACCGGCCGTCGGCGGCGACTTGGCCTCTTCCTCGCCGGCTTCTTTTCTGCTCGTAGCGGCAATCGCATCCGGCAACTTTCTTTCACCTCCTGCAGGAGGCTGCGGCATACCAGCCTGAAGACCCGAACGCGGCAAGGTATCCCGACATGCGCGCAGATCCATAGCAAAGTCCCTGGCATTCTGGTAGCGATCTTCGAGTCCTTTCGCAAGCGCCTTGGCCACGATAAAGTTGACCATTTCCGGAACAGCGGGATTCAGTGTGCTGGGTGGTAGCGGTACGGCATTCAGGGTCTGATACATGATGGCGTTGACGTTCTCGCCGTTAAAGGGCGCCTGTCCAGTCAACATTTCATAAAGCATCACACCCAGCGAAAAGATATCCGAGCGCTGATCTATCACCTTGCCCATCACTTGCTCTGGCGACATGTATTTCGGTGAGCCCAGCACCATGCCGGTTTGTGTGCGTATTGCCGACGACTCCATGCGCGCAATACCGAAGTCAGTGATTTTTACATGCCCGTCGCGGATGATCATGATATTGGAAGGCTTTATGTCACGATGCACGATTTCATGTTCGTGCGCATAGGACAAGCCCGATGCTACCTGCATCACGATATCCAACACCTGATCGACCGGAAGGACACCACTGTCGTTCATGATGTCACGCAACTCTCGGCCTTGTAATAATTCCATGGCGATATAGGCGATATCCCCGCTTTTGCCTACATCGTAGATAGTCACGATATTCGGGTGATTCAACCTGCCAGCCGCCTTTGCTTCCTGATAAAAGCGCCCTTCGTATTCTTCTTTCTCGTCCAGCGCCAAGCTCAGATTGATCGTCTTGATCGCAACCACACGATCGATCAACGGATCCTTGGCTTTGTAGACAATGCCCATCGCGCCTTGCCCAAGCTCACCAAGCACTTCATAGCGGCCTAACTGGCTAATCATGGCACCACCGCAATTTATTAATCGCTCTATACATTACGCATTAACCTGACAATCAGAACTATCCCGGCTATTTACAGAAATTCGGCCTTACACGCACCGTTTTGCCCGAATCGAGCAAAACATCCTGCCTGTAAAGTCCGCCGCTCGCATGGCTCACAATCACCGCATGCTTCCCCGACGTAACAGCTATAGTCAATGTCCCCGTGGAATCAATTTTTCCGCTCTGCATACCATCGACAAACACCAGCGCACCTTCCTTGCAACTGACCGAAATGTACGCATCTCCCCCCGACGGCTTTAATGTTTCAAGCCATGACTTGCTGTCTGCCGGTTGGGGCGGCTTGGCTTTTTGTTGAACAGCATTTTGTTTAGGAGGCTCCTTGGTTTTATTGCCATCCGGTTTGGCAACAGCCTCCCGCTTACTTTGACCCGTAACCGTTTCTGGCTCGCCTTTGGAAGCATCTGATACAACCTTCGGCTCTACACTCATGGAACGAGGCGGTTCGGCATCCTGAGAAACGAGCGGAGCTTCTTGAGGCGTAGACTTCACAATCAACACAGTAAAGAAAAGCATGATGGGAACAGTGGCCGCACCAACATATAGAGCGCGTTGCCTTGGCTCTGCCCTTTTGAAACCGGACACCACGCCCCGGATCCAGTCGTCCAGCTTTATTGCCGCCCCATTCCAGACACCCTTGATTCGGGTCATTAACCGCATGGGCGATGCGCCTGCTTCTCCAGCAAGCACATCGGTAGCCATGGCCTCTGTCGCATTATCGCCGGGGTAACCGATCGCATATACCTCGTGCTCACGCACATGCTTGTCGGTGCGTGATCCCTGGTAATGGAACATCCCGGCATATTGAGGGGACAGGCGCGAAACAGCATCGTAATATGAACGCGACACCAGAATCTGCTCGACATCTGCAAAGCCCATTATGCGCTGCGCGACATTGATACCGTCACCGACAATGTTGGGTTGGCCGTTGATGTCACGCACCAGACGAACCGGTCCGAGATTGATCCCGATACGTACCATCAGTGGCGGATCCACATGCGGGTCTTCATTGGACAGGCTATCGCGCAAACTGAGCGCCGCCTTGAGCGCATCTTCGACATCACCGAGGAAGTTGATCGCCGCACCGTCACCGGTATCAAGAATGATCCGGTCAGCTATCGGCACATTGCTAATAGCCGCAGAAAGGTATTCGTTGAACCTTTCTTTCAGCGAAATCTGCCCAGCAACCGACTTCTTGGAATATTCCACGATATCCAAGAACAGCACACTGCACATGATGGTCTTATTACCGTGCGTTTCCATTCAGTTTTTAGTGCCTCGGCATAACTTGCACATCAATATTCCTGCAACCCTTGTCAGCAGGACATAACGGCGCAAATTCTAGTAGCAGTTAACGTTTTACACCAGTTTTACTTTTCCTGCCGCGGCTTGCAGCAACATGCCGCTTATCGCGCACCTCAGATGTAGCGGGAGGTACTGCCACTGCGGTGCGGGTGCGTCCGGATGGGCGCGATGCCGGTACGACTGGACTCAATTCTTCTTCATGCGCAAGACCTGCCCACTCCAGCACCTGCTGTACTTCAGCTTCGCCCAGTTCGGCGGTCATGCCACGCTTCAGTCTTGGTGGCAGATTGATTATACCGAAGCGTATGCGCATCAATCGGCTCACAGGCAAACCAAGTGCATCAAAGGTGCGACGCACCACGCGATTCCGCCCTTCCCTGAGTATCACGCGATACCAGTGGTTAAAGCCCTCGCCCCCGTGATCTTCAAGTTTCTCGAACTTGACGGGGCCGTCCTCCAAGCCAACGCCTTCCTTGAGCACCCTGTTCATTTGCTCATCCGTCATGGTTCCCTGCACTCGTACCGCATACTCCCGTTCCACCTCGAATCGCGGATGCATCAGGCGATTCGCCAACTCGCCGGAAGTGGTAAAAATCAGCAAACCGCTGGTATTGAAATCCAACCGCCCGATAGCGATCCATTTCTGCCCACGCAGTTTAGGCAGTTTGTCGAATACGCTGACGCGGTTTTCCGGATCGTCGCGACTGACGATTTCACCTTCAGGCTTGTGATACAACAACACGCGTATAGCATGTTCTCTTTCGCCAATGCGTATGGTGCGACGTTCCGTCTTCACCAAATCGCCCGGCACCACGCGCATCCCCAGAGTCGCCGGTTCTCCGTTTACGCTGACTCGCCCCGCCGCAATCCATTCCTCCATTGCCCGGCGCGAGCCGAAGCCCGCCTGAGCCAGCACTTTCTGCAATTTCTCGCCATGTTCGTTCATACTGCCATCTCGCGTCTTTCCAGCACAGCTTGCGCTAACGTGCCACTATCCACCTGCTCCAGTTCGCCGCCTACCGGCAGGCCGCGGGCAATGCGTGACACCTTGATGTTCTGCGATTGCAGCAAGGTTGCCAGATAATGCGCCGTGGCATCCCCTTCCACAGTAAAGTTGGTCGCCAGAATCACTTCGCAGGGATGTTCGTGTACGCGTTTGAGCAGTCGATCAAGGTGCAGTTCCTTCACGCCGATGCCATCCAGCGGAGACAACCTGCCCATCAATACGAAGTACATGCCGCGATAACACTGTGCCTGCTCCATCATCAGCAAATCGGCCGGCATCTCGACAACGCACAGCAGGCCTGGGTCACGCTTGGGTGAGGCACATAAACCGCAAACATCCTGCTCGGAAAAATTATTGCATTTGTTACAGTGCCTGATGTTATTTACAGCCAGCTCCAGCGATTCTGCCAAGTGCATTGCTCCATTGCGGTCTCGCTGAAGCAAGTGGTAGGCCATGCGTTGCGCCGATTTCGGCCCCACGCCTGGTAAACAACGCAACGCAGCAACCAACTCCTCCAGAAGGGATGGCATCATCAAAACGGCAGCTTCATCCCGGGCGGCAGGCCCATGCCGGCACTAAAACCGCTCATGCGTTGCTGAGTGGTCGCCTCCGCCTTCTTCATCGCATCGTTCAAAGCCAACACGATCAGATCCTCCAGCATTTCTTTATCATCGGACAACACACTGTCGTCCAGCGATATGCGACGTACCTCGTGCGCACACGTCATAGTCACCTTGACTGCGCCGGAACCTGCCTGACCTTCGACCTCCACGGTGGCCAATTCAGCCTGTGCCTTCTGCATATTCTGCTGCATTTGCTGGGCCTGCTTCATCAACCCGCTCAATCCGCCCTTCATCATTATTACGGCCTCCCGAACTTACTGTATTGGTTTAATCGAGTCAGCCACCAGATTGGCCGACAATTCCGTCTGCATCTCGCGCACAAAGCCGTCCTGAGTGATCGCCTCGCTCGCCTGTTCCTGCACGATCTGTCTGGTTTGTTGTTCAATCACCGCCGGCGTTGCCATTTCAGCATCCCCCAGCACAATCATCAATTTGATTGGCGTGGAAAAATAATCGCTCAATGACGCCCGCAATTTGTCGACTGCAGTTCTATTGGCTTGAAGATGCTTATATTCTGGTGACAGATTCAGGGTGATTTGCTGACTCAAAAAACTCTGCAACGTGCAGTTTTTCGCCAATTGTTGTGCCATGCCCTGCACATCCAACTGCGCCAGCACCGCCCCCCAGTCCAGACGCCCTCCCGATTCAGCGTCACAACCTGCGGCAAGTTCAGCATTTACCTGCTGAAACTTAACTGATTTATCTGCCATAACAGGTTGCGCACCGGACAGCTCCGACACTGTCCTGACCGACATCTGCCGCGGCAAATCTTTAGCGGCCGCAAATGACAGCATACGCAACAGAGTCATGGTGAAACCGGCATATTCGTCCGGAGCCAGATCTATCTCATCACGACCATGCACGGCAATCTGATAGAGCAATTGGACTTCCTCTGGCGACAGACTTTGCGCCAACTCCATCACCCGCAATCGTTCGGGTTCATCATCAGGCATTGCCTGAGGCACTATCTGAACCAGTGCAATGCGATGCAGCAACGTAGCCAAATCCAGCAAAGCCGCATCGAACGCTACACTATGTGCAGCCATATTGTCGGCCACATCAAGCAACGCTGCCCCGTTCTGGTCTCGCAATGCCACAAGCAACTCGAACAGATAGCCCCGGTCTATCGCACCCAGCATGGTACGGACCATCGCTTCTTCCACTTGGCCGGCAGAAAAGGCGATTGCCTGATCCATCAAACTCAATGCGTCGCGCATACTGCCCTGCGCTGCTCGTGCAACCAGTGCAACTGCGGCCGGCTCGAAAGCGATATGTTCCATTTCAAGCACGTACTGCAGGTGCTCAGCAATCAAAGCCACAGGTAGTTGTTTAAGGTTGAACTGCAAGCAACGCGACAATACGGTAACGGGAATCTTTTGCGGATCAGTCGTAGCAAGGATGAATTTCACATGCCCGGGCGGCTCCTCCAATGTCTTCAACATCGCGTTAAAGGCCGACTTGGATAGCATATGCACTTCGTCAATGATATAAATCTTAAAGCGTGCGTTGGTTGGTGCGTACAGCGCACTTTCCAGAAGTTCGCGCATGTTATCGACCTGCGTGTTCGAGGCAGCATCCAGTTCGATCAGGTCGACAAACCGACCGCTATCTATCTCTTTACATGCGTTGCACTCACCGCATGGCGTGGCAGTGATACCCGTCGCACAATTCAGCGACTTGGCAAAGATGCGCGCAATTGTGGTTTTCCCGACACCACGCGTACCGGTAAAGAGATATGCATGATGCAGGCGATTTTGTGCAAGTGCGTTGCTGAGAGCCCTGACGACGTGCTCTTGCCCCGCCAGTTGCGAAAAATCCTTAGGACGCCATTTTCGCGCAAGAACAGAGGTGGCTGACAAGTTAAACCGCGTTAGAAATGGTAGACAAAATGCACTTGGTTGATATTAATGCCTTGGTTGGGTTTCTTGATACCGCCGTTGGATAAATGTTGGTATCGATAGCCCAAGTCGAATTGGTGGTGTTCGCCGAAACGGACACCAAAACCGACGTGATCGCCAAACTGGAATGCGCTGCCAAAATGACGGTTGTTATAAATAAAAGTAGGAGTAATCACATGAAAACCGATTCCCCCCTCCATGTATGGAGCAACACCAGACATTTTTTTCTGCTGAAAGCGAAATACCGGCGTGATTCCCAGGTCGGTGATTGTCTGGTTGTTGCCCACACTGCTACGCCCCCGCCACATACCCAGCGAAGCCTCCCAGAAACCTGTCACCAGCCAGTCGCCCTCATCAAACCACTGCTTATCCCAATCCCAGATCGCTCCAATGCGCGCAGAATCAGTATAGTCGCCATTACCCGCCTCGACGGACACACCGTCAACAGCCCACGCATTTCCAGTAAGCAATAATGCGCCGAGCAACCAACCGAGTTTTCTCATTGCCTTCCCCAAACGACTTAATTACTCAACAGGAGGCGAGCCTTACCCCCGGCACTTGCAGTATTTAGTTATGGCTGCTTCCTTCCGGACCTGACCAGATTCACTACACTGCAATGCGGGGAGGCCCGCCAATTCTTTCACGCCTCAAATCGCATCACCGATTACAATAATCTCCGTTGCCGAGAATTTATTACGTACTTGATATCCGATAGGCCATCATAAACGAAGCAACAGGCAAAATCCACGCTTAGCAACATTTTCTGCTCACATTCAAATAAAAAAAGGACTTGGATATCGCATCCAAGTCCTTGATGATTGGTGGGCCGTGCAGGGGTCGAACCTGCGACAAACGGATTAAGAGTCCGCTGCTCTACCAACTGAGCTAACGACCCATAAAAGCCGATGGGGATTATTTTTAGCTATTCACTTGCCTGCTCGGCAACCCATCTAAACAAAGAAACATTCAGGAACAACAACGCCCTCGGTATCGAGGGCGTTATCTTATAAGGAGTCTGACGATGACCTACTTTCACATGGGAATCCACACTATCATCGGCGCTAAGTCGTTTCACTGTCCTGTTCGGGATGGGAAGGAGTGGGACCAACTCGCTATGGTCGTCAGACAAACTGTTCGGTATTCGACGGTGTTCTGTCGCCTACCCTGTTTGTGGCTCGCCGATCCGGTTTTGAGGCCGGAGCAACTCGCCGTTATCTGGAAGAAGTAAAGTTTTCTGTGTCTTGATTGCGTGTTGCGAAACGCCTTTGTTACTTAACGTTATAGGATCAAGCCTCACGGGCAATTAGTACTGGTTAGCTTAACGCATTACTGCGCTTCCACATCCAGCCTATCAACGTCCTGGTCTCGAACGACCCTTCAGCAGGCTCAAGGCCTGAGGGAAATCTTATCTTAAGGCGAGTTTCCCGCTTAGATGCTTTCAGCGGTTATCTCTTCCGAATTTAGCTACCCGGCAATACGACTGGCGTCATAACCGGTACACCAGAGATTCGTCCACTCCGGTCCTCTCGTACTAGGAGCAGGTCCCTTCAAATTTCCAACGCCCACGGCAGATAGGGACCAAACTGTCTCACGACGTTTTAAACCCAGCTCACGTACCACTTTAAATGGCGAACAGCCATACCCTTGGGACCGGCTACAGCCCCAGGATGTGATGAGCCGACATCGAGGTGCCAAACTCCCCGTCGATATGAACTCTTGGGAGGAATCAGCCTGTTATCCCCAGAGTACCTTTTATCCGTTGAGCGATGGCCCTTCCATACAGAACCACCGGATCACTATGACCTACTTTCGTATCTGCTCGACTTGTCAGTCTCGCAGTTAAGCATCCTTTTGCCATTGCACTATCAGTACGATGTCCGACCGTACCTAGGATACCTTCGTACTCCTCCGTTACAATTTGGGAGGAGACCGCCCCAGTCAAACTGCCTACCATGCACGGTCCCCAGCCCCGATCAGGGGCCCAGGTTAGAATCTCAAACACACCAGGCTGGTATTTCAAGGTTGGCTCCACGAGAACTGGCGTCCCCGCTTCAAAGCCTCCCAGCTATCCTACACAAGTCTATTCAAAATCCAATGCAAAGCTACAGTAAAGGTTCATGGGGTCTTTCCGTCTAGCCGCGGGTAGATTGCATCTTCACAAACATTTCAACTTCGCTGAGTCTCGGGTGGAGACAGTGTGGCCATCGTTACGCCATTCGTGCAGGTCGGAACTTACCCGACAAGGAATTTCGCTACCTTAGGACCGTTATAGTTACGGCCGCCGTTTACTGGGACTTCAATCAAGAGCTTGCACCCCATCATTTAATCTTCCAGCACCGGGCAGGCGTCACACTCTATACGTCCACTTTCGTGTTTGCAGAGTGCTGTGTTTTTATTAAACAGTCGCAGCCACCATTTCACTGCAACCCCATCGAGCTTCACGGGCAAGCCGCTACACTCTACCGGGGCGCACCTTCTCCCGAAGTTACGGTGCTAATTTGCCGAGTTCCTTCACCCGGAGTTCTCTCAAGCGCCTTAGAATTCTCATCCTGCCCACCTGTGTCGGTTTGCGGTACGGTCCCAATGCAACTGAAGCTTAGTGGCTTTTCTTGGAAGCTTGGTATCAGCAACTTCAGCACCTAAGTGCCTCGTTATCACGCCTCGACATTGACCTCCCGGATTTGCCTAAGAGATCTGCCTACACGCTTGAACCGGGACGTCCAACACCCGGATTGCCTAACCTTCTCCGTCCCCACATCGCATTGCATTGAGGTACAGGAATATTAACCTGTTTCCCATCGACTACGCTTTTCAGCCTCGCCTTAGGGGCCGACTCACCCTGCGCCGATGAACGTTGCGCAGGAAACCTTGGGCTTTCGGCGAGGGAGCCTTTCACTCCCTTTATCGCTACTCATGTCAGCATTCGCACTTCTGATACCTCCAGCATGGTTCACACCACACCTTCGCAGGCCTACAGAACGCTCTCCTACCATATGTACACTTCCTTTAAGCAACTCATCCCCCATCCACCGGATCAGGGAGGGCAGCCGCTTTGGCTCCGACATAACCTAAAGGTCAGTCTACGCCAAAGCTTCGCTTGCTCACGGCTTCGCCGTTCGCATAAGCGTCTGCCATCGAGGAATTGTTTAAAGTGAAGTGTACATATCCGCAGCTTCGGTGCACAGTTTGAGCCCCGTTACATCTTCCGCGCAGGACGACTCGATCAGTGAGCTATTACGCTTTCTTTAAATGATGGCTGCTTCTAAGCCAACATCCTGACTGTTTTAGCCTTCCCACTTCGTTTTCCACTTAACTGTGTCTTGGGGACCTTAGCTGGCGGTCTGGGTTGTTTCCCTCTTGACACCGGACGTTAGCACCCGATGTCTGTCTCCCATGCTCGCACTTCTCGGTATTCGGAGTTTGCAATGGTTTGGTAATCAGCAATAGACCCCTAGCCATGACAGTGCTCTACCCCCGAGAGTGATACATGAGGTACTACCTAAATAGTTTTCGGAGAGAACCAGCTATTTCCAAGTTTGTTTAGCCTTTCACCCCTATCCACAGCTCATCCCCTAACTTTTCAACGTTAGTGGGTTCGGACCTCCAGTACCTGTTACAGCACCTTCATCCTGGCCATGGATAGATCACTTGGTTTCGGGTCTACGCCCAGCAACTATCGCCCTTATCAGACTCGGTTTCCCTACGCCTCCCCTATTCGGTTAAGCTCGCTACTGAACGTAAGTCGCTGACCCATTATACAAAAGGTACGCAGTCACCCTTGCGGGCTCCCACTGTTTGTATGCATGCGGTTTCAGGTTCTATTTCACTCCCCTTCCGGGGTTCTTTTCGCCTTTCCCTCACGGTACTGGTTCACTATCGGTCGATTACGAGTATTTAGCCTTGGAGGATGGTCCCCCCATGTTCAGACAGGGTTTCTCGTGCCCCGCCCTACTTGTTCCAAACCTATTTCCACTCCTGAATTTTCAAATACGGGGCTATCACCCACTATGGCCAGACTTTCCAGACTGTTCTCTTAATTCAGAAGCTAAAGTTTGCAGGCTCTTCCGCGTTCGCTCGCCACTACTTACGGAATCTCGGTTGATTTCTTTTCCTCCGGGTACTTAGATGTTTCAGTTCTCCGGGTTCGCTCTACCCTGCCTATGTATTCAGCAGGGAGTGACCCTTGCGGGCCGGGTTTCCCCATTCAGATATCTACGGATCAAAGCTTTTTGCCAGCTCCCCGTAGCTTTTCGCAGGCTAACACGTCTTTCATCGCCTGTAATCGCCAAGGCATCCACCACATGCACTTATTCGCTTGACCCTATAACGTTAAGCCCTCAGCTTTGCAGCCAAGGCGTTATCGGTGCTTCGCATTTTAAACTTTTACTTCCACCGGACTGATTTAAGGATCCGGTCTTAGCAAAGGTTTGTGACCGATTCACGACGACTAATCGCAAATCAGCTTGATACAATCAAAACCCATGTTTTTCATGCTTCCGCTTCCGCAGGTCGCCCCGCTTCCACTTCCGCGTGAATCACTTTCTTTACTTCTTCCAAATTTTTAAAGAACTACATCGGCAAAAGCCGATATCAAAGCCCAGCAGCTTGGATATCGATTCTCACTCGCTCACCACAAGGTAATTGGTGGAGGTTGACGGGATCGAACCGACGACCCCCTGCTTGCAAAGCAGGTGCTCTCCCAGCTGAGCTAAACCCCCATTTGTACTCTGGTGGGTCTGGTTGGACTCGAACCAACGACCCCGCGTTATCAACACGGTGCTCTAACCAGCTGAGCTACAGACCCGAACTTTCATCGAGCCCGCTTCGAGCCTAAGCCCTTGCCAGCCCGTTACCTTGTTGAACAACCGATGAGTGTAGACACTCAGCCTCTGGATACTCTAGAAAGGAGGTGATCCAGCCGCACCTTCCGATACGGCTACCTTGTTACGACTTCACCCCAGTCATGAAACCCAGCGTGGTAAGCGCCCCCCTTGCGGTTAGGCTACCTACTTCTGCCAGATTCCACTCCCATGGTGTGACGGGCGGTGTGTACAAGACCCGGGAACGTATTCACCGCGACATGCTGATCCGCGATTACTAGCGATTCCGACTTCATGGAGTCGAGTTGCAGACTCCAATCCGGACTACGATCGGCTTTCTGGGATTGGCTCCCCCTCGCGGGTTGGCTACCCTCTGTACCGACCATTGTATTACGTGTGAAGCCCTACCCATAAGGGCCATGAGGACTTGACGTCATCCCCACCTTCCTCCGGTTTATCACCGGCAGTCCCATTAAAGTGCCCAACTGAATGATGGCAATTAATGGCAAGGGTTGCGCTCGTTGCGGGACTTAACCCAACATCTCACGACACGAGCTGACGACAGCCATGCAGCACCTGTGTCCAGGTTCCCTTTCGGGCACAATCACATCTCTGCGATCTTCCTGGCATGTCAAGGGTAGGTAAGGTTTTTCGCGTTGCATCGAATTAATCCACATAATCCACCGCTTGTGCGGGTCCCCGTCAATTCCTTTGAGTTTTAATCTTGCGACCGTACTCCCCAGGCGGTCAACTTCACGCGTTAGCTGCGGTACTAAAGAAGTCTCCTTCCCCAACACCTAGTTGACATCGTTTAGGGCGTGGACTACCAGGGTATCTAATCCTGTTTGCTCCCCACGCTTTCGTGCATGAGCGTCAGTGTTAACCCAGGGGCTGCCTTCGCCATCGGTATTCCTCCACATATCTACGCATTTCACTGCTACACGTGGAATTCTACCCCCCTCTGCTACACTCTAGCCTTCCAGTTCCAAATGCAGTTCCCAGGTTAAGCCCGGGGATTTCACATCTGGCTTAAAAAGCCGCCTGCGCACGCTTTACGCCCAGTAATTCCGATTAACGCTCGCACCCTACGTATTACCGCGGCTGCTGGCACGTAGTTAGCCGGTGCTTCTTCTTCCGGTACCGTCATCCATACAGGGTATTAGCCTGCACGATTTCTTTCCGGCTGAAAGAGCTTTACAACCCGAAGGCCTTCTTCACTCACGCGGTATGGCTGGATCAGGGTTTCCCCCATTGTCCAAAATTCCCCACTGCTGCCTCCCGTAGGAGTCTGGACCGTGTCTCAGTTCCAGTGTGGCTGGTCGTCCTCTCAGACCAGCTACGGATCGTCGCCATGGTGAGCCTTTACCTCACCATCTAGCTAATCCGATATCGGCCACTCCGAAAGCGATAGGTCTTGCGATCCCCACCTTTCCCCCTCAGGGCATATGCGGTATTAATCCGGCTTTCGCCGAGCTATCCCCCACTTCCGGACACGTTCCGATATATTACTCACCCGTTCGCCACTCGCCATCAGGTGCAAGCACCCATGCTGCCGTTCGACTTGCATGTGTAAAGCATACCGCCAGCGTTCAATCTGAGCCAGGATCAAACTCTTCAGTTCAATCTCTGCTTTTTGGTCCGTCTCCGGACCGGTCTTACTCAAAGTGAATCATTGACATGATTCTTTTCAACTTCGCGTAAGCACTTCTACTACTGTTTTTTTAAAGTAGCCCCCTCGTCCAAAAAACTCGGGAACCCCCAAAAACCAAGTGCCTACACTCGTCGATTGTTCATCTGTTCTGTTAAAGAGCGGCTGCCTTACAAGATAAGGGGTTGCGGGGACAGGATTTGAACCTATGACCTTCGGGTTATGAGCCCGACGAGCTACCGAGCTGCTCCACCCCGCGTCAGCGAAGAATAGGAATATAGCAAAACTCCTGAGCGTTCGTCAAACTTTTTTGCGTGTATCATTTTCATACCACGTAACCAAACTACAACCTTCACGACAAAATCATGGCGCCCATTCCAGAAATCAGGCCGGACCAGTCCGTCGAACTTCTCAAGGAACTGCACATCCTGACGCGCGACGGCAAGCTCAACCAGGACAGCCGCCGCAAGCTCAAGCAGGTCTACCACCTGTTCCACTTCATCGAACCCCTGATGGCGGAAGCATTGTCCGGCAGCGGCACGCTCACGCTGGCCGACCATGGCGCAGGAAAATCCTATCTGGGCTTCATCCTCTATGATTTGTTTTTGAAAGCGCGCGACACCGGCCATGTCTACGGAATCGAAACGCGCGCGGAACTTGTCGGAAAGTCGCTCGCATTGGCAGACAGGCTCGGCTTTGCGCGCATGTCATTCCTCAACCTGTCGGTGGAAGAATCCATCGGCTCGGCGCAACTCCCCGCGCAGATCGACATCGTCACCGCCCTGCACGCCTGCAACACCGCCACCGACGACGCGATTCGCTTCGCGTTGCACAAGCGGGCCAAATCCATCGTGCTGGTGCCCTGTTGCCAGGCCGAAGTCGCCGCCGTATTGAACCGGCACAAGAACCAGTCGTTCGGCAAGACCCCGCTGTCGGAGATCTGGCGTCACCCGCTCCACACGCGCGAATTCGGCAGTCACCTGACCAACGTGCTGCGCTGCCTGCTGCTGGAATCGCACGGCTACCAGGTGACAGTAACGGAACTGGTCGGCTGGGAACACTCAATGAAGAACGAACTGATCATCGCGCGCCGCAAGGATGCGCCGCGCAAGGATGTGCAGCAGCGTGTGGAATACATCCTGCATGAACTGAACCTGGAATCATTGCGCGACCGCTTCGCTTACTGACGCAATCCCGAACACGACCGGAATCCAGTACCTGCCACCATGACGCACGCATCGACGGTCAGCACTTGCACAAACGATTCCTAAGTACGTAATCGCGGTACTTCATGTCCTCGTGCAGCAGATGCTCGATCAATGTCTGCTTGACTTTGAGTCCGGCCTCGATCCATTCGTACTCCGTCCCCTCCTTCCCAAATCCTTCCATGATCTTGCCCAGATACTCGACAGCCTGCGCATGTTTCTGCGCATGCGCTTCCGCGTCCGGATAGCCCCATTCGCGGAATAATCTCTCTTCATGCTCAAAGTGCGCCACCGCATCGTCCAGGATGGCCTGCATGCGTCTCTGGATTTCGGCCATATCCATACGGCGGACAATAGCTTCATTCAACTGATTGACAAGATGGGCAAATCGTTGATGCTCGACATCGATCTCCGGGATGCAGACACTCAATTCATCCGTCCACTCCAGGCTCCACGTCGGTGTTTCAGTTGGGCAAGACATAATTTTCTCCCTGAACAGAATGGCGCATGCGTCCACCATGTTGGAATCATAGCGCGTTCCCACTCTGTTGTAACAGTGCCCATGCGACATGCTCGCGCACCAATGCGGAAGGATGGCTGGCGCGCGCCTGCAAAGCCGCGACGACCTCCGGATTTCCGGGCGCATTGCCCAGCGCCACCGCGAGGTTGCGCAGCCAGCGCTCGTGACCGATGCGGTAGATGGCGCTACCCGACATCTTTTCGCTGAATGTCGCCTCGTCCCACGCGAACAGCTCGATCAACGACGCGTCATCCAGCCCGTGGCGCACGGCAAAGTCAGGCTCGGAGCCGGGTTGCGCGAAGCGGTTCCACGGGCAGATCAACTGGCAGTCGTCGCAGCCGTAAATGCGATTCCCGATCAGCGGGCGTAACCCGGTCGGGATGCTGCCCTTAAGCTCTATGGTGAGGTAGGAGATGCAGCGACTCGCATCGACCCTGTAGGGTGCGACGATGGCCTGCGTCGGGCAGACCTCGATGCAGCGCGTGCAGTTGCCGCAATGGTCGGCCTGCGGCGCGTCCACCGGCAGCGGCAGGTTGACGTAGATCTCGCCGAGGAAAAACCACGAGCCGCGCTCGCGCGACAGCAGCAGCGTATGCTTACCGCGCCAACCGATGCCCGCCCTGACTGCCAGTTCGACCTCCATCACCGGCGCGCTATCGGTGAAGACGCGCCCTTCGAACCCGGACGCCGCCTCCCTTATCTTGTCGGCCAGTTTCGCCAGACGGTTGCGCATCACCTTGTGGTAATCGCGGCCCAGCGCGTAGCGCGAAATATAGGCACGCTCACCCTCGCGCAGCACCTGCCAGCCATCGCGCGCATCCGCGGGAAGGTAATCCATGCGCAGCGAAATGACGCGCAGCGTACCGGGCAGCAGTTCCGCCGGGCGACTGCGTCGGGTGCCGTGAATTGCCATATAATCCATCTCGCCGTGCATCCCCTGCGCCAGCCATCCCAGCAGACCGCTTTCCGCCGCAGTCAGGTCGGTGTCGCTGATGCCGACACCCTGAAAACCGAGTTCATGCGCCCAGACGCGTATCTGCGCGGCAAGGGCCGCATAGTCCACTAATTGAGGATCACCGTTTTGCATAGTCACGATGATAGCCGAATCACTCTGGAACTCGCCGATGAAAGCGCGACCCTCGCGCTTGCGCAGCGCCTCGCCAGGCGACTCATGCCCGGCATGGTGGTCTATCTGAACGGCGATCTCGGCGCGGGTAAGACCACACTGGTACGCGGCATGCTGAACGCTCTGGGCCATGCCGGCCGGGTGAAAAGCCCTACCTATACGCTGGTTGAGACATACCACGCCAACGGGTTAGACTTGTGCCACTTTGACCTGTACCGCCTGCACGATGCGAACGAATGGGAAGCAGCCGGATTCCGCGATGAATTCGACGGTCATAACATCTTCCTCATCGAGTGGCCGGAAAAGGCGCAAGGATTGGTTCCGCTGGCCGATATTAAAATCAATCTGGCAATTCCGGCGCAAGGTCGCAAAGCGACGATCCATGCCAACACTGAAATGGGCAAACGATGCTTAGAGCAGTTGTAAAATTCGTTGCGCTGTTGCTTCTGCTTTGGCTACCCCAGGCGCATGCCGCGATCGTCATCGGTTCCGCACGTGTCTGGCCGGCTCAGGATTACACCCGATTGACGCTCGAATCGAAGCAGTCCATCCGCCACAACATGTTCACCGTGAGCAATCCGGAACGCCTGGTGGTCGACCTGGAGAACGTCAAGCTTGACGATACGCTCAACAACCTGACCAAGCTGATTGGGGATAACGACCCCTACATCCGCAGCGTGCGCGTGGGGCAATTCAAGCCCGGCGTGGTGCGTCTGGTGCTCGACCTGAAGGGCGCGGTCGCCCCCCAGTTGTTCGTCCTCAAGCCGGTCGGCACATACGGTTACCGACTGGTACTGGATGTCTATCCCGCCGAGCCGCCCGATCCGCTGATGGCACTGCTGGAGCGAGCCGATTCCCCGAAGGCTGCCAGCGCGCCTGCGGCAAGCGAGCCAATCGAGGAACCCGCGGCGGAAGAGAAGCCGCAACCGGCAACCGACCCGAGCACCTTCAAGGACGCAAAACCATCACCGCGCCCTCCCGCCGTGCCCGAATTGCGCGCCCGCACACTGATCATCGCAATCGATGCGGGACATGGCGGCGAGGATCCCGGCGCACGCGGCAGAAAGGGCTCCTATGAAAAAAATGTCACGCTGGCGATCGCGCGCAAGGTGAAGACGCTGATCGACGACATGCCGGACATGCGCGGCATACTGATCCGCGACGGGGATTATTTCATCCCGCTCGGCAGGCGCGTCACCAAGGCGCGCAAGATCAATGCGGATCTGTTCATCTCGATCCATGCGGATGCCTTCATCAAGCCGAATGCGCGCGGCTCATCGGTGTTCGCGTTGTCCGAACACGGCGCCACCAGCACTGCGGCACGCTGGCTGGCGAAAAAAGAAAATGAAGCCGACTTGATCGGCGGCGTAAATATCGCCGTGAAAGACCCTTACCTCGCCCGCACGCTGCTCGACCTGTCGCAGACCGCGACCATCAATGACAGTCTAAAACTGGCCAAGCATGTGCTGGATGAACTGGGCGACATCAACGACCTGCATCGCGGCCACGTCGAACAGGCCGGATTTGCCGTGCTGAAATCGCCTGACATTCCCTCAATCCTGGTCGAAACGGCATTCATCAGCAATCCCAGCGAAGAGGCCCGGCTGAACGACAGCGACTACCAGATGAAGATCGCAAGGGCGATCCTCGCCGGCATCAAACGCTACTTCGCGCAGAATCCGGCGCTTTCCAGACCGAAAGTTGCACGACTCGATCAGTGATAGAAATCATTATCCGGGTCGAATTCGCGCCCCATCTCCAGGGCTTTCTTCCATGCGTTGTCATCCCCTAGCGACTTCAGGTGCTGCGCCACCGAAAGGAATGCAAGCCGGTCTTCTCGCGACTCATAGACACGCAGCAAGGTCAGGTAGGCCTGCGGATTCTTCGGATTGATCTTGATCGCTTCCCGCAGCACCTCTTCGGCCAGCTTGTCGTGGCCGAAGCGCAGGTAGATATCCGCTTCTTCCAGCAACTCGTATTCGGGCGGCAGGATCGATTCGACCTGCTGCGCGACGGCAGGCACTTTCATCGACTGGTCGCCGAACGGCAAGGTCATGTCGAGAACCTTGGGAGGCTGCACGATGGATGCGCCTTCCCCGACTGAGTCTGCCTCTTCCCGTGACAGCTCCGTCGTTCCGGATAGCCGCCGGATGTCATCCGTATCGTCCGCGGTTTTCTGTTTCCAGCCACGCGCCGCCCGGTATCTGCGATACCCGAAGTAACCGCCCGCACCCAACGACAGCAGAACAAGGATGAATAACGCCTGTTGCCATAAGCCCCTGGATTCCGCTTCCACAGGCACCACCGGGGTGGCCGTCACGGTGATGCCGGGCTTGGCCGACACGGCGCCAATCGCAGCCGATCCGCGGATATCGCCTGTCGCCGTATCTGCAACGCCCGAATCTGCTCGGATGCCCAGCCTGCCTTGCAACATCCTGATCACCGTTTGCATTTCGGCGACCTGCTCATTCAATTCGGCAACCGTCTTTTCTTTCGCGATCAACTCATCCTGAAGCGCATCGGCAAGCTCCTCCCGACTGGACTGACTGCCGGGGTCGCTTCTGGAAATGGACAAGGACACCGAGAGCGCCAGCGCGAGTTCGCCGAAGCGCCGAGTCTCCTGCGCTCTATCGTGCCTGCCTGCCATTCCGCGACCATCCGGCATGCGGGCATCGTTTTCGGCCAACGTGATATGCCCCCGATCAAACGAAGGAGAGGTGCGTTGCCGGTTTTCAACTTTGCGCCCGATGGCATGCTTTCCGACCGAAGCCCCCCCCGCGCCGACAGGTTGATGCGAGTCATCCGCACCCGCCTCCGGCGATATGTCGGCTTGTGACCTTATGGTCTGTTGCGCTTCCGCCTCCGGTATCACAAGCAGGCGGGGAGCGCCGGGGTCGGCGGACAGATCCAGCAGGAAAGTGTATGCCCTGGAAATCCTGCCGCCGGACGACGAAACCGTAATCAGCAGGTCGAGAAAGGGTTCTTTTAAATGATGTGGCGTGGAAATCAGAATGAAGGGAGCGGCACCTTGTTCGTTGACGACCCGGAATCCGGGTGCTATTCCCTGCGGGTAATGCAGGCCGATCCTTTTATACTCCTCGGCGCTCGCCAACTGCACTTCCAGACTCGCCGCATCCGTCTCGGTCAGTTCGAGCAGTGCAATCCGCGCCCTGAGCGGTTCGCCCAGATGGCTGTCCACGTCAATCCCGCCCAGCCCCAGCGCAACGGCCTGGGGCGCAAACAGTATTGCGATGGACCATATCCATGGCCTGATCGTGGATTGCATGGCGTCTCGCATCGACTTTCGATCACGTTCCCGTCCGTTCACGGAAACGATTCTAACCGCAAACGCGACCGATCCGCGTCAGGCGGGGAATACACCGGTCGAAAGATAACGGTCGCCGCGGTCGCAGACGATGAACGCGATGGTCGCGTTCTCGACCTGCCGGGAGATGCGCAGGGCGACGCTCAACGCGCCCCCTGAGGATATCCCGCAGAAGATGCCTTCCTCGCGCGCAAGGCGGCGCGTCATTTCTTCCGCATCCGCCTGGCTCACATATTCCAGGCTGTCGATATGCTCGCCGCTGTAGATCTTCGGCAGGTAAGCCTGCGGCCATTTACGGATGCCGGGGATCTGCGCGCCCTCTTCCGGCTGCACGCCGATGATCTGGATGGCGGGATTTTTTTCCTTGAAGAAGCGCGAGCAACCCATGATGGTACCGGTGGTGCCCATGCTGCTGATGAAATGGGTGAGCTTGCCCGCCGTGTCGCGCCAGATCTCCGGCGCGGTGCCTTCATAGTGCGCCAGCGGATTGTCTGGATTGGCGAACTGGTCGAGGATGAAACCCTTGCCGGCATCGCGCAACCTTTCCGCGGTATCACGCGCCAGCTCCATGCTGCCGGATTTTTCTGTCAGCACCAGCTCTGCGCCGAACGCGCGCATCGTCTGGCGGCGCTCGACGCTCTGGTTCTCCGGCATCACCAAAATCATCTTGTAACCGCGCATCGCCGCCGCCATCGCCAGCGCGATGCCGGTATTGCCGCTGGTCGCTTCGATCAGTGTATCGCCCGGACGGATCTCGCCGCGCTGCTCGGCCCGGGTGATCATCGATAATGCCGGCCTGTCCTTGACCGACCCGGCAGGATTATTGCCTTCCAGTTTGGCCAGCAGCACGTTTCCGTTATCGCCCGGGATGCGCTTCAGCCTGACCAGCGGGGTACTGCCGACAAAGTTTTCGACGGACGGATACTTCATCAGCCCGCATTCCCGAGCATCTGCTCCACATATCGCGCCACACCCTGCTCCACGCTGAGGAACGGTTCGGCATAGCCCGCATTGCGCAATGCGCCGATGTCGGCCTGGGTGTAGCTCTGGTATTTACCGCGCAACGCATCCGGGAACGGGATGTAACAGATCGCCCCCTGCTGCTGGAACTCAGACAGACTCGACGCGGGCTTGCCCTCGGTAGCGCGAAGGGTGTTGATGACGGCGGCGGCCACATCGTTGAAACTCTGCGCCTGCCCGGTGCCGAGATTGAAGATTCCGGACTTGTGCGGGTTGTCCAGGAAATACATATTCACCTTGACCACGTCCTCGATCGACACGAAATCGCGCAACTGCCCGCCATCGGCATACCCGTCGCAGCCCGCGAACAGTTTCACCTTGCCTTCGGCGCGATACTGGTTGAAGAAGTGGTATGCAACCGAGGCCATGCGTTCCTTGTGCTGTTCGCGCGGCCCGTACACATTGAAGTAGCGCATTCCGACGATCTGCGCGCTGCGCTTGTGCCAGCGGCGGCGCACGATCTGGTCGAACAGGAATTTGGAATAGGCATACACATTGAGCGGCGACTCGAACTCGCGGCTTTCCTTGAACACCCCGCCACCGCCATATACCGATGCGGATGATGCATACAGAAAAGGTATCTCTTCGTTCTGGCAGTAATTCAACAACTCCAGCGTGTACTGGTAGTTGTTTTCCATCATGTAGCGGCCATCCGCCTCCATGGTGTCGGAACAGGCGCCCTGATGCAGCACCGCAGTGACCAGCCCGTCGAAATAGCCTTCCTGCAGCCTTTTCAGGAAATCTTGCTTGTCCAGGTAGTCGGCGATCTCGCAATCCGCCAGGTTCCTGAATTTGTCGGCCTTGCTGAGGTTATCCACCGCGATGATATTGTTCTCGCCGCGCTGGTTGAGCGCCTTGACCAGATTGGACCCGATAAACCCGGCAGCGCCGGTGACGATGTAGTACATCTTTGATCCTTTCAATTCGTTAGGTAAGTGGAGCGGTGCTGCGCACCTCGGCGGAGAGTGGAAAAACCACCCCATACTCCCCACTTCCTGCTTACCCCCCCCACTTTCTACTGCATATCCTCAAGTATTTCCTCGCGCGATACGACAGCGGTTCCCAGTTTCCCGACCACGATACCCGCCGCGCGGTTGGCGATGCGCATCGCATCGGGCAACTCGGCACCGCTTGCCAGCATCACCGCCAGCGTGGCGATCACGGTATCGCCCGCTCCGCTGACATCGTACACCTCGCGTGTATGGGTCGGCTCATGCAATGCCTCACCGGGACGGTACAGGCTCATGCCATCCTCGCTGCGCGTGACCAACAGCGCATCAAGCTGCAATTCGGTACGCAATCTTTCGGCTTTCGCATCGAGTTCCGCCACTGTCTTCCAGCTGCCCGCCACTTCGCGGAACTCGCTGCGGTTCGGCGTCAACAGGGTTGCGCCACGATAGCGCGCGTAATCGTCGCCCTTGGGATCGATCAGTACCGGCTTGCCCGCCGCTTTCGCCAGCCCGATCATCTCGGCGATATGTGCCAGGCCGCCCTTGCCATAATCGGACAGCAGGACCACATCGCTGTACGGCAGTTTCGTCCTGAAGTCGGCCAGTTTGGCCTGCAACACCTCATGGCTGGGCTGCGTCTCGAAATCGATGCGCAACAGCTGCTGCTGGCGCGCAACGGCGCGCAACTTGATGGTGGTGGCAATGCTGGCATCGCGATGCAACAGGGCCTCCACACGCTGTTCGGTCAGCAGGCGCTCCAGACAATCGCCGGCCTCGTCAACGCCGACCACCGACAGCAATGTGGCCTGCGCGCCGAGCGCGGCGATATTGCGCGCCACGTTGGCGGCACCGCCCGGACGTTCCTCGACACGCGTCACCTTCAACACCGGCACCGGCGCCTCCGGTGAAATGCGGCTGACGTCGCCGAACCAGTAGCGATCCAGCATCACGTCACCGACCACCAATACCTTCGCGCCTCCAAACACCGGCAATGTACTCATTGCGCCACTCCGATCTCCTGGTTGATCGTCAACAAAGCCTGCAACGGGTCGTCCGCCCTGGTGATCGGCCGGCCGATTACCAGATAACTGGAACCCGCCAGCAATGCGGCCTGCGGGGTCATCACGCGCGATTGGTCATCGAGACTGGCCTGTGCCGGGCGGATGCCGGGGGTCACCAGGCAGAAGCCGCTACCGCAACGCTCGCGCAACAACGCGGCTTCCTGTGCCGAACACACCACGCCATCCAGTCCGCTGTCGCGCGCCAGCATCGCGAGCCGCGACACCATTTCCGCCGGCGTCGCAGTGATGCCGATGTCGGCAAGGTCTTCCTGCGCCATGCTGGTGAGCATCGTCACCGCGATCAATCTCGGCCGGTGCGCGCCTTTGGCGAGGGCCTCGCGCGCCGCTTCCAGCATCTTGCGGCCGCCCAGCGCATGCACGTTGACCATCCACACCCCCAGACCGGCGGCAGCCTTGCATGCCTGTGCCGTCGTGTTGGGTATATCGTGATATTTCAGGTCGAGAAAAATCTCGAAGCCGCGTTGTTGCAATTGTTCGACCAGTTGCGGCCCGGCAACGGTGAACAATTCCTTGCCCACCTTCAGGCGGCACAGCCCGGGCTGCAAGCGGTCGGCCAACGCCAGCGCCGGCGCGGCTTGCGGATAATCGAGCGCGACAATGATCTTCGGGTCGTTCATATATTCATTCCGGTTTCTTCGTTGCGGCGCGGCGAATAGCTGTCCCATGCCTGGCAGGCCGGGCAATGCCAGTAGAACTGGCGCGCCTTGAAACCGCAGCTGGCGCAGTGATACGTCGCCAGGTTGCGTGTACGTTTATGGACCAGATCCTTGACCAGTTCGACATCGGCCCGCCGATCCATCGGAACTTCCAGCAGCCGCGCTTCGAGCAACTTGTCCAGGCCCAGCAATGTCGGGTTGCGCTGCAATTCGTCGCGTACCAGTTTGTAGGCGGCACTGGATCCCTCGTTCTTCAATACGCCGTCGAACACCACGTTCAGCATGTCCAGCGAATGGTATTTGCACAGATAATCGCGCAACAGCGCCACACCTTCCACTTCACGGTCCAGGCAGCGGTAAGCATCGAGCAACCGCTCCGCCACCAGCGGCAGATATTGTGCATCCTGCGCTTCGATGTTCTTCCAGAGCGAGATGGCCTGCTCGTATCGCAACTCGGCCGCCTCCATATCGCCCAGCAGCATGGTGGCCCGCACCGCATCCGGATATGCCTTCAGCGCCTGCTGCAAGTGGCCGCGCGCCGCTGCCGCATCGCCATGCGCAATTTCCTCGACGGCCAGTTCGCAATAGAAGAAGGAGGCCAACTTGCCATAGGTCTGTCCGGATATTTCAGCAAGGCGTTGTGCAACGGCGATCGCCTTGAGCCAGTCATGTTCCTTCTGGAACAACTCCAGCAGGAATTCCAGCGAGGGTTTCGCATACGGCGTGCTCTCCAGTTCACGGAACAGGCTTTCGGCACGATCCAGGATGCCGGCCTTCAGGTAATCCTGCGCCAGCTCGAAGATCGCCTGCTGGCGCCGCTCATCATCCAGATCCGCGCGATCCACCAGATTGTGGTGCATGCGCAGGGCGCGATCCACCTCTCCGCGACGGCGGAACAGACTGCCCAGCGCAAAGTGCAACTCGACGGTTTGCGGATCGACCTTGACCACCTCGATGAAAGCTTCGATGGCTTTGTCCTGCTGCTCGTTGAGCAGGAAGTTCAATCCCTGGAAATACGATTGTGGCAATGCGCCCGATTCCGACAGCAACTCCTTGATGTCGATACGCGCGGCCAGCCATCCCATGCCGAAAAACAGCGGGAAGATGAGCAACATCCAGGGTTCGAATTCCATCATGTCCGGTAATGAATCAGGAAGGTTGAATGGGGATCTGTTGCGTTTCGCCGATATCGGCGAGCTTGTTCTTGACCCGGATATCGCGTTTCAGGCGCGCGATCTCGCGGCGCTGCTGCAGTACATGAACAAACATGGCAAGCACACCGATCAATGCGCCCGCAGCAAAAAATACCAGCAGGACGACCACCATCGGCGACTGCCACTCGTAGCCGAAAAAATAATGCAGCGTAACCTGCTGATCGTTCTTGACCGCAAAGCCGAGCAATGCGATGAACAGCACTGCACGTAGCAACCAGTTGAGATAGCGCATGGTTTTATCCGCCGAATAAACTGCCGCTAAAGATAGCATGAATGGGCAACAAAATGGCGGCGATACCTTGCGATATGCCGCCACTTGAGAAGCGTTCTATGCGCCTCAGGATTTAGATTCGCAGACGCGTTCCCTGAGTTCCTTGCCCGCCTTGAAATGCGGCACATATTTCGCCGGCACTTTTACCTTATCGCCTGTCTTGGGGTTGCGCCCTTGACGGGGCGGACGATAATTCAGACCGAAACTGCCGAAACCGCGAATCTCGACACGCCCACCACGCGACAGCGCGGTGGACAGGGTATCCAGAATCACTTTAACGGCAAGCTCTGCGTCTTTCGCCAGCAGTTGCGGATGCAACTCGGCGAGTCTGGCAATCAAATCGGAACGAGTCATGCGGATTCTCCCCAACTCAGGCTTCGGTCTTGTTGCCGCCCATTTTGGCCTTCAACAATGCACCAAGATTGGTCGTGCCGGCATTCGCGCTGCTTTCCGCAGAGAACTTCTGCATCGCGGCAGCTTCTTCGGCCCTGTCGAGCGCCTTGATCGACAAGTTGATGCCGCGATTCTTGCGATCCACATTGATGATCACGGCAGTCACGCTATCCCCCTCTTTAAGGTGTGTGCGAATATCTTCGACGCGGTCGGCAGATACTTCGGAAGCCTTCAGGTATGCCTCGACATCACCTTCCAGTGAAATTACAGCGCCCTTGGCATCCAGGGATTTCACCGTACCGGTGACGATCGCACCCTTCTCATGACCGGACACGAATCCGCCGAACGGATCGCCTTCCAGTTGCTTGATGCCGAGGGAGATGCGTTCGCGCTCAACGTCAATCGCCAATACCACGGCCTCAACTTCGTCGCCCTTCTTGTAGTTGCGCACCACCTCTTCGCCAGGCTGACTCCAGGACAGGTCGGACAAATGCACCAAGCCATCGATACCGCCATCCAGGCCGATGAACACGCCGAAATCGGTGATCGACTTGATCTGACCCTTTACCTTGTCGCCCTTCTTGTGATTGCTCTCGAAATCGCCCCACGGGTTGGACAGGCATTGCTTCATGCCAAGAGAGATACGGCGGCGTTGCTCGTCGATTTCCAGGATCATCACTTCGACCTCGTCGCCCAGGCTCACCACCTTGGATGGGTGCACGTTCTTGTTGGTCCAGTCCATTTCGGAAACATGCACCAGACCTTCGATGCCCTGTTCGATTTCCACAAACGCACCGTAATCGGTCAGGTTGGTCACCTTGCCGAACATGCGCGTACCCTGCGGGTAGCGGCGCGCCAGGCCGTTCCACGGATCGTCGCCCATCTGCTTGATGCCCAGCGAGACGCGATTCTTTTCCTGGTCGAACTTGAGGATCTTGGCCTCGACCTCGTCGCCGACGGTCAATATCTCGGAAGGATGCTTCACGCGGCGCCATGCCAGATCGGTGATGTGCAACAGACCATCGATGCCGCCCAGATCGACGAACGCGCCGTAATCCGTGATGTTCTTGACCACGCCCTTGACCACGGCGCCTTCTTTCAGGCTTTCCATGATCGCCTCGCGGTCGGCGCCCATGGTCTCTTCCAGTACGGCACGACGCGATACCACCACGTTGTTGCGCTTACGGTCCAGCTTGATGACCTTCAACTCCATGGTCTTGTTCTCGTACGGGGCGGTGTCCTTGACCGGACGGATATCCACCAGCGAACCCGGCAGGAACGCACGGATGCCGTTGACCATCGCGGTCAGGCCGCCCTTGACCTTGCCGCTGACATAACCTTCCACGACCCGGCCTTCTTCCATGGCCTGCTCCAGATCGTGCCATGCGGCGAGGCGCTTGGCTTTTTCACGCGACAGCTTGGTCTCACCATAGCCGTTCTCCAGCGATTCGATCGCAACGGTGACGAAATCGCCATCCTTGACTTCGATCTGTCCCTGGTCGTCGAGGAATTCCTCGACCGGAATCAGACTCTCGGACTTCAGTCCGGCATTCACGACCACCACGTTGTGGTCGACGCGCACGACTTGCGCGGTGATCAGTTCGCCTGCGCGCATTTCTTTGCGCGTCAAACTTTCTTCGAACATTGCTGCAAAACTGTCTGGATTTGCTACGGCTGCTGCGGTTGCGGTTGAGTTCATCAAATACACCTAAAGGTTAAAACCGTTTGCACGGCGGTTAGTTTAAAGTTCCCATCGGACGGGGAGTCCACTGGGGCCGATTCCTGCCTTATGCCGGATAGCGCGCCAACACGGCCTGTACCGCCTGCTCGATGTTCAAAGCCGTGGTATCCAGCAGGATTGCGCCCGGAGCCTGTTGCAACGGGGCAGCGCTTCGTTGCATATCCCGCTCGTCGCGTGCCCGTATATCCAGCAAAAGGGCGGCGATATTAGCACCCATTCCTTTTTCCTTCAACTGCTTATATCTCCGCTCGGCACGCGCTTCGGCACTGGCGGTCAAAAATATCTTCAAGGTCGCGTCCGGGAACACCACTGAAGCCATGTCGCGACCGTCCGCCACCAACCCCGGTGCACGCCGGAAGGCACGCTGCCTGTTCAACAAGGCAGCGCGGACTCCGGGCAACGCTGCCACTCTGGAGGCCGCAGCCCCGGATTGTTCGCTACGCAACTCGCTACCGACCGGCACACCGTCCAGCCAGATGTTTTCACCTTCGAAACGAATATCGATCTTCGCAGCCAGATCCGCCAGTTGCGATTCGTCTTCCAGAGCAATGCCGTGCCTGTCGGCCGCCAGCCCCAACAACCGGTATAACGCACCGCTATCCAGGAAATGGTAGCCAAGGCTGGCGGCAACACGTTGCGCTACCGTACCTTTACCCGATGCCGACGGACCGTCAATAGCAATCACCGGCACCGCCTTGGTCACACCAGCAAAGACCTTGAAGTAGTCCGGAAAAGTCTTGGCAACGCATTCCGGTTCGTTGATGCGCATCCCCTCCTCGCCAAAAGATGCAAGCGAGAAACACATCGCCATGCGGTGGTCATCATAGGTGTCGATGGCCGCATGCCTGAGTCGAACCGGCGGCGTGATGCGGAGATAATCCGTGCCCTCTTCCACGGTTGCGCCGACCTTGCGCAGTTCGGTCGCCATCGCCGCGATGCGGTCGGTCTCCTTGACGCGCCAGCTGGCGATGTTGCGCAGCGTAGTCGTACCGTCGGCAAACAGCGCCACCACGGCCAGCGTCATGGCCGCATCGGGGATGTGGTTGCAATCCAGATCGATGGCTTTCAGTCTTTCCACCTTCGGCGCACTGGCTTCCATCCAGTTGACCCCCTGCTTGATCCGCGCACCCATCAATGCCAGCGCATCGGCAAAACGCACATCGCCTTGCACACTCTCACTACCCACGCCTTCGATGCGCACCGGCCCGCCGCCGATCGCACCCGCCGCAAGAAAATAGGATGCCGACGAAGCATCGCCTTCAACGTGGATCGTGCCCGGACTCCGGTAATGCTGGCCGCCGGAAACCACGAAGCGCTGCCACTCCTGTCTTTCGACCCTGACACCAAAGCGTGCCATCATCGCCAGCGTGATCCCGATATAGGGCTTGGAGATCAGTTCGCCAACCACCTCGACGCTCACCGTCCGCCCCAACAAGGGCAACGCCATCAGCAGGCCGGTCAGGAACTGGCTGGACACATCACCCCGGACACGCACCGACTCGCCCGCAAGAGCGGCTGGCGCGATTTGCAGCGGAGGGAAGCCCTCATTACCCAGATAGCGGATATTCGCCCCCAACTGGCGCAACGCATCCACCAGATCACCGATCGGACGCTCATGCATGCGCGCCACGCCAGACAGCTTGTATTCACCGCCTGACAGCGCCAATGTCGCAGTCAGCGGGCGGAACGCAGTACCGGCATTACCCAGGAACAGCTCGGCCTGTTGAACCGGGAAATTCCCCCCGCAGCCGGTCACGCGGAACACGTGCTTATCGAGTTGCTCCACTCCCACGCCCAGCGTACGCAAGGCATCCAGCATCCGCTCGGTATCGTCCGACAACAGAACATCGCGTATCTCCGTCGTGCCGGCGGACATTGCCGACAGCAACAGGATGCGATTGGAAATGCTTTTGGAACCGGGCAAACGCACTGTTCCATGCGCATTCAGCAAAGGAGGAAGATCGGAAAAGTTATCAGACGACATCGAGCATGAACCTTGCGAGGAATTGGGCCATTTTTAAATTCTAAGGGGTGAAATGATACCGTAGAGCAACCGGGGAAGACCTGCCGTTTCTTGAGACGACTTTATTTTCCTCCCGTTTCCTTCACTTCACTCCGCACCCATCCTTTCGCGAACGTAACCCGCAACTCAGCCCCGACCGCCAACGCCGCCGCATCTGATACCACGGCTCCGCCGGCATCCTGCACGATGCTGTAACCCCGCGCCAGCACCTGTCGGGGATCGAGCAGGGCCAGATGCTGTGCGGCATTCTCCACTCCCGCCAGTCGCTGCGCCTGCCCGACATGCATCGCACCGGTCATTCTCTGTGCAAGAGTGGCCTGCCTGTCATGCAGCCGCGCAAAATCGCCGCGCACACCATACAAACGTTGCGCCAGTGATCGCCATTGCCAGTGCAGCTGCAGCCGGCGATGGGTATGTGCGCGCTGCATGCGTTGCCGCAACTGTTCCAATCGTATGGTCTGGCGCTGCAATTGCTGCGCGGGGTGCACCAGTCTGCGCTGCAGGTAGTCCAGCGCCTGCATCGCGTTCCGCAACCGGTTGCGCTGGGCGCGGCGCAAATGTTGCATCTGGTCTTGCAACCCCTGTAGCAAAGCATGGCGATCCGGCACAACGCGCTGTGCTGCGGCAGTCGGCGTCGGCGCACGTTCATCAACAACAAAATCCGCGATGGTAAAGTCGGTTTCGTGGCCGATGCCGCTGACGACCGGAATTCCGCTGGCCGCAATGGCGCGCGCAACGACTTCCTCATTGAACGCCCACAGGTCTTCAATACTGCCCCCGCCCCGACACACGATCAGCACGTCGCATTCCGCACGCCGGTTGGCAACCTCGATGGCCTGCGCGATCTGATCGGCACTGCCCTTGCCCTGCACGGCAGCCGGATAAAGCGCTACCGGCACGGTGGGTAGTCGTTTCCGCAAGGTAGCGAGCACGTCGCGCAACGCGGCAGCCTGCGGCGAGGTGACGATGCCGATACGTTTCGGAAAGACCGGCAGGACGCGTTTGCGTTCGGTAGCAAACAATCCTTCGTCCTGCAACGACTGTTTCAGCCGCTCGAATCGCTCATACAGCACGCCCAGTCCGGCCGGGCGCACCTGTTCGACGGTTAACTGATACTCCCCGCGCTGTTCATACAGGGTAGCGTTGGCCAATATTTCGACCTGCTGGCCATTGGTGAGCGGATTACTCAACAACTGACTCTTGTGACGGAACATGACGCAACGCACCTGCGCGCGATCGTCTTTCAATGCAAAATAATAATGACCTGAAGCAGCCTTCACCAGATTGGAGATTTCCCCGCGCACCCACAACAAGGGAACGCTGGATTCCAGCAACTGCTTGATTGCTTGGTTAAGTTCCACAACGTGAAAAACACGATTGTTTTTTTCGAAAAATAGGCCAAAAGACATATTGACAATCCGGAATAATCCACACACCTAGGAAACAAGCCCTCTTCCTGCCACCCACTCCGTGAAAATAATATTAACTTACAACAACCCATTGTTTTATATGAAATATATAACCACATAAAAAATAGGCAACGTAAGAAAAATCCTTACATCACGCCACCTTAAAGCCCCCTTGCCAAGTTTCTTCCACAAAGTTATCCACAGGTTTTGTGGGCAAACGAAAATACTCTTTTCAAATGGCGGGTTAGCAAAATATTGATAAAGTAAATCCTGAGAAATGTTGCTCAACTCGGTGTGACACGCTACAGTTGCGCCCAGCAATCATCGGCACGATTTAATTATCGGCACGATTTGATTTAAGCACATTTGGAGAATCCGCGTGTTCGCAATCGTTGAAGCGGCCGGCTGGCCGATTTGGTTTTTGATCCTTGCTTCCGTCATCGCCGTAGGTCTGATCGCAGAGAGGCTGGCATATCTGCGCAGCAACCGGATTGCACCACAAACCTTGCTGGACGAAGTAGTCAACGAACTCAAACAACGTGGCGTCAGCGACAGCATGCTGGCCAAACTGGCGGAAGGATCGCCGCTGGGACGCATTTTTTCGGCCGGCCTGAAGAACATCAAAAGCTCGCCCGAGGTGATGAAGGAGTCCATCGAAGAAGCAGGACGCGCCGTCACTCACGACTTGGAACGTTTCCTGACCACGCTGGGTACCATCGCCACCATCAGCCCGTTGCTGGGATTGTTCGGCACGGTGGTAGGCATGATCGAAATCTTCGGCTCACAAACCGCCACCGGGAATAGTCCCGCCACCCTGGCGCACGGCATCTCGGTCGCCTTGTATAACACGGCATTCGGGCTGATCGTCGCCGTGCCCAGCATGATTGCCTACCGCCATTTCCGTTCCCAGGTGGACAGCCTGACCATCGAAATGGAACAACAGGCTATCAAACTGGTAGAAATCGTACACGGCCAGCGCAAGGGTTAAGCAACAATGAACTTCCAACGGGGGCGTAGCCGCGAAGAGCCGGAAATCAACCTAATCCCGATGATAGACGTGCTGCTGGTCATCCTGATCTTCCTGATGGTAACCACCAGCTATGCCAAATTTTCCGAACTGGAGATCAATCTGCCGCAAGCAGGCGGACAGGCCAGTAAAACGGAAGAGCGGCCGGTCAACGTGGCAGTGGATGCCTCCGAGCACTATGCCATCAACAATCATGGGGTCTCCTACACCGGCGTGGACGCATTGGCGGCATCGCTGAAAAATGCGGCGGGCGACCAACCCGATCCCACCATCGTCATCAACGCCGATGCCAGGACGCCACACCAGGCTGTCGTCAACGTGATGGAGGCTGCCCGCCGGGCGGGCTACGGACGCATCACCTTCACCACCCAGAATCCTCCCAAATAACGGCATGACCGGCCTGGAACGCCACTGGTACCGACACACGCCGCTGCACCTGTTCCTGCTTCCCGTCAGCTGGTTGTTCCATTTATTCTCTGCTTTGCGCCGCTGGCTGTATCGTTGCCGCATCCTGGACAGCCACCGCCTGACCGTACCGGTCGTTGTGGTCGGCAATATCAGCATCGGCGGTACCGGGAAGACCCCCCTGACACTGGCACTGGCGCAACAACTCATCGAACTCGGCTGGCATCCGCTGATCGTCAGTCGCGGTCATGGTGGTATCGCACAGCAACATCCCGTATCGCCGGACAGCACCGCCGCGCAAGTCGGCGACGAGCCCCTGCTGATGGCGCAACGCAATCTCTGTCCGGTCTGGGTGGGCATTGATCGTGTCGCCACCGCGCGGGCAGCCTTGCATGCCCATCCGCAATGCGATGTCATATTGTGCGACGACGGTTTGCAGCATTACCGATTGCAGCGCGATTTCGAGATTGCGGTCGTCGATGGCGAGCGCGGCTTCGGCAATGGCTGGCTGATCCCTGCCGGGCCGCTGCGCGAACCGGCAGCACGCCTGCAGACGGTGGATGCCGTGGTCGTAAACGGCTGCACTGCCGCACCGGGCCAGTATGCCATGAGCCTGTCCGGGGACCGGTTCTACAATTTGCTCGATCCGGACAAGACTGCCACCGCCCCTGAATTCAGCAAGCTGCGTTGCCATGCCGTGGCAGGCATCGGACATCCGCAACGTTACTTCCGGCATCTGGAAACATTAGGGTTCACCTTTACGCCGCACCCCTTTCCCGACCATCATCCCTATGTTGCCGCCGAACTGGATTTCGCGGATTGCGACGCCATACTCCTCACCGAAAAAGATGCGGTAAAATGCGCCGCATTCGCCGATGAAACATACTGGGTATTGCGCGTGGATGCCCGAATCGATCCGGCCCTGCTCGAACACCTACAGAGAAAGATCCAAACCCATGGACGCCAAACTGCTTGATATCCTCGTCTGCCCGCTGTGCAAGGCCCCGCTGGTTTACCGGAAGGCCGAACAGGAACTGATCTGCAAGGCTGATCGCCTGGCCTTCAGGATCGACGACGGCATCCCGGTCATGCTGGCCGACGAAGCGCGCAAGCTCACCCCGGAAGAAATCGAAGCGCTCTGATGACCGGTTTCCACGTCGTCATTCCGGCGCGCCACGCCTCGACCCGCCTGCACGGCAAGCCGCTTCTGCCGATTGCCGGGAAACCCATGGTGGTGAGGGTCGCGGAACAGGCGGCATCGAGCGGTGCACAACAGATATGGATCGCCACCGACCATCATGCAATCGCCAACGTGGCGCATGAGCACGGCTTCAAGGCCTGCCTGACCAGCGAGACACACACCAGCGGAACGGATCGCATCGCCGAAGTGGTGATGCAACAGGGCTGGCCGGACGACACCATCGTGGTCAACGTGCAAGGCGACGAACCGCTGATGCCACCCGCCTTGATCCGGGCCGTCGCTGAACATCTGCATTCCCATCCGGAATGCGCGATTGCCACCGCCTGCCACGCGATCCACGATGAGGCCTCGCTGCGCAATCCGAATATCGTCAAGGCGGTACTCGATCAGCACGGCAACGCGCTGTATTTCAGCCGCGCTCCGATACCCTATCCGCGCGATGCGTTTGCCCGCCAGCAACCGCTTCCGGCAGACCTTCCGGTGCTAAGACATATCGGCATATATGCTTACCGCGCAGGATTCTTGCGCGCCTTCGGACAACTCGCCCCGACCGCCCTGGAGCATTTCGAGGCACTGGAACAATTGCGTGCGCTGCATTATGGGTACAGAATCGGAGTTGTCATCACCGAGCAGGCTCCGCCAAGCGGCGTGGACACCGAACAGGATCTGCACGCTGCAAGGCAACTTTTCGACACACAAAACAGACAGAGGGAGAACCAGAAATGAAGATGATACTACTGGGCGCACCGGGGGCAGGCAAAGGCACGCAAGCCAATTACATCAAGGAAAAATACGCTATCCCGCAGATCTCCACCGGCGACATGTTGCGCGCGGCAATCAAGGCCGGCACCCCGCTGGGCATCGCCGCAAAGAAAATCATGGACGCAGGCGGACTGATCTCCGACGACACCATCATCAACCTGGTCAAGGAACGCATCACGGAGCCTGATTGCGCCAATGGCTTCCTGTTCGACGGCTTCCCGCGCACCATTCCACAGGCTCAAGCCATGAAGGATGCCGGCATCAATATCGACTTCGTAGTGGAGATCGAAGTGCAGGACGGCGAAATCATCAAGCGCATGAGCGGTCGCCGCGTGCATCTGGCCTCGGGCCGCACTTATCATGTGATTTTCAACCCGCCCAAAGTGGAAGGTAAGGACGATATTACCGGCGAGGACTTGGTGCAGCGGCCCGACGATCTGGAAAATACCGTCATCAAACGCCTCGCCGTCTACCACGAGCAGACCCGACCACTGGTCGAGTACTACACAGAATGGGAAAAATCCGGTGATGCAAACGCCCCGAAGTGCATCAACGTGCCCGGCATCGGTAGCGTGGAAAACATACGCGACCAGATCTTCGCGGCACTGGACGGCAAATAGACATGGCCAGCAAACCGGTCCTCACCCTGGAGGCCGCCAAACGTGTCGCTGCCGCTGCTGAAACCGAGGCGCAGAACAACGGCTGGCGCGTAACCATTGCCGTAGTGGATGACGGTGGCCACCTGCTGTATCTGCAACGCAACCATGACACCCAGTTTGGCAGTGTCGAAACGGCAATCTTCAAGGCACGTGCAGCAGCAGCCTTCCAGCGCCCAACCAAGACCTCCGAAGAGGCCGTCCTGAGCGGCCGTCTAATCCACCTCGCACTGCCCGGCGTGATCCCCGCCGAAGGCGGCGTGCCACTCATACTGGAAGGTGTTGCTGTCGGCGGACTGGGGATCAGCGGTGTACGCTCGGTTCAGGATGGTCAAATCGCGGCGGCAGGAGTTGCCGCACTCGCCAGAAACTGACCGAACCTGATCGTTACCGCTTTCGCACCGCGCTGAAAACGGGAGGCGTACCCCACAAAAAACGCCACATCGATATGCAATGTGGCGTAATTTCCGAGCCCCGACCGATCGCTATGATCGGTTAAAGTCCGGTCAGGGTGGGATGCGGTAATTGTCCTGTGTCATCAGATCCACTCCGCAAGGCAGTTGCTCGATCCAGTCAAGGAACTGGTTCACCATCTTCTTGCCCTTGAACGACTTGCCGTGTTGCGGCACGATCCATTCCACGTCCATCTGGCGCACCATGTTCACCCAGTAGCGGCATATCTTGTTGGAGATCATGTAGCGTTTGTGGAAACCTTCCATGTATTTGAGGTGCGCATTGAAATCCTCCACCGGCGCATCCGCCTCCGTATGCGACACGATGGAAGCGCCCATGTCTCCCGTAAACAGGATCTTGCTGATCGGATCGTAAAACTGGAAATTCCCTTCAGAATGCATGAAGTGTGCTGGGATCGCTTTGATGAAAGATTCGCCGAGCGGCAGGTTCATGCCCTCGTCAGGGATGCCATCCACCCGTCCTTCTACGTTCCCCACACTACAAAAATGCGGGACAAAGCGTGTCCACAAATTGGAAATGACCACCTTGCATTCCGAGTGGATCATCCACTTGTTCACCGAGGCGATGATGTCCGGATCGGCATGCGAAGCCAAGATGTACTTCAGCCTCTTGGGAGGAAAATAATTGTGCATCGCCATCAACAGGCCGTTATAGGTCATATTGCCGCCTGGATCGAGCAACGCTCCGTTCCCGTTATCCACAATCAGGAACTGGTTCGCCTGAACCGCCGCGCTGTTATCATCATTCACCAGATCGTCGAACATCAGGCACAGGTGTTTGCCGTTATTGAATAATTCGACAGCCATTTTCCCCTCCTTATTTAAAGTTGCAGCTATTATTATGGTTCGCAAAACGCATCTTGCGCGATGCATTTGTACATTTTTCCGTACATTACATTTGGCACGAATCAAATGCAACCGAATATTAACTGGCCGTAATATTATGGTGCACAAGTTATGCATAGGATGCTGTTATTATTCGCAGGTCAGCGGAATTACTGACTTCGCAGCGTTCAATTTACGGATCAACTATAGGGAGAGAAAATTATGTCGGGTGGTCTCGGATTCGCGCTGTTCTGCGCCATTGCTGCAATTCTGTATGGCATATTTTCCATCAAATGGATATTGGGCAAATCGACAGGTAGCGAGCGAATGCGTGAAATCGCATCCGCCGTCCAGGAAGGCGCCTCTGCCTACCTGAACCGCCAGTACACCACCATTGCATGGGTAGGGGCAGCGCTGTTCTTCGTCATCCTCTTCGCGCTCGGCTGGCAAACTGCGGTCGGCTTCGCCATCGGCGCGATCCTCTCTGGTGCGGCCGGATTCATCGGCATGAACGTTTCGGTACGCGCCAACGTGCGTACCGCCGAAGCGGCCAAGGAAAGTCTCAATGCGGCGCTCAACATCTCCTTCAAGGGCGGCGCGATTACCGGCATGCTGGTGGTTGGTCTTGGCCTGCTAGGCGTGGCGGGCTATTACGTATTCCTCACCAGCATGGGTGCAACGTCGGGCGAAGCGACCCACGCATTGGTAGGCTTGGGCTTCGGCGGTTCACTGATCTCCATCTTCGCCCGTCTGGGCGGCGGCATCTTCACCAAGGGCGCCGATGTCGGAGCCGACCTGGTAGGCAAGGTGGAAGCTGGCATTCCCGAGGACGACCCGCGCAACCCGGCGGTGATCGCCGACAACGTCGGTGACAACGTCGGCGACTGTGCCGGTATGGCGGCCGACCTGTTCGAGACCTATGCGGTCACCATCATCGCCACCATGCTGCTTGGCGGCCTGCTACTGGCCAATATCGGATCGAATGCGGTGATCTATCCGCTGGTGCTGGGTGGCTTCTCAATCATCGCCTCCATCGTCGGCACCTTCTTCGTCAAGGCTCGCGAAGGCGGCAAAATCATGAACGCACTGTATCGCGGACTCGCTGTTTCCGCTGTGCTCGCACTTGTCGCTTTCTACCCGATCACCACCATGTTGATTCCCGACGATGCCTTGGGCGCTCCCGGCAGCCAGATGAATCTGTATCTCGCTTCGGTCATCGGACTGGTGCTGACAGCCGCACTGGTATGGATCACAGAGTATTACACCGCGACCGAATTCGCACCCGTACGCCACATCGCGCAAGCCTCCACTACCGGGCACGGCACCAACATCATCGCCGGCCTGGGCGTATCGATGAAAGCAACGGCTGCGCCTGTCCTCACAGTTTGCCTCGCCATCTATGGCGCATATGAACTGGCCGGCCTGTATGGCATCGCCATCGCAGCCACTTCCATGCTATCCATGACCGGCATCATCGTGGCGCTGGATGCATACGGCCCGATCACCGACAACGCGGGCGGCATCGCCGAAATGTCGCACCTGCCGGACAACGTGCGCGTCATCACCGACGAACTGGATGCTGTAGGCAATACCACCAAGGCCGTCACCAAGGGCTATGCCATCGGTTCAGCCGGACTCGCCGCACTGGTGCTGTTCGCCGACTACACCCATGCACTTTCTGCCAGCGGCCATGAACTGACCTTCGACCTGTCCAACCACATGGTCATCATCGGCCTGTTCATCGGCGGCATGGTGCCCTACCTGTTCGCCGCGATGGGCATGGAAGCAGTCGGCCGTGCCGCAGGCAGCGTGGTGGTCGAAGTACGCCGCCAGTTCAAGGAGATCCCCGGCATCATGGAAGGCACCGGCAAGCCGGAATATGGCACTTGCGTGGACATGCTGACCAAAGCTGCGATCCGCGAGATGATTGTTCCTTCATTGCTGCCCGTTGCCGTCCCCATCGTGGTCGGCCTGACGCTCGGCCCCCAAGCGCTCGGCGGTGTGCTGGTCGGCACCATCATCACCGGCATCTTCGTCGCGATCTCGATGACCACCGGCGGTGGCGCGTGGGATAACGCAAAGAAATACATCGAGGAAGGCAACTACGGCGGCAAGGGCTCGGAAGCGCACAAGGCGGCCGTCACCGGCGACACCGTGGGCGACCCCTACAAGGACACAGCCGGCCCTGCCGTGAATCCGCTGATCAAGATCATCAACATCGTCGCACTCCTGATCGTGCCGTTGTTGTAGGAATATCTCTGCGGCAATAAAAAAACCGGGCGGGTTGTATTCCCGCCCGGTTTTTTATCTGCGCGATCCTGACACCGGTTCGCGCATAACCAACGACTTAAGTAGTAGATTTATTGCTACGTTTACAGACGGCCCATTTTCGGCAGTTCACCCACCAGTGGTGTCACATAGTCGATCCATGCTTGCGTCACGTCATTGCCGTCCGCATTGATGTATTCGTCTTTCATCTCGGTAGCCTCGCGCGCCACAGAAGAAAGCGGCGTGATGAAACATTCGCTGGCGTACGGCTTGCTGCTCAAGCGACGGATCGAGACCGAACCCGGCTGTCCGGTGCTGACCGCATGGTTCACTGCAACCGTACCGACCTCGCGTGCTTCCTTCGCATCGATCGGGGAAACGATGGTCGGAAACGAGCGTTGCAAGTAGCCAAAGGTATCGGCACGCACGCGCACCTTCTGCCCGGCAAAAGCCTCTTTCACCAGCGCCGCCAATGTATCGCCCAATGCGCCGCTGCCGGACAACTGGATATTGCCGTGCGAATCGCGCTCACCGCTGGTCGAGATCGGGTTGCCGTCCTTGTCGGTGATACCTTCGGATGCGGCAATCACGCAACGGCCATGTTTCGCCATTGTGTCGCGCACATCCTGCTTGAATCTTTCCACGTCGAACACGCGTTCCGGCAGGTAGATCAGGTGCGGGCCATCGCCTTCCGCCTGGCGCGCCAGCGCGGATGCCGCAGTCAGGAAACCGGCGCTGCGCCCCATCACCACGTTGACCTTGATGCCCGCCAGCGCCCTGTTGTCGCGGTCGTCGCCCATGAACGCCAGCGCCACGAAACGCGCCGCTGAAGCAAATCCCGGACAATGATCGGTGACCTTCAGGTCGTTGTCGATGGTCTTGGGAATATGCACGGTGCAGAAATCGTAGTTCGCTTCTTTCGCCATCTCGGCAATGATGTGCGCGGTCTCGGCGGAATCGTTGCCGCCGATGTAAAAGAAGTAACGCACATCGTTCCTTCTGAACACCTCGAACACCTTTTCGCACTCCGCCTTGCCGGGCTTGAGGCGCACCGAACCCAGTGCCGCAGCGGGTGTCGTCGCAACCAGTTCGAGTTGTTCGGCGCTCTGCGTGGTCAGGTCGATGAAATCTTCCTTCATGATGCCGGCAATGCCGTGCCGCGCACCGAGGATACCGGTGATATTTGGCTGTTTGCGCGCTGCCAGTACCGCGCCAACCAGGGATTGATTGATAACTGCCGTCGGTCCGCCGGACTGACCGATAACCATTTTTCCAACCAGATTTGCTGCCATTGCCGCCTCCACAGATTAATCAAGGCGTCATTCTAGCCGAAAGCTCCCTGCGACTTCACCTGCTATCGCTTATAATTCCGCAGCGATTTCCACTTAACATCCCCACCCAAAGGAAAAACATGAGCCTGAACAAAGTCCCCTCCGGCAGCAACCTCCCCGACGATTTCAACGTCATCATCGAAATCCCGCAACACGGCGAACCCGTGAAATACGAAGTGGACAAGGAATCCGGCGCCATCTTTGTGGACCGTTTCATGAACACCGCGATGCACTACCCCTGTAACTATGGCTACATCCCCCACACTCTGTCGGACGATGGCGACCCCGTCGATGTACTGGTCATCACCCCGGTCCCTCTGAACACCGGCGTGGTGGTACGTTGCCGCCCGCTGGCTGTGCTGAAAATGGAAGACGAGTCCGGCTTCGACGCCAAGGTTCTGGCGGTTCCCGTAGACAAACTCTCCACCATGTATCGCGGACTCAAGGATTACTCGGAATTATCTCCCGTAGTGCTCAAGCAGATCGAACATTTCTTCGCTCACTACAAGGACCTCGAGCCCAACAAATGGGTCAAGATCGGCGGCTGGGAAGGTATCGACGCGGCACGCAAGGAAATCCTCGACGGCGTGACGAATTACCAGAACGCGCCCGAAAAACCCAGTTTCTAATCTTGCGGAGAGCACGATGACAGCACGTATCATTGACGGCAAGGCCATCGCGCAGGAAGTGCGCGCCGAATGGAAGATACGCGCCGATGCGTTGAAGGCGCGCGGCGTCACGCCGGGACTGGCGGTGATCCTCGTTGGCGAAGACCCGGCATCCAGGGTCTATGTCGCGAACAAGGTTAAGGCCTGCGCCGAACTCGGCCTGCATTCCGAACATATCGCCATGCCTGCCGACATACCGGAAGCGACGCTGCTGGACAAGATCGCCGAACTCAATACCGACCCGAAGATCCACGGTATCCTGGTTCAACTGCCGGTCCCGAAACACATCGACAGCGACAAGGTGCTCAACGCCATCAATCCGGAAAAGGATGTGGACGGGTTCCATCCGGTGAACGTCGGCGCCCTCGCCACCGGCAACATGCGCTATGCGCCCTGCACGCCGTACGGCGCGATGAAGCTCCTGGAAAAGAGCGGTGTCCGCATCGAAGGCAAGCATGCCGTCGTGGTCGGCCGCAGCAACATCGTCGGCAAGCCGATGGCGCTGCTGCTGCTGCAGGCCAATGCGACCGTAACGATCTGCACATCGAAGACCGTTGATCTTGCCAGGCACACGCGCGATGCCGACATCCTCGTCGTAGCCACCGGCCGGGCGAAAATGATCACCGGCGACATGATCAAGCCCGGCGCTGCGGTAATCGACGTCGGCATCAACCGCATGGACAACGGCAAGCTGTGCGGCGACGTGGACTTCGATTCAGCGAAAGAAGTGGCCGGCTGGATCACACCGGTTCCCGGCGGCGTCGGACCGATGACCATCACCATGCTGGTCGCCAATACGGTTCAGGCAGCGGAACGCCTTTCCAGCTCCAGTTAGCAGCCGACACCCGGAAGAAATGAAAATGGCCACAGCTCCCGCTGTGGCCATTTGACTATCCGGCACCCTGGAGATCAGTCCTGCTTTGTTCCGGAAGCATCATTCCCTTTGCCTTCGTCACACGAACCCCGGCACAGCGACATGCGGTGCATGATGTTGTCCTTCATCACGAACTGGTGCTTCAGCGCACCAAGCACATGCACGACAACCAGCACGATCAGCACCGTCACCAGCACTTCATGAACCTCGTGTGCCGGCACACCGTCGAACTTTGCAGGCAACAGGGCCGCATCTCCGGACAATAAGGCCTTACTCACATCACTGGTCAACACCTGAACGATGCCGCTCACCGGCAACAGGATCAAAACGGCATACAACAGATGGTGGATGCCCTTGGCCACCTTGTCCATCGGCGTATCGCCCAGCGCGGGAGGAACGCCATCCCCGCTACGGAAGAACAGGCGCGTCACTGTCAGCAACAGGATCACGCCGCCCACCAGCGAATGCACCATGTAACCCGAAATGGTTGCAACGCCGTCGTGACGCGCCTCATTTACCGATTCGCCCAGGAACCAGGCAGCGATCAACAAGGCCAGAGTCAGCCAATGAATTATTACCATGCGATTGCTATATTGCGTCATATCTTCCTCCTGAAATTTCGTGACCCGGTGGGACAGGTATATCCAACCAAAGTTCCGTTACAACACGATTAATAAAGTCACTGCAAAATCAAAACACAACTTACCCCTTGCGCCTCTCAAGCTCTTCCCAGCGCGCCATCGCAGCCATGATCTCCGCCTCGATCTCCTCGTTGCGTGCCTGCAACTGCCTCGCGCGTTTCGTGTCGTCCCGGTAGATGGAACCATCGGCCAGATGCGCGGTAATGTCGATCTGTTCCTGTTCCAGCGCCTCGATACGTTTGGGCAATTCATCAAGTTCGCGCTGATCCTTGAAACCGATCTTCCCGGCAGGCTTCGGCTTCTCGACCGGCACAATCTTCTCCTTTGCCGGCGTCGGGACAGATGGCTTTCCGGCGGCGATGCCGGCCTGGTATTGCTTGACGCGCACCCAGTCCTCGTAACCGCCGACATATTCGATCAGCTTGCCGTCACCCTCGAACGCGATCACCTGCGTGACGACATTGTCGAGAAAGGCGCGATCATGGCTGACCAGAAACAGCGTACCGTCATAGTTCGCCAGCAACTCCTCCAGCAGCTCCAGCGTCTCGATGTCGAGGTCGTTGGTCGGTTCGTCCAGCACCAGCACGTTGGCCGGTTGGGTAAACAACCGTGCCAGCAGCAGGCGGTTGCGTTCGCCACCGGAACAACTCTTCACCGGAGACCGCGCGCGTTCCGGCGCGAACAGGAAGTCGCCGAGATAGCTGATGACATGCTTCTTCTGTCCACCGATCTCGATGTAATCCGAGCCCTGGCTGATGGTGTCGGCCAGCGTCGCTTCGTCGTCAAGCTGTGCGCGCAGCTGGTCAAAATAGGCCACCGCGATCTTGGTGCCCAGCTTCACGCTGCCGCTGTCCGGCGACAATTCGCCGAGGATGATCTTGAGTAATGTGCTTTTGCCCGCACCGTTCGGCCCGAGCAGGCCGATCTTGTCGCCGCGCTGGATGCGGCAGGAGAAATCGTCGATGAGTTTGCGTTCGCCATACGATTTGCTGACATTGGTCAGCTCCGCGACCAGCTTGCCGGAACGCTCCCCGCTATCCACGCTCATCTCGACCTTGCCGATCTTCTCGCGGCGCGCGGCACGCTCGCGGCGCAACTGCTCAAGGCGCAACACGCGACCCTCGTTGCGGGTACGGCGCGCCTTGATGCCCTGGCGTATCCACACCTCCTCCTGCGCCAGCACCTTATCGAACTTGGCATTCACCACCGCCTCGTCCGCCAGCATGCGTTCCTTGATCGCCTGATAGGCGGAAAAATTTCCCGGGAAACTCGTCAGCCTGCCGCGATCCAGTTCGACGATGCGCGTCGCCACATTGTCCAGAAAACGACGGTCATGGGTGACGAACAGCACTGCACCCTTGAAGTCGTTGAGCAACCCTTCCAGCCATTCGATGGAAGCGAAATCCAGATGATTGGTCGGCTCGTCGAGGATCAGCACATCTGGCTCCGCCACCAGCGCCTGAGCCAGAGCGACGCGCTTGCGCTGACCGCCGGACAGTTTGCCGACTTGCTTGTCCGCATCCAATTCCAACTTGCTGATCGCAGTCTCTATACGTGCCTGCACCGACCAGCCGTCCTGTGCTTCGAGTTGCGTCTGCAGATGCTGCATATCCTCCAGCAGCTTGTCGTAATCCGCGTCCGGCTCGGAAAGCTGGTGGGACACCAGATGATAGTCGTGCAGCAGTTTCTGCAACTTACCCATGCCTTTCGCCACCGCGTCGAACACCGTATCGTCGGCATCCAGCACCGGCTCCTGACTGACATGACAGATGCGGGCGGTCGGCGCACGCCACACCACCCCGTCATCGAGTGTGCCCTGCCCCGCCAACACGCGCATCATGCTGGACTTGCCGCCGCCGTTGCGCCCGATCAGGCCGACGCGCTCGCCCTCGTCGAGCTGAAAATCCGCATGGTCCAGCAACGCGACATGGCCGAACGAAAGACATGCCTTGTCCAGAGTGATGAATGGCATGGCGGCCTACTGCTTCGGTGGCAGGGAGGATTGGTAGAGGAAAGAGAATCCGACCACCCAGCAGCCGGTCGCCAACAGACCGAACGCATAAGTGAAACGATCCAGTACCAGCCGCATATCGGGATTCTCGATCAGGGGGTGAGTGAGCTGGAAGATGATGAACAAGGTCGCCAACAGATTGGCTGCCAGCACCACGCGGTGGCCGAAGCCGAAACCGCTGCCACCTTGCTTACCCTCCGGCGGCAGCGAGCCGCGAAAATGCAACACCAGATACACCGCTCCGAACAGCAACAATGCCCCCACGATACGGCCGGGAATGTCTCCCTCGAAAGTATTGATGCCGAGCAGTTCCAGCACCATGCGCCCGACAAAGGCCACCCAGCCCATCACCAGCGTCATCGGGATGAAGAACCATGCCATGAACAAATTCGCCTTGTACTTCATTACTGCCTGCTCCCTTTGGTCAGTTGCTGCAAATCGTTGATGATATCTTTCGAGTGCCGAGAAGTTTCCACGGCCAGGTAAATCTTCGCCACCTTGCCCTGCGGGTCGATCAGGAAAGTATAGCGGCGTGCGACTTTCAGGATTCCCAGATTCAGCAATGCCCCGTAACGTTCGGCCGTTTCAGTCGTCTCATCCGCCAGCAACGGGAACGGCAAGTGGTATTTCTTCGCGAATTCCGCATGACTCGCGGTATCGTCCACGCTGACACCCACCACCTGCGCACCCAGTTCGGCGATCTGGTTCAGGTCGTCGCGGAACGCGCAGGCCTCCTTTGTGCAACCCGGCGTATCGTCCTTCGGGTAGAAGTACAGCACCAGCCATTTGCCGCGAAAATCCTTCAGCGCATGCTGACTGCCGCTCTGGTCCGGCAGGTTGAAATCCGGCGCGGGGCCGCCTACCTGCGGCAGTTCACCCGCCCGCGCGGCACGGGCAACGAACAGAGCCGCAAATACGACCACCATGGCAATCAGCACCAACCACTTCATCTGTTCTCCTTGTTCGCGTTCGACTCATGCAAGGCGCGCATAATACCAGCGGGCGGTTTTGATTACCGCGCGTTTCCGTTAGAATGCGCGCCTTGTTCCAGTTGTCCTCGTAGTTAAATGGATATAACCGGCCCCTCCTAAGGGTCAATTACAGGTTCGATTCCTGTCGAGGACGCCATATATCCGCATCATCCGGCACTCCCGCCACTGTGATCTCCCGCTCCTATCGCACGCCATCAGGGAACTCTTTTGCCAAAACCCCGTCTGAAGCATGCCCGTCGTTATATCGATGCGATTGAAACTGCGATCGCGATGGAACGAAACGGGTGAGAAGTTCCAATCAATGAAAGAGGTGTAGAAATGAAAAAAGCTTATTCCGCTATTGCCAGGTTTGTGCGTTGGGTCGTCGCAGGCGTCGTGTCGTTCGTCGTCGCCCTCCCCACCTACGTTTCGTTCAGCGCCTCCGTGTAATCCCATAGCCCGTCCCGGTCGCGTGCCGGGACGGCGCCTTTTCCATATCCCCTATTGCTTCGGTTTGCCGTAATCGGCGAATTTTTCCTGCGCCTGCCGGAATTGTTCGGCGGTCAGCAGGTACGGGTGTCCGAGCTGCGAGGCGCGCAGGTATAGCTCGCACAGGTTTTCCACTTCCACCGCGATCTTGAACGCTTCGGCGAGGTTTTTGCCCGCCGCGATCATGCCGTGGTTCGCCAGCAGGCAAGCCTTGCGATCCTTCATCGCGATCAGCGCATTATCGGACAGCGCCTGTGTGCCGAAGGTCGCATAGTCCGCGCAGCGGATGGTATCGCCGCCCGCCAGTGCGATCATGTAATGGAACGGCGGGATGTCCTTGCGCAGGCAGGCCAGCGTGCTGGCCGCGACGGAATGCGTATGGACGACCGCACCGAACTCCGGGCGCTGCATCAGTATGTCGCGGTGGAACAACCATTCGCTGGACGGACGCCAGCGCCCCTGCGTACTGCCGTCGAAATCCACGAACACGATATCGTCCGCCGTCAGTTCTTCCGCATCCATTCCGGAGGGCGTGACCAGAAAGCCGCTGCCATGCCGCGCCGACAGGTTGCCGGCCGTGCCACGGTTGAGCCCTTGCACGTCCAGTTTCTTCGCGATGCGCACCAGTTCGTCGCGCAGTTCATATTCGTTCATCTCGAATCGTCCATTCAAATCAAAAACAGCGTCATTCCCGCGCAGGCGGGAATCCAGTTAATCGAAAAAATCCCCGCGTAGCGGGACAGAATCAATATCTTGTCGCTTCGCGGAATCATTGTTTCGCTGGATTCCCGCGCAGGCGGGAATGACAGGATATAACGGGTGATCTGGATTCATCTCACGTCCTCGTGCAGAGCCCGCATCGCCTCCGCGTTCGCGGCCACCACGCCGCGCTCGGTGATCAGTCCCGTCACCAGCCGCGCCGGCGTCACGTCGAAACCGTAATTGGCCGCACTTGAACCCCTTGGGGTCAACTGCACGCTGCGCACCTGCCCGTCGTCGCACAGCCCGGCGATATGCGTCACCTCTTCTTGCGCGCGCTCCTCGATGGGGATCTCCTTCACCCCGTCCTGTATCGTCCAGTCTATCGTCGGCGTGGGCAGCGCGACGTAGAACGGCACGCCGTTGTCATGCGCGGCCAGCGCCTTCAGGTAAGTGCCAATCTTGTTGCACACATCGCCGCGCGCGGTGACGCGGTCGGTGCCGACGATGGCCATGTCCACCATGCCGTGCTGCATCAAATGCCCGCCGGTGTTGTCCGCGATCACCGTATGCGGCACTCCGTGCTGCCCCAGCTCCCACGCGGTCAGGCTGGCGCCCTGGTTGCGCGGGCGGGTCTCGTCCACCCACACATGCAAAGGTATGCCCGCGTCGAACGCCTTGTAGATCGGCGCCAGCGCCGTGCCCCAGTCCACTGTCGCCAGCCAGCCGGCATTGCAGTGAGTCAATATATTCACCGTTGCTTTTTTCTTGTCATGCATCGCGCGGATCAGTTCGCAGCCATGCTCACCCAAACTGGAACAGATCGCCACATCCTCGTCGGCGATACGTGCCGCTTCCTGCCATGCTGCCGCAGCGCGCTCGGCTTCCGGCAAGGGAGCTAAAAATGCGCGCATCCGCTCCACACCCCAGCGCAGGTTCACCGCCGTCGGTCGCGCCAGCAACAACTTGTCGCAGCTCGCCTTCAGCGCCGCGTCCGAGGCATGATCTTTCATCGACAGCGCCACGCCATACGCCGCCGTCACCCCGATCAGCGGCGCGCCGCGCACCTGCATGTCCTTGATCGCACGTTCGGCATCGCGCATCGTTTCCAGCCGTAGCGTCTCGAAGATATGCGGGAGTTTCGTCTGGTCGATGATGTCCACTGCCGCATTGTCGGCAGTGGACCAGATGGTGCGATAGGGGGTGCCGTTGATTTTCATTTATTTACTCGTATTCCCTTCTTCGTGCGCCTTCAATATGCCATTCAACTCGCCTCTAGTAGCCAAACCGATTTGAGCTTCATCTATCACGAAATCCATACTCAAATTCATAATGCCAGGAGAGAAAGACCAAGGTTTTTCAAAGTCGCTATCTTCAGTTGGCCGAACAAATTTACATTTCCCGGCTCCAATTCCGTTTGCGATCTTAAGCGCGGAGATTATGTTATTGATGGACATGCAAACCAACTGTAGTTGCAAGGCCACCCTCTCCACTCTCCAATTCAAGGAAACTTTTCTCGATCTTAAATTTCTATTTTTCTTTATTCCTGCGATTGGCTCTAATCTAAGAAACTTTGTGCCATGCTCAGAACTACCAAGTGATTTCATCTCTTCTTCTGGGGGCGGCACGCCATATTCATGCTCTATTCCTACCGACATAGAGAAACCACCAGATCGCACCCTGAACCCATGCTTCAAACTGTTGTACTCATCAATATTCTTGTCATCCAAAAACTCGTTAGCGAGCATCCCCCAAAATTTGGCAAAAAGTTTTTTTGTAGAATCCGCCCGTTCGGTATTCGGCATATATCCATAAAAAATCAATTCAGCCACTGAATTCAGCGATACTTTATCAATATTTAACTTCGTGAAAGTTTTTTGATTCCCATCCGCAATTTTTTGGATTAGAGAACGAAGTTCTTCTGTATGGCATTTCGCCACCCATGCGTACGCACAATTAGGTGCTTGAATATATGCGCCGAGCAAAGAGAAGAATGTTTCTACCGCATGATGCAACGTTGTTCTGAGAGCTATTGATGCTCTTTTTTCGTCCTCCGCATTCAAATGTAAATTCAGCAGGTATTCAAAGTAGTCAACATCAATGCCTTCAATAAATTCCAAGTTCCTTTTTTCTAAATCGACCTCCCAAATACAATAAGGCTCTTCATTGACAACGATAATTGTATTTTGCAGAGTCATTACGTTTAGTCGCCCTCAAATTCGCACAACGCAAAAACCTTCTGCCCCATCTTCTCCAGCCTTGTCCGTCCGCCTATGTCCGGCAGGTCGATGACGAAGCAGCATTCAACGATCTGGCCGCCCATCTTCTCGATCAGCTTGCAGGCGGCTTCGGCGGTGCCGCCGGTGGCGATCAGGTCGTCCACCAGCAATATCCGCTCGCCTTTTGAAACAGCGTCGGTGTGGATCTCGATGCGGTCGGTGCCGTATTCAAGCTCGTAGTCGTGGCCGATGGTCTCGGCGGGCAGCTTGCCTTTCTTGCGGATCGGGACGAAGCCCTTGCCCAGCGCGAAGGCCAGCGGTGCGCCGAGGATGAAGCCGCGCGATTCGATGCCGGCGATCTTGTCGATCTTCTGATCCTTGTAGCGGCGCACCAGTTCGTCGATGGTGACCTTGAACCCGATGGGGTCCTTGAGCAGCGTGGTGATATCGCGGAACTGGATGCCCTGTTTGGGATAGTGGGGAACGGTGCGGATTCTGGATTTGATAGGCATATTTCTCTTCCTCTGGCTCTGAATAAAAACCCGTTAATCACGAAGCACGCGAAGTACAAGGAGAAACTGAAACCGGATTTCTTCGTGCCCTCTGTGTCCTTCGTGGTAAAGATATTTGCTATTTCAACATCCGCCCGGCCACGGCAGACAGTTTCGCGATCATCTTCGCATCGCGCGTTTCGGGTGCGGTGATGATGGCGTATTGCAGCGCGCTGCGGCAGCCGCAGTCGCAGGCTTGCGCGTCGTTGCCCACCAGCGGCGCGACGGTCTTCACCAGTACGCGCGCACGATCGGCGTTCTCCAGCAGCACCTTGACGATGGCGTCCACGGTGACATCGTCGTGGTTGGGGTGCCAGCAGTCGTAGTCGGTGACCATCGCGACCGTCGCGTAGCAGAGCTCGGCCTCGCGCGCGAGTTTGGCCTCGGGCATGTTGGTCATGCCGATCACATCGCAATTCCACGAGCGGTAGAGTTCGGACTCGGCCAGGCTTGAGAACTGGGGGCCTTCCATCACCAGGTAGGTGCCGCCACGCGACACCTGTATGCCGGCTTCCTGCGCGGCCGCGTGCAGGTGGTCGCCCAAGCGTTTGCATACCGGATGAGCCATCGACACATGCGCGACCAGGCCGTTGCCGAAGAAGCTCTTCTCGCGCGCGAAGGTGCGGTCGATGAACTGGTCGACGATGACGAAGGTGCCGGGAGCAAGGTGCTCACGCAGCGAGCCGACCGCGCTGACCGAGACGACGTCGGTCACGCCGAGGCGTTTCAGCGCATCGATGTTGGCGCGGAAGTTGATGTCGGTGGGAGACAGCCGGTGCCCGCGCCCGTGGCGCGGCAGGAAAGCGATGGGCTGGCCGTCCAGCTCGCCCACCAGTACCTCGTCCGACGGCTCGCCGAACGGAGATTCGACCTTCACCCAGCGCGTGTTTTCCAGTCCTTCGATGTTGTATACGCCGCTACCACCGATAACGGCCAGCATCCCGTTCCCTGTTGTCATGTTCGCCTTCCTAACTTTCCGCAATGGTCTTATAGATGAAATTCTGCAACGCGGAGCGCTCCCTGCCTTCCGGCTGGATGAATTCCAGTCCGTGCATGACCAGCTTGCCCCCGCCGCCATTGTCTGCATCGTCGCGCACATTGCGGATGATCGCCGGCACGACGAATGCCTGCTCAGCGCCGTCGACGGGCAGGCGGAAACCCACCTTCACCTCGTCATCCACCCGCCCGAATGCCGACCGCGCCTGGACGCGCGCGCCGGAGACGCTCATATCCTCGATGGTCGCCTGCATGCCGTCCCCGGCGGACGGCGATCCGACCGAACAGGGCAGGCTGAGCCGGATGCGCAACGCGCTGCGCATGTTGATGGTGAGCACCTCGTCCGGAAAGGAGAGGTGCAGATAAGGATAGGGCGACTGACAGACGCCGGTCACGCTGGCGGCAAATTCGTAAGTCTTGGCGGCGGAAAATCCGCGCACCATGAAACGCTGCCCTTCCCGGACGGCGAGCAACTTTTCGTCCTGCACCGGATGCGAGACCAGCACGCTCTTCCGGTTCAGGTAGCCGATGAGTTTCACGTAGTGGCGCTGTTTGCCCGGGGAAGAATCCTGCAATTGCAACGCGTCGCCGATGCCAATCTTCACCGAAGTCAAATCGCCCGTCTCGATCCGCTTGCCCGGCAATATATCCCCGTCCATGGCGCCCCCTAATACCTGACCGGCACGCGCGCGGTCAGCCCGCACATCAATTCGTAGCCGATGGTATCCGCAGCACGCGCCACTTCATCGATCGGCATGCCTTCTCCCCACAGCACGACGCTGCTGCCGATACCGGCCTGCGGCAACGCGCCCAGATCCACGCACAGCATGTCCATCGAAACCCGCCCCAGTATTCTGGTGCGCTGCCCGTCCACCAGTATCGGCGTGCCGGTCGGCGCATGGCGCGGGTAGCCGTCGGCATAGCCGCAGGCAACGATGCCGATGCGCATCGCCTGTTCGGCACGGAACGTCGCGCCGTAACCAACCTCGTCTCCGGCGCGTAATTCCTGCGTGGCGATGATGCGACTGGAGAACGTCATCACCGGTTTCAGCCCGAGTTGTTGCGCGCTCGTGTCGGCGAACGGCGACGAACCGTACAACATGATGCCGGGGCGCACCCAGTCGCCGTGCGTTTCCGGATAGCGCAGCAATGCGGCGGAATTCGCCAGTGAGCGCGGCACGCGATACGCGGCCGCGACATCGTTGAACAGCGCAAGTTGTCCGGCCACGCCGCGCGCACCGTCGGCATTGGCGAAATGCGTCATCAGCGTGATATCGCGCACTGCGGAGTGGCGACGCAACCGCTCCATCGCCTGCGCCACATGTTGCGGCGCAAAACCCAGGCGGTTCATGCCGCTGTTGACCTTGAGCCAGACGTCCAGCGCCGCGCGCTTCGGAAAGGCATCCAGCATGGCGATCTGCCAGTCGCTGTGGATCACCACGGTCAGGCCGTGTTGCGCGATCAGCGGCAACTCCTCCTCGCTGAAGTATCCCTCCAGCAACAGGATGGTCTGGCGGCAGCCCGCTTCGCGCAGCAGCACCGCGTCGCGCACACCGAGCAGCGCAAAACCTTCCGCGCCGGACAGGGCATCGGCCACGCGCAACAGGCCGTGGCCATAACCGTCCGCCTTGATGACCGCCATGATGCGCGAGGATGATATGGCGAAACGCGCCACCCGGAGATTGTTCTCCAGAGCGCCCAGGTTGATGTGTGCTTGTATAGGACGAAGCATAAGATTTCTCAACTCAAGAACGACTATTCACCACGAAGCTCACCGAGGACACGAAGGCAAAAGAACTACAGCACAAGGCGCTTAATGCCATTTTTCAACAGGCTCGTATTGAAATTGATCAGCAATCCCGTCCTGAAATTCGCGAGTTTCATATAAGTCAGCAATTGCGCCTCATGGATACGCTGAAGAGCATCGACACTCTTCAACTCAACGATCAACTTTCCATTTACCACTATATCGGCCCGATACCCGCAATCCAGATGAAGACCTTTATATTCAACCGGTAACGACATTTGAGTCACACACTCAATTCCATGCACCGCCAGCTCATGAGCCAGGCACCTTTCATAAGTCGACTCCAGCAAACCCGGACCCAGCTCCCGATGCACCTCTATCGCATATCCAATAACCTGATTGGAAAGCTGATCAAACTCCATCTTCGTGCCCTTTGTGTGCTTCGTGGTGAATGCTTGCGTTCAGACGCGCCAATGATAGCAGGGGCAATGCTTTCGTGTTATAAAACGGCCTGATAAAAGAAACAGTCCGATTAAAGATTATTCCAGATTGATGAATCCCGGCTTCCACCTCATCCTCGCGGCACATTTCTTTCGGCCACTGCCAGATCGCGAATCCTTTTTTAACGCGCTGCGTGCATCGGCCTCCGCCAAAAGAGTATGAATCTCGGCTTCTACATCATCCTTGCAGCGCAGTTCTTTTGGCTACGGCCAGACGGCGTTGCCGTCTTTAACGTGCCTCGCACATTAGCCTCCGCCGAAAGAATATGAATCTCGGCTTCTACATCATCCTTGCAGCGCAGTTCTTTTCCGCGCTCGCCGACAATGCCTTGTTGTTCGCCGCCATTGCGCTGCTGATGGAACTCGATTCGCCGGCCTGGCACACCCCGGTATTGCAACAGGCGTTCATCGTCTCCTACATCGTGCTGGCGCCCTTCGTCGGCGCCTTCGCCGATTCGCTGCCCAAGGGGCGCGTGATGTTCGTCAGCAACAACATCAAGCTCCTCGGCTGCTTCGCCATGCTGGTCGGCGTCCATCCCCTGCTTGCCTACGGCCTGGTGGGACTGGGTGCGGCAGCCTATTCGCCCGCCAAATACGGCATCCTCACCGAATATCTCCCTCCCAGCCAACTGGTCAAGGCGAACAGCTGGATGGAGGGACTGACGGTCATCGCCATCGTGCTCGGCGCGGTCGTGGGCGGCATCCTCATCAACGAGCGAACCTTCGCCCCGCTGGTTCACGCCCTCCACATTCCGTTCATCGGCAGCGTGGCGGAACTGGCCATCGCGATCATCGCGATCGTCTACATCATTGCGGCCATATTCAACCTCTACATCCCGCTGGTCGCCATCGACCACAAGCCGCTCAGCCGCAGTCCGATCTTCCTGGTCAAAGAATTCTGGCACTGCTTCCGGTTACTGTGGAAAGACCCGCTCGGACAGGTATCGCTGGCCGTGACGACCCTGTTCTGGGGCGCGGGCGCCACGCTGCGCCTGCTGATACTCGGCTGGGCGGCCGTCGCGCTGAATTACGACATCGGCACGGCCGCCAAGCTGACCGCATGGGTCGCGATCGGCATCGCCATCGGCTCGGTACTGGCGGCAAAGTTCGTCCAGCTGGAGCGCTCGGTAAAAGTGCTGCCGGTCGGCATCGCGATGGGCGTGGCGGTACTGGCCATGATCCCGGTGACCAACAGCACGCTGGCGATCCTGCTGCTGATCGTGATCGGCGCGATGGGCGGCTATTTCGTGGTGCCGATGAATGCGCTGTTGCAACATCGCGGCCACCTGCTGATGGGCGCGGGCAGCTCCATCGCGGTACAGAACTTCAACGAGAACCTCAGCATCTTCGCCATGCTGGCGTTATACGCCGTGATGGAAAAACTGGAATTCAGCATCTACCTCATCATCGCGGTGTTCGGCCTGTTGCTGTCCGGCATCATGACCGCGATATATAAACGGCACGCACACGATCAGGATGGCGGCAACATATAAAGGGCGCCACAAGCGGAATCATCAATAACAACCGACAGGGAGGAGAATCAAATGCCGCAAACCAAGATATTGCTGGACGAGTCGGACATCCCGACGCACTGGTACAACGTCGTCGCCGACATGCCAAACCCGCCGACCCCGCCGCTGGGTCCGGACGGCAAGCCCATCGGCCCGGAAGCCCTGACCGCGATCTTCCCGATGGCATTGATCGAACAGGAAGTCTCCGCAGAACGCTGGATCAAGATCCCCGACCCGGTACGCGAGGCGCTGAACGCCTATCGTCCTTCACCGCTGTTCCGTGCCCACCGGCTGGAAGCCGCACTGGGTACTCCGGCCAGGATCTACTACAAATATGAAGGTGTCTCGCCAGCCGGTTCGCACAAGGTCAACACCGCCATCCCGCAGGCGTATTACAACAAGCTGTCCGGCATCAAGCGCCTCACCACCGAGACCGGCGCCGGGCAGTGGGGCTCCTCCATCGCATTGGCCGGACAGATGTTCGGTCTGGACGTGCGCGTGTTCATGGTCAAGGTGAGCTACGAGCAGAAACCGTTCCGCCGCTCGATGATGCAGACCTGGGGTGCGCAGGTGTTCGCCAGCCCGAGCATGGAGACCAACACCGGTCGCACTGCTTTAGAGAAGGACCCGAACAATCCCGGCTCGCTCGGCTTGGCCATCTCGGAAGCGATAGAGGAAGCCGCTTCGCGCCCGGACACCAACTACACGCTGGGCTCGGTGCTGAACCATGTATTGCTGCACCAGACCGTGATCGGGCTGGAGGCGAAGAAGCAGTTCGAGAAGGTCGGCGACTACCCGGACATGGTGTTCGCGCCCTGCGGCGGCGGCTCCAATTTCGGCGGCGTAGCCTTCCCGTTCTTCGCCGACAAGGCGGCCGGCAAGAATATCCGACTGGTCGCGGTCGAGCCGAGTTCGTGTCCGACGCTGACCAAGGGCGTGTATGCCTACGACTTCGGCGACACCGCCGGTTTCACGCCGCTGATGAAGATGTACACGCTGGGACACGATTTCATGCCGCCCAGCATCCACGCCGGTGGCCTGCGCTACCACGGCGATTCGCCGCTGGTATCACAGCTCTACAACGAGGGGTTGATCGAAGCGGTAGCCGTGCCGCAACTGGGTACGTTCGAGGCAGGGGTGCAGTTCGCGCGCGCCGAAGGCATCATCCCGGCACCCGAGTCCAACCACGCCATCCGCGCCTGCATCGACGAAGCGCTGAAATGCAAGGAGAGCGGCGAAAAGAAGACGCTGTTCTTCAACCTGTCCGGCCACGGGCATTTCGACATGGCCTCATACGACAAGTACTTCTCCGGACAACTGGAGAACTACAACTATCCGGAAGAAGCGATCAGGGAATCGCTGGCCCACCTGCCCAAGGTGGGTTGATCCCGTAAGGTACGGTGGGGCTGAGCCTCACCGTATCGTGTCCGCATCCTTTAGTGTCTGCACCGCCATGCACAGGTCCTGCCAGGCTTTGGCTTTCTCGGACGGACTGCGCAACAGATAGGCGGGATGGTAGGTGACGACCATGGGGATACCGCGATAATCGTGCAGCGTGCCGCGCAGGCTGGCCATCGTCGCATCCTTGCCCAGCAGCGCATTCGACGCGACCTTGCCCAGTGCGACGATGATCTTCGGCCGGATCAGTTCGATCTGGCGCTGCAGATAGGGCAGACAGCTGGCGATCTCGTCGGGTTCGGGATTGCGGTTGCCGGGCGGTCGGCACTTGACGATGTTGGCGATGTACGCGTTGTCGCCGCGCTTGAGCCGGATCGCCAGCAGCATGTTGTCCAGCAACTTGCCCGCCTGCCCGACGAACGGCTCGCCCAGCGCATCCTCGTCCGCACCCGGACCTTCGCCGACGAACAGCCACTCGGCCCGCTCGTCGCCGACACCAAACACCGTCTGCGTACATCCGGCGCGCAGTTTGCAGGCGGTACAGTCGCGTACCTTTTGCTTGAGTTGCGGCCAGTCGAGTTCCCCGCTTGCGGATGACGGCACGAAGGAAGGCTCCATTCTTTCAACCGGCTCCGCGCCCGTTGCCGCATGATGCTCGGCAACCGGTTGCTCCGCAACAGCGGATGCAGGTTCCGTCGTGGCAGGCGCGGGCATGTCCCTGCGCACCCACAGCGGGTACAGGTTCAGTTCACGCAATATCGCTTCATTCCTGTCCATGTCCATCGTCCTTCAATTCGCGCGCCATCGTGATGGCGTCGTCGGTATGGTCGCCGTTCCGGTAATAGTCGCGCCGCACGCCGATCTGCAGGAAGCCCTCGCTGCGGTACAGTGCCAGCGCCGCAGCATTGGAAGCGCGCACTTCGAGGAACATGCAGCGCATGTCCCGCGCGCGCGCCGCCTCCAGCATCGCGCGCAGCATCTTCCGCCCCAGGCCTTTGCGCTGCTGCCCGGCAGCCACGCCTATGGTCAGCAACTCGGCCTCGTCGGCCACCATCCTCAGGATCGCATAACCGCGTATCTCGATACCCGCATCCAGATGGCCAGGCTCCACTTCTTCCGATTCCACCCGGCACAGGTAGCCGCTGTTCAGCGCATCCTCGAAATTGCCCCGCGTCCAGGGATAAGGCTGCACTTCCTGCTCGATGGCCAGCACGGCATCGATGTCTGCCCCGGTCATCGGCCTGATCATTTTTTTCCGCGTTCGTCGTGCTTTTCCCGCTCCGACGTCTTCAATGCCACCTTGTCGCGCAGATACAGCGGCAAGGCCAGCGCCGCATCCACGCCGCCGCCCCGGGCGAACTGCGCCGCTCCCAGCACGGCGATCATGGCAGCCTGCGGAATCGCCGCGCCATCCACCGCCTGCAACTGCCCGACATATCTTTCCTGCAACCTTGCGCCATGTGCGGCGAACCCGCTGCCCGCACCGAACCAGCCATCTCCGGACACGGCGGGCGCATCTTCCGGCTTGCACAGGCGGGGTTCGCTCACGGCTGTCCAGCCGCTTCCTGTCCTTTCATACGCCGCGTGATAGACCTCGCCCATGCGCGCATCCAACACCGCGATGACATTCTGTCTGCCGGAGCCCTCGGCCAGGGCTTCCAGTGTGCAGATGCCCACCACCGGCAGGTTCGCTCCCAGCGCCAGCCCCTGCGTCACACCGCAGGCGATGCGTATGCCGGTGAACGAGCCCGGCCCCTTGCCGAACGCGATGCCGTCGAGTTCGGCAAGTTTCGTTCCCGCCTCATTGAGCAGCCCGTCCAGCATCGGCATCAGCATCCCGGAATGCCCCTGCCCGGCCAGCTCGCAACGCGCGGTGACTTCGCCGTCCCGCCATAGCGCGACCGAGCAGTATTCGGTGGAAGTTTCGAGCGCGAGGATGTTCATCAGACTGGAAATCCTATTTGCACCACGAAGCGCACGAATGACACGAAGTAAATAAAATCATTACCACACACCCCTTGTTGTTCAAGTACATCCTGCGGTTTATCACCAGATATTCTTCGCGCGCTCTGTGCCCTTCGTGGTGAATCGGTTTATGCGAGTTCAATCATCCGCCAGCAGCAATACCACCGCCTGTGCCGCGATGCCCTCGCCGCGACCGGTGTAGCCGAGTTGCTCGGTGGTGGTCGCCTTGATGTTCACCGCGCTTTTCTCGACGCGCAGATCGGATGCGATGTGCGCCACCATGTGCGCGATGTGCGGCGCCATCTTCGGCGCCTGCGCGATGATGGTGGCATCCACGTTGGCCACACGCCAGCCCGCTTCGCGCACCAGATGCAGCGATTCGCGCAACAGGATGCGGCTGTCGATGTTCCTGTATTTCGCGTCGGTATCGGCAAAGTGCCTGCCGATGTCGCCCAGTCCCGCCGCGCCGAGCAGCGCGTCGCAGATCGCGTGCAGCAGCACATCGGCGTCGGAATGGCCGAGCAACCCCTTTTCGTACGGGATGTCCACGCCGCCGATGATCAGCTTGCGCCCTTCCACCAGCTGGTGAACATCAAAGCCTTGTCCAATGCGCATTACCCTCTCCCCAGCCCCTCTCCCGCGAGCGGGAGAGGGGATTTATTTCCGTTGAAGAAACGACTCCGCCAGCACAATATCCTGCGGATAGGTCACCTTGAAGTTGCTGTTGTCGCCCGCCACCAGTTTCGGCTGTAGCCCCAGCGCCTCGATCGCCGATGCCTCGTCGGTGACGCTGCTGCATTGCTGCAACGCCTGCGCCAGCAGGCCGGCACGGAACATCTGCGGCGTCTGCGCCTGCCATAGCCGCTCACGCGGCTCGGTGAATTCGATGCGCCCTGCATCGTCTGCACGCTTCAGCGTGTCGGCTACCGGTACGGCAAGGATGCCGCCCACCGCATCGCCGCGCAATTCGTCAATGAGTTTTGCCAGATGGGCCTGCGTCAGGCACGGGCGTGCCGCATCGTGCACCAGCACCCAGTCGTCCGGCTCCAGTTCGGAGGCCAGCAGTCCGTTCGCCACGCTCCCGGCGCGCGTCTCGCCGCCGCAATACAGTGGCTGTAACTTGTCGCCGCAGTGCGACCAGTCGAAGGAAGCGAACAGCGTATCGCCCGGCGACAGCACCACGAACACCGTCGCAATGTCCGGGCAGGCGCACAGCGTGCCGAGCGCATGCGCGATCATCGGCCTGCCGGCGAGCGGCAGGTATTGCTTGGGCATTTCATTGCCCATGCGCGCGCCGAAACCGGCGGCGGGGACCAAAGCGTGGAATTCAGGCATGGCGTGATTGTAAAGGAAACCCATCTGCTTGGCTTATAATGCACGCCTTTGTTGCAGACCGTTTCCATGCTGTTCGCCTCCAAACACACCCGTCCTCGCTACGCCAATCTGCAAGGTTCGTCCGATGCGCTCGGCCTGGCACAATTCGCCTCGAAAAAGTCGCCCCTGGTGATCATCGCCGCCGATGCGCTTGAAGCGCAGCGGCTGGTGGAAGAGATCCCTTTCTTCGCTCCATCGTTGAAAGTGCATCTGTTGCCGGACTGGGAGACGCTGCCCTACGACCACTTCTCGCCGCACCAGGATCTGGTATCCGAACGCCTCGCCACGCTGCACCACATCCGTACACAGGCATTCGACATCGCGATCGTACCTGTCACCACGGCGCTCTACCCGCTGCCGCCCGTGGGCTACATGGCCGCCTACACCTTCTTCCTGAAGAAAGGCGAGACGCTCGACCTTGATGCCTTCCGCAGCCAGATGACGCTGGCCGGCTACACCCATGTGCAGCAGGTGCTCACCCCCGGCGAATACTGTGTGCGCGGCGGCATCATCGACCTGTACCCGATGGGCAGTGTGCTGCCTTATCGCCTCGATCTGTTCGACGACGAGATCGAGACCCTCACCACCTTCGACGTGGACAGCCAGCGCACCTTGTATCCGGTGCCGGAGATCCGCCTGCTGCCCGCGCGCGAGTTCCCTCTGGACGAGAAAGGCCAGGCCACCTTCCGCCAGCACTTCAGGGAAAGGTTCGAGGGCGATCCGTCCCGGTCGCGCATCTACAAGGATGTGAGCAAAGGCATTGCATCGTCCGGCATCGAGTATTACCTGCCGCTGTTCTTCGAACAGACCGCGACCTTGTTCGACTACCTGCCTGAACAGGCGACGCTGTGCCTGCACCACGACGTGGATGCCGCGATACAGCAGTTCGCCGTGGACACTGCCTCGCGCTACAACCTGTTGCGCGGCGACCCGCAGCGGCCCCTGCTGGAACCGAAGGAACTGTTCCTCGATGCGGAGCAGTTCTTCATCAAGGCGAAAGAGTTCGGGCGGATCGACATCGTCGCCGAAGAAACGGGCGCATCGCTGACGCCCTGTCCCACCGCCACCATCCCGCCTGTCGCGGTAGACCGCCGCGCCGAAGTACCGACACAGAAATTCGCCGACTTCCTGCGCGGTTACGCGGGACGCGTGCTGCTGCTGGCCGACAGCCTGGGGCGGCGCGAGATCGTGTCCGGCTACCTGAAGGAATACGACCTCACGCCCGCCGTGTGCGACGACTACGCAGCCTTCCTCGCCTGCAAAGAGAAGTTCATGCTCGGCGTCGGCCCGGTGCAGAACGGTTTCATCCTCGATGATGAACACGTTGCACTGGTGACGGAAACCGAGCTCTACGCATCGCAACCCCGTGCCCGTGCCGCCCGCGCCGCGAAGAAGAGCAACGTCGAGGGCATGCTGCGCGACCTGTCCGAGCTCAAGCCCGGCGACCCGGTGGTGCATGAACAGCACGGCATCGCGCGTTACCGGGGACTGGTCAACCTCGACCTCGGCGAAGGCGAGAATGAATTCCTGCTGCTGGAATACGCGGGTGAGGACAAACTCTATGTACCCGTCTCGCAACTGCATGTGATCAGCCGCTACAGCGGCGGCGCGGCGGAAGCCGCCCCGTTGCACAAGCTGGGCAGCGGCGCATGGGACAAGGCCAAGCGCCGCGCGATGCAGCAGGTGCGCGATACTGCGGCCGAACTGCTGAACCTCTATGCACAACGCGCACTGCGCAAGGGCCATGCATTCAAGCTGACCTGGCACGATTACGAGGCGTTCTGCGCCGGCTTCGATTTCGAGGAGACCGCCGACCAGGCCGCCGCCATCGAAGCGGTGATCCTCGACCTGCAATCCGGCAAGCCGATGGACCGGCTGATCTGCGGCGACGTGGGTTTCGGCAAGACCGAGGTGGCGCTGCGCGCCGCCTTCGTTGCGGCCAGCGAAGGCAAGCAGGTCGCGGTCCTGGCACCGACCACGCTGCTGGTCGAACAGCACTTCCAGAACTTCTCCAACCGCTTCGCCGACTTCCCGATCAAGCTCGCCGAACTGTCGCGCTTCCGTTCCGCCAAGGAGACCACGCAGGCGCTGAAGGATCTGGCAGATGGCAGACTGGACATCGTCATCGGCACACACAAGCTGATCCAGAAAGACGTGAAGTTCCACAATCTGGGCCTGGTCATCCTCGACGAAGAACACCGTTTCGGCGTGCAGCAGAAAGAGCGCCTCAAGGCATTGCGCGCCGAGGTGGATGTGCTCACGCTCACCGCCACACCCATCCCAAGAACCTTGGCCATGTCGCTGGAAGGCCTGCGCGATTTCTCGGTGATCGCCACCGCGCCGCAGCGCCGCCTGTCGATCAAGACCTTCGTCAGCAGTTTCAGCCAGGGCGTGATCCGCGAGGCCGTGCTGCGCGAACTCAAGCGCGGCGGGCAGGTGTACTTCCTGCACAACGAAGTGGACACCATGCCCAATATGCTGGAGAAGCTGGAGACGCTGCTGCCCGAGGCGCGCATCCGCATGGCGCACGGCCAGATGGGCGAACGCGAACTGGAAGCCGTGATGCGCGACTTCCACCACCAGCGCTTCAATGTGCTGCTGTGCTCCACCATCATCGAGACCGGCATCGACGTGCCCACCGCCAACACCATCATCATGAACCGCGCCGACCGTTTCGGCCTCGCGCAGTTGCACCAGTTGCGCGGCCGCGTCGGACGCTCGCATCACCAGGCCTATGCCTACCTGCTGGTGGACAGCATGGACGGTCTCACCGCGCAGGCGAAGAAACGACTGGAAGCCATTCAGGCGATGGAGCAACTGGGCAGCGGTTTCTACCTCGCGATGCACGACCTGGAGATACGCGGCGCGGGCGAAGTGCTGGGCGAATCGCAGAGCGGCGAGATGCAGGAGATCGGTTTCAGTCTTTACAACGACATGCTGAACGCCGCCATCAAGTCGCTCAAGGCAGGCCACGAACCGGACATGGCGCACCCGCTGGGCGTGACCACCGAGATCAACCTGCACACCCCCGCCCTGCTGCCGAACGACTATTGCGGCGACATCCACCAGCGGCTGGTGATCTACAAGCGCCTCGCCAACTGCGATACCGGCGAAGACCTGGATGACATGCAGCAGGAACTGATCGACCGCTTCGGCCTGCTGCCGGACGCGACGCAATCTTTGTTCGACTGCCACCGCCTGCGCATCCTCGCCAAGCCGCTAGGCATCAGCAAGCTGGATGCGTCATCCGAGGCCATCGTCATCCAGTTCATCCCCAACCCGCCCATCGACCCGATGAAGATCATCACGATGATCCAGACCCGTCGCTACGTCAGGATGAGCGGACCGGACAAGTTGCGCATCGATTTGAAGCATGACGACCTGCGGATGCGTGTGCAGGCAGTCCGCAATCTCCTCTGCGAACTGGGGTGATTCCGGGCAAGCCTCACACACACCAAAACCCTGGCATGGACATAGTGTAAGGTCGCAAGTCAACACAGACACAGGCGGAAAAATAATTTACGATGCAAGCGTACGGTAGCAATGAGCCTGTAAATTGATATTCGGGGGGGGCGAATGGACTCGATCGAGATATTCCCGTGGGATGAGAATTTCAACACGGGCATCGCCATCATTGACGAACAGCACGAACGGCTGGCACAGTTGCTGAACCGGCTATCGAGCCACGTCGCCTACAAATCCGACAACCTCGAACTGGATGCCATCTTCGACGAGCTGGCGGATTACGCCGTCTACCACTTCCAGACCGAGGAGGCGATCTGGCACGAGCATTTCGGCGAGGAACAGCTGAAGGACGAGCACCTCGAAATCCACGACAGTTTCTCGACGACCGTGCTGAGACTGAAGAACAACAAGGACAACAAACCGGCAGAGGTCATCATCGCCGAGATATTGTCCTTCCTGACGCGCTGGCTGGCTTCGCACATACTCGAGACCGACCGCCACATGGCCAAGATCGTGCTTGCCCTGCAGGATGGCATGCCGATGGACGCCGCCAAGGAATACGCAGACGAACAGATGCGCGGTTCGACCAAGGTGCTGATCGATCTGATCCTGTCCACCTATAACAGCATGGCCGACAACACCCTGCACCTCATAGCCGAGATCACCCGGCACAAGCAGACCGCGCAGACGCTCACGGAACTACTCGGGGCCATGAAGGAACGCAACGCGCGCATCCAGTCGTTCCTGGATTCGTCGCTGGGCGCGATCGTCAGCGTGGACGGCAAGGGCGCGGTGATCGACTGGAACAGGCAGGCCGAAAGGATATTCGGTTACCCGGCGAAGGACGCGATCGGGCACAGGATAGAAGAGCTGATCGTTCCCAAACAGTTGCGCGAGGCACATCGGGATGGCATGGCACGCTTCATCGAGACCGGGAAACGCAAGCACCCGGACAAGCCGATGGAATCCACCGGCCTGCGCGCGAACGGCAAAGAGTTCCCCGTCGAGCTATCGTTCTCGTCCTACGAACATAACGGCGACCTGTTCATCATCGCCTACCTCAGCGACATCAGCGACCGCAAGATGGCGATGGAGCAGATCGAGCACCTGGCGTTCTACTGCCCGCTCACAAAACTTCCCAACCGGCGATTGCTGATGGATCGCCTGTCGCAAGCACAGGTCTCCAGCCTGCGCAGTGGCAGGCTGGGCGCGTTGCTGTTCATCGACCTGGACGAATTCAAGAAACTCAACGACACGCTCGGACACGAGATCGGCGACCTGTTGCTGCAACAGGTCGCGCAACGCCTGGAGACTTGCGTGCGCGACGGGGATACCGTCGCACGGCTGGGAGGGGACGAATTCGTGGTGGTGCTGGAAAGCCTGAGCAGCATCCCCCTCACGGCCGCGATACAGGCCGAAACGATCTGCGAAAAGATAACCCAGGCCCTCAACCGGAACTACCAGCTCAAGGATGTCGAATACCACATCACCTCCAGCATCGGCATCACACTGTTCGGTATTGTCGAACAGCCGCTGGACGAACTGCTCAAACAGTCGGACATCGCCATGTACCAGGCCAAGCGTGCCGGGCGCAATACGGTATGCCTGTTCGACCGCGAGATGCAGCAAGCGCTCAACGCCAAGATCATGCTGGAACATGAGCTGGATATGGCGATCAAGGAAAATCAATTCCGTTTGCATTACCAGATACAGGTGGACGAGCAGGGTCGCCCGTTAGGCGCGGAGGCACTGGTACGCTGGCAGCACCCGGAGAGAGGACTGGTTTTCCCGGACGAGTTCATCTCCGTGGCGGAAGAGACCGGATCGATACTGGCCATCGGGGATTGGGTGCTCGACATGGCTTGCGCCCAACTCGCGGACTGGCGGCACAACGGCTCCACCGCAGATTTCACGCTCTCGGTGAACGTGAGCGCCAGACAGTTCCGACAGGTCGGGCTGGCGGACAAGGTGAACGATGCCATCCGGCGCCACGACATCCGCCCCGAATCGCTGAAACTGGAATTGACCGAAAGCATCCTGCTGGACGACATCGAAGAAACCATCGCCACGATAGGCGCGCTGAAGAAGATCGGCATCCGTTTCTCGCTGGACGATTTCGGCACGGGCTTTTCTTCGCTGCAATACATCAAGCGTCTTCCGTTCGACCAGATCAAGATCGACCAGATCTTCGTGCGCGATCTCGTCTCGGACAGCAACGACCGGGCGCTCACGCGTGCGATCATCGCCATGGCGGTCAGTATGGATTTCGATGTCATCGCCGAGGGCGTGGAAACCGAAGAACAAAAAGCGCTGCTGCTGCAAAAAGGCTGCACCAAGTTCCAGGGATTCCTGTTCGGAAAACCGATGCCGATCACCGAATTCAATCGCCATTTCAACCCGTCTTCCGGCAATCCCGGATAATCCAGAAGGGATCGGTGCCCGCAGCGCGCCCACTGCGGATCGCGCTGCACCGGCAATAAACTAACGGAATGGCATCATCGTGCCGGAACCGGCACGGGCAGAAAGCAACGAATCAATCGTCCCTTTCATCGTCATCGTGATCATGGCCTTTCTTGCGGTGCTCGCGATGTTTCTCCTCATCGTGCCCGCGTTGCTTCTTGCTTGCCGCAGGAACCGTGGTGCGAGCCGCAGGCTGGGCTGGCTGGCTGGCGTCACTGCCGATGGCAGCCCCGGCTGCTGCACCGATCGCGCCGCCGACTACGGCACCGTCGCGCCCCCCCATCTCGTAACCGACCGCAGCACCCGCTGCGCCGCCGACCGCACCACCCACGACCGCGCCACCCTGCGGGTCATTGGCGCAACCGGAAAGCAACAGGATGATGGCTAACGATTTTTTCATATTTTCTCCCGAATGAATTGCCTGAAAGTTAACGCACCGGCCTGCCCGGCGCCACGCGAGTGTAGTTCCTAAACTGATTTGTCGGCAATCTTTCTCGCGTGCTATTCTCGGGCACCAGAAAGTCATCCAGATCATCATGCCTGTTCCCATCAAAACCCTGCCGGAAATCGAGAAGATGCGCGTCGCCGGTCGCCTGACCAGCGAAGTGCTCGATTACATCGGCCCGTTCGTCAAGGCCGGCGTAACCACCGGCGAACTGGACAGCCTGTGCCACGACCTGATCGTCAATGTGCAGCACGGCATCCCCGCCCCGCTCAATTACGCTCCCGGCGGACATACGCCGTACCCGAAATCCATCTGCACCTCGATCAACCATCAGGTGTGCCATGGCGTGCCCGGCAATAAGGTGTTGAAGAACGGCGACATCGTCAACCTGGACATCACCGTCATCAAGGACGGCTATCACGGCGACAGTAGCCGCATGTTCTACGTCGGCGAACCGTCCATCCAGGCAAAGCGCCTGTGCGAGACCACCTGGCTGGCCCTGTGGCGCGGCATCCGTGCAGTCAGGCCGGGCGCTTATCTGGGCGACATCGGCCATGCCATCCAGAGCTTCGTCGAACCGCTGGGCTACAGCGTGGTGCGGGAGTTCTGCGGACACGGTATCGGCCAGCGTTTCCACGAAGAACCCCAGGTGCTGCATTACGGCCGCCCCAAAACCGGCTTGCGCATCGAGCCGGGCATGACCTTCACCATCGAGCCGATGATCAACGCCGGGAAGAAGGAAATCAAACAGTTGGGCGACGGTTGGACCGTCGTCACCAAGGATCACAGCCTGTCGGCGCAATACGAGCACACCATTCTCGTCACCGACACCGGCTTCGAGGTATTGACCGTTTCCGATGGCTGCCCTCCCCCTCCAACCCCCTGACCAGACAGCCTCCCTGCGCGTATCCCTGCGCACCGACCGGGCTGTGCTCGAACGGGATTTCCTGCAGAACGGCAGGGCGACTTCCCTGTTGCGGGCGCACAGCCGGCTCATCGACCGTTACCTGCGCCGTGTCTGGCAGATGCTGGACATGCCGGCACATATCGCGCTGATCGCGGTCGGTGGTTACGGGCGCGGCGAACTGTATCCGAGATCCGACATCGACCTGCTGATCCTGCTCGATGCCGAGCCGGACGAAGACCTGGAGCAGAAGTTGCGCCAGTTGATCGGCACGCTTTGGGACATCGGCCTGGAAGTCGGCCACAGCACCCGCACCGTCGAACAATGCCTGTCCGAATCGGCCGACATCACCGTGCAGACCAACCTGCTCGAGACTCGGTTGCTGACCGGCGACGCGCAACTGTTCAGGACGCTGGATACGGCCGTGCACCGGCACCTCGACCCGCGCCAATTCTTCCTCGCCAAGCTGCAGGAACAACAGCAGCGCCACGCGCGTTTCCTCGATGCCGACTTCAACCTGGAGCCCAACCTCAAGGAAAGTCCCGGCGGGCTGCGCGACCTGCAGACCATAAACTGGATCGCGCGCGCGGCCGGACTGGGTACTCACTGGACGAAACTGGCCTCAGCCGGGCTGATCACCCCCTCTGAAGCGCGCCAGATAACCCGGCACGACAAGTTGCTGCAGACCTTGCGCATCCGCCTGCATTACCTCGCCAAACGCCGCGAGGACCGTCTGATATTTGACTTCCAGACGTTGCTGGCCGATCAGATGGGTGTGCCCGCCTCGGCGCACCGCCGTGCCAGCGAACACTTGATGCAGCACTACTACAAGACCAAACGTGCAGTGCGCCAGTTCAACACCATCCTGTTGCAGAACCTGCATGACCACCTGTTCCGCGAAGCACCGCCGGTACAGGCCCTGAACGAACGCTTCAGGACGGTCGGCACCTTGCTGGAGATCCGCGACGAGCACCTTTTCGAACACACGCCCGGCGCGATCTTCGAACTGTTCCTGATCCTGCAACAACATCCCGCGCTGACCGACCTGACTGCGCCGACCCTGCGCGCACTGTGGCGCGCGCAGCACCACATCGACACGAAATTCCGCCGCGACCCGCAGAACCGCGTCCGTTTCATGGAGATCCTGCGCCAGCCGCATGGTGTGCTGCACGCGCTGCGGCGCATGAACCAGTACGGCATCCTCGGCGCCTACCTTCCCGCATTCGGCCGAATTGTCGGGCAGATGCAGCACGACCTGTTCCACGTCTACACCGTGGACGAGCACATCCTGATGGTGGTGCGCAACCTGCGCCGCTTCCTTGCGCCCGAGTTCGCGCACGAACATCCGCTATGCAGCAAGTTGATCAATGAATTCGCGCGGGCCGAAGTGCTTTATATCGCCGGGCTGTTCCACGACATCGCCAAGGGGCGTGGCGGCGACCATGCCGAGCTCGGCAAGACGGACGCGCGCGCATTCTGCAAAGCGCACCGGCTCAGCCGCGACGACACCGAACTGGTCGTATGGCTGGTCGAGCAACACCTGACGCTGTCCGCCACCGCGCAAAAACAGGACATCTCCGACCCTGAAGTCGTCGCGAACTTTGCCGCAAGGATCCCGGACGACCGTTACCTGGTCGCGCTGTACCTGCTCACCGTCGCTGACGTGCGCGGCACCAGTCCCAAGGTATGGAACGCATGGAAAGCCAAATTGATGGAAGACCTGTTCCGGCAGACGCGCCGCTATCTCAGCGACGGCCATATCGACGATCGGCTCGGCGTGATCCGCAGCGAAGCCGCAGAAGTGCTGAACCTGTACGCGCTCACTCCGGAAAATTACCGTCTGCTGTGGGCACAACTGGACGACAACTACTTCCTCGATCACGAAGCGCATGAGATCGCCTGGCACACACGCCTGCTCGCATCCAGGGTCGATCCCGGCGCGGCCATCGTCAAGTCGCGCCTCAGTCGTGCCGGGGAAGGCCTGCAGGTGATGGTCTATTGCCCAGACCAGCGTGCATTGTTCGCGCGCATCTGCGACTTCTTCGCACGGATGAACTACACCATCGTCGAAGCCAGGATCCACACTACCCGCCACGGCTACGCGCTGAACAGCTTCCAGATCATGGAGGCGGTACGTAGCGACACCGCATACCGCGACATCATGAATTACATCGAATTCGAACTGGCCGGGCAGGTCGCACAGGCCAAGCCGGTCGCACCTGCCACATCGGGGCGCATCAACCGGCAACTCAAGCACTTCCCCATTCCCACCGAAGTCCGGCTCGAACCGGACCACAAGGGGATCCATGTGTTATCGCTGACCGCCGGCGACCGGCCGGGACTGCTGGCGCGCATCGCGCTGATTCTGGACCATCACGACATTCGCCTGCATCGCGCCAAGATCAACACCCTCGGCAGCCGCGCCGAGGACGTATTCTGGGTCAGCGGCGCAATGCTTGAGAAGCCGGAACAGATCGCTGCATTACTCGATGAACTGAAGGAAAAATTCTAGGGACTGCGTGTATCGCAAGCCGGAATCGCGAATATCGCCCGCCGCCGGAAATCGACTTAATTTCCGCTGAGCACCTTGACATGCGCCAGTGCGCTGCGCCCCAGCGCGGCCAGTTCATAGCCGCCCTCCAGCACCGACACGATGCGGCGTTGCGCGTACTTTTCCGCGATACGCTTCAACTCCGTTGTCACCCACGCATAATCCGCGTCGGTCAGACCCAGCATCGCCATGTCGTCGTCGCGGTGTGCGTCGAATCCCGCCGAGACCAGCAGTAATTCGGGCTGGAATCGCTCCAGTGCGGGCAGCCATTGCTGCATCACCGTGAAACGGAACCCGTCACTACCGGTTCCGGCCGGCAGCGGCACGTTGATGATGTGCTCGTTGCCGCTGTCGGCGCCGCAATACGGGTAGAACGGATGCTGGAAGGTGGAGCACAGCATCACGCGCGGCTCATTGCGGAAAATATCCTCGGTGCCGTTGCCGTGATGCACGTCGAAATCAGCGATCGCGACCCGCTGCAAGCCGTGCTGAGCCAGCGCATGTGCGGCGCCGACCGCAACATTGTTGAAGATGCAGAAGCCCATCGCACGTCTCCGCTCGGCGTGATGGCCGGGCGGGCGGATATTACAGAAGGCGTTCTCGGCCTTGCCTGCCATCACCAGATCGACGCCCAGCACCGCGGCGCCGGCTGCATGCAGTGCCGCCTGATAGCTGAACGGGTTCATCGCGGTATCGCCGTCGAGTTGCACGATGCCGTGCGCGGGCGAACAGGACGCGACCCAGTCGACATAGTCCGCATCATGCACACGCAGCAACTGTTCCCGCGTCACGGAAGGCGCTTCATGACGTTGCAGGTAGTCCATCAGCCCGGCCGCGATCAACTGGTCCTCGATGGCGTGGATGCGTGCCGGACACTCCGGGTGATGGGCCCCCATGTCGTGTTTCACGCTGAGCGGGTGGCTGATATAGGCGGTCTGCAAGCGGTTCTCCGTAACGGTCTGGCAACGTGCAGGTGCTATAATAGCGGGCTATTCAAACCACCAAAAGAACAAATCATGGGCAAGCATTACCTCAACACCCTTTTCGCACCCAAGTCCGTCGCCGTATTCGGCGCCAGCGACCGTCCCGATTCGGTCGGCCAGATCGTGTTCCAGAACATGCTGGAAAGCGGCTTCAAGGGGAATCTCTATCCGATCAACCCCAAGAACCCGGAAGTGCAGGGAAAACGCGCCTATGCCTCCATCGCCGACATCGGCGAACAGGTGGAACTGGTGGTGGTCGCCACGCCACCGAAGACGGTACCCGGCATCATCGAGGAATGCGGCCTGCACGGCGTGAAGGCGGCGGTCATCATCACCGCGGGCTTCAGCGAAACGGGCCCTGCGGGCGCCGCACTGGAAAAGCAATTCATCGAGGCCGCGCACCGCTACGACATCCGCCTGATCGGCCCGAACTGCCTTGGCATCATGCGCCCGTCCATCGGCCTGAATGCCACCTTCAACAAGGGCGGCGCCAATACCGGCAACATCGCCTTCGTTTCACAGTCCGGCGCGCTCTGCACCGCGATCCTGGACTGGGCGCACAACAATGACGTGGGATTTTCCAGCGTGGTGTCGATGGGCTCGTCCACCGACGTGGACTTCGGCGAGATCCTCGATTACCTGGTATCCGACCCGAACACCCACAGCATCCTGATGTACATCGAAGGCATCCGCAACGCGCGCAGTTTCATGAGCGCACTGCGCGCCGCCGCGCGCATCAAACCGGTGATCCTGGTAAAGGTCGGCCGCCATGCGGCAGGCTCCAAGGCGGCGATGTCCCATACTGCCTCGCTGGTCGGCGCTGACGACGTGTTCGACGCGGCGGTCAGCCGTGCCGGTGTGGTGCGCGTACAGACCATCACGCAGCTGTTCACTGCCGCCAAGGCGCTGTCCTGCGGCTTCCGTCCGGTCGGTGACCGGCTCGCCATCGTCACCAACGGCGGCGGGCCCGGCGTGATGGCGACCGACCGCGCGTCCGACCTCGGCCTGACGCTGGCGACCCTGTCGGATACCACCGTCGATTATCTCAACCAGCATCTGCCGCCGAACTGGCCGCACAGCAACCCGGTGGACATCATCGGCGACGCGCAGGCGGACCGTTACCACCATGCGGTGAAAGCCTGCCTCGAAGATGACAACGTGGACGGTGTGCTGGCCATCCTCACACCGCAGGCGATGACCAAGCCGCTGGAATCCGCACAGGCGCTGATCGAGCTCTCCAACACCCACAGCAAGCCGCTACTGACCTGCTGGATGGGCGAGGGACAGGTGTCCGAGGCGCGCAATGCGTTTGCCAAGGCACACCGGCCGCACTTCCGCACACCGGAACCCGCCGTCGAGGTGTTCTCCCACCTGTCTGCCTATTACCGCAACCAGAAGCTGCTGATGCAGATGCCCGGACCGCTGTCGCAACACCATATCGAGCCGGACGTGGAAAGCGCGCGCCTGATCATCGAGGGCGCGATGCAGGAACACCGCAAGGTGCTGACCGAGATGGAATCGAAAGCGGTACTGTCCGCCTTCCACATCCCGGTCGCCAAGACGATGATCGCGCATTCGCCCAACGAAGCGTTGCTGATCGCGCAGCAATTGGGTTTCCCGGTGGCGATGAAGGTCAACTCGCACGACATCACGCACAAGAGCGACGCCGGCGGCGTGATGCTCAATCTGGGCAACGCGCACGAGGTCCGCGCCGCCTACCAGCATATCCAGGACAACATCAAGCGCAACCGACCCAACGCGAAGGTTGACGGCATCTCGATCGAGCCGATGATCGTCAAGCCGAACGGCCGCGAACTGATGATCGGCGTGACCAGCGACCCGGTGTTCGGCCCGGTGATCACTTTCGGTGCGGGCGGCACCACCGTCGAGATCATGGGTGACCGCGCCGTCGCACTGCCACCACTGAACAAGTTCCTGGTCAAAGACCTGATCCAGGGCACCCATGTCTCCAAGATGCTGGGTGCGTTCCGCCACATGGCGCCGGCTGACATGGCCGCGCTGGAAGACGTGCTGCTGCGCGTCTCCGAGATGGTCTGCGAACTGCCGCTGCTCAAGGAGATGGACATCAATCCGCTGATCCTCGACGAGCACGGCGCACTGGCGGCAGATGCTCGCTTGGTACTGGAATATCGCCAGCCGAGTGCCGACCACTACGCGCACATGGCCATCCATCCCTACCCCACGCAACTGGTCAGCGAATGGCAGCTTGCCGACGGCACTGACATCACCATCCGGCCGATCCGGCCGGAAGATGCGGAACTGGTGCAGCAATTCGTGCGCGACCTGTCGGAAGAATCCAAATACTTCCGCTTCATGAACAGCATGCAGGAACTCACCGAGACCATGCTGGCAAAGCTGACGCAGATCGACTACAACCGCGAGATGGCACTGATCGCCGTGACCGGCGAACCGGGCAGCGAAGTCGAACTCGGCGTGGCGCGCTATGCCATCAATCCGGACGGCGACTCCTGCGAATTCGCACTGGCTGTGGCCGACAACATCACCGGCAAGGGACTGGGGCAGAAACTCATGGTCTCGCTAATGGAAGCTGCGCGCGCAAAGGGCCTGCAAACCATCGAGGGCGAAGTGTTGAGCAACAACCACAACATGCTCAAGCTGATGAACCGACTCGGCTTCACCTGCAAAGTCAGCAACGAAGACCACGGCATCATGAAAGTCGGCAAGTCGCTGTAAGTCCTGACCGCCCAACTCATCGGGCAGTTGTACGACATCCCGTTCCTCCAAAACGAAAAGCCCGGAATCGCCGGGCTTTTTATTTCAGGTGCAGGAGTCCGACTTACCGGGCGATGGCTCCCCGATTTACGACCTGATCGCGTAACACCCTCAGGACACGAGAACCTGATTGAACTACTAGCCATCTGACTAGCCCGGCAAAAGACGCTGGGCAAGTCATTGGTTACCTTCGAGGTGAAATTGCGCTCCTGCAGGGTTTGTTGTGCAGTCAGCCAACTAAACCGCCCGTTGCGCGTCCAGCCACGCCAGCCAGTCGCCCAAGCCCTCTCCGGTGGTGGCCGAGAGGCGGATGATCACGATGTCCGGGTTGACGCGTCTGGCGTATTCCTCGACACGCGCCACGTCGAAAGAAAGGTGCGGGAGCAAATCGCATTTGTTGAGCAGCATCAGTTTTGCGGCGCGGAACATGTCCGGGTATTTGAGCGGCTTGTCCTCGCCTTCGGTGACGGAAAGTACCACCACCTTGGCGGCTTCGCCCAGGTCGAATGCGGACGGGCAGACCAGGTTGCCGACGTTCTCGATGAACAATACGCCACCCTGCGGCATCGCCATCTGTTGCAGCGCGTGTTCGATCATTTGCGCGTCGAGATGGCAGCCCTTGCCGGTGTTGATCTGGATCGCCTCGACGCCGGTGGCACGGATGCGCTCGGCATCGTTTTCGGTCTGCTGGTCGCCCTCGACCACTGCCACCGGCAATCTTCCCTTGAGCATCTCAAGGGTACGCACCAGCAGCGTGGTCTTGCCGGAACCGGGACTGGACACCAGGTTGAGCGCGAGGATGCCGGCTTCGGCAAACAGATTGCGGTTGGTCGTCGCATGGGCGTCGTTCTTCGCGAGGATGTCCTGTTCCAGCTTGACGATGCGTGAAGCATCTTCGTCGCCAATCTTGAATTCAAATGATTCGCCAACTCCCTCCCCTGGGGGAGGGTTGGAGGGGGGGTCGCCCTCCAACTCACCCCTCCTTCCGGAAGGGAGGGTGTGCTTTTGATTTTCATGGGGAAATTCGAGTGGAGATTCGTTCACATGCGAGAGTGCAATATGACTTGCATCGCTGACTGTCGCCTCAGTGACGTGAGGACGGAAGCGGGCGGGCGCACTCGCCTTGCCGGCACGATGGGGCTGTCTTCCGCGAATGAACACTTCGTTCGTCCCGCATCCGCAAGTCAGGCACATCACTCCACCTCCAGTTCTTTCACCCGCATGGCATCACCTGCGATGACTTGCACGCCATAACCGCCGCATGCTGGACAGGCGTCGTACAGCGTAGAGATCGGCATCTCGTGGCCGCAGTGCGGGCATCTGCCCTGTCCCGGCGTCTCGACGATCTCCAGCCGCGCACCGTTTGCGATACTGTCCCGGGTCACCGCATCGAAACAGAAGCGCATGGCTTCAGGTTCGACACAGGATAGTTTGCCGATCTCCAGCCATACCGTCTTGACGCGTTTGAAGCCCTGCTTGCCCGCAGCGTCCTCGATGATCTGCAAGGCGCCTTCGGCAAGCGACATCTCGTGCATCAATTATCCCCTGTCAAATATCCTCCGGCACCATCTTGATCGCGCCGCACGGGCACTCTTCCACGCAGATGCCGCAACCCTTGCAGTAGTCGTACTTGAACTCGAAGCGCTTGCCGGGGCCGAGCTTGATCACCGCATTGTCCGGGCACACGCCGTAACAGTTATCGCACTCGAAACAATTGCCGCAGGAAAGGCACCGCCGCGCCTCGAACAGCGCATTGCTCTCGTCCAGCCCGCCTTGCACTTCCTCGAATGTAGACTGGCGGCGGATGATGTCCAGCATCGGCCGCACTGTCTTGTGCGCGTCGGAGTAATACCAGGAGTTCAGATTCTTCGATTCGGCGATCTCATGCTTGGGGGCCGGTTCGTAGGTCTCGCCGCGCAACCAGGCGTCGATGTTGCGCGCCGCTTTCTTGCCGTGACCCACCGCCACCGTGACGGTGCGCTCGGACGGCACCATGTCGCCGCCGGCGAAGATGCCGGGGAAGCCCGTCATCATGTTGGTGGCGACCTTTACTACGCCGTCCTTCACCTCCAGGCCGGGCACGCCGTCGAGCAGGGACAGATCCACATCCTGCCCCAGCGCCAGCACCACCGAATCCGCTTCCAGTTTCTCGAACTCGCCGGTCGGCTGCGGGAAGCCCTTCTCGTCCAGCTCCATCTTCTCGACAGTGATCTCACCCGCGCCAGCTTGCTTGATGGTGGACAGCCACTTGATCATCACGCCTTCCTGCAGCGCTTCCTCGATCTCGAAGTCATGCGCCGGTGCTTTGTCGCGCGTGCGGCGATAGACGATGATCGGCTCCGCCCCCATGCGTTTCACGGTACGCGCCACATCGATGGCGGTATTCCCGCCGCCGTACACCACGACCTTGCGCCCCAGCATGGGCTTGTCCTCGCCTTCCATCGAGCGCAACACCGACACCGCATCCACGATGTGCGAGGCGTCGCCGGCGGGGATCATCGCGCGCTTGCCGATGTGCGCACCGACCGCGAGGAAGGCCGCGTCGAAACCGCCCTCCTTCATGCTTTGCTGGATGTTCTCCACCTTGCTGTTGAACTTCAGGGTCACGCCCAGATCGACGATGCGCTGCACCTCGGCATCCAGCACTTCACGCGGCAGGCGGTATTTGGGGATGCCGAAACGCATCATGCCACCGGCCAGCGGGCCGGCCTCGCGGATCTCGACCTTGTGGCCCATGCGTGCCAGATGATAGGCGGCGGACAGGCCCGAGGGACCGGCGCCGACCACCAGCACCTTCTTGCCGGTCGCGGTAGCGGGCGCATCGAACTTCCAGCCTTGCTTGATCGCCTCGTCTCCGAGGAACCGCTCCACCGAGTTGATGCCGACCGCACTGTCCAGTTGGCCGCGGTTGCACGCGGTTTCGCACGGGTGGTAGCACACGCGCCCCATCGCGGCAGGCAAAGGATTGTCCTGCACCAGCACGCGCCAAGCCTGCTCGTAGTCGCCGCTCTCGGCATGGAACAGCCAGCCCTGGATGTTCTCGCCCGCCGGACATGCATTGTTGCAGGGTGGCAGTCGATCCAGATACACCGGGCGCGAGGTGCGCCAGGTTCCGGTCAGGTTGTTCAGTGAAGTGCCCGGTTTCAGGGTGATGGCAAAAGGTTTGTTTGGCATTTTATTTCACCTCCTCGTCGAGAAGGCCGTATTTGCGGATGTTGCGGTCGGCGATGGCCTGCAGGTGCGCCACCATATCGGGATGGGCGTTCTTGCCAAACAGGTGCGCGAAACGTTTCTGCGGTTTGAGGTATTCCTCGACCGGAACCTTGTGGCGTATCTTCAGCACCCCGGTCACTTCGCCGTGCTCGGCCTCGAACACCGGGAACATGCCGCACTCCTTGGCAAGGCGCGCAAGGCGGATGGTGTCATGCGAAGCCGAACCCCAGCCCAGCGGACAGGGAACGAACAGGTGGATATAGCGGGCACCACGGATGTTCATCGCCTTGCGTACCTTGTATTCCAGGTCACGCAGATCCGCCACGGTGGCGGTGGCCACGTAAGGGATGTTGTGCGCCATCGCGATCTCGGGCACGTTCTTGCCCTGGCCGAACACGTTGCCCGGCTCCTTGCCCACCGGCATGGTGGTCGCGGTGCGTGCGGTCGGCGGCGTGGCGGAAGAGCGCTGCACGCCGGTGTTCATGTAGGCCTCGTTGTCGTAGCAGATGTAGAGCACATCGTCGTTACGCTCGAACATGCCGGACAGGCAGCCAAAGCCGATGTCGGTGGTGCCGCCATCGCCACCCTGCGCCACCACGCGCACATCATGGCGGCCCTTGACCTTCATCGCCGCCGCGATGCCGGTCGCCACTGCCGGCGCATTGCCGAACAGCGAGTGGACCCATGGCACCTGCCAGGACGATTCCGGATACGGCGTGGAGAACACTTCCAGGCAGCCGGTCGCGTTGGCCGCGATCAACTGCCCGTTGCTCTCGGCCATCGCCGCGTCGATGGCATAGCGCGCGCCGAGCGCCTCGCCACACCCCTGGCAGGCGCGATGCCCGGAGTTGATGGAGTTGCTGCGCATCTGGTTGGCCTGCACGCTGCGCTCATCTGGCGCAAGCAGGCGATTGCCGACCGTCAGTGTGCCGGTCTGGTAGAACTTCACTGGCTGAAAACTCATCTTCTTCTCCTCAACCGAACTTGGCCGACACGATGCCTTTGTCGTGCAGGATGTTCTCGGCGATAGGGCCGGAACGGCGTGTCTGCTTCTCGCGCTCCAGTTGCTTGTTGACCGCATCCCAATCCAGGTCGACGAAGCTCACCGGTTCCAGCGCCTCCTGCTCCGCCTCGAGGAACAGCTTGTGCAGCGAGGCCTTGGGGATGGAACGGCCGCCCAGCCCGGCGACGGCGGTGAAACCCTTGAGGCCTGTGCCGGTCACCGCCATGCGCACATTGGTGGCGACGATGCCTCCGAGTCCGACTGCCAGGCTCTTTTCCAGGACCAGGAATCGCTTGCAGTGGATCAGTGCTTCGCGTACTTCCTGCAAGGGGAAAGGACGGAAACTGATGATGCCCAGCACGCCGATCTTGTGTCCGGCCTCGCGCATGTCGTCCACCACATCCTTGATGGTGCCAAGTACCGAGCCCATCGCGATGACCACCGTCTCGGCATCCTCGATGCAATAGGTACGGATCAGTCCGCCGCTGTCGCGTCCGAACTGCTTCTTGAACTCGCCCGCCAGTTTCGGGATCAGCTCCAGCGCCTGCATCTGCTTGGCGTGGGCAAGATAGCGCACTTCCATGAACGCCTCGGGGCCGACCATCGCGCCGATGGAGATCGGATCATTCGGATCGAGTACCTGGCGCGGTTCGAACGGCGGCAGATAGGCATCCACCTGCTCCTGCGACGGGATGTCCACGCGCTCGAAAGCATGCGTCAGAATGAAGCCGTCCATGCACACCATCACCGGCATCGACAGCTCTTCCGCAAGGCGGAACGCCTGGATGTGCAGGTCCACCGCTTCCTGGTTGGTCTCGGCGAACAACTGCATCCAGCCGGAGTCGCGCTGCGACAGCGAGTCGGAATGGTCGTTCCAGATGTTGATCGGCGCGCCGATGGCTCGGTTCGCCACGGTCATCACGATGGGCAGACCAAGGCCGGAAGCGTTATAGACCGCCTCCACCATGAACAGCAGTCCCTGCGAAGCGGTGGCAGTGTAAGAACGCGCACCCGCTGCCGAGGAACCGATGGCCACCGACATCGCGGCGAACTCGCTCTCCACGTTGATGAACTCGCAAGGTTGCAGTTCGCCCGCTTTCACCATCTCGCCCAGCGCTTCGACGATGTGCGTCTGCGGCGAGATCGGGTAGGCACAGATCACTTCCGGCCGGCACAGCGCGATGGCTTCGGCGACCGCCTTGGAACCTTCTGTCTGTTTAAGCATGGGCATGCTCCTTCATTTGCTCTTTCACCAGGTTATAGGCTTCCGTGGCAGCAGCGATGTTGCCCTCAGCGACCTTGCCGGAGAACTTCTCATTGATCGCCTTGATGACGGATTCCAGTTTGATGATGCCGGACAGCGCGGCGAATCCGGCGATCAGCGGCACGTTGGGGATGGGTCGACCAACATGCTTGAGCCCCAGTTCTGTAGCAGGCAGCGTGCAGAAACGTTCGGCCTTGCGCCCCTTGAGTACGTCGCCCAGACCGAGCACTTCGAAAGTGTGGCTGGTATTGAGCAGCACATACCCGTCCGGTTTCAATCCGGAAAAGACGTCGATCTGGTGCAGCAGGGTCGGATCCTGGATGATCAGCGCATCCGGCTCCATGATCTGTTCGCGCAACCGGATCTCCTTGTCGTCGATGCGACAGAACGATACGACCGGCGCACCGGTACGTTCCGATCCGAAACTGGGGAAGGCTTGCGCATGGCGCCCTTCCTCAAATGCGGCGACCGACAGCATCTCCGTGGCCGTCACCACACCCTGGCCGCCGCGTCCGTGTATACGTATCTGAAACATGTTTATTCCTCTCGAATCCTCAGTAACGAAGCTTACTACCCCAAAGCTGGAAAGTCAGCCAACCAACCCCGAATCTTTTCTGTCGCACGTTCCAGATTGGCGGAAGCCTCATCGCTCAACCCTTCCCCCAGTTCGAAACCATAGCCGCGCACACGCAACAGGAAAGCGGGCGGCGCATCAGCCCCGTAAACCTGCCGGTAGGCATGCAACAGGGCTGCCGGACTCATCGCATGACTGGTATAGCTGTTGTCGTGCGTGGCGAAAATCTGCGAAAAGCAGAACGGCGCATCACAGGAGACATCGGCATCGACGAACAGCACCGCACCGCGCCCGACCAGATCGACGACATGCTCGACCTGCAATTGATAGTCCTCGATGAACTCTGCCTTGTCCGGAACCTCGCCCTGGATCCGGCGCACCAGCAACGGCGCCAACGCATCGTCACCACGCGACTCGTTACCCACCGCCAGAACCAGTATCGGCGCCGTCATCACCCGGGCGTGCAGAAAGACCCTTCCGATGAACGTGCCAGCACATCGATCCGCGACTCATCCGCATCCAGCAATTCCACCTCCAGCGGCATCTTGCCGAGCGCATGGGTGGCGCAGGAAAGACAGGGGTCAAATGCCCGGATCGCGACTTCGATGTGGTTGAGCAAGCCCTCGGTGAGCTTCTTGCCATCCAGATATTGTCGTGCCACCTGGCGGATCGCTTCGTTCATCGCCTGGTTGTTGTGCGTGGTAGAGACGATCAGGTTGCAGCGCACGATCTGGTCGCTCTCGTCCACCTTGTAGTGATGGATAAGCGTGCCGCGCGGCGCTTCGATCACGCCGACGCCACGTTCCTGGCGTTCGCCTTTCGCTACGAGGTCATTCCCTTGCAGATCGGGATCATGCAGCAACTCGCGGATCATTTCGGCGGAATGCAACATCTCGATCATGCGTGCCCAATGCGTACCCAGCGTGGCCTTGGCCGCCGAGCCACCGTTGAACGCCATGAATACCTTGCGTGCCTGGTTGGCCAGTGACGAAGGGATGAAGTCACTCTGGGCGACCCGCGTGAGCGGCCCGACACGATACCAGCCCTGTTCCGGACCGATGCTGCGCAAGAACGGGAACTTCATGTACGACCACGGTTTCACGTCTTCGAAGATCACGTCCCAGTAACGGCTGTAATCAAAATTGTCGAACAGTGTCTCGCCGTCCATGCTGCGCGCACGCAGTCCGCCGTGATACAGATCCATCCCGCCGTCGGCGCGCACCAGATTCAGCGTGTGCGCCCTGAAGGTGCCGAACTCGTTGTACAGGTCGAGGTTCTGCTCGAACAGCTTGCGCGCGATGCCGACCGCGTCCGCGCTCCACGCCACGATCTGATCGACGTCCTTGAGCAGATAGTCGCGCTCCTCGATGCTGACGTTCTTGTTCACACCGCCGGGGATGGAACCGGTGCCATGCACCCGCTTGCCCGACGTGACACGGATCACCTCCTGCCCGTATTTGCGCAACAGCACACCCTGTTTGGCGATATCCGGATAGGCGCCTATCACGCCGACGATGTTGCGCTTGGCGACATCGGAATCGAAACCGAACAGCAGATCGGGCGAACACAGGTGGAAGAAATGCAGCGCATGCGACTGCAACATCTGGCCATAGTGCATCAGCCGCCGCACTTTTTCTGCCGTCGGCGTCAGCGTCGCGCCGACGATCATATCCATCGCTTTACTGGCGGCAAGATGGTGGCTCACCGGGCAGATGCCGCACAGCCGCTGCACCATGACCGGCGCTTCCCAATACGGGCGGCCCTGGATGAATTTCTCGAAGCCGCGAAACTCCACGATGTGCAACCGCACCTGATGGATGCGGTCGTTCTCGTCCAGCAGCAACGTGACCTTGCCGTGTCCTTCCACACGCGATACCGGATCGATGGCGACGCGGCGCAGGTTCTCGGGATGGGTGGCAGTTTCCAGATTGTTGGATTCGTTAGTCATGATTCTGGGGGAACCTATCTCAAAATGTAGCGAGCGAAGTCAGGTTGCGTTCCGCCGGAGCGCAGGAACCGGAGTGTATGTGGCAATACATGAGGATTCCGAGCACCGCCGGGACGCAAGATGACGAGCGCAGTAATTTTGGGATAGGTTTTAGTCATATTTGATCAAACCATGTCCCAGCTCGGGCGTCTTGCCCGCAATGAGGTCGGTGAGGAATTTCCAGATGGCATCGCCGGAGGGCGGGCAGCCGGGGATGAAGTAATCGATCTTCACCACCTCGTGCAGCGGGTGCACCTTGTCCAGCGGCAGCGGCAGTTCCGGATCGTCCGGGATGTGGCCGTGCACCAACCCCGGCTCGGTGAGATACACCTCGGTCAGGCAACTGCCCAGGTCGAGGTGATTGCGTTGCGCGGGCAGGCCACCGTTGATCGCGCAGGCACCGATCGCGATGAGGGTCTTGCAGTTCTTGCGGAACTCGCGCAGCACATGCACATTCTCCGCGTTGCAGATGCCGCCCTCGACGATGCCGATGTCGCATGGCCCGCAATGCTTGATGTCGGTGATCGGCGAGCGGTCGAATTCGACCAGTTCCAGCAAAAGCAGGATGCGCTCGTCGATGTCGAGGAAAGACATGTGGCAACCGAAACATCCCGCGAGCGAGGTGGTGGCGATGCGCAGTTTCTTCTTCTCAGTCATGCGTACCTCCAAACTCATCCCCTCCCCCATGCAGGGGGAGGGTTAGGGAGGGGGTAGACTTGTTGGGTCTCCTAATTTCTACCCCCATCCTAGCCTTCCCCCTGCATGGGGGAAGGAACCATGTGGTTGCTTCGCAATTCCTATTCATGCTTCGCTCCCGATGGAGGACGCGGTGCATCATCCAAGGCTTGAGCGCTGATCGGACGCTGGTCGTAGCGACGCTCACCGATAGGCTGGCTGAAACCCACGCCTTTTTTCAGGATCACACCGACCGGGCAGACCTGCATCGCCTTGTCGGCCAGCTCGATGTCGGTGTCCTTGAGCAGGCCGGATTCCGCATTGACGATCAGGTGCTTGGTAATGCCGCGTCCCGCCAGCGCGAATACGTTCTTGCCGTCCACTTCGCTGGAAGCGCGCACGCACAGTTCGCACAGGATGCAGCGGTTGAAGTCCAGCAGGATATCGGGATGCGATGCGTCCACCGGACGGTCAGGGTACATGTGGCGGAAGCCTGCCGTATGCACCTCGAGATCGTAACCCAGCGCCTGCAGCATGCAATTGCCGCTCTTTTCGCACGACGGGCAGAAATGGTTGCCTTCGGCGAACAGCATCTGCACCAGCGTGCGGCGCAGCGCATTCAGTTCTTCGATATCGCTTTCGATCTCCAGCCCGGCCTCGGCAGGCATGGTGCAGGAGGCCGTGGTGCGCCCGCTCACCTTGACCGTGCATAGCTTGCAACTGCCGTGCGGCTTGAATTCCGGGTGATAGCACAGGTGCGGGATATATTGCCCGGCCGCCAGTGCGGCTTGCAGTACGGTCTGCCCTTTTTCGAAAGGGACGGTCGCACCGTCGAGCTGGAAGGTATCGCTCATGTCTCTTCTGTCCTCAAATGCGCCCCCGCATCGTCGCGTCCGGTCATCTGCCTGGCACGTGCCAGTGCGCCATCGAGGTCGAATGCAGGCTCGAAATCCAGCGACTTCAGTCTGTTCTCGTAGGCGGGGCGAAAATGCCTGAGGGTATGTAACACCGGATTGCAGGCGGTACGCCCCAGCCCGCAATGCGAACTGGTCTGCAGCACACGATCGAGATTCTCGATCTCGTTCAGGTCATGGCGCGTGCCGTGTCCGGCCGCGATCTTGTCCATGGTCTGCTTCAGCATCGAGGTGCCGACACGGCATGGCGTGCAGAAGCCGCAGCTCTCGTGCGCGAAGAAATGCACAAAGTTGCGCGCCACCTCGAAAATATCGCGGCTGTCGTCGAACACCATGAAGGCGCCGGCGGTAGGCAGGTCTTCGAATCCCAGTTTCCGGTCGAATTCTCTTTCGGCGACGCATACCCCGGAAGGGCCGCTGACCTGTACCGCCAGTGTGTTCACCGCTCCGCAGTCGTGCAGTACTTCCCGCACCGAAACACCGAAAGGATATTCGTAGATGCCCGGGCGCGGGCAATCGCCGGATACCGAGATGAGCTTGCTGCCGGTGGATTTTTCCGTGCCGATGGCGCGATAGTGTTCGGCCCCCATATGCAGTGCCAGCGCCGCCTGGCAGAAAGTCTCCACGTTGTCCACGGCGGTCGGCTGCTGCAGATAGCCATGCGTAACCGGGAACGGAGGACGACTGCGCGGCACACCACGCTTGCCTTCCAGCGATTCGATCAGCGCCGATTCCTCGCCGCAGATATAGGCTCCGGCGCCAAGGTGGATATCGATATCGAAATCGAATCCGGTCTGCCCCAGGATGCCGTCGCCCAGCAGGTTCGCATCGCGACGGCGCTGCAATACCGCTTTCAGTGGCTCCAGCAAATGCAGGTACTCGCCGCGCAGATAGAGGAAACCTTTGCGCGCGCCGACCGACAGCGCGCACAGCGTCATGCCCTCGAACACCAGATCAGCCTGGCGGGTCAGCAACACGCGATCCTTGAACGTGCCGGGCTCGCCCTCATCGGCATTGCATACCACATAATGTTCTGCGCCCTGCGCGTTGCGGCACGCTTCCCATTTCAGGCCGGTGGGGTATCCCGCGCCACCGCGACCGCGCAGCCCGGACATCGTGATCGCCCCGGCGATCTTGTCCGCACCCAGCGCAAACGCCGCCCGCAACACTTCTCCCGGTTCGAGCCGATTGTCCAGCAGCAGGCCGCTACGCCGGATGTTGTCTTCGACATGGAATAAACCGGACGGCCATGCTTCAAGCGGCGTGCGATTGCGGATCAACTGGCCGATCTCCTGTACCCGCTGATGCGACAGGCGCGTGATCGCGTATCCGTTCACCAGCATCGCCGGGCCCTGGTCGCACATGCCGGTACAGGAGGTGGTGCCGATACTGACCAGCCCGTCTTCCGACATCTTGCCGGGCTGGAGCCACAATTGCTGGCACATGCGCTCCATCAGGGCCTTGCTGCCCAGCATGCGGTCGGTGATATTGTCCGAAAACAATACGCGATATTCGCCTTGCGGCTTCAGGTGCAGGAAAGAATAGAACGAGGCCACGCTCTCGATGCGTGAACGCGGAATGCGAAGTTTGTTAGCGAGGGAACTGATCGTGTCGTGATCGATATGACCGGAACATTCCTGGACTTCACGCAGAATCTGCAGCAAGGCGGATGAATCATAACCGTGCCGAGTCAGGATGGTATCCAGACAGCCTGCTTGCACTTCACTTCGAGTTGCCATGAAAAGCTTTCGGGTATTGATTGAAGACTGGCAAATCTTCTTTACAAGCCTTCTTTAAAATTCTGTCACGCGCAAGATTCTACGCTCATTGTGTTACACAGTCATTAAATACCCGACCAATTGATTGCTCACGGGCGTTCGCCTCGTGAAAGCATGCTACTCCCACTCGATGGTCGCAGGCGGTTTTCCGGAGATGTCGTAGACGACGCGGTTGATGCCGCGTACTTCGTTGATGATGCGGTTGGACACCCTGCCCAGCAGTTCGTACGGCAGGTGCGCCCAGTGCGCGGTCATGAAATCGCTCGTGACGACCGCACGCAAGGAGACCACCCATTCGTAGGTGCGGCCGTCGCCCATCACGCCGACCGACTTCACCGGCAGGAACACGGTGAACGCCTGCGAGGTCTTGTCGTACCAGCTCTTGCCGTCGGCATCTCTGGTATTGCGCAATTCCTCGATATAGATGGCATCGGCACGGCGCAACAATTCGGCATATTCGCGCTTCACTTCTCCCAGGATGCGCACGCCCAGTCCGGGGCCGGGAAAAGGGTGGCGGTACACCATGTCGTTCGGCAGACCGAGTGCGACACCCAGTTCGCGCACTTCATCCTTGAACAGTTCGCGCAGCGGCTCCAGCAACTGGAGATGCAGCGACTCCGGCAGGCCGCCGACGTTATGATGCGATTTGATGGTATGTGCCTTCTTGGTCTTGGCACTGGCCGACTCGATCACGTCGGGATAAATGGTGCCCTGCGCCAGCCACCTTGCGCTCTTCAGCCTGGCAGATTCGCGCTGGAACACCTCGACGAATTCGCGCCCGATGATCTTGCGCTTCTGCTCCGGATCAGAGACGCCGGTCAGGTGCTTCATGAATTCGTCGCTGGCATCCACATGGATGATCTTCATGTGCAGGTGATCGCCAAACGTTTCCATTACCTGCTTGCCTTCATCCAGTCGCAGCAATCCGTTGTCCACGAACACGCAGGTCAACTGGTCGCCGATGGCTCGATGGATCAGCGCCGCCGCGACTGACGAATCCACGCCGCCGGACAGCCCCAGGATCACCTCTTCGTCACCGACCTGGCTGCGTATCTTCTCTACCGCCTCGGCAATGTAATCCGGCATGTTCCAGTCCTGCCCGCAGCCGCAAATGTCGTGCACGAAGCGCGCCAGGATGGCCTTGCCCTGATGGGTGTGCGTGACTTCCGGATGGAACTGCACCGCATAGAAACGGCGCGTTTCATCCGCCATCGCGGCAAACGGCGTCGCCTCGTTGGACGCGATCACGGAGAATCCCGGCGGCAAGGCGGCGACCTTGTCGCCGTGGCTCATCCACACCTCCAGCAGGCCGTGTCCCTGCGCATTGGTCTTGTCCTGGATACCGTCGAACAGTTTCGAGTGCCCCTGCGCACGGATCTCGGCATAACCGAATTCGCGCACATGGCCGGACTCGACCTTGCCGCCCAGTTGCGCTGCCATGGTCTGCATGCCGTAACAGATGCCCAGCACCGGGATCCCCATCTCGAACACCGCCTGCGGTGCCTTCGGGGTTTCATCCTCATAGACGGAATTCGGCCCGCCCGACAGGATGATGCCGCTCGGTGCGAACGCGCGGATGTCCGCTTCCGTCATGTCCCACGGATGCAGTTCGCAATAGACATGCGTCTCGCGCACGCGGCGGGCGATCAGTTGCGTGTACTGGGAGCCGAAGTCGAGGATGAGGATTTTTTTATGCATGATTTCTCAGAATTCAGGAATTGGGAATGAGGATTCAGGAAGGGTCGCAGAATGGCTTCTACTCAATCCTACATCCCAAAAAATCCTAGTCGATGTGATAGTTCGGCGCTTCCTTGGTGATCTGCACGTCATGCACGTGCGACTCGCGGATCCCGGACGAGGTGATCTCGACGAATTCGGCCTTGGTGTGCATGGCGGCGATATCGGCGCAACCGAGGTAACCCATGCTGGAACGCAATCCACCCATCAGCTGATGGATTACCGCCAGCACGCTGCCCTTGTACGGCACACGTCCTTCCACGCCCTCCGGGACATACTTGTCCTGATTGCTCTCGCCGTCCTGAAAATAACGGTCGCTGGAGCCCTGCTGCATCGCACCCAGGCTGCCCATGCCGCGGTAAGACTTGTAGGAACGCCCCTGGAACAGTTCGATCTCGCCGGGCGATTCTTCGGTTCCAGCAAACAATCCGCCCAGCATCACGGCATGTGCGCCGGCAGCGATGGCCTTGGCGATGTCTCCCGAGAAACGGATGCCTCCGTCGGCGATCAAGGGCACGCCCGTCCCCTGCAATGCTTTCGCCACGTTCTGGATCGCGGCGATCTGCGGTACCCCGACACCCGCGACGATACGCGTGGTGCAGATCGAACCGGGGCCGATGCCGACCTTCACACCGTCCGCGCCGTGATCCAGCAAGGCTTGCGCCGCCACACCGGTGGCGATATTGCCGCCGATCACCTCGACCTGCGGGAAGTGCGTCTTGACCCACTTGACGCGGTCCAGCACGCCCTGCGAGTGACCGTGGGCGGTATCGACCACGATCACGTCGACGCCGGCCTCGGCCAGCAGCGTGACCCGTTCTTCCGTGCCCGCACCCACCCCGACTGCCGCACCGACCCGCAAACGGCCCAGGCTGTCTTTGCAGGCCAGCGGATGTTCGCTGGCTTTCAGGATGTCCTTTACCGTCATCAGGCCGCGCAACTCAAACGCATCGTCAACCACCAGCACGCGCTCGATGCGATGCTTGTGCATCAGGCTGCGCGCCTCGTCGAGGCTGGCGTTCTCCCTGACGGTGATCAAACGCTCGCGCGGCGTCATGATGTTGCTGATCGGCTGGTCCAGATTGTTCTCGAAACGAAGGTCGCGATTGGTGACGATGCCGACCACCTGCTTGCCCCGCACCACCGGCAGACCGGATATCTTGTGCTGGCGGGTCAGATCCAGCACGTTTCGCACCGACATGTCGGGGGTGATGGTAATGGGATCCTTGACCACGCCGCTCTCGAAGCGTTTGACCTTGGCGACCTTGGCCGCTTGCGCGGAAGCCGACATATTCTTGTGCACGATGCCGATCCCGCCTTCCTGCGCCAGCGCAATCGCCAGGCGGGATTCGGTGACGGTATCCATCGCTGCAGACAACAGCGGGATGTTCAGGCTGATATTGCGGCTGAGCTGGGTGCGCAAGCTGACATCGCGCGGCAATACGTTGGAATAGGCTGGGACGAGCAGAACGTCGTCAAAGGTTAGAGCTTTCTGGATGATGCGCATATGAAACTGCCCCCGGCAAAGTGCGGATTATATCAAAGTCGGACCGCAGCCATGAAGCCGACGATCCATGCAAAACGGACGGCAACCCGCCTACAGCGCGGTCTCGTCGGTTTCTCCGGTACGGATACGGATGACCTGCTCCACGGTCGAGACGAATATCTTGCCGTCGCCGATCTTGCCGGTATGAGCGGCCTTGATGATCGCTTCAACCGCCGTATCGAGCAAATCGGACGAGACCACAACCTCCACCTTGATCTTGGGCAGGAAATCCACAACATACTCGGCACCACGGTACAGCTCGGTATGCCCCTTTTGCCGGCCGAAGCCCTTCACTTCGGTAACCGTCAATCCGCTCACGCCCAGTTCGGACAGCGCCTCGCGTACTTCATCCAGCTTGAACGGCTTGATCACGGCTTCGATTTTTTTCATGGCAGGCTTCCTGTTGCATTGGTTGATCGGTAATTCCCCTGCGGGGGATGCTGATTGTATCAAGTTGAGGGCATCGGTACGCCATCAACTTCGCGTGCTTAACAAGGCGACGACCTGCTCGTGCTTGTTCTTGCCGGCAATATCAAGCGCGGTCGACCCGTCGTCAAGTTTCGCACGCGCATCCGCGCCCTTGCTCAGCAACAGTGAGACTTCCGCCAGATGGCCGTTTCCGGCAGCCTTATGCAAGGCTGTCCACCCGTCATTCGATGGCATGTTCAGATCCGCGCCGCGTTCGATGAGGATGGAAGTGACCGTCAGATTGCCGCGCGTCGCCGCCTGCAAGAGCGGTGTCCAGCCGTGGTTGCTGCGCGCATTGACGTCGACCCCCTTGTCCAGCAGCAGCCTCACCACCTCGCCGGAACCATTGAATGCCGCCCAGTGCAACGGGGTATATCCGGCAGAGTCCTTGTGATGGATATTCGCTCCGGCCAGGATCATCATCTCCGCCATCTCGACATTGCCGTTGGAGGCCGAGATCATCAGCGGCGTCCAGCGTCGCTCGTCGAAAGTGTCAACATCCATCCCGGCACCGATGAACATGGACATGACGTCATTCTTGCCGGATTCGGCGGATTTGATCATCCCTTCCGGCGAACAGGATACGCCCCGCTGCTCGATCTCATGTCGCACTTCCTTGGCAAAGGATGCCCACGGATTGACCTCTTCGCGGTTACGCTGCCGCGCATGCACCATGCTCAGGTACACGATGTCTGCCGCCACATCCTTGGGGAAACCCTGCCGGTCCGGGCGGTTGCTGACCATCAGCTCGACGAAATAGGCATCGATCTCCGTCTTGTCCCATAACTCCATGATCCTGTTGAGCACGCGCGGATATTTCTCCGCGAGCGCATGCGGGTAATTCTGCGGACGGTTATTCAGTATCTGTAATAGTCTTGCATCCATGGTCTATTGGTTCGCGGCAATCAATCGCAGTACGGTCGCCAGCCCTCCCCGGCTCCCAACATAACAAACTTCCCGGCAAGCGCAAAGGAACACGGGCTAACGCGCTCAATCCAGCTCGCGATAAACCACCGACAGCACTTCGAGCTCATTGATACCTGCCGGGGTCTGCAATCTCGCCACATCGCCTTCACGCAACTTGAGCAGCGCTCTCGCCAACGGGGAGACCCAACTGATCCGGCCACGTCCCGCTTCGGCCTCGTCGACGCCGACAATGCAATAAGTACTCTCGCACCCGTCATCGTTGCATACCGTCACCGTCGCGCCGAAGAACACCTGTTCGCACCCGCCGCGTTGCGCCGGATCGACCACCTCCGCTTGATCCAGACGCTTGCGCAGGAAACGCACGCGCCGGTCGATCTCGCGCAGGCGCTTCTTGCCGTAGATATAGTCCCCGTTCTCGGAGCGGTCCCCATTGGAAGCCGCCCAGGTAATGGTCTTCACCAATGCCGGACGTTCCACCTTCCACAGATGATCGAGCTCATCCTGCAGCTTGCGGTATCCGCCCGGCGTGATGTAATTCTTTACGCCTGCAGGCAATCGGTCGACTCCGCCCGCCTCGTCATCCTCATTGTGTCGTAACGCCTTGCTCATGATCGGGAAGTGTACAGCAACAGCAACGGCAGAAAGTCAGGTGGCGGCTGCACTGGCAATTTCGTCGCAAAAAATGGAAAAGGGCTGGATCGCTCCAGCCCTTCGATAATTTGGCGTCCCCAACGAGATTCGAACTCGTGTTACCGCCGTGAAAGGGCGATGTCCTAGGCCTCTAGACGATAGGGACGTTGTTACTTTCAGCTTCTTTGGTGGAGATAAGCGGGATCGAACCGCTGACCTCTTGCATGCCATGCAAGCGCTCTCCCAGCTGAGCTATACCCCCGTTGCACCCCAAAAAGAGCGCGCATTATAGTGATGCGACCCGCGCTTGTAAAGCAGGCTTCCCGGAAAAATCACAAGTACCGTTTCAGGCGCGCCAGCACGGTCTCGCGCGGGAACAGGGCAAGCACCGCATCGACCGATGGCGTATGGGTCTGGCCGACCAGCATCACGCGCAGCGGCATCGCCAGCCTGGGCATTTTGAGATTGTGTTTGGCCAGCGACTCTTTTATCAGGGCCGCAAGAACCGGCGCTTCCCACACAACGTCGGCAAAACGTTCGGCGAGCTCGCGCAACGCGGGCAACACCTCCGGAACCAGATGCGCATCCAGCAATTCCTGCGACGGACGGACTTCGATATAGAACACTTCCGCCGCATCGGCCAGTTCGTTGAGCGTAGCGACACGCTCCTTGTACAGCGCGATCACCGACTCCAGCGCCGGAGCTTCCCCCACGGTCAGCCCGCGTGCTTCCAGGCGCGGACGCACCAGCGCTGCCAGGCGCGCGCTGTCGGCCTGCTTCAGGTAATGCTGGTTGAGCCAGTTCAGCTTCTCGGTATTGAACTGCGCGGCGGATGCCGTGATGTGATCGAGGTCGAACCACTGGCAGAATTGCTCCACCGAAAAGACCTCCTCGTCGCCGTGCGACCAGCCCAACCGGGCCAGATAATTAACCACCGCTTCCGGCAGGTAACCGTCCTCGTCATACTGCATCACGCTGACCGCACCGTGGCGCTTGGAAAGCTTGGTACCGTCATCGCCGAGTATCATCGACAAGTGCGCATACTGCGGCAAGGTCGCCCCCAGCGCCTTCAGGATGTTGATCTGGCGCGGCGTATTGTTGACATGGTCGTCGCCACGGATCACATGCGTGATCTTCATGTCCCAGTCATCCACCACGACGCAGAAGTTATAAGTCGGCGTGCCATCCGAACGGGCGATGATCAGGTCGTCCAGTTCGCTGTTCTCGAACACGATCCTGCCCTTGACCAGGTCGTCCCACGCCGCCACGCCGTGGTGCGGGTTCCTGAAACGCACCACCGGCTTGACCCCATCGGGCGGGGCCGGCAGCACCTTGCCCGGCTCGGGCCGCCAGCGACCGTCATAACGCGGCTTATCGCCGCGCGCGCGCTGTTCCTCGCGCATCGCTTCCAGCTCTTCCGGTGAGGTGTAGCAATAATAGGCAGAACCCTCGTCCAGCATCTGCCGGATCACCTCTTTGTAGCGGTCCATGCGGCGCATCTGGTAGAACGGACCTTCGTCGCAGTCCAGCCTGAGCCATGCCATGCCGTCCAGGATGGCCTGCACCGCCTCCGGGGTGGACCGTTCCACATCGGTATCTTCAATGCGCAGGATGAAAGCGCCGCCGTGCTTGCGGGCATACGCCCATGAGAACAGGGCCGTGCGTGCGCCACCGATATGCAGATAACCGGTGGGGCTGGGGGCGAAACGGGTACGTACAGTCATGACTTGGACAGGAAAGCAAAAAACGAGGCGCGCATTTTACGGGCTTTGCCCGGCGTGCGCACAAAGAAATTGACGGCGCGCGCGGCCTTATGCTTTAATCCGCGCCCTCGAAAAGGGCGGTTAGCTCAGCGGTAGAGCACTGCCTTCACACGGCAGGGGTCACTGGTTCGAACCCAGTATCGCCCACCATTACAGCCAAGGACTCGGTCGCAAGCCCGGGTCCTTTTTATTTATTCGCCTGCCCGTACCAGCCCTGACTCGCATTGGCGACCTTCACCACCATCAGCATCACTGGAACCTCGATCAGCACGCCGACCACGGTCGCCAGCGCCGCACCGGACTGGAAACCGAACAGGCTGATGGCAGTAGCCACCGCCAGCTCGAAGAAATTGCTCGCACCGATCAGCGCCGAGGGTGCCGCGACGCAGTGCACCACACCCAGGCGGCGGTTCAACCAGTAGGCCAGCCCGGAATTGAACAGCACCTGGATCAGGATCGGCACGGCCAGCATCGCGATCACCAGCGGCTGCGCAACGATGGCGCTACCCTGCAACGCGAACAGCAGCACCAGTGTCACCAGCAGCGCGCCCATCGAATACGGGGCGATATGCGCCATCGCACTCGCGAACGTCTTCTCGCCCTTCGCCAGCAAGCGGTGGCGCAACAATTGCGCGATGATGACCGGGATCACGATGTAGAACACCACCGAAACGAACAGCGTGTCCCATGGCACCGCGATGCTGGCAATGCCAAGCAGCAGTCCCACCAGCGGCGCGAAAGCGAAGATCATGATGGTGTCGTTGAGCGCCACCTGGGACAGCGTGAAATACGGGTCGCCTTTCACCAGGTTGCTCCACACGAACACCATCGCGGTACACGGTGCTGCGGCAAGCAGGATCAGGCCGGCGATGTAGCTGTCGAGCTGATCCTGCGGCAGGTAATCGGCAAACACATGGCGGATGAACAGCCAGCCGAGGAAGGCCATCGAGAACGGTTTGACCGCCCAGTTGACGAACAGCGTGACGCCGATGCCGCGCACATGCGCCCTGACCTGATGCAATGCGCCGAAATCGATTTTCAGCAACATCGGGATGATCATCACCCACACCAGCACGCCGACCGGAATGTTCACTTTGGCGACTTCCAGCGCGGCAATGGCATGGAACGCCTCTGGCAATAACTCGCCGAGCAGCACGCCGATAAAAATGCATGACGCGACCCACAGGGTCAGATAACGCTCGAACAGGTTCATGGTCAATCCTTGATGCGACCGATCTCGGCCAGTCTCTCTTTCAGTGTGAGTCCATCCAGCTTCTCGATGGGCAGGCTCATGAATAACTGGATGCGGCGTGCCAGTTGCCCGGCCGCCTTATTGAATGCGGCACGGCGCGCTTCGTCGCCCTCGATATGCGCCGGGTCGGGGATGCCCCAGTGTGCCGTGGTCGGTTTGCCCGGCCAGACCGGACAGACCTCGCCCGCCGCGTTGTCGCAGACGGTAAAGATGAAATCGAATTCCGGCGCACCGGGCGCGGCGAATTCGTCCCAGCTTTTGCTGCGCAGGCCTTCGAGGCTGTATCCCTGTGTTTGCAACCATTCCAGCGCGCCCGGATTGACGCGGCCGGCCGGCTTGCTGCCCGCGCTCCATGCCCTGAACCGTCCCCTGCCCAGTTCGTTGAACAACACTTCGCCGAGAATGCTGCGCGCGGAATTGCCGGTACACAACACCAGCACGTTATAGGTTTTGTCCTGCAAGATATCCTCCATGGATGATTTGATTATTTTGTCTTCGGCTGACAGGCAGCCGCATCGCCACCGCAACAGTTCTCGGTCAGGTACGCCACGATCCCGTTCATCGCCGTAAAGTTTGCTGCGTAATAGATGAAGCGCCCTTCCTGTCTGCTATCCACCAGCCCGGCATGACTCATGGTCCTGAAGTGGAACGACAGTGTCGCCGGCGAGACTTTCAGCTTCTCGGCCACCTGCCCCGCCGCCAACCCTTCCGGGCCGCACGCAACCAGCAACCGGTAGATCGCCAGCCGGGTCGGCTGCGCCAATGCAGCCAGCGCCTTTACCACTTGAGCCGGTTTCATCATTTTACATTTCCATTGTTAAACAATTATTAAAATATCTGGCGCAATGTTACTGCAAAGGACAGACATGCGCAAAGCCGGTGAATTACTTCTCCCAGAAAGGGCGTTGCCTGGCAAAACGCCGCACAATCTTGTGCAACGAGGCGAACTGGCCGGACAGATCGTGGGCGATCCACCCTCGGGCCAGCACGATCGCCTCCTGATGCGCCGACAGGCTCCGGTCAGCCGCAGATTCGTCCAACAAACGATGCGCGACCGCAATATCGTTGATCTGGCCGAGCACCTCCTGCACCTCGCTGAGCGCCGCAAGGAAGGCGCGGCTTTTCTTCCTGCCATATATGCCGGAAAAGAATTCGGCGCTATACCTCAGTTTCTTCGCGAGAATGCGCATCGCGTGCAACCGCTCCGCATCAAGGGTATTCAGGTGCCGCATGGAGCGGGCGAACCGTTTGTCCAGCCTGCGCAAATGCCGCATCGAGAAGTCATCCACCTGCAGGGCAGCGCCTTCATTCTGCCAGTACGGGCCGTTCATCCAGATGGCAAAACGCAGCATCAGCCGCTGCATCGCGCGCGCGCGCGCCTCCCCGCGCAACGCGGCGTAGCAACCGTCGCGCTGCCGCTCGCTATGGGCCAACAGCGCCTGCAGGCCGCCATGCCCCGCCATGCGCGCGCACATCGGCCGGATCGTCTGGTCGATGAACACGTCCCACTCGCGTATCCGCCCCAGGTCGACGCACATCGCCGCCACCTCGCCGGACAGTGCGGCAAGCCCGTCGTCGGCCCGTATCTTCCCGGCCATGCGCAACACCACGCGCAGGCGGCGCAACGCAACGCGAACCTGATGCAGATATTCCGCATCGTCGCTCCACATCGCCCCGTGCAGATTGCCTTGCAGATGGGTCAGGCAGGACCAGGCCAGCGTCTGCAACGCATCCGCCAGCCTGCCGGTTCCGGAAAGACCGGGCGCGACGGCCTTGACTGGTTGCTCGACGAACCCGGACAGCAGCCGGTAACCCCGCTCCGCCTTGTTGACCGTTTCGAGTTCGAACGGCACGACCTCGAGTATCGCCAGCGCCAGCTCGAACAGGTGGCGCGGGTCGCCGGATTTCAACTCCAGTTCCAGTTCGCAGATCGGGACACTGTGCTGCTCGGTGCGCGCCTCGCCGTGATCCATGCAGACCTCGATCGACGAGCCCTGCCAATCCAGCAAACGGCTGGAACGGAAGAAATCGGTGACGAACACCGGCTGCAATTCATCGCGCCACGACAGCGGCAACAGCGTGTCCCATTCCGCCGCTTCCGGCATGGAAAAGTCCAGCGCCGCCCGGCTTACCGGCACCTCCCACTCGTGGCGTTCATGCAGGCCGCCCTTGAGCGTTCCGCCGCCCTTCAGGGTTTGCAGCCATTGCCTCCCGGCACGGCGCAGGCGCAATGCCATCCTGGCTTTGTTCAGAGCCAGCGACGGGGTGTCGTAATAGATATTGTGGAGGTGTCGGGTGACCGGTCGTGCGAGCTGGTACGTGCGCAACAGGGGATGCCGTTTCAGCCGTGCAAGCTGTTCCGGTGCGAGGCGCAGCTTCAGTTCGGATTCGATGGCCATCACGCTCCCCGTTTGCGCATCCCGTTCCTCATGCCCGGCGCATCCGCCGATGGAATGTTGGTGGAATCATACCACCTGCCCCGCCGCATGACCCGAAGCCCATGCCCACTGGAAGTTATAGCCGCCCAGTTGCCCGGTGACGTCCACCACCTCGCCGATGAAATACAGCCCGGACACCTGGATGCATTCCATCGTCTTTGACGACAGCGCGCGCGTGTCGACCCCGCCGCAGGTCACCTCGGCCTTGCCATAGCCTGCCGTGCCGGATGGCAACACTTCCCAGTCGTGCAGCCGTTCGGCGATCCGTTTGCGCTGTTTGTCGTTGTACTGGTTCAGCGGCTGGTTATCGATCCCGGCCTGATCGGCAAGCTGCGCGCACCAGACATCGGCAAAGCTCTTCGGCAGCCATTGCGCCAGGAAATTGCCGAGCAGTTTCTTGCTGCCCTTCTGTTCGTCGAGCACAGCCGCCATATCGCGTCCCGGCAGCAAGTCGATATGCAACGGCTTGCCATGCTGCCAATAGGAAGAGATCTGCAGTATCGCCGGACCGCTCAAGCCGCGATGCGTGACCAGCAGGTTCCCGCGGAACGATTGCCTGCCGAAGCTCACCACCGTATCGACGGAGACGCCGGTCAGGTCGGCAAAAGGCTTCCAGTCGTCCGGGGCAAAGGTCAGCGGCACCAGACCGGGCTTGAGCTTGACGATGGGGATGCCGAACTGTTCCGCGATGCGGTAACCGAACGGGGTCGCGCCGGCCTTGGGGATGGACAGGCCGCCGGTCGCGATCACCAGCGAGGCGGCATCGAATTCGCCGCGTGTCGTATCGACGTAGAACTTGTGTTCCACCTTCCCAGCCGCGCCCTGCCCGCCGCGCCCATCGTCCAGCGATCCGCCTTCGGGAGACGGGTAATACTTGACCTCGCCGACCTCGCAATTCATGAAACGCTTCACGCCCGCCGCATCGCATTCCCCGCGCAGCATCGCGATGATCGCGTCCGAGCCTTCATCGCAGAATAACTGCCCGAGTTCCTTTTCGTGGTATCCGATGCCGTGCTTGTGCAGCAGCGCAATGAAATCCTGCGGCGCGTAGCGCGCCAGCGCCGACCGGCAGAAATCCGGGTTGCCGGAAATGAAATTTTCCGGCCCGCTGCCGAGGTTGGTGAAATTGCAATGCCCGCCGCCGGAAATGCGTATCTTCTCGGCGAGCTTCTTCGCATGGTCGAGCAACACCACGGAACGGCCGCGCTGGCCGGCCTGCAAGGCGCACATCAGGCCTGCCGCGCCCGCGCCGATGATGACCACATCTGTTTTCATGTCGGATTCCTGCGCCCGCGAGGGCGCGTTGATTGAAGTTGAGTACGGACAAAAAACCGTCCGCGAAAAACACGAAAGAACTACCGGACTTCAGGCCACGCCTTCGATCCGTTTCCACAAACACGCGCCCTTGCTCGCCTTGTCGATATCGTCCAGTTGTTGCGCATGCCCCGCCAATTCCTCCGCGCTCGGCGGCAACACCCTCGGCCTGGGACAGGATGCATCCGTGCCCAACGCAGCCAGTTGGCGCCCGGATACGGGATCGTCGCCGAGCAGGCTTTCCTGTCCGCGCGTCATCGCGAAATACACCTCGGCGAGCAATTCGGTATCCAGCAGCGCACCATGCAGCGTGCGATGGGTATTGTCTATCTCATAGCGGCTGCACAGCGCATCCAGACTGTTCTTCTTGCCGGGATGCATTTCGCGCGCGAGCTTGAGCGTATCCACCACCTCGTTCCGCAACGGCGGCAAGCCGGCCCGTTCCAGTTCGTGATTCAGGAAGGACAGGTCGAACGGCGCGTTATGGATGATGAGCTCCGCGTCCTCGATGAACTCCAGGAAGCCGGTCGCGATGTCGGAGAATTTCGGCTCGTTCTGCAGGCGTTCATAGGTCAGCCCGTGGATCCTCACCGCATCCTCCTCGATCTCGCGTTCCGGATTGAGGTAGCGATGAAAACGGCTCTGCGACACCTTGCGTCCGTCCAGCTCGATCGCCGCCAGTTCGATGATGCGGTGCCCCTGCCGGGGGTCCAGTCCGGTGGTCTCGGTATCCAGCACAATTTTACGCATCTTCATTCTCCCGCACGGACTCCACGCCCCGGTTCGCCAACTCGTCGGCGCGCTCGTTGCCGTCATGCCCGGCATGTCCCTTGACCCAGATCCATTCGATCTCGTGCTGCGCCGCCAGCGCGTCCAGCCTGCGCCACAAGTCCTCGTTCTTCACCGGCTTCTTGTCCGCCGTCTTCCAGCCGCGCAGCTTCCAGCCATGCACCCATTCGCTGATGCCCTGTTGCACATACTTCGAGTCGGTATGCAGCTTCACGCGGCAATGCCGCTTCAGGGCTTCCAGCGCGGAGATCGCCGCCAGCAGCTCCATGCGGTTGTTGGTGGTGTGCGCCTCGCCGCCGAACATCTCGCGCTCCTTGCCCTTGCTGCGCAACAGCGCGCCCCATCCGCCCACGCCGGGGTTCCCCTTGCATGCGCCATCCGTGAATATCTCGACCACGTCCTTGTTCATTGCGGATCAGCCTCGCTGCGTTGCGAAATCCTGTTGTTCAGTTTCGGCGAGACCTGGCAACAGTTTGCTCACCAGCCCCTCGTTCCATTGCGGCTTGATCAGCCGCATCCCGTGCACGCGTTTCACCGCATGCAGAAAATACACCCCGCCGCTCACCGCCCACCAGCGGTCCCCTGCCGCCTCCATGAACGCGCAGCGCTCCAGCCATTTGGCCTGGTGGAACGGCGGCGCATAGGCCGCGAAACGCCCCCCCACCACCTCGAAACCCAGCAAGGCCAGCCAGTCCTTGAGGCGCGACAGCGCAATGAACCGCCCGCACCACGGATAACCCTGCCGCCTGCCCAGCGCGCGGTGCAGCCCCCACAGACTGCGCGGATTGAAACCGCTGATGACCAGACTGCCTTCCGGCATCATCACCCGCTCCACCTCGCGCAAGATCTGGTGCGGATGTTCGGCAAAATCGAGCGTGTGCGGCAACAGCACCATATCCATGCTGGCACTCGCGAACGGCAACTCCGTACAGCACAACCGCACCGCATTGCCGGCCTGGCTGCCGGCACTGAAGCGCAGCGGCACGCGGCTGCCGCGCAGGAAATCCTGTTCCGGCGAACCCATCTGCACCGCGTTATAACCGAAGATATCGCTCACGGCGTGGTCGAAGAACGCATACTCCCGCGCCAGCACATAGCTGCCCTGCTCGGTGGCAAACCATTCGCTCAAACTCTGCGCGGTTAACTTACAATTCGGCATCGCCTTCGTTCCGTGAATCATCCATGTTCCAGATCACCGCCATACCCGCCCTCAAGGACAACTACATCTGGGCGATCCACAACGACCGTCATGCCGTCGTGGTCGACCCCGGCGAGGCCGCCCCGGTATTCGCCTTCCTGCGCGGGAACGGCCTGCAGCCCGTCGCCATCCTGTGTACCCACCGGCATGCCGACCACATCGGCGGCATCGCGGAACTGCGCGAAGTATACAACGTGCCGGTGTGCGGACGGCGGCATGCGAACAATCCGCACGTCACCCGCGACCTGCGCGAAGGCGACCGCATCGAACTCGACGCGCCCGGCCTCGCGCTCGACATCATCGAGATCCCCGGCCACCTCGACGACCACATCGCCTACCTTGCGCCGGACATACTGTTCTGCGGCGACGTCCTGTTCGGCGCGGGCTGCGGCAGGAACTTCGAGGGCAGCCTCGCGCAGTTGCACCATTCGCTGCAACGCCTGGCCGCACTGCCCGACAGCACCCGCGTGTACTGCGCCCACGAGTACACCGCCGCCAACCTGCGCTTCGCCCTCGCCTGCGAACCGGACAACCCCGACGTACGGCAACGCATCGCCGAAACCGAACGGCTGCGCGCCGCCAACCTGCCGACCCTGCCCTCCACCATCGAACTGGAAAAGGCCACCAACCCCTTCCTGCGCTGCGCACAGCCGGAAATCCTCCGCACCCTGCAACAGAACGGCCTGGACGACCACAGCGAACTCGGCGTATTTACTGCCCTGCGCGAATGGAAGAACCACTTCTGATTGCGGCAAAAGGCATTCTGGTTTATCCTGCGCGCCCTTTCGGATAACCAGCGACTTGGCGGCTTTGCCGCCTAGTCGAATGGCTAGTAGCTCCACCAGAGGTGGATGAGCGGTTTAAGTCGCACGCCTGGACAACACGCTGCGTAGCGGCTTGTTGCGGCGTAGGCTAACGTGAGCGCAGCAAACGTTAAGCTGCGAAGCTGCGGCCGTAGCCAAAGCGTGCCCGAAAAGTAACACAGCAGTACCATCTGGAGAGGTGGATGAGCGGTTTAAGTCGCACGCCTGGAAAGCGTGTGTGGGGTAATACCCCACCGAGGGTTCGAATCCCTCCCTCTCCGCCAAATACAAAACCGCCCCTTGTGGGTGGTTTTTTATTTGGTTGAACGGGAGGGTACGGGTTCGACAACACGCCGCGCAGCGGCTTGTTGCGGCGCAGGCTAACGTGAAGCTTGCGAACGTTAAGTGCGGCAGCACGGCCGAAGCCACCAGCAGCTCGCGCAGGATGCCGAAGGCAGTCCCGAGTGCAACGAGGGATGAAGCTTTCGCGCAGGCAACGCGAAAACTGAACAATCCCGCCCTCTCCGCCATATCAAAGACTTAGGGGTACTTAACCCTACTTCTTCATACCTGAACCTACCTAAAAACTAGGTTTTCGCTGTGCCAAATTTGCGCCAACTGTGCCAGATTTCTGAGGGGTTTTCTAAGTAGCCTTGAAAATCCTCAGTGTTGGTGCGCGCCGAAAATTGGCCATTTTTTGGGTGTAAATGGGTGTAGTATTGGCTCATGCTGAAAATTGACTCCATTCAGATCACCCCGGAGATCCTCAGTCTGATTGCCAGGATCGACGAGTTCAAAGGCGCTTGGCGCGCCTTGGGCACGCTCGCCCCCGCTCGCCTGTCGGCCTTGCGCCGCGTGGCCACCATCGAGAGCATCGGTTCCTCCACCCGCATCGAGGGCAGCAAGCTGTCCGACCGGGAGGTGGAACAGCTCCTGTCGAATCTGGAGATCAAATCCTTCGCCACCCGCGATGAGCAGGAAGTGGCTGGCTATGCCGAGCTGATGGACTTGGTGTTCTCATCTTGGCAGGACATCCCGTTCACCGAGAATCAAATCAAACAGTTGCATCAGATCTTGCTGCGTCACAGCGAGAAGGACACGTGGCATCGCGGCAATTACAAAACCAACTCGAACAGCGTCGCTGCTTTCGACGAAACCGGCGCGCAGATCGGCATCGTGTTTCAGACCGCGTCACCTTTCGATACACCTCGCTTGATGACGGAGTTGGTGGCCTGGGTGAATCAGGAGCGCGAGACTGCCCGGCTGCATCCACTGCTAATCATCGCCCTGTGCGTCGTCGTTTTCTTGGAGATCCATCCCTTCCAGGACGGCAACGGGCGCCTCTCCCGGGTGCTCACCACGTTCCTGCTGCTGCAGGCCGGGTATGCCTATGTGCCGTACAGTTCGTTGGAAAGCGTGATTGAACACAGCAAGGAAGCCTACTACCTGGCACTGCGCCAGACGCAGGGCACGATCCGCACGGAATCCCCGAACTGGCAGCCGTGGTTGGTGTTCTTTCTGCGTTCTCTGGCCGAGCAGATGCGGCGTCTGGAGAAGAAGGTCGAGCGCGAGAAGATCGTGCTGGCGGCCATGCCTGAGTTGCAGCTACAGATCGTCGAGTTTGCCCGCGAACATGGTCGTGTCACCATTGGCGATGCCATTAAGCTGACCGGGGCTAGTCGGAATACGCTCAAGCAGCATTTCCGCACCCTGGTCGAACGCGGTACGCTGAACCAGCATGGCAGTGGCCGAGGGGTTTGGTACGACATGCGCTAAGCCCCCTGCACCCAACGTGTCCTTGATCTGTGTAGATCGAAAACAAACAGGTTCGTTATGAAATTCCCGCCAGTCGTGATTCAGGCCAAACAGAAAATTAGCCCTGCTCAGATAGGGCCGTAATTGGGTTCGCCACGATTAGCCTTGCTGTTACATTAATTCAGATGAAATACCAGATGAAAGGTACCGGAGTCGATTTATTGTTCACGTATGCGAACCTTTCAAAACAATTCGACTCCGGTACCTTTTACCCTACGACGTGCTTCGGTACATCGGCTAACTTAATGCGCGGGCGACGTGGCATGGCTGTTTAGAAAGTATTGTGATGCTGCCCCCTTTAATCCCTTTAATCAGCCGATGCACTACATGTTGACATGATACTGAATGTCGGTAAATATTAGCAACTACCGACGATATGTATCAGTCATGGAAACCTCAAAAATCACGCAGGTTCTGAGTCTCGCCAAGCAGGCAGGCGTAATTCGCGCCCGAGACCTGGAACCGCACAACATACCCCGCACCTATCTTGCCCGCCTATGCGAAGCGGGCAAGCTTCAACGCCTTGGGCGCGGCCTTTATATGCTGACCGATAGCGCCATCACTACCAATCATAGTCTGGGCGAGGCCGCAAAGCGTGTGCCCCATGGCGTGATCTGCCTGCTCTCGGCTCTAAGGTTTCATGGGGTCACCACACAGGCTCCATTCGAAGTCTGGATGGCGATTGAAAACAAAGCGCGCGCGCCAGCAGCCAAAGAAACGCCGCTGCGAGTTGTCCGGTTTTCAGGCAATGCACTAGAGTCCGGCATAGAGACACATGTGATAGACGGTGTGCCGACCCAAATTTACTCGCTCGCCAAGACCATCGCCGATTGTTTCAAGTACCGGAACAAGATCGGACTGGATGTGGCCGTGGAAGCGCTGAGAGAGAGCTGGCGCGCGCGCAGATGCACCATGGACGAGCTCTGGCGTTACGCGGCGGTTTGCCGGGTATCCAATGTGATGCGCCCCTATCTGGAAACACTGACATGAGCATAGATCAACCAAGTAACCTCCCCGCCTCCGTGCGCCAGCGGCTGCTCAATATCGCCAAACGCGATGGTGAGGCATTCGATCTGGTGTTGACGCGCTATGCTCTGGAACGCCTCTTGTATCGCTTGGGGCAGTCCCAATACCACGGCCAGTTTCTGCTCAAGGGGGCGATGCTGTTTGCCGTGTGGGGCGGTGAATCGCACCGCCCTACCCGTGATATTGACCTGCTGGGATTCGGGTCGAGCGAGTTGCCGCAGGTGGTGCAGATTTTTCAGAACATTTGCCAAGTGTCCGTGGAGCCGGATGGGCTGGAGTTTCTCCCCGACACCATGCGTGCCATTGAAATCCGCGAGGATCAGGAGTACCAAGGCGTGCGCGTGTCATTTGAAGCGCGCTTGGGAAATGCCGTTATCCCGATTCAGATTGATATTGGCTACGGCGATGCCGTGACACCCGCGCCGGATGACATTACCTACCCCACCGTGCTGGATTTTGCCGCCCCCAAGCTGCGCGCCTATCCGATCTACTCCGTGGTCGCGGAAAAATTCCAGGCCATGGTATGGCTTGGAATAGCCAATAGCCGCATGAAGGATTTCTACGACATCTGGATCATCATGCAGAAGTTTCCGTTTGAGGGACACATTCTAGGCGAAGCAATCGAAGCTACCTTTGCGCGTCGCCAGACACCCTTGCCGACCGAAGCCCCTTTGGCCTTGACCCAGGCATTTGCCAACGATGCGGCAAAGCAGACCCAGTGGAAAGCGTTTCTGCGCAAGAACGCATTGCCGGTGGATGACCTGACGTTCCCCGACATCATCACAGCCTTGCATGATTTCCTGATGCCGCCGACGCTGGCATCTGCCAAAGGTTTGGCATTCAATGCCAACTGGCCTGCTGGTGGTTCGTGGCAAAGCAAGGCGGAATAAATCCGGCCTCACCGTCCGGATCAAACATCCAGGCTAATCCGCCATGACCCGGAAAATCCGGCGATATAGCTCCCGCATGCGATCGACCTGCATGGACCCCGCCCTGCCACCGTAGCGGGCATCCTCGTAGATACGCGTCATCTCCCCGGCCTCCCGGCTCAAATGACGGTAATACAAATTGATCTCGGCCAGGTATTCCAGCGTATTTTCGCGCGCGTCCCGCTTGATGTCGTGCAACTCGAACAGCCGTGCCATCGCCTCATAACAGACCCGGGCGCCATGTTCATCGCCGCTGTACGAGCCGAACAAGACCAGGCGCATATAGTCGAATCGCGTACGCATCCAGGTGGCCACCCTGGCCTCGCGCATCAGCCGCCACATGGCGTAAAGCAGTGCCAGCACACCGAGAATGGCCAGCAGCGCGATCACTTTGTCGCGATTCTTCTTGAGCCATTCTTTTATCGACTCCCAGATATCCACACAACTTTGCATGACCGGTTGCATCACCTTGCCCACACCATCGGCCAGATCCGCCATGCCATTGATCGCATCGCGCTGCCATTCCGGCATGCCCGGCCGCGCGGCCGCTTTGCGCATCTCGCCGGTGGCCGGCCACCAGCTTGCGCCACCGGCTCCCGCGCCAGAACCGCTGCCGGCCCCGCTACCGGTTCCGCCGCCACTTTTGCCCGGCTGCATGCCGCCGCCGGAAGGCACGTTGCCGCCATTGCCAACCACGACGCCCGGCTGCCCCCAGCGCGACGATATGGACAGCCATGTCGCTTGCGGGGTGAGCGCATAGAACAACAGGCCGAGTGCAAGGATGACCGCAGTCGCCGCGGCGATCGCCGTCCATTGCGCGCCCACCACCTGTTTCCCGAGGCTCTGCTGGCGCAGTTCGCCGGTCTTGCGGTTGATCTGTTCCGCCACCAGGGTGAATACTGCGGCGACCACATAAGGCACGAGATAGAACAGCATGGTCCAATCCGCGCGATAGTGCGACGAGGCGAACAGCACCATCACGACCGAGATGAGCAGCCCCAGATGCAGATGCCGCCGGGTGGTGGTGACGCAGTTGTACGAGACCTGCATCATCGCCAGCAGGTACAACCCGGCACGCGGGAATCCCCACATGGGGATGAACACCAGCACGGTGATCAACGCGCCGAATATCAGTGAACGCCGCATCCAGCTTTTGCCGGTATCGTTGATCTCCCCTCCTTGCCGCCAGCCCACCCACAGGGTGACGGCAAAGGCGACAGCCCATAGCGAGACCTCCGTCGCAAACACGCCATACTGGATGTCGAGAAATGCGTTACAAGCCAGCGCCAGGATTTGTGCGGCGAACAGCCCCAGATAGGCCGGGAAATAATTCAGCGGCGGGCTCATGGATTGAACACCCTCACCAGATCGTCGCCCTTGCGCAACGTCAGGCAGGCTATGCCCAGATCGAGCAACCCGGCCCAGGGCGATGGCCGCGACCCGGGCGGCAGTGCCGTTTGCGACAGGAACGACTCGCGCTCGAACGCGATCGCCAGCACATTGGCGCCGCGCGCGCGCAACAGCGCGATCATCTGCACCGTGTCGGAGACGCGCGCTTCCGGCTCGGAAAGGAACACCACCACCGTCTGCCCGTGACGACAGTTCATCGCAACGGTCTGCAACGCCTTGGCATAAGGTGTCGCGCCATCCGCATCCACTACCGCCAGCGCATCGAGCATGTCCCGGAAATGCGCTTCGCCCGACCCCAGGCCGATGGCAAGGCTGCGCGTCCCTTCGCCGTGCAGCCGGATGGGCATGCCGTTGGCGCATGCATAGCGGCCGATGGACGCGGCGATCCGCACGGCATACTCAAAACTGGAATGCTTGCCGCTGCCGACATTGGCATCCGCCGACATATCCAGGGCGATATACAGGCAGGCGGACGCCAGCGGCTCGAACTCCTTCACCATCAGCTCGTTCAGACGCGCCGTGGTGGGCCAGTGTACATGGCGCGGATTGTCGCCGCGCTGGTACTCGCGCAACCCGGAAAACTCGGCCGTGCCCGCGCCCTCCGGCAGCAGGAAGCCGCCGCGATGGATCTCGCTGGGCGTGCCGAACAGCGGCAGCGAAACGATGGGGAACACGTCCGGATAGATGGTCAGCGTCTGCACCCCGCCGTTCTTCTCCTGGCGCGCCTCGGCCAGGCCGAGCGGAAAGCTGGTCGCCAATCCTGCGGGGCCGAGCCGGTAGAAACCGCGCTTTTCGCACAGCAGCGGCACATCGAAACTCCGCGTCGCATTGCCGCCGATGTAGGCCACCACGCCCAGCACCGTGCCCCCCGCTGCCACCCGGCCCTGCGCGGCACCGACGAAAGGCAGGTGATCCACGGCCTCCACCAAGAAGCGCGGCAGCCAGCCGCGATTGTGTACGGTCACATGGAAATGGACGGTCTCGCCTTCCTCGGCCCGTTGCGGCCCGGAACGCGTCACCGACATGCGCTTCACCAGCCAGTGCGGCCAGGTGATCCCGGTAACCAGGGTCGCCAGCAACAGCGCCGCAATGACCCAGGGGAATGTCTGCTCGCGGTTGATGGCCGCCGCATAAGCCACCAGCACAAGGCTCGCCAGCACCAGCGGCTTGAGATGACGCGGATTCCATGAAGGAAGGGACAGGGCCATCGGCTGGCAATCGACTCTGCGTGTCCCGCCTCACGCCGGCGGCGGCACTTGGTCCACGATCTCTTTCAGGATATGGCTTGCCGTCTTGCCCAGGGCGGCAGCCTGCGGACGCACGATGAGGCGATGTTCCAGCACGGGGCCGGACATGAGCTTGACCATATCTGGGGTCACGTAGTCCCGTCCGCGCAGGAAGGCCAGGCCGCGTGCGCCCCGCGCCAGCGCCAGCGTACCGCGCGGGCTGGCGCCCAGCCGCAGGTCGGCGTGCTGGCGCGTGGCCGCGGCGATGCGGACGATATATTCGGTCACCTCCGGACTGATGCGGATCTGTTTGGTCGCCTCGCGTGCGGCGATGACCTCGGCCTCCGTGGTCACCGCCTGCAGTTGTTCGATGGGATGGACCAGCGCCTGCGCGCCGAGGATTCTGACCTCCTCTTCCAGCGTCGGATAACCCACGTTGAGGCGCACGAAGAAACGGTCGAGCTGGGCCTCGGGCAGCACATGCGTGCCGGCCATGTCGATGGGATTCTGGGTGGCCAGCACCATGAACATCGGCGGCAGGTCATAGGTCACGCCGTCCATGCTGACACGGAACTCCTCCATGCACTCCAGCAGCGCCGATTGCGCGCGCGGCGTGGCGCGGTTGATCTCGTCGGCCAGCAGGATATGGGTGAACACCGGGCCGGGGCGGAATTCGAAATCGCCGGTCTTCTGGTTGTAGATCGGCACGCCGGTGATATCCGACGGCAACAGATCGGGCGTGCATTGCAGCCGCTTCATGTCCACCGCCACTGAACGCGCCAACGCCCGCGCCAACATGGTCTTGCCGGTGCCGGGTACGTCCTCCAGCAGCACATGGCCGCGGCAGAGCAGCGAGATCACCGCCAGATCTATCACCGGTCGTTTTCCAACGATGACTTTTTCGACATTGTCGATCAGGGCTTGAATGGATTGCATGGTCTTTTTTATCGGAAATGGATCGGGAATACAGGTCGCAGGCCGCTTAATACCATCAGGGAGCACCCTCCGGCAACTGTCTCGACGGCCTATATAATTTCCGCGCCCAAACGTTGGAATATGCCATCCTCTCCTCAGCGCTTCACCTGCCTGACGGGGATGCGGACGATTTCGCTACTTTCCCTTTCCAAAACCCATTCCAGGCGGCGTTGATTATCCTATCCTGTGGGTATATGATGCGCCATGGGAACGCCTGAACACACTTTGAAGTGGCTGCTTGATTACGATGGAAGGCGGCACTTTTTCGCCAGCGGCCATTTTCTGAAATTCGAGATCAGGCTGGTTGCGCAGTCTGCCCAAGTGCCGCACGGCATCGCCTATTCCCTTACCTTTCATGACCCGGATGGAACAAGGTTGCTGGGGTTCGACAATGCGCATCCGGCGCCGCATGCTGGCGGAAGGTTTGTGAAGGCCAAGCCGGATGCCGATCACTGGCATAGAACGGTTAATGACGAAGGTCGCCCGTATTCCTTCGTATCGGCAGCGCAGTTGCTGGAAGATTTTTTTGCCGAGGTTGAGAAGTTTTGCGAAGCGCAAGGCATATCGACCGAGGTTGTGGACGACAAGGAGAGATGATTATGAAAATGAAAATCCAGTCTATGCAAGACCTGAGAAAGGAAATGCTGTCTGTCGCTCGCGGTGAGCGCAAAGCTCCTGCCGATGCGGCCCAGGTTTCTTTTGAATCTGTAGAGGCCGTGATTCGGCTGCTGACTCCCGAGAACCGCTTCCTGCTCGCCACCATAGACCAGAAGAAACCCGCTTCCGTGGCTGATCTGGCAAAGCTGGTGCAGCGCGCAGAATCCAATGTCAGCCGCACATTGGGCAAGCTCGAAGCTTTGGGCTTTGTGCGTCTGCGCCAAGGCGCCGGGAAAATCAAGATACCAGAGGTTGCAATCCATCGTCTGACGGTAGACATGGACATCTGCGCGCAGCAAGACAGAGTGGCGGTTGCTTAAGTCCGCCCCCACGACAGCTTATTCGCGACTTGCCTGCTCGACCCTCTTCAGATTACCGATACTCGCGCCGCGCCTGCCTTCATCGTCCCGATCACCGCCGCCTGCTCGAACCCGGCGCTCCTGAAACATGCCAGCACTTCGTCCGCCGCTTCCGGCGCGACACTCACCAGCAGGCCGCCGCTGGTCTGCGCATCGGCCAGCAGGCGCTGCTGCCAGGTTGCCAGTTGCGCGGCGAAATCCACTTCGTGCCCGTAGCTCGCGAGATTGCGGTCGATCGCGCCGGGGCCGATGCCCTGCTGCGCCAGCGGCAAGGCCTCGGACAAGACAGGCACTTGGCCGAACACGATCTCCGCGCCCAGTGCCGAGCCACGGCAGATCTCCAGCAGGTGGCCGAGCAACCCGAAGCCGGTCACGTCGGTGATCGCGTGCACACCCTCCAGTGCCGACAGATCGCTGCCCACCGTGTTGAGCCGGGTGGTGGTGGCGATCATCTGCGCGTACCCCTCGGCGGACAGCAGTTCCTTCTTCAACGCGGCCGCCAGTACGCCCACGCCAATGCCCTTGCCGAGGATCAACACGTCGTCCGCCTGCGCGCCGCTGTTCTTCTTCAACCGGCCGGGATGCACGACGCCCAGCGCCACGAGGCCGTAGATCGGTTCGACGGAATCGATCGAATGCCCGCCCGCCAGCGGGATGCCGGCCGCTTCGCACACCGCTTCGCCGCCCTGCAGGATGGAACGGATGGTCTCGACCGGCAGCTTGTTGATCGGCATGCCGACGATGGCCAGCGCCATGATCGGCTTCCCGCCCATCGCATACACGTCGGACAGCGCGTTGGTCGCGGCGATGCGCCCGAAGTCGAACGGATCGTCGACGATGGGCATGAAGAAATCGGTGGTGGCGATGATCGCCTGCCGGTCGTTGAGGCGGTATACCGCCGCGTCGTCGCTGGTCTCGGTGCCGACCAGCAGATCGGGGAACGGCAGCCTTTCCTTGGCCGCCACCATAATGGAGCGCAGCAACGCTGGTGCGATTTTGCAGCCGCAACCGCCACCGTGCGACAATTGGGTCAACTTCACTTCGGACACGAACTTTTCCTCTTTTGACGATGTTATTCAGAACCGCGAACCTATCACAGCTCGGTGAGTTTGACGAAATTATCGACGTGCGCACGCCGGCGGAATTCGCCGAAGACCACATCCCCGGCGCGATCAACTGCCCGGTGCTGAGCGACGAAGAGCGCATCACCGTCGGCACGCTGTACAAGCAGGCGTCGCCGTTCGAGGCGCGCAAGGTCGGCGCGGCACTGGTCGCGAAGAACATCGCCAACCATCTGGAAACGCGCTTCCACGCGCATCCCAAATCCTGGAAACCGCTGGTCTACTGCTGGCGCGGCGGCCAGCGCAGCGGCGCGATGAGCATCGTCCTCGCGCAGGTCGGCTGGGCGGCGCACAAGCTGGAAGGCGGCTACAAGACTTACCGCCACCATGTGCTGGAACAGCTCGAAGCCTTGCCGCAACGATATACCTACAAAGTCGTATGCGGCCCCACCGGCTCCGGCAAGAGCCGCCTGCTGACCGCGCTGGCGCAGACCGGCCATCAGGTGCTCGACCTGGAAGGATTGGCACGTCATCGCGGCTCGGTGCTGGGCCGCCTGCCCGACCAGCCGCAGCCCGCGCAGAAATGGTTCGACAGCATCCTGTTGCAGCGCCTGCAACAACTCGACCCGTCACGTCCGGTGTATGTCGAGGCGGAAAGCAAGAAGATCGGCAGCATCGCGCTACCCATCGCGCTGTTCGACGCGATGCATGCCAGCCCCTGCCTGCTGGTGGAAACGCCGCTTGCCGCCCGCGTCACCGGACTGCTCGAGGATTACCGCCACTATGCGGAGAACCCGGAAGTCTTCATCGAACACCTCCAGCCGCTGCACCGTTTCCACGGTGCGAAAAAGATGGAGCAATGGAGCGAAATGATCCGTGGCGGGGATCTGGACGCGATGGTCGCCGAACTGCTCACGTTGCACTATGACCCGAGCTACCTGCGCGCCATCACCGGGCACTATGCGCAACTGGACAAGGCAGAGAACGTGGCGCTGAACGACCTGTCGCACACAGCCCTGTGCGAGGTTGCGAAACAACTGTAGGAAGCCGGGTTATCGCGTCGGGTGGAAGCCCGGGCTGGGCCCACGACGGTCTCATCCCCGGCCATTGCGGAAATTCGGAACAGTGGTGTGCCATTTCCGCTTCTTGCCAACAAAAGTGGTCACTCGATTTTCACTTGAAAGAATCGACTCCGTTTCCTTTAGTTTTCGCTTGCTTTTCTGCTTAAAAACATCAAAATGAAAACACCCCAATAACCGTTGCTTGAGGCTGCATATGAGTTACTTTCGTAAGGTGTTGCATCTGACATTGCTGCTTGCAGGTATGGCCATTCCTACCCACACCACCGCGCAGCCCAATCAAGAAGAATTGTTGTTGAATGTGTTCCGGGGTGTTCTCGGCGGACGTGCCGTAGCAGTCCAGGCACCCACCCCGCAAGACGAATTATTCAACGAAGTGATTGAGCGTGGCATCTGCAAACAAACGCGCGACAGCGGCACGTTTTGCGAATACAAAGTCGGCAAAAAACTCTGGCTTTCCATTCGGGATGTCGGTGGCCGTGAAGAAGTCATCGTCTTCCAACACTCCGACTGGGATGAAGACTACTACGCCGTTTTACATGGCGGCTGTATTGCAGTCGTACCCGGCGCGCTGAATCAGAGAAAGTTCGCCAATTATGATGGCGTATACATCTCACCCAAAAATGGCCGCCTGTTCCGTGCACTGGCAGAGTGCCAAAGCGCCAGACGTTGACGCTTTTCAGCCGACTTTCCAGCCAATTTTCCCTTTATTTCAGCTTCAAATTCCAGCAATGACATGGGCACGAAGACCCATTCATTTCGCCCCCTCCTCAAAATTCAAACTTACCTGCTCACTCCGGTACCTTTAAGTGTTTTAGAGGTAATTGCGCTGTTTCACCATTTAGCTATCCCTGACTCCTTTAGCCACCAGTGCCATGAACCGAGCCCCACCCCCCCCCAGGAACCCGGGCCGGTCCCCCACCGCGCCTGCCCAACCCTGATTCCGACAATTCCGACAACTCCTTGGCGAACGGATCGTTCTCGGTGAGCGTCATGCGCTGACCGAAATCGAGAGCATCTTTCCTGAGGATGAGCAGATCAATGGGGGGCCGGCGGGGGGGTGGGGGGGGGGGGTGGGGTTATGGGCAACCGCGCGCGCGGTGGGCGGCCCGCCCGAGTGGGGTTCCACGTTTGTGGTGGCGGCCAAGATGGGCTTGCCGTATTTCATCTCGCCGATCTGCAGGAAGGGGTGATCGTCCGATTCGTGGATGTAGTTTCCCTGCGCGTAGATGAGCAGTGTCTCGGGTCTGCCGCTGCCGACCTGCCCCCCGAAGATGAAGGTGGCTTCGAAATTGGTGTTCGCGGTATCGCGTTCGGTATGCTGCTTTTGCACCGATGCACTGATGCTGGCGATGTAGTCCGAGGCGGCAAGCATGCTCGGCACGCTGCGCAGATTCACCGGGGCAGCCTCTTCGATGTCACTCCATAGCCGCTTGACCACCGCCTGCGTGGTGGCCAGATTGCCCGCAGACAGCAGCACGAAAGATCGCTCGCCCGGCCACACGAAGGAATGCATCTTGGTATAGGTGGAGATGTTGTCGAATCCGGCGTTGGTGCGCGAATCGGAACAGAACACCACGCCTTCGTCGGTGTTGATGGCCAGGCAATATGTCATAGGGATACGATCATTTCAGGTTGTGGAGGTCGCCTTGCGACGACGACGCTTCATTCGGACGCGCAACACTACCATGCCCATTCATTGCTGGGCAAACTCGATTTCTCCCTGTGCTTTACCGGGCGGCGGAACGCCGTCTTGCCAGGCATGGAAATAGTTCTGCATCAGCGCATCGTGTATCTCACCCAACTGCTTCTGTAGCAGGTCGAGATATTCGTGCAAAGCCACAGCATCAAGCTGGGAAGTGTCGTGCTGAGCGATCTTGAGCCGCAACAGCGCGGTGAGCTGTTGCAACTGCTGAGACTTTGGCATCAGCCGGAAGCAGGTCTCCATCTCGCTCAGACAATGCGACACGCTGCGCGGGAAGCGCATGTCCTGCAACAGGAAGCGGATTGCATCGTCACTGCGCACATGCATGGAGACCAGACGGCGATAGGTCTGGTAGGCGGACAACGATTCGAGCGTGCTCATCCAGATGCGCTCTACCAACGCTTCGCGCACCACGCTGTCGTCCGGAAAACAGATGGCGGAATGCAGATCGAGGATGCGCGTGGTCATGTCGGCGCGCTCGATGTTGCGACCGAGCTTGATCAACTGGTAGGTGTCATCGTGCGGCATGGTGCCGGAGAACAGGCCGACGATGGCATGCCGCCGCTGGATGACCTCGTTCAGCACCATGTAGCGTTCGCGCCGGTTACGGCAGGCGGCCTGTGCATTCTGGCGCACATACAGATACAGACTGTTGATGCGCTCCCACATTTCGGCGGGTAATACTTCACGCAGGGTGCGTGTGTTCTCGCGCGCATATCTCACGCAGGCAAAGATGGAGCTGGGGTTGCTCTCGTCCTCGATCAGGAAGCGCATGATGGATTCCTCGTTCGCCTCGGGATAGGTCTTGGCGAACAGATCATCCAGTCCGGCGATCTCAGCCAGATTCTTCCAGCCGAATGTTGCGCCGTGCGGCAGGTCGAGCAGCACATAGGTGGTGCTGTTGATCAGGCGTGCGGTGTTCTCGGCGCGCTCCAGATTGCGCGCCATCCAGTACAGGTTCTCTGCAACGCGGGCGAGCATCATGCTGCGTCCTCCACGATCCAGGTGTCTTTGCTGCCGCCCCCCTGCGAGGAGTTGACCACCAGCGACCCCTTGCGCAGGGCCACGCGCGTGAGGCCGCCGGTGGTGGCATATAGCTGGTCGGACTGCAGCACGAAAGGCCGCAGGTCGAGGTGGCGCGGCGCAAGCTTGCCGTCTACCAGTGTCGGCGCGGTGGAGATCTCCAGCGTGGGTTGCGCCATGTAGTTGCGCGGGTCCCTTCGGATCAGTTCGGCGAACTGCGCGCGCTCTTCCGGCGTCGCACGCGGGCCGATCAGCATGCCGTAGCCGCCCGATTCGTTGGCAGGCTTCACCACCAGCTTGTCCAGATTCGCCAGCACATACTCGCGCTGCTCTTCGATCATGCACAGGTAGCTGGGCACGTTGGCAAGGATGGGTTCTTCGTCCAGATAGTATTTGATGATCTGCGGCACGAATGAATACACCACCTTGTCGTCCGCCACGCCCGCACCCGGCGCGTTGGCGATGCCGACATTGCCTTTGCGCCAGGCGCGCATCAAGCCCGGCGTACCCAGCACCGAATCCGGGTTGAATACTTCTTGATCGAGGAAGGCGTCGTCGATGCGGCGGTAGATCACATCCACGCGCTGCAGACCGGTGATGGTCTTCATGTAGACGATGTCGTCCGCGCCCACCACCATGTCGCTGCCTTCAACCAGGAGCGCACCCATCTGTTGCGCCAGATAACTGTGTTCGAAATAGGCGGAGTTGTAGATACCGGGTGTGAGTACCGCGATAACGGGCTGCGTGCCTTCGCGTGGCGAGAGCGAAGCCAGCATCTGGTAGAGCCGGGTCGGATAGTCATCCACCGGCATGATGGTGGTGGTGCGAAACACCTCGGGGAAGATGCGCTTCATGATCTGGCGGTTCTCCAACATGTAGGAAACTCCGGATGGCACGCGCAGATTGTCTTCCAGCACATACACGGTGCCGTCCTTGTCACGCACCAAGTCGGTGCCACAGATGTGCGCCCACACGCCAAAGCGGGGCGTGATGCCCACGCATTGCGGTCTGAAGTTACCCGAGCCTTCCAGCACCTCGGCCGGAAACACGCCGTCCTTGATGATGCGCTGTTCGTTGTACAGGTCGTTGATGAACAGGTTCAGCGCACGCAGACGCTGCTTGAGTCCGGCCTGTATGGCCTCCCATTCCTTGCGTCCCATCACGCGCGGGATGGGGTCGAACGGCCATACGCGGTCGATATTCCCCGCCTCGCTGTACACGGTGAAGGTGATGCCCATGGCCATGATGGTGGCATCCACCGCTTGGCGACGGTTCACGATCTCGTCTTCGTTCAACGAATTCATGTAGTCGAACAAGGGCTGAGCTGCCGAGCGCGGTTTCAGCTCGCGATCCAGCAGTTCATCATAGGCGGTATGTGTTGCGTATTCGTCTCTGGCGAGTTCCATAACTGTGCACTGTCGGTTTCCTTACAATGCATCAAGCGAATAGCGTGCCAATACAACAGTGACGCAGAATTGCCTAGATAATTCGGCCTAGCGCGGCTTCTGGTAAAAACCAAACTTCAACAGTTCCACATTGAAGCAGTCAAAACCCTCAGCCATCGAACTGCCACATGTCCATCGCCAGCATGCCGTAGGTCATCACGCGGTTCAGGCGCTGTGATTTTCTGATGTCGTGTGCAGCGCCGAGCGCGACGAACAGCGGCAGCAGGTGTTCGTCGGTGGGATGGTTCTGCACGGCATGCGGCGCGCGGCTGCGATATTCGACTAGCGCTTCCAGGTCGCCCGCTTCGATCTTTTCCGCGATCCAGTCGCAGAACTCCGTCACCCATTCCGGCGAGGGTTCGCCTTGCGGGTGGTTGAACAGGGCGCGCAGGTTGTGGGTGATGGAACCGCTGCCGACGATCAGCACGCCCTGCTCGCGCAGCGGGCGCAGCGCGCGGCCCACCGCGATATGCCAGGCCGGATCGCGCTCCGGCTGCAACGAGAGTTGCGCGACCGGGATGTCCGCTTCGGGGAACATGAGCCGCAGCGGCACCCATGCGCCGTGATCCAGCCCGCGCGTCGCGTCCCGTTGCACCGCTATCCCGGCCTGTTGCAACGCATCGACTACCGCTTGCGCCAGCGCCGGTGCGCCGGGTGCGAAATAATGCAGTTCGTAAAGTTCGGCGGGGAAGCCGTAGAAGTCGTGGATGGTTTCCGGTTCGACCGCGCTGCTGACGGTCGGGACTGGCGTCTCCCAGTGCGCGGAGATCACCAGGATCGCCGATGGCCGGGGCAATCGTTCGCCCAGTTGCCGCCAGGCCGCGCCCGTTTCGCCGGAATCGAGCGACAGGGTCGGGGCACCGTGTGAGACGAACAGGACAGGCAGGGTCATGCGCGGATGCTAGCACGATGAAGCCGCGCTGTATCTGGACTAGAATGTCAGCGTCAATCCATGGAGGACTCAGATGGAACTCAGACAACTGGGCACAAGCGATTTGCGCGTTTCCGCGCTATGTCTCGGTACGATGACGTTCGGCGAACAGAACAGCGAAACGGATGCGCACGCGCAACTCGATTACGCGGTGTCGCGCGGCGTGAATTTCATCGATACCGCGGAGATGTACCCGGTGCCGCCGCGCGGCGAGACGGTGCATCGTACCGAGAGCTATATCGGCACCTGGCTGAAGCACCAGCAGCGCGACAGGTTGGTCATCGCGACCAAGATCGCCGGCCCGTCGCGCGGCTTCGGCTGGATACGCAACGGCCCGCGCATCAACCGCGAACACATCAATGCCGCGATCGACGCCAGCCTGAAGCGCTTGCAGACCGACTACGTCGATCTTTACCAGATCCATTGGCCGGACCGCTATGTGCCGATGTTCGGCGGCACAAGTTACGACATCGCGCAGGAACACGACAGTACGCCGATCATCGGGCAGTTGCAGGTGCTGGCGGAATTAGTACGGGCCGGCAAGGTGCGCCACATCGGTCTGTCCAACGAGACGCCGTGGGGCGTGGCGGAGTTCGTGCGCTGCGCTGCACAGGCGGGATTACCGAAGATCGTCTCGATCCAGAATGCCTACCACCTGATGAACCGCACCTACGAGAACGGCCTCGCGGAAGTCTGCCGCCATGCGAACGTCGGCCTGCTCGCCTACAGTCCGCTGGCGTTCGGCTGGCTCACCGGGAAATACCTGGATGCCCCGGAGGCCAAAGGACGCGTCACGCTGTTCCCCGGTTTCGGCCAGCGCTACAACAAGCCCAACGTCCCGGTCGCCAGCAGGGAGTACGTGCGCATCGCCCGCGAGGCCGGGATGAGCCCTGCGACGATGGCGCTGGCTTTTGCGCGCACGCGCTGGTTCACCGCCAGTGTGATACTCGGCGCGACGAGCCTGGATCAGTTGAAGGAGAATCTGGACAGTGCGGAAGTGATGCTGTCGGCGGAAATGATGGAAAAGATCGAGGCCGTGCATCAACGGTATCCGAACCCGGCACCCTGATATGCATAAGGATGCGCTGATTAAGTCGTCATTCCCGCGAAAGCGGGAATCCACCTTGTTGATTCGACTGGGTTCCCGCTTTGCGAGCAGCCGCTACGCGACTTGCCTGCTTACCCCTTTGCGCGGGAACGACAAAAACAGACTTGTTCAGCGTTCCCATAAGTCGACATGGCAGCGGTTCCTGTTGGCCGCCCTTGCCCTGCTGGCGGTTGCCTGCGGCGAGAAGGCGGGCGAGACCGCGCTCCCTGCCGGCAGCACGGTCCTGGCGCTGGGTGACAGCCTGACCGCCGGGGCCGGCGTGTCTGCCGAAGAGGCATGGCCCGCCCTGCTGGCGAGCCGGACGGGATGGGACATCATCAACGGCGGGATCAACGGCAACACGAGCAGCGATGCCTTGAAGCGCCTGCCGGGGCTGCTCGACCAGCACGACCCCGCGTTGGTATTGGTGACACTGGGCGGGAACGACATGCTGCGCCATCTGCCCGAGGAAGAGACCGTCGCCAACCTGGAACAGATCATCGGGCTTGTCCGGCAGCACGGGGCGAAGCCGGTACTGCTGGCCACGCCGAAGCCCAGTCTCGCGGGCGCCGTTTTCCAGAATCTGTCGCCGCCCGATTTCTACCGGCAAGTGGCCGATGCGCAGCATGTTCCGCTGATCGAGGATGCCGTCGCCGAGGTGCTGTCCGATCCGAAAATGAAGGGCGACCCGCTGCACCCGAATGCCGAAGGCCATGTACTGTTGTCCGGAAAACTGTTCGACGCCCTGCAGTCGATCGGGTATGCCCGGTAATCGCGCCTTCCCGCGTCATCTGGAATCGCCGGCGCACTCGCAAAATCCGCGGATATGCGCAACAATGTAGCCCCTTTTGCACCGCTGGCAATGCAAACCGCCTCCATACCGGAATTGCCACTTGTTACGCTCACGACGAACATGAACCCTACAACAACCATCGGCAAATATCAGGTCATCCGCAAACTCGGACAGGGGGCGACCAGCACGGTCTACCTGGCGCACGATCCCTTTGCGGAAAGGAATGTTGCCATCAAGGTGCTGGACCAGAAGATTCTGAACGATCCGCGCGCCGGGAAAGTCTACCGGCACCAGCTGAATACCGAGGCATCGCTGGCGGGGCGGCTGTCCCATCCGCATATCGTCGCGATCTATGATGCGGTGATCGACGATGAATCCAGCTATATCGTGATGGAATACGTCGAGGGCGGAACACTCGAGAAGCACGCCGAACCGAAAGGGTTGCTGGATATCGCGCGCGTCGTCGAGATCATCTTCAAATGTTGCCGCGCCCTGAACTACGCGCAATTCAACGGGGTGATCCACCGCGACATCAAGCCGGCCAATATCCTTCTGGCCAAATCCGGAGAGATCAAGGTGTCCGATCTGGGCGCCGCGATCGTTCCGAGCATGGATCAGACCCAGATCGGCAACATCGGGTCTCCCGGATACATGTCGCCCGAACAGATCAACGGCGAAACATTGACGCACCAGACCGACATCTTTTCGCTCGGCGTGGTGATGTACCGGCTGCTGACCGGACGATCACCTTATACGGCCAAGGATATGGCCACCCTGACCAAGCAGATCACCGACTCCGAGATCATCCTCCCGAGAAAACTGCGCCCCGACCTGCCCGTCCCGCTGGAAGAGATCGTGCTCAGGGCCATGCAGAAGGACCGCAAGAAACGCTATCAGGACTGGAAAGAGTTCGGCGCGGATCTGGCATCGGCGGGTTCTTTCGAGAAGAAGGAGGCCGCCGTCAGCGAGGCGGCAAGATTCACCAGCCTTCGCGAGATGAATTTGTTCGCCGAGTTTACCGACGAGGAGCTCTGGGAAATACTGCACATCGTCGAGTGGCAGCATCATGTTCCCAAGACGATTCTGATGCGCGAAGGCGAGCCAGGCGAAAACTTCTACATCCTCACCCAGGGCATGGCGACAGTCACAAAAGCCGGGCGACTGTTGAACACCGTGCGCGCAGGGGAAAGTTTCGGCGAAATGGCCTATGTGGCCGGGAAGCTCACGCCGCGCTCGGCCACGGTCACCGCCGCGACCGCCGTGACCACGATGAAAATAACACCCGATCACCTGTCCAGCCTGTCGGACCATTGCCAGTTGCACTTCAGCAAGGCTTTCCTGAAGATCATGGCCGACCGGTTGCGCGTGGCCGACGACCGTTTCGCCAGCCTGTTGAGCTAACGGATCTCGATGAATTCCAGCGCGTTCCGGTCCGGATCGCGGCAGAACAATGCACAGCGCCCGGACTGGCTCAAGGTATAAGCCACTCCCGCCTCATCCAGTCGCGCCGTCAGTTGCGAAAAATCCTGCACGCCCAGCGCCACATGGCGGTCGCGTCCGCCGTGCGCCGGACGCTGCAAACCCGCCTCGGGATCGGGTAGCAACATCAGGTGCAGTTGCTGGCTCGGCCCGACGTCGTACCACACGCCCTCGAAGCTCATCGCCGGACGGGACGGATCGGGGCGCAAGCCGAGCACGCCTTCGTAAAAGGCGCGCGAACGCGACAGATCGCTGGTCAGGAACGTCGCATGGTGGATGCCCGTGATCATCATGATGGTTTGACCGGAATGACTTTGCCTGCTGCCAGCTTCGCCCGTGCCCGCGCCTCATCGGTATCGCTGCCGGTCGCCAGTGCTACCCCCATGCGGCGACGCATGAACGATTCCGGCTTACCGAATAACCGGATGTCCACCTCCGGCACACGCAAGGCATCATCCACTCCCCTGAAAGCGATGCCTTTCTCCTCCATACCACCGTAGATGACGGCAGAGGCCCCCGTGGCGCATAGCGTGGTATCAACCGGCAAACCGAGGATAGCGCGCGCATGCAATTCGAATTCGCTCAGACGCTGCGTACACATAGTTACCATGCCGGTGTCATGCGGGCGCGGGCTGACCTCGCTGAACCACACATCATCACCTTTCACAAATAACTCCACACCGAACAGCCCCAGCCCGCCCAGATCGTCGGTCACTTTCTTTGCGATCTCGTGCGAACGTTGCAGGGCTGCGGGTGTCATCGCCATCGGCTGCCAGCTTTCCACATAGTCACCCTGCACCTGCACGTGACCGACAGGTTCGCAGAAATGCGTCTCGATCTTGCCCTCTGCGCCGACCGCACGCACGGTGAGCAGGGTGATCTCGTAATCGAAAGCGATGAAACCCTCCACGATGACCCGTCCCTGGTTCACGCGCGATCCACTGGCCGCGTAGTCCCAAGCTGCTTGAACCTCGCTCGCGTTGTCGATCTTCGACTGTCCCTTGCCCGAGGATGACATCACCGGCTTGACGATGCAGGGATAACCGATGCCCCCGCAAGGGGGACGCCGGTGGGTGCCCGAGTGCTCCGCACTCACCCCTCCGCAGCCGCCATCAATGGCAGCCTGCAACTCGTCCAGGCTGTTAGCGAACTTGTAGGGCGAGGTCGGCAATCCCAATGTCTCGGCCGCCAGGCGGCGGATGCCTTCGCGGTTCATGGTGAGCTGTGCCGCGCGTGCGGTCGGGATGACGCGCGCCAGCCCTTCCTTCTCGATCTGCACCAGCATGTCCGTGGCGATCGCCTCGATCTCCGGCACGATGAGGTGCGGCTGTTCTTTTTCGATGAGCGCGCGCAGTGCCGCGCCGTCCGCCATGTTGATGACATGGGCGCGGTGCGCCACCTGGTGGCCGGGCGCGTTCGCATAACGATCCACCGCGATGACTTCCACGCCCAGCCGTTGCAGCGCGATGATGACCTCCTTGCCGAGTTCGCCGCTGCCGAGCAGCATGACTCTGGTTGCCGATGCCGCAAGCGGCGTGCCGAGTATGATCGGGTTCATGACGATATCCATGGAAGTTTCGGGGGTGGGCAAAATTATACACAGGGGAGTAACATGAACATGCCATTCCCAGCTACACAAGGAGAACGATCATGACCGACATCATCAAGCTGTTGGGGGAAGAAGCAGAATCCCTGCTTGCACATCGCTGTACCGGCATCCCCAAAGAATCGTTACACCCGCCCGGCCCCGATTATGTGGATCGCGTGGTCGCCATCAAGGATCGACCGACCGGCGTGTTGCGCAGCCTGCAGGCACTCTACGGGCATGGGCGGCTCGCCAACACCGGTTATCTGTCGCTGCTGCCGGTCGATCAGGGCGTGGAACATTCCGGCGGTGCCTCGTTCGCACCCAACCCGATGTATTTCGACCCGGAGAACATCGTCAGCCTCGCCATCGAGGGCGGCTGCAACGGCGTGGCCTCCACGCTCGGCGTGCTGGGTTCGGTGGCACGCCGCTACGCGCACAAGATACCGTTCATCGTGAAGATCAACCACAACGAGCTGCTGACCTATCCCAACGAGTTCGACCAGACATTGTTCGCCAGTGTGGATCAGGCCTTCGACATGGGCGCGGTAGCAGTCGGCGCCACAGTGTTCTACGGTTCCGAGCATGCGCGCCGCCAGATACTGGAAGTCTCCGAAGCGTTCGAACATGCGCACGAACTCGGCATGGCAACCATCCTGTGGGCCTACCTGCGCAACCCGGCTTTCAAGACCGACAAGGACTATCACGTCTCCGCCGACCTCACCGGCCAGGCCAACCACCTGGCCGTCACCATCAATGCCGACATCGTGAAACAGAAGATGGCCGAGAACAACGGCGGCTACAACGCGATCAAATTCGGCAAGACCAGCTCCAGGGTGTACAGCGAACTGACCAGCGACCACCCCATCGATCTGGTGCGCTATCAGGTGGCGAACTGCTACATGGGACGCGTCGGCATGATCAATTCCGGCGGAGCCTCGGGCAGCAACGATCTGGCGCAGGCGGTCAGAACGGCCGTGATCAACAAGCGCGCCGGCGGCATGGGGCTGATCTCGGGGCGCAAGGCGTTCCAGAAGCCGATGCAGGATGGCGTGGCGCTATTGAATTCGATCCAGGATGTGTATCTGGACCAGAAAGTGACACTCGCATAACGTCAACAACATTCCTTCAGGGAGCGACCCGATGAAAATGAATCTCCGCATGACAGTCGCCGCAATCATCATCCTGCTGTGCAGTGTCGCCGGTTACGTCTACTGGCAGGCCAGTCAGCCAGGCCCTGCGCCGGTGCAGGCTCCACCCCCTCCCCTGCCGCCCGAACCGGAAGTACGCCAGGTGCTCGAAGCCCCTCCGGAAGCACCCGCGCTGCCCACGCTGGACGAAAGCGACTCTTATTTGCTCAAAGCCCTGTCCGGCTTGATCGGCAATCCATCCCTGATGGAATACCTGATCACCGAGCGACTCATCCGAAACATCGTCGCCACCGTGGACAACCTGCCGCGCAAGGAGGTCTCGATGCGCGTGATACCGGTCAAACGGGTGCCGGGCAGTTTTATCGTCGCCGGGACGGAGGGCGACTGGCGCATCGGCCCGAACAATGCGGTTCGCTACGCGCCCTATGTAAAGATCGCCGCAGCGGTCGATGCAAAACAACTGGTCGAGCTTTATATCCGCCTCTATCCGCTGTTCCAGCAGGCCTACGAAGAACTGGGCTACCCCAAGCGATATTTCAACGACCGCCTGATCGTGGCGCTCGACGACCTGATCGCCGCACCGGACATCGCGGAACCGGTGAAACTGGTTCGACCCAAGGTGTTTTACCTGTACGCCGATCCCGACCTGGAGAACCGCTCCATCGGCCAGCGCATCCTGATGCGCATGGGTGGCAATAACCGGACGAATATCAAGGACCGGCTTCAGGAAATCAAACAGGAACTTTTGCTGCACATGCACGAGCAGAAGGTGGAAAACCCCGCATGACCGGTTGATGCGACCCTTGCTGTGCGTGGCTGATGCTATTCAGCTTACCGGTTGACTGGAACTGCCGGCGCACTCACGCAAGAACGTCGAAGCTGGCGTAGCTGCCGGTACCCTGCGTAACCTCGACCCGATCCACGCGAGCTTGCGACGGTCCATGGCGCGCCCAGTCCAGCATGGACTCCACGGCATCGGCACCGCCCTGCACCATCGCCTCTACCGTGCCATCGCCGCGATTGCGCACCCAGCCCGCAACCCCGCATCTTTGCGCTTCGCGGCGCATCGAGTCGCGGAAGAACACGCCTTGCACGCGTCCGTGAATGACAAGATGCAACGTTTTCCCGATGTGGACACCATTCATTATTCGCCACCTGCCTGTCAGCGTTCCATGCGGGCAAAACAGCCCGATATCGATTCACAATTACGCTCGAAGTATGCAACGCGTTGCCGGAAAGATAAAGCTTGCTGCCCGCCCCAGAATGACAATAGACCTCAAGCAGCACATGGATTCCTCGCCGTTCATGCTCAACATCGGCTTAAAAGTTGGGGGTATGATGTATCCGGCGAAAGCGTGTGTCTGCAATGACGCCGCTATCTGTTCCTGAAACTCGCAATGCCTCAAAGCAAGGCCAAGTATCATGCGCAGGGAGTAACGATGTTCTGGAATCTGGCTCTGGTTGTCGTGGAAGTTGTGATCATCACCGTGCTCGATTATGCGGTGGTCAACTCACCTGTCTCGCTGGACGTCTTTTACTGTCTGCCCGTCATTCAGGCGGCGCGTCTGGGTTCCATCCAGGCCATGCGCAGGACCGACTCGCAGATTCCCCTGTATTTCGCGATATTCACCGGCGTCACCTGGAGCGTGGCCGAAGCGATGATGCATCCGGATTTCCCGCTTTCCGCCTTTCTGCTGAACGCTTTTTCCCGCAGCGTCACCTTCACCGTCCTCGCCAGGGTTGTAGCCAGACTATGGAAAGAACGTGAATACGGAATAAGCGATCACCTGACCAAACTGAACAACCGGGCAGAGTTCATGCAGCGATTCGAAGTGGAGCAACTCCGCAGTGAACGCACCGGCAAGCCCTACTCGGCGATGTTCGTCGATATCGATAATTTCAAGGCATTGAACGACCGGTTCGGTCACGACGCAGGCGACAAGGCACTCAAGCGGCTGGCCAATGTCCTGAGACAGAATTCCAGAAAGATCGATATCCTGGCCCGCATCGGCGGGGACGAGTTCGTCCTGCTATTCCCCGAGACGGAACATGACAGTTGCACGACGGTTTCGGATCGCATCAGGAAAGACGCACACATGGAATTCGAAAAACACGGCTGGCCGATATCCGTCTCGATCGGCTGCGTATCCGAAACCGGGCGCAATCGAAACATCGAGGAGATATTGCGCGAAGCAGACCAGATCATGTATACGGCCAAGATTGCTCACAAAAATTCGGCCCCGCAATGACCGCACGTTGCCGGGATGCAGATTAAATGAGCGACTTCACCTTTTCCGCTATCCCCCTGCGCTTGAGCATATTGAAGAACTCGCCCTCGCCGCGCGCAGCGATTCTCGATACGCACGCCATGTTCTTCTCGATGGATTCCACGTAATAGTTGTTGTCGACCCCCATCGTATCCCTGAAGTGGAACACCAACTCCTTGTAGATGCCCCCGAGCGGCCCGTCCAGCTTACGGCGCGCCATCTCGTAGAAATGGTTGGTCTGGCACAGCAGGTCGTGCATGTTCCGGTAGTTGCCCAGTTTGGCCTCCCTGAACTCCAGATACAGGAACAGGAGCTTTTCCAGGTAGATCCGGTCGGCCATCTGCCCGGTAAGGTCGGCGGTCACCACGATGCGTCCCAGCATGCGCATCCGTTCGTTGACGAATTCGATCTGATCGAACGGACGGAAATGTTCGGTTCCCAGGATCATGACGGCCAGAGAGGCCACGTCGGAAGGCAGCTTGTGGTCGATGGAATATTGCCGCACAAACTCGATACCGCGCTGGACGTGTGTCTGCGTGTACTGCGCGCCGGTTCCGCTTTCCTCTCCCCTGCGCTGTGAATAGCCGACATCGTGCATCAGGATGGCGATGATCACCAGTGCGATCTCCCCGTCCGTCAGCTTCTTCCCGGAGACATGCATGCCATGCATGATCCTCACCGCGCACAGCAACGCCCCCAGCGTATGCGGCAGGTCGTGGTATGGCGTCCCGATGGGAGCATAGCCCGGATATTCACCCCCGAACAGCCGCAGGACATCCTCATACACGCTCTGGATGAGCGTGAAATCGTAATCGGGGCTCATGCGCCGGACGAGGTCACGCGCCTTGCCCCATACGATCGCCGGCTCCTCGTTGTCGAACAGACCATCGATCTCGTCAGGCGTCGGTTTATGTTCCATTCTTGAAAACCCTCTCGTCACGGGACATTTTCGGCAGCCCCTGCGTCAATAAATTTAAGCTCTCAGTCTACTCCTCGTTCACATTGGAATACAACTTCCCCGAAAGCAGGCTGGCAGAGACGATCAGTGCCGCACCCACCCATTCGCGCAACTCCATCTCCTCACCGGCCAGAAAATAGGATGACACGGCAGCCACCACCAGCTCGAACAGCAGGAAAACGATGGCGCGATTGGCCGGCAGGCGCGCAAGGGCATACTGCATGGCGAAACTGATGGCGCACAGCACGATGCCGAGCAGGCCGAGCAACAACCAGGACTGTCCATCGATCGCCAGCATCCGGTCCTGCCATCCGCCCTGCCAGATCAGCAGCGGCGCAGTCAGCACGACCGTACCGGCCCAGACACTGTATGACTTCATTTCGGTGCTCATGTGTTCGGCGCGCCGCGACACCACATTGGACAGCGCGAACCCCATGCCCGCAGACAAACCCGCCCACTCCGCAAAATTACCGGGCAACGGCACCCCGAGTTCCGGCTCCCACAGCATGATGAGCGCTCCGAAAAAAGATGACAGGATGACCAGATAGCCATAAAAGTTGAGACGCTCGCCCAGCAGCCAGTAGGAAAACAGGATGGTCCACAACGGCGCGAGATAGAACAACAGCAGCACGCGCATCACTTCGCCGTGCAGCACCGCCAGCACATAGCCGAAGTTCGTCCAGCCCGCGCTCAATACCAGCAGCAATGCCCACCAGCCGAAAGCGGAGCGTTCGCGCCACACACGCGGCAGCATGAACGCGCCGCACAGCATCGCCAGCAGATAAGTGATCAGCGTCGCCATCGCGCCGGACACGCCGGCATCCTGCAACGCGCGGTAGGGAAACCAGATCAGACCCCACACCAGCGCGCCGCTCAACACCCCGACGATCGGCAACGCATTTTGTTTTGATGGCAACTTGCCGCCCCTTATATAATGCACAACGTTTTCGCCACCGATCGGACCGCAAAAAACAATGAACCCGGAATTACAGCGCCTGCAGCCCTATCCTTTCCAGAAACTCGCCGGACTGTTCGGTGAAGTGACGCCGAACGCGGCCCTGAAACCGATCCGGCTGTCCATCGGCGAGCCGAAGCATGCCACACCGCAATTCATCAAGGATGCGCTGGTCGCGGGTCTCGACGGGCTGGCGAATTATCCCACAACCGCCGGCAGCGACGCGCTGCGTAGCGCGATCGCCGAATGGCTGGCAAACCGCTACGGGATTCCCGCGCCGGATGCGAAGACGCAGATATTGCCGGTGAACGGCAGCCGCGAGGCGCTGTTCGCTTTCGCGCAGGCGGTGATCGACCGCAGCAGGCCCGACCCGGCAGTGGTCTGCCCCAACCCGTTCTACCAGATCTATGAAGGCGCGGCCCTGCTGGCCGGCGCGACACCGCATTTCCTCAACGCCCTGCCGGAAAACGGTTATGCACCGGACCTTGCGCAACTGCCGGAAACCGTGTGGTCGCGCACGCAACTGGTTTACGTGTGCTCGCCGGGCAACCCGACCGGACGCGTGACGACCCTGGCGGAATGGCAGGCGCTGTTCGAGATGAGCGATCGCCACGGCTTCGTGATCGCCTCGGACGAATGCTATTCCGAGATCTATTTTGGCGAGGCACCATCGGAGGGCGGAGCAGGGGCCCCGCGCAGCGGGGATGTGACCCCGGAGATGGACGCAGCAACCGCCACACCTGAAGCCAAAGACCTGATGATCTCTCGCGGGCGCAAGCCGCTCGGCGCATTGCAGGCCGCACACCAGCTCGGACGCGACGATTACAAGAACCTGCTCGTATTCTCCAGCCTGTCCAAGCGCTCCAATGTGCCGGGCCTGCGTTCCGGCTTCGTCGCAGGCGATGCGGCCATCGTCGGAAAATTCACCCTGTACCGCACCTACCACGGCTGCGCGATGAACCCGGCGGTGCAGGCCGCCAGCCTCGCCGCATGGAACGACGAGGCGCATGTCGCTGAGAACCGCCGCCTGTATGCCGAGAAATTCTCCCGGGTGACAAAGATTCTGGAACCGGCGCTTCCAGTCGCGTTGCCGGACGCGGGTTTCTACCTGTGGATACGCACGCCGGTTCCAGACACCGCTTTCGCGCAAGCCCTGTATCGTGACTATAATGTGACCGTGTTGCCGGGCAGCTATCTGGCCCGCTCCGCGAACGGCATCAATCCCGGCGAGAATTTCGTACGCCTGGCGCTGGTCGCCGAAGTCGCCGAAACGGTGGAGGCCGCGCAACGCATCGCACAATTCGTTTCAACGCTCAACTAATACCTTACTGGAAACCATCATGGATCAATTGCAGCAAATCATAGAGACCGCCTTTGAACGCCGCGCCGAGATCACACCGCGCAATGCCGACGCACAACTCAAGGAGACGATCGACAACGTCATCGCCCAGCTCGACCAGGGCAAGCTGCGCGTCGCGGAAAAGATCAATGGCGACTGGGTCACCCACCAGTGGCTGAAGAAAGCCGTGCTGCTGTCGTTCCGCCTGGAAGACAACAACTTCATCAAGGGCGGCTTCACCAATTACTACGACAAGGTGCCCTCCAAGTTCGCCGATTACAACAGCCGCGATTTCCGCGAAGGCGGCTTCCGCGTCGTGCCTCCCGCTGCCGCGCGCCGTGGCGCATTCATCGGCAAGAACGTGGTGCTGATGCCTTCCTATGTGAACATCGGCGCGTACGTCGATGAAGGCACCATGGTGGACACCTGGGCGACGGTCGGCTCCTGCGCACAGATCGGCAAGAACGTGCACCTGTCCGGCGGCGTCGGCATCGGCGGCGTGCTGGAGCCGGTGCAGGCCAACCCGACCATCATCGGCGACAACTGTTTCATCGGCGCGCGCTCCGAAGTGGTCGAAGGTGTGATCGTCGAAGACAACGTGGTGATCTCGATGGGCGTATTCATCGGCCAGAGCACCAAAATATATGACCGCGAGACCGGTGAAGTCACTTATGGGCGGGTCCCCGCCGGCTCGGTGGTGGTAAGCGGCAGCCTGCCTTCCAAGGACGGGAAGTACAGCCTGTACTGCGCGGTGATCGTAAAGAAGGTTGACGAAAAAACGCTGTCCAAGGTCGGCATCAACGAGCTGTTGAGGGGAATCTAAACCCGGGATATGGGATACAGGATTCAGGAAACAGCCGCTCGCCCTGAATCCTTCATCCTGAAATCGAGGTGACAAAATGATCGTTACACCGTTATTGCAACTCGCCGCAGAAAAACAAGCTTCCGATCTGTTCTTCTCGGTCGGCGCGCCGGTCAACATCAAGATTGACGGTGTCGCCATGCCGGTCAACTCGCAGTTACTGGATGCCGATATCATCAAGCGCATCGCCTATGAATTGATGGGGCCGAAGCGCATCCCGGTGTTCGAAGCCGAGATGGAGATGAATTTCTCGTTCCGCGGTGACGGCGTCGGCAGTTTCCGCGTCAACGTGTTCCGCCAGCGCGGCGACATCGCCATCGTGATCCGCCACGTCAAGGGCAAGATCGAAAACGCGGAGAACCTGAAACTGCCCAGGGTGCTCAATGAACTGATCATGGAAAAGCGCGGCCTGGTGCTGGTGGTCGGCGCGACCGGTTCGGGAAAATCCACCACGCTCGCCTCGATGATCGAGCATCGCAACGCGACCAGGAGCGGCCATATCCTGACCATCGAGGACCCGGTCGAATACATCTTCGGCCACGGCAAGTCCATCGTGAACCAGCGCGAGATCGGCACCGACACGCTGTCGTATGAACAGGCGCTGTCCAGCGGGATGCGCGAAGCGCCGGACGTGCTGATGATCGGCGAGGTGCGCGACCGCGACACGCTCAAGCACGCGCTGATCTTCGCGCAGACCGGCCATCTGTGCCTGACCACGCTGCATGCCAACAACAGCTATCACGCGCTGAACCGCATCGTGAACTTCTTCCCCTACGATTCGCGCCAGAGCGTGCTGTCCGACCTGTCGATGTGCCTGCGCGCGGTCATCTCGCAACGGCTGGTGCGCAACGTGCACGGCAAGCAGGTACCCGCCGTGGAGATCCTGCTGAATACTTCGCTGATCGCCGACCATATCAAGAACGACGAGATCGACAAGATCCGCGAGGCCATCGACAAGAGCGTCTCGGCCGGCTCGCAGACCTTCGAGCAGGCGCTGTACAAACTGTTCAAGAACGGGGAGATCACCAAGGAAGAAGCGATGCGCAACGCCGATTCGGCCAGCAACCTGGCCACCCTGCTCGATTTCTCCGAGCGCACCAGCACCATGAAGATACCGGCATACCAACCCGAGCAGGAGGCACAGCAAGCCAAGGCCGAGCCCTCCGATTTCAGCGGCATCAAACTCAACCTGGACGATCCGAAATGAAGCTGTACGGCATCCCCAACTGCGGCACGGTGAAGAAGGCGCGTGCCTGGCTGGACCAACGGGGTGTCGAATACGAGTTCCACGACTTCAGGAAACACGGCGTCACGAAACCCATGCTTTCCGGCTGGCTCAAACAGGTCGGCTGGCAAAAACTGCTGAAGAAGACCGGCCCGACCTGGGGCAAACTGCCGCAGGAGGTCAAAGACTCGGTCAAGGACGATGCGGCGGCGCTGGCGCTGATGCTGGAACAACCCAATGTCATCAAGCGTCCGGTGCTGGAGCACGACGGCAAGGTGCTGGCGACCGGGTTCAACGAAACAGAATACGAGAACTTGAAGCAATGAGCGACACACTGGAACTGGCCAAGCGGCTTATCTCGCGCAAATCCCTCACGCCGATGGACGACGGCTGTCTCGACATCATCGGCGCGCGTCTCGCACCGCTTGGTTTTAACCTGGAGAAGATGCGCCACAGCGAAGTGGACAACCTGTGGGCCCGGCGCGGCGACGCATCGCCCCTGGTCTGTTTCGCCGGACATACCGACGTGGTGCCGACCGGCCCGGTGAACCGGTGGGACAGCGACCCGTTCACGCCCACGGTGCGCGACGGCATGCTGTACGGGCGCGGCGCGGCCGACATGAAGGGCTCGCTGGCCGCCTTCGTCACCGCCATCGAGAAGTTCGTCGGCGTACACCCGCAACATCGCGGCTCCATCGCCCTGTTGCTGACCTCGGACGAGGAAGGCGTAGCAGTGGACGGTACGGTGCGCGTGGTCGAAGCCTTGCAGGAACGGGGCGAACTACTCGATTACTGCATCGTCGGCGAACCGACCTGCGTCAGCAAGCTCGGCGACACCATCAAGAACGGCCGGCGCGGTTCGCTGTCCGGCACGCTCACCGTCAAGGGTGTGCAAGGCCACATCGCCTACCCCCATCTGGTGAAGAACCCGATCCATCTGGCCGCGCCCGCCATCGCCGAACTGGCGGCGACCGAATGGGACAAGGGCAACGAATATTTCCCGCCGACCTCGTGGCAGATATCCAACATCCACGCCGGCACCGGCGCGACCAACGTCGTCCCCGGCACGGTGGAGATCCTGTTCAACTTCCGCCACTCCACGGCAAGCACGACGGATGATCTCAAGGAACGCGTCCACGCCATCCTCGATAAACACGGGCTGGATTACGAACTGGAATGGGAGATGTCCGGCAAGCCCTACCTTACCCCGCGCGGCGACCTGGTGGATGCGGTCGAGGGGGCGATCAAACAGGTTGCGGGCGTCGACACCGAACTTTCCACCAGCGGCGGCACATCGGACGGGCGCTTCATCGCCGACATCTGCCCGCAGGTCCTCGAACTCGGCCCGCTCAACGCCACCATCCACAAGCTCAACGAATGCGTGGCCGTTGCCGACCTCGACGCACTCTCGGATATCTATTACCTGACACTGGTCAAGTTGCTGACAAAATGACCAAGTTCATATTCATACTGCTGATCATCATCTTCGTGGTGTGGCTCATCTCCCGTGCCCGCGGCAATCAGAACAATCGAAATAATGACGGGAGTACGGGCAGTTCGAGCGACACCGGTCAGCCCGGGGCAAGTTGCAAAGACAACAGCGACTGCGATGGCGGCGGCGATGGCGGCGGCGGTGGAGGCGACTGATGAGCAATTATTTTTCGGAAGCGGCGCAACATCTTCGTACCGTGCGCGACTGTCTGCGTTTCGCGGTCAGCCGGTTCAACCAGGCAGGATTGTTCTTCGGGCACGGCAGCGATGACGCCTACGACGAAGCGGCCTATCTCATCCTGCACGCGCTGCACCTGCCACTGGACCGGCTGGAACCGTTCATGGACGCCACCCTCACCCATACCGAGCTGTTCGAGGTGTTGAACATCATCGAGAAACGGGTCGAGCAGCGCATCCCGGCTGCCTACCTGACCCACCAGGCCTTCCTCGGCGAATTCAGTTTCTATGTCGATGAGCGCGTCATCGTGCCGCGCTCCTTCATCGCCGAACTGCTGCGCGAACGACTCGCGCCGTGGGTCGTCGATCCGGACGGGATCGGCAGCGTGCTGGATCTGTGTACCGGCAGCGGCTGTCTCGCCGTCCTCGCCGCCCATGCCTTCCCTTGTTCCGAGGTGGATGCGGTGGATCTGTCGCCCGCCGCACTGGCGGTCGCGGAACGCAATGTTTCCGACTACGACTTGAGTGACCGCATCAACCTGATCGAGTCCGACCTGTTCGCCACGCTGAGCCGCAGGCGTTACGACCTGATCATCAGCAACCCGCCCTATGTGGATGCCGGCTCGGTCGCCGCGCTGCCGCAGGAATACCTGCACGAGCCGGTACTCGCGCTGGGCAGCGGCAGCGACGGGCTGGACGCCACCCGCGTCATCCTCGAACATGCCGCCGACCATCTCACCGAGGACGGGCTGCTGGTCGTCGAGATCGGCCACAACCGCGACGCGCTGGAAGCCGCCTATCCCGACCTGCCGTTCACCTGGCTGGAGGTCAGCGCCGGCGACCAGTTCGTGTTTTTGTTGCACAGGAACGATCTGCTCTGATGTCATCGGTCGGCCATTACGAGAACTTCCCCGTTGCCTCCATCCTCATGCCCAGGCGGCTGCGCAGGCCGGTCGCGGCGATCTACCATTTCGCCCGCGCGGCGGATGACATCGCCGACGAAGGCGATCTGGCAAACGGGGAACGCCTGGGCCAGCTCGACGAATTCCGCGACGAGCTCACGCACATCGCCAACGACGAAACACCCCTCACCCCGCTGTTCCGCAACCTGACTGACGAGATCCATCGCCACCATCTGCCGATGCAGCCTTTCCATGACCTGCTCGTCGCCTTTTCGCAGGACGTGGTGAAAAAACGTTATGCCGATTTCGACGAAGTGCTCGACTACTGCCGCCGCTCGGCCAACCCGGTCGGCACCCTGCTGCTGCACCTGTACGGCGAAGCCACACCGGTTAACCTCGCCTATTCCGACGCGATCTGCACCTCGTTGCAGCTCATCAACTTCTGGCAGGACGTGGCCAGGGACTGGAGCATAGGCCGCGTGTATCTTCCGCAGGACGACCTGGTGCGATACAGCGTCAGCGAAGCACAGATCGCCGAAGGGCGCTGCGATGACAACTGGCGTGCACTGATGCAGTTCGAGGTACAGCGTGCGCGCGAGATGATGTTGTATGGCAAGCCGCTGGGCACCATCCTGAGCGGGCGCATCGGGCTGGAGATGCGCATGATCATCGCGGGTGGCCTGCGCATCCTCGACAAACTGGAGGCCGCCGACTACGACATGTTCCGCCGGCGTCCGGTATTGAAGCCATACGACTGGGTTATTATGCTGGCGAAGTCCGCACCCTTCTGAGAATCCATGGATCCGAACCAGTACTGCGAAGACAAATGCCGCCAGAGCGGCTCCAGCTTCACCGGCAGCTTCCGCTTCCTGCCGCAGGACAAGCGCCGCGCGATGACGGCACTGTATGCCTTCTGCCGCGAAGTGGACGATGTGGTGGACGAATGCTCCGACGCGGGCGTGGCACGCACCACCCTCAACTGGTGGCGTAGCGAAGCCGCAGCGGTATACAACGGCAAGCCGACCCACCCCGTGTGCCAGGCGCTGATTCCGGTGGTGCAGCAGTTCAACCTGCCGCAGGAACACCTGCTGGAGATCATCGACGGTATGGAGATGGACCTCGACCAGCCGCGCTATGCCGATTTCAAGTCGCTGCAACTGTATTGCTATCGCGTCGCGTCGGTGGTCGGGCTGCTGTCGGCCGAGATATTCGGCTACACCGACCGCGAGACATTGAAGTACGCGCACGACCTCGGCATCGCCTTCCAGCTCACCAACATCATCCGCGACGTGGGCGAGGACGCGCGACGCAACCGCATCTACCTGCCGATGGACGAGATGCAGCAGTTCGGCGTCACCGCCGCCGACATCCTCAATGCACGCGAGACCGAGGGTTTCCACCAACTGATGGCGTTCCAGATCGGGCGCGCACGGCGCTATTACGCGCAGGCGTTCGACCATCTGCCCGCCGCCGACCGCAAGGCTCAACGCGCCGGACTGATCATGGCGGAGATCTACCAGGCTGTGCTGGACGAAGTCGAACGCAGCGGCTGCCATGTGCTGAAGGAGCGTGTCTCGCTGACGCCGACCTACAAGTTGTGGCTGGCCTTCAAGGCATGGCTCACGAATTGATTGATTCCTTCCCCCTCCCAGGGGGAAGGTTAGGATGGGGGTAATATCTGATGACCACCCATAGAATCAAAACATACACAACGAAAAATGCCAGATCACTGCGAAGTGACATGACATATGTCGAACGCACATTGTGGCAGGCATTACGCGGCGGACAGCTAGGCGGATACAAATTCCGCCGCCCACATCCCATTGGAAAATATATAGCGGACTTTGCCTGTATCGAAGGAAGACTTGTGATCGAATTGGATGGAGGACAGCATCAAGCTCAACAAAGCTACGATGAACAACGAAGTGCATTCATGCAGATGCAAGGTTGGCAGGTATTGAGATTCTGGAATACCGATGTACTGGATAATCTGGATGGAGTGCTGTTCAAGGTTACAGAAAAATTGAAGGATTTACCCCCACCCTAACCCTCCCCCTGACAGGGGGAGGGAATATAGAGCAATAAACTGCACAAAAAACTATGGATGTATCCTCAAACATAAGAGTTGGAATCATCGGCGGCGGTTACGCCGGCATGGCCGCCGCCGTCGAACTTGCGGCCCACGGTATTCCCGTCACCGTATTCGAGAGCGCGCAACAGCTCGGCGGCCGCGCGCGCGGCGTGCGTCTTCCAAACCCGGTACGGCGGAAAACACATCTTGCCACCCCCTCTCTCCAACTCTCCCCCGGAGGGGGAGAGGGCGACCGTCCCCTGCCGGGGGATTATTTGACTCTGGACAACGGCCAGCACCTGCTGCTCGGCTGCTACCGCGAGACGCTGCGCCTGATCGAACGGGTCGGCGGCAACATCGAACATGACTTCCTGCGTCTGCCTTTGCAGCTCGACCTGCACGGACATTTCTCCCTGCAAGCACCGCGCCTGCCCGCACCGCTGCACCTGCTGGCCGCGCTGCTCGGCGCGCAAGGCCTGACCTGGGGCGAACGCATGAATGCCGCGCGCTTCATGCTCACCTTGCGCGGCATGCGATTCCGGCTGAAACAGGACATGACCGTCGCCGAATTGCTCGCCCGGCATGGGCAGGATGCCGACCTCACGCTGAAACTGTGGGAGCCGCTGTGCATCGCCGCGCTGAACACGCCAATCAACAAGGCCTCCGCGCAGGTGCTGCTGAACGTGCTGCGTGACGCGCTGAACCGCAAGCGCGCCGACAGCGACATGCTGCTTCCCCGACTCGACTTCACCGCGCTGTTCCCGCAGCGGGCCGCCGCCTTCGTCGAACGACACGGTGGCAAGGTGCACATGGCGTGCGGCGTGGAAAGCATCCATCCGAAAGAGGATGGCATCGAGATAGTCACCGCGAACGGCACGCATACATTCAGCCATGTCATCTGCGCCGCGCCGCCGGTGAATGCGGCCAGACTGTTGCGCCCGCTCGTCGCGACGGCGGACAGCGTCGCGCAGATCGATGCTCTGGAGCAGCAGCCGATCTACACCGTGTATCTGCAATATCCCGCCGAAGTCACCCTGCCGCATCCGATGATCGGCCTGCACCGGCGCTACAGCCAGTGGCTGTTCGACAAGGGAAGGATCGCCGGCCAACACGGGCTGATTGCCGCCGTGATCAGCGCGGAAGGCATCCATCAGGAATTGCCGCAGGATGAACTGGCGCAGAAAGTGATCGCCGAACTGCGCGAGGAATTCGGCATCGCCGAACTGCCGCAATGGCACAAGGTCATCGCCGAGAAGCGCGCCACCTTCTGTTGCTCGCCCGACCTGCAGCGCCCCGCGCAACAGACCGCCATCCCCAACCTGCTGCTGGCCGGCGACTACACTGCGGGCGATTATCCGGCGACGCTGGAAGGCGCGGTACTCGGCGGAGTGCGCTGCGCCCGGCTCTGCCTCCCTGCGCGGAAGTAATCCGTATTGTCGTAATACGTTTCCTGCGCATTCTCCGCCGCCCAGCCCGGCACACCGAGCAGCGGCACCGGCGTCAGTTCGCGGGTGCTGCGACAATGCTCCGCCACCGACAGGTAATCCGCCAGCCTGCCATCCAGATACGCCAGCTGTTCCATAAGCGGCCAGCCAAAGAAGTTCGGCTCCACGGGCAGCAGCAACCCCTGCCCGGTCATGCCCACATAGGGATGCAGCGCCTTCTCATGAAGGCCATGACCGAAGATGAAGAAGCCCATATTCTCACGAACCAAAGCGCGCCTCCGCCAGAACAGCTCTTTCCACTGAAAGCCGAGCAGCAGGTCGGCCAGTCCGTCATCCGCACAAGGAACAATGACGCCCGACTCGTCCAGCAACGTGATCGCGTCGCGCGTCGCGCCGCGCTGGCTGCGCGCCGCCGCCTCCACACCGTCTGCGCCGGTCAGCACCCGGTAATGGCGTTCGTTGATCGCCGCCTTGGCTTGGGGAAAAACGAGCCATACCAGCGCGTTGAACAGGTCGTGCCAGTTGTCCGGACGCGTCGGCACCTCGCCCCCAAGGTAGCAGCGCGGCTCGTATTGCGCTTCGAAAGGCAGCTTGCCGTATTGCTGCTCGACGAAGCGCAGGGGTTGCCCGCTGCGTACCGCGATGGCGGGCCGATGCGCATCCAGCAGCGCATTGAAATCACGCAGTGAGGGAAAGCCGTTCCCGCCCAGGCTTGCGATCACGGGATGCAGCGGCAGGAACAGCGGCGAGCGCAGCAACGATTCCCTGTCCCATTCTATTCTCTTGTCCATGTCCGCCAGTTTAGCCGAATCGCGCGGCACAACACACCGCCCGCCGCTTGTGGTAATTTATCCGCGCCCGAAGAGCTTACCCACTGAACCGGAGGCCCGACATGAACGAATTCGACGACATCGAAGCCAGTCTCGCCAGTTTCACCAGGCGTTTCGACGAGGTCTCCTCGGACAAATTCAACGCACTGCGCGAATGCTCCTTCTTCAATCCGGTCCCGGGCGAATCGCTCGCCGGCATCGCGCGGCAAATCGAACTGAAGACTTTCGCCCCGGGGAAACGAATCACGGTCGAGGGCGAGAAAACGAATGCGTTCTATATCATCGTGTTCGGTAGCGCGACCGTGTCGGTCAACAACAAGACCCTCGGCACGATCCGCAGCGGGGAATGTGTCGGGGAAAGCGCATTCTTCTCCGAAGAAAAGGTGTCGCGCTCAGCGACGGTCACGGCAGACGGACAGGTCATCGCCGCCGAACTGACCCGGTCGGGCATCGACCAGTTGCAGGGCGATGCTCGACGCCACATGGACAAGGCGCTGTTGCTGGCGCTGTTCAGGAAACTACAACTGGCCAATCAGTTAATCGCCAAACTGATCGACTGATCGACTGACTCTGCCCGCGCCTTTCAGCGCTGCTGCAGGGCATTCCCCTCCTGTTCTCTCCCGATCCGTTCGATCATCCACTGCTTCTTGTCGCCCTGCCTTATTTCAAGGCGCACATGATCGCCGACCCTGATGCCGTGCAGCAGGGTGATAGCGAGTGTGAGTTGTTTCATGGTGTTCTCCTTTAGTGGGTTGGTGGGGTTGAGGAAAGTTGGTGTTGCTTGACGAGCGCGTAGATGACCGGGATCACCAGCAGGGTGAGCACGGCGGACGACACCATGCCGCCGACCATGGGCGCGGCGATGCGGCGCATCACTTCCGAGCCGGTGCCGCTGCTCCACAGGATGGGCAGCAGGCCGGCCATGATGGCGACCACGGTCATCATCTTGGGGCGCACACGTTCGACTGCACCTTCCATGATGGCGTCATATAGATCCTCGCGGCTGGGCAGCCGCGAGACGTTCGTCCCCTCTCCCTCCGGGGGAGGGTTAGGGTGGGGGAAGGCAGGATGAGTATCGCGGCCAGTATTTTCCGGAGGTGTATTCGCACACTCCGCCAGCTTCTCCTGCCAGGCCTTCTCCAGATAGATCAGCATCACCACGCCGGTCTCTGCGGCCACACCGGCCAGCGCGATGAAGCCGACCGCGACCGCGACGCTCAGGTTGTAATCCAGCAGCCACAGCAACCACACGCCGCCGACCAGCGCGAACGGCACCGACAGCATCACCACCAGCGATTCGGTGACGCGGCGGAAGTTGAGATACAGCAGCAGGAAGATGAGCAGCAGCGTGACCGGGACCACGATCTTCATCTTGGCGATGGCGCGTTCCATGTATTCGAACTGGCCGCTCCAGGTGGCGTAGTAACCGGGCGGGAAGGTGACCTGTTCGTTCACGGCACGGCGTGCCTCGGCCACGTAGGAGCCGATATCGCGCTCGCGGATATCGACGTAGATGTAGGCGGAGAGCAGCGCGTTCTCGGTGCGGATGGAAGGCGCGCCCTTGCTGATGCGCACGCTGGCGAGCTGGCCGAGCGGGATCATTGCGCCGTCCGGTGTGGTGACCAGCACTTCGCGTGTGATCTTCTCGGGTGAGTCGCGTAGTTCACGCGGATAACGCACGTTCACGCCGAATCGTTCCAGTCCTTCCACCGTGGTGGTGACGTTCACACCGCCCAATGCCGAGGCGATCACGTCCTGCACCGTGCCCATGCTCAATCCGTAGCGTGCCAGCGCGGCACGATCCGGTGTGATGTCGAGGTAGTAGCCGCCGGTGATACGTTCGGCATAGGCGGAGCTGGTGCCGGGGATGGTCTTCACCACGGACTCGATCTGCTTGGCCAGTCGCTCCATCTCATTCAGGTCCTTGCCGAACACCTTGATGCCGATGGGTGTGCGGATGCCGGTGGAGAGCATGTCGATGCGCGCCTTGATCGGCATGGTCCACGAGTTGGCCACGCCGGGGAACTGCAGTGCCTTGTCCAGTTCGGCGATCAGCTTGTCGGTGTCCATGCCGTCGCGCCATTCCTCCTGCGGTTTGAGGTTGATCACCGTCTCGAACATCTCCATCGGTGCCGGGTCGGTGGCGGTACCCGCGCGTCCCGCCTTGCCGTACACCGAGGCCACCTCGGGGAAACTCTTGATGATCTTGTTCTGCGTCTGTAGCAGCTCGGCGGCCTTGGTCACCGACAGGCCGGGCAGCGCGGTGGGCATGTAGAACAGCGTGCCCTCGTTCAGCGTGGGCATGAACTCGCTGCCCAGCTTCATCGCGGGATAGATGCTCAAGCCCATCACCGCTACTGCGATGACCAGCGTCGCTTTCTTCTTCGCCAGCACCCAGTGGATGAGCGGGCGATAGGCGGCGATCATCCAGCGGTTGAGCGGGTTCGCGGACTCGGGCCGGATATGCCCCTTGATGAACAGCAGCATCAGCACCGGCACCAGCGTCACCGACAGCAGCGCCGCAGCGGCCATGGCGAAGGTCTTGGTGAACGCCAGCGGCGCGAACAGTCTGCCTTCCTGCGCTTCCAGCGTGAACACCGGCAGGAAGGAGACTGTGATGATGAGCAGCGAGAAGAACAGGGAGGGGCCAACCTCCTTACACGCGGCGAGGATGGCGCTCACTCGCGCATCAAGACTTGGCTCCCCTCGCCCGTTTACGGGAGAGGGGCTGGAGGAGAGGGTGGTTTCGTTGTCTCCGACCAACCCTCTCCCTAACCCTCCCCCGCCAGCGGGGGAGGGGACTGACGGCAGCCGCTCCAGATGCTTGTGCGCGTTCTCTATCATCACGATCGCCGCATCCACCATCGCGCCGATGGCGATTGCGATGCCGCCCAGACTCATGATGTTGGAATTGACGCCCAGCGCGCGCATGGCGATGAAGGCCATCAGCACGCCGATGGGCAGCATGACGATGGCGACCAGTGCGCTGCGTGCATGCATCAGGAACACCATGCATACCAGTGCCACGATCAATCCTTCTTCGAGCAGCGTGTGCTTGAGCGTGGCGATGGCACGCTGGATCAGCTCCGAGCGGTCGTACACCGCGCGGATCGTCACGCCGTCCGGCAGACCGGCGGACACCTCGGCGATCTTCTGCTTGATGTTGGCGATCACCTCCAGCGCGTTCTGGCCGTAACGCGCCATGGCGATGCCGGACACCACTTCGCCTTCACCGTCCAGTTCCGCGATGCCGCGCCGACTGTCCGGCCCGAGCTCGATGCGAGCGATGTCGCGCAGCAGCACCGGCGTGCCGCGCTCGGCTTTCACCACCAGCATCTCGATGTCCGCCTTGCCGCGCAGATAGCCGCGTCCGCGCACCATGTACTCGGTCTCGGCCATCTCCAGCACGCGTCCGCCGACATCGCGGTTGCCGTCGCGTATCACCTGCGACACACGGCTCAGCGGGATGCCGTAGGCGCGCAGCTTCACCGGATCGACCGTGACCTGGTATTGCTGCACCTGCCCGCCGATGCTGGCCACCTCGGCTACGCCTTGCGCCTTGGTCAGTTGATAGCGCAGATACCAGTCCTGCATGGTGCGAAGTTGGGCGAGGTCATGCTTCTCGCTGAGCAGCGCGTACTGGTACACCCAGCCCACACCGCTCGCGTCCGGCCCCAGTTGCGGCGACACGCTGCGCGGCAGACGGCCCGCCGCCTGATTCAGATATTCCAGCACGCGCGAACGCGCCCAGTAGATGTCGGTGCCGTCCTCGAAGATCACGTACACGAAGGACGCGCCGAAGAAGGAGAAGCCGCGCACCACCTTCGACTTCGGCACGGCCAGCATCGCGGTGGTGAGCGGATACGTCACCTGATCCTCGACCACCTGCGGGGCCTGCCCGGCATATTCGGTGTAGACGATCACCTGCACGTCGGACAGATCGGGCAATGCGTCCAGTGGCGTCTTCACCAGCGCATAGATGCCGGACAGTGTGATGAACAGGGTGGCGAGCAGAACCAGAAAGCGGTTCTTCGCCGACCACTCAATGATTGTGTTCAGCATCTGCCGTCTCCTTCGCGTTCAGCTTGGTGATCACCCACTCGCCCTGCCCGCGTTCGACGATCTCGAACTCGATGGCGCTGCCCGGTTTCAGATTCGCCGCCAGTGACGGATTCGCCAGCGCGAAGTCCATGGTCATGCTCGGCCACTTGAGCGAGGGGATGGGTTCGTGGGTGATACTCACGTTGCCGTCGCCGTAGTCTTCCTCCAGAACGCCGGTCGCGGTATGCCCGACCAAAACGCTTGCTGTACCTGCTGCGCGTCCGGATTTCGGCGTTGCGCGGTGCTCGCTCTCTCGCCTACCTTCATGGTATGTCTCGGTCGCTGCGCTCCGCGCGCCTTGCACTCCTGACGCTCGCGACGGTTCAACAAGGTTTTGTCTCTCTTCGGCCCCTGGATTGCCGTTACCGAAACCGCTGAATGCCGCTTGCAGGTTGCTCTCGGAATCGAGCAGGAAGTTGGCGCGGGTGACCACTTGTTCACCTTCCGTCAGGCCGTCGCTGACTTCCACATAGTCGTCACTGCGTTGGCCCAGCGTCACCTTGCGCGGTGTGAAGCGTCCTTCGTCCAGACGCACCAGCACTGTCTGCTGCATGCCGCTGTCGATCACTGCCGAGGTCGGTATGGTCAGTACTTTGGATGGCTTTCCGGCCGCGATCTGGGCATGGGCATACATGGCCGGCTTGAGCACGCCGTCCGCATTGGGCAGCACGATGCGCACCTGCACCGTGCGCGTCATCTCGTTCAGGGTCGGGTAGATGAAATCCACCTTGCCGGTGAAGGTGCGGCCGGGCAGGGCGTCCACCGTCACCTGCGCATCACTGCCCAAGCGGATGCCGCCGATGTCCTGCTCCGCCACGTCGGCGATGGCCCACAGCATGGACAGGTCGGCGATGCGGTACAACTGCTCGCCCGGCATGAAGCGCATGCCTTCGACCGCCATCTTTTCCAGCACGATGCCGTTGGCGGGCGCGTGGTAGGTCACGCGGTCGCCGTTCAGTTTTGCACCGGAGACGTCCCAGTTCTTCAGGCGTGCCGCGCTGGCTTCGACCAAGCGCTGCATGCTCTGCTGTGCCGCTGCATCCGCATCCTTGAGTTCCGCCAGTCCGTGTTTGGCCAGTTCCAGTTCGCGCAGGGCGGACACCAGTTCCGGGCTGTACACCTCGAACAGCGGTTCGCCCTTGCGCACGCGCTGGCCGGTGGTGTTGACGTACAACTTCTCGACCCAGCCTTCGAACTTGGGCGATAGGGTGTACAGGCGTTGCTCGTCGGTTGCTATGCGCGCGTTCAGGCGCAGGCTGAGGCCCAGTTCGCGCATCGCGGCGGCTTCGCTCTGCACGCCCAGTTTCTGCACCTTGGCAGCGCTGATGCTGAAACCTTCCTTGTCTTCCGTTTCTTCACCCGCATACACCGGGATGTAATCCATGCCCATCGAATCTTTTTTGGGCACTGGCGAAGTGTCGGGCAGTCCCATCGGGTTGCGGTAGTAGAGCAGCTTGCGCGCTTCGCTTTTCACGGAATCCTGAATCCCGGATCCTGCATCCTGACGTCCATACCAGTAACTGCCAGCGGCGACGAGGGCGAGCAGTAGTGCGCCCAGTGCGAGTTTGATCTTGTCGTTCATAGTGATTCTCCCAGCAGGTTTTCGATATCGGCCAGCGCGAGTTGCATGTCGGTCTGCGCGCGCAGCCGTTGCTGACGGATGGTCAGCAGTTGTTGTTGTGCCTGGATCAGCATGGCGAAACCGGACTTGCCGGTCTCATAGGCAGCCATGGTGGCGTCCAGCGACAGTCGCGCCTGCGGCAGCAGGCGGGTGGCGATCAGTTGCTCGGTGCGGCGTGCGGTCTCTAATGCGGAGAGTGCTTCGGACAGTGCGGCACGTTTCTGCTCCAGCACCGATCGCTTGCGGTGATCGGCAGCGGTTAGCATCGCTTCCGCTTCACGCTCCTTGTCGCGGCGCGCGGATTGCTGCAAGGGGATGTTCAGTTCCAGCATCAGATCCCAGCGCGAGAAGCTGCCGTTGTTGCGTGTCGGTGCGACGCCCAGCGTCACGTCCGGGTAGCGGTCGGCATATTGCAGTTCGCGCTGACGGTCGGCGGCGCGCAGGCTGGCCTCGGCCATGCGCAGTTGCGGGTTGAGCGCCTCCAGCCGTTCGAGCAGGGCGGTCTCGTCCAGTTGCGCGAGCGGCGGCATGGTGCGCAGGGCCGCCGGTTCCGCCAGCGGCGCATTGCCCGGGCGAGACAGCAGTGTATTCAGGCGCACATGGCTGTGATGGTTTGCATTCCGCAAGGCGAGCAACTCGGTCTGCAAACGCGTCTGTTCCAGCTGGATGCGGATCACCTCCTGTTGCTGGCCAAGGCCGTTGGCGTAACGCGTCCGGGCGATCTGCTCCAGTCCGTTCAGCAGGTCCAGCGTCTGCTGCGTGAGCTGCTCACTGCCCTTGGTGTAGTAGTAACGGGCATAGGCTTGCTTGATGCGCGTCGCGAGGTCGGCCCAAGTGGCGGCAACTCGGCCCGCCGCTTCCTCTCTGCGCGCGTCCGCCACCTCGTTTCGCAGGTCGCGCGTGCCGTACCAGGGCAGCTTCTGCATCAGGGTGAACTTGGTGGCAGGGTTGCCGTTGGTCACATCCATCGGCTCGATGCGCAGCACCGGGTCGGCCAGCGTACCGGCGGCCTTGCTGCGCGCCACGGCGGCGAATGCCTCGTGCTGCGCGGCGGCGAGTTCGGGGTTGTGCTCGCGCGCATAGGCCAGCAGACCATCGAGGTCGCTGCCCGGCAATGGTTCGGTGGCAGCACCAGCCGGCGCAGGCCAGAACGCGTGCAGCACGGTAAAGATGATTAATAGAGATTTCATGTTCCGCATCCCGTTGCAATTGGAGTACGAACGGACAACCGCTAACGGCTGCCGCACGAAGCGGAACGAGGGTCGGAACTACGGGTTCAGCAGACGGACTCGTCCCGCGTTACGCGATAACGAGAGGAGGCGGGTCGAGCGGAGCGGAAAGATGCGAAACAAAATTCACGGCGATGGGATGCACGACCCGAGAACCGGGATCGAACAACTCCATGGCAACGGCAGGCACACCGAGATAGCCGGTGCAGGCAATATGGCAGACGCCGCAATTGTCGCAGGAAGGATCGTGCTGGTCGCCAGCACCTTCGGGTAGCCCGTCGGTTGCAGCCAGTGCGTGGTGCGCATGCTGCGACGAACCTTCAGCAGGGTGCTTTCCGGGTTGCGCAACTGCGGGATGACAGTCGCCATCTTGCGCCTGCATGACGGCAGAAACGGCCATCGCGTTGCCGCTGAACAGCGGCAACCAGATGGCCAGAATCACGGCAACAAGTTTTCTGAAGCTATCGGACATGAGCCCAGCTTGGCAAAACTTGCCTCGCTTGTCAAACACAGACTAGTGCAGCGGCGTGTCTGCGGCTGGTGCCGCCTGCTTCTGTGCTGCCGCACGCCCCACGATCCGATCCAGCAACTTGCGCATATTCCCCAGGGAAGACAGATGCAGGTAGGCCAACCCCAGCGCGCCGCTGCGGAACAAGGGGGGAAGCTGGTCGTCGGCAAGCTGACCGAATTTCGCCTCGTCGATCAGGTAGAAGTCGTTCAGCTGGAAGGTCTCGCCGGCAGCCGTGTCGAAACGAGCGCCCTGCTGCACGAACAGCCCCAGTTCGTCGAGCTGTTTGACGAGCAACTCGGTGCGCGTGAATTCCTGCTGGAAATTCTGCAGGAACTGCATCACTTCGTTCATGCGCGGTTCGAGCTTGCCCTCGGCATTGATCAGAAGTTCGCCATGTTCGACGTTCAGCGCGGGACAACTCTCATCTATGCAAACTACCAGCCGACCAGCTTCGCCGCCCTCGGCCATCACAAACGGATAGCGACGCACGAATGCGGGGATATAACGCGCATCCCACTTGCCCTGCTCGTCGACGAACAGATTCTCTCCATTGCGCACGCCGAGCAATGCGACCGGCCGCATCTGCTGGTCTGCGCCGCGAATGAACACGATGGGATATTCACGACCGGCCTCGGCGAATTCCACGCCCGCGATCAGCACTGCCGTAGTGTCACTGGCAAAGGAAAAATTGGCCTCCAGGGGCGCGAACTTCAGATTGCGATGTGTCGCCGAGTTCAGTGCGACGACCTTGCGATAAAAAGCGAATTCAGTCATTAATTTCTCCTTGATGATTTGAGGGATGGCCAGTCAACCGTACAGCTTGCGGCCGCGAATCCGCGCCCGATGCGCCTTGCGCTGCTCGGCCTCGGTAAGTGGCTTCGGTTTTTTGCCTTCGAACGGGTTCCTGCTGGAGTTGAATTGTATCCTAAGCGGGGTGCCCTGTAACTTGAAGATCTCGCAAAAGGTACGCTCGAGATAGCGCGTGTAACTGGCCGGCACATCGTCCAGCCCGCTGCCGTGTATCACGATCAGCGGCGGGTTGCTGCCCCCCTGGTGCGCATAGCGCATCTTCGGCTTGAAGCGCCCGCCCTTCGGCGGCGCCTGTTTCTCCAGCGCGCCGATCAGCGCGCGGGTGAGCTTCGGCGTGGACAGCTTCGCCATCGCCGCAGCATAAGCCTCGTCCACCGATTTCAATACGCCAGGTATGCCGTTGCCGTGTAGCGCGGAGATGTAATGCATCTTTGCAAACGCCAGGAAATGCAGCTTGCGTTCGATGTCGCGCTTGACCTGATCACGCTGATACTGATCCAGCCCGTCCCACTTGTTGACCGCCAGCACCAGTGCGCGCCCAGCCTGCAGCACGAAATCGGCAACATGAGCATCCTGCTCGGTGATCTGGTCGCGCGCATCCACCACCAGTACAACCACGTTGGCGTCCTCAATCGCCTGCATGGTCTTGACCACGGAAAACTTCTCCACCGCTTCCTCGATCTTGCCGCGCCGCCGCACGCCGGCTGTGTCGATGATGGTGTATTGCTTTCCATCGCGCTCGAAATCGATATGGATGCTGTCGCGCGTGGTGCCAGGCTGGTCGAATGCGATCACGCGCTGCTCGCCGAGGATGGCGTTCACCAGCGTGGACTTTCCGACGTTGGGACGGCCGACGATGGCGATCTTCGGCGGGTGCCCGACGCTGACTTCCTCTTCCGATTCCGCTTCCGCCCCAGCCTGGAAATCCTCCAGTGCGATCTCTACCACTTCATTCACGTTGTCGCCATGCGCGGAAGAGATCGGCAGCGGTTCGCCCAGCCCCAGTTCGAAGAACTCGGCGGCCACCCTTGCACGCTGCATGCCCTCGGCCTTGTTGACCAGCAGCAGGACGGGCTTCCCGGTCTTGCGCAATTGCCCGGCGATGATGGCATCCTGCGGCGTGCAGCCGGCCCGTCCATCCACCAGGAACAGCACCACATCCGCCTCGTCCACGGCCTGGCGGCTTTGTTTGGCCATCTCGTGCAGGATGCCGTCCTTGGCGACCGGTTCCAGCCCGCCGGTATCCACTACCAGATAGGGCTTGTCTCCCACGCGTCCGCGCCCGTAATGGCGGTCGCGTGTCAGGCCGGGCAGGTCCGCGACCAGCGCGTCGCGGCTGCGTGTCAGGCGATTGAACAGGGTGGACTTGCCCACGTTCGGACGGCCGACCAGTACAAGTGTAGGTAATAGCATGTCAGGGGATCAATCTTAAAAACATCTCGTCACGGAGCAGGGTGTCCAGTTATTCCAGAAAATCAGTTTTGCTTTTCGGTAATCGGCCCGCGCCATTCTTCCGGAACCCGGAAAAAACTTCGCGCTCTTTGTGGTTGAGAATCAATGAACGGACAGCGAATACAGTCCACCGTCGCGGGTCTGTACCAGCAGACCGTTGTCCATCCCGACGGGCGCGGCGCCGATCGCGCTGCCATCCAGCTTGATGCGCGCCACAAAGCTGCCGTCCTCGCGGTTCAAGCCATGCAGGTAGCCCTCGTAATCACCGACCACGACAAAATCGCCCAATGCATACGGCGTGGAGGTGTCGCGCATGAACAACCTCTCGTTCTTCCATACCGTGCTGCCGCTGTTCTTATCCAGCATGATGACCGACCCGTCCGCATCGCTGAGATAAAGATATTTGCGCAGCAGCATCATGCCCTTGTCGCTGGAGATGTCGCGGTTCCATAACGGGCCGCCCTGTGAGGCGCCATAACACGCCACGCGCCCCTGGAAAGCGATGGCGCATACCTGCTCGTCATCCGCCACCGGATTGCTGGTGATGTCACTGATGCGTTCCAGTTCGGTATCCCCGCGCGGCTGTGATACCGAGTTTTCCCACAGCACCATACCGTCGCCAATGTTGATCGCCACCAGCTTGCCGCCGGCGAATCCGGCATATGCAATGCCGTGCTGCAACGTCACACCCGCATGGCTGCGCACCACCAGCGCGGGCGTGCTGCGCTCATACAGCCACAGGCGTTTGCCGTTCGCCGCATCCAGCCCTGCGATACGGCCATCGCCGCTGCGCACCACGACCACCCCGTTCACCGCTTGCGGCGCGCTCAACACTTCGCTTGAGACCTTGCTTTTCCAGCGCAACTTGCCGTCTTCGCCATACGCCAGCACCTCGCCTTTGTCGCTGCCGATCAGTACCATCCCACCGCCGCTGCCCACCCCGCCGGATACCCTGATACCGGTATCGATGCGCCATGCCTGTTTTCCGGTGGCGCGGTCCAGGCGAGTCAGCGCACCATCCCCGGACACACCATAGACGGCGTCCGCTGTCTGTGCAGGTTGCAGCACATTCTGCCCCGAATCGCCGACATTGGCATGCCAGCGCACCTCGAACCTGGCCGTCTCGCTGAACTCCACCAGCTTGGCCGGTTCAATGGCACCCGGTTTGCCTATCCAGCCTTGCACGGTATCCACAGCCGCACAACCGCCCAGCAGGAACGGCACCAAACCGATCAGCAAGCGTGGCGAGATCATCGCGCTGCCCCCGATGCGTCCAGCTTCATCTGGATCAGGCTGCGATATGCGCTCTTCTCATCCGTTTTATCGTAAGCCTGCTGATAGGCTGCCCTGGCCTCTTCAGCCTTGCCTTGCGCATTCAGCACATCGCCTTTCAGGTCGGCATACAAGCCGTCGAATGCGGCAGGATGCTTCGCTTCAAGGAGCTTCAGCGCGTCGTCATACTTGGCCTCGTCCAGCAGCACCGATGCCAGGCGCAGGCGTGCAACATCCTTCAACTCATCCTCGGAGGAATGGTCGATGACCCATAGCAATTGCGTCTTGGCCCGCGCCATGTCGTTGATCTGTTCGTTCACCTGCGCCGACAGCAATGCGGCGTGTGCCGCATAGGCGGTGCCGGTATATTTATCCATCACCGCGGTCGCGGCATCGTTGACGCGCTTGGCATCGTTGCTTTCCAGCTGCATGGCGAACGCCGCATACAGGGTCGCCGCTTCGGTGGCTTGCTGGTGCTGGTAATATTGCCAGCCGCGCCAGCCGCCCATCGCGATGACGACCGCCAGAATGGTGCCTAGTATCAGGTTGCCGTTATCCTTCCACCACGCCTTGAGCGCCTCGATCTGTTCCTGTTCCTGCAAATCCAATGCTGCCATGCTCTACTCCTGCCTGATGATTTGATTGATTGCCGGGATGAGGTCGCGCGCACCCACCCGTACCTGTTCGCCACCCCGCATCGGCTTCACACCGACTTCGTTCGCCAGGGCCTCGTCGTCGCCGATCACCGCCGCCACGGCGGCACCGCTGGCATCGGCCTTTTTCATCTGCGACTTGAAACTGCCGCCGCCGCAATGCAACAGCACGTTCAACCCGGCGTCGCGCAACTGCTCCGCAACCTGCACGGCCAGACGGACAGCCGACTCACCCTGATGCACAACATACACATCCACGGCCGCTTTCGGCAATGCCATGCCGCCATCCTGCAACAGCACCAGCAGACGCTCCACACCCATCGCAAAACCGGTCGCCGGCGCGGGCTTGCCGCCGATCTGCTCGACCAGTCCGTCATAACGACCGCCCGCACAGATCGTGCCTTGCGCGCCGAGATGCGTGGTCACCCACTCGAACACGGTGCGGTTGTAATAATCCAGCCCGCGTACCAGACGCGGGTTGAGCTTGAACGGTACATCATATTGCCTGAGCAACGCCTGCAACGTATCAAAATGCTGCAGCGCATCGTCTTCCAGTTCGTCCGACAACCTTGGGGCGCCCGCAACCAGTTCCTGCATCGCCGGATTCTTGCTGTCGAGGATGCGCAACGGGTTGCTGTACAAACGGCGCGATGCGTCCGCGTCCAGCGCATCCTTGTGCCGCTCGAAATAAGCGATCAGTTTGGCGCGATGGCGGTGCCGCGAAGCCGGGTCGCCCAGCGTGTTCAATTCCAGCGCCACCTCGCGCAGCCCCAGCTTCTTCCACAGCCGCGCGCACATCATGATCTGTTCGGCGTCGATGTCCGGCCCGGCATAGCCCAGCGCCTCCACGCCGATCTGGTGGAACTGGCGGTAGCGCCCCTTCTGCGGGCGTTCGTGACGGAACATCTGGCCGCCGTACCACAGACGCTGCGGCGCGTTATACAGCAGATTGTGCTGCAACACAGCACGCACGCAGGAGGCGGTGCCTTCCGGACGCAGCGTCAGATGGTCGCCGTTCAGCGCATCCTCGAAGCTGTACATCTCCTTCTCGACGATGTCGGTCACTTCGCCGATGGCGCGCTTGAACAGCGCCGTCGGCTCCACCAGCGGCATGCGGATGTTGCGGTACCCGTAGCTGCGCAGCCAGTCGCGCACTTCCTCCTCGAACCACAGCCATAATTCCGCCTCGTCCGGCAGGATGTCGTTCATGCCTTTTACGGCTTGTAGTGTTTCGTTGCTCATATCAAACCGGGAAGTCGGAAGTGGAAAGCGGGAAGTTGGAAAACCTCCCTTCTTCCCACTCCCTACTCCCCACTCCCCATTCCCTTCTTCACGTATTTCCGTTCCACATACTCGTCCACGATGCGCGTGAACTCGGCCGCGATATAGTCGCCGCGCAGAGTCAGCGCCTTCTCACCGTCGATATACACCGGTGCGGCGGGGCTTTCGCCGGTGCCCGGCAGGCTGATGCCGATGTTGGCCAGCTTGCTCTCGCCCGGGCCATTCACCACGCAACCCATTACCGCCACAGTCATGTTCTCGACCCCGTCATATTGTTCGCGCCACACCGGCATCTGGCTGCGCAGGTGCTTCTGGATATTCTGCGCCAGTTCCTGGAAGAAACTGCTGGTGGTACGTCCGCAGCCCGGACAAGCCGTCACCATCGGCGCGAATGCACGCAGCCCCATGGTCTGCAGGATCTCCTGCCCGACCAGCACCTCCTGGGTGCGGTCGCCGCCCGGCTCGGGCGTCAAAGAAATTCGTATCGTGTCACCGATACCTTCCTGCAACAGTACCGCCAACGCCGCCGTCGAGGCCACGATCCCCTTGGAACCCATGCCTGCCTCGGTCAAGCCGAGATGCAGCGCGTAATCGCATTGCTGCGTCAGCGCACGATACACCGCGATCAGGTCCTGCACTTCGCTGACCTTGCAGGACAGCACGATGCGGTTGTGCGCCATACCCAGTTGCTCGGCACGCTGCGCACTCTGCAGCGCGGAAGCGATCAGCGCAGCGCGGGTCACCTCGCCCACGTCGCGCGGTTCCGGCAGCCCGGCGTTCTCATCCATCATGCGCACCACCAGATTCTGGTCGAGACTGCCCCAGTTCACCCCGATGCGCACCGGCTTGTCATACCGGATGGCGGTCTGGATCATGATGGTGAACGGATCGTCCTCGGCACGGCTGCGCCCGACATTGCCGGGATTGATGCGGTATTTCGCCAGCACCTGCGCACATTCCGGAAACTCGGTCAGCAAACGGTGCCCGTTGTAATGGAAATCGCCGACCAGCGGCACATCACAGCCCAGCGCATCCAGCCGCCTGCGGATATGCGGCACGGCAGCGGCAGCCTCGGGCGTGTTCACGGTGATGCGTACCAGCTCCGAACCCGCTTTGGCCAGTTCGGCAACCTGGCGGGTGGTAGCGTCGATGTCGGCGGTATCGGTGTTGGTCATGGATTGCACAACGACCGGCGCGCCGCCGCCCAGCATGACTTTGCCGACCAGTACCCGTTGCGACGGGCGGCGCTTGATCAGGTTTGCGCTCATGTCTATTCCAGTGTCAGGCGCGCCACATCGCTGCTGTCATTGATGAAGGGCGCCAGATCGACCTGCTTGCCGCGGTAATGCAAACGTACCATCGAGGCTTTGCCGATCACCAGCGAGAAGGGTGCGTTACCACCCAGCCGCAGCTCACTGCCGACCGGGTTGATCTGCGACGACAACAGATTGTCGTTCTTATCCCGAACCTCCACCCATGACTCCCCGCCGAACGCCAACTGCAACACAGTATTTTGCGATGCCGGAACAGGGGGAACCACAGGCTTTTCCGGTGCGGCTTGCGCGGCCGGGGGAGCAACGGGCTTCGCTGCCGGCACAACGTCTTTGGCGATCTCCGTCGGAGCAGGAAGCGGCGCTACGGCAGGAACAGAAGATGCAATCACCGCCGTTTCGGCAACGGGCGAAGCCGCAATGACTAGCATTTCGGCGGGCAATATGACCGGCGTATCAACCTTGTCCACCGCCGCACTTCTGTTTTGCGGCGTCGTAAAATGCCATACCGCGAACGTCACCACCGCCACAGCCAGAAACAGTGCCGCTCCCAGCATGATCAGGTTCTGTTGCTGCGCCGAATAGGCAACCGGGAACGGCACATCCACCGAAGCGGGCATCGACTCTGCTGCTGGCGCGGACTGCGGCAAGGCTGCCAACAACGGCTCCGCATCCAGATGCAGTATCCTGGCATAACTGCGCACGAATCCGCGCACGAAAGGCATTTCCGGCAACCGTCGATAATCGTCCGCCTCCAGCGCTTCGATCTGCCGTGGCGCAAACTTGGTCTGCCCGGCCACGTCCGCCACGCTCAGCCCGAGCCGCTCGCGCGCCTCGCGCATCACCCGTCCCGGCAGGACAGGCTCCGCAACAACCGGGGCTTCGCCTTGCACGGCCTTGTCTTCGCGGTGCTGCTCCATCATTTACCGTCCAGCAGCCATTGGGTCTCGCGCGCATCCGGATAGCGCTTGCGCAACTGCAAACCATAACTGGCCTCGGAATTGCGGTCGCCGGTCTTGCGCTCGATGCGGATCGCCAGCCAGAGTTGCTCCGCCGTCAGCGTATCGGTCCTTGCGGAAAAACCCGCGAAATAACGCTTTGCGGCAAAGTAATCCCCATGAGTGAAGCTCAGTTCCGCCATCCCCAGCAGCGCCTGCGGCAGTTCGGGCTGCAACTGCAACGCGCGTTGCAGGAATGTCTCGGCATCCTTGTCTTTCCCCGCCTTCTGCGAACATAGCCCGGCGTTCAGCCATGCGCGATGCGGGGTTTCGTATAACGGATTCTTCAGCGCCTCCATGAAATGCGGAATGGCCTCGCCGGCCTTGCCGCGCTGACACAGGAACCAGCCGTAATTGTTATGCGTCTCGGAATCGTTCCTGTCGAGGCGCAGGCTTTGCTGAAAATCCTCCTCGGCTTCCTTGTCCTCGCGCAGCTCCATATGGATCAGGCCGCGCACCGAATAGGCCGGCGCATAATTGCGGTCGGCCTGCATGGCTTTTGCAATCTCGTCCAGCGCTATCCCCATCTGTCCGCGCTCAAAATACAGCCCCGCCAGCGCGGTATGTACCTTGGCGCTTGCAGTAGCCTGGCTCACGGGCTGGTCGGGCGTATTCCGCTGGCTGCCGGACGGCGTGCCGCATCCTGCCAGAGCCAACAGGCCAAACAAAATGACAATCGTTTTTTTCATCGTGGTACCTCGATAATCCAAACTATAAAGTCCCGACAGGACGCAGCAACGTACGTCGGGTCTTGTCCTGCACCTGCCCGGCCAACTGACCGCACGCTGCCGCGATGTCGTCGCCGCGCACCTTGCGAATGGTGGTAACGATACCGGCCTGCATCAGGATATCGCGGAAACGCAACACCGTCTGCATGTCCGAACGCCGGTATGGCGCCTGCGGGAACGGGTTGAACGGGATCAGGTTGAACTTGCACGGCACGTCGCGCACCAGGCGGATCAGCTCGCGCGCGTCCTGTTCGCGGTCGTTCACGCCGGACAGCATCACATATTCGAAGGTCACGAAATCGCGCGGCGCCTTTTCCAGATAACGCTGGCACGCCGCCATCAGTTCTTTCAGCGGATATTTCTGGTTGATCGGCACCAGTTCGTTGCGCAACTCGTCGTTGGGTGCATGCAACGAGATCGCCAGCGCCACCGGACATTCGTCGCGCAGCCGGTCCATCGCCGGCACCACGCCGGAGGTGGACACCGTCACGCGACGGCGCGACAGGCCATAGGCATGATCGTCCAGCATCAGACGCAACGCGCCCACCGTATTGTCGAAGTTCAGCAACGGTTCGCCCATGCCCATCATCACCACATTGGTGACCGGCCAGTTGCCGTAGCGGCCCTGACACGGTGCGGCGGAGCCGTCAGGTGCGGGAAGGGCCGCCTGCGCCTCCTCCCGCAAACGGCCGCTACGCGGTAACGTGTCGGAGGCGTTGTCTTTGCCCAGTTCGTGGTTGGCCCACCACACCTGGCCGATGATCTCGGCAGTGGACAGGTTGCGGTTGAAACCCTGCTTGCCGGTGGAGCAGAACGCGCAATCCAGCGCACAACCTGCCTGCGTGGAGACGCACAAGGTACCCCTGCCCTCTTCCGGAATGAACACGGTCTCCACCGCATTGCCGGTGCCGACATCCAGCAGCCATTTGCGCGTGCCGTCGGTGGCGGTCTCTTCGCGCACCACGCTGGGCACTTGAATGCAGGCGGTCTGTTTGAGCTTTTCGCGAAGAGAGACCGCCAGGTCGCTCATCGCGTCGAAATCGGACTCCCCGGACTTGTAGATCCAGCGCAGCACCTGTTTGGCGCGAAAGGGCTTCTCGCCCTGTTCCGCGAACCAGTCGGTCAGTTGCTGCACATCAAGATCGAGGAGGTTCTGCATCAACCCGCAATCAACGAGAGTGGATGTTCTTGGAGGCAAAGAAGTAGGCGATCTCGATCTTCGCGTTGTCGGCGGAATCGGAGCCATGCACCGCGTTCGCATCGATGCTGTCGGCGAAGTCGGCACGGATGGTGCCCTTGTCTGCCTTCTTCGGATCGGTCGCGCCCATCAGGTCACGGTTCTTCAGGACGGCATTCTCGCCTTCCAGCACCTGGATCATCACCGGGCCGGAGATCATGAAATCGACCAAATCCTTGAAGAAAGGACGCTCCTTGTGCACCGCGTAGAAACCCTCGGCTTCCTTGCGGTTCAGGTGCCGCATCTGCGCGGCCACGATCTTCAGGCCGGCGTTCTCGAAACGGGAATAGATTTGGCCGATGACGTTCTTCGCGATTGCATCGGGCTTGATAATGGACAGGGTACGTTCGACAGCCATGCTACATTCTCCAGACTAGAGTTGATAAAAAATGGACCCGGCATTCTATCAGGCTTTGCCGGCGATGTCGCAGCCGGCCACCCCCGCCGGAGACGCTTCCGCCCCCCTGTTTTCTCCCCAATAGATACACCGCACCTACGCGTTCAGCCGCACCAGCGGATCCTGCACATAGAAGCGCGCCAATTGCCCGTAAACCGCCGGATAATTCTCCCGGAGCACATCGGGCATCTCGAAGAAATATTCGGAAAGAACGGCAAAGAACTCCGCCGGACTATCCGACGCATAGGGATCGATCGGGGTTTCCTCCCCGCCATCCACCCGGCGGCAGAAATCGTCATAGGCAGCCTGAAAATCGCGCGCCCATTCGTCGGGGCTCATCCCGGAATGCAGCGGCGGGCGGCCGTTCGCATCGCCGTTCCTCATGTCCAGCTTGTGGGCGAATTCATGGATCACGACGTTGAAGCCCTCGCCTTCGCCCGAGCATGCCACGTCCTGCCAGGACAACACCATCGGGCCGCCCTCCCACGCCTCGCCGCTACGCGCATGCCGGACATGGTGGACGACCCCATTCTCGTCCATCTGCTCGCCGTCATGGATGAACTCCCCTGGATAGACCACGATCTCCTTCCAGCCCTCGTACCAGCCATACCCCAGATTCAACACCGGCAACGCGGCAAAGATTGCGATGGCAGTAGCCATGCCGGCATCCATCTCCACCCCGCCCGCACCCGAGAACGCCTTGTCGGCCAGCAGGCTGGTAGCCAAATCACGCAGGCGAGTATTTTCTTCCGCTGTCAGCCCCTCAAACACGGGCAATTGCATGGCAGCCTGCCAGACACGCTCGTCCAATGCGACCGCGTCCTTTCCCATGCCGAACAGGCGGGCAAGCATGCCCAAAGGCGTGCGCTGATCGGGTTGATGTTTGTTTGATGGACTCATGGGCGCACCGTACCCCGCGCCCGTTGTGCGGTCAATATGCCGGACGCGTGACCGGAAAAAGGTTTGGGGGGGACACAAGCAAAAGGCCGGCGCGGCATGCATCACCGCGTCGGCCGGTTCGAATATCCCCCGGCAAAGCCGGGGGCTTTAGTTTGTGAGCCGCTCAAAGCGGCTTAACGGGGACGCTTACGTGGCCTCTATCGAATCAACCGCCCAGCCTCTCCAGCCCTTCCTTCAGCCCTGAGAACCCCTTCATCTGCTGGCCGCTACCCATGCCCACTTGGGAGAGGCCTTGTTGACCCTGCGAACCGTAAAGACCGAACGCTCCATAGTCCATGCCGGACTCCATCGCAATGCCATCGTCTGCACCGCCTTGTGCCAGGTGCTTGCTGAGCCGGTCGTTCATCCGCTCCCATTCCGTGCTGGCATCCCCGGAGATGCCCTTGGCGACATTCCGGTTCACCTGCCAGTCGGTCTGGCCTTCCGATGCACCATGCCGATCCAGCGTACTGAAAGACGCATACCGTTCGCTGGCGCTTTGCTCCTCGAACCAGGCGCGGATCAATTCTTCGCTGCGGCGGCTGTTGGAATTACCGCTGTCCTGCGAGGCGCCGCCGTCCTTGTTCTTTTGTGAATCGTGGAAGCGGTCGTCCTGCGCTTGCTCGTTCGAATGATCCGACGGTGATGAAGAGTGGCCGTTGCCACCCTGGTTGCCCGGATGTCCCGGCGAGGTGCCGTGGCCGTCATTGGAGTTGTGGTCGTGGCCCGGCGGCGGCGCGTCTTCGCCGTTGCCCACGCCTTCGTTGCCGCGACTGACCGAGATGCGGAAGACGGCCGAGGCGGACAGGCTGCCGGCCGTGCTGCCGGTGGCGGCCACCTTGTCGGTGGCAGTCACCTGCACATCCACACCGTCGGACTTTTTCGGGGCCTCGCCCGAGAAGGTTTGGGTGGCGGCATCGAAGTTGAGCCACTCCGGCAAGGCCGAACCGTCGGCCAGCGTCGCCGTGTAATCGAGCGTGTCGCCTTGGTCGATGTCGGTAAAGCTCCCGGCCGGCACCTGCCAGGAGAAGTGCTTGTCGCTCCTGAGGTTCTGATCGGCCAGCGGTGCGACCAGTATCGGCGCGTCGTTCGTCCCGCTCAGGAATACGTCCAGTACAGAAGCGATACCGACGATGCCGTCCGTCGCGGTGTAGCCGAACTGTTCGGCGACCCGCGCGTCGCGCCCCAGCGACTGAACCGCTGAGGCCGCCTGTCCTGAGCCTGTCGAAGGATCGAGCGAGTAGGTGTAGCTGCCGTCGGCATTCAGGGCGAGTTGGCCGTAGTTGCCTTGCCGGATACCCGCATCGGCAACCGTCAGCACCGTGCCTTGATCGACATCTGTGTCGTTGCCCAGCACGTTACCGGTGGCGGTGATGTTGAGGTCTTCCTGTACGGAGGTAGTGTCTGCGACGGTGACGGGTGCATCGTTGGTGCCGGTGATGGATACGGTCAACGCAGAAGGCGTTGAGGTGATGCCGTCGCTTGTCTGGTAGTCGAAGGTATCGGCAACCACTTGACCTTGTGCCAAGGACTGTACGCCGAGGGATGCATTGTCCAGAGCGTAGGCATAGCTGCCATCGGTATTCAGCAAGAGACTACCGTAACTCCCTTGGTATATTCCGGCATTCGCCACGCTCAGCACTGTGCCTTGGTCGACATCTGTGTCGTTACTCAGGACGTTGCCGGTGGCGGTGAGGCTGACATCTTCCTGAACGGCTGCCGCATCTGCGGTCACAACCGGGGCATCGTTCGTTCCAGTGATGGATACGGTCAACGCAGAAGGCGTTGAGGTGATGCCATCGCTTGTCTGGTAGTCGAAGGTATCGGTAACCACTTGACCTTGCGCCAAGCTTTGGACGCCCAGCGAACCGTTATCCAGAGAGTAGGTGTAGCTGCCATCTGTATTCAGCAAGAGACTGCCGTAACTCCCTTGGTATGTTCCGGCATTCGCCACGCTCAGCACTGCGCCTTGGTCCACGTCGGTGTCGTTGGACAGCACGTTGCCGGTGGCGATGATGGCAAGGTCTTCCTGAACGGCATTGGTATCTGCCGCAACTACCGGCGCGTCGTTCGTTCCAGTGATGGATACGGTCAGCATGGATGGCGTGGATACCAAGCCATCCGTTGTCTGATAAGCAAACGTATCGGTGACCGCCTGGCCTTGTGCGAGGCCTTGTACGCCGGGCGAGGCGTTGTCCAGCGCGTAAGAATAGCTACCATCCACATTCAGTGTGAGCTGACCGTAACTGCCTGCGAACACGCCGGCATTCGCCACGCTCAGCACTGTGCCTTGGTCGACATCTGTGTCGTTGACCAACACATTGCCTGTAGCAGTGATGTTGATATCTTCTTGAACGGCTGCCGTGGCTGCAATCACGACTGGCGCATCATTGGTTCCCGTGATACTGACCGTGAGTGACGAAGGTGTGGCGGTGATGCCATCCGTCGCTGCATAGCTGAATGTTTCAGTAACGACCTGGCCTTGTGCCAGCGATTGGACTGCGAGTGAACTGTTGTCCAGCGCGTAGGTGTAACTACCGTCCGCTTGCAAGGTGAGCTGACCGTACTGTCCGGCAAACACACCTGCATTCGTAGCTTGTAGCAAAGTGTCTTGATCCACATCCGAATCGTTGGCTAACACGTTACCCGTTGCTGTGATGTTGAGGTCTTCCTGTACAGTTGCGGTATCGGCAGTTACGACTGGCGCATCGTTGGTACCGGTGATGCTCACGGTCAGGGTCGATGGTGTAGAGGTGATGCCATCGCTTGTCTGGTAGTCGAAGGTGTCGGTAACCACTTGACCTTGCGCCAGTGACTGTACGCCGGGCGAGGCATTGTCCAGAGCGTAGGCATAGCTGCCATCGGCGTTGAGTGTGAGCGCGCCGAAATTGCCTTGGTAGGTTCCGGCGTTCGCCACGCTGAGAACCGTGCCTTGATCGACATCGGTGTCGTTACTCAGGACGTTGCCGGTGGCGGTCAGTGTCATATCTTCCTGCACTGCGGTCGTGTCCGCTTCCGTTACCGGCGCGTCGTTCATGCCCGCAATGGCCATACTGACCTGTGCAGTACTGGTCGCACCCGCCATGTCGCTCACGGTGTAGCTGAAGTTATCGGTTGCGGTCTGGCCTTGGCCCAGCGACTGGAACAGGGTTCCCGCATCGTATTGCACCTCGCCGTTCAGCAGCGATACCGCCGCACCGGAATCGGCCTGCGAGATGCCGACAATGTTGAGCATATCGCCGTGGATGAAGTCGGGATCGGTGTCGTTGGCCAGCAGGGTCGCGGCATCGAGCAGCACCGCACCGCCGTCTTCAATCGCCGCACCGCTATCGGCACTGGCGGTCGGTGCATCGTTGACGTTAGCGATGTTCAGGTTGAATGCGCTGGATGCACTCAATCCGCCCGTATCGGTGGCCGTCACCAGCACGTTCAGGCTGCCCACGTCCGCGTTGGTTGGTACGCCGCTGAAGGTCTGCGTCGCGGCATCGAAACTGAGCCAACTTGGCAATGCGGTGCCGTCGGCCAGGGTTGCGCTGTAACTGAGTACGTCGCCGTTGTCGATGTCGGTGAAAGTATCGGCTGGAACGATAAAGCTGAACGGCGCGTCCTCGTTGGTCTGCTGGCCGGCAACCGGGCTTGCGACGACCGGCGCATCGTTCGCACCGGCAATGGTCACCTCCACCGTAGCAGATGAAGTCAATCCAGCCGCATCGCTCACCGTGTAGCCGAAGCTGTCGCTTGCGGTCTGCCCTGCTCCCAGCGACTGGTAGCGGTCGCCGATGTCGAGCACCAGATTGCCGTTGGCATCCTGCATGACCGTATTGCCTTGTGCCGTGACCGCATCGAACGCGGAAACGGACAAGGTATCGCCGGCATCGGGATCGGTATCGTTAGCCAGCAGATCGGCGAAGGCCACGGTAGCAATGCCGTCATCCTCGGATACGGCGATCATGTCGGACGCTGCGATTGGTGCCGCATTCAAGCTGATCACATCCAGATTGAACAGGGCAGTAGCCGTCAAACCGCCCGTGTCAGTGGCGGTCACCGCCACATTCAGCACGCCGCCATCGCCGTTCCCCGGCGTGCCGCTGAAAGTTGCGGTTACCGCATCGAAGCTCAGCCATCCCGGCAACGGCGATCCATCGGCCAGTGTCGCGCTGTAGGTCAGGCTGTCGCCGTGGGTGAAATCCACGTCATTGAACACACCCATCGAGTTTGTTTTGGTCAACGTCTGGTTTGCCGTGCCGAATCCCGCATCGTTAAGCTGCGCGCGCAACTCGGTCTCGCTCAAGCCGTCCAGATTGCCGTTCTTGCCATAGAGATACGCCATGTCACCGCCGATGGCCGCCGTGTCCGAACCACCCAGCGAGAAGTCGGCCAGATGCGGCCCAAGCTGCCAACTGGTGATGCTCGGGTCTGCTGTCTGCGCAGCCTCGAACCGGTTCGCCAGCCCCACAAAATCGAACTGCTGGACGCGCCTGTTCAATAACGGATCGGATGAATTGGGATCGAAGCCGGACATCGCTTCGGTGATGACCTGTAACGTGCTGATCGCCTTGTTGTCCTGCCACGAAGCGTCGAACCAGCTTTCGAAGTAGATGGACTCGCCATTGCCCAGATTCAATATCAGGCCGTCCCATGCATCGCGCTCAAACGACATATCCGCATAAGCGATTCCGCCGCCCAGCGACACCGTATCGGTACGCTCCGCCAGCGTTACGCCGTTTTCCGAATAATTCGACCCGTACCAGTCGTTGCCGTCGCCCCGATTGAACAACACCACGTCGTTGCCGTCGTCACCGATCACATCGTCGTTGCCCGCACCGCCGATCAACAAGTCGTTCGAGATCGAGGCATTGAGGCCATCGCCGTCCGCCCCGCCCGCCAGCAGATCGTTGCCGGAATCGGAATAGCTCCTGTCCGCATACAAGGTGTCCCAGCCGCTGCCGCCATTGAGAATATCGCTTCCCGTGCCGCCGATCAGATAGTCATCATCAGTTCCGCCCACCAGCACATCGTCGCCGCTATCACCCGACACCCAGTCTTCCCCGGCCAATGCCTTGATGGTGTCATTACCTTCCGTGCCGTCAATTTCGTCGTCGCCCGGTGTGGCTGCCGGAGCGGGGGTAAGCATGGCGACAATGTCATTCACGCCCCATACCGTACCGTCTGCAAACACGAGCTGCTCGACCTTCGCGGCATCGTGATTGAACCAGAAATTCACTCTCAGGCTGTCGTTCGTACCGTTAATGCCGAGTACCAGTCCGCCCATAGGATCTTCGTACGCCGTAATGTCGCCGGGTGAGACATCCGCTGCAAACTGCACCTTATCGACGTTGCCCGGAGTCCCGTCCCATTCGTAAACGACATCCTGCCCGTAGCCGCGCCCGAAGATATAAGTGTCGTTCCCCAGATCGTCTTCAAGGACATCGTTACCCGCGCCGCCGTCCAGCGTGTCGTTGCCCGCATCGCCGTACAAATTGTCATTGCCATCGCCGCCGATTAGCATGTCATCGCCAATACCGCCATTCAGGAAATTGGTGATGCCGGTACCGGTGTCGCTCGCATCGTTCATGAAACCATCTTCGATATTCCTGCCCGGCAAGGTATAGCTGTACACCTGCCCGGCCGTTGCAGACTGGTCTGCCAAAGGGATATCCGCCGTTGGCGCATGATTGATGATCGCATCGATGGCGACGACGCTCCCGTCGGCAAACTCCATCGAACTGATGCTCGACGTAACTTCCGGGTTGAACCACCCCTGAACCGTCAGCGAGGTATCCGTTCCCCTGATGGCGATGGTCAGGTCGTTGTTGTCCGCTCCCGACCGCGAAGTCACGAGGTCATCCGCGACGATGCCGGATGCGAATACGATCTTGTCCACCGATCCGGGATCGAAAGTTTCCATGATCGTATCCTGCCCGCCATTGGCACCGAACACATAGGTATCGCTGCCCGCGCCGCCCATCAGCACATCATTGCCGGAGCCTCCGTTCAGGACATCATTGCCCGCCCCGCCGTCGATCCGGTCATTGGTATTGGTACCCGTCAGATTGTCGTCCGCTGCGGTTCCCGCAATATCGAAGCCGCGCTCCAGTAACTGGGCGTAGCTCAGCGTTGTGCCATCGGCAAACTGGAAGCTCTCGATGATCGGAGTGGCATAAACATCATTAGGGTCGAAACCCTCGATATGGATGGTGTTCCCATTGCCCATGTCGAGCTTGAGCGAACCCAGCCCCAGTGTGATCTGCGTAGCATTGATCCCAGCCCCGAACAGCAAAGTGTTGCTATCGCCATTGGCATTACTGTCGAATATGTGATCTACACCATCGCCCAGGTTGTAAACGTAAGTATCGTTGCCACTGCCGCCGCGCAACACGTCATCACCCGCACCGCCATTCAAGGCATCGTTGCCGCCGCTGCCATACAGCGTATCGTCGCCACCCCAGCCGATCAGCGTGTCGTTGCCGTTTCTTCCGCCGAGCGTGTCTATACCCTCTGTTCCCTCAAGATACATATCCAGCGGCGGCGCCAGCGCGATCAACTCCTGCATACCAACCACCGAACCGTCGGAGAATTTAATCTGCTCAACCCCGAAACCCAGCGGGTCGTCCGCATTCGGCACCACCAACCGCACCTGGCTCGCGCCATTGTTCCAACTCAAGTCCAGCGTGGTACGTCCGGCCTCCTGCCCCCATGCCAGCGTCAGCTCGGCCAGCGAAATTCCCGCTGTAAATTCCACCGTATCCACGGGAATCATTCCGGCATCGTAAAGCGGCTGCAAAGCGGCGTAGTCGTTGGCGGCGGGCCGCTCCAGCGGAGGCAATGGCGCAATGTAACGCAGGATTGAAGGATCTGTCAGAACCGCAGCTTTGGCATCCGGCCACGCCCAAGGTGCCCAGTCGTACAACTGCGGATCGGGAAAAGTATCGACCGTCGAATGTGGGTCGCGCAGCCAATCCGCCACGGCGGCACCAACCATTTCATCGCTAGAAGAATCAAACAAGTTGCCCGGCAAAAAATATTGCCCGCCATAGTTTTCACGCTCCTGCCAATCGGCAATTCCGCGCGAGCCGTAATACCAGTCCTTGTATGCGATTTCCGAATCGCCCGTATCGCCGATCAGATCGACACCGGTTTGCGCGGGGTCGATCAAATAGCGTGATGCGCCCCGATCCCCATAGCGCAATACAAGATGACCAAAATCATCATATATCCAATAGTCGTTGCCATTGGCTCCATCCATCGTATCGTTGCCCGCCCCGCCGACCAGCACGCTGCCGTTCGTGAGCGTGTCATTGCCATTGCCCCCATACATGGCCATGCCACCGTTCAGCACATCATTCCCCTCCCCGCCAAACTGCATCCCGCCGCCACTCAGCGTGTCGTCGCCCGCGCCACCGTCAATTACTGCGTATTGGTTATTCCATGCAGTGATGGTGTTATCCGATATGCCGCCGATGATTTCCTGAAGGTTATAAGTCTCGTTCCGCGTCCACAGGCTCGCATCCACGCTCCCGTTGACCGTCTGCCAAGAGGGGTAGACCGCCTGGACGAGTCCGTCCTGCAATGCCTGATAGCTGCTGAATTCGTTGAGGATCTCGGTACTGCCGATCACCTGCCCGGTACTGTCGGTAATCGTTCCGTAGGTTGTCGTGGCTGTGCTGCCGGTTTGAACGTTGTACGGCTGGCCCGACCAGGAAAGCTGTGCCTTGACGGCTTGGGTCGAAGAAGATTGTGACCACCCCTGGGTCGCGCTGATCGTCGCCGCGTCGCTGCTCAGGATGTCGTCCTGCAAGGTTACCCGTCCGTCGAGCAACTGGGGCTGTCCGTTCCAGCTGTACGTTGCGTTCTGATTGGAATAGGTGTTCACAAATGTCGTGTTGATGCCGTTGACGGTGTAAGTCGTGGTGATGATGTTGGTGCCGTTCGAGATCGTTTTGGTTACAGAGGAGCCGACAGCAGATGTTTTTAATGTGCCGTCCGCCTGCCATTGGTATCCCTGCGCCAGGTAACCGCTGGCGATGTTGGTCTTGGTAGCCGCGAAGAAGTCGTCCCGTAGCGCGCTGTACTCGTCCTGATTCGTCGCATTGAGCACGTCTGCGATGGTTTGTTGCGCGCCTGCGCTGTCCTGCACCGTCCAGTCCTGCGGTGCGGTGTAGTAGTCCCGGATCGTCATGCCCTGATCCGTGCCGCGTATCGTCAGCAGCAGGTCGTTGCCGCTTTGCGTGGCGCGCAAGTCGTTGAAGGCCATGCCGGCCTGAAGTTCAATGACATTGCCGCCGAGCGATGCGTCGATAACCGTGTCCTGCCCCATGCCGAAGCCGAAGCGATAAGTGTCCAGTCCCTCGCCGCCGATGAGGGTGTCTTCGCCCGCGCCGCCGTCCAACGTATCGTCGCCCACTCCACCATTGAGGATATCGCTGCCGAGCCCGGCAGTCAGAATATCGTTTCCGCCCCCGCCATGGAGCTCATTGTTCCCGCTGTCGGCGACCAGATAATCCGCGCCGTCTCCACCGTCCAGGTAGTTATTGCCCCCCGCCGCCGAGAGCGTGTCGTTGCCCGCGCCCGCATAGAGTTCGTTGTTGCCGCCGTCGGCGATCAGGGTGTCCGCGCCGTCCCCACCGTCCAGCGTGTTGTTTCCGCCGGTGGCCTGCAATGTGTCGTCGCCCGTCCCGGCATATAGTTCGTTGTTGATGCCTTCTGCATACAGGGTGTTGTTGCCGTCGCCCGCATCGAGATAATTGCCGTCGCCCCATGCGGCAAGATCGTCGTTGCCGGTTCCGGCGAACAGGGCGTTGTTGCCGCCTGACGCCTCCAGGATATTAGTACCGTCGCCCGCATCGAGGGTGTTGCCGCCGCCCCATGCCGAAAGATTGTCGTTGCCCGCCCCGCCCACCAGGGTGTTGTCGCCGCCGTCCGCCGCGAGGGTGTCGTCGCCCGCGCCACCGTCCAGCGTGTTGCCGCCGCCCGCTGCGGAAATGTCGTCGTTGCCCGCGCCGCCGTGGAGCGCGCTGCCGGGGCCGCCGCTGTTGAGGATGTCGTTGCCGTCGCCGCCGTCCAGATAGTTCGCCCCCGCTTCGCCGTAGAGCTTGTCGGCGCCCGCGCCGCCGATAAGCACATCGTTGCCGTTGCCGCCCCACAGGGTGTCGTTGCCGTCTCCGCCGTCGAGGTAGTCGTCGTCTTCCGCGCCCCACAGGGTGTCGTCGCCCGCTCCCCCGAAAATGATGTCGTTGCCGCCTTCTCCGTCCAGCGTGTCGTTGCCGCCTTCACCGTACACCACGTCGCTGCCCGATCCCGCCCAGACGCGGTCGGCGCCAGCTCCGGCGTAGATGATGTCGCTGCCGGCGGCGGGCGAGTTGCCGGGGGCGTATTGGATGACGGGCTGGAACAGTGCGCCCCCGTCGGCTTGGGGGGTGACGCTCCAGTTGAAGGTTTCGGCGCTGCTGTGATACCAGTTGGCGCTGCCGATCTGATAGCGCGGGTCGGCTTCGGGGATGTATTGCGGGATGTAGTCGGCGTCGCCGAGGATGTGGTCGTCGCCCGCGCCCGCGATCAGCAGGTCGCTGCCTTCGCCGCCGGAGAGCACGTCGTTGTCCGCTCCGGAGACGAGGGTGTCGTCGCCCGTGCCGCCCGCGAGCCAGTCGCCCTTGAGGCCGGTTGCGCTATCGGTGTTGCCGTTGGCGATGGCTTGGTCGGTGGCGATCTGGGCATCCGCGAACAGGCGGTCGTTGTCGCCTCCCCCGATAACGATGTCCGAGCCGCTGCCGCCTTCGACGAGGTCGTTGCCGGCATCGCCGTGCAGGTAGTCGGAACCTGTGCCACCTTCAATCCGGTCGTCGCCCGCACCACCGCCGACATCGTCGTTGAGTTCGCCGCTCATGATGTGGTCGTTGCCCGCAGTGCCGCCGAGGATGTCTTCGTAGACTCCGGCTGTTCCTATGGGGTTTCCGTTGGCATCCACCGCAGCCTGGATGCCCGCCTTGGCGGGGTCGGTATCGGTGGGGAGGATGTCGCCGGTGATGGTGGTGGTAGATGAAGGGGCGGGTGCGACAGGCGCGGCGCCCAGCGTCAGGCCGAGATCGCCCGCCCGGTAGTTGAGTATCTTGAAGGCGTTGTCCACCAGCAATGTCGCGCCTTCCGCCGCGTTGATGTCGCCGGACAGCACAGAGTAGCTGTGCTTGTTGCCCGCCGCGTCGGTGCTGGTGTAGGTCTTGCCGTCGCCTTTCATTTCGCCCGCACCCAGGGTCTGGCCGTTGATCTGGATGCTGCCTTGCCCGTCGGTGTCGAGGATGGTGTCCAGCCCGTCGGTTCCCAACAGGTCGCTGTTCCAGACGTAGGTGTCGCTGCCTGCGCCGCCTTCGAGGTAGTCGTTTCCGCCGTTGCCTTGCAGGGTGTCGTTTCCGTTCATGCCGTAGAGGCGGTCGGTATCGCCGCTGCCTTCAAGGGTGTCGGCAGCCTGGCTGCCGAAGATGATCTGGTGGTCGTAGAGGCTCAGTCCCTTGCCGTCGATGGCGAGGGTGAGCGGATTGCCTGCGGTTTTGAGGGTGTGGTCGATGTAGTCCCAGTTGCCGGAAACCGTGTTGCTGTCCCATTGCTCGGCGTAGGGCTTGTCGCCGAGAGTGGTGATCACATCGTTGTCGTCGTGCTGGCCGCTGTCGTAGTTTGTTTTCCAGTTGAGGTAGGCGGCACGGTCGGCGAGGTATTCGCCCGTGAGGCTGCCGGTGCCAGTTGCCGCGTCGTACAGGTCGAGTTCGCCGCTGACGTTGTGATGGATGCTGTAATCAACACCAGTCACAACAAATGGGTTGCCGTTGACGAGGGCATAGCGGTAGGCGACGGCATCTGCGGTGCTGGCCTTGGTCTGGCCAAGAATGTTCGCGCCATTCACCATTTCCAAATGCAATGCGGGATTAGCCTTGACCGCATTTTCCAGCACGATCAGTTTGTCGTAAAAGTCGCGCCGTCCGTCGATGTTGCCCGTGCCGATGCCGATCAGCCCGGAGGCGTTGTCGTATTTAACGTCCACGTTGATGAGATCAACGGCGCCACCCTGAAACAGCTTGTAGAGTTCCTCCACAAGGGTTTCCATCGTGTCCGGGATTGCGTTCGATACGTTCTCGAGCAGGCGGTTAACGTTGCCACTGGCGACGAACGTGTCGTTCATGCGGTAGATCAACGCATGCAATGCGAGACTGTCCATCAGCGGTTCGATCATGTGGCTGTTGCGCTCGGTGGCGATCATGGTTTCGTAACCGAATGCCTGCGCCCCGGTGATGACGCTGGGTACGATATTGACATCGGGAAAGCCGTCGATGTCTTCGCTTTCCAGCGTATGGATAGTGGCGCTGTTAAAGCTCGCCGCCGGTGGGCTAGGTAGATAGCTTCCCGCGAGGCTGACGAATTCATCTGTGAGTTGCAGTGCTGCGTTGCCCAATGCGGACGACGCTAATCCCAATGCCGGGTTCAATCGCCCAACAAGCAGCGAAGCGAAATCTGCCGTGGTCGGGTCAAAGCCCGGCGCGTTATATGTATAGGCATCGCTAACCAAATCGGGAAACAGCCGCGCCGCCATCGCCGCCAGATGCCCGCCTAGGCTGTGGCCGGTGACAGTGATTTTTTCTCCGGGGGCGATGAGGCCGAGCCCGTTCGCTCTGGTCACGGTTTCGGTCAGGTAGAGATAGCCTTTGATCGGGTCATTGGGACTAGCCCGCAAGGGTATGTAGTTCCCGCTCGCCGGTTGCGTCGCCGAAAACTCCAGCACGTATTGCTTGACCAGGTAATCCGTCTTATCCGCCTGCATTTGCAGAATGTAGTTCATCATCGAGACGGTCTGGCCCATCGCCAGCCCCAGAAAACCGATCTGGCCTAGGTCGGCTTTGAGCAGGTCACCGCTAAGCGACAAACTCGGTTCGGTACCGCGTATGGCGAGGACTTTTTCCGTTACGCCATTGGCATCGGTACGCTGGAACAAGGTGGCGGCGAAGCCTTCGGCGTCGTTGCCGTGATAGCCGCCTGGAGGGATGGTCCATGGGTTTGGATTGGCGCTCGCATCAAACTTAAACATCTGATCTGCCAACTTGAGAGGAAGCCGCTCTTGTTTATTCGCTTGAAATGCAATTCGATCTCCCGCAAGGGTTGGCTCCTCTTCCAACAGAACATAAGCGGCGGTAGCGAGTTTGGCATATTCGTAGTAATCGAGTACGTTCGACATGATGATCTCCTGTTAGTGAGCTACGGGTTTCAGTGCGGCATTTGGTAGATGTTCTGGTGGTCTGACATCGCAATATGTCTTGGCTAGCCCCCAAAATAATCGCCAGGAGCCTTCGGCAACATTGATGGTGCGTCTGTAATCTGTCTCGCGCGCAATGGCTTCTCCGGTTTCTGAATCAATCACGACCATCTCTAATTTCTCCATCTTCCAGCCTATGCGTTCTTCTGTTTTGTAGGGCGTAGGTTGATAGGCAAATTTGTAGTGGTAGCGGGCGGCGGGGCGGTCAAGAGGAGTTACTTTCCATTGGCCATCAACAAATTCAATATGCTCGACATTTCCCTGCATGCCCTTATGTTCCATAAAGTGATAGCCGTACTGCTTTATCAATTCATAGCCACCATTTCCGGTGTCGTCATAAAACCCCTCCACCTCCACCTTCTTGTACACATGCACCCCGGCATCCTTGCAGGCAAGCTCGAAGTTTCTGGCGATCCAGTATTCCTCCGCCCACGGTGCGGCAAGCAGGACAAAAGCGACAGGCCCAACCGCAGCCCATCGCCATCGGAACCGCTTCAGCAACTTGCCCAGCGGCCACACGATGAGCAACAGAACCAGCGCCGAATAAACGGCGATGATCCCCGCGCCAACGATTCCAATCTGGTAGTTCATGCCGCCATCCTCCCTTCCGCGTCGTTCGCCGCCACGAGCGTCTCCATCGTGTCCGGAATTGTGTTCGATGCGTTCTGGAATAGTTCCTTGATACTGCCGCTTGTTGTAAAAGTATCGTTCATGCGGTACAGCAATGCCTGCAACGCAAGGCTGTCCATGAGCGGTTCGATCATGTGACTGTTACGTTCGACCGTAACCATGGTTTCGCTGCCGAAGACTTGCGCACCCGTGATAACACTGGGGACGATATTGGCATCAGGGGAGCCGTCGATATCTTCGCTTTCCAGCGTGTGGATAGTGGCGCTGTTAAAGGTCGCCGCCGGTGGGCTAGGTAGATAGCTTCCCGCGAGGCTGACGAATTCATCTGTGAGTTGCAGTGCTGCGTTGCCCAATGCGGACGACGCTAATCCCAATGCCGGGTTCAATCGCCCAACAAGCAGCGAAGCGAAATCTGCCGTGGTCGGGTCAAAGCCCGGCGCGTTATATGTATAGGCATCGCTAACCAAATCGGGAAACAGCCGCGCCGCCATCGCGGCAAGATGTCCGCCCAGGCTGTGGCCGGTGACAGTGATTTTTTCTCCGGGGGCGATCAGGCCGAGGCCGTTCACTGTGATCGCGGATTCGGCTAGGTAGAGATAGCCTTTGATCGTGTCGGTGGGGCTGGCTTGCAGGGGGATGCATAGGCCATTCGCCGGTTGCGTTGTCGTAAACTCCAGGGCGTATTGCTTGACCTGAGTATTCGTCGTATCTGCCTGCATTTGCAGGATGTAGTTCATCATCGAGACGGTCTGGCCCATAGCGAGTCCGAGGAATCCGATCTGGCCGAGGTCGGCTTTGAGCAGGTCGAGACCGCCGCTGACGAACGGTTCGGTGCCGCGGATGGCGAGGACTTTTTCTGTTGCGCCGCCGATGTTGGTGCGCTGGAACAAGGTGGCGGCGAAACCTTCGGGGTCGTTGCCGTGGTAGCCGTTCCGGTCGGGGCCAAAGTCGGGGATGGTCCAAGGGGTGCTGCCAACTGCATCAGGTGAGTTGCTATCAAATGTTTGATTAGCCAGTCTCTCAGGGAGACGCTTCTGATCATTTGCTTGGAAGGCAATCCTATCCCCTGCTAGCGATGGCTCACCTTCCAGTAAAACATAAGCGGCGGTAGCGAGTTTGGCATATTCATAGTAATCGAGTACGTTCGGCATGATGATCTCCCTAGTTGTGAGTCAATGGTTTAAATGCGGCACGCGGTAAACGTTCTGTCGGCGCTAAATCACAATAGGTCTGGGCTAATCCCCAGAACAGACGCCATGAGCCTTCGGCAATATTGATGGTGCGGCGATATTGAGTGTCTCTGGCAATGATTTCGCCGGTTTCCGAATCAACCACAATAGTTCCCAGCTTTTCCAGTTTCCAGCCGATGCGTTCCTCTTGCTTGTAGGGCGTGGGATGGTAGGCGTATTTGTAGTGGTAGCGGGCGGTGGGGCGGTTAAGAACGGTGTAGTAAACACCGTCTGGATGCCTCTCGACATGCCACGCCCTGCCATCGGAAAGCAAATATTCTTTAAATCCATAACCGTCCCTATCCCACTCCAATAATCTGGGAGCATCGTTGTAAAGCAGCTTGGGTTCTGCTGAACTTTTTTCAGGCCTGGAGGACGTTCCGGTTGCATCAACAAACCCCTCCACCTCCACCCTCTTGTACACATGCACTCCCGCGTCCTTGCAGGCCAGCTCGAAGTTGCGGGCAATCCAGTATTCCTCCGCCCAAGGCGCGGCAAGCAAGACAAATGCGACAGGACCGATCACCCGCCATCGCCAACTGAAACGCTTCAACAACTTGCCCAGCGGCCAGACGATGAGCAACAGAACCAGCGCCGAATAAACGGCGATGATCCCCGCGCCAACGATTCCAATCTGGTAGTTCATGCCGCCATCCTCCCTTCCGCATCATTCGCCGCTTCACCTTGCAGAAGGTCCGCGCCGTCTCCACCGATCAGGGTGTCATTGCCTTCGTAGCCTCTGAGGTAGTCGTCTCCGGCTCCACCATCCAGGTAGTCGTTGCCGTGGGCGGTGGGTGCGATCTGGTCCGAGTCGCCAAAGAGTTTGTCGTTGCCGGCTCCGCCTAGGATGATGTCGTTGCCCGCGCCGCCCGCGAGGATGTCGCCGTCCTGGTTGCCTTGCAACAGGTCGTTGCCCGCGCCCGCGCCGCCCGACAGCACATTGTTGCCGTCGTTGCCGAGGATATAGTTGTCCAGCACGTTCCCGGTGCCGTCGATGTTGTCGGTGCCGGTCAGGACGAGGTTCTCGACATGGTTGCCCAGCGTATAGCTGATCGAGCTTTGCACCTTGTCGCTGCCCTCGTTGACGTATTCCGTGACAGCAATTAAAGGGGTCAGTATCACATTATGTTTTTGCATTTCTCGTCTCCTGTTCAAAATCCAAAATCAGATTGATCCTCAATTTGCTCACTCTGCTCGTGCTTGACTATCGGCCTACCCGGCCTTCTTTGCGCACGCCTCACGCCAACAGCAGCACACATCATCTCGCTGAACCGCTCACTCCCCAGCGGCTGACCCTGTGCCAGTGCGAGGCGTATGTCTGCTAATGCCTCATCATCCAGTTCACTGCGAAACAGCGCGCGATAGGCAGCCAGCCTGTCACCTTCATTCTTTCCCAACTCAAGGTATAGCGGGTGCGGCGCGATGCGTTCATCCACCTGCCCCAAACCGTTGTGCCGATAGCTTGACCAGCGATACTGCGCCGGGTCATTCACCATGTTTGCGCGCACCGGATTGAGTTCGATGTAGCGCATACAGGTCAGCAGATATTCTTCTACCTGGACCAGACCGGATTTGAATCGCCCTTCCCACAAGCTGCCTGTGCGGTGATAGCTGCGGTTGATGTATTGCACGTAGCGTCGCCCGATGGATTGCATCAGCTTGGCAATCCCGTCCGGCTTTTCCGAAGTCAGCAGCAAATGCACATGGTTGGTCATCAGCACATAGGCGTGAATGGCACAGTGCCAATCGGCAGCCGATTTCTTTAGCCAGTGGAGGTAACAGTGATAGTCCTCCTCGGCAAAGAAGCACGGCTCGCGATTGATTCCGCGCTGCACGACGTGCTGCGGTACATCGGCTAACTTAATGCGCGGGCGACGTGGCATGGCTGTTTAGAAAGTATTGTGATGCTGACCCCTTTAATCAGTGCTGGAACCCAGCCAACTGCCGGTCTTGTAGTAGGGGGATAGCAGGATCCAGGTGTCGGCGGGGTTGGGATTGGTTACACCGAAAATATCCTTCGCCAAAAATTCTGGCACGCGCTCTTGGCTAATTGCTGCCTTTACAATCGTGCCAATATCGAATGGATTTCCGTTGTTAATTTTCTCTGCACTTAAGTCGATATAGGCAGCCTGAGACAGCTTTGCGTAGGTGTAGTAAGTTTCCAGAATATTCATGTTCGTTCCCCTTCAATTCAATTATTTTGATTGCTTCGGAATTAAAACCTTTGATTCAAAATTGTAAGTTGACTCACCTTGACAACCCACGTCCCCGCCAGTACCAAACCAGCGATAAACAAACATCCTGTCCAGCCATCCGTGTAGTGGGTTGAACAAATTCCACTCTGCAAGAGTTTCCCCAGATATTCGATTGCGCACAACGTAGCGGCTGGCTTCAATGTCACGTTCTTTATCAACATGCCACTGTTCATAAATAATTTCATTAGCTGCTGTAGGCTGTTCCAGACGGATTCGAGAAATAGTTCCGTCAGATTGTTTCTCGTAACGATCCCAGTAGTAGCTGCCATCGACTTTGAGCTGAGGTGACTCGATGAATTTGTAAAGGCTTTGGCGTAATGTGATTTCACTACCGCTATCAACATATCCATCCACCTCCACCGTCCTGTAAATATGCAACCCCGCACTGGGACAAACCTTCGCCATCGCCAGCGAGTTATAAGTCACATCGCCCAGCGGTATGGCATACGCCAGCAGCAGAGTGAACATCATCAGCCCCGCCTTTCCTGCCCCCCGCCATCGCGGACTTCGCCATATTCGCCGCAACACCCACAACACAAAGGGCAGGTAAAAAACGATCAGGACAAATACCGATGGGGCTGTGATGTAGAGCTTCATGCTGCCACCCTCCCTTCCGCATCGTTCGCCGCCTTTCGCCACTCCGGGCTGAAAGGCGAACCTGTCACGCTGGAAGAAACAACCTCAATCAAAGGGGTCCGAATCAAAGGGGTCAGCCTCGCATTAAGTTTTCTCATCTCAATTCTCCAATTCAAAACCCAAAATCACTTTGATCTTCAACCCGCCCACTCTGCTCGCGCTTTACCACCGGCCTGCCCGGCTTTCTTTGCGCACGCCGCACACCGACTGCAGTGCACATCATCTCGATGAACCGTTCGCTTCCCAGCGGTTGCCCCTGTGCCAGTGCAAGCCGTATATCCGCTATCGCCGCATCATCCAGTTCACTGCGAAACAGCCCACGATACTCAGCCAGTCGTTCAGTCTCTTCCTTGCCCAACGCCAGATACAGCGGGTGCGGGGTAATGCGTTCGTCCGTTTGTCCCAGTCCGTTATGCCGATAACTCGACCAGCGATATTGCGCCGGGTCGCTCACCATGTTGGCGCGCACCGGGTTGAGTTCGATGTAGCGCATGCACAGCTAAAGGGGTCAGCATCGCATTAAGTTTTTTCATATTGCATCTCACTAGTGTCCGGTTAAAAACGATTCCATGACTCTGAAATCCTTATTTGATGCCGCATCCGGAGATTTTTATAGTGTCTCCGACTTGAACGGCGAACCAGCCTTGGTGCAGTCTGGCAGCTTTCCTGCTGCTGGAGACTGCGATGTACGTTGGCAAGCCCTTGTTCGCCCAAGTCATGGACTTCCTGCCATGGAAGACCTTTCATCGCATCGTGGCTCGGCATGGCGGCGATCATCGCGTCAGGACATTGTCCTGTGCCGAACACTTCCGTATTCTGGCCTTCGCTCAACTCACCTATCGCGAGAGTTTGCGCGACATCGAGGCCTGCCTCTCGGCACAGGCTGCCAAGCTCTACCACATGGGCATCAGAAGCACGGTATCCCGTTCGACACTGGCCGATGCCAACGAACTGCGCGACTGGCGCATCTACGCCGAATTCGCTCACCGTTTGATTGCTCAAGCCAGAACGCTTTACGCCAGCGAAGACTTGGGCTTGGATTTGACCAACACAGTGTACGCACTGGATTCGACCACCATCGATCTGTGCCTGTCGGTATTTCCATGGGCGCATTTCAGAACGACCAAGGCAGCGGTGAAGATGCATACGCTGCTGGACTTGCGCGGCAGCATTCCCAGCTTCATCCACGTCTCCGATGGCAAGATGCACGACGCCCGCATCCTCGACTTGTTGATCCCGGAGCCGGGTGCTATCTATGTCATGGATCGGGGCTACGTCGATTTCGTGCGTTTGCATCGGCTGCATCTGGCCGGGGCGTTCTTCGTCACCCGCGCCAAGTCGAATCTCGACGCGCACCGGATGTATTCTGCCAAAACCGACCGCAGCCTCGGCATCATCTGCGATCAGACGATTGCGCTCGACGGGTTTTATACCCGACAGGATTACCCGGAGCCGTTGCGCCGCATCCGCTTCAAAGACCCGGAAACCAACAAGACGCTGGTGTTTCTCACCAACAACTTCACGTTGCCGGCGGCAACGATCTGCGCGCTCTACAAGAGCCGCTGGCAGGTGGAGTTGTTCTTCAAATGGGTCAAGCAGCATCTTCGTATCCAACGTTTCTATGGCACGTCCGAGAATGCGGTGAAGGCGCAAATCTGGATCGCCGTCTCGGTCTACGTCCTCGTCGCCATCATCAAAAAGCGCCTCAATCTGGACGCTTCGCTCTACACTTTGCTACAGATTCTATCGGTCACGCTGTTCGAGAAAATGCCCATCCAGCAAGCCTTGCAGGGCATCGGTGGGCAGCCAGAAAACACCGATTTCAACAACCAACTGAATCTATTCGATTCTTAACCGGACACTAGTGATCTCAATTCGTTAAAAAGAAATCGACTCCGGTACCTTTTGGCTCAGTACCTTTTGGCTCAAGCGAAAAGGGTTGAGGCTGTTCGGCTCGGGCACCGTATTCCTGAAGTCAGTCTTCCAAACAATGCGTTTTGAGTTGGGCAAGTTAAATGTCACAGTCTCATCCAATGCCATGCGATTGTGGCTTTCAAGCCCGGGATAGCCACCCAAGTTAAAAAAACGTTCCGCAACGATAACCTGCCCGTCGTGCAACAACACCTCTTCTTTCCAACGCATCGTTGCGGAACATGCACTCATGCTCACCCCTATCATCAGGATCAATCCGAGTTTCACGATTTGCTTCAGCCACAGTTGATGGGTTCTCATGCTGCGTTCCTCTCAAGTTGAATTGCGTAATTGCTGTTGTTATGTATCTTCAATTCCGGTCTTTCGCTCATGTCGCTCATAACCTAACGCTCACCGCTCCCGCCCCGCTTCCTGGAACGCGCCCGTCACCGGTGAGAGCAGGTATTCGAGGATGGTGCGGGTGCCGAGGTGGATCTCGGCGGTGACCTGCATGCCGGGCGTGAGGCTGTGGCGCATGCCGTCGGCGATGAGGTGTTGCGCCTTGAGATCGATCAGGGCGCGGTAGGAGTACGGCAGGTTGCTGCCGGTCTTGTCGCCGGTGGGCTGCTGTTGGTTGTTGTCGCTGGCGTCGGCGGAGAGGTGGGCGACCCTGCCTTCGACCATGCCGTATTTCTGGAACTGGTAGGCGGCGAATTTGATCTTGACCGGTTCGCCGGTGTGGATGAAGCCGACATCCTGGTTGCCGACCCAGACTTCGGCGCGCAGGATTTCGCCGGCGGGCACCAGGGTCATGAGGATGGTGCCGGGGCTGATGACGGTGCCGGCGGTGTGGGTGGCGAGGTCTTTGACGATGCCCGCCTGCGGGGCTTTGAGTTCGTGCAGGTCGCGGCGGTATTGCTGTTTGGTGAGTTCGCCTTGGGACTTGTCGAGTTTATCTTCGATGTCGGCGCGTTCGATCTGGAGCTGGCGGCGGTAGTCGGCGCCGATCTGGGCGAGTCGTCGGGTTGATTGGGTGAGGCTGGCCTGCGCGCTCTGGATCAGGTATTCCTGCGACTTGAGGTCTTGTTCTTTTTCGATACGCTCGCGGGCCTTGTCGTTGGCCATGATGCGGCTGACGAAGCCGTTCTGGACGAGTTTGTCGTAGGCTTCGTCCTGCTGGCGGTAGTGCGGCAGGGTCTTGAGCAGTTTGGTGCGGATCTCTTCGGCGGCGGACAGGTCGCTACGGGCCTTGTCGTGCAGGCTGCGTTCCTGCGCCAAGGCGCTCTCGTAGGCCATGCGGTTGGCTTGGTACTGGGCGTGGGCGTGGTTGTAGAGATCGTCGGGTTCATCCGGTTGTTTGGTAAAAGGGCGGCCCGCCAGTTCGGCGTCGATGCGGCGCAGGGCGAGGCGTTTGCTGTGCGCGTCGGTTTCGAGTGTGACCACGTCGGTCTCGGACAGGGTGGTGTCCATGCGCATCAGGACTTGCCCGGCTTTGACCAGTTCGCCTTCGCTCACCAGGATGTCGCGGATGACGCCCTGTTCGGAGGGCTGGACGATCTTGAGGTAGCTTTGCGGGATGAGTTTGCCGGAGGCAGAGGCGACGACATCAAGCTTGCCGAAGATGGCCCAGATCAACAGCAGTCCGAGCAGGATGAGCAGGGTGTACAACAGGGCGCGTGCGAACGGCGTGGGCGGTTGTGCCTGAATGCGCAGCAAGCCGGGCGAGAAGTCGAGCGGGTCGACGCCGGTGAGTTGCTTCTTCCAACGTTTGGCCCGCATGCGCTCCCTTATCAAGATTGTGGCGTTGCCCGCGACCGTTATCCTGCGGGCAATGTCCATAAGTCAATGGCGGGTATTAAACAATATGCCGAATGCCTATATATTCCGGACTAGTCATTCCAGCCGTATTCGGGTTCCATGAGGCTTCCCCGGAATGGCGATCGTTTTCCTGCCCATGCCGGGCGCCATCCTTTGCGAGTGCATGCCGAACCGGTTATCCGCTGTTATTGCGGTCAAACCTTATATGCGGCGGGCGTTCCATACAAGCTGTCAGGATTGGCAGGCTGCCGCTCTCATTCGGGATGATGCGATAGCGATTCGCGCCGGTCAGGGCAGTTGCCGGATAGTGTGATGCGCTGCCCGGTCTGTCAGCTTGCTCCCGCTTCCGGCCTGCCGAACTCAATCATCTCGTCCACCTGCAATGCCCTGGGTACCTGGTGGGTGATGAATAGCATGGTGACGCGCCCTTGAGTTTATTGACGGTATGCGCGAAGTGTTCGGCGGTCAGATGGACGGAATATCAGGGGGTGGGATACCCTCCTGTTTCATGCCGGTTCTATATCAGCTTCATTCCGGCGAATTTGGCGGCAGCCTTGTCGAAGGTGGCGGTATACAGGCAATCGTGCGCATGCCCCAAACGCTCGATCAGGCAATCGGAAAAGTCCGCTTTGCCGGGAACGAACTGGCGCAATGCGCGCCATGCCGTTTCGGCATCCTGTATCTTGAGTTGCTTGACGCGCAGCAGCCGTTCGAGGACGGCGGCGACATCCGCGCGTGAGCAACCGTAGCAGCTCTCCAGCACCCATACCGTTTCGACCAGCACGATCAGCGAAACGAATCCCGGATTTTCCGGGGTCAGTTCGCGCTCGATCAGCCGGCTGGCCAATGCGGATTGGTTCTTGTCGTCCTGTGCCAGGTACCGCACCAGCACGTTGGTGTCCAGCCCGATCACTTGCCCGCCCCGCGTTTGGTGATGGCGCGATTCATATCCTCTATCGTGACGGGAGCCTTGGGCTTGCCGACGATGCCTTTCAGCGAAGAGATATCTTCGGTCGCGGCAACGATGCCGAATTGCCCGTTGCCCAATTCGACGAACTCGATCCGGTCGCCCGCCTCCACGCCGAGCTTGCTGCGCACCGGAAGCGGAATGGTGATCTGCCCTTTGCTGGTTAGTACGGCGGTAGTCATGACGAGTCCTTTTGGTTAATCCTTACCAAATTGTAAGGATTGCTCGCCGGAAGTCAACCCGCCTCCGGCCTGCCGAACTCGATCATCTCATCCACCTGCAATGCCCTGGGTATCTGATGGGTGATGAACAGCATGGTGACGCGCCCCTTGAGCTTGTTGACGGTGTGCGCGAAGTGTTCGGCGGTCTGGATGTCGAGATTGCTGACCGCTTCGTCGAAGATCAGCACGCGCGGCCGCTTGAGTAGCGCGCGGGCGATAGCGATGCGCTGGCGCTGCCCGCCGGACAGGCCGATGCCGTTCTCGCCTACCGGGGTCTGGTAGCCCTGCGGAAGCTGTTCGATGACGGCATGGATCTCGGCCAGTTTGCAGGCATGGACGATCTCTTCGAAGCCGGCGTGCGGATTGGCCAGTTGCAGGTTCTCGTAGAGGGTGCCGGAGAACAGCCGGGTCTCCTGCGGCACCACGCCGAAGTTGGCGCGCAGTTCGTTGGCAGCGAGGTGGCGGATGTCGTAACCGTCGAGCAGGATGCTGCCGTCATCGGGCCAGTAGAAGCCTTGCAGCAGCTTGGCCAGCGTGCTCTTGCCGCAGCCGGACGGCCCCATCAGCACGGTGAGTTTGCCGGATTCGAGGGTGAGATTGAGGTTGCGGTACAGCCAGGGATGCTTGTCGCTGTAGCGGAAGCTGACGTCCTTCAGTTCGACCTTGCCGCCCGTTCCGCTACGGGCGCGTGCCGGCACCAGCGCATGGGGTTCGGCGGGCGCATCCATCAGGTCGCCGAGGCGCTTGACGGCGACGTCGGCCTGCTGGAATTCCTGCCATAGCCCGGCCAGGCGCAGCATCGGCTGGCTCATGCGTGAAGCGAACATCTGGAAGGCGATCAGCATGCCGATGGTGAAGCCTTCGTTGCGCATCACCAGCAGCGCACCCACCACCAGGATGGACAGGGTCATGATCTGTTCCAGCGCGTTGGCGGCAACGTTGTAGCTGTTGGACAACTGGCGGGTGGCGAATCCGGCGGCGAGGTATTGCGCAAGAAGGTCGCCGTATTTCTGTTCCAGCACCGGTTCCATTTGCAGGGATTTGACGGTTTCCACGCCGGCGACGTATTCGGTAACGAAGGCCTGGTTCTTCGCGCCGAGCAGAAACTGGTGGTCGAGTTTGGCGCGCAGCGCCGGGGTGACGGCGAAGCTGATGGCGGTGATCAGCGACAGCAGCAATAGCGCGATCAGGGTGAGCTGCCAGCTATACCAGAACATCACGGCGATGAAGATGAACAGGAACGGCAGGTCAAGCAACAGGCTGACGGCGGCGCCGGAGATGAACTGGCGCACCGTCTCGACCCCGTGCAGGCGCGCGACCAGTGTGCCGGTAGGGCGATGCTCGAAGTACGGCAGCGGCAGGTGCAACAGGTGGCGGAACACCTGGCTGCCGAGCACGGCGTCGATGCGGTTGCCGGTGTGCAACACGAAATACTGGCGCAGCCAGGTCATGGCGCTGTTGAACAACATGAACATGACCAGCCCGACGGCCAGCGCGATCAGGGTACTGCGGGTCTGGTGGACGATGACCTTGTCGATGATGACCTGGGTGAACAGCGGGGTGACCAGACCGACCAGCTGGATGGCGAACGAGGCGATCAGGATGTCGCGCCAGACGCGCTTGTGTTTCAGCAGTTCCGGGATGAACCAGCGGAAGCCGAACGGGGTATGGCCGGACGCGGCAGGCTGGGGGGTGGAGGCGGCCTGCTCTGCTTCGAGATCGGCGGTGGTCTGCGCAGTGTCGCGCGCAACCAGCAGGATGTCGCTGCGGAAATGCCGGGTGAATTCGGCGAGCGGCACGGTTTCCGGCTGCTCGGCCCCGGCGCGGAAGAACAGCACGCGCTCTTCATCGGCCTTGACCAGCAGCACGGGGATTGCCGGTTTGGGTGATGCACCGGCATCTCCCTGAAAAGCCCTCTCCCCAACCCTCTCCCGCTCGCGGGAGAGGGGGCTATCGAGAAGAGCCCTGTTTGATCCCGTCGGGCGAGGGGGCGTTTGTGAAATGCCCTGTTCAATCTCGGCGGGTTCGGGTGGTGGGGCATCATGCACATCAACCGGATGCGGGACGGCAAAATCATATTCCCCTCCCCCGCTCGCGGGGGAGGGGTTGGGGGAGAGGGCAGCTTCTTGCGTCCCACCCTCCGCCACCGGTTCGTCTGCCCTCACAAATGCCACGACCGGAAACGGGATGCGCGCCAGCGTGGCGATGGCTTCTTCGTCCAGTTCCATCTCGCCGACCTTGAAGTCCAGCGCCTGCAGGGCGTTGAGCAAAACGGTACGGGAATACGGCGGCGGGAATTGCTGGCGGATGAGCTGCGGGTCGAACGGAATGCGGAATACGCGCGACAGGCTGCCGATCAGCCATAGCATGTCTTGGCCGGTGTAGTGCATCTTTCCCCTCTCCAAAAACTTGTGCGGTCGAGCGTAAGCCGGACATTATGCGAATCGCGGCCAGATTATTTCCGCAACCGGAACAATGGCGCGATTTTGCAGCAAACAATGCCGCATAACCATATACCGAAATATATAGGCAATTCGGTCTAGTTCTTATTGAGCCTTCCATAAATCAGGACAAGATGATCAGAAATGAAGTCGAGTGAAAAAAACGCGTCATTCCCGCGCAAGCGGGAATCCAGCAAGAAAAAATGCATTTTCATTAATCCCACTGGATTCCCGCTTGCGCGGGAATGACGGCGCGAATGTCATTAATTATGGAAATATCAATAATTGAGAGAAGTGAAATTACCAGCCGGATTCGCGTTCGGGGGTGGCGGTGATGCGGTGGATGGAGAGGTCGGCGCCGTTGAACTCTTCTTCAGGGTCGAGGCGGATGCCGACGATCTTCCTGATCGCGCCGTACACCAGATAGCCTCCGGCAAAGGCAATGACGATACCCGTCAGCGTACCGATCAGTTGCGACATGAAGCTGATCCCGCCGAATGCCAGGCCACCGGTACCACCCAACGCCTGCGCGCCGAAGATACCCACGGCAATGCCACCCCATGCGCCGCACAGGCCGTGCAGCGGCCAGACACCGAGCACGTCGTCGATCTTCCAGCGGTTCTGCGTGAGCGTGAACATGACGACGAACAGTGCGCCCGCCACGCCACCGACGACAAGCGCGCCGATGGGGTGGAAAACGTCCGATCCGGCACATACTGCAACCAGTCCGGCCAGCGGGCCGTTATGCACGAAGCCGGGGTCGTTCTTGCCCAGCCACAGTGCGGTGAGCGTACCGCCGACCATCGCCATCAGCGAGTTGACCGCGACCAGGCCGCTGATGCCGCTGATGTTCTGTGCCGACATGACGTTGAAGCCGAACCAGCCAACGGTGAGTATCCATGCTCCGAGCGCAAGAAAGGGGATGCTGGATGGTGGATGCGCGGAGATGCGTCCTTCTTTTGTGTAGCGACCACGCCGGGCGCCGAGCAGCAGCACGGCCGCCAACCCGATCCAGCCGCCCACGGCATGCACCACCACCGATCCGGCGAAGTCGTGGAAGCCCGCGCCAAACGTGGTGGCCAGCCAGTCTTGTATGCCCAGATGGCCGTTCCATGCGATGCCTTCGAAGAATGGATAGACGAAGCCGACCAGCAGGAAAGTGGCAGCCAGTTGCGGATTGAAGCGCGCACGCTCGGCGATGCCACCGGAGACGATGGCGGGAATCGCGGCGGCGAAGGTCATCAGGAAGAAGAATTTGACCAGGTCATAGCCGTTCTTCTCTGCCAGTTGTTCCGCGCCCACGAAGAAACTCGTGCCATACGCGATGCCATAGCCGATGAAAAAATAGGCGATGGTGGAAACCGAAAGGTCACTGAGTATCTTGACCAGCGCATTGACCTGGTTCTTCTTGCGCACCGTGCCCAGTTCCAGAAAGGCGAAACCGGCGTGCATCGCCAGTACCATGATGGCGCCGAGCAAAACGAACAATACGTCATTGGCAGTTTTCAGGTCTTCCACAACTCTCTCCTTTGGTGCGAACTTTTTATCGACCGCAAGATACGTTCCACTTTTTCAAGCACATGATTTTATATGGATTCATCGAACAGACGGAACGCCCATGAGTCCGAAATGGTGCATATTGCAGATGACGCACCGGCGTTTCGCACTGAAGTGGTGCAGAGATTAAGCCTGCCAGTCCTTGAGGTGCTTTTCCAGCCAGAACAGCCCGACGATGGTCTTGCTTTCGTTGATCCTGCCCTGGCGTATCCAGTCGATGGCCTTATGCAGGGACAGTTCGAACACTTCAAGGAATTCGCCGTCGTCCAGATTGCGCCCGCGGTGAGTCAGGCCGCGCGCCAGGAAATATTCCATGCGCTCGTCGGCATAGCCGATGCACGGCCAGGCCGTGGCAAGATGGATCCATTCGTCCGCCACATAGCCGGTCTCTTCCAGCAACTCGCGCTGCGCGGTAGCCAGGATATCCTCGCCGGGGTCGATCTTTCCGGCCGGCAGTTCGATGAATTCGCGTTGCGGCGCATAACGGAATTGCCGCTCCATCACCAGATTGCCGTTATCCAGCATCGCCAGCACGGCGACCGCACCGGGATGGGTGAGATATTCGCGGGTACTGGTGGAGCCGTCCGGCAACAGCACCTTGTCCTTGCGCACCGTGATGAAATCGCCCTCGTACATCAGGGCGCTGTCTATCTGTTTTTCGGACAGGCTCATGTCAGGTCTTCTTGATCACCTGCATCGCGGTGGCGACCATGCCGGCGATGTCAGCTGCGTTGCCCGGCAGGATCATGGTATTGCCCTGTTTGGCGATGTTGCCGAAGGCGTCGACGAAACGCTCTGCCACTTTGAGGTTGACGGCATTCAGGCCGCCCTCGCTCTGGATCGCGCTGGCCACAACGCGGATGGATTCCGCCGTGGCGTTGGCCACCAGCAGCAAGGCCTCGGCCTCGCCCTGCGCGTTGTTGATGGCGGCCTGGCGTGTACCCTCGGATTCGCGGATGGAAGCGGTCATCAGGCCTTCGGCCAGATTGATCTCCTCCTGCTTCTTGCCCTCGGACTGCGCGATCAACGCGCGCTTCTCACGCTCGGCAGTGATCTGTTTCTGCATCGCAGCCAGCACCTGTTGCGGCGGGGTAATGTCCTTGATCTCGTAGCGCAGCACCTTCACGCCCCAGTTCGGACTGGCCTCGTCCAGCGCGAACACCACGGTACGGTTGATCGCCTCGCGGTCTTCCAGCAGCTTGTCCAGGTCGCGCTTGCCGCATTCCGAACGCAGCGCGGTTTGCGCCAGCATGGTGATCGCGGCGAGGTAGTTGGAAGTACCGTAGCTGGCGCGCGAGGCGTCTGTCACCTGGTAATAGAGCACGCCGTCGACCTGCACCTGGGTGTTGTCGCGCGTAATGCAGACCTGCGGCGCGATGTCGATGGGGAACTCGGTCAGCCGGTGACGATAGGCGATGCGGTCGATGAACGGGATGACGATGCTGAGGCCGGGTTCCAGCGTCGTGTAGTACTTGCCGAGGCGCTCGACGACCCAGGCATTCTGCTGCGGAACGATCTTGACGGCCTTGAACGCCAGGAACGCTGCAAAAATCCCCAACACAACGACGAATGTATCCATGCTTCTCTCCAGAAAGTTTTTGTTGCCGAAAATCGCTATTCGATGACCAGCTGTGACCCCGAGATTTCCTTGATGCGCCAGGATTCGCGCGTCCGGTCCGCAGCCGCCGCTTCAGACAGTTCGGCATCCCACTCCGCGCCGCGGTAGCTGACGCGCGCATGGCGCTCATCTGTCCAGTGCACGACATGCACGCTCTGCCCGATATCGTAGGCAAGGTTGGCCTGTTCATGCGGATGTGCGTTGCGCCGCCTCCAGCGGTAGATCCACGCCACGCTGGCCGAACACAGGATCGCCGCAACAGCGACCTGCCCGCTCCATGCCATGCCGAGATAGGCGGCCAGGCCGGCGACCATCAGGCCGAACGACACGGCGACCAGATAGAACGTACCGCTGGCCATCTCGGCGATCACCAGCACCACCGCTGCCACCCACCAGACCCACCATGCTTCCATCACGCCCCCCCAGGTTTTGCGAGGGGTCTATTTTGCCATGTTTGCAGGGCGATTCGTGGGCACAAAACAAAAACTCCCGCACGGGGCGGGAGTTCTGCCGATACCGGATGACCGTTAATGCAGCAACAGCGACTGTTGCACCGAAACGGCGCAGACCGACATCAGCGCGCTGGGCAGCAGGCCAAGCACCAGCACGGCCAGACCATTGACGCTCAGCAACAGCGCGTTGTCCGCACCGATACTGATCGGAGCGTGGCTTTCCGGCGCATCGAAATACATCAGTTTGACGATGCGCAGGTAATAGAACGCACCGATCAGCGAGAACAGCACCGCAACGACCGCCAGCCAGATGTAGCCCGCCTGCACGACGGCATTCAGCACCGAGAACTTGGCGTAGAAACCCACCGTCGGCGGCACGCCGGCCATGGAGAACATCAGCAGCAACATCATGAAGGCAAGCCACGGACTGCGCTGGTTGAGCCCCTTGAAATCGTCGAGCGTGTCGGCTTCGAAACCCTCGCGGGACAGCAGCATGATGATGCCGAACGCGCCCAGCGACATCAGCACATAGATCACGGCATAGAACATCGCGGAGCCATACCCCTCGATGCCCCCGCTCAACAGTCCGAGCAGCATGAAGCCCATGTGCGCGATGGTAGAGTAGGCAAGCATGCGCTTGATGTTGGTTTGTGCGATCGCGACAAGGTTGCCGATGGCCATCGATGCGACCGCAAGGATGATCAGCATGCCCGACCAGTGCTGCACCAGCGGTTGCATGCCTTCGACCAGGATGCGCGAGACGAAGGCGAAGGCGGCCAGTTTTGGTGCGGAGCCGATCAGCATGGTCATCGCGGTAGGCGCGCCGTGGTACACGTCCGGCACCCACATATGGAACGGCACGGCACCCAGTTTGAACGCCAGTCCGGAAACCACGAACACCACGCCGAATACCAGCAGATTCTGGTTTGCGTTGCCATACTGGATCGCGTTCGATATGACGCCCAGTTCCAGCGATCCGGTCGCGCCGTAGATCATGGACATGCCGTACAGCAACAGGCCCGAGGCCAGCGCGCCGAGGATGAAGTATTTCATCGCGGCTTCGGTGGCAACAGCGGAATCGCGTTGCAGTGCGACCATCGCATACAGGCTCAGCGAGAGCAGTTCCAGACCGAGGTACAGCGTGAGGAAATTGTTGGCCGAGATCATCACCATCATGCCCAGCGTGGCAAACAGTGCCAACACCATGAATTCACCGGTGAACAACCCGCGCACTGCGAGATATTGCCGCGAATAGACCAGCATCATGGATACCGACAGGTAGGTCAGCATCTTCAGCACGTCGGACATCAGGTCGTCCACGAACATGTTATTGAAGGCATAGATCACGCCATCCTGATGCGTGCCGACCGTGATCAGCGAGCAGGCCAGCAACGTGACCTGCACCAGCATATACGTGACCAGCCTGCCGTTCTGCTTGATCATCAGGTCGGCAATCAGGATCACACTCACCATGACCAGCAGGAAGATTTCCGCTGCGGCCGGCATCAAATTCATCGTCAAGTCCATATTCATTTCACCTCAAATCCGCTGCCTACAACGGTAATTTGGAACGCGCCACATGCACCAGCAGATCGTTCACCGACACATGCATGATTTCGCTGAACGGCAAGGGATACAGCCCCATGCCCAGGACGGTGATCGCAAGGATCGCGAAGATCACCTTTTCGCGCATGTTCAAGTCGGTCAGCTCGGCGACATGCGGGTTCGCCACCGCACCGAAGATCACGCGCTTGTACATCCACAATGTATAGGCCGCACCGAAGATCAGCGTGGTCGCGGCAGCAAACGCGTACCAGAAGTTCGCTTTCACCGCGCCGAGGATCACCATGAATTCGCCGACGAAACCGCTGGTACCGGGCAAGCCGCTGTTGGCCATCGCGAACAGCATGAAGAACGCCGCAAACACCGGCATGCTGTTGACTACGCCGCCGTAATCGGCGATCTGGCGGGAGTGCAGGCGGTCATACAACACACCGATGCACAGGAACAGCGCGCCGGATACGAAACCGTGCGAGATCATCTGCAGCAACGCACCTTCCATGCCGTAGGCGTTGAAGATGAAGAAGCCCAGCGTGACGAAGCCCATGTGCGAAATGGAAGAATAGGCAACCAGCTTTTTCATGTCGCTCTGCATCAGCGCTACCAGGCCGATGTACACCACCGCGATCAGCGACAGCGCGATCATCATCCAGGCCAGCTTGTGACTGGCATCCGGCACGATCGGCATGGAGAAGCGCAGGAAGCCGTAGGCGCCCACCTTCAGCATGATCGCCGCCAGCACCACCGAGCCTCCGGTCGGCGCTTCCACGTGCGCATCCGGCAACCAGGTGTGCACCGGGAACATCGGCACCTTGACTGCGAAAGCGAAGAAGAAGGCGATGAAGATCAGGATCTGCGCCATCATCGGGATCTCGACCTGATGGAAGTCGAGGATGGAGAAACTGCCGCCGGACTGGTTGTACAGGTAGATCAGCGCGACCAGCATCAGCAACGAGCCGAGCAAGGTATACAGGAAGAACTTGATTGCCGCATACACGCGGTTCGCGCCGCCCCACACGCCGATGATCAGGAACATCGGGATCAGCATCGCTTCCCAGAACACATAGAACAGTACGGCGTCCAGCGCCGCGAATACGCCGATCATGATGCCGGACATGATCAGGAAGGACGCCATGTATTGTGCGACGCGCTTCTCGATCACCTGCCAGCCGGCCAGTACCACGAGAGGGGTGAAGAAGGCGGTCAGCAGGATGAACAGCACCGAGATGCCGTCCACGCCAAGGTAATAGTGGATATTGAAACGGGCGATCCAGTCGTGCAGTTCGACGAACTGCATCTCCGAAGTGTTGGTGACGAAACCGGTATACAAGGGGATGGTGACCAGGAAGCCGAGCACCGACCCGACCATGGCCAGCATGCGCGCCAGCGGGGCGTTCTTGTCGTCGCCGGTGGCCAGCACCAGAACGCCGAAGATGATCGGCAACCAGATTGCGACGCTAATGATGGGTAATCCGAAAATCATGCTGTCATTCCTTATTCAAACCAGTTGCGTACGGTCAGCAGCACGAACACGCCGATGATCATCGAGAACGCATAGTGATAGATATAGCCGGACTGTAGATAGCGGATCACGCCGGAGAACGCGCCAACCAGCCTTGCCGACCCGTTCACGATCCAGCCGTCGATCAGTTTCACGTCGCCGAACTTCCACAATACGTTGCTCACGCCGCGTGCGCCTCCGGCGAAGAACCAGTCGTTGAAGCGGTCGAAGTAGTATTTTTCGTCCAGCACGGTGTAGATGAACTGGAAGCGTTTCTTGATCGCGGCCGGGATGTCCGGACGCTTCAGGTAGAACCAGGCCGAGCTGCCGACGCCGGCCACGGCCAGCCAGAACGGCAGGGTGGTCAGTGCATGCAGCGCCATGGCAAAGGCGCCGTGGAATTCCTCGTGCAATTCGTGCATCGTCGGATGCGCCTCGGAGATGAAGATCGCATCACCGAAATAGCTGCCGTACAGCATCGGCTCGATGGTGATGAATCCGATCAGCACCGACGGAAAGGCCAGCAACACCAGCGGCAACCAGACCACCCACGGGGTCTCGTGCGGTTTCTGTCCCGGCGCCAGACCGTGATGATGGTCAGCCGACACTTCCTCATCGTCATGGTCGCCCTCGTGGTCGTGATGATCCTTGCCGAAACGTTCCTCGCCGTGGAACACGAGGAAGTACATGCGGAAGGAATAGAACGCAGTGACGAACACGCCGGCCACGACCGCCGCATAGGCGAAGCCGGAACCGGGCAGATGTGACAACCCGACCGCCTCGATGATGCTGTCCTTGGAATAGAAGCCGGAGAAGAACGGCGTGCCAATCAGGGCAAGTGAACCGATTAGCGAGGTGATCCAGGTGATCGGCATGTATTTGCGCAGACCGCCCATGTTGCGGATGTCCTGGTCGTGGTGCATGGCGATGATCACGCTACCGGCAGCCAGGAACAGCAGGGCCTTGAAGAAAGCGTGGGTCATCAGGTGGAAGATGGCCACCGAATAGGCCGATGCACCCAGTGCCACGGTCATGTAGCCGAGCTGGGACAGCGTGGAATAGGCGATCACGCGCTTGATGTCGTTCTGGATGATGCCGAGGAAACCCATGAACAGGGCGGTGATGGCACCGATGACCATGATCACGGACAGGGCCGTATCGGACAGTTCGTACAGCGGCGACATGCGGGCCACCATGAAGATTCCGGCAGTCACCATGGTCGCGGCATGGATCAGTGCGGAGATCGGGGTCGGGCCTTCCATCGAGTCGGGCAACCAGACATGCAGCGGGAACTGTGCCGATTTGCCCATCGCACCGATGAACAGCAGGATGCAGATGGCGGTGAGCAGGTTCCAGCTCACGCCGGGGATAGGCGCGACATCTTCGGCATGGCTGGCTGCAGTGGCGAACACCGCCGCGTAATCCAGTGTACCGAAAACCATCAGCACCAGGCCGATGCCGAGCAGGAAGCCGAAATCGCCGACACGGTTGACCAGGAAGGCCTTCAGGTTGGCGTAGATCGCGGTCGGGCGGGTGTACCAGAAACCGATCAGCAGATAGGACACCAGGCCCACCGCTTCCCAACCGAAGAACAGCTGCATGAAGTTATTGGCCATCACCAGCATCAGCATGGAGAAGGTGAACAGCGAGATGTAGCTGAAGAAACGGGTGTAGCCCGGGTCTTCCTGCATGTAGCCGATGGTATAGATATGCACCATCAGTGACACGAAGGTCACCACCAGCATCATCATCACGGTCAGGCGGTCGATCAGGAAGCCGACCTGGAAACTGGTGTCGCCGGAAGTCAGCCAGGTATAGACCGGGCCGTTGAAGGTATTGCCGGCCATCACATCCTGATAGATGGCAACCGAGGCGAAGAAGGACACCGCCACCAGCGCGATGGTGATGCGATGCGACCAGACGCGCCCCAGCAGATTGCCGAACAATCCGGCAGCGATCGCGCCGACCAGCGGAGCCAGTGGTACCAACAGATACATATTCTGCATAGTCATGCCTATTACCCTTTCAGGCTGTCCAGATCGTCAACGTTGATGGTGTTCAGGTTACGGAACAGCACCACCAGTATTGCCAGACCAATGGCCGCTTCGGCGGCAGCTACGGTCAGGATGAAGAATACGAAGATCTGCCCGGCGGTGTCGTTCAGGTAATGCGAGAACGCCACGAAGTTGGTGTTCACTGCGAGCAGCATCATCTCGATCGCCATCAGCAGCACGATCAGGTTCTTGCGGTTCAGGAAAATGCCGACCACGCTGATGGCGAACAGCAAGGCACTCAGTACCAGATAATGTGAAAGGGTCAACATATGGCTTTTCTCGCTCCCTCGGATTAGTTTGCCGCCTGGTCTTTACGCTCGGCCTTCATCGGCACGATGCGCAGGCGGTCCGCTTTCTTGACTGCAACCTGTTCTCCCACCACCTGCGACTTGGCATCCTTGCGGCGGCGCAGGGTCAGTGCGATGGCAGCCACCATCGCCACCAGCAGGATCACGGCAGCGATCTCGAACGGATACACATAGTCGGTGTAGATCAGCCTGCCCAGTTCCTTGGTATTGCTGTAATCCGCAGCATGCTTGATGGCCGTCGCGCGGCCGGTCGCCTCGGGAGAGCCCAGCACCCAGACCATCTCTATCGCCATCAGGCTCGCCAGTGCCGCGCCGAATGGCAGCCAGCGCCAGAAATCTTCGCGCAACCGGATCAGGTTGATGTCCAGCATCATCACCACGAACAGGAACAGCACCATCACCGCGCCCACATAAACCAGCACCAGCGTGATGGCGAGGAACTCGGCTTCCAGCAGTATCCATATGCCGGACGAACTGATGAACGCCAGCACCAGGAACAGTACCGCATGCACCGGGTTGCGTGCGGTAATCACGCGCAAGGCCGCAAAGATGGTCAGCGCGGCAAACACATAAAACACGACGGTCTCGAAATTCATTGACATACCCTCTTATCGGTACTTGGCATCGGCTGCCCGATCCTTGGCGATCTGTTCTTCGTACTTGTCGCCATTCGCCAGCAACATGGCCTTGGTGTAATACAGGTCGCCGCGTTTTTCACCGTGGTACTCGAACACACGGGTTTCGACGATCGCATCGACCGGGCAGGATTCCTCGCAAAATCCGCAGAAGATGCATTTGGTCAGATCGATGTCGTATTGCGTGGTGCGGCGTGTGCCGTCATCCCGCTCCGCCACCTCGATCTTGATCGCCAGCGCCGGGCAGACCGCTTCGCACAATTTGCAGGCGATGCAACGTTCTTCCCCGTTGGCATAGCGGCGTTGCGCGTGCAAACCGCGGAAACGGAAGCTCTGCGGTGTCTTCTCTTCCGGGTATTGCACAGTGATCTTGCGCGCGAAGAAATAGCGCCCGGTCAGCGCCATGCCCTTCACCAGTTCGTAGAGCAGGAAGGTTTCGAAGAATTTCTTGATTGCTTGCATAGTCGTCTCCTCCGCCCTTACCAAACCCAGAGCGGGGTCTGCATCCAGGCGGCAATCACCACCACCCATATGATGGTCAGCGGAATGAATATTTTCCAGCCCAGCCGCATCAACTGGTCATAGCGATAGCGCGGGAAGGTCGCCCGGAACCACAGGAACAGGAACAGGATGAACGACACCTTGCCCAGCAGCCAGATAAAGCTGTCCGGCAGGAACGGCAACGGCGACAACCATCCGCCCATGAACATGATCGACGTGAGGAACGCGATCAGGATCATGTTGGCGTATTCGGCAAGGAAGAACAGCGCGAACGCCATGCCGGAATATTCCACGTGGAAGCCCGCCACGATCTCGGACTCGCCTTCGGCCATATCGAAAGGTGCCCGGTTGGTTTCCGCCACGCCAGAGATCAGGTACACGAGGAACATCGGGAACAGCGGGATCAGATACCAGTTCAGCAGGCCGAAATTGCCCTGCTGCCCGCGCACGATGTCGCCCAGATTCATGCTCTGCGAGGCCATCAATACGCACACCAGCGCAAAGCCCATCGCGATCTCGTATGAAACGATCTGCGCCGCGGAACGCACTGCGCCAAGGAAGGCATATTTCGAGTTGGACGCCCAACCCGAGATGATGATGCCGTACACGCCCAGCGAAGTCATCGCCAGCAGGTACAGAAGCCCGGCGTTGACGTCGGCCAGCACCACACCGTCGTCGAATGGAACGACCGCCCAAGCGGCCAGTGCCGGCGCCAATGCCATGACCGGGGCTATCACGAACAGGAACTTGTTCGAGCCGGTTGGAACGATGATTTCCTTGAATAACAGTTTCACGCCGTCGGCGATCGGCTGTAGCAGACCGAAATAACCGACGCGATTCGGGCCGATGCGGATTTGCATGTAGCCGATCACTTTGCGTTCGGCCAGGGTCAGGTAAGCGACGGCGCCCATGATGGGCAACACGATGACCATGATCTTCACCAGTGTCCAGACCGGCAGCCATGCCGGGCCGAGCAGATTCTGGCCGGTTTGTTGTAGCATCTGCAACAGTTCCATCATGCGCGCTCCACCGTGATCGTTCCAAACATCGCGCCCAGTTCCGCCGTAGCTGGATGACCCGCTGCCACGCGCGCAGTATGCGCCGGCAGGTGGTCGTTCGCTTGTACGGTCAGACGCACGCTGGCGTTACCCTGACTGACTTTGACTGTATCGCCGGGCTGCACGCCCAGTCTCTGCAATTCGCTGCCATGCATCATCACGCACGGAACCGCCGCATCGCTGGTTTTCTGCAGGGAAGCGGCACGGCGAACCACCGCATCGGTAGAGTAGATGGGCACATCGCTGACGCGCTGCAGACCATCGACCTTGCCGGTCGGGATTTGCGACACGACGCCATCGATATGATTGTTCAGCCTGCCAGGCACATCCTGCAGCGCGGCTATTTCATCGCGCACCGCTTCGCTGGAAGCGTAATCGAATCCCGATACATTGAGCAGATTGCCCAGTACACGCAACACTTTCCATGCCGGACGCGCTTCGCCGAGCGGCTTGACCGCGCCCTTGAAACTCTGCACACGCCCTTCGGTACTGACGAAGGTGCCGGAAGTCTCGGTGAACGGCGCGATCGGCAGCAGCACATCGGCATACTCGGTCGCGCCATGCTTGAATGCGGACATCGCAACGACCAGTGCGTTCTTCATCGCCGCAGCAGCCTGCTGTGGATCGTGCATATCCAGTTCCGCCTCGACGTTCAGCAACAGATAGGCCTTGCGCGGGGATGCCAGCATCTGCGCGGCATTCATGCCCTGCGCGCCGGCACCGAACGGAACGGCTCCCGCCAGGTAGCCACCGACACTGTTCGCCGCTTCGCCGAGGAAGCCGAACCGCCCGCCGCACAGTACGGCGATCTGTTCCGCCAGCATGGCGAACTGCGCAGCCTGCGGATGTTGTTGCGCAAAATCGCCAAGCAGCACTGCGACGCGTTCGCCACCAGCCAGGCTTCTGGCAATGGCCGTGGCCTCGCTGCCTGCAACGATATCCTGTACGCCCTGCGCCGTTGTTTGCTTCTCGGCCGCAAGCGCCTTCAGTATCTGCGCCAGCATGTTCGGCAATTCGCTCGGCGCAACGATGGCCTTGTTGGCGACCGGCATCAGCAAATCGTCATCGCTGGCGTGCACGATATTGGCCTGCGCGCCCCCCTTGACTGTCTGGCGAATACGTTGCGCCAGCACCGGATGATCCTTGCGCAGGAAACTGCCGGCAATCAGGAAACGGTCACAGCCACTGATGTCGGCGACCGCCATGCCCAGCCACGGTGCGCCGGCCTGTTTACCGTCGGCACTGAAATCGGACTGGCGCAAACGGAAATCGATGTTGCTGCTACCGATGCCGCGCATGAGCTTCTGCAACAGGTACAGCTCTTCCACGGTGCTATGCGGCGTGGCCAGTGCGGCAACCTGATCGACACCCGTATCGCTGGCGATCTGGCGCAGGGCGTTGGCGACATATTCAAGTGCCATCTGCCATTCCACTTCCAGCCATTTTCCGTCCTGCTTGACCATCGGCTTGGTGAGCCGTTCCGGCGCATTCAACCCCTCATAACTGAAGCGATCCCTGTCGGAGATCCAGCATTCGTTGATGGATTCATTCTCGATCGGCGTGACGCGCATCACCTTGTTATTCTTCACATGTACGGCCAGATTCGAACCCAGGCCATCATGCGGGCTGACCGATTTGCGCCGCGACAATTCCCAGGAACGCGCGGTATAACGGAACGGCTTGCTGGTCAGCGCACCGACCGGACACAGATCGATCATGTTGCCGGACAGCTCGGAATCCACCGTGCTGTTCACAAAGCTCATGATCTCCGCATGCTCACTGCGGTTGGCCATCCCCAGCTCCATGATGCCGGCGATCTCCTGGCCGAAACGCACGCAGCGCGTGCACTGGATGCAGCGGCTCATTTCTTCGGTGGATACCAGCGCGCCGATATCCTTGCCCATCACGACACGCTTCTCTTCGGTATAGCGCGAAGCACTGTCCCCATAACCGACAGCGATATCCTGCAACAGGCATTCACCGCCCTGGTCGCAGATCGGGCAATCCAGCGGGTGATTGATCAACAGGAACTCCATCACGCCCTGCTGCGCCTTGACTGCCATTTTGGAATGCGTATGGACTTTCATTCCGTCCGAGACGGGTGTCGCACAGGCAGGCAGCGGCTTGGGCACTTTTTCCACTTCCACCAGGCACATCCGGCAATTCGCCGAAAGCGAAAGTTTTTTGTGGTAGCAAAAATGGGGAATATAGATGCCCGCCTTATGGGCGGCATCCATTACCGTGGAACCGTGTTCCGTCTCGACCAGCTTGCCATCAATTTCAATGTTGATCATTGCTCACCTAACCCGTCAGACTTACACCAAGCAGCGCTTGTGTTCGATGTGATATTCAAATTCGTCACGGAAATGCCTGAGCATGCCCTGCACCGGCCACACTGCCGCTTCGCCCAACGCGCAGATGGTGCGCCCGGCGATGTTATCCCCGACACTCAACAACAGATCCAGATCCTCCTTGCGGCCTTCGCCGTGCTCGATACGATGCACGACGCGATACAGCCAACCGGTGCCTTCACGGCACGGCGTGCACTGTCCGCACGATTCCTCATGGTAGAAATACGCCAGACGTTCAAGCGCGCGCACCATGCAGACGGTCTCGTCCATCACGATGACCGCGCCGCTGCCCAGACCGGAACCCGCCTTGGAGATCGAGTCGTAGTCCATGGTCAGATCCATCATGATCTCGCCGGGCACCACCGGCATCGACGAGCCCCCCGGGATGACTCCTTTGAGCTTGTGTCCGTTGCGCACGCCGCCCGCCATCTCCAGCAGTTCGCTGAACGGCGTACCCATCCCCACCTCGAAATTGCCGGGATTATTCACATGGCCGGACACGGAAAACAGCTTGGTACCGCCATTGTTCGGCTTGCCCAGTTCGAGGAACTTCTTGCCGCCATTGTTGATGATGTACGGGATGCTGGCGAAGGTCTCGGTGTTGTTGATGGTGGTCGGCTTGCCGTACAGGCCGAAGGTGGCCGGGAACGGGGGTTTGAAGCGCGGCTGTCCTTTCTTGCCTTCGATGGACTCGAGCAGCGCCGTCTCCTCGCCACAGATATATGCACCGTAGCCCAGATGATTGTGCAGATCGAAATCGAATCCCAGACCCATGATGTTGTTGCCAAGGTAGCCGGCTTCGCGCGCGATCTCGCACGCCTCTTCCATGCGCTGGTATGCCTCGAAGATCTCGCCATGCACATAGTTATAGCCGGTCTTCACGCCCATGGTATAGGCGGCGATCGCCATGCCCTCGATCAGCAGATGCGGGTTGTAGAGCAGGATATCCCAGTCCTTGCAGGTGCCCGGCTCACCCTCGTCGGTGTTGCAGACAATGTATTTGTCGCCCTGATAATTCTTGGGCATGAAGCTCCATTTCAATCCGGTCGGGAAGCCGGCGCCGCCGCGTCCGCGCAACGCCGACAGCTTGACTTCGGCGATGATCGCATCGGGGGACATCTTCGTGGTCAGCACCTTGCGCAGCGCCTGATAGCCGCCGACCTTGAGGTAATTTTCCAGCGTCCATGGCTGGTCGAAATCCATCGTGGTTTGGGTAACCGGGCCTCTCATGATTTATCCAATTCCGCCAAGATTTGATCGATCTTCTCTTTGCTCAAACGCCCGCAAAGCCGCTTGTTGTTCACGGTGAACAGCGGCGCATCCTTGCATGCGCCCATGCATTCGCCTTCGCGCAGACCGTATTTTCCGTCCGCAGTCACCTCGCCCAGCCCGATGCCCAGCTTCGACTCCAGATAGGCCACCGTGTCACCCGCGCCGCACAGCGTGCAGGACAGGTTGGTGCAGACAGTGATGGTGGTCTTGCCCATCGGCTTAAGGTTGTACATGTGGTAGAAGGTCGCCACTTCGTACACCGCCATCTTCGGCATGCCCAGATAGACAGCGACATCGGCCATATCGTCGGTGGAGATCCATCCCTTCTCGTCCTGCACGAAGCGCAACGCCGCCATCACGGCCGATTGCTTCTGGTCAGCCGGATATTTCTTCAGCTCGCGGTTGATTTGAGCCTGTATTTGTTCGGATAACATTAGCGATCCACCTCACCAAAAACGATGTCCTGCGTGCCGATGATGGTCACCACGTCGGCAATCATGTGGCCGCGGGACATCTCGTCCAGCCCGGCCATGTGTGCAAAACCGGGGGCGCGTATCTTCATGCGATAGGGTTTGTTCGCGCCATCCGAAACCAGATAGATGCCGAACTCGCCTTTGGGATGCTCCACTGCCGCATAGGCTTCGCCGGCCGGCACGTGCATCCCCTCGGTAAACAGTTTGAAATGGTGGATCAACTCTTCCATGTTCTGCTTCACGGCCTCGCGCTTCGGCGGACCGAACTTGAGGTTGTCCGTCATCACCGGGCCGGGATTGGCGCGCAGCCACTCGATGCATTGTTTGATGATGCGGTTCGACTGGCGCATCTCCTCGACGCGCACCAGATAACGGTCATAGGAATCGCCGTTGGTGCCGACCGGGATGTCGAAATCGATCCGGTCATAGACTTCGTAGGGTTGCTTCTTGCGCAAATCCCATTCCACCCCGGAGCCACGCAACATCGGGCCGGTAAATCCCAGCGCCAGAGCGCGTTCTGGCGTCACCACGCCGATGCCGACGGTACGCTGCTTCCAGATACGGTTGTCGGTCAGCAATGTTTCGTACTCGTCCACGTACTTCGGGAAACGGCTGGTGAAATCTTCCAGGAAGTCGAGCAGCGAACCCTGGCGGTTTTCATTCAGACGCTTGACCGCCTCGGCATTGTGTATCTTAGATGCCTGGTACTGCGGCATGCTGTCAGGCAGATCGCGGTACACCCCGCCCGGCCGGTAATAGGCTGCATGCAGGCGCGCGCCGGATACCGCCTCATAAGCATCCATCAGGTCTTCGCGTTCGCGGAAGCAATACAGGAAAACGGTCATCGCACCGATATCCAGCGCGTGCGCTCCCAGCCACAGCAAATGGTTCAGGAGGCGGGTGATCTCGTCGAACATCACGCGGATATACTGGGCACGCAACGGCACTTCGATCCCGGCCAGCTTTTCGACCGCCATCACATAGGCATGCTCGTTGCTCATCATCGAGACATAATCGAGCCGGTCCATATACGGCAAGGCCTGCAGGAAGGTCTTGTGCTCGGCGAGCTTTTCGGTGGCACGATGCAACAGCCCGATATGCGGATCCGCGCGCTCGATGACCTCGCCGTCCAGCTCCAGCACCAGACGCAACACCCCGTGTGCCGACGGGTGTTGCGGCCCAAAATTCATTGTGTAGTTCTTGATCTCCGCCATCACTTATTTCCCTGGGTTGCTAGCGTAATTTTCTTCACGCACGATGCGCGGCGTAACTTCGCGCGGCTCGATCGAAACGGGTTGATATACCACTCGCTGCTGCTCGGGGTCGTAGCGCATCTCCACATGTCCGGACAACGGGAAATCCTTGCGGAACGGATTGCCGACAAAACCATAGTCGGTCAGGATGCGGCGCAGATCGGGATGCCCGGTGAACACGATGCCGTACAGGTCGAAAGCTTCGCGCTCGTACCAGTTCGCGCAGGGCCAGATAACGGTCGCGGATTCGAGTGCCGGGAAATCGTCGTCATCGGCAAAGATGCGCACCCGCACCCGGACGTTATTCGCTACCGAAATCAGGTGATACACCACCGCAAAGCGCTGCCCCTCCCAGTTGCCGTCGCCGTAGGTGGAATAGTCTACGCCGCACAGATCGATCATCTGCTCGAAACCCGCCCCGTCGCGCAGACGCGTGAGTGTATCCAGCATCCCGGCAGACTTGACCACGATCGTCAGTTCTTCCAGCCTCTCTTCCACATGAACCAGACTGTCGCCAAGCAATTCGGCCAGACTGGTACGCAACACGCCTAAATCAGCAGCCATGGTTCATCCTAACGCGCAATGGTATTGGTTCGTTTGATCTTGTTCTGCAACTGGATCAGCCCGTACAGCAGCGCTTCCGCGGTCGGCGGGCATCCGGGTATATATATGTCCACCGGCACGATGCGGTCGCAGCCGCGCACCACCGAATAGGAATAATGATAGTAACCGCCGCCATTTGCACACGATCCCATCGAGACCACCCAGCGCGGCTCGGCCATCTGGTCGTAAACCTTGCGCAATGCGGGAGCCATCTTGTTGCACAGCGTCCCCGCGACGATCATCACATCGGACTGACGCGGACTGGGGCGGAACACGATGCCGAAACGATCCAGGTCATAGCGCGAAGCGCCGGCCTGCATCATCTCCACCGCGCAACATGCCAAACCGAACGTCATCGGCCATAACGAACCGGTGCGCGTGTAATTGATGACGGTATCCAGCGTCGTGGTCACGACGCCTTTTTCCAGAATGCCCTCTATTCCCATTCCAGGGCTCCTTTCATCCACTCATAGATAAAGCCAACCACCAGGACGGCCAGGAAAATCATCATGGAAACGAAACCGAACAATCCGATCTCCTTGAGCACAATGGCCCAGGGGAACATGAAAGCGATTTCAAGATCGAAAAGGATGAACAGGATGGCGACCAGGTAGTAACGCACATCGAACTTCATGCGCGCATCCTCAAAGGCCTCAAAACCACATTCGTAGGGAGAATTTTTCTTGCTGTCCGGATGGCTCCTGGAGACCAGCTTGCCTAGCGCCAGAGGAATCACGCCCATCGCAAGGCCGACACAGATGAACAACAACACCGGAAAATAGTTTTCCAACATGTAAGCTTTCCCCCTCTGCTTGCGACTTCGTGAGTTAATCCGGAAGAATTAAATCAGAATCATTTTTAATCGTTTTTTTCGCATGTACACCCGCGTGCCCGCTTGTATTTTGGTGCCGATGAGCAGACTCGAACTGCTACGGCTTGCGCCACTACCCCCTCAAGATAGCGTGTCTACCAATTTCACCACATCGGCAATGCTACACCACTACATGACTATTTCGGAATCTCCCTGGACTTGGAACTATCCGCAGGATCGACCGAAGGTACCGCCGGAGCCGATTTTGTCGCAGCCGCATTTACTTTATCCATCACACCTTGCTGTTGCGCAGGATGCGAATAGAGATAGGTCAGGGACAAACTGGTGACGAAAAACAGCGTCGCGGCCACTGCCGTGCTACGACTGAGGAAATTCGCTGAACCGCTGGAACCGAATAAGCTGCCTGCCGAACCGGACCCGAATGCCGCACCCATGTCTGCGCCTTTGCCGTGCTGCATCAGCACCAGTCCGATCAACACCACCGCAGTTAAAACATGCACCGCCCAAACTAATGTTTCCACACTCTCTACCTCGAAATACCTTTTGATCCCAGCCCGACGCCAGTCACTTTGCTGCCGCATGCGCGGCGCGGCAGATTGCCACAAAATCGTCGGCAACAAGCGATGCGCCACCGATCAAACCACCATCTATATCAGGCATTGCAAATAACTGATCAGCATTGTTTGCCTTGACGCTGCCGCCGTAGAGTATACACAAGCCCTCAGCTGCCCGCCCGTCCAATTGCGCAACCCTTTGACGGATAAAAGCATGAACCGCCTGCGCCTGATCCGGCGTTGCCGTTTTCCCGGTACCGATCGCCCAAACCGGCTCATACGCGATCACCGATTTCGCGATAGCATCGACGCCCGCGTGATTCAGCACGACCTCCAACTGCTTTGCAACGACTTGTTCGGTAATGCCGCCTTCACGTTCCGACAGCGTCTCGCCCACACAAAAGATCGGCGCAAGGCCGAACTTGATCGCCGCGTCGAACTTTGCGGCTGCAATATCGTTGCTCTCATGGAACAGGGCACGGCGCTCGGAATGCCCGATAATCACATAGCGACATCCGAAATCGGCCAACATGCCCGGCGCGACCGCGCCGGTGAACGCCCCTTGCTCATGCTGACTCAGATTCTGCGCGCCCCAGGCGATATTACTGCCCTGCAGCATCGATTGCGCCTGGGCAAGATAGGGGTACGGGACACACACACCGTAATCCGCATTGTTCAAATCCCTGACACCCTGTATGACACCTTCCAGCAAAGCCTTGTTGCCCGCCAGACTGCCATACATCTTCCAGTTCCCAACAACCAGTTTCCGACGCATCTTGATTAATCCGTTCAGCATTTAAGGTGCGTAATCCTACCCGTGAACGCAAAAGCGGTCAATGAAACAATTGTCGAAATCGGCCGTCAGGCGGCCTGCACGGGTATCTGGTCGCGCCGGGCAACGATACGGTTGAACTCATCCACGTAGACAAGCTGCGGATGGAATTTTTGCAATTCGAGTTCGGAATACATGGCATAGGTGGCGATAATGATGATGTCGCCGGGATTGGCCTTGTGTGCGGCCGCGCCATTGATGGAAACCACACCGGAACCGCGTTGCGCACGGATCGCATAGGTGGTGAAGCGCTCACCGTTGGTGACGTTGTAAATCTCGATCTGCTGGTATTCCTTGATGTCAGCGGCATCCAGCAAATCGTCGTCGATCGCGCAGGAGCCCTCGTAGTGCAACTCGGAATGCGTCACGCGCGCCCGGTGCAATTTGGCCTTAAGCATGATTCTTTGCATGGGACACCTCCCTTCCAAACGGGGCGCGGATTATATAACAATCAACCGTCAAGACAAAATTCGACATTATCCAGCAAGCGGGTATTGCCCAGCCTTGCCGCCGCCAGAATGACCAGTGCGCGTTGCGACGGATCGGCCGGCTGCAAATCGGACGGGTTGCGCACCATCACATAATCCACCGACCACCCGCTTGCAGTGAGCGACTCGGCCGCCTGGCGCTGCAATCGCCCGAAATCCCGTTCGCCCTGCAGGACGGCCTGTCGCATCCCTTGCAGCGTACGGTACAAGGCGACCGCCCCGGTGCGCTCCGACTCGCTCAGGTACTGATTGCGCGAACTGAGCGCCAGTCCGTCCGGCGCACGCACCGTCTCCCCGCCAACGATGCGCACCGGCAGATTCAATTGTGAAACGAGCTGGCGAATGATGTGCAACTGCTGATAATCCTTCTTGCCGAACAGCGCAACCTGCGGCTGCACGATGTTCAGCAGTTTCAGCACCACCGTCGCCATGCCGCGAAAATGACCGGGACGAGCCGCGCCGCACAACTCATTGGCAATCGGCGGCGGCTCGACGAATACCGTCTGCCGCACCGGGTACATCTCGCTGACCGATGGCGCGAACACCACGTCCGCCAACCCGCGCAGCCTGTCGCAATCCGCTTCCAGCGTGCGCGGGTACTGGTCGAAATCCTCGCCGGGACCAAACTGCAGGGGGTTGACGAAAATACTCACCACCACGCACCGTCCATGCCCGCGTGCCTGACGGACCAGCGCGAGATGCCCCTCGTGCAGGTTACCCATGGTCGGCACGAAGGCGATGTCCTGCTCGCCCGCCATGCGGGCACGCAATTCAGTAACGGTATGGATAAGCTGCATCATGCATTCCAGTCAATTTGTCGCACCACCGGCCCCCGCAACGATCCACGGCTCGAGACGCTTTCCGAACGCAACCGTAACTTCAAACGGCGTCGAATTACCAAACAGCCCGCGATAAGCGAGCGGCACGTTGATGCGCTCGGCATGCAATTCCCTGACATAACCCGCGATACGGGTTTCTTCCTGTTCAGATATCGCAGTCGGCTGGATCAAGCCGCGCACGATGGCATAGCGGACGCGATCAGGATAGGCGGCACGCAATTTTTGCAGATCGAGCCCGGCGTCGATCACGAACAGGCGGCTACCCTGGTCTTGTTCATGCCGGAAGCTTTTTTCGGCGCCCTCAGCCCTGCGTTGCATCTCGGTGTTGCCGGGGGAAGCCGCCGACAGTTTCTTGCTCTCCTCTGCATATGCCCGGGCGCGCTGCAAATGGCGTTGATATGACTGGCCATCCAGTTCCAGCACCAGCATCACTTCTTTCGACTGCTCCCGCCTGTTGCGGCGGCCAACCTCTTCCGTGCCGGCCAACTCCTCCACATCGAAGCCAAGTTCGGCCAGCTTGGCCTTGTCCAGCCAGACCGGCATCCCCCAACGACTGGAATACACGCCGTAATTGTAACTATCATCCTCCGCCTGCTCGAATCGCCAGTTCAGCGTCAACGTGATGCCGCTGTTGTCCTTTCCGGAACGCCAGGTCGAATGTTGCAGTTCGCGCTGCGTCAGTTGCAAGCGGCTTTCCGGGTCTCCGCTTCGGTTGTAACCGGCGCCCCCCAGAGCAACGGCATTGGTCAACAGAATCAGGGCGCTGCCTGCAATCAGGGTGCGCGACCATTTCATCATGACGACTCTCCCTTGAACAGCCTGTAGCTGGTTGCGCGCAAGCGCTTGAGCACCATCAGGAACAGCACCGCAACCAGGCCGAGCACCAGGAAGAACAGGTACTTGGGCATGTTCTCCCACCACCAGTCGAATATTTTCGTGTACAGGAAGATGATGAAGAACGTAACACCGGTGTTGATCACTTCCGGCCATTGTCTGCGCACGCCATACCAGACGGCTATCGAACTGCCGACAAAACCCGTCACCTGATAGAAACCCTCGATGAAATCCACATCCCAGTCGAGATAACTGGAATTGCCCCAGTTACCCATCACCAGCACCGGCAGAAAGACTGCAAGCAAGCCGAAGATGCGATACATGGGCGGAAAATCCACAAAGCGCGTATGGCGGACAAAATGCGGCAGCGCCAGCAGGATCGCGGCGGCAGGGAAAAAGTTTTCCGGGCGCTCGCCGAAACTGAGCCAGTACATCCCGCCCCAGGTTCCGGTGCGCGCGGCGACCCAGGCAATCATGCACAGGATACCGGCCACCAGCAGCAAACGCAGGTCGCAGGCATAGGCCAGCAGGAAGGCCAGCGCCGCCCACGGCAACAGCGCATTGTCGGAAGGCGTGATATTGAATATCTGGCCCAGCATCGTGATGTTCAATACAAAGCAGGCGAACGTCACCAGCGCGGCCAGTTTGGCAAAATAGCCGGAAGTATCCCTATGCCGGAGAAACAGCGTAACGCCCAGCATCAGCAGTGGTGCGGCAACCAGGATCAGCACTTGCGCGACCGTCGAGAGCCAGCCCCAGAACTGGTAGAACAGGAAGAACACGCTGGCCGACAGCGCCAGCGCGCCGAACAGCGAGGCAATACGCATCCCCAGGGACAACTGGCTGGCATGTTTGTCGCGGTCGATGTCGAAGTGCTGCGCATACTGGCTCAACAACTGGCGATGGTGTTCATCCACCCGCTGACGCTGTTCCTCGTCCAGCGCGACGATCCCCTCGCGTTCCAGCAGCGCCATCTCGCTCTGGAAAACGCGAATCTGGTCCGCTCGTTGCTGGGCCTCGTATCGGGAAAGAATGTTCATGTATCACCCCAAATCATTGGCGATGCAGCAGGCGAACCGCGCCGCCTGCGGGATCAGGAGAAACTGTGTTCTGCAGCGGGGAATTTACCCGCCTTCACTTCGGCCACATAGTGCGCCACCGCTGTCGCGATGCTGTCTGCGCCCCGCATGTAATTCTTCACGAAACGCGGCTTTTTGCGCGGATAGATGTCCAGCATGTCATACAGCACCAGCACCTGGCCGGAACATCCGGCCCCCGCACCGATGCCGATGGTGGGGATGGCAAGTGCGGCAGTGATCTCGGTCGCCAGCGTGGCGGGAACCGCTTCCAGCACCAGCATCCCCGCGCCGGCTTGCTGCAGGGCCAGCGCATCCTGTAACAGCGCCTGCGCGGCGGCCGAATCCCTGCCCTGCACGCGATAACCGCCCATCTGGTGTACCGATTGCGGGGTCAGGCCGATATGCCCGCATACCGGGATGGCACGCGAAGTCAGGAACCGCACGGTCTCCGCCATCTCGATCCCGCCTTCCAGCTTGACCATCTGCGCGCCCGCCGCCATCAACTGCACGGCATTGGCATAAGTCTCGCGCGGACTGACCTGGAAGGTGCCGAACGGCATGTCGGCAACGATGAATGCCTTGCCGGAGCCGCTTGCCACGCATGCGGTATGGTAGGCCATGCTGTCCAGCGTCACCGGTAGCGTGGTCTCGCGCCCTTGCAGCACCATGCCGAGCGAATCGCCCACCAGCAGCACGTCTACGCCCTGCGTCTCGAGCAGGGTCGCGAAGCTCGCGTCGTAACAGGTCAGCACGGCGATCTTCTCACCCGTGTCGCGCATCGTTTGCAGCGCAGTCAATGTGGTTCGCATCACCCTCCCCTGCTGAAGAATTCCCGTGGCCCGCGCATCTCACCGATGCGTTGCAGCAACAGCTCGAAATCTTCGCCGCCGTCGACGAAGTTCAGATTCTCGCTATTCACCATCAATACCGGCGCCGCGTCGTAATGATAGAAGAAATCGCTGTAGCTTTGTGCCAGACGCAACAAGTAGGCATCGCCGATGCCCTGCTCATAAGACTGTGCGCGACGGCGCACGCGTTCCATCAGCGTCTCGGGCGATGCCTGCAAATAGATCACCAGGTCCGGTACGGGCGCTTGCAGTTGCAGACTGTGATAGATCTGCTGATACAGCGCGAACTCCTCCTCGCCCAGGTTCAGGCGCGCGAACAGCGTATCCTTGTCGAACAGGTAATCCGCCACGGTGCTGACACGGAACAGGTCCATCTGGGTCAGCTCGCGCACCTCGTTACCGCGCTGGAACAGGAAGAAAAGCTGCGTCGCCAACGCGTAGCGCGCCGGATCGCGGTAAAAATCAGCCAGAAAGGGATTCTCGCCGGGCTTTTCCAGCAGGGTCGTCGCGCCGACATGTTGCGCAAGGCGCTGCGCAAGACTGGTCTTGCCGACCCCGATCGGCCCCTCCACCACCACATAGCGATACTTATCGAACAACATCGGCAAGCCGCTCCAGAGCCTGATCCTGACAGTCCAGCAGGGCGCGCCGAGCCGCACCCATGCCGGGTATCTCGCAATCCGGCGCGATCTCCAGCAACGGTCGCAACACGAACGCACGCATGTGCATCTGCGGATGCGGGATGGTCAGCCCGTGTTCATGCAATCGCAGTTCGTCGTACAGCAGCACATCCAGGTCGAGTATGCGGGGCGCATTGCGAAAGGTGCGCTCGCGCCCGTGCCGATGCTCGATATCCAGCAAGGCTTGCAACAGGGCTTGCGGCGTCAGACCCGTAGCGATCTTGGCCACCGCATTCACGAAATCGGGCTGATCCAGATAGCCCAGCGGCGCGCTGCGGTACAGCGAAGATCGCGCCAGCAGTTCAGTGTCCGGCAACTGGCCGAGGTCGGCAAGGGCTCGCTGCAACTGGCTGCACGGATCATCGAGATTGCTGCCCAGCCCGATGAAGGCGATGTGTTCCATTATGCGGCCGGCTCTTCTGCCGTTGCCTCCGACGGTTTCCTGCGCGGTTTGCGGCGGCGGCGTTTCCTGTCGCCCGCCTCTTCCGGCAGCAGCATCTCCGCCCGCCGCTCGGCGCTCGCGTCCTGGAACTCGTCCCACCACAGCCCGAGCTTGTCGTCCACCTCACCGCTGGCACAGCGCAACAGCAGGAAATCGAATCCGGCACGGAAGCGCGGCTGTTCCAGCAAACGGAACGGACGCTGCCCGCCGCGCTGCTCGAAGCGTTGCTGCATCAGCCAGATCTCCTTCATCACCGCATCGTGGCGATGCGGAATCGCGAGCTGCGCCTTTTGCCTGGACAACACCTCGTCCATCGCCTCGTGCATCGCGCCCACCGGACGCGCGCCCTGCTGCACGCGCGCGCTCCATGCCGCCAGCACCTCATGCCACAACAAAGCGGCAAACAGGAACGCGGGCGACACCGACTTGTCCTGACGGATGCGCTCGTCGGTATTGCGCAACGCCAGCATGACGAACTTCTCGCCCATCGGCTGCCCCAGGATCACATCCAGCAACGGCAACAGGCCGTGATGCAGGTTCATCCTGCGCAACTGCTGGATACACTCCACGGAATGCCCGGACAACAGCATCTTCAACACCTCGTCCAGCAGACGCGCCTGCGGCACGTTGTCGAGCAGATCCTTCATCCTGCCGATCGGCGCGGCGGTCGCCGCATCCAGTTTCATGCCAAGCTTGGCGGACAACCTCACGGCACGCAGCATGCGCACCGGATCCTCGCGATAACGCACCGCCGGATCGCCGATCATGCGCAACATCTGGCCGCGGGTATCTTCATAGCCGCGATGGAAGTCGAATATCTCCTGCGTGGAAGGATCGTAGAACAGGGCATTCGCGGTAAAGTCGCGCCGCGCAGCATCCTGCTCCTGGTCGCCGAACTGGTTGTCGCGCAGCAGGCGGCCATGCTCGTCGGTCTGGGCATCCTCGGCTTCGATCAGGCTGCGGAAAGTGGACACCTCGACCACCTCCTCGCCGAACATCACATGCACCAGCCGGAAACGCCGCCCGATGATGCGCGCGCGGCGAAACACACGGCGCACCTCTTCCGGCGTGGCATCGGTCGCCACATCGAAATCCTTGGGCGTACGATCCAGCAGCAGGTCGCGTACCGCCCCGCCCACCACATACGCCTGGTAACCCGCCGCTTGCAGGCCGTCGGTCACCTTTTGCGCACCGTAACTGATCTGCTCGCGCGCCACACCGTGCAACCCGAACGGAATCACCTGTGCATTACCCGCTGCCCTGGTTTTGGCGGGCCTGCGAAACACCCGCTTGAGGAGTTTTCTGATCATGCAATCTTCGATAATCGTAAAACGCGGCAAGGCCGCGCGAAAGAGCGCGGATTATACACCGCACGCTTTCATCACCAATAAAAAACGCGCCTTGCGGCGCGTTCCCGGCGGATACTGCCAATGCTCACCCCTTGAGGCAGGCACTCATGAACGCCTTGCGATCCGCTCCCTTGAGCCCCTTGCCGCCGGCTTCGTCGTTGCAGGACCTCATCTTGTCCTGCTGCGTGGCGGCAGGCGCCCCATCCGCCGCGCCGGACTTCAGCTCATAATCCTTGGACAGACATTTCTTCATGAACGCCTTGCGTTCCTTCCCCTTCAAGCCATCCGCCTTTGCCTCCTTGTTGCAGCCTTTCATCTTTTCATGCTGCGCGCCAGCAAAAGCCGGGGCGGAGAGGGAAAACGCAAGACCCAGACAACATAATGCAATCAGTTTTTTCATGGAAATCTCCCATAGTTTGGTTAGGACAGAAAAGCGGGGGCCGGCTACACATTGAAGCGACCATGACCGCGCCGCAACTTAACCAGTCGTCACATATCCAGTCAATATGCCGGATTGCCTAGATAATTCGGCATAGATATTTCTGACAGGTATGGGAAACCGATCTAGGGATGTGCTGATCAAGTCGTCATTCCCGCGCAAAGGGGTAAGCAGGCAAGCCGCATAGCGGCTGCTCGCAAAGCGGGAATCCAGCTTGTTGATTTAACTGGGTTCCCGCTGTCGCGGGAACGACAAAACCATACTTGTTCAGCGCATCCCTAGATAATTGTGTCTGGCAGACCCGGCTATCGTTGCAGTCCGTTTATCCATTTGGCATAAAGATGTGTCGCCACTTCATGCAACTGCGGCAGTCTGTCCTCCGTTTGCCGCTGCATCTCTGCCGCCATCTGCACGGCAGGGCCGGCCCGGTTGGCGTCGATCTCTTCCGCGCCGATCTCGCACCAGTCCGCGATCATCCCGGCAGTCATCTCCACATGGCATTGCAGCGCAAGGTGCTTGCCCATGGCCCATGCCTGGTTCGCACAATATGCGCTGGACAGCAGGCGCTCGGCATCGGGCGGCAAGGTGAAGGTCTCGCCGTGCCAGTGGAAGGCGACGAAACCCCGCAACTCGCCGAACCACGCTCGAGCGGTCCCGTTGTCCGCGACCGTCACCGCGCCCCAACCGATCTCCTTGACCGGGTTGTCCGACACTACGCCGCCCAGCGCCTTGGACATCAGTTGTCCGCCGAGGCAATGGCCAAGCAACGGGACGTCACGTGCGGCCGCATCACGGATCAGCGTCTCGACTTCCGCTATCCACGGCAGGCCGTCGTTGACGCTCATCGGCCCGCCCATGAACGCCAGCCCGGAATACACTTCTGCCGAGCGCGGCACGGCATCGCCCGCGTCGATGCGGACCAGGTGCCAGGGAATGTTGCGCTCATCGAGAAATTCCGCGAGATAGCCGGGGCCTTCGGGGAGTGCATGACGAAAAATGGCGACGGGTTTCATGTCTGAGCCGGGGATTCCGGAATCGGGAATTGGGATTTTGTAGCTCGTGTGCGAGGAAGCGCGGGTTGGCCAGATCCAGCCCCCCGATCCTATTCTTTCGTCTTATCCCGCTCGATCAGCGCGTAGGCGGAATGGTTGTGGATCGACTCGAAGTTCTCGGACTCGACGATGTAGCTGTCGATGCGCTCGTCCGCGTTCAGGATGGCCGCAATGTCGCGCACCATGTCCTCGACGAATTTTGGATTGTCGTAGGCGCGTTCGGTGACGTGTTTCTCGTCGGGACGTTTCAGCAGCCCGTACAGTTCGCACGAGGCTTGCTCCTCGGCGATGCGCACCAAATCCTCGATCCAGACGAAATCGTTGGCGCGCACGGTGAGCGTGACATGCGAACGCTGGTTGTGCGCACCGCGCTCGGAGATCTTTTTCGAGCAGGGGCACAGGCTGGTGACGGGCACGACCACCTTCATGGTGAAGCGCGGTTCGCCGCCGTTGCATTCGCCGATGAAACTGACTTCGTAGTCGAGCAGGCTTTGCACGCCCGAGACCGGCGCGGCCTTGTTCACGAAATAGGGGAAATTCATCTCGATGTAGCCGGACTCCGCCTCGAGGCGCTCCACCATCCCGCTCAGGATGCTGCCGAACGATTCCACCGAGATCTCGCGCTCATGCTCGTTGAGGATCTCGACGAAGCGCGACATGTGCGTGCCCTTGAAATTGTGCGGCAGGTGCACGTACATGTTGAAGGTGGCGATAGTGTGCTGCACGCCGACACTCTTGTCCTTGACCCTGACCGGGTGGCGGATCCCCTTGATCCCGACGCGATTGATCGCCAGGTGGCGCGTATCGGCCGAACTTTGCACATCGGCGATATGGTTGGATTTACGGGTGTTCATAAATAGTTAAAGTCTCCATCGAACTTCTTGCCATCGGGATTATAAACAATCCCGATGGATTTACTCGGTCAATTTGCGGCGGATCGCGGCGGCCAGTCCTGCGGCATCCAGACCGCAGTCTGCCAGCATCTGCCCATGCTCGCCCTGCTCGATGAAACTGTCCGGAAGGCCAAGTTGCAACACGGGCGTGGCGATGCCGTGTTGCAGCAGGCATTCCACTACGGCGCTGCCCGCGCCACCCTGCACGGTGTTCTCCTCCACCGTGACCAGCAGCTCGTTTTCGCGCGCCAGCCGCAATGCCAGTTCGACATCCAGCGGCTTGACGAAACGCATGTTCGCCACCGTCGCATCGAGTTTTTCGGCGGCGGCCAGCGCGGGAGCCAGCATGGAACCGAAGGCGAGGATCGCCACACGCCTGCCTTCCCGGCGCAATTCGCCCTTGCCGACCGGCAATGCGCTCATTTCATCGATGATGACCGCCCCCGGCCCTTTGCCGCGCGGATAGCGCACCGCGCTCGGCGCATCCAGCTGCATCGCGGTGTACAGCATCTGGCGGCATTCGTTCTCGTCCGCCGGCGCCATCACCGTCATGTTCGGTATGCAGCGCAAATAGGAAAGGTCGAAACTACCGGCGTGGGTTGCGCCGTCCGCGCCGACCAGGCCGCCGCGATCGATGGCCAGCACCACCGGCAGATTCTGGATGGCGATATCGTGGATCAATTGATCGTAGGCGCGCTGCAGGAATGTCGAGTAGATCGCCACCACCGGCTTGTAACCGTCGCAGGCCAAGCCTGCCGCGAATGTCAGCGCATGCTGTTCGGCGATACCCACATCGAAATAGCGGGCCGGGTATCGTTTCGAGAATTCGGCCAGTCCGGAACCCTCGCACATCGCCGGCGTGATGCCGACCAGCCGTTCGTCCCGTGCCGCCATGTCGCACAGCCACTGGCCGAACACCTGCGTGTAGGCCGGCCTGGCGGCGGCCTCCGCATTGCTGGCAACGATGCCCTGGGTGCTGTCGAACTTGCTGACGCCGTGGTACAGCAGGCAGTCTTCCTCGGCGAGCGCGTAGCCCTTGCCCTTCTGCGTGACGATGTGCAGGAACTGCGGGCCGCTCAATTCGCGGATGTTACTCAAGGTATCCAGCAACGCATCCAGGTCGTGCCCGTCGATCGGGCCGATGTAGTTGAAGCCGAATTCCTCGAACAATGTACTCGGCGTCACCATGCCCTTGACATGTTCCTCGGCACGCTTGGCGAACTCCAGCATCGGCGGCATGCCCTTCAGCACCTTTTCGCTGCTGCGCCGCATCGCCGCGTAGAAACGTCCCGACATCAGCTTGGCGAGGTAATTGTTCAGCGCGCCGACCGGGCGCGAGATGGACATGTCGTTGTCGTTGAGGATCACCAGCAGGTTGGCGTCCATCGCGCCGGCGTTGTTGAGCGCCTCGAACGCCATGCCGCCGGTCATCGCGCCGTCGCCGATGATCGCCACCGAGCGTCGTGCCGAGCCTTGCAGTTGCGCAGCCACCGCCATGCCCAGCGCCGCCGAGATCGAGGTGCTGGAATGCCCGGTACCGAATGTGTCGTAAGGACTTTCCTCGCGCTTCGGGAACCCGGCAATACCGCCCGCCATGCGCAATTTGTTCATCGCCTCGCGCCGTCCGGTGAGGATCTTGTGCGCGTAGGTCTGGTGTCCGACATCCCAGACCAGCCTGTCCTCGGGCGTGTCGTAGATGTAATGCAAGGCGATGCTCAGTTCGACCGTGCCCAGGTTGGAGGACAGGTGGCCGCCGGTCTTGCTCACCGACTCGACCAGGAATTCGCGCAACTCTTGCGCCAGTTGCGGCAACTGTTCGCGTGCCAGCTTGCGCAGGTCGTCCGTACCGGTGATGGTGTCGAGCAATGGATACATTCAGAACTTTCTCAATACGATGAAATCGGCAAGTTCGCGCAGGCGTTGCGCGCGTTCGCCGAACCCCGCCAGCGTTTCCAGCGCCTCGCGATGCAGCCGCCCGGCCATATCGCGCGCAGCCGGCACGCCCAGCAGGGTCACATAGGTCGGCTTGTCTTTGTCCGCGTCCTTGCCGGCGGTCTTGCCCAGCGTGGCGGTATCCGCTTCGCTGTCCAGCACATCGTCCACCACCTGGAAGGCCAGCCCGATGCATTTGCCAAAATGATCCAGCCTGTCCAGTTGTTCACGGGTAAGCATCGCGCATTGCGCGCCCAGCAGGATCGCCGCACGGATCAGCGCGCCGGTCTTGTGGATATGCATGTTTTCCAGTTCCGGCAAGGTCAGCGCCTTGCCGACGCTTTCCAGGTCTATCGCCTGGCCGCCCGCCATGCCGCGCGAACCGGAAGCCTGCGCCAGCAGCTTGACCATCTCCAGTTGGCGCGTCGCATCGTCGCTCAGGCGGTGCTCCGCAAGCAACTGGAACGCCAGCGTTTGCAGGCTGTCGCCGACCAGCAGCGCGGTTGCCTCGTCGAACTGCACATGGCAGGTCGGCTTGCCGCGGCGCAGCACATCGTCGTCCATGCACGGCATGTCGTCGTGCACCAGCGAATAGGCATGGATCAGTTCGACCGCTGCCGCCGCGATATCGACGCGCGCGACATCCGCACCACCCAGTTCACCCGCGGCGAAAGCCAGCAACGGGCGCACGCGCTTGCCGCCGTCCAGCACCGCATAGCGCATCGCCTGATGCAAGCGCTGCGGCGCGATATCCGGCTGCGGCAGCAAGCTGCGCAATACTTCTTCGAAACGGGACTGGTGGGCGCTCGCCCAGCTCTGGAAATCGGCGCGCATCAATTGCCCGTCCCGGCCTCGCCGCCGACCGTGAAATCCTTCAGCACACCGTCCTCCAGCACGCGCACCTGCTGTTGCGCGTCCTCCAGTCTTGCGCGGCAGAGCGTCAACAATTCCGCGCCACGTTTGTAGGCTGACAGCGAATCTTCCAGCGATAGCCTGCCCGCTTCCATGTCGGCGACGATCCGCTCGATCTCTGCCATCGCCGATTCGAAATCAACCTCTTTGTGTGGCCCTGTCTTTTTAGCCTGGCCCGTCATGCGCCGCCCCTGATTCGGAAAGGTGCGTATTTTACCCAACGCACTCCTGACGGGCCAATTTTTATTGCCCTGCACTTCGATTTCGGGGAAAATCCGGGCTCCTGCTATCGTATTCACCTTTCCCAAGAAGGACGTGGGTATGTCTGAAATCGCGAAACTTGAACAACTCACCCCGGCACAGGTTCAACCACCGCTAAGCTGGTATTTCGATCCCAAGGTATTGGAGATCGAACAGCAGGTACTGTTCGAACAGGGCCCGGGTTATGTCGGCCACGAACTGATGGTGCCCAGCCTGGGCGATTACCATGTGCTGCGCGACGAAGCGCAGATGCTGGTACGCAACCCTAACGGCGTGGAACTGCTGTCCAACATCTGCCGCCACCGCCAGGCCACCATGCTGCAGGGTCGCGGCAACGCGCAGAACATCGTTTGCCCGCTGCACCGCTGGACCTATGAGACCAACGGCAAACTGCTCGGCGCGCCGCACTTCCCTGCCAACCCCTGCCTGCACCTGAACAAGTCACCGCTGCAGAACTGGAACGGCATGCTGTTTGCCGGGAAGCGCGACATCGCAAGGGATCTGGCCAACGTCGGCGTGATGAAGGATCTGGATTTCTCGGGCTACATGCTGGATCGCGTGCAGATCGACGAATACAGGTTCAACTGGAAGACCTTCATCGAAGTGTACCTGGAGGACTACCACGTCGTGCCGTTCCATCCCGGCCTGGGCAATTTCGTGGATTGCGAAGACCTCAAGTGGGAGTTCGGGGAACAATACAGCGTGCAGACCGTCGGCATCATCAACGGGCTGCGCAAGTCCGGCAGCCATGTCTATGGCAAATGGCAGGAACAGGTACTGCGCTACTACGGCGACAACCTGCCCAAATATGGCGCGATCTGGCTGACCTACTATCCCAACATCATGGTCGAATGGTATCCCGGCACGCTGGTCATCAGCACGCTGTTGCCGAACGGCCCGGAAGCCTGCACCAACATCGTCGAGTTCTATTACCTGGAAGATATCGTGCTGTTCGAACGCGACTACGTCGAAGCCGAACAGAAGGCCTACAACGAAACGGCTGTCGAGGATGACGTCATCTGCGTGCGCATGCATCAGGGACGCAAGTCACTGCATCAACGCGGCATCGAGGAACACGGCCCGTACCAGTCGCCCACCGAGGACGGCATGCTGCACTTCCACGAATACCTGCGCCGCAACCTTGCCCCGCACCTGAAGTAGCCGAACCGTGGGTTCCTTGTGGATGCTGGTGGCGGGCCTGCTGTTCGCCTGCATGGGCGTACTGATCAAGTTCGGGGCGCCGCGCTTTTCCAGCAGCGAACTGGTGTTCTACCGCTCCTTCTTCGGCCTGCTCATCGTGTACGCGATGGTGCATCGCGCCCGCATCCCGCTTGCCACGCCACATCGGCGCGGCCATCTATGGCGCGGACTTTCCGGAACCGCCGCGATGATGCTGTTCTTCTATTGCCTCACCGTGTTGCCGCTGGCGACCGCCGTTACGCTCAACTACACCTCTTCGCTGTTCCTCTCTGCGCTGACCGTGCTGGTACTGAAGGACAAATTCCACCTGCCGCTGAGCAGCGCATTGGTGCTCGGTTTCCTCGGCGTGATCCTGTTGCTGCACCCGACACTGGAACAGGACCAGTTGCTGCCCGGCCTGCTCGGCCTCATCTCCGGCCTGCTGGCCGGCGTCGCGCTGCTCAACGTGCGCCAGTTGGGCATGCTGGGCGAACCCGGCATGCGCGTGGTGTTCTATTTCAACCTGATCGCCACGCTCGTAAGCGGCGCATGGATGCTGAAAGACACGCTGCACCCGGTCGTCGCGGGCGACCTGCCCCTGCTCATTGCCATTGGCGCATCGGCCACCTTTGCGCAGATTGCCATGACGCGCGCCTACCGCACCGGACAGACGCTGGTGGTCGGAAGCCTGGCCTATAGCACCATCGTGTTCTCGGCGTTGTTCGGCGTGCTGCTCTGGCACGAGTTGCTGGCCTTGAGCGCATGGCTCGGCATCGCACTCATCATTGCCAGCGGCATGTTAAGCTTGCGCCTGACACCGAAACCCCTTCCAGCAAACCATTTAGGGAGCGAAACATGATCACCATCGAGCAAACCGACAACCTCGTCAACGCTGCCGTGCTTGGCGAATTCACGCTTGCCGACTTCAAGGCTTTCGAGGAACAGTCGCTGTTCAAGCTGAAATCGCCCGGCGAACTGAACCTGTTGTTCGACCTGCGCGCGATGATCGACTACACCCTGGACGTCGCGTGGGAGGAAATCAAATTCTTCAGCAGCGAACACAACCACGACTTCAGCAGGATCGCCGTGGTCACCAGCGACCAGTGGATCGCCTGGCAGGCATGGCTGTCGCGCATATTCGTGGACGCCGATATTTGCGTGTTTGCCGACTATGACGAGGCGATGGCCTGGGTTTCTGCCTGACGAATGGCAGGATACGCGGCAACAATATTGTCACAATCGACCCGCACAATCGCGGGTCGATTCATTTCAGGAGTTTTCAGTGAAAAGTCCATACAAAGGGAAAACCGGTCTGCGCCGCGTGTATAACGCATTCGGTTATTCGCTCGCCGGATTCCGCGCCGCATACCAGCATGAAGACGCCTTTCGCCAGGAAGTCCTGCTCTCCGCGCTGCTGATCCCGCTGGCGCTGTGGCTGCCGGTCGCCGGCCTCGGCAAGGCGCTGATGATCGCCAGCGTATTATTGGTATTGATCGTCGAGCTGCTGAACTCCGCCATCGAGGCTGCCGTGGATCGCATCTCGCTGGACAGCCACAACCTCGCCAAACGCGCCAAGGACATCGGCAGCGCCGCCGTATTGGTCAGCCTCATCAATGTGCTGGCGGTATGGTCGCTGGTGCTGACCGCCTGATTTCACCAATCCTTCAAGAAAACTTCATTTAATCTTCATGTTCGCGCGGCAGGATGCGCGGCATGAATACAGTAAATGACCTCCTCAATCGCCCCGCGCCCCTGCACATTGCACTGGTGACCGAGACCTACCTGCCCGAAGTGAACGGCGTTGCCATCACCATCGGTCGTATGGTGGAAGGCTTGAATAAACGCGGACATCTCATCCACCTGATCCGTCCGCGCCAGCACAAACGGGACGCGCCGCAACAGGAACACCTGCTCTGTGAGACGCTGGTCTCAGGCATGCCGATCCCGGGTTATCCAGAACTCAAGGCCGGGCTCCCGGCAAAGGGCCTGCTATTGAGTTTATGGCAGCAACGGCGCCCGGACATCGTGCATGTTGCCACCGAAGGACCGCTGGGCTGGTCGGCCTGCAGCGCCGCCCGAAAGCTGGGCATTCCGGTCAGCACCGACTTCCACACCAACTTCCACAATTACAGCCGGCACTACGGCGTGGGATGGATGAACAAGCCGATCGCTTCCTATCTGCGCCACTTCCACAACCGTACGGACTGCACGCTCGTACCGACCACTTCGCTGCAACAGGAATTACTGCACGATGGCTACCGCGATGTGATGGTGGTGTCGCGCGGCGTGGATGCGGAGCTGTTCCACCCGGCCAAACGCAGCATCGAACTGCGCAACACCTGGGGCGCGACGGACGGCACTCCTGTGGCCATCATCGTCAGCCGGCTGGCAGCGGAGAAAAACCTGCCGGTGGTGATCCAGGCGTTCGAACAGATGCGCGCCATACGGCCGGACGCAAAGCTGGTCATGGTCGGCGACGGGCCTGCCCGCGCCGCACTGGAAAAGCAGCATCCTGACGTGATCTTCGCCGGCATGCGCACCGGCGAAGAGCTTGCCGCGCATTATGCCTCGGGCGATATCTTCCTCTACCCAAGCCTGACCGAAACCTATGGCAACGTGACGGTCGAGGCGATGGCCAGCGGCTTGGCTACCATTGCCTATGACTACGCTGCCGCACGCCAGCATATCCGCCATGAAGTGAACGGCTTGCTCGCGCCGTTCGACGATACGGCGGCTTTCGTCGCACAGGCGAGCGGACTGGTCGCCGATACCGGGCGCATCCACCGTCTCCGCAACAGCGCCCGCCAGACCGTGGAATCGCTGACTTGGGAGCACATCATGGGACAGATGGAGACGGCGCTCGCCGACATGGTGCATACCAAAGGGGTGAACAATGTCCAGACCGAGCTTTCCGCTGCAACAGATTAGCCAGTGGGATGTCGGGCTTTGCCAGTTCTGCAACCGGCAAAGCCGTTACTTGTTGGTGCGCAAATTGTTCCGCGTTGTCAGCCGGCTTGGTGACGGGGTCTTCTGGTACTTCCTGATGTCCCTCATGCTGCTGCGCTACCAGGCTACGGCGTTACCCGCCGTGATGCATATGCTCGCCGTTGCGCTGGCCGGCACGCTGCTCTATAAACTGATCAAGGGCAAGACCCTGCGCCCGCGTCCGTTCAAGGTCTACCCCAGCATCGTCTGCGCCGGCAAGGCATTAGACCAGTTCAGCTTCCCTTCCGGGCATACGTTGCATGCCGTCGCGTTCAGCATCGTCGCCGTCGCCTATTTCCCCGGCCTGTTCTGGCTGGTATCCCCGTTCACGCTGCTGGTCGCCCTGTCGCGCCCGATACTGGGCCTGCACTACCCCAGCGACGTGCTGGCCGGCGCGGCGATCGGTGCCATGCTTGCCTGGGCATCACTGTCGATCTGAAACAAGTCCTGCGGCAGCGGCAGCCACCCCCGTACCTGATGCATCGCGCATAAACCTATGCGTTCCCGCGTCGCTTCCATGCAAGGCAACTCGGCATGCCATAGTGGCGCCTCGCCGGACAGGATCCGGTTGATCTGGACCATTTTTCCGGCCGTTGCGCGCAGATAATAATTGAAACGATGAAGCAAACGTTCATCCAGCAATAGTGCGCCACGATAACAGACCAGCGGCAGACGGCTGGATCGCAGCAGCGATTCGGCCTTTGCCAGCAGGTGCATGCTGCGCCATGCCGCCTCTACCGGACAGCCGAACTGATGCGCCACATAATCCGCCAATTCATGGCGGTGCTGATCGAGCAGATCGGCAGGAGCTACATACATGTGGCCGCGAATGTGCGAGTCCATCGCCCACTCCACTGCCGCATGCGTCAGCATCGGAAAATCGAGCCACATACGCTCGTGCGCCGGAACGAAATGGTTGTGCGCAATCACATCGACCAGCAAATGGCTGGCGAAACCCACGGCCAGCGCGCGTTCCTCATCGCTCCGGGCATGTCCGATCAGCTTGTGTGCGCACGCCCAGTCGTGCGTCCCATCCAACTCATCCATTCCTGAATAACGGCCAACCAGCGACAGGTCCGGCAGGCAGGCTCCGGCCAGAACGAGTCTGGGATAGCTGGCAACGGCACGGCGAAAATTCGGGTCGGTGAGCGGAACGGCCCACAACAGCAGCTGGGCGAAATACACATGTGTGTATAGTCCCCATGCCAGCGCGTCGCTGCTGTAAAACAATAGCGGGATAAACCAGCGCCAGTGTTTGAAGGAATTCTGCATGCGCGCAGTCTCTGCGCCCACCGTGAAACTATGTTGACGGGCAAATGAAATTACCGTGACAACACGGCGCCATATCAGCCCCGCACGTAACAATTCCTTCATGTTCCATGGGTAGCATGAAGCGTTTTGTCAATCGCTGCGGGGAGAAAACGGATGAGCAACAGCAAACACACATCGGCACAATTCGATGCCGAGCTCCAGACCGTGTGCGAGCGCGTGCTACTGATGGGAAATCTGGTGGAAAGCCAGATCAGACTCGTACTGGAAGCTCTCGCCAGCAACGACATTGTGCTGATGAACCGCATCATCAACGATGATCACCGCGTCAACGCGCTGGAAGTGGAAATCGACGAACAATGTGTGCTGATCATTGCCCGTCGCCAGCCCGCCGCGAACGATTTGCGCCTCGTAATGACAGTGATCAAGACCATCACCGATCTGGAACGTATCGGCGACGAGGCCAAGAAGATCGCCTATATAGCCAAGCGACTGTTGCAACGCGAGCACATCCATGTGGCGCGTTATACCGAGATCCGGCATGCCACCCAACTGGTGCTGGACATGCTGCGCAAGTCCCTGGATTCATTTGCACGGCTCGACCTTGCCGCCGTTGCACAGGTGGTACGCCAGGATGACCTGGTGGACAACGAATTCCGCACTATCCTGCGCTATCTCGTCACCGTCATGATGGAAGACCCGCGCACCATTTCCACGGCACTGGAGATACTTTTCATCGCCAAGGCGCTCGAACGCATAGGCGACCATGCGCAAAACATGGCCGAATACATGGTTTATATGGTCAAGGGCCGAGACGCACGCCACATCAGCATCGAAGAGATCGAACAAAAGATACAGGAATAGGAGCACCACAAGCAGAAAACCCGCTTTCGCGGGTTTTCTGTTTGGACAACATGACAGGCAAGCCGGATTATTTCAGCTTGGTTTCCTTGTACATGACGTGCTTGCGTGCCTTGGGATCGAACTTCTTCATTTCGAGCTTTTCGGGCGTGGTCTTCTTGTTCTTGGTCGTGGTGTAGAAATGACCGGTGCCGGCACTGGATTCGAGTTTGATTTTATCGCGCATTTTCTATGATCCTTAAACGTTTTCGCCACGGGCGCGCATTTCGAACAGCACGGCGTCGATGCCGTTCTTGTCGATGGTACGCAGCGCTGCATTGGTCAGGCGCAGGCTTACCCAGCGGTTTTCACTTTCAACCCAGAAGCGGCGGCGCTGCAGATTAGGCAAGAAGCGACGCTTGGTTTTGTTGTTCGCGTGGGAAATATTGTTCCCGCTCATCGGGCCTTTTCCCGTCACTTGACATACACGTGCCATGGTTATACTCCAACCGTTTTCCAAAAGAGCGCGGATTCTACAGAAGGAATCCAGAATGTTCAACCCGAATTTTCCTGCCCTACCCACCAAGGCAGTCCTGTAATAATATTGTCACAAAGGGTGGATAGGATGCGCCACGTAGCTTTCTCGTACCAACGAATGCCTGCCCAGTACGGGAGCCTTATGCAGGATAACCGGATTATCTGGCCAATCTTTATGGTGGAGACTCACATGAACAACAAACTTATGCAAATGATCGTCGCCCTTGTCGTAGCGGGGCTTTACGCCAGCTTCAGTATGGCCGCCGGCATCACTGGGGCGGGAGCAACCTTCCCTTACCCGATCTACGCCAAATGGGCCGAAGCATACAAGGCACAGACCGGCACAATCATGAATTACCAGTCCATCGGCTCCGGTGGAGGCATCAAGCAGATCACCGCCAAAACCGTCGATTTCGGCGCATCCGACATGCCGCTCACGCCGGAACAACTCGACAAAAACGGGCTGATGCAATTCCCGACGGTCATCGGCGGGGTCGTGCCCGTCATCAATGTGAAAGGCATCGCCAATGGCGCGCTGAAACTGGATGGCGCGACATTGGCCAACATCTATCTGGGCAAGATCACCAAGTGGAACGACCCGGCACTGGTTGCGCTGAACAAGGATATCAAGCTGCCCGATGACAACATCACCGTAGTGCATCGTTCGGACGGCTCCGGCACCAGCTTCATTTTCACCAATTACCTGTCCAAGGTCAGCGCGGACTGGAAGTCCGCAGTCGGCGAAGGTACTGCGGTTTCGTGGAAAGCGGGCACCGGCGGAAAAGGCAACGAAGGTGTCGCCTCCTACGTGCAACGCATCAAGGGTTCCATCGGTTACGTGGAATATGCTTACGCGCTGCAAAACAAGATGAATTTCGTTCTGTTGAAGAACCGCGATGGTCAGTTCGTCAAGCCGGAAGATGTCAGCTTCAAGGCGGCTGCCGCATCCGCAGCTTGGGACAAGGCTCCCGGTTTCTACAAGATACTGACTGACGAGCCCGGCAAGGAAAGCTGGCCCATCAGCGGCGCGACCTTCATCCTGATCCACAAGACGCAGGACAAGCCCGAAAGCGGCAAGGAAGTCCTGAATTTCTTCGGCTGGGCCTATGACAAGGGCGGCAAGCTGGCTTCCGACCTGGATTACGTGCCCTTGCCGGAAAACGTCGTGAAACTGATACGCTCCGCCTGGAAGGCACAGATCAAGGATGCATCAGGAAAACCGCTGGTGAAATAAGCAGGCATTACTGCGCTATAATCGCGGGGGCTTGCGGCCCCCGTTGATCATCACCCACCAATACCAAAATCATGCCGAAGTTATTACACGAAGCGCATCTCAAACGGCACACCATTCTGGACCTGCTGTTCCGCAGCCTGACCCGCGTTTCCGCATTTGGCGTCCTGATTCTGCTGGCCGCCATCATCTTCTCGCTGGTCATGGGCAGCATGCCGGCGATCCGCGCATTCGGCTTCGGCTTCCTGACCAGTTCCGACTGGGACCCGGTCGGCGACCAGTTCGGCGCGCTGATTCCCATTGTCGGCACGCTGGTAACTTCCGGCATCGCGTTGCTGATCGCCATCCCGGTAAGCTTCGGCATCGCCATTTTCCTGACCGAACTTTCGCCGCGCTTCCTGCGCCGCCCGCTCGGCATCGCCATCGAATTGCTGGCCGGCATTCCCAGCATCATCTACGGTATGTGGGGATTGTTCATCTTCGCGCCGTTATTCGCCGACCATGTCGAACCATGGATGAACGATCATATCGGCACGCTGGACTACATCGGGCCGTTCTTCTCCGGCCCGCCGATGGGTATCGGCATACTGACTGCCAGCATCATCCTGTCCATCATGGTGATACCGTTCATTTCCTCGGTGATGCGCGACGTATTCGAGGTGGTCCCGACGCTGTTGAAAGAATCGGCCTACGGCCTGGGCGCAACAACCTGGGAAGTCGTCTGGAAGGTCGTACTGCCTTACACGAGGATCGGCGTGGTCGGCGGCATCATGCTGGGGCTGGGACGCGCGCTGGGCGAGACCATGGCGGTCACCTTCGTCATCGGCAATGCGCACGAACTGACCAAATCCCTGCTGATGCCCGGCAACAGCATCGCGTCAGCGCTGGCGAACGAATTCACCGAGGCCTATGGGGAGCTTTACACTTCCGCGCTGATCGAACTCGGGCTGATCCTGTTTTTCATCACTTTCGTAGTCTTGTCACTGGCCCGCTACATGCTGTTCAAGCTCGGCAAACGTGAAGGGCAGACGACATGAGCATCAACCTGAATCTTTACACGCGCCGCCGCATCGTCAACGCCATCGGGCTCACCGTATCCATGCTGGCCATGGCATTCGGCCTGTTCTGGTTGATCTGGATATTGTGGACCCTGCTGGAACATGGCCTGCCCGCGCTCGGCCCGGTTGTATTCGCACAGATGACCCCGCCGCCCGGCAGCTCGGGCGGCCTGCTCAACGCGATCGCCGGCAGCCTGATGATGACCGTGATCGGAACCATGATCGGCACCCCGGTCGGCATACTGGCGGGGACCTATCTGGCCGAATTCGGACAGCGCGGGTGGCTCGCGCCGATCACCCGCTTCATCAATGACGTATTGCTGTCAGCGCCCTCCATCGTCATCGGACTGTTCGTGTACGAAGTCTATGTCGTCCACGTCAAACATTTTTCCGGTTGGGCAGGTGCACTGGCACTGGCCATCATCGTCATCCCCATCGTCATCCGTACCACCGAGAACATGCTGCGTCTGGTTCCCAGCACGTTACGCGAAGCCGCCGCCGCCCTCGGCGCGCCGCAATGGAAGATCATCAGTTTCGTCACCCTGCGCGCCGCGCGCGCGGGGATCATTACCGGCGTGATGCTGGCCATTGCGCGCATCAGCGGCGAAACCGCCCCGCTGCTGTTCACCGCGCTGAATAACCAGTTCTGGAGCAGCGACATGGACCAACCGATGGCCAACCTGCCGGTAGTGATCTTCCAGTTCGCCATGAGCCCCTACGAGGATTGGCAAAACCTTGCCTGGGCCGGTGCGCTGCTGATCACCCTGAGCGTGCTGACCCTCAACATCCTGGCTCGCGTATTGTTCCGTCAAAGCGCCACCACTCACTGACCCCAAGGTTTGAAAATGAACGCTGAAAAAATCGCCAACCCGAAAGTGATCGTCAAGGATCTGAACTTTTATTACGGCAAATTCCTCGCGCTCAAGAACATCAATCTGGATATCGCCGAAAAGATGGTGACCGCTTTCATCGGCCCATCCGGGTGCGGAAAATCGACGCTGCTGCGCACCTTCAACCGCATGTACCAGCTCTACCCGAAACAGAAGGCCACCGGCCAGATCCTGCTCGACGGCGACAACATCCTGGATGCCAAGCAAGACCTGAACATGCTGCGCGCCAAGATCGGCATGGTATTCCAGAAACCGACCCCGTTCCCGATGTCGATCCACGACAACATCGCATTCGGCGTTAAGCTCTACGAAAATCTCAGCAAGAACGACATGGACGAACGCGTCGAATGGGCGCTGAAAAAAGCCGCCCTGTGGGGAGAAGTAAAGGATAAGCTGAAACAAAGCGGCACCGGACTTTCCGGCGGACAGCAACAACGGTTATGCATCGCGCGCGCCATTGCGGTCAAGCCGCAGGTGCTATTACTGGATGAACCAACCTCGGCGCTGGACCCGATCTCGACCGCGCATATCGAAAAACTGATAGACGAACTGAAAGAGGACTTCACCATCGTCATCGTTACCCACAACATGCAGCAGGCAGCACGCGTATCCGATTACACCGCCTACATGTATCTGGGCGACCTGATCGAATTCGGCGATACCAGCACGGTATTCACCAACCCGAAACGCAGGGAAACGGAAGACTATATCACTGGACGATTTGGCTGATCTGCCATGCATCTGCGCACAAACAAAAAACCGGCCTGCAGCCGGTTTTTTGTTTTTCTGGTCACCGCCCCCGTTTAACGATAGCGGTTGCCCGGCTCCTCGTCACGATAGCGGCGGCGATCGTCATGACGGTCGTTGCGCTGTTGCGGCTCCTCGCCCAGCACGCTGACAGCCACGCGCAACCTTGTGCCCGGTTCCACCCTGTAGGGCAGCGTGGTCGTGATGTCCTGGCCGTTGTAGCGATAAACCACCGTATAACCCTTCACCACTTCGCGCGCTTCATTCACTTGACGGCAGCGCTCCACCTGCTCGGTACGCGGTTGATCCGGATTGGCGACGCGATCGCCGATCACCGCCCCGGCGATACCACCCACCGCAGTCGCAGCCTTGTTGCCGGAACCGCCCCCGACCTGGCTGCCCAGCACCGCGCCGGCTACACCGCCGACCACCGCGCCAGTCGCGGAACGATTGCTGTCCGGATTGGCGACGCGATCACCGATCACCGCGCCGGCCACGGCACCCGCACCGGTCGCGGCCGTATTGCCGCTACCGCCGCCCACCTGGCTGCCCAGCAACCCGCCCGCTATCCCGCCGATCAACGCACCGCCGAGGGAACGCTCCTTGGGCGCGACCTGCACGGTCTCGGTCCAGCATTCCCGGCGCGGCTCGCTGACCTGTTCATAGATCGGCTTGCTCGATATGACGCGTGCCGTATCGGTAAAGTCGGCTGCAGAAGCGGTTCCATACAAGGAAACCAGGCTCAACACCAATAAACTTTTCTTCATTTTTCCATTCGCTCCATAAAATGCCCGCGCATCGGGGACGCAACTTCGACTCCCGATACAGCACAGCGTTCAGCGATAAATGTTTCAAAATGTAGCCGGATTGCCCGCGCATTCTACTGCATGGCGCAAGATAAGGAGGCCTACCCCGACGGGTTATTTTTGCGATGCCGGATGAATTCGCTGATCGCCGGGATAAAGGAAATGAAGATGATGACGAGGATCATCAGGGTAAGATTGTCCTTGATGACCGGGATGTTGCCGAACAGATACCCCGCCACGATCAGGCTGCCGATCCAGGTTATCCCGCCGACGATGCTGAACATCACGTACAACCGGTAGTTCATGGTACCGATACCGGCCACGAATGGCGCAAAGGTGCGGATGATCGGGAGGAAGCGCGCGAAGATCACCGTCTTGCCGCCGTGCTTCTCGTAGAACGAATGGGTCTTTTCCAGATGCTCACGCCGGATGAAGCGCGGACTGGCGCGTTCCAGCAAGCGCAACCCGAGCAGACGGCCAATCCAGTAGTTGGTGTTGTCACCCATGAAGGCCGCCAGGATCAGCAGCGGTATCGCCACCTGCAACTCCAGCGCCCCCATGCCGCACAGGGTGCCGATCACGAACAGCAGCGAATCTCCCGGCAGAAAGGGGGTCACCACCAGTCCGGTCTCGCAGAAGATGATCAGGAACAGGATGCCGTACACCCACACGCCGTATTCCTGCACCAGCGCCAGCAGGTGTGTATCGAGGTGCAGGACGATATCGATAAAGGAAGTGAGCAACTCCATCGTTTAGGGCAACACTTCCTCGGCTTCCGGCTTCTCCGGCTTGATGAAATCTTCGCGCGACACGCCGAGCAGCAGCAGCAGCGGGCTGGCGACCAACACCGAGGAGTAGATGCTGAACAGGATGCCGATGGTCAGCGCCATCGCAAAATAGTGCAGTGTCTCGCCGCCCAGGAACAGCATCGCCCCCACCATCATCTGCGTCGAACCGTGCGTGATGATGGTGCGCGACATGGTGCGCGTGATGGCGTTATCGATGATCTCGGTCACCGGCGCCTTGCGCATGGAGCGGAAGTTCTCGCGGATCCGGTCGAACACCACCACGGACTCGTTCACCGAGTATCCCAGCACCGCCAGTACCGCCGCCAGTACCGACAATGAGAATTCCCACTGGAAAAAGGAAAAGAAACCGAGAATGATCACCACGTCATGCAGGTTGGCGATGATGGCGGACAGACCGAACTTCCATTCGAAGCGTATCCACAGGTAACCGACAATGCCCAGGCTGACCAGCAACAGCGCCATCGAACCGTTCTCCACCAGATCCTTGCCGACCTGCGGGCCGACGAACTCTACCCTGCGCATCTCGATAGTGGCATCGTGCCGGTTCAATCCCGCCATCACCTGTTCGGACAACTGCGCGCCTTTGATATCTTTCCGGACCGGCACCTGGATCAGCACATCCTGGCTGGAACCGAAATTCTGCACCAGCGCGTCCGGAAAACCGGCCTCTCCCAGTTGCTCGCGTATCCTGGCGACTTCCGCCGGCTGAGAGTAGTGCACCTCGATCACCGTGCCGCCGGTGAAGTCCACGCCGAAATTCAATCCCTTGGTCGCCAGGAAGAATACCGCGAGCAGGAACGTCAGCAGCGAGATGCTGGTGGTGATCTTCCCGTAGCTCATGAACGGGATATCGCGTTCGATCTTGAAGAATTCCATATCGCTCTCCCTTAACCGATGGCCACTTTGGCCAGTCTGGCCTTGCGCCCGTAAATCAGATTCACCAGCGCGCGTGAAACCAGCACTGCGCTGAACATCGAAGTGAGGATGCCCAGGCACAGCACCACGGCGAACCCCTTGATCGGCCCGGAGCCGAACATGAACAACGCGACGCCCGCGATCAGCGTGGTGACGTTCGAGTCGATGATCGTGCCGAATGCACGGTCATAGCCGGCGTGGATCGCCGCTTGCGGCGTCACGCCATTGCGCAACTCCTCGCGGATCCGCTCGTTGATCAGCACGTTCGCGTCGATCGCCATGCCCAGCGTCAGCGCGATACCCGCCATGCCCGGCAGGGTCAGCGTGGCCTGCATCATGGATAGCAGCGCCACCAGCAACAGCAGGTTCGCTCCCAGAGCCAGCACGGAGATCGTGCCGAACATCAGGTAGTAAACGATCATGAACAGCCCGACCATGATGAAACCGATCTTGGTCGAATCGAAGCCGCGCTTGATATTGTCCGCACCCAGGCTGGGGCCGACGGTGCGTTCCTCGATGATCTCCATCGGCGCCGCCAGTGCGCCTGCGCGCAGCAGCAGCGCGGTGTCCTGAGCTTCAACGGTATCCATCTGGCCGCTGATCTGCACGCGCCCGCCACCGATCTCCTCGCGGATCACCGGCGCGGTGACGATCTCTCCGCGCCCTTTTTCGAACAGGATGATGGCCATGCGCTTGCCGACGTTCTCGCGCGTCGCCTCCTTGAACCTGCGTGCACCCACGCCATCCAGATTGATATGTACCGCCGGCTCATTGGTGCGGTTGTCGAAACCGGGTTGCGCGTCATTGATGCGTTCGCCGGTCAGGATCACCTGTTTCTTCACCAGCAGCGCACTGCCGGCACGATCCTTGAACATCTCGGTGCCGAACGGCGCCGCCGCCCCTTCGACATACGGGTGTTCTTCGTCCACCATGCGCACTTCCAGCGTGGCGGTGCGCCCCAGGATGTCCTTGGCGCGCGCGGTATCCTGCACGCCGGGCAGTTGCACCACTACGCGATCCGCGCCCTGCTGCTGGATCACCGGCTCGGCAACCCCCAGTTCGTTCACGCGGTTGCGCAACGTCAACAGGTTCTGCTGTACCGCCGAATCCTGGATGCGGCGCTCCGCTTCAGGCTTGAGCGTCGCGCGCAACAGGAACTGGCCGCCCTCGTCCTTCCCGGCCAGCACATAATCCGAAAAACGCTGCTTGAGCTCGTCTTCCCCCTTGCCGCGCGCATCGGCATCGCGGAACTTGACCACCAGCGCATTGCCGTCGCGGCTCACCCCGGAGTAGGCGATGTTCTGCTCGCGCAATGTGCTGCGAATATCCCCGATGGCAGCCTCCAGTGCCTTGTCCAGAGCCGCCTTCATGTTTACCTGCAACAGGAAATGCACCCCGCCTCGCAAGTCCAGGCCGAGATACATCGGCAACGCATTGAGGCCGGTCAGCCATTGCGGCGAACGCGACAACAGGTTGAGCGCAACCATGTAATCATCGCCCAACTGTCCGACCAGCACATCCTTGGCCTTCATCTGGCTGTCGGTATCGGCAAAACGCGCCTTGACGCTGTTGCCATCCAGAGTGACCACCTGGGGATCGAGGCCGGCCGCCTTCAGCGCATCGTTCACCCGCGCAAGCAATGCCTCATCCGCCTTCAGGCTGGTGCGCAACGGCGAAACCTGCACGGCAGGCGACTCACCGTAAAAATTAGGCAAGGTATAGATCAACCCGGCCAGCAACGTGGCCAGTATCAGCAGATATTTCCACAACGGATATTGGTTCATCGAAACCTCTTGAATTCCTGCGAGCAACACAAACCGGTCAAGGCCGCCCAACCACGCGGCACGCGACCTGAACGATGCTCAAACCTTATTTGATGGCCTTGATGGTTCCCTTGGGCAGCACCTGCTGGATCGCGGTTTTCTGCACCATCACCTCGGTATTCTCCGCGATCTCCATGCTTACATACTGCTCGAAGATCTTGCTGACGTGCCCGACCTGGCCGCCCACCGTAACGATCTCATCGCCCTTTTGCAGCGCCTCGATCATCGCTTTGTGTTCCTTGGCGCGTATCTGCTGCGGACGCAGGATCAGGAAATAGAACACCGCGATCAGCGCGATCAGCGGCAGATAATCCATGAAACCACCGCCAGCCGGTGCGCCCGCTTCAGCGTAAGCATTACTGATAAAAAACATGATTCAAGCCTCCGGAAACAATTCAAAAGGCGCGCATTTTAGCACGAAGCAGCCAGACATCACCGCTCTCCGGCACGCATCCGCTCAAACCTTGCCACGAAGGCATCGAATTCATCCGCCTCGATCGCGGTGCGGATGTCGCGCATCAGATCCTGGTAGTAATGCAGATTGTGGATGGTATTCAGGCGCGCGCCGAGGATCTCGCCGAGGCGGTGCAGGTGGTGCAGGTAGGCGCGGCTGAAGTTGCGGCAGGTGTAGCAGCCGCACTCCTCGTCCAGCGGGCGCGTGTCCATGCGGTATTGCGCGTTCTTGATGCGCACATCGCCATGCCGCGTGAACAGGTGTCCGTTGCGCGCGTTGCGCGTCGGCATCACGCAGTCGAACATGTCGATGCCTTGCGTCACTGCCGCGACGATATCTTCCGGCGTACCCACGCCCATCAGGTAGCGCGGCTTGTCAGCAGGCAACTGCGGCGCGGTATGGCGCAGGATGCGCAGCATGTCGTCCTTGGGCTCGCCCACGGACAGGCCACCGATGGCAAACCCGTCGAAGCCGATACCCTTCAATCCGGCCAGCGACTCGTCGCGCAGGTGTTCGTGCATGCCGCCCTGCACGATGCCGAAAAGCGCGTTCGGATTACCCTCGTGTGCGCGCTTGGAACGCTCTGCCCAGCCCAGCGACAGGCGCATCGACACTCCAGCCACCTGCTCGTCCGCCGGATACGGCGTGCATTCGTCGAAGATCATCACGATGTCGGAATTCAGCACGCGCTGGATGCGCATCGACTCTTCCGGCGACAGGAAACATTTGTCGCCGTTCACCGGGGAACGGAACTCCACCCCGCCGCCGGTGATCTTGCGCAGCTCGCCCAGGCTGAATACCTGGAAGCCGCCGGAGTCGGTCAGGATGGGGCCGCCCCAACCCATGAAGCGATGCAAACCACCATGCGCGGCGATGACTTCCAGTCCCGGACGCAGCCACAGGTGGAAAGTGTTGCCCAGCACGATGTGTGCGTCGATGTCCTTCAGCTCGGCGGGTGACATCGCCTTCACCGTGCCGTAGGTGCCGACCGGCATGAAGGCCGGCGTCTCCACCTTGCCGTGCGCCAGTTCCAGCGTGCCGCGCCGCGCCATGCCGGAAGTATTCAACAGATTAAATTCCATACTTCATACCCCAATGCAAAAACCGTCTGTCCACGAAAGGCACGAAAATCACGAACCGATCAAAACCATGCCAACATTTTCGTGTCTTTTTTAGTGGATGAATCGCCTTTTCATTCCGAGCGTTCAATAAACATTGCGTCGCCGTAACTGAAAAAGCGGTATTCCCTGTCCACCGCATGACGGTAGGCAGCCAGCATCTTTTCCATGCCACCGAACGCGCACACCAGCATCAGCAGCGTCGAGCGCGGCAGGTGGAAGTTGGTCAGCAGCATGTCCACCGCCTTGAACCGGTAGCCCGGCGTAATGAAGATGCGCGTCTCGCCCGACCCGGCCTTCAGCTCCCCGCCTGCCGCCGCGCTTTCCAGCGCACGCAGGCTGGTCGTGCCGACCGATATCACCCGCCCACCGTCTGCCCCGGCCCGCCGGATCGCTTCCACCGTATCTTGCGAAATCGTATAGCGTTCGCTATGCATCACATGGTCGCCGATATTTTCCACCCGCACCGGCTGGAAGGTTCCCGCCCCGACATGCAGCGTGACATAAGCGATAGTTACGCCCTGGGCACGCAGCCTCTCCAGCATCGCCCCGTCAAAATGCAACCCTGCCGTCGGTGCAGCGACCGCGCCCTGCTCGCGCGCAAACACAGTCTGGTAACGTTCTTCATCCCCGGCGTCGGCCGCATGGGTAATGTAAGGCGGCAACGGCAGCTTGCCGTAGCACTCCAGCACTTCGTCCACGGATTCATCGCACTCGAAACGCAGATGGAAGAACTCGCCCTCCCGTCCCAGCACGGAGACATCTACCGCATCGGCAAGCACGAACCGGCTGCCCGCTCTGGGCGTTTTGCTGGCTCGCACCTGCGCCAGCACCTCATGCGCATCCAGCGCCCGCTCGACCATCACCTCGACCTGGCCGCCGGTCTCCTTCCTGCCGAACAGGCGCGCCTTCAGCACGCGCGTATCGTTCAGCACCAATACATCCCCTGCGCGCAGGAACTGCGGCAGATCGGCGAACATGCGATCCTCCACGCCTGCCTTTCCGACATGCAACAAGCGGCTATCGCCGCGCCGCGCCGGCGGGTGCTGCGCGATCAGGCGCTCAGGCAGGTCAAAATCGAATTCTTCGGTACGCATCTGGCAACAGCCTGGATTCTGCAAAGGCGGGATTGTAGTTGATGTCGCATTCCCTTTCAGGGATAATGCGCGGCTCCAAAAAGCCGGAACAGTAATAATGTTTTCACCCATGCCGGGGTGATGGAACTGGTAGACGTGCCGGACTCACCATGGCTCGTTTACGGGACATGGCGGCGCAGGCTAATGTGAGCATAGCGAACGTTAAACCGCGCAAGCGGTGGCCGGAGCCACAACGAAAGTTGCGGCGCAGGCTAATGTGAGCATAGCGAACGTTAAACCGCGCAAGCGGTGGCCGGAGCCACAACGAAAGTTGCGGCGCAGGCTAATGTGAGCATAGCGAACGTTAAACCGCGCAAGCGGTGGCCGGAGCCACAACGAAAGTTGCGGCGCAGGCTAATGTGAGCATAGCGAACGTTAAACCGCGCAAGCGGTGGCCGGAGCCAAAATCCGGAACAGTAATAATGTTTTCACCCATGCCGGGGTGATGGAACTGGTAGACGTGCCGGACTCAAAATCCGGTGCCCGAGAGGGCGTGGGGGTTCGATTCCCCCCCCCGGCACCAAATTCAAGGGCAGGTATTCCTGCCTTTATTCTTTCTGAGGTCGTTAACATGATCTGGAAACCGAACGTCACCGTAGCCGCAGTCATCGAACGCGATGGACGTTTCCTGCTGGTGGAAGAGGAAACGGAACAGGGGCATCTGTTCAATCAGCCCGCCGGCCACTGGGAACCGGACGAAACGCTGGTGCAGGCCGTCGCGCGCGAGGTGCTGGAAGAAACCGCTTACCGTTTCACGCCGCAGCACCTGCTTGGCATCTATCGCTGGCATTCCAGCCATTCGAACGTCACCTACCTGCGCTTCGCCTTCACCGGCACCGCCACCGACCACGAGCCCGAACGCGCGCTGGACGAGGGGATCATCCGCGCGGTGTGGCTGACGCCGGACGAGATACGCGCCACCCAGGCGAGGCACCGCAGCCCGCTGATCCTGCGTTGCGTGGAAGATTACCTCGCGGGGAAACGCTATCCGCTCGACCTGCTGGTGCACTATGAGTAGAAGGATCGTCGTCGGCATGTCCGGCGGCGTGGATTCCTCCGTCGCCGCGCTGATGCTGAAACAGCAGGGCTACGATGTCGTCGGCCTGTTCATGAAGAACTGGGAGGACGATGACGACAGCGAATACTGCTCTTCACGGCAGGACCTGATCGACGCGGTCTCGGTCGCCGACACCATCGGCATCCCGATCGAGGCAGTGAATTTCGCGAAGGAATACAAGGATCGCGTGTTCAGCTACTTCCTGCGCGAATACGAGGCCGGACGCACGCCCAACCCGGACATCCTGTGCAACTCCGAGATCAAGTTCAAGGCCTTCCTCGATCACGCCATCCAGCTCGGCGCCGACTGCATCGCCACCGGACATTACGCGCGGGTGCGCGAAGCGGGCGGCCTGTTCCAGTTGCTCAAGGCTGCCGACGGCAGCAAGGACCAGAGCTATTTCCTGCACCGCCTGAACCAGGCGCAATTGTCCAAAGCCATGTTCCCGCTCGGCGGGATCGTCAAATCCGAAGTCCGCGCCATCGCCGCGCGGCATGGCTTGGCTAACCATGCCAAGAAGGACAGCACCGGCATCTGTTTCATCGGCGAACGCCCGTTCCGCGAATTCCTCAACCGCTACCTGCCCACCCGTCCCGGCGACATGGTCACGCCCGAAGGCAAGGTGGTCGGCCGGCACGTTGGCCTGTCCTTTTACACCATCGGGCAACGCCAGGGGCTGGGTATAGGCGGCGACAAGGACGCCTCCGGCGAACCGTGGTTCGTGGCAGACAAGGATATGGGCGGCAACCGCCTGATGGTGGTACAGGGACATGACCACCCCGCGCTGCTCGCGCCGTGTCTGGCCGCGCTGGACGAACACTGGATCAGCGGCACCGCACCGCAACCGGACTACCCGTATGGCGCCAAGACGCGCTATCGGCAGGCCGACGCCGCATGCCGCTTCACACCGCTTTCCGACGGTCGCTGCGAAATCACTTTTACCGAACCGCAATGGGCGGTCACGCCGGGACAGTCGGTGGTCCTGTATGACGGAGAGATATGCCTGGGCGGCGCAATCATCGAACAAGCCCTGTCCTGATTCGCGTAAAATGCGCCCTCCACAGATTCAGGGTATGACCATGAGCAAACTCAGCAAACTCACCGCCCTTTCCCCGCTGGACGGGCGTTACCACGGCAAGGTGGATCACTTGCGCGAATACTTCAGTGAATTCGGCCTGATCCGTTTCCGCGTACAGATCGAGATCGAGTGGCTCAAGGCGCTCGGCGCACAGGTCGACATTCCCGAGATCGCGCCGTTCTCCGCCGATACCGTCGCGCAACTGGATGCGATCAATGCCGCATTCTGCGAAGAGGACGCGGTCGCCATCAAGGCTATCGAGAAGATCACCAACCACGACGTCAAGGCAGTGGAATACTGGCTGCGCGAAAAGCTGGCCACGAACCCGGAAACCGCGAAGGCGCTGGAGTTCATCCATTTCGCCTGCACCTCGGAAGACATCAACAACCTCAGCCACGCGTTGATGCTCAAGGGTGCGCGCGAAACGGTGATGCTGCCCGCGCTGCAGGATTTGATCACGCGCCTGAAAGACATCGCGCTGCAGCTGGCCGACCTGCCGATGCTGTGCCGCACCCACGGCCAGACCGCCACACCGAGCACATTGGGCAAGGAGATGGCGAATGTGGTGTACCGCCTGCAACGCGCCGAACAACGCCTCGCCGCCGTCGATATCCTCGGCAAGATCAACGGCGCGGTGGGCAACTACAACGCCCACCAGGCCGCCTACCCGAACGTGGACTGGGAAGGTTTTGCGCAGCGCTTCGTCACGGCGCGCGGTCTCACCTTCAACCCGTACACCATCCAGATCGAGCCGCACGATTACATGGCGGAACTGTTCGATGCCTATGCGCGCATCAACACCATCCTGCTCGACCTGAACCGCGACATCTGGGGTTATATCTCACTCGGCTACTTCAAGCAGAAAGTGGTCAAGGGCGAGGTCGGCTCCTCGACCATGCCGCACAAGGTCAACCCGATAGACTTCGAGAACTCCGAAGGCAACCTCGGACTGGCCAATGCGCTGCTACGCCACCTTTCCGAAAAACTGCCGGTGTCGCGCTGGCAGCGCGACCTCACCGATTCCACGGTATTGCGCAACATGGGCGTGGCGCTCGGCTATACGCTGCTGGCTTACGAATCCTGCCTGAAAGGGCTGGGCAAACTGGAAGCCAACCCGCAACGGGTGGCGGACGACCTGAACGCAAGCTGGGAAGTGCTGGCCGAACCGATCCAGACCGTGATGCGCCGTTACAACATCGAGAACGCCTACGATAAACTCAAGGAACTGACGCGCGGCCAGAGCGGCATCAACCGCGCTTCTTTGCAGGCCTTCATCGAAACGCTGGAGATTCCCGAAGCGGAAAAACAGCGCCTGCTGAAACTGACGCCCGACACCTACATCGGCAAGGCGGCGGAGCTGGCCAAACGGATCTAGCGACGACTCGCAACTGTTCTTCAGTCAGACGAAACGAACAAGCCCGCGATTGCGGGCTTGTTCGTTTCTGACATCCAACTGCGATTACTGGGGTGTGGTTGCCTGCTGGAACACCGCCACGCCGTTGACTGTGCCCGCATTGGCACCACCCTTCGTGAAGCCGTAGCTGAATGCCGCACCCGCACCGCCCGCGCCGCCGAAGCCGCCGGCGATCATGCCGTGGTTGGTCGTGCCGCAGGGGGTTCCGCTACAGGTCACCGCCAGATTGCCCGGTCCGACCATACGGCTATCCGTCATGAAATTGCTGCGGTTCTGGATCGGCACATTGCTGGCGAATGCATCCAGCGTTGCGCCGCCAGCCATGACATTCACGCCGACATCCACGGTCTGCGCGGTGAAGTTCGCCTGCAGCGTGGCACTGTTAAGTATGCCCGTCACGCCCGTATCGGTGGTCGGTGTGGTTCCGCCGACATGGTTGTAAGTATAGATTCCGCTGGTCGGCAGGGCCACCGGGCCGTTCATGATGGGCCCGGCCATGGCATGCGCGCCGCCGGGCAGCGGGATGCCGTTTTGCCAGGTTCCGCTCACCCGGTCCTGAACATTCACCAGCGAACCCGCATCCCAGCGGCCCCAAATGATGGTCTCGCCGCCGAGCGTGACGCTGCCCTGATCGACGATCCCGCCCCCGGTGCCGGGACCCGCATACTGGATCACGGAGCCTTGCCCATCGTCGAACTGCGTCAGGTTGCCGGCGCCATCCGTGATCACGCGCGAAACGTTGTTGTATGCGCCCATGATGAGCGCGGTGGGCACCGCTGCCCCCGGGTCGCTCAAGGTAGCCATGACCATGCGGTATTGCGTCGCCGGATCGTTGGGCACGGCCGCGCCCAGTGCCGCCACGCCCTGCACCCATTCGTAGTCCATTATCGGCGTGGTGACCTGCCCTTCCAGGTTGAACTTGATGAACGCACCGTCCATCGCCGCCCCGACCAGTTGCCCGGCCAGACTGCCATTGGCAAGCGCTGCATCCACCATTACCGTCAGGTAGCCTGCCTGCCCTGGCGAACGGTAGCTGTCGGCCTGGAAGGCGTTCATGGCGTTGCCGTTCGGATACATGAGCGGCGCATTCGTGGTAGTGGCCGACCAGTTGTGGCCGTTCACTGCCATGACCAAGCTCACCGCTACAGTCTGCATCGTAAAGTTCACCGTAAGTGATGTGCTGCCACCGGTAATCGTGCCATGCACACCGCCGGTGAGGCTGGTGACATCGCCGCCGAGATAGTTGTAGACCGCACTGGGCGCGGTCAGCACCTCGGCCAGATAGACCGGCGTAGGTTCCGGCGCGGTGATCCAGTGCAACTGCGCGGCGCCCGGCACATAGCTGAAGGCCTCGTTCAGGGCCGACCCCTCTCCCCACTGCCCCCAGTTGATCGTGCCGCTGCCGCCAACCGTAAGTGCCGTTTGCGCTGCCGAACCCGACGATGCGGTCACGGTCGAGCTCCAGCCCGGCCCGCTCCACCCGATCAGCACATTTGTGCCATCGGTCGCGATGGTCGGCGCATCCTGGATCTGCCATGAATTCACCACCACGGTATTGCCGGTCGGCGCAGGAGCGCCGTTCGTCACGGGAGTGTCATTGCTGAACGCGACCAGCCCGCCGAGTTCCATCCCCTGCGCCGAGGATGCATCCCATAGCGAGTACTGCACGATCGCACCGGTGTAGTTCTGTCCGGTGAACGTGCCGTTGATACTGCCGCCGCAATCCGGCAGGCAGGAGCTGAGTCCGTTCACGGTGAGCGTCACCGAGGAGGAATTGAAGCGTGTGCCCGAACCGTTGGCGATGCTCATGAAAGCGATCGGCATGGCCGTGCTGCTCAGCGTCCAAGGCGTAGCACCCAGTGTACCGCCCAGTGCGACATCCACCGTCTGGTTGACGAAATTCGCGCTCATCGTCGCCGTGGTCACGCTGCCGGTCGCCCACGTACCCTTGTCGAAGGAAGTCGAGGCGACCGCGGTATAGTTGACCGTGCTGCTAAACGACCCGGTATTCGTATTTGGCACGACCGCCGAATCGAGATAGCCTTCCTCGCCATACATATAGACGGGCAGCATTCCGGGGCCATCCGGGTTCGGCATGATCGGATTTTGCGAGGTCGCATTGACGCTGGATACCGTGTCCCACACGCCGAAGGTGATGCCGTTCGCCGTCGTGGTATTCGTCGTGCCCGTGCTCGCGCCGGTCAGCACGTCGGTTCTGAAGCCGAAACCGTCACCATAATTATCGGTGAACATGGTCGGGCTGGGCAGTGGTGACACCTCACCCGGCGCGGCGATGAAGTTGAACGCTCCGCCGTAAGCGCCGGTGTAAGCCACCGAGGTCTTGCCTCCGGCATAGGCCACCACCGGCCCGGCCGGGTTCACGGTCGGCGCAACTGCGGTATTGAACGCCACGTACCCGTAGATGATGTCTGCCGGCACGGTGGGCGTTTCAAGCCAGACGGCATACGACACGATGGCATCGACTGCCGTCGCGCCGGCGAACGCGCCCTTCATCTCGGCCACGAATGACTCCCCCGCAGCCAACGTGCAGGGCCCCGTCATGCACAGCACGGCCGGCGCGGCCACCGTCTTGAACGCAGCCGAATCAGGCGCAACAAGCGGATTGATCACCATGTCGCCGAACACGTTGAAGGTATCGCCCGCCAACAGGCCGCTGTTCATCGTCAGGTTCAATACCATGTTCACCAACTGGTTGGTGAAATCCGCGGTCATGGTCGCGCCGTTCAACACGCCCATACCGCCCATCGAATCGAACGGCGTGCTCTGCGCGGTCTTGGTATAGGCCGTCGAACCGGTCAGCGACTGGATGTAGCCCGCGCCGGGCGCCACGCCGTATGCCCACAGGCTGCTGGTTGGGCCGACCATGGCGCCGGTCTGGTTCAGGTTGTACGAGAGCGGCGAGAGTGGTGTGACGGGGTTCAGATCGGTCACCGTCACGGTACCGCCCTGCCAGCGACCGAACGTGACATCCCCGCTGAGCGACTGGTGATAATCCGAAGCAACTCCACCAGTCCAGTCAACCTGCGCACTCGCAAGCCCAACCGTCGGTGGAAGCTGTGGTATCGCATACGGCGAGCTGCCCGGTTCCTTGTACGTCGTGCTGAGCAGCGTGATCAGGTTGCCGGCGCCATCCAGTTGCATACTGGTATTGGCCATCGGCGGAGCAACGCCGGAAAGACCGGAGTTATAGCCTCCGGCCAGCGGGACGGGCACCATGAAACCAACGCCATAACTGCCGGCGGGGGGATTAGTTGCCGCACCTACTGTCGGCGGGGTGTTGGTGTAGAACGCCACCACGCCCTGGATGATGTCCGTCACCAATGCATCCGCTGTTGTGGTCGGCCATGCCTTGTAGGACAAATCAACGCTCGTTGCCTGCGCCCCGGCGAAACTGCCTGTCATAAAGCCCTGATAGCCACCTCCTGAGCATCCCGCACCGGTACAGCTGACGGTCGGCTGGGTACCCAATTCGAGCATGGCATCGAAGTAGTTGGCACCGGCAACGATGGGGATGGCCGGATTCGCGATGGTCAGATTCTGGTTGGCGATGATGAACGCCACGCTGGCATCGATGGTCTGGTTGGTAAAGTTAGCGATCAAACTCGCCACCGGTGTCGTGCCAACATTGCCGAAGGAATCGGTCGGCAACGTTGCGCCGCCCTGCGTGTAGACAGTCGTGCCTATCAATGATGGTACGTAATTGACCGGCGAGGGAGAGGTTATCCCCCAGTACGCACTGGTCACACCCAGATTCCTCACCAAGTCAGGCAACACTCCCAGATTGTCGGATACTGTGAGCTGCCCACCCGTCCAACGGCCAATGATTAGGCTGCCATCAGGAGTTGCGTAACGATCACTGGCCACGCCTCCACTATAGCTGACCATCGCATCGCCATACGCATTCGCGGTCGATGTCCCGCCATTCCATACGGCTCGTTCGTTATAGTTGACGTGCATCGAACGCACCAGATAGCCTGCTGCATCCAGAATGAAACCGGCTTCCGACTGGGGCGGATTGGCCCCCTCATTAAATCTTCCCCGTTTCCAAGCTCCGCTCGTCCCAACGGGCAGATGGCTGAAGCTCACCCAAGTCCCTGCGGGCGGATTGAAACCTGCCGTCGGCGGGAGGGCGGTATCGAACACGACCTTGCCCTGTATCACATCGGCCACCAGCGAACCCGCAGTCGCGGTTGGCCAGAGGGTGTAATCGAATTCCGCGCCAGTGGCCGTCGCGCCATCGAAGCCCCCGATCAAGCGGGCCAGGTATCCGCCGCCGAGACATCCTGCACCGGTACAAGTCACATTCGGCGCGTTGCCATCCTCAGAGCGGGCGTAGAACCCCTGGGAATAGTTCTGGTTGACCACATTCACGCCTATCGGCATGCCTGTTGCCGTCACATTCATATTCCGATCGGTGATGCTGAAGGCCACGCTGGCATCCGCAGTCATGGTCGTAAAGTTGGCACTCAAGGTCGCCACCGGCGCAGTCCCGACATTGCCGAACGAATCGGTTGGCAAGGTGGCGCCGCGTTGCGTGTAGGTGGTAGTACCAACAAGGTTCAGGATATAGTTGTCCGGAGTCGGCTGGCCGATCGTCCATATCGCGCTGCTCAATCCCAGATTCTTGACAATGGTGGGCAACACTCCAAAGTTGTCGGTGACAGTCATGCTGCCGCCCGTCCAGCGTCCGATGGCGCGGGTGCCATCCGGCAGCATATAGTAATCATTGGGCGTGCCACCACTGAAGGTGATCGTGGCATCCTCGTACACAGAAGTGGCTGGCGAAATATTCCACAGAGCCTGTTCCCGATAAGCGCCGTGGAGCGACGTAACCAGATTGCCCGTTCCGTCCAGTATGAAATTGGTATTGGCCTGTGGAGTCGGCGTACTGAGCACCCCTCTTTGATACGCGGCGACAGTGCCCACAGTAGGTTGAGCCCATGCCGACCAGTTGCCTGCGGCAGGATAATACGGGCCGGCAGGCGGAGTCGGCGGGGTGCCGGTGAAGGCCAACATCCCCCGGATCGAATCGGTGGCCGGATCTCCGGGCGATATCGTCGTCGGCCAGATGTTGTAGGACATCGCTGCGCTGGCCGCCGCCGTTCCGGCAAAACTACCGCCAAGGTCGGCGCTGTAACCAGCCGCTCCTGCAGCACAGGTGCCAAGGGTACAAGTCGTTGTCAAGAAGCTGGAATTGGGAACGCCAAATCCGCCCGCCGCATCGATCGGAATGTTGGTTCCCGATACATTGAACGTACCCGCCATCGTGCCGGCACCCATCGTCAGGTCCACCGCCGCGTTGACCACCTGGGCGGTGAAATCGGCAAACAGGGTCGCACTGTTCAAGACACCGGTATTGCCGGACACATCGACCGGCAAGGTATTCCCGGCCAGGGTATAGGTCGCCGTTCCCACCAGCGATGGCACATAGCCGGCCGGCGGCGGCAACACAACCGCCCACAGGCTGGCCACGGGCGTATAGGTGTAGACATTGGCGGGGATGGCATTGTCCGTCACGGTCACCGTGGCGTTCATCCAGCGTCCGAAATAGATACTGTTGTCGGGAAGCTTGAAGGTATCCGCCGCCGTGCCACCGCTCCACTTCATGTTCGCGCCGCTGGCGCCGGTGATGACCGGGGAAAGTACCGTGCCGTTCGGATTGGTCTGCACCTGGAACGGGATGTTGCGCGCCTCGACCAGATTGCCGCTGCCGTCCAGCACGTACATCGTATTGGGTTGCAGCGGATTATTGGGCGCAAAGGCTTCATTGAAACCGCCAACCGTTGCCTCCGGGAACATCGTTGCGGCGATGAAATTACCCGCCACGGCCGGATTGTTGTAGGCCGCGACCGGGGCGTTGGACGCCACGATACCCGCATTGTTGTTGACCGTCGTCAGCTCGGTATTGGAAGAGAGGAGCGCAAGGTTCGCATTGTCGTTGGCCGTCTGGGCAGCAGCTGCCTGAGTTTGCGCAGTGGTGGCATCGGTCGCGGCAATAGTGGCTGCGTTCGTCGCGTCCGTCACGGCAGTCGTCGCCGTGGAGGCAGCCGTCTGCGCAGCTCCAGCCTGCGCTTGCGCTGTTCCGGCATCGGTCACGGCAGCGTTCGCCGTGGTGGTCGCTGCGATAACTGCCGGGCCGGCATTCGCCGCAGCGGTCTGCGCCACGCTTGCCTGCGATTGCGCGGCGGTCGCATCAGTGGCAGCGGTGGTGGCCAGATTGGTCGCATTGGCCACCGCAGTGCCGGCGATCGCCACAGAGATTTGCGCACTGGACAGTTGTGCGGTCACTTGCGCCTGTGCGGCCTGTGCATTGGCCTGTTCGGTCTGCGCGATCGCAAGTTGCTGCTGCGCGATCACCATCTGCGCCTGGGCGCCGGCGAAATCACCCAAGCCCTGCAGGGTAGCCGCCTGTGCCGCTGCCGCTTGTGCTGCCGCTGCCGCAGTCTGTGCCGCAGTCGCAGCGGCCTGAGCCGCAGCCAGCTGTGTTGCCGCCGCACTTTGCGCGGTCGTGATCACGGTGTTCTCGGTGTTCGCACTGGTCAGTTCTGTGTTGGCCACGGCCAGATTGTTGTTGGCGGTAGCCAGCGCGGCCTGCGCGGCAGTCTGCGCGGCGGTCAGATTGGCGTTCTCCGTCGTTGCCGCAGCCAGGTTGTTGTTGGCAACAGTCAGATTGTTCTGGGCCGTGGTCAGCGCGGCTTGCGCGGCAGTCTGCGCAGCGGTCAGATTGGCGTTCTCCGTCGTTGCCGCAGCCAGGTTGTTGTTGGCAACAGTCAGGTTGTTCTGGGCCGTGGTCAGCGCAGCTAGTGCGGCAGCCTGAGCCGCCGTCAAGTTGGTGTTGTTCGTGCCGATGGTGGTCGGTGCAGCTTGCACGGCGACATTCGCCGACTGCACAGTGGCATTGGCCGTCTGTGCGGCGGTAAGTGCGGGCGCGGCTGTCACATCGGCAAATGCGCCGCTGGCGGTCAAAGCTGTCTGTGCCGCAGTCACTTGGTTCAAGGCTGTCGTCGCTGCTGTTTGTGCGGTGGTCGCATTGGCAATCGCCGTCGCCGCATTGACCGGAGCCAGTCCCGTTGCCGTGGTCACGGCCGGGCTGGCCGTTCCAATGTTGGTGTTTGCAGTCGCAATGGCAGTGTCGGCCGGCGTGGTCGCCACCGGAGCAAGTCCGTTCGCGGTGGTCACGGCAGTCGCCGCCGTATTGACGCTCGTCGTGGCGCTCGTCACTGCCGCAGATGCGGAAGCGGTATCAGCAGGCGTTAATGCGGTCGCGTCGGTCACGGCGGTCGTTGCCGTGCCGATATTGGCGCTGGCCGTCCCGATCGCAGCCGTGGCCGGAACGGTACTGACTGGCGCAATTACGGTCAAAGCCGCGTTGTCGGTCGTCGCCGTGCTCGCTGCCGCCAGCGCGGCCGTAGCAGCCGCAGCGGCTGCATCAGCGGCCGCCTGAGCTGCGACGTCGAATGCCGCCAATGTTGGCGCAACTGCCGTAGTAAATGCCGCCATGCCTTGTATCAGGTCGGTCGCCCCGGTCGTTGCGCCCGGCGCTGCTCCTGTCCACAACGCGTAGCTCAAGCCGACGCTGGCAGCCGCATCGCCCGCGAACATCCCGCCTATGTAGGCGTAATAGGGCGAACCGCATCCGGTACAGGAAGGATTGATCGCGCCTCCAGTACCAAAGCCAGGTCCATTGATTGGCATGCCAGGTGCTGCGATGTTCAGGGTCTTGGCCGCAATAGTCAGGTTCAATGTTGAACTCACCACTTGGCTGGTGAAGTTCGCGCTCAGCGTCGCGGAATTCAATGTTCCGACATTGCCCAAACCATCGGTCGGCGAGGTCGCTCCCGCCAAAGTGTAGGCAGTCGTCCCGGTCAGCGCCTGTATATAGCCGGCAGTCGGAACCAGCATGATCGACCAGTGCTGGCTGGTAGCGCCAAGGTTGCGGGTGAACTGCGGAACGACAGCCGCGTTATCGGTGATGGTGAGGCTACCGCCCTGCCAGCGACCGGCGTAGATGCTGTTATCCGGCAACTTGAACTTTTCCACTGCAACGCCGCCCGTCCGTTTCACGTTGGCATCCGGCACCAGCACTTGCGTGGTCACCGTTGAAGCGGCGGATTCCTCATACCAGGTATGGCGGCTTTCCACGAGGTTGCCTGTGCCGTCCAGCACGAAGCTGGTGTTCGCCGTGCCGGTACCGGCAAATGCGTCCCCCGGCCCGCCACCCTCGATATATTGGCCGGCACTTGGCGCTACTGCCGTTTTTAGCGCACCAATGAAGCGGTCAGGCGTGACCACGGCCGGATTGTTGTAGGCCGCGACCGGGGCATTGGTCGCCACGACAGCAGCATTGCTGTTGACCGTCGCCAAGTCGGCATTGGAAGCCGCCAGCGCGGTACTCGCATTGGTACTGGCCGTCTGGGCGGCGGTTGCCTGCGCTTGTGCTGCGGTCGCATCGGTCGCGGCAGTATTGGCCGCGGTCGTCGCGTCCGTCACCGCAGTCGTCGCCGTGGTCACCGCAGTCTGGGCAGTGCCAGCCTGGGTCTGCGCGGTGGTCGCATCGGTCGCCGCAGTATTTGCCGCAGTCGTCGCGGTCGTCACGGCAGTGGTCGCGGCCGTGGCGGCAGTCTGTGCCGTACCGGCCTGGGTCTGCGCGGTGGCCGCGTCGGTCACTGCGGTGGTCGCCGCAGCCGTCGCGGTCGTCACGGCAGTGGTCGCGGCCGTGGCTGCCGGCGATACCAGTGCCGCCTGGGTCGTGACAGTTCCTGCGGACGTTTGCGCTGCAGTCGCGGCGGTAACGGCATTCGTTACGCTGGTCTGACCGGTCGTCAACGCGGTCTGCGCGCTCGTCAATGCCGTCGACGCCGCCGTTTGTGCGGCAGTCGCGGCAGCTTGCTGCTGCTGGGCGATCACCAGTTGCTGCTGGGCGATCACCAGTTGCGCCTGCGCGCCGGCAAGATCACCGGCATTCTGCAACGTGGCGGCCTGTGCGGCGGCGGCCTGTGCGGCGGCGGCGGCATTTTGTGCGGCGACGGCGGCGGTTTGTGCGGCGGTCAGTTGCGCGGGTACTGTGGCCTGCGCGTTGGCGATCGTGGTGTTCTGGGCAGTTGCCGTAGCCAGGTTGTTATTGGCTGCGGTCAGGTTGGTTTGAGCCGCAGTCAGCGCAGTCTGTGCGGCAGTTTGCGCCGCAGTCAGGGCCGCATTCTGATTGGTCGCCGTGGTCAGGTTGGTGGTCGCCGTGGCCAGGTTGGCCTGCGCGTTCGTCAGCGCGGCCTGTGCGGCGGCCTGTGCGGCAGTCAGGTTGCCATTCGCGGTGGTCGCCGTAGCCAGGTTGTTGTTGGCCAGGGTCAGGTTGTTCTGGGCCGTGGTCAGCGCTGCCTGTGCGGCAGCCTGTGCGGCCGTCAAATTGGCATTCTGCGTGTTGACAACAGCTATATTGCCATTGGCCGCCGTCAGGTTGGCCTGCGCGGTGATCAGTGCGTTCTGCGCCGCAAGTTGCGCGGCAGTCAGACTGGCATTGTTCGTGCTGACGGCAGTCGCGGCGTTCTGCACGGCGGTGCTGGCCGGCTGTAATGAGGCATTGGCCGTCTGCGCGGTGGTGAGCGCAGGCGCGGCTGTCGCATCGGCAAATGCTCCATTGGCCGTCAGGGCTGTCTGTGCCGCAGCCACCTGGTTCAACGCTGTCGTCGCCGCTGTTTGTGCGGCGGTCGCATTGGCCGTGGCAAGCGCAGCATCCGCAGGCGTCAGCGCGTTAGCTGCAGCCACTGTGGGAGTGGCCGCCGAAATGTTGGTATTGGCCGACGCAATGATAGCGTCGGCTGGCGTGGTCGCCACCGGCGCCAGTCCGGTCACCGTGGTCACGGCGGTCGCAGCCGCATTGACGTTCGTCGTGGCGCTCGTCACCGCAGTGGTAGCCGAAGCAATGGCCACAGGCGCCAGTCCGTTCGCGGCGGTCACCGCGGTGGTGGCCGCATTGACGTTCGTCGTGGCAGTCGTCACCGCAGTGGCGGCTGTCGTGGTGGCAACCGGCGTGATCGCCGCAGCCGTCGCATAGGTCGTGGCCGCGCCGGTCACCAGAGGACTTGCCGCAGTAATGGCTGCGGTCGCCGGAGCCGTATCGACCGGCAGCATCGCTGCCAGCGCCGTGTTGGCGGTCTGCACGGCGGTCGCGGCAGCCTGTGCCGCTGCCGCTGCCTGTGCCGCTGCCGTCGCAGCCGTTTGTGCCTGTGATGCCATCAGACCCTGCGTGACGGGAAGGACTTGCCCGGTGTTGGTCGTCGCCGTACCGGTAGTCAGGTTCACCGTTGTCCCGCCCGCGACAGGCGCAGTATTCACAACAGTTGTCGTCGGGGGCGGAGTGACCACTGTAGTGGTCGTCACCGTCGGCGTGGTAGTGGTTCCGGCAGCCGGCGCACCGCCAGTGCCGGGAGGAGCAGCATCCACGACTGACGTCGTGCGAATAGAGGTGTCCGTCGTCCCGCCGGTCGTTGTACCCCCGCCGGTCGCAGTCCCGGCATCGCTGGTCGTACTGCCACCTCCGGCCGCGCCGCCATCTCCGGTCGTTCCGCCACTTGTTGTTCCACCACCAGTCGTAGTCCCTGCATCTCCGGCCGTTCCGCCATCTCCGGCCGTTCCGCCATCTCCGGCCGTTCCGCCATCTCCGGTCGTTCCGCCGTCCCCGGTCGTGCCGCCGTCTCCTGTAGTACCGCCGTCTCCGGTTGCGCCACCTTCCCCGTTACCTTCCCCGTTACCTTCCCCGTTACCTTCCCCGTTACCTTCCCCGTTACCTTCCCCGTTACCTTCCCCGTTACCTTCCCCGTTACCTTCCCCGTTACCTTCCCCGTTACCTTCCCCGTTACCTTTTCCGGGCGCGCCGCCGTCCTGAGCACCAGCACCCGGGAAAAGATTCTTGTCCATCGCCATCACCATGGGCGGTTGATCCATTCCGCGAGAAACGAGCATGCTGTTCGACCCCGCATCAAGCGATTGCCGCCCGGCATTTGTCTGCATGTCAATCCCGCCACTGTTGACGATCGCCGCAGTCATTTGAGTTGGGACGCCGACTTCGGCCAGCAGCATGCTATCGGCATCCATATAGTCCACCTGGGTCATGAGCATGGCCGCAGCCGCTACATTGACCGGTTTGGACTCGACAAACACGACCTCATAGTCCGTGCCGCGGATCCCGATGGTGGCCGCCGGGGTCTTGACCTTGTAGTTCTGTTTGTTGGCCCGACCGATCAAGCCGCTGATTGCGCGGAAACCGCCCTTGAGTAGCGAGAAGAATCCCCGTTCGCTGCCATCCGCCTTGCCTGAAAACACGAATTTGTCGAATTTCATCCGGGTTTCAGGGCGCACCGCGAAGAATCCGCCGTCCTGCATCTTGATCTGCGCCGTGGATCTTTGCGCGGAGATCAGCGTATCACCCTCGTTGACCGCATCACCCTTTTGCACCGAACGCGCCTGTCCGTTGGCACCAACGATCTGCACGTTGCCGCTGACGAACTGCACATGTCCGGCCACGTTCGCATACGCCGCGGAAGAAACGAACGCCAGACAGGCGAAAGCAACCCCGAGGCGGGCAAGGAATCTGTTAGTGTTTTTCATGATGACACCCCACACAAAGATGATTATCTGAAATCGCGACGGATAGTCAGCGAGACATCCTTACGATCGAAACTATACAAGGCAATATTGGAACTCTTTTTCGAGTATGCGATTTGCGGCTTGACTGACCAGAACTTGCCCAGCCGCCAGTTTGCCCCGATGGCCAAGTCGTACTGGGTTTCGCTGCGATTGGCCATGACCAGGTTGTTCAGGTTGCCGTAATTGGCCGATTGCCAGCCCAGGCTGGCGATGCCGTCCAGTTGCTCGGTGATGGCAGTTTGACCACCGACGCGCAGCCCGCTGAAACGCTTCTTGCCGTCGGTACGGCCGCCGTTGGGCAGGCCGGGAGAAATGACCGGCGCGACATCCAGTTCCTTGCCCATGTAGACACTGCCGAACAGCGCCTGCTTTCCATCGTTCATGATATGCACCCAGCCGGCACCCAGTACCGTCTGGTCGGTGTTACCCTCGATGCGTGCATCGGTGCCTGGCGAGGTGGGCGGAAAACCGGTCGCACGGCTACGACCATACTGCGCGAAGGTGCTCATCTGGTTCGCGGGACTGAAGGCATGTTGCCACTCGCCGCTCACGCCGAATGAATCACGGCGCATGGAATTGGCGGTATAAGACTGCCCGCCGTTCAATGTCAATTTGTATACGTTCTTTTCTTCGCCGTACATCATGCCGATACGCCCATCCGTACTGATCGAGTCGTAAGCGGTCTGGACCATGTTGCCGTGCTGGCGCAGGTCGGCGCCGGCGAATATCCCCCAATTCGCATTCAGACTATGGCTGATCTCTGCACCCGCGTTGACGCCCTCGTAGGCACCGGTCAGTTTTGCGGCAGGCGGCAACTGGTTGCCCGGGAACAGGCCGCTCCATGGCGAGGTGGGAGCGAAAGTGAACGTCTGCGTGCTGCTGTTCGCGATATTGCTGTCATATCCCGCCACGCCCTCGATATATCCGCTGATGCGCGTCAGCTTGGCCTGCTCATAGGCGGCAATGGCGTCAAGGTATTTCTGAATGGTGACACGCGCAGCTTCCGGCGGATTCTGCTTCAACACATTCTCGAACTCGGTCTTGGCGCGCAGCAGGTCACCGAGCTGATAGTAGGCGCGCGCCAGATCCAGGCGCGCTCCGGCAAAATTGGGATTGACCGCCAGCACCCGCTCGAATGCCAGCGTCGCCTTGTCCGGCATGCCGCTGTCCAGCGCGGAAATGCCCAGCAGGTAATCGAAGCGGACTTCGCCGGAACGCTCGAACTCCATAGGTTCCAGTAAGGCGTAGGCATCGGCAGGCTTGCCGCTCTTGAGCAGTTCTTCGGCATCGAGCAGCGGCTTTTCGCGTGCTGCAAGTTCGGCTTGTTTCGCGGCCTCCGCTTCGGCGCGCAAGCGCGCTTCTTCCTGTTCCGCTTTCGCCTTTGCCTCGGCAGCGCGCTGCGCCTGCTCGGTAGCGGCGTTCGGCCGCACAGCCTTTTTCGATTTGACTCCGGATTTCTTTACCGCGACTCTGGCATTGCCAGCACCCTGATCGACGATTTCCTGCGCGTGCACACCACTTGCTGCCAGCAACAATCCTGACAACACCCAACCTGCCGAATATGCGAATTTCATTAATTCCACCTTGGGGATTTTTACCATGCTTGGTGCATGGTATTCCCCCTCTTACAGCTCGTCAACATCGACTCCAACCTATTAATCCGGGGGCACAATTCATGGCAATTTACAACCTCTATTTTCGTTTAAATCAACCCTTTTTCCGCGAATGACAGGGGTTGCTCCCCCGCCACCACGAAGTGATCCAGCACGCGCACGTCCACCAGGTTCAAGGCCTGCTGGAGCGCATCCGTCAAAAGCCGATCGGCCTGGCTGGGCTCGGCGACACCGGAGGGATGATTGTGCGCGAGGATGACTGCGGCGGCATTGTGTGCCAGCGCACGCTTGACCACTTCGCGCGGGTAGACGCTGGTCTGGGCAAGCGTGCCGTGGAACAATTCTTCCGAGGCGATCACGCGGTGCTGGCTGTCGAGGAACAACACCATAAAGACCTCCTGTTGCCTGCCACCCAGCAACAACTTCAGGTAATCGCGCACCGCGCGCGGCGAATTGAGTGCGTCACCCTGGAGCACCTCCTCTTTGAGTGCGCGCCGCGACATCTCCAGCACCGCCTGCAATTGCACATATTTTGCACGGCCCATGCCTTTGGTCTTGCGAAAATCTGCTTCACTGGCCGCGAACAATTGCGTAAGGCCGCCGAAACGGGTGAGCAACTCGCGCGCCAGATCCACTGCGCTCTTCCCTGTCACGCCGGTGCGCAGGAAGATCGCCAGCAATTCGGCATCGGAAAGCGCTGCCGCGCCACGTTGCAGCAGCTTTTCTCTGGGACGTTCTCCGGCCGGCCAGTCAGTGATACTCATACCTGATTCTCCTTTGGCAGCTTTTGGCTTCGGCATAACCTGAAGGTTAGCCTTCGCCGCAACAAGCCGCTTCGCGGCGTGTTGTCTCTGGGACGTTCTCCGGCCGGCCAGTCAGTGATACTCATGCCTGATTCTCCTGTGGCAGCTTTTGGCTTCGGCATAACCTGTAGGTTAGCCTTCGCCGCAACAAGCCGCTTCGCGGCGTGTTGTCTCTGGGACGTTCTCCGGCCGGCCAGTCAGTGATACTCATGCCTGATTCTCCTGTGGCAGCTTTTGGCTTCGGCATAACCTGAAGGTTAGCCTTCGCCGCAACAAGCCGCTTCGCGGCGTGTTGTCTCTGGGACGCTCTCCGGCTGGCCAGTCGGTAATTGCCATATCACCCACGCAACTTTCCAAATGCATCCACACAAGGTTACAAGCACAGTAGTTAAGTGGATGCCATTTTCTTGTAAGATGCGCAGCATTATGGAACAAGAACCCGCAAAGCGCATCGTGCTCGGCATCACCGGCGGCATCGCGGCCTACAAGGCGGCAGAATTGCTGCGCCTGCTGATCAAGCAGGGCATAACGGTACAGGTCGTGATGACCGAGGCGGCAGGCCACTTCATCACCCCCGCCACATTGCAGGGATTGTCCGGCAAGCCGGTCTTCACCGACCAGTGGGATATGAGCGAGCCGAACGGCATGGCGCATATCAACCTGAGCCGCGCTGCCGATGCGATCGTGATCGCCCCGGCGACAGCGGATTTCATCGCCAAGCTGGCGCACGGCCTGGCCGACGACCTGCTGTCCACCTTGTGTCTGGCGCGCAACTGTCAGCTGCTCATCGCGCCAGCGATGAACCGCGAGATGTGGCAACACCCCGCCACGCAACGCAACATTGCGCAACTGGTCGCCGACGGTGTGCAGATGCTCGGCCCGGACAGCGGCATGCAGGCATGTGGCGAGGAAGGAATGGGAAGGATGCTGGAGGCGGAACGGCTGGCACGCGACATCGCAGCCTTCCTGCAATCCGGGCGCCGATTGTCCGGCAGGAAAATCCTGATCACCGCCGGACCGACCTATGAATCGATCGACACGGTGCGCGGCATCACCAATCGCAGTTCCGGCAAGATGGGTTATGCCATCGCGCAGGCCGCGCTGGAACAGGGCGCAGAGGTGGTGCTGGTGTCCGGGCCGACCGCACTGGCCAAACCATGCGGCGCACGAACCGTGGATGTGCAAAGTGCTGCGCAAATGTTCGACGCGGTGCAACAACATCTCGACGATTGCGACATCTTCATCGGCGTGGCAGCGGTAGCGGATTACCGCGTCGCACAACCGAGCGAACAGAAGATCAAGAAGGGCGCAGCAACGCTTACGCTGGAACTGGTCCAGAATCCGGACATCCTGGCACATGTCGCCAACCTGCCGAACCCGCCGTTCTGCGTCGGATTTTCCGCCGAAAGCGAGAATCTTGCAGAATATGCCGAACAGAAACGTCGCGCGAAAAAATTGCCGCTGATGGTCGGCAATCTCGCACAACAGGCTATCGGCAGCGACGACAACGAACTGATCCTGTTCGATGACAGCGGCAACCATACCCTCGGTCGTGCCGACAAGCTCACGCTGGCAAGATCATTGATGCAGCATATCGCGCAACGCTATCAAGGAGCACGGAAATGAAGCACATCCCGGTGGACGTCAAGATTCTGGATTCTCGTTTGCACGAAAACATGCCCGGCTACGCGACCGCCGGTTCGGCCGGGATCGATCTGCGCGCATGCATCGGACACAACATGGTGATCCAGCCCAAGCAATGCGAACTCATTCCCAGCGGCATCGCCATCCACCTGAATGACCCCGGTTATGCGGCAATGATCCTGCCGCGCTCCGGCTTGGGGCACAAGCATGGCATCGTGCTCGGCAACCTGGTCGGATTGATCGATTCCGATTATCAGGGGCAGATATTCGTTTCGTTGTGGAACCGTAGCCAGATCCCGTTCACGCTGATGCCGATGGAACGCATGGCGCAACTGGTCGTCGTGCCGGTGATGCAGGCGAAATTCAATATCGTGGAAGAGTTCCCGCTCAGCGAGCGCGGCAGTGGCGGTTTCGGCAGTACGGGAAAACACTGACCAAAAACATTAAAGCCCGTTGCCGGGCTTTAATTTCCTGAGTTCACCCCACCTTCGCCGGACGATCAGCGCTCGAGATTCAACTCCATCTCGGTGTTATCACCCTTGCGCACCGACACCTTCTCGGTGACCATCTTGTAACCTTCCAGCTTCACGCCGATCGCGTGTATGCCCGGCTCCATCTCCAGACGCAATGGCGACAGGCCGTAATACACGCCGTCCAGATACACCTTGGCGCGCTGCGGACTGGTATTCACCAGCAGCAATCCGGCGGTGGCGCTGGCATGCGGCATATAGGCCGGCGGGGGAACCGTGCTGCCCGGTGGCACGCCGTACCCATAGCCCGGCACCATGGCTGCAGGAGCCGCCGGGGCGGGCCTCGAAGCCTCGGGCGCAACATAGACCGTCACGCCCGGAATCGGCTTGGTCCCGGCAGTCAGGTGAAACATTTCGGGGCGCGAGGCCATCAGCGATGCACTGATCGCCTCGACCGTCTTGGTGCTTGCGATACCCAGTTCCTTGTTGAGGAATCGAATCACGCCATCCCTGTCATTTCCGCCAACGCCGGCGAAACGATCGTTCTTTTCCGCCACCAGGCCCGACCACACCACCTTGCCACTGGTCATATCCTTGAGCGTAGTCTCAATCTCGATATTGATCGTGTCGCGTTCCTTGACGTTCAGCGTCAAATCCTTGATAACCCCGGACACCTCGAACAAGGCGTTGTTGGCAGCGCTTCCCTCCAGAACCTCATAACCTTCTTTGTCGAAATGTTTTTTGATTGCAAGCGTCACAATGCCGGCAATTTCCTGATCCAGTATCAGTTGCGTCCCGCTTACTCCACCAATCCGCTGATTGGTCACTCCAAGCAAGCGAGGGTTGCCATTCTTGCGCTGATCGACGTATTTGCCGACCCGTATCGTTGCCGCATACTTTACCAATGGCCCCTTGCTGCCGGTTTCAGCGGATTTCCTGATCGACGCGGTGCTGATCGCACTGTCTTCTCCGCCGAACCAGCCTCCAACCGTATCCTTGGCATCCTTTACCGTCGAACAACCGGCAACAGCCGACAACAGCACAAGCAACGCAATACGCCGCAATAAAAAACTCATGGACTTCACCTCAAGGATTTTCAAGCGCAAATCAATCGTGTGCGATTACCGCATCTATTTCGGCAAAAGTATGCGCCAACTCGAAGCTCTGCACTTGTGCGCCCAACTGGCGGGCGATCTGGGTGATGGAGAACAGCCCGCATACTGTCTGTCTGCCGTCCGCGCCTTCGGCGGCCACCAGCGCGTGCTGCCTGTGGGATTTCTTCAGGCTGGCGACGATTTCGCCGACCTTGGCATTCCGGACATCGTCTATTTTCAATACTTCTAGTTCGCGCTGCGTACTCATGATGTCGCGCACCATGATATCCGCATGGGTTCCGCCCATGTTCTGCAGGAAGCGCATCGGCTTCTCGCCCAGCACATCGGTTGCTGTCAACAAACCTGCCACCTGTTCGTTGTCGTCCAGAACCAGCAACATGCGCACGCCATAACGGATCATCTTGGCATTGGCCCTGTCCATCGAGGTTTTCGCCCGCACGCTCACTACGGAAACCTTGCTCAGGTCGGTCATCACGTTCGCGGCAGGATCGCTCAACTTGACACGCTCCGGAAGAACCTGAACAGGTCGCACACACGACGCCCCCGCTTTCAATGGTAAAGATTGCAGTGCTTTGTATTCCTTGATCATGTTATTACTCCTGTAGATTCACAATATTCATTTATGCGCATGATGCAAAAACGAGGCTGCTTTCCTTGGCGGCGGAAGATATCGAACCAGTTCGTTGAGCGCCATCGTATAAACCTCCCGCTTGAACTCGATGACAGCGTTGATATCCAGCCAGTAATCGTTCCAGCGCCACGCATCGAATTCCGGATGTTCGCAGGCGCGCAGACAGACATCACAATCACGGCCAATCAGGCGCAACAAGAACCAGATCTGCTTCTGTCCGCGATAGCCCCCGCGCGACTCCCGCCTGCTCCAGCTCTGGGGAACCTCGTAACGCATCCAGTCGCGAGTGCGTCCCAATATCTTCACATGTTCCGGCAACAATCCAACCTCTTCGCGCAACTCGCGGTACATCGCCTGCTCGGGCGTTTCGCCGGACTGGATGCCGCCTTGCGGGAACTGCCATGCATGCTGCCGGACCCGCTTACCCCAGAACACCTGATTCCTGTCATTCGTGATAATGATGCCGACATTCGGGCGATAGCCGTCACGGTCGATCATTTGTCACTCAATTCGGTTAATTTCAATGGGCGGATTCTTTCACATTTCCCATTTATTGGAAAGCTAATCTCCCTCCCGCTTACCGGAGACGGACCATTCCCTGTAAAATCGCGCCCACTGTTTACATTACTCGGATTCCCTAAAGCCATGCGCGTTTCACAATTTTTCATCTCAACCCTGAAAGAAGCACCGTCCGAGGCCGAACTTCCCAGCCACCGGCTGATGATGCGTGCCGGTTACATCAAAAAGCTCGCCAGCGGCCTGTATACCTGGATGCCGCTCGGATTGCGCGTGCTGCGCAAGGTGGAAACCGTCGTGCGCGAGGAAATGAATCGCAGCGGCGGCATCGAATTGCTGATGCCGGCCGTGCAACCCGCAGAATTGTGGCAAGAGACCGGTCGCTGGGATGTATTTGGCCCGCAGATGCTGAAAATAAGGGACAGGCACGACAACCTGTTCTGCTTCGGCCCCACGCACGAGGAGGTCATCACCGACATCGCACGCCGCGAAATTCGCAGCTACCGCCAGTTGCCGGTCAACCTTTACCAGATCCAGACCAAGTTCCGCGACGAGGTCCGTCCCCGCTTCGGCGTAATGCGTGCCCGCGAGTTCGTGATGAAGGATGCCTACTCGTTCCATGCAGATTATGCGAGCCTGGAACAGACCTACCGTGTGATGCATGACACCTACACCCGCATCTTCACGCGCTTGGGCCTGCAATTCCGCGCTGTTTCGGCAGACACAGGTGCGATCGGCGGTAGCGGCTCGCATGAATTCCATGTGCTGGCCGATTCCGGCGAGGACGCGCTGGCATACTGCCCGGATTCCGATTACGCGGCCAATGTGGAGCTTGCCGAAGCGGTCGCTCCTGCCAGACCGCGCGCCGCGCCATCGGAGGCATTGCGCGATGTAGACACCCCCAAACAGACAACCTGCGAACAGGTGGCGGAACTGCTGGGCATCCCGCTACAACGCACCGTCAAGCTGATCGCGTTGGTTGCCGACAACAAACTCCACATCCTGCTTTTACGAGGCGACCACAGCCTGAACGAAGTCAAGGCAAGCAAATTGCCCGGCCTTACCGATTTCCGCTTTGCCACCGAAGACGAGATTCGTACTCATTTCAACTGCCCACCCGGTTTTCTGGGGCCGGTCGGAATCGACAGGGCGGCCATACGGGTCATTGCAGACCATACCGTGGCGGCCATGAGCGATTTCGTAACGGGGGCGAACCGCCCCAAGTTCCACACTGCTGGCGTGAACTGGGGACGTGACTTGCCGGAACCCGACCTGGTCGCCGACATCCGGAATGTGGTTTCGGGCGACCCCTCACCGGACGGCAAGGGCGCGCTGGAGATCTGTCGCGGCATCGAGGTCGGACACATTTTCCAGTTGCGCAAGAAATACGCGGAGGCACTGAACGCGACCTTCCTCGATACCCAGGGGAAATCCCAAGTCATGGAAATGGGCTGCTATGGCATCGGCGTGTCGCGCATCGTTGCGGCCGGCATCGAGCAGAACTATGACGAACGCGGCATTGCGCTGCCTGCCGCGATGGCACCGTTCCAGATCGCCATCGTGCCGATCGGGATGGGCAAGAGCGAAGCCGTGCGCAATGCAACGGAACGGCTGTACACCGAACTTTCCGCTGCGGGAATCGAGGTATTGCTGGATGACCGCGACGAGCGCCCGGGCGTGATGTTTGCCGACATGGAGCTGATCGGCATCCCCCATCGCATCGTCATCGGCGAGCGCGGTTTGAAGGAAAACGTGCTGGAATATCAGGGGCGGCGCGATGCGGCAGCGCAGACCATTCCCTTGCAAAATGCGCTGGAGTTCGTAGAATCGAGGCTATGCGACTGATTCAACAATCGATTCCACGCACTTTCCGGCACTCCCTGTTTGCCGGAGCGGTTCTGCTTTGCGCGGGGATGTCATATGTATCAGGCGCATTCGCAGGTGCGCAGATCTATACACCGCTCTCTGCAAGCGTCAGGGCGGTATTGCAGCGCAGCGTGTCGGACAGGGCCACGCCCAAGCTGGCGTTCGCCTCGCAGTATGAGGCGGATTCATGGTTGAACGAAATGTCACGACGTCTGAAAAGCCGTATTCCGGACGCGAAGGATCGCCTCAACCTGTTGCGTACCGTTCACTACGAAGCGACTCGCGCCGGACTTGAGCCGGAACTGGTGCTGGGACTGATCGAGGTGGAAAGCGGTTTCAAGAAATATGCGGTCTCCAGGGTGGGCGCGCGCGGCTATATGCAGGTGATGCCGTTCTGGGTAAAAGAGATCGGCGCCAAAGAACACAATCTGTTCCATCTGCGCATCAACCTGCGCTACGGCTGCACCATCCTGCGCCACTACCTGGATATCGAAAAAGGAGATTTGTTCCGCGCACTCGGCCGCTACAACGGCAGTCTGGGACGGCCGGAATATCCCAATCTGGTACGTGCCGCATGGCACAATCACTGGTCATTGCCGCGCCGCACCGTAAACGCCGACTTCGCGCCCGCTAGTTGAATCTCTTGCCCTTGATGTAAGCCTCGATGCTCTCGCGCGTCACTTCACCGGGCTGATAACTGACCTGCTCGCCATTCGGGGCATACAGGAAACTGGTCGGCAACACCTCCAGCTCTCCGATCTTCGCGGCGATCTTGCGATTGCCCAACACCACCGGGTAGCTGATACCGTGCGCCTGTGCAAAGTTTGCGACCGATTTGCTGGAGCGATAGTCCATCGCGATGCCGATCACAACCAGGTCACTGTCCTTGTGGGCGTCATGCAGGGCACTCAACTCGGGAATCTCGCTCAGACAGGGGGGACACCAGGTCGCCCAGAAATTCACCAGCACCCACTTGCCGCGATAATCCGCCAGTCGGTGTACCTTGCCCTGCATATCCTCCAGCGAAAAATCCTCCGCACTGGCGAACAAGGACAATGTCAGCAGTATTCCGGCCAGCCAGCTTCGCGACATTGTCAATGCCCGTCTTGTCCGCTACCCTTTTCTGCATGCGCCCCGCCCGCTTCGGATGCATGAGTGAAATACAATGCCACCGCAATGAGCGCGATACTCGCACCAAGGTAAACCAGGTCGAGCGGCGTAGCCAGATGCATGTTCAATGCCTCCTCGAACAGGGTGACGATCATGATCATCAGGATCACTTTGGCCAGTTTGGATTTCAGGTCATCCAGATTGTTGATCACCAGAATTTTGCTGGCCGCCTTGCTGCCGTGCGCCTGATCGATATCGCTGATGAACAGCTCATACAGTCCCAGCGAGAAAATCAGCATCACCGTTGCCAGCAGATAGCCATCCACCACCTCAACGATGTGCGACACCGTGCTGTCGTGCAATGCTTTGCGCGCTTCTTCGGTCATTCCACTGTCGGCATAGTGCAAAGCATGGTTGAACAGATACACCACATCCACGGTAGCCATATAGAAGATCGCGATGCCTGCCAGCAAACTGCCGATCACAGCCGCCAGTATCATGAAGCGGCTGTTCCATAATGCGCCTTCAAATAGTTTTTCCAGCAATCCCATGTCGTACTCCGAGTATTGAAAAATGTGGCGCATTAAAGCGTAAATGCATGTCGCAATGCAAGCGCGTCAGCGTCTGCGACGGGCAAAGAGTTCCTGCAGGCTCAGGTCGGCGTCCTGTTCAAGCTGCTTCGCGCAAGCCACCAGCCATTGCCGCACCGGCTCGTCGTCCTGCCCGCCGGGCAACGTTGCGAAATCCATCACGAACAGGCGCAATAACTCGGATACCCTGATATGCGCAGCATCGCGTATCATCAGCCAGCCTTGCTTTCCGGTCTTACGCACCATACCGGCATCTGCCAGTGTCTCAAGCAATTGTTCCAGATCGTCATATCCGATATTTAATGACCTGGACAATTCCGGGAAGGTGCTGACCTTGCCTCGTACCATGCCGTCGGCCATGACTTGCAGCACGTGCAACGCGTCCAGCAATTTGGCAGCAGGCTGCAGGTGCCGTTCCACAGGAGTTCGCCAATGCGACAGCGATGCCGCAATCACCGCCCCGATCAGGATAGTCACCCAGGACAGATAAATCCACACCAGGAAAATCGGCACACTGGCAAAGGCGCCATAGACCAGTTTGTAGGTAGGAAAGTGGCTGATGTAATAACCGAATGCGCGGTTCATGACCTCAAAAATAAGTGCTGCCACAATCGCACCGATCAGCGCATGCGTGCGCGGCACATAACGGTTCGGCACGATCCTGAACATCATGGCAAAAGCCAGCGTGGCAAACAGCACCGGCAATACTTTCAGTACGCCCACGCCGAATATCGAACTCTGCTCGGTATGTCCCATCGACAATCCGACCAGCCACGATGTCAGCGAAAGGCTCGCGCCGATCAGCAACGGCGCGAGCGTCAACACGGCCCAGTAAGCCAACAACCGCTTGAGCAACGGACGCGGGCGCGAGACACGCCAGATGGTGTTGAATGCCTGACTGATGGTCAGCATCATCATAAATGCTGTCACCGCCAGAAACGCGATACCAACTGCCGTCAGGCGCATCGCACTCTCGGTGAACTGCTGCATGTATTGCGTGATGACCTTGCCTGCCATATCCGGCATCAGATTGTTAAGCAGATAGACTTTGATCTGGCGGGAAAAGTCATCGAATACCGGAAACGCCGAAAACACGGTCAATGCAATGGTAAGCAACGGAACCAGCGAGAGCAGCGTGGTAAAGGTCAGGCTCGCCGCAATCTGCATGCAGCCATCCTGATTGAAGCGCCCGACGACAAAGCGCATGAAAGCCAAGAAGTCCTGCCAATTCTTTTGCATGACCAGTTCGTTTCCATAATAATGCCCACATGATAACCGACAAAGAAATTCTGGTGCTGTATTACAGCCAGCATGGCGCCACGCGGCAGATGGCGCAACTCGTGGCGCGCGGCATCGAGCAGGTTGATGGCATGCGTGCGCGGTTGCGCACCGTGCCGAAAATCTCCACGTTATGCGAAGCCTCCGCCCCGGGCATCCCCGATAGCGGTGCGCCCTACGCCGAATTGAAAGACCTTGAGGAATGCATCGGTCTGGCACTGGGCAGCCCGACGCGCTTCGGCAACATGGCCGGCGCGTTGAAATACTTCTGGGACGGCACAAGTACCCTGTGGATGAAACATGCGCTGGCAGGCAAACCGGCCGCACTGTTCACTTCCTCCAGTAGCATGCATGGCGGGCAGGAAAGCACATTGTTGTCGATGATGCTGCCATTGCTGCATCACGGCATGATCATTGTCGGCCTGCCTTATTCGGAACCGGATCTCGCCACCACGCAGAGCGGCGGCACACCCTATGGCGCAAGCCATGTCGCAGGACTTACTAGCGACCTCCCCATCACGGATGACGAAAAGAAACTTTGCATGGCTCTGGGCAAGCGCCTGGCGCAAACCGCGTTGAAACTGGCACAGTAACGGGCATCTCATGAGCCACGCACGCGAAGCCAGACAACTGTTACGCGCCCATCGTTATGGTGTGTTGTCCACCTTGTCGAAAAAATTCGACGGCCACCCCTTCGGCTCCATCACGCCCTGTCTGACCGACCACGATGGCAGCGTACTGGTATTCATTTCCGCGCTGGCAGAGCACACCAGGAACATCCTGCACGATGCGCGCGTAAGCCTCATCACACATGACCAGAACGACCCGCGTATCCAGACCCAAGGGCGCGTGACGCTGGTGGGGGAAGCCACGCCGATTGCCGGTCGCGAACCGTTGACCGGACGCTGGTTGCGTTACCTTCCGGAAACGGAACCACTCTTCGAATTGGGTGACTTTTCTTTTTTTCGCATCGTGCCACGGGCCGTGCGCCACGTTGCCGGTTTCGGCCAGGCACGCTGGATCATGAGCCACTTCACGGTTCCGCCCTATCCGCTGATATCGCAGGAGAATGATTTACTGGAACAAGTGAATGCTGCAAGCCTTGATACAATGCGCGATTGCCTAGGCAGGCGCGGTCTATCTGCCGAACGAATGCGCATGATTGGCATCGATTGCGATGGTTTTGATATCGATGCCGACGGTCGCATCCTGCGTTTCGACTTTGACTGTCATGTCACGGATGCCGAAAGCGCATTGGCTGAATTGTCGCGGATATGCACCGACAGGACTTCTTGAATTCCCCTGGCGCTCAATGAAAAAGGCACGCAATTGCGTGCCTTTTTCATTCCCGAAACGAGTGAATCAATGCGTTCCGGATTTTGTCGCTCGTTTGGCCGGTGGTGCAGCCTTTTGCACGACAGACTCGCTTGCCGCAGGTTCGGCAGCACCAGATGGTTTATTTTGTTGCCAGCAACTGCTGTTGTTCACCGTACCGTTCGGCATCACCGTGTTGCAGAACGTCGCGCCGGTCATCGTTGCGTCGGCAGTATTGGCACCCGACAGATCCGCATCGGTCAGATCGGCATTCAGCAGGATCGCTCCGGTCAGGTTCGCGCGTTCCAGCTGCGCGCCGCGCAGCACGGCCTTGTTCAGGTTCGCATCGGTCAGGTTTGCCTGCGAAAGATTGGCGCGTGTCAGATTGGCACGAGCCATGTTGGCTTCGGTCAGGTTGGCCTTACCGAGATTGGCCTTGAACAGGTTGGCCTGCGCCAGGTTGCCCATATAGAGCTGCGCACCGGCAAGATTGGCCGCGCCAAGGTTCGCTTCCGCCAGAGAAGCATTCAGGCACACGCTGCGCGGTTGAATGACGCAGCCATTTATGGACGCCTCGCCAGACTCTTCCTGCTCCAGCTTGGCGGCGACCTTCTTCGCGGAACAGTTCGGACCGCTATTCACAATGCCGTTCGGCATCGTCGTGCGGCAGAACGTGGTCTTGACGAATTTGGCGTTCTCGATCTCTGCTCCGCTCAGGTCGGCGTCGGTCAGGTTCGCACCGCTCAGGTTCGCCCCCTTGAGCTTGGCCCCCGTCAGGTTGGTGCCGGTAAAGTTGGCACCCGTCAGGTCGGCGTTATACAACGTTACTCCGCTCATGTCCGCCTCGGTGAAATTGCCGCCCGACAGGTTGCCGTGGTAGATATTCGCTTCCTTGAGGTTGGCCTTGGAAAAATCGGACTTGGACAGATCGCCCTCGACCAATTGTGCCTCGCGCATATTCGCGCCTACCGCATTCTTGCCGGACAATTGGGCATGCGGGCATTGAGAATGCGGGATGAGTGAACATTCGCCCCAGCCGGCATTGGCAGCGAACGAGGCCAACAACAGTGCGCTACCCAACAGAATTTTCTTCAAGACAACCTCCAATTGTGATTTAAAAAAATGCACGAGACACGGTCCGCTGAATGAGACAAGCAATCCTGAAAAAGTTCACACCTGCGGATGCGCGCGCTCCCCGGAGCTATGCAACTTATTGAGCGCATTCAGGTAAGCCTTGGCCGAGGCCACCACGATATCGGTATCCGCACCCTGTCCGTTCACGATACGCCCGCCCCTGGCAAGACGCACCGTCACCTCGCCCTGCGCATCGGTACCGCTGGTGATGTTGTTCACCGAATACAGCAACAATTCGGTACCGCTGTTCACGATCTGCTCGATGGCCTTGAAGGTCGCATCCACCGGGCCGCCCCCCTGCGCATCGGCCTGATTCTCCTTGCCCCCCACACTGAGGATGACTCGTGCCACCGGCATCGAACCGGTCTCGGAATGTGCGCCCATCCCCACCAACCGGAAATGCTCACTCACCTGGGTGACCTCTTCATCGCTCACCAGCGCCTGGATGTCCTCGTCGAAGATCTCGCTCTTGCGATCCGCCAATTCCTTGAAACGCGCGAACGCGGCATTCAGCGCATCCTCGCTATCCAATACGATGCCCAGTTCATGCAAGCGTGTGCGGAAGGCATTGCGCCCCGACAACTTACCTAGGGTCAACTTGTTGGTCGCCCAGCCCACGTCTTCGGCACGCATGATCTCGTAGGTCTCGCGGTGCTTCAGCACGCCGTCCTGATGGATGCCGGACTCATGCGCAAAGGCGTTCGCCCCGACAATTGCCTTGTTCGGCTGCACCGGATAACCGGTGATGCTGGACACCAGCTTCGAGGTCGGCACGATCTGCGTGGTGTCGATGCGACAGTCACAGAGGAACACATCGCGGCGCGTGCGCACCGCCATCACGATCTCCTCCAGCGACGCATTGCCCGCGCGTTCGCCCAGTCCGTTGATGGTGCATTCCACCTGACGTGCACCGTTCAGCACGGCGGATAGCGAATTGGCCGACGCCATGCCCAGATCGTTGTGGCAGTGCGTGGACCAGACCACCTTGTCGCTGTCCGGCACGCGCGCGATCAATTCCTTGAAGCGCTCGCCCCACAAGGCGGGAATGCTGTAACCCACGGTGTCCGGCACATTCAGTGTCTTGGCGCCGGCCTTGATCACCGCGTCGAACACACGCACCAGGAAGTCCAACTCGGAACGCACCGCATCCTCGGCCGAGAACTCGACATCATCGGTATATTCCAGCGCCCACTTCACCGCCTGCACCGCACGCTCCACCACCTGGTCTTCCGTCATGCGCAACTTGTGCTGCATATGGATGGGCGAGGTCGCGATGAAGGTATGGATACGCCCCCTCTTTGCGGGTTTGATTGCTTCGCCCGCGGCACGCACATCCTTTTCATTGGCGCGGGCCAGGGAGCAGACCGTGGAATCCTTGATAGCTTCGGCAATGGAGCGGATCGCCTCAAAGTCGCCCGGACTGGCCGCAGCAAAGCCTGCCTCGATCACATCCACGCCCAGCTTCTCGAGTTGGCGAGCGATGCGCAACTTTTCTTCCTTGGTCATGGATGCGCCGGGACTCTGCTCGCCGTCGCGTAAGGTGGTATCGAATATGATCAATTTGTCAGTCATGCTTAACTCCAGTGGGAATGGATCAAACCTGCGGACCCTCTCAGGGCCGCGCACTTTCTTTCTGATTGTGGTGTAAAAAAAGGTTAGCGCGTGCCGCGCAGCAGCAGCGCAGCCAGCAGGCTGGATGTGGAGTGTAGAAGCGCGATGTGTGTGGAAAAGTGCATGCGGCGAATATTACCAGTTTTATCGCCTCATGCAACGGGCTTGGCGCGTCGGCGCAGGAACCACAGCACATAGCCCGACAAGGCGTAACACATAAACAATGCGAACAACACGCCCGGCGGATAACTGGAGATCAGGATAAAAAACAGCGCGATCATGAAAATCACCAGGAACGGTACGCTCCTGCGCATATTGAAATCCTTGAAACTGTAGAACGGCAGGTTGCTGACCATGCTCAACCCGGCGAAAACCGTCAGCGCTGCGGCATACCAGCTCAACTCGCTGCCTTTAAAACCATAATCCAGCATCACCCAGACGAATCCGGCCACCAACGCGGCCGCTGCCGGACTGGGCAAGCCTTGGAAGTAACGCTTGTCAACCACATCGATGTTGGTATTGAACCGCGCCAGACGCAACGCGGTAGCCGCACAATAAATAAAAGCGGCGAACCAGCCCCATTTGCCCAGCCCCTTGAAAGCCCATTCGTAGATCACCAGTGCAGGAGCAACGCCGAACGACACCATGTCAGACAGACTGTCATATTCCGCGCCGAATTCACTCTGCGTATGCGTGAGGCGTGCCACGCGGCCATCCAGCCCATCCAGCACCATCGCAATGAATATCGCCACCGCAGCGTATTCAAAGCGACCGTTCATCGATTGCACGATGGCATAGAAACCCGAAAACAATGCACCGGTGGTAAACAGATTGGGCAACAGGTAGATGCCCCGCTTGCGCAGGTTCATCGGCTTACGAGTATTGAATTCGTCCATTGTTCCAGACTATCAGCTTTGCGCGAGAACTGCCAAGATGGTCGTGGTCGCCGAAACCTTGTCGCCGATACTCACTTTCACGCCAGCATCAAGCGGCAAGTAGACATCCACGCGCGAACCGAAGCGGATGAAACCGTAGCGCTGGCCGCGCGCCAGCCGGTCGCCCGCCTTGACGTAACACAGAATGCGGCGCGCGATCAGTCCGGCCACTTGCACGAAGGTCACGGTCTGCCCGCCATCGGTCTTGAGCACGATAGCGTTGCGCTCGTTCTCCAGCGAGGCCTTGTCCAAGTCGGCATTGACGAACTTGCCGGGGAAATACTGCACCTTCCGGATCGTGCCTTCCACCGGGCTACGGTTGGAATGCACGTTGAACACGTTCATGAACACGCTGACCAGGATGGCTTCGCGCTCACCGTAGGGATCGGTAGTGCGTTCGACCTTAATCACGCGGCCGTCGGCCGGCGCCAGCACCGCACCGGGTTCCTGTGGGATCTCGCGCGCCGGGTCGCGGAAGAACTGCAACACGAACATGAAGATGATCCAGAACGGGATGGACCACGCCAAGCACCATGCGCTGACCAGCAGTGCCGCGACCAGCGAGATCGCCAGAAATGGCCAGCCCTCTCGAGCGATGATGGGATGGGGGTAGTTATTCATTGGATTAAGGATTTTGGAATTATGAGTTAGCGGAACGGGGGGAGGATGAAGGGTTATCCCCCCAATCCTCGATCCCCAGCCCTCAATCCTAGTTCTTGGACTGATCGACCAGCTTGTTCTTGCTGATCCACGGCATCATCGCACGCAGCTTGCCGCCAACCTGCTCGATCGGGTGCTCCGCATTCAGGCGACGGCGTGCGGTCATCTCGGGATAGTTGGTGCGGCCTTCCAGGATGAACTGCTTGGCGTAGGAGCCGTTCTGGATGTTGGTCAGACACTCCTTCATTGCGGCACGGGCCTGATCGGAGATCACGCGCGGACCGGTGACATACTCGCCGTACTCCGCGTTGTTGGAGATAGAGTAGTTCATGTTGGCGATGCCGCCTTCGTACATCAGGTCGACAATCAGCTTCAGTTCGTGCAGACACTCGAAGTAGGCCATCTCCGGCGCGTATCCGGCTTCGGTCAGCGTCTCGAAACCTGCCTTAACAAGCTCAACTGCGCCACCGCACAGCACGGCTTGCTCGCCGAACAGGTCGGTCTCGGTCTCCTCGCGGAAGTTGGTCTCGATCACGCCGCCCTTGGTGCCACCGTTGGCTGCCGCGTAGGACAGTGCAACATCCTTGGCCTTGCCAGTCTTGTCCTGGTACACGGCGATCAGGGTCGGCACGCCGCCGCCTTTCAGATATTCGGAACGCACGGTGTGGCCTGGCCCCTTGGGCGCGATCATGATGACGTCCACGTCAGCAGGCGGCACGATCTGGTTGTAATGGATGTTGAAGCCGTGCGCGAAAGCCAGCGCAGCACCAGCCTTCAGGTTCTTCGCGATGTCAGCGTGATACACCTCCGGCATGGTCTCATCCGGTAGCAGAATCATGACTAGGTCAGCGCCCTTCACGCCATCGGCGATCTCGGCGACCTTGTGGCCGGCAGTTTCAGCCTTGGCCCAGGAGGCTCCACCCTTGCGCAAGGCGACGGTCACGTTGACGCCGGAATCCTTGAGGTTCTGGGCATGGGCATGGCCTTGCGAGCCGTATCCCACGATGGTCACTTGCTTGCCCTTGATCAGGGACAGATCTGCATCTTTGTCGTAATAAACTTTCATATATGCCTCGTCGAAAAAATCAGAAATAGGGAATTGTTCAGAGTTTCAGGATGCGGTCGCCGCGTCCGATGCCGGAAGCTCCGGTGCGTACCGTCTCAAGGATAAGATCGCGGCCAATCGCATCAAGGAAGTTGTCCAGTTTGGCGCGCGAACCAGTCAGCTCGATCGTGTAGGTGCGGCTGGATACGTCGAGGATGCGGCCACGAAAAATATCTGTCATGCGTTTCAGCTCTTCTCGCGAATCACCTTCCGCTCTGACCTTGACCAGCATCAATTCGCGTTCGATGTGTTCGCCATCACTCAAATCCATCAGCGCTGCAACATCAACCAGTTTGTTGAGTTGCTTGTTGATCTGTTCGATGATGGCATCCGAACCGTGAGTCACGATGGTCATGCGCGACAGCGTCGGATCCTCGGTCGGAGCCACGGTCAGCGACTCGATGTTATAGCCGCGCGCCGAGAACAGCCCGGCTACACGCGATAACGCACCGGATTCGTTTTCCATCAGCAGAGAGATAATGTGGCGCATTTTAGAGATCCTCCGCCAGAATGACTTCCGACAACCCCTTGCCGCCCGGCACCATGGGGAACACGTTTTCCGTCGGGTCCGTCCGGAAATCCATGAACACCAGATCGTCTTTGCGCGCGAAGGCCTCTTTCAATGCCGGTTCCACATCGGAGGGCTTTTCAATCAACATGCCTACATGCCCATAGGCTTCCGCCAGCTTGACGAAATCCGGCAGGGCGTCCATGTAGGATTCCGAATAACGGTTGCCGTGGAAGAACTGTTGCCACTGACGCACCATTCCCAGATACAGGTTGTTCAGTGCCAACACCTTGATCGGCAGATGGAACTGCTTGCAGGTGGACAGTTCCTGGATGTTCATCTGGATGCTGCCATCGCCCGATATGCAAGCCACGTTCGCACCGGGATTCATAAGCTGCACGCCCATCGCCGCCGGCAGGCCGAAGCCCATCGTGCCAAGACCGCCCGAGTTGATCCAGCGGCGCGGCCTGTCGAACTTGTAATACTGGGCGGCCCACATCTGATGCTGCCCTACATCCGAGACGACAAAAGCATCTCCGCCGGTAATCTCATAGAGTTTTTCGATGACGAATTGAGGCTTGATGATATCCGTGGAATTCCTGTAACGCAGGCCGCCTCCCTTGACGCGCCACTCTTCGACCTGTTTCCACCATGCCGCCATGTCCGCCGCATCGGGTTTCTGCTTGCTGCTGCGCAACACGTCGAGCAATTCGTCCAGCACCAGTTTCAGATCGCCGACGATCGGCACATCGACCTTGACGCGTTTTGCGATCGAAGAAGGGTCGATGTCGATATGGATGATCTTGCGCGGCACTTCGGCAAAATGTTCGACATTGCCGATCACGCGGTCATCGAAGCGCGCGCCGATCGCCACCAGCACATCGCAATGTTGCATTGCCATATTGGCTTCGTATGTGCCATGCATCCCCAGCATGCCGACGAATTGTTTGTCGTTGGCGGGATAGCCTCCCAGCCCCATCAGCGTATTGGTGCATGGGAAACCGAGCAGGCGTACCAGTTCGGTCAACTGCGTGGATGCGCCGGACAAAACCACGCCGCCGCCGCTGTATACCATCGGCCGCTTGGCTTCCAGCAGCATCTGTGCCGCGCGCTTGATCTGGCCGCTATCGCCTTTGCCCTCGGGATGATAGGAACGGATATGAACGCTGCCCGGGTATTCGAAATCCGCCTTCTGATTCGACACATCCTTGGGAATATCCACCAGCACCGGCCCGGGGCGACCCGACTTGGCAAGATAGAATGCCTTCTTGATGGTCGAAGCAATATCCTTGGGGTTCTTGACCAGGAAATTGTGCTTCACGCACGGACGGGTGATACCCACAGCATCCACCTCTTGGAAGGCATCTTCACCGATCGCAAAAGTCGGCACCTGGCCGCTGATCACCACCAGCGGGATAGAGTCCAAATAGGCGGTCGCGATTCCTGTCACCGCATTGGTCAACCCAGGACCGGAAGTAACGATGGCGACCCCGACCTTTTCGGATGATCGCGCGTAGCCGTCGGCTGCATGTAACGCAGCCTGCTCATGGCGCACCAGAACATGCTTGACCTTGTCCTGCTTGAACAACTCGTCATAAATGAACAGCACTGCGCCGCCGGGATAGCCGAATACATACTCAACCCCTTCTTCCTGCAGACAGCGTACGACTATCTCCGCGCCCGTCAATTCCATCACGCACACCCTAAGTAATTAAGCCAAATAAAGACCGTGTAAGATAATGGCTGGCGGCATTTTGGTCAACCTTCACAGCACCGTCGGCATGGTTTCATGTGCCATCGTCGGTGATTTGCTACTATTCCCCCCTCAAAGCTTAAGTGAAACTTGGGAGTAAATAGAACTGGCCAGCCCCGCCGAATTATCGCAGTTCCTCGGCAACGTAGAACGTCGTGCTTACAAGCAAGCGCTGTTCGCGGTACGCAACGAGCATAGCGCGCTGGACATCGTGCAGGACGCGATGATCAAGCTCGCCGAGAAATACGGCGACAAGCCCGCAGAGGAATTTCCGCTGTTATTCCAGCGCATACTGCAGAACACCATCCGCGACCATTACCGCAGGCAGAAAGTCAGGAATGCATGGACCACGCTTTTTTCGTCATTAACTCCCGAACATGACGAATACGATCCGCTCGAAAACCTGGAAGACAGCACGAACCCAAGCGCTCCCGCCAAACCTGATGAATCCTTGCAACAGAGTCAGGTTATCGCGCTGATCGAACAGGCGCTGACCAAGCTCCCGGCGCGTCAACGCGAAGCCTTTCTGCTGCGTTATTGGGAAGGGCTGGATACAGCAGAGGCTGCTGTTGCAATGGGATGTACTGAAGGAAGCGTAAAAACCCATTGTTCCCGTGCCGTGCATGCGTTGGCGGCATCCCTCAAAGCAAAAGGAGTGGATTTATCATGAGCTCAGATGGCAATCTTCAAGACAACTTCGCAAAAAGGGTTGCAGGACTGCTTACGCGCGCCACGGAACAGCTTGATTCCGGGACAATGAGCGCATTGCGCCATGCTCGTCATGCCGCCCTTGAGCGGCAGCACCGGAACATGCCGGCTTTAGCGCTGAATACCGGGCACCACATACAATGGCCTGTTCCGCATTCCCCTCACCAATGGGCGGTCGCGGCCATCCTGCTCGTATCCATACTTGTCGGCAGCGCAAGTTATTGGCAACATGTGCGCAAACACGAAGCGACCCATCTGGATCTCGCAATCCTGACCGACGATATGCCCATGGAAGTTTTCATAGACCGCTAGACATATGAGACAACCGATCATTGCGCTCGCGCTGTTCTGTGCCCTGCAAACTTCCGGCGCCCTGGCGGAGCCCCAACCTTGGCGCACGCTCACGTCATCCCAGCAGGAAGCGCTTGCGCCGATGGCGCGGCAATGGGACAGGCTGCCGGAGGCGCAACAGTCCAACCTGCTGGATGTGGCCCAGCACTTTTCCGGATTGAGCGCCGCGGAAAAACAGCGTTTTCTCAGCCGTCTGAACGCATGGAGCCAACTCACCCCGGAACAGCGTCAGGCGGCGCGCGACAAATATCGCGCATTCAGCCTGGTTCCCGCCGACAAACGCGAACAGGTAAAGCAAATGGTCAAGGAAGAACAAACCGGAAAAAAGCCGTAAGCTCCAGCTTCTTTATCGTCTTTCGGTCCACCACAGCATCAGCATCCCCAGCAACAGGAACAAACCCGTCATCGCCGTAGCGCTGATGAAGGGTTGCCAGTCGTTGAGCGCCCCCAGACTGGCGAATAGCCGGCCGACGAAATGGAACACCAGGCCCAGCACGATCCCCATGAAGATCATCGCGCTGATTCCGCCTGTGCGCCGGTGGTAAGACGCGAATGGCAGCGCAAGAAGCATCATCACCAGCAAGGCGAACGGATAGACCAGCTTGTTCCACATGGCGATCTCGTAGCGCACGCTCTTCTGGTGGTTATCCCTCAGGTGGACGGTGTACTGGTACAGATCGTAGGCGGACATTTGTTCGGGCACCACCAGCAGCACGCTCAAAAGCCCCGGATTCAGGGCCGAATACCATTGCTGGGCAGGAGATGCATTGATGCTGGTTCCATGCTTGTCGAAGCGTGTTTCCAGCACATCTTTCAGTTGCCAATACCCCTCCTCGACAAAATCAGCCTGCCCGGCATGGGTGATCGTTTGCAAATGATAGTTCTCGTCGAACCGGTAAATGTCGATATCAGACAGCGAGGTATCCGGCATCACGTTTTTTACGTTCACGAAACTGTTCTCGTCCTTTACCCACAGGCCGGAGCGGAATTCCTTGAGCGAAACCTGTGCGTTCTGAGCCTTCAGGCGCAACTGCTGCGCCAACCGCTCGCTGGGCGGCGCGATAAATTCGCTGATGACAAAGCTCAACACCACCAAAGGCAGCGTGATCTTGAAAAGCGCATTGACCATTTGCCACAGCGATGCGCCTGAGGCGCGAAAAACGGTCAGTTCCGAACTGGCCGCCATCTGCACCAGCGCAAAAATGGCGCCCACCAGCACCGCGACCGGGAACAACTCGTAAACATGACCGGGAATGGTCAGGATAACGAACAGCAGCACGTATCCCAAGTGATATTGCTCCTGCCCCATCACGTTCAACTCATGGATCAGATCCAGAAAGGCGAACAGCATGATGAGCGCACCGAAGACCAGTGCGATGCTGAGATAGACCTCGCGCCCGAGATAGCGTGTCAGCAGATTCATCTCGACCACACCCTGCGTAGCGAAAACAACGTCATGCGGCGGTAAAACATCAGCAGCGCAACCGCCAACATGACCAGATGTATGCCCCATAACCCGACACCCGGAGACAGCTTGCCCAGACCGACCCACGCATTGGTGACGCTGATCATGTTGCTGTACAGCATGTACAGCACGATCGCCAGCACCAGATTAAGCGAACGGCCGGCGCGTGGATTGACATAACTCAACGGGATCGCCAGCAGGGCGAGGATCGCCGCGCTGATCGGCAATCCCAGCCGCCATTCCAGCTCGGAAACGTTCCACAGTGTATCTGCGCGCTTCTGCCACAGCTCCAGCGTGGACATGGTGCGCGAATAGGGACGCGATTGTTTGACCGGCACGCTGTCGATACGTATCGAATAACGCTCGAACTCCACGATATTGTAGTCGCGTTGTCCCGGCGTACCCTCGTAGCGCGTACCGTTGAGCAGCACCAGGAAACGATCCCCGTTCGGCAGCGTTTCCTGCAGGCCTTGCCGGGCCACCATCGTACCGAGTTTGCCATTCTGCACAGACTGCACGAACACGTTGCCGATACGATTGGAGCCCACATCGACGTTCTCTACGAAATAAACCCGGTCGGCGTGTCTCGATTCGCGGAACGTTCCCGGGATGGCCGCCGATACGTCATCGCGGCTCTCCAGCCGGTTCTTGAACTGTTCGGCTTTTTGCAACGCCCACGGCGACAGCACCAGGCTGAGCAACGCGACCAACCCCACCACCGGCGTGGCATACCACATCACCGGGCGTATCCAGCGCGTCAGGCCAACCCCGGAACACAACCACACCACCATCTCGCTGTCCCGGTAACAGCGCGACAGGGTGAGCAGAATGGAGATGAACAGGCTGATGGAAAGCAATACCGGCAGATAATTCATGGCGCTGAATCCCAGCAGTGCCAGCACCCCCTCCACCGCAATCCTGCCGCTGACCGCATCGCCCAGCAGGCGTATCAACTGGCTGACCACGACGATGCCGAGCAATACCGAGAACACCAGCAGCCCATTGCTGGCAAATTCACCCACCAGCATGCGATGGAACAGCCCGAAGCGTAGCGGCTTTGACTTTAGGCGGTGAGTATGCGGATAATCCGGCATCGAAACGTTGGTTTCCAAAGAGGGGGTAACGCGTGGAATTTAGCATAAAACAAGCCAGTCCGGACAAGCTGAAGAGCGGCTGCATCGCGGTCGGCGTATTCGAGGGCGGAAAACTGTCGAAGGCCGCCCAGGCACTGGACAAGGCGACCGGCCATGCCTTGAGCGAGATTGTCGGGCACGGCGACATGAGCGGCAAAGCGTCCAGCACCTTGCTGCTGCACAAACTGCCCGGCATCGCCGCGACGCGCGTGCTGCTGGTCGGACTGGGCAAGGCCGGCAAACTCGACAGCAAGGCCAGTGCGGGCATCCTGCAGGCCACGCTCAAGGCACTGCACAACACGCCGTCCAAAGATGCGGCCCTGTTCATCGTCGATGAAAGCATCGGCAAGGACGCCGCATGGGTACTGAAACAGGCCATCATCGCGGCAGCCGACGGCGCCTACCGCGCCGACAGCCTGAAGAGCAAACCCGCCAAGGCTGCCACGCTGAAACACATCACCTTCGCCACGCTGAACAAACCCGATGCCGCCCTCCGACAGACCGTCGAACAGGCTGCTGCCATCGCGCGCGGCATGGCATTGACCAAGGACCTCGGTAACCTGCCCGGCAACATCTGCACGCCGAGCTATCTCGCTGCCAAGGCATTGGCACTGGCCAAGGAATACAAGAGCATCAAGACCACCGTGCTGGAAGAGAAGGACATGCAAAAGCTGGGGATGGGCTCTCTACTCTCCGTCACGCGCGGCAGCGAACAGCCGGCCAAGCTGATCACCATGGAATACCGCGGCGGCGACAAGAAACAGAAACCCGTCGTGCTGGTCGGCAAGGGCATCACCTTCGATTCCGGCGGCATCTCGTTGAAACCCGGGGCCGACATGGACGAGATGAAATACGACATGAGCGGTGCCGGCAGCGTGCTGGGCACGTTGCAGGCAGTCGCCGAAATGGGACTCCCGCTTAACGTGGTCGGCGTCATCCCGACCTGCGAGAACCTGCCCTCGGGCAAGGCCACCAAACCGGGCGACATCGTCACCTCGATGTCCGGCCAGACCATCGAGATCCTGAACACCGACGCAGAGGGCCGTCTCATCCTGTGCGACGCCCTCACCTACTCGGCGAAATTCAAGCCGGATACCGTGATCGACATCGCCACCCTGACCGGTGCCTGCGTCATCGCGCTGGGCCATGTCGCCAGTGGCTTGTTCGCCAACGACGACAAGCTGGCCGGCGAACTCATCGCCGCCGGCGAACAATCGCATGACCGCGTGTGGCAGTTACCGCTGTGGGACGACTACCAGCCCCTGCTTGACAGCAACTTCGCCGACATGCAGAACATCGGCGGACGCGCCGGCGGCAGCATCACCGCCGCCTGCTTCCTCGCGCGCTTCACCAGGGACTACCGCTGGGCGCACCTCGACATCGCCGGCACCGCCAACAAGTCCGGCAAGGACAAGGGCGCGACCGGACGGCCCGTGCCGCTGTTGGCGCAGTACCTGATCAACCGCGCAGGCTCGAAGTGACGAGAATAGATTTCTACACCGGCTCGAAAGACAAACTGCGCACCGCCTGCCAGCTCAGCCACAAGGCATTGCAGAACGGCGTGCGCACAGTCATCAGCTTGCCCGACCCCTCCATAGGAGAAACTCTGGATCGGCTGTTGTGGCATTACCCGGCGACCGCCTTCATCCCGCATTGCCGCAGCGATGCCGCAGAAGCAGAAACGATGCCTGTCGTACTCGATCATGGCCACGGGAAATTTCCGCATCATGACCTGCTGATCAGCCTGCATGACGAATGCACGGCGTTCTTCAGTCGCTTCGAACGCGTGATCGAGATCGTCGGCCACGACGCGGATGATGCCCAGCGGGGTCGGGCACGCTTCAAGTTCTACCGCGACCGCGGCTATGAGATCAGCCATATCGACCTTACGAAAGTGAAGGCCTGATGACCACACCGGACCGACCTGGGGACCCGGCAGACAACTTGCCGCTGTTGACCAACGTGGTCGGTGAAGAAGCGCTGGACGACTTGCCGACACTCACCGAGGTCGTCACCGAGACCACGCGCCCAGAGGGGTTGCAACCGGACGACATCACCGACGATATACCACCGCATGACGACTCGCCGGATCGCGTCACACCGAGCGAGATCGTCGCGTATCCCGAAGCGCAACCTGACACATCGTCCCCGGCCGAAATTCCCCGCATATTGACAGAGGCCGAACTGCAACAGTTGCTGGATCGCGTCGGGACGCATCTGACAACGGCCTTCACGGAAAAACTTTCCCGGCATCTCGAACAATTGCACCATCAGGCCGTAGCGCACGCCATCGGCGAGTTCAGGGACGAATTGCCCGAACTGCTGCGTGACGCACTGGATTCCCGGCGCGACACCTGATCGATCTCACCCGGCAAGCCACCGAAGCGCATCCGCCGCCCGCTTTAGCGGGGGAATGAAGCGCGCGACTTTGTTATAATCGCGGCCTTTTCAGCAGCAGCTATCATCATGGAACTCGCAAAAAGTTTTGACCCCAGAGACATCGAGGCTCGCTGGTATCCCGCATGGGAGAACGCCGGCCACTTCAACGCCGGAACCGATGCGGAAAAACAGGACAATTTCTGCATCCTGCTGCCGCCGCCCAACGTTACCGGCACATTGCACATGGGCCACGGCTTCAACCAGACGCTGATGGACGCACTCACCCGCTACCACCGCATGCGTGGGGACAACACGCTGTGGCAACCGGGCACCGATCATGCGGGCATCGCCACGCAGATCGTGGTGGAACGCCAGTTGAACGCGCAGAACATCACGCGCCATGATCTGGGCCGTGAGAAGTTCCTGGAAAAGGTGTGGGAGTGGAAAGAGCACTCCGGCAACACCATCACCCGGCAGATGCGCCGTCTCGGCACCTCGCCCGACTGGTCGCGCGAGCGCTTCACCATGGATGAAGGCCTGTCCGAATCGGTTACCGAGACCTTCGTGCGCCTGTTCAACGAAGGCCTCATCTATCGCGGCAAACGCCTGGTGAACTGGGACCCGAAGCTGCACACTGCCGTGAGCGATCTTGAAGTGGTTCAGGAAGAAGAAGACGGCTTCATGTATCACATCCGCTACCCGCTGGCCGATGGCTCCGGCGAACTGGTGGTCGCCACCACCCGCCCCGAGACCATGCTGGGCGACGTGGCAGTGATGGTGCATCCCGAGGATGAACGTTACAAGCACCTCATCGGCAAGCAGGTCACCTTGCCACTGTGCGAGCGCACCATCCCCGTCATCGCCGACGAATATGTGGACAAGGAATTCGGCACCGGTGTGGTGAAGGTCACGCCCGCACATGACTTCAACGACTACGCCGTGGGGCAGCGCCACAAACTGGAGATGATCTCCATCCTCACGCTGGATGCGAAGATCAACGAACACGCCCCCAGGCAATATCAAGGCATGGATCGCTTCGCCGCACGCAAACAGATCGTGGCCGACCTTGAAGCCGCCGGACTGTTCATCAAGGCCGACAAGCACAAACTCAAGGTACCGCGCGGCGACCGCACCGGCGTGGTGATCGAGCCGATGCTGACCGACCAGTGGTTCGTCGCCATGAGCAAACCCGGTGCAGGCGGCAAGAGTATCACCGAACAGGCGCTGGAATGCGTGAGCTCCGGCGAGATCAGGTTCCACCCCGAGAACTGGGTGAACACCTACAACCAGTGGCTCAACAACATCCAGGACTGGTGCATCTCGCGCCAGTTGTGGTGGGGCCACCAGATCCCGGCGTGGTACGGCGTGAACGGTGAAGTGTTCGTCGCGCACGACGAGATCGAGGCGCGCCACCTCGCCGACCAGGCCGGCTACGCCGGGCAACTCGACCGAGATGCCGACGTACTCGACACCTGGTTCTCATCCGCGCTGTGGCCGTTCTCCACGCTGGATTGGGACATGGACAAACCGTTCGATGCCCAGAACGCATTCGTGAAGCAATACCTGCCATCCTCAGTACTGGTCACCGGCTTCGACATCATCTTCTTCTGGGTGGCGCGCATGGTGATGATGACCAAGCACATCACCGGCAAGATCCCGTTCAAGGATGTGTACGTGCATGGTCTGATCCGGGATGCGGAAGGCCAGAAGATGTCCAAGTCCAAGGGCAACGTGCTCGACCCCATCGATCTCATCGACGGTATCGGCATCGAAGAGTTGGTGAAGAAACGCACCACCGGCCTGATGAACCCGAAGGATGCAGAGAAGATCGAGAAGCGCACACGCAAAGAATTCCCCGAAGGCATCACCGCCTTCGGCACCGACGCGCTACGCTTCACCTTCGCCTCGCTCGCCTCGCCCGGCCGCGACATCAAGTTCGACATGCAGCGCTGCGAAGGCTATCGCAACTTCTGCAACAAGCTGTGGAACGCCACGCGTTTCGTGCTGATGAACTGCGAAGGCAAGGATGTCGGACTCGACGAGAGCTTGCCGCTGGAATTCTCCGCCGCCGACAAATGGATGATCGGCGAACTGCAAAAGGCCGAGGCCGAAGTGGCGACGCACTTCGCCGACTACCGTTTCGACATGGCGGCACGTGCGGTGTATGAGCTGGTGTGGAACACCTACTGCGACTGGTATGTGGAACTGGCCAAGGTGCAACTGCAGGATACAGGGGACGGGATACAGGATTCAGCGGCGCGGCAGCGCGCCACCCGCCGCACTCTGGTGCGCGTGCTGGAGACCATCCTGCGCCTGGCCCACCCGATCATCCCGTTCATCACCGAAGAGCTGTGGCAGTCGGTCGCACCGTTGGCTGGTCATTGGCACTCTGCGCTCACCGACTCCAGCATCATGCTGCAAGCCTACCCCAAGGCCGACAGCAGCAAGATCGACGCAGCTGCCAGCGCGCAGATCGCCCTGTTGCAGGAACTCGTCACCGCCACGCGCAGCCTGCGCAGCGAGATGAGCCTGTCACCCGCCGCGCGCGTGCCGCTGATCGCCGCCGGCGATGCGACGGTGTTAAATACACTCGCGCCATACATCAGCAGCCTCGCCAAGTTGAGCGAGGTACAAGTGGTATCCGAACTGCCGGAAGGCGACGCGCCGGTGTCCATCGTCGGCAACATCAAGCTGATGCTCAAGGTGGAGATCGACGTCGCCGCCGAACGCGAGCGTCTGGACAAGGAGATCGCCCGCCTGACCAACGAGATCGCCAAGGCCAACGCCAAGCTATCGAACGAGAGTTTTGTCGCACGCGCGCCGGCGGCGGTGGTGGAACAGGAGAAGAAACGTCTGGAAGATTTCGGTGCGACACTGGTGCAGTTGCAGGCGCAGCGGAAGAAGCTGGGGTAAAAACCCGACCTATCCACGAAAGGCACGAAAAGTGGCCGATAAAAATCGGGGTTTCTTTCGTGAATTTCGTGTTTTTCGTGGACTACAGCTTTTGCTCTAACTAGCGGCGGCGGATCATGAACACGAATTCGCCGTCCTGCTCCGTCGAAGACAGTAGCGTGTTGCCGGTCTTGTCGCAGAAATCCACGAAATCCCTGGGAGAACCGCCATCGGTCGCCACGACTTTCAACACTTGCCCGCTACCCATCGACGACAGCGCTTTCTTGGCGCGCAGGATAGGCAACGGGCAGGCCAGTTTGCGCACATCCAGTTCGACGTCGAATCCGGTCATGCGGCGATCGGCAGGCCGGCGTGTGCCCAGGCCGTGATCCCGCCCTGCAGGTTATACACATCGAAAAACCCGTTTGCGGCAGCGAACGCCGCCGCCTGTGCGGAACGTCCGCCCATCTGGCAATAGAACACCGTCGGCCCTGCCTTATCCATCTCGTTGAGACGGAACGGGATCAGGTGCAACGGCACGGAATCCCCCCGCGGTATCCTGCCGCGCGCCACTTCGGCATCGGTACGCACATCGATCAGGCGCAATCCGTCGTGTTGCAGCATTTCCTGCAATTCAACCACCGTAATATTCTTGAAACCCTGCATGTCTTTCATCCTTATTTCGTTTGATCCTGGTCCGCCAGCAAGTGCGAGACGCGCGTATTCGCCATAGCCAGACGCTTCACCAGCATGCGCAGGAACGCGTCGCCGAACTGGAACCGGCAACCGGTCGTGGCGTGCATCAGCACGTCCGGATTGATCTCGATCAACATCACGTCATCCTTGGCGATCACATCGGTGCTGCGTTTGAAGTCGCGCTCGGAAAGGTGGGCCATCTCGCCGAAGCAATCCCCCTTGTGCAACAGGCTCAGCAACCGGCCCTGCTTGACCACGCGCACCGTGCCTTGCGCCAGGATGAAGAACGAACGTCCGGTCTCGCCATCGCGGAGAATATATTCCGATTCCGCAACCTTGCGCCACCCGCTGATGCGCAACACCTCCCAGAGCTCCACGTCGCTGAAACTCCTGAAGAATGCCAGTCCGCGCAACGTATCGAACTTTTCGGTATCGAAGATCTCGTTCCGCGTCGGGGCGGCATGGCTGAAGAACCCGACCATGTCGCGCCCGAACTCGTCCCAGGTCTGGTAACGCTTTCCCGTGTCCTTCTCCATCGCGCGCTGCACGATCATATCCAGCTCCTGCGGGATCTCCGGGCGGAACGTGCTGGGCAGCGGGGGCTCGATGTTGAGGATGTGATAGATCATGCTGAAATTGTTGCCGGCGTCGAACGGCAGCTTGCCGGTCAACAGCTTGTACATCACCACGCCCAATGAATAGATGTCCGTCTGGTGGGTCAGCTGCAGCTCCTTGATCTGCTCGGGCGACATATAGGCCGGCGACCCCACCCCGGCGACCTGGGTGGTCTGCTGGGTCATGATCGCCGCCGAGCCGAAGTCGGAGATCTTGATGTTCGTCTCGCCCTGCAACAGGATATTCGCCGGTTTGATGTCGCGGTGGATCACCCCCTGGTACTGCGCATATTCGAGCGCCTTGCAGCACTTGTAGATGATCTCCGCGATGGTGCTGAGCGGCAGCAGGTTGTCGACCTCGGCATACTGCTCCAGCGTGCTGCCCTCGACATACTCCATCACCATGTAATTGACGCTACCCTCCATCACCGCATCGTAGATCCTCGCGATGTGCGGGTGGGACAACTTCCCGGCCAGCGACGCCTCGGTCATCAGCAGCTTGCGATAGACCTTGGCACGATTGGTATCGCGCAACGCCTTGAGGTCGAACAGCTTGATGGCGACCGCCTGCTTGCTGAACGGATCGGTCGCGAGGTACACGGTGCTGGTTGCGCCGGTACCGAGCTCGCGCACGACTTCATATTTTCCGATCTTGTCCATCCGACCGCCCTTCCGGGCATGCTGTGAAAAACGGTGCAATTCTGCGCACAATGCGGCTTAAAGTCCAGACTGAAACATCCTGCAACATTTGCGCGGCCCGATTGGCGTGTGAACCCTGCCGGAAAACAACTATCATATCGGCCATGAGAAAACTGATCCTGATGTCGATGCTGTGTGTTGCGCCCTGCGCCATGGGCGAGGGGCTGCCCGATCTGGGCGACGTCTCGCAGACCGTGCTCAACCCGATACAGGAACGCCAGATCGGCCAGCAAAGCATGATGCAGATCCGCGCCAGCCGCCTGTACCTCGATGACGCGGAGATCAACGACTACCTCAACCAGCTCGGCTACCGGCTGGTCGAATACAGCGCCGAACCCGGCCTCGGCTTCGAATTCTTCGCGCTCGACGATTTCAACGTCAACGCCTTCGCCATGCCGGGCGGCTTCATCGGCGTGAATGCCGGACTGCTGCTCACCGCGCAAAGCGAATCCGAACTGGCCGCCGTGCTCAGCCACGAGATCGCCCATGTCACGCAACACCATCTGGCGCGCATGGTCGCCGGGCATCAGGGCGACAGCCTCGCCTCGATGGCCGCCGTCGCCATCGCCATCCTCGCCGCCCGCAACAACCCGCAGGCTTCGCAGGCGGCCATCGTCAGCGCGCAGGCGCGCGCCATGCAGAAGCAGCTCGATTTCACGCGCGTCCACGAACAGGAAGCGGATCGCATCGGATTCGAGATCCTGCAACAGTCGAACTTCAATACCCATGCCATGCCGGAATTCCTCGACCGGCTGCAACGTGCGACCCGACTGCTGGAAGGCAACGCGCCGAGCTATTTGCGCACCCACCCGATCACCAGCGAGCGGGTCGCCGACATCGAGAACCGCGTCAGCAAGCAGCCCTACCGCCTGGTTCCGGACAGCCTGAACTTCCAGTTGGTGCGCACCAAGCTCATCGCCGCGCAAAAGACCGCGCCGGACGCCGTCGCCTACTTCAACGACGCGCTGGGCGAAAAGAAGCACGGCAACCCGGTCGCGCAGCGCTACGGACTGGTCAGTGCGCTGCTGCGCAACAATGACCCCGCGCGCGCCGCGCGCGAACTGGCGGTATTGCGCAAGCAATCAGGCCGCAATCCGATGATCGAGACGCTGGCCGGACAGGTCAAGCGTGCCGCGAACAACAATGCCGAAGCGCTGGCGTTCTACCGCACCGCCATGCAGAACTTCCCGCAGCACCGCGCGCTGATCTACGACTACGCCGACCTGTTGCTGGACAGCCGTCAGGCCGAAACCGCCGTCAAGCTGCTCGGCGAACAGCTCGTCCGCCACCCCAGCGATACCACGCTCTACAGCCTGCAGGCGCGCGGCTACGCGATGCTGGACAAGCGTCTGGAACAGCACCAGGCGCAGGCCTACAGCTACGCATGGCGGGGCAACCTGGTTGCCGCGATCGAGCAGCTGGAAATGGCCAAGCGGGCGGGCGGGAGTTTCTACCAGATGTCCACGATAGAAAGTGATCTGCGGGAACTGCGCGAGATGACCGCCGCGCACGGACAATAACGAAAACCGGCACGCTCAGAGCTTTTCGCAGCCTTTCCCGAGGCGGCGGCAGCTGATCTGGTAATCCTGTTTTGCCTTCTCCGTCTCCCCCATGAACCCATAGGCCATGGCCCGGCCATAGTGCGTTTTCGCGTTCGTGCCCATGCCCTTGGCCGAAGCGGTCTCGATCGCCATCGTGAAGGCGTCCGCCGCCTCGCGCCATTGCTCCTTCTTCATGTAGGCCGCCCCCAGGTTGTTGTACGGATAGGGCCAGTCCGGCTTCAGGAAGACCGCGCGCTTCAGGTCCCGGATCGCGTAGTCGTACTCGTCGGCCTTGACCAGCTCCGTCCCGCGGTTGTAATAGATGCGGTACGCGCCGTGCAGGTCGTCCCTGCCGTGCACCAGTTTTTCCGCGTCGTCCCACAGCATCAGCGGATGGGAGAAAGTGGCCAGCCGGTCCATCGAGATCGGGAACAACGCCAGGCATACCGCCGCGACGACGACCCGCCCCATCTGCTTGTCCAGCGCATCGAGCAGCAGCGGGATGACCGCGCAGGCGCCCACCGCCCACAGATAGCTGCGATACAGCACGAAGCTCTCCTGCACCCGTATCGTGGAAAACTCCGTCATGAACATCAGCCAGGGGAACAGCAGGGCGAAGCCGAGCAGTCCCGTCCGTCCGCGCCGCAGCAACAACCAGAAAGCACCCGCCCCCCACATCAGGAAAGCCGCAAAGGCAGCCAGATAGGGCGAGGCGAACGAAGTCGCGAAAGGTTCGCGCATGTCGGCCGACATCCAGTCTGGATTGGGGAACAACCACAGGCCGGCATACTTGAAGAACAGCCACGATTGCGTCAACACGCTCATCGGGTAATTCAGTTCGTTATCGACCTCCAGCATCTCCATCGCATAGATCTCGTAGGCCGAGCCAATCACACCTTTCCTGATCGCGACCACGAACAGGGCGATCGCGGCCAGCGCGGCGAACACCCTCCAGCGCTCGCGCAGTTTTGCGCGCCAGTCCTGATGCAGCAGTATGGTCAATGCCAGCAGCACCGCCGGCAGCATGATGACATGCTCCTTGGCGAACACCGCCAGATAATAGAGCGGCACGCAGGCCCACAGCCACAGCGGCTTTTGCCGCACGCTGCCGTGCAGGTAAGCCAGCATCGCCAGCAGGCTGAACAGCGTCGCCATCACGAGGGAGCGTTGCACCAGATAACCCGCGGCATACACCGCGACCGGGTGCAGCGCGAACAGCAGTGCCGCACAGAAAGCCAGCGCACGGGCACTAAACAATGAACTGGCACGTGCCCCATAGAGCGTGTCGAACAGCCGCGCCAGAAAGGAGAACAGCGCGACCGCCACCGCCGCGTGCAGCAGCAGGTTCTCGATGCGGAAATGCAGCATGTCCAGCCCGAACGCATCCTTGCCCCAGGCCAGTGTGGCATAAGGCAGGGAACGCAGCTTGATCGGGGAAAAATGGAAATTGGAGACCGGTTGCACGCCGCTTCTGTCCAGCGTGAAGAACGGCAGGTCGTCGAACACGATGGGGTTCCACAGGAACTGCCCGTACAGCGCCAGGACGGCAATGAACAGCGCGACCGGATATGCGACGAAACGCCTCATCGTTGTGCTTCCTTCGGTAAAACAGGAACTGCCAAAAACGAAAGCCGGGCAGGGCCCGGCCTTCGCAGCTAACTCAAGTCAGCTTACTTACACCAGTTGTTGTCCACGCAAGTACCGGAAGAAGTCCATGCCAGACCGGCAGAACCTTCCGACGGGGTCAGGATGTAAGTGATGCCCTGGGCAGTGTTGGCCGGATCGGGCAGAGCGGTGGTCGAAGTGATGGTGATCTCGCCGTCAACCGTAGACTTGCTCTTGATGATCTTGGTGCCGGAAACAGCCGTGGCTGCGTCGAGGCTATCCAGGTCAGCCGGGATCGCGTTGGAACCGCCGGTACAACCGGTCAGCGTGGCGGTATCCTGCACGCAGGCTTCCACTGCGGTCTTCAGCGATGCGGAACCCTGTACCAGCTCGGTCGCCTTGGCTTTCTTGGTGTAGTCGCTGTAAGCGGGGATCGCCACAGCGGCCAGAATGCCGATAATCGCGACCACGATCATCAGTTCGATCAGGGTAAAACCTTTTTGAACGTTCTTCATAAGAGCTCCTTATAAGATTGGATTGAACACACACGCCGTGTGTCGCTTGGATATGCAGCAATAGCCGTGCCAATATCGCAACCCTATGTTTCCATTAACACCATCCTGAAACAGGGAGCATATCGAACTGGACGGACAGACCAATCCCGTCAACGGGGTGACGATTTTCGTCAGTCGGGTTGTGTAAAACGCTGATGGAGACGCAGATCAAACCCGGATATTCCATTAATCTGAAACCGCCTGTGTAGGAGCGCAATTTATTGCGCGATCCGTTCAAATCGCGCAATAAATTGCGCTCCTACGAATCAGGGTTCACGCCCGGTATCCCGCCCAGGTCCACCTCGTCGATCTGCTCGGGCGACAGGAACTGCCGGGCGTAGTCGAGATAGACCTTCTCGCGGATGAACACGTCGAACAGGTCGGGATCGATATGCCCGCCGAGCTTGAACTTGCCGAGGATGGTCAGCGATTCGGTCAGGGTCTTGCCGTCCTTGTAGGGCCGGTCCTTGGCGGTCAGCGCCTCGAAGATGTCGGCGATGCCCATGACCCGCGCCTGCACCGACATCTGCTCGCGTGTCAGGCCGCGCGGATAGCCCTTGCCGTCCATGCGCTCGTGGTGCCCGCCGGCATATTCCGGCACGTTCTGCAGGTGCTTGGGCCACGGCAGGGCTTCCAGCATCTTGATGGTGACATCGATGTGGTGGTTGATGATGCCGCGTTCCGCGGCGGTCAGCGTGCCGGCGCGGATGGTCAGGTTCTCCGCCTCGTCGGTGCTGAGGAAGCGGCCCGGCTTGCCATCCGTATCGCGCCACTGGTAAGCGGCGATCCGTTCCACCCGCGCCACATCTTCGTCGGACATCCTCTCGCCGCCGATGTTGCAGTGGCGCAGGAACTCGCGGTCGTCGTCGAGCTGCCGGATGCGTGCTTCGTATTCGGCACGGATTTTCGCCGCATCCGCCGAAGCATTCCCCTCTCCCCCAACCCCTCTGATGGAACGACTAGCCATCTGACTAGGCTGTCCAACAACGACAGCCAAGTCATTGGTTATCCCGCAAGCGGTAGAGGGGAGATTTGATAATGCGCGCAGCATGGCGATCTCGGCGTCGCGCTTGAGCACCTCGAAGCGCGTATCCACCAACCCGATGCGATCGAACAGGGTATGCAGCTTGGTGGCCTTGTCCACCACATGCACCGGCGTGGTGATCTTGCCGCAATCGTGCAGCAGGCCGGCGATCTTCAGTTCGCGCCGGTCCTTGTCGGTCATCACGAAGTCCTTGAGCGGCCCGCTCTTGGTGCGGTTGACCGCCTCGGCCAGCATCATGGTCAGCACCGGCACGCGCTCGCAATGCCCGCCGGTATAGGGCGACTTGTCGTCGATCGCGGTGTTGATGAGCTGGATGAAGGATTCGAACAGCTCTTCCAGTTGCACGATCAGGCGGCGGTTGGTCAGCGCGATCGCCGCCTGCGAGGCGAGCGACTCCACCAGTTGCTGGTCATCGCGGGAGAACGGCACGATCGCCCCGCTGCCCCGGTCCTGCGCATTGATCAGTTGCAGCACCCCGATGACCTCGTCCTCGTGGTTGCGCATCGGCACGGTCAGGAAGGATTGCGAACGGTAGCCGGTCTTGGCGTCGAATTTCTTGGTGCCGGAAAAGTCGTATCCCTCCGCCGCATAGGCATCCGGGATGTTCACCGTTTCGCTGCTGAGCGCGGCGTGGCTCACCACCATCGCATGGTTGGGCTGCCCGGCCTCGTCATACAGATGGATCGGGTAGAAGGTGATCGGCACGCCGCTGGTACCGCCCATCGCGATATTCAGCGAGTCGTTGCGCAGGATCTCGAACCGCAGCACGCGCTGCTCGGGCTCGTGCAGATAGAGCGTGCCGGCGTCGGCATGGGTGATGCGCCTGGCGGCCTCGAGGATGGTTTCCAGCAGGCTGTTGATGTCGCGCTGCTGCGACAGCGCGATGCCGATCTCGTTGAGTTCCTTGAGGCGCAGCCGCAGGGTGTCCGAAGCGTCCATCGGCCTACTTGATGCAGACGGCCCGTATCTGGTGCATGTCGGTGATGCCTTGCAGCACCTTCTCCATGCCGTCCTGCTTCAGGGTGTGCATGCCGTCCTCGAGGCAGATGGCCAGCAGTTCGGCGACGCGCGCATGTTCCTGGATCGCCTTCTTCACCGCATCGCTGCCGATCAGCAGTTCGTGCAGGCCCACCCGGCCACGGTAGCCGGTACCCGAACACTTGTCGCAGCCAACCGGGCCGTACAACGTGAACTGACCCTTCTCGTCGGCGAACAGCTTGACCCATTCGCCATACAGCTTCTTGGCCTCGGCGGCCGGGTCCTTCTTCCACGACGAGGTGTTCTGCAGCTCCATGCTGTATTCGGTGATCATCGCCTTCATCTCGTCGGCCGTCGCGATATGCGGCTTCTTGCAGTCGCCGCACAGGCGCTTGCCCAGACGCTGCGCGAGGATGCCCAGCAGCGCATCGGCAAAGTTGAACGGGTCCATGCCCATGTCCAGCAGGCGGTTGATCGATTCCGGCGCGCTGTTGGTGTGCAGGGTGGCGAACACCAGGTGGCCGGTCAGCGAGGCCTCGATGCCGATGGACACGGTTTCCTTGTCGCGCATCTCGCCGACCATGATCACGTCCGGGTCGGCGCGCAGGAAAGCGCGCATCACCGTGGCGAAATCCAGCCCGGCCTTCTTGTTGATCTGCACCTGGCGCAGACCCTTCTGGGTGATTTCCACCGGGTCCTCGGCCGTCCAGATCTTGGTGTCCGGCGTGTTGATGTATTTGAGGATGGAGTGCAGCGTGGTGGTCTTGCCGGAACCGGTCGGGCCGCACACGAAGAACAGGCCGTACGGCTTGCTCACCGTCTCGCGGATCAGCTCATCGTTTCGCTTCGAGAAGCCCATCTTTTCCAGCGGCAGCGGCTCGCCGGAAGCGAGGATACGCATCACCACGTCTTCGACGCCGCCCTGCGAGGGCAGGGTCGCCACGCGCAACTCGATGTCCAGCGGGCCATATTTCTTGAATTTGATCTTGCCGTCCTGCGGCTTGCGCTTCTCGGAGATATCCAGGTCGCACATGATCTTGAGGCGCGTCACCAGCGCATTGCGGTAGGTGGACGGCACCTCGATGTAGTTCATCAGCGAGCCGTCCTTGCGCACCCGGATCTGGGTCTTCATCTTGCCCGGACCCGGCTCGATGTGGATGTCCGAGGCGCCCATGCGGTAGGCATCAACGATGATCTTGTTGACCAGCTTGACCAGTTCGTTGTCGGCTGCCGCATTGACATCGTCCTGGCTGACGGTGGAAGTTTCCTCGTCTTCCCCGCCGAGGCTGGACAACAGGTCGTCCATGGACGAATCGTCCACCGCGAAACCGCCGGTCGCGTCCGCGCCGCCCCCGCCATAGAACAGATCGAGCGTCTGCTTGAATTCGCGCTGCGAACAGACCTTGTAGACCAACCGGTTCTTCGGGAAGATGTTGTTGACCACCCGCGAGGCCTGGATGCGCTCCGGATCGGTGGTCAGGATCGCCAGCCCTTCCTGAGTTTCCTCGATCGGGATCCAGTGGCTGCTCTCGACATACTCGCGCTTCAGGTTCTTCAGCAGGTCGGACGGTTTGATCCGGTCGGATTTGTGGGGCTCATAAGGCACACCGAAGAAACTGGACAGCGCCTTGCCCAGGGCGGGAATGGTGACCTGGAATTCGTCGATCAGCACTTCTTCGATGTCGATGCCCTTGCGTCGCGCGGTGCGGGTCGCCAGTTCGAACTCGGCCGCCGACAGTACCGCGTCGGAGACCAGATAGTCGTACTTGGTCTTGACGGTGCTGTTCTGCTGGCGCTGGCGCAACGCGACCGCCATGGTCTGTGCCAGCTCCTGCACGCCCTCCTCGACCATCCCCGTGAAAGGGACGCCCGCCTTGTTGTTGATGACCTGGATGACTCCGACCAGATCGCCGGTGCCGGCATCCAGGATGGGCGCGACCAGCATCTGCTTGGTGCGGTATCCGGTACGTTTGTCCACCTCTTGCAGGAAGCGCAGATGGGTGCTGTAGGCAGCCAACTCCTTTTCGTCGTAGACATCCTTGATGTTGAGCATCTTCTTGTGCATCGCCGCGTAGCCGGCGACGCTCTGCTCCGCGATGGGCAGCTTGAGATCCTTGAAGGAGTTCAGGCCGGTCTTGACCTTTGAAACCAGCGAAGCGTTATCCTCGCCCAGCACGTAAATGGTCAGGCGATCCGCATTGAATAATGCGCAGATGTCCTTGCTGACATCCAGCATGATCTCGTCGATGTTGCTGGTGGCATGGATCTTGTTGGTGACATGGTTGAGGTTCTTGGTGAACTCGAGCTTCAGGCTCATTTCACCACTATTTCCTGCCGCAGCATTGGCCGCCATCACTGTACTCATTCCCACTCCCTTACCTGTGTCATCTCATCACTGCGGCGCCGACCTCGGCACCGACCATAATCCGCCATCCAGAACGTATACGTCATATCCGGCCTGCGCCAGAATGAACGCGGCGGCCGAACTGCGCCGTCCGCTCTGGCAGTAGGCGATATATTCCTTGCCGCGGTCCAACACCCCGATCGCATTGCGTATGTCGTTCAGCGGCACGTTCATCGCGCCCTGCAGACGATCGTACCGGTATTCCGGCGGATGACGCACGTCCAGCCAGATCGCGCCCTCGGCGATTTTCTGCCTGGCCTGTTCGTAGCTCAATTTGTGCAGCAGCGGTTCCTGCAGCAGCGACAGGAAATCCTGCCGCCCGATGCGCAACAACACACCGCCTGATTTCATCGTGACGGTCGCATTGCGCTTGACGCCGGATACCAGCGCTTCTTCGCCGAACACGTCGCCGGACTTCAGCTCGGCCAGTTGCATGTCCACCCCGCCCACGCGCCGCGTCACCTGCGCGCGACCGCTGTCGATCAGGTAATAGTAATCCCCTTCGTCCCCTTCGCGGATGATGACCTCCCCGGCCAGCACCGCGATCGCCTCGACGCGCTGCAACAGCGCGCTGATGTTCGCCATCGGCAGGTGCGCCAGCGGCCCGTTCTTCAGGTTGTCCGCGCTGAACATGTTGGAACTCAGCAATCGCTTGATGCTGGCCGAAACCTCTGCCTGCGCTGCCTCCGTGCTCGCGACATAACCGGCCCCGGTCGAATCATGTTGCGAGAACTGGTCCAGCGTCACCATGCGATCCAGCAATTCGTCGTCGATCCGCAGCAGGTGGCTTTCGCTCAACGCCCTGGCCGAAACGATATACGGCTGGCGCTTGCCCAGCGGATGCTTGGCCCACTCCGATTGGGCATTGACCACCACCCGGTTGCCATCCTGATATACGAGCTCGATCTCGCCATGCACCAGATAAACCGACTGGCCGGTCAATCCGTTGACCTTGAACGGATCGTCGCCCTGCGCAACCGTCTCGATGTGGCAATAATCGAGCAATTCGCGCAAGCGTGCCGGATTGAACGTGGAGATGGGCTCCAGTCCCGCAAGCACCTTGATATCCAGTGCATAGGCCATCGCTGGTTCCTCAGAACTCGAACACTTGATTGTTCTGCAACATCGTGGGGCGCACTCTTTCCACGCAACTCTCGATCTCGGACATGGTCACCTCGAGCTCGCCCGGCTTGAGATGGGTGATAAAGACCTTCGCATCCAGCTTGAACTTGGCCAGCTCTTCAGCCAGCAGGCTGGGGCACAAATGCTTGGAGAGCACCGCCAGTTCTTTCTCGCTGTTCGAGAATGCGGTCTCGATGATCAGGTAGCGCAAATTCTCGATCTTGTTCACTACCTCCCAGAAGCTGTCATTGGTAAAGGTGTCGCCGCTGAACACCAGGCTGGAATGGCCGCTGTCGAGGCGGTAACCCACCGCCGGAACGGTATGATTGGCCGGCAACGAAGTGATCCTGCGCCCGTCCAGCACGATGGTCTCGCCCAGCACCATCGGCTGGTAGCGCATGATCGGCTGCTGCGCATTGGGTATCTCGCTGAAATCCGGCCATATCTTCCAGTTGAAGATATGCTGCTTGAGGATATCCAGCGTTTCTTCGGTGGCATGGATGGTCAGCGGGCGATCCCGCATGAACCCGACGCTGTCCACGATGAACGGAAGGCAGGCAATATGGTCGAGATGCGAGTGCGTGATGAAAACATGGTCGATCAGCGTAAGTTCGGTCAGGCTGAGTTCATTCACGCCGGTGCCCGAATCGATCAATATGTCCTGATCGAGCAGGAACGAAGTCGTGCGGAGATTCACACCAATCCCGCCGCTACACCCCAATATTCTGAGTTTCATCGTTCGTCAGCCTTTGCTATTTTGTCTCGAACACATACACGCCGTCCCAATCTGCTGCCGGCGGATGCTTGCGGAAATAGGCAGCGCGTTCGGCATATATCTTGTACAACCCCGTATCCGGCGACATGCGCTGCAGGTTCATCAGTTGCAGCTCGACCTGATCCCAATCCTGCTTGCGATACAGGCGGCGCACTTCATGGAACAACTTGATCTCGTCGAGCAGGTCTTTGCCCACTTCGCCGGCCAATCCGATCGGCTCATAGATCGCCACGGGCTTATCTTTACCTTTTACTCGGACATGGTCAAGTTCACGATAGACAAAATCAGTGACCGCGTTCCGGGTGTTCTCGCCTACGATGATACCCACCGCATATTGTTTGGTGATCCCTTCAAGGCGTGAAGCCAGATTCACCTCGTCGCCCATCACCGTGTAAGCGACGCGCACCTCCGAACCCATGTTGCCGACACTGACACGGCCGCTATTGATGCCCACCCCGACATGGATCTCCGGCCAGCCGCGTTCCTTGAAGTGCGGCTGCAAGGCCGCCAGGGTCGATTGCATCTCTAGGCCCGCCAGTATGGCATTGCGCGCATGATCGGGCAGAGGATTCGGCGCACCCCAGAATGCCATGATGCAGTCGCCCATGTATTTATCCACCTTGCCATGATATTTCGAGATCACACGCGACAGCGGCGTCAGGAACTCGTTCATCAACTGGCTCAGCTCTTTCGGGTCCAGCCCCTCCGAGATGGTGGTAAAACCGCGCACATCGGAAAACAGGATGGTCATCTCGCGGCTCTCGCCTTCCATCGACACCACCTGTTCCGGGTGTTTGCTCATCTCGTCGACCAGCTCGGCCGGAACATATTTCCCGAACAGGTGGGTGATCTGGTGCTTGGTGCGCGACTCGACGAAGTAACCGTATGACATGGCCAGCGCAAACAGCAGCGAGATCATCAGCAGGCTGTTCGCTACCGGGAACAGCAAATTGCCGTAGTGCCACAGCGTCAGGCTCATTCCCTGCGTGATTGCCAGCAGGAATAGCGAAACCAGGATGGCCCTGGCAGGGCTCAGCAACGGCAACAGGAGACTCAGACCGATGCCGATCAGCAGCAGCCAGGCGGCTTCAGCAACAGGCATATAAGCCGGGTGCTCCTTCATATCCTGATCGAGAATGCCGGATATCACGTTGGCATGGATCTCCACTCCCGGATAGACCTCGGCCACCGGTGTGGCGCGCATATCCAGCAAGCCCGGAGCAGTCGTGCCCAGCAACACGATCTTGTCTTTGAGCTGCGCGACATCCACGCGGTCGTGCAGCACGTCCGCAACAGATATATAGCGGAAGCTGCCTTGCGGACCGCGGTATGGCACAAAGGCCGCCACATCGCTATCGACGGGGATCCTCAGCTTGCCACCGACTCCATCCAGTTCCAGCCATTCCAGACCGGCATAACCTCCGGTCGTATCCTCCAAAACAGGAAGCAATCCAGGGTGCCCCAGCAGGGTGCGCACCATCGCCAGAGACAGCGACTCGTAATATGCGCCAGCATATTCCACCACCATCGGCACGCGGCGCACCTCACCGTCCGCATCCACCAGAGGATTGAAGTGCCCGGCACTGGCCGCCGCCTGCTGCAATTCCGGCAGGTTGGCGCCGTATCCGTTCCATCGGGTAAACGTGATCGGTCGCCCCTTGAACGTGCCCGCCGGGAACACCGGCTCGGGCAACACGCCGGATGTGTTGCTGTCGCCCTGATCGGTCAGGTAATACCCCAACACCACGTTGCGGTTCCTGATCTTGCTGGCGAACAGGGCGTCGTATTCGAGCTGCGGCTGCAACTGCGCCAAGGTTGCCTGGAACTGCGCGTCGCCCTTGAGCTGGTTTTGCCCGATCTTCTGCAGTACCCGAAGCCCGGAACTCTCGTCTTTTTCGGCGAACACCACGTCAAAACCGAGCACCGCGATGCCGTGCTTGTCGAACAGCTTGTCCAGCAACAGGCTCAGGCGGTCACGGCCCCACGGCCAGCGCCCCTCCTCCTTCAGGCTTTTTTCGTCTATGTCGAGGATGACGATGCGTTCATCCACCGTGCGCGGCATGGTCAGCTGCAGACGGTAGTCATACAGGATGGATGACAGGCGATCGATAAAGTGCAGCTGGTAGAAACCGGCAGCGTTGCCCGCGAAGAACAGGACCACCATCAGTCCAAGCCCAATCAAGATTGCGTTCTTTTTCACTCCGCTCCCTTAATTATGACTGGACGAAAATACAAGCCCCGTACTCCCGCCCATGAGAGCCGTGTCAGCCCTTGAAATAAAACTCCATCTTCACTCCCGCCAACTCGATCACATCATGATCCTGCAATTGATGCGGCTGATCGCTCAATGCCTGCCCGTTCACCGATGGATGTTGCGCACCCTCGACATGGGTGATGAAGAAGCCATGCGGGCGGCGCGTAAGCACGGCGACCTGCACGCCCGGCTTACCCAGCGTCGTCAGGTTCTTGACCAGTTCGAGTTCCTTGCCCGCATTGGGGCCGGTCAATATCTGCACTGCTGCGGCTTGGGGGGCGGCCTGGGGAGCGGCCTGCGGTGCGGGCGCGGCAGCAGGCGGTTGCGCGCCTGGCTTTGCGGCAGCATCCCCGGTACCCGCCGGTTTGACGATCTCGCCGGCTTTTTCCACTCCGGAACCGGCCTGCTTGATGGGCGCACGGATCACCATGGTTTTCTCGAAATCGTCCGAACTGGCCGGACTGACCTGGTCGTTGATGTATTTCAGCTTGTATTTACCGATCTCGATCAGGTCGTTGTTCTGCAGAAAGTGCTTCTTGGTGGCGGTCCCGTTCACTTCCAGACCGTTGGTACTGTCCAGATCCTCAAGGAAAGAATCATGCAGGATGGTGACGATCGCGGCATGCTCACCGCTCACTGCCAGGTTGTCGATGACGATATCGTTATGCGCCTTGCGCCCGATGGTCATGCGTTCCTTGTTCAGCGGATACTCCTTCACCACCACACCGTCCATGCTAAGTATCAATTTTGCAGTCATAGTCGTGACCCTCTTACTAATATTATTTCATCAACCAATTGAGCAATCGTTCCAACCAACCGCGCGGCGCGACGAATTCGCCTTTCACCTTGACCAGGATCACCGAAACATTATCACGGCCACCGTTGTCGTTCGCGGCCTGTATCAACTGCTCCGCAGCAAGAGGCAAATTGCCCTGCATCGAATACAGCATGGACTGGATGTCATCATCCTCGACCATGTCGTTCAGGCCATCCGAACACAACAGGTAAATATCCCCCACCTGCACGTCATACACATTGATCTCGGGCTCCACCTCGGCATCGATCCCGACTGCGCGTGTCACCAGATTCTTGTTTTTGGAATTACGCGCATCCGCCGCGCTGATCATTCCGCTGTCGATCTGCTCCTGCAGCAACGAATGATCGCGGGTGATCGTTTCCAGCGCTTCACCGCGCAACCGGTACATGCGCGAATCGCCCACATGCCCGACAGCCACGCGATTATCATAGAACAGGCCGGAAACGACGGTCGTCCCCATGCCGGCATATTGAGGCTGGCTTTGCGAAGCATGGTAGATGGACGCATTGGCTTTTTTGATATTGTCGCGCAGCAATATCACTCCCAGCTCTTCCCCGCTGTCTCCGTCGCGACTGGTCGGGCTGTCATTCTCCAGACGATGTGCGATCTCGGTGGCGGTCACCGAAACCGCGATTCCGCTCGCCACTTCGCCCGCATTGTAACCACCCATGCCGTCCGCCAGCACCACCAACCCGCATCCGGCGTCATACGTTACGCTATCCTCGTTGTGCGAACGGACCATCCCGGGACTGGTCTGGCTGACGATTTCCAACGCCTCCGTAATCTTCATGGTTATTACCCCTGTAAACTGGCCGCGCATTGCCGCAACGCCTCAGCCATCTCCGTGCCATTGACATAACGATCTTCAATCTGCTTGGCCAGCGATTTGTTGATGATCGCAACCAGACAAGGCGGCAAATCCGCCTTGACGCCAAGAATATCAGCATGCGGCTCGTTGGCGATACGGTACATCAGTTGCGCCATCGAATCCCCCTCGAACGGGAGCTTACCACAAGCCAGTTGATACAGGCTCACACCCAGCGAGAACAGGTCGGAATGACCCTCGATTTTCTTGCCGGCCAGTTGCTCCGGCGACATGTAGGAGGGAGTGCCCAGCACCATGCCGGTCTTGGTCTTGCTTGAATCGGTGATGCGTGCGATGCCGAAGTCGGTCACTTTGGGCGTGTCCGTATCCGGATCGTACATGATGTTGGCCGGCTTGATGTCGCGGTGCACCACGTTCTGTTTGTGCGCATAGTCCAGCGCCTCCGCAACGCGCGCGATGATGCTCAACACCTGGGGCAAAGGCAGCAGATTAGCCGCCTTGGTATAGGGAACCAGGTCCTTGCCCTTGAGGAATTCCATCGCAATATAGGCCAGGTCATGCTCCTCGCCCGCATCGTAGATCGACACGATGTTCGGGTGGTTGAGGCGGCCCGCCGTTTCGGCCTCGCGGAAGAAGCGCTCCTTCACATCTGCAAGTTCGTCGGGCTCGAACTCTTGCGCCAAGGCCATGGTCTTGATCGCCACCACCCGTCCGATCTTGGGATCCTTGCCGTAATACACGACACCCATCGCCCCTTTGCCCAACTCCTTCTCGATCTCATAACGACCCAGCATCGGCTTGGAAACGCCCGCCTTGTCCAGCACCATGGTACTGGAATTGGTGCGTCCGCCACCGCCGCCGCCCAGTATGACGGTCTCCGACATCTCCTTGGCCTGAGCCAGCCGCTGTTCCAGATCGCGGAACTTGGCGTTGTATGCGGACATGTACTTGAACACCGATTCGGCCTTGTTGAACTGGCGCTTGCGCTCGAAATCCAGCCCCAGGTTGTACAGCACCTCCATCAGGCTGTCGTCGATCGGCACTTTGCGGAACTTGTCGAACGCGATATCCAGCTGGCCCTGCCCCTGGAATGCGAGGCCGAGCATGCGGTTACTTTCTGCGGAATCGGCATCCGACTTCTGCTTGCCCTTTTCGGTCATCAGGAACCGTTTGGTCGTCAGCAGCGCGTGGCCGATCAGCAGCAAGGTCGCGGGCAGCATCAGTTGCAGCCACATCGCCTGCGTCGTCATCAATACAAAATGCGCGCCCAGCAGCACCACAAACAGCACCCCGGTGACGCCTGCGCCGATCAATGCATTCAGGCGCGGCAGCAGCAGGGTCAGATACATCGCCACCAACAGGAACACGCCCATCTCCGCCATCAGCGCCCAGCCCGGCGTAACGAAGAAGTCGCCCTTGAGGATGCTTGAGACCGAGTGCGCCAGAGTTACGACGGGATCCATGCCCGGAGAGATCGGCGTCACTTGCGGCGTGCCCACCCCGGCCGCCGTCGCACCGATCAGCACAATCTTGTCGCGATACTTCTCTGCGGGAATCTTGCCGGTGAATACGTCGTAGAACGAATCCACCGGGAATGCCGGACGCCCGTCCTTGTCTTTGTAGAAATAGGTGTGCATCTGCAAGGCGGGGTCGGTTGCGATCTTCTGGTTGCCCAGTTGCACGCCTTCACCCAGGCTGACCTGGATGTCCTTGGGATCGAGATTGAGGCTCTTTGCGGCAAGCATCAACGACAGGGATGGATAATACTGGTCGTAGTAGCCCACCACCAGCGGCTCGGTGCGCACCGCGCCATCGACATCCGGGGAACTGTTCAAATGGCCGATGGCCAGCGCTTTTCCGCCCAGCGAAGGAATAGGCGGCCACACACCCAGCGAAGGCAACGGGAACGCACCGCTTCCGCTGGCATCGTTGACGTTGCTGAGGGTGTTGGCCAGCACATAGTCCGGCAGCGGCTGATCCGGCCGGCCTTGCGGTTCGCCCAGATCAAAGAACATCGCCAACAGGACATTGTTCGCACTGGCCATGCTGTCGCTGAGCTTCTGGTCATTATTGAGACTCCGTGCCGCCTCCAGCAATAACGCATCCAGCGGCGACGGTTCGGACGTGGCCGCCACCGCTTCATCTTCGAGGGTTCCGGGCGTGCCGACCGCACTTTCGGGATTGATGGCAACCACCGGGGCCGGGTCAAGCAACGAAGCCTTGCCCAGCACGTCGGCAATCATGTAGATATATTCAAGACCAGGATCCACCTGGGGTTCGAAGAAAAAGGCTGTGTGACCGACCACTTTCGCATGGCCCGATGCCAGGATGTCCACCATCTTCGCATGCGTCTCGCGCGGCCATGGCCAGCGCCCCAGATTGGCGATGCTCTGGTCATCGATCGCGATCACTGCGATCTTGTCACTCGGCGTGCGGGAAGAGACCTGCACTCCCCAGTCATAAGCCTTGCGCTCCAGACTCTGCATCAGGTCGGTATTCGCACCCAGCAGAAATGCCAGCGCGACCAGCAGACCAACAAACCAGTCCTTCCGCCAGAACGACCACTTACCCATCAATCCCCCCCTGAATACTTCCCGATAAGCAGATTACGCCGCAGATATTAAAGTATTTCGCATAAACACACCATAATCCTTTCGATTTATTACGAATTATCTAGATAACCCGACCTACATCGAAAAACCAGATCGCGCGTTGGTCATTTGACCAGAAGTACCGGACAATCAGCCAGATGCAACACCTTGTTCACCACCGAACCCAGCAGCAGGGCCTGCAACCCACCTTGTCCACGCCTGCCCATGACGATCTGATCCACTCCCTGCTCACGCGCATATTGCGTGATCGCCTCAGCCGGCGTACCGATGCTGATGTGGTACTGGTATGGCAGCTTTGCGGCGTCCAGCGCCGCGCGGGCCGTGCTCAAGGCGGCCAACCCCTGCTCACGGTAGTAGCCGTCTATGGTCTGCTGGTCGATGAACAGTTTCACGTTACCCGCCGCCACGTTCCATTGCACGTTCAGCAACAGCAATTGCGGACGCTCCCTGAACCTATCAACCTGTTCTACTGCCCAATTCACCGCGCGCTCCGCGTTGGCTGAACCATCCACCGGAATCAATATCTTCATCGTCATCCCCACTATCTGTCATCCGCGACAACGGACACCTTTTCATCCACCAGATCGACCGCCTTGATCGCCTCTGCCTTGCGCATCGCCAGCCACCACCCCATTGCCAGCACGAACACCGCACAGGCAATCGGCACCAGCAGATGTAGCGAGTGATGCGCCTCGACCACCTCCTTGAACAAGGCCTCGGTCACCAGCATCTCGCCCGCCACATATCCCAGCAGTGCGCCACCCGCATAGATGATGAATGGATAGCGGTCGATCAGTTTCAGCACCAGTTGACTGCTCCACGCGATCAGCGGAATGCTGATCAACAAACCGAACACCAGCAGGAACACGCTCCCTTTTGCAACGGCTGCCACACCCAGCACGTTATCCAGGCTCATCACGAAATCGGCGATGATGATGGTCTTCACCGCTCCCCAAAGATGCCCCTCGGCCTTGATGCTGCCTTCACCGTGCGTCTCATCTTCGGGCAGGATCAGCTTGATGCCGATCCATAACAGCAGCAGCGCACCGACCAGCTTCAGATACGGAAGCGACAGCAAGCCGACCGCAAAAAAGGTCAGCACGATGCGCAGACCGATCGCGCCGCCCACACCGTACATGATGCCTTTTCTGCGCTGCGCCTCCGGCAGGTTTCGGCAGGCCAGCGCGATCACCACCGCGTTGTCGCCCGACAGCAGCAGGTCGATCATGATGATCTTCAAGACATCCACCCAGAACTGGGGGGTCTGCATCATTTCCAGCATGATCAGCCTTTCAGGATGTTCTGCATCACGCGCCCCATCTCCGCCGGGTTGCGCGTGATGTGGATGCCGCATTCCTCCATCACCGCCAGCTTCTCGTTGGCGCCACCCTGTCCGCCCGAGATGATCGCACCGGCATGGCCCATGCGTTTGCCCGGCGGGGCGGTGATCCCCGCGATGAAGCCGACCACCGGCTTATCCATGTTGGCCCTGATCCAGCGCGCGCATTCTTCCTCGTCGCTGCCACCGATCTCGCCCACCATGACCACTGCATCGGTGTCCGGGTCGCCGTTGAACAGCTTCATCACATCGATGTGTTTCAGCCCGTTGATCGGGTCGCCGCCGATGCCCACGCAGGACGACTGACCATAGCCCAGCGCGCTGAGTTGCCCGACCGCCTCGTAGGTCAGCGTACCTGAACGCGACACCACGCCGATACGCCCTTTCTTGTGGATATGACCGGGCATGATGCCGATCTTGATCTCGTCGGGCGTGATCAGACCCGGGCAGTTCGGCCCGATCAGAACCGTCCTTTTTCCCTGCATCCTGTAGCGCGTCTTGATCATGTCGTGCACGGGAATGCCTTCGGTGATGCAGATCACCAGATCGAGGTCGGCTTCCACTGCTTCGTCGATGGCCGCTGCCGCGCCGGATGGCGGCACATAGATCACCGATACCGTGGCGCCGGTCGCCGCCTTCGCATCCTTCACGGTCGCATACACCGGGATGCCCTCGAACTGCTCGCCCGCTTTCTTCGGGTTCACACCCGCCACGAAACAGTTCGCACCGTTCGCATATGCCTTGCATTGCTGGGTATGGAACTGGCCGACCTTGCCGGTCATGCCCTGTGTGATGACTCTTGTGTCTTTGTTGATGAGGATGCTCATTGCTCGCCCCTTGCGGCATTCACCACTTTCGCTGCCGCATCCGCCATGTCGTTGCCGGAGATGATGGGCAAGCCGGACTCGGCCAGTATCTTCTTGCCCAACTCGACGTTGGTCCCTTCCAGTCGCACCACCAGCGGCACAGCCAGATGCACCTCGCGCGCCGCCGCGACCACCCCTTCGGCGATCACGTCGCATTTCATGATACCGCCGAAGATATTCACCAGAATGGCCTTCAAATTGGGATTCTTCAGCATCAGCTTGAACGCCTCGGTCACCTTCTCCGTGGTCGCGCCACCGCCCACATCCAGGAAGTTGGCCGGATTCCCGCCATACAGCTTGATGATGTCCATGGTCGCCATCGCCAGCCCCGCGCCGTTCACCAGACAGCCGATATCGCCGTCCAGCGAGATGTAGGACAGGTCGAATTTCGACGCTTCGATCTCGGCGGGATCTTCTTCGTCGAGGTCGCGCATGGCAACGATCTCGGGATGGCGATACAGCGCGTTGGAATCGAAGTTGAACTTGGCATCGAGCGCGACGACACGATCGTCCGCCGTCAGAATCAGCGGGTTGATCTCGGCAAGCATCGCATCCTTCTCCACAAAGGCGCGATACAAACCCTGCAACACCTCCACCGCCTGCGCATTCGCCACATCGGGGATGCCGATGGCACGTGCCGTTTGCGCCGCTTCCGCATCCGTCAAGCCGGCGACCGGATCGATGCGCACCGTGATGATCTTCTCCGGCGAATGTTTGGCGACCTCCTCGATCTCCATGCCGCCCTCGCTGGAAGCCAGCAGCGCCACGCGCTGCGCGACACGGTCCACCACCATGCCAACGTAGAATTCCCTGGCGATCTGCGCACCTTCCTCGACCAGCAGACGGCGCACTTTCTGGCCTTCCGGCCCGGTCTGGTGCGTCACCAGCTGCATGCCGAGGATCTGCTGCGCGTAACGCCTCACTTCGTCGGGCGACTTCGCCACCTTCACGCCGCCGCCCTTGCCGCGCCCGCCAGCGTGGATCTGAGCTTTCACCACCCACACCTCGCCGCCCAATTCTTGCGCCGCCACGACCGCCTCGTCGACGCTGAAACAGGCGCTGCCACGCGGCGTCGGCACGCCGAACTGCCGCAATATCTCTTTACCCTGGTATTCGTGAATTTTCATAACGCATGACCGCCCATACAAAAGACGTGCAGCACAGGCCGCACGGACGGAATCTTACCGAATTATCATGCGACGAAGCGGGGAATCTGTCGATTGAAGTGAAATGGTGCCGCCTATCGGATTCGAACTGATGACCTACCGCTTACAAGGCGGTTGCTCTACCAACTGAGCTAAGGCGGCATTGCCGAAAATCCGGCATCCAAGGCAGGTTGGTAGGTCGTGGCAGATTCGAACTGCCGACCAACGGATTAAAAGTCCGCTGCTCTACCGGCTGAGCTAACGACCCATGTGCGAAGGAGCGCGAATTATACGGAATTGACTCACCCTGTCAACGCAAAATGCCGCGCCGACAGGCAGCTCAGCCCTATACAGAACGATAGCGCGTCGGGTCATCCACTCCCGCCGCAGCGAAGCCGGCACGGCGCAAACGGCAGGAATCGCATTCGCCGCAGGCACGCCCCTGTTCATCCGCCTGGTAACAGGACACCGTCAGCGCGTAATCCACGCCGAGCGCATCCCCCTGCCGGATGATCTCCGCCTTGGACAGATGCAGCAACGGTGCATGCAGTTCGAGCGTATTCCCCTCGACGGCCGCCTTGGTGGCCAGATTGGCCATGCGCTCGAAGGCCTCGATATAGTCCGGCCGGCAATCGGGATAACCGGAATAATCGACCGCGTTCACGCCGATGAAAATATCGCGTGCCTGCAACACCTCGGCCCATGCCAGCGCCAGCGACAACATGATGGTATTGCGCGCCGGCACATAGGTCGGCGGAATGCCCTCGCTGGCTTGTCGCGGCACCGCGATACGATCATCCGTCAGCGCGGAACCGCCGAAGCCGGTGAGATCGATGTCCACCGCACGGTGCTCGCGCACGCCCAGCGTTTGCGCGACGCGACGCGCAGCCGCCAGTTCGGAATGATGCCGCTGCCCGTAATCCACGCTCAGCGCATAACAGTCGAATCCCTGCGCGCGTGCCATCGCCAGCACCGTCGCCGAATCCAGCCCGCCCGAAAGGAGCACCACCGCATTCTTCATTGCCTAATGTCCCGCCGCGTTGTTCCACAATAATTTGTGCAACTGCACCTGCATGCGCACCCTCAGTCGGTCGCGCAATATCCACTCGGCCAGTTGAGTCGCATCAAGCGTGCCGTGCGCAGGAGAGAATGTCACGGGACATCTCTCCGTCAGGCGATGTTGCGACAGGACCTGCCTTGCCCAGCTGTAGTCGTCTTCGTCGCCCAGCACGAACTTGACTTCGTCGTGCATGGTCAGCAATGGCAGATTTTCCCAGCGGTTCCTGCCCGCTTCGCCGGAGGCGGGCGTCTTGATATCCAGCACGCGCATCACGCGCGTATCCACTGCGCCGATGTCAAGGGCACCGCTGGTCTCCAGAGACACCTCGTAACCCGCGTCGCACAGCGTTTCCAGTAGTTGCAGGCATCCCTTCTGCGCCAGCGGTTCGCCTCCGGTGACGCACACATAACGCGCGTCGTACCCGGCGACTTGCCCGAGTATTTCCGTGACGCTCATATTCTGCCCGCCTGTGAACGCATAGGACGTATCGCAATAGGTGCAACGCAATGGGCAACCGGTCAGGCGGACGAATACCGTCGGCAAGCCGATGCGGCCGGTCTCACCCTGCAATGAATGGAAGATCTCGCTGATGCGCAATGGCGCGCCTGTATCGGGAGACGACGACATGACAGGCTACTTGGCGGAAGCGAGCAGTTTTTTTGCTTTTGCGGCAGCTTCGCTGTCAGGATATTTGGCGACGAGTTGCTTGAGCGTCTTCTTTGCTGCCACCCCTGCTTCAACTCCTGCTGGCATCCGGCAATATCGAACAGGATGTCTGCCGTTCTGGGCATGCCCGGATAAGCCTTGAGCAGCCCCTGGAACGTGCCCAGCGACGCCTTGTAGTCGTTCATGGCGAACTGTGCCTTGCCCAACCCGTACTGCGCATTGGGCACATGTACCGAATCGGGATAGCTCTTGAGAAACTCCTGGAATGCCTTGACCGCATTCGGGTAACTCCCGCCCTTCAGCAAGCCGTAAGCCGTTTCTATGGCGCGATTCTCCGCTGCGAGATCGTAAGGATCGACCTTGGCCGTTTCTGCCGGGGCATCGTCCGCCGCTTGTGACGAACCGTCGATCGCCTCGAAACGGCGCAGGCGCGTGTCCAGATCCACATAGAAATCCTTCTCGCGCTTTTCGGCATCCTGCAAGCCGTGCGCCAGCTCTTCATTCTGGCCGCGCAGTTTGCGTAATTCACTGTTCAACGCATCAAGCTGCGTCTGCAGATCCATGTTGGACTTGGTTTGCTGCTCGATGATACCTTCCAGCTTGAGCACGCGCGCCTCAAGTTGCCGGATCTGTTTTCGCGCATCTTCGTCCTGAAACAACCCCGCTTGCGCGGGTGCGGCAAAACACAGAGCCAGCAAAATGAGGGCGCCTTGCTTCAGCATGGATTACTTCGCGTAGTTCAGGTCGGTGCGGCGGTTTTGCGCCCATGCAGCCTCGTCGTGATCGGTGGCACGGGGCTTCTCTTCGCCGTAGCTGATCGCGCTCAATTGCGATGCCTTGGCGCCGCCCAGTTCCAGCATCTTCTTCACGCCATCGGCGCGACGCTGACCCAGTGCGAGGTTGTATTCGTTGCTGCCACGCTCGTCGCAATTGCCTTCCAGCCTGACCATCCGCTCCGGATGCTGGCTCAGGTATTGCGCATGCGCCTGAACGAGCGGCTTGTCGGAATCCTGCACCACGGAAACGTCGAACGGGTAATAGGTGCTGCGCTTGGCCAGGATGCTGTTCGGATCGTTCAATGGATCAACCATGGCGGCTTGTTGCGTTGCCTTGACAGGCGCGGCGTGTGGCGCAGCAACGGCCTCTTCCTTGGGTTTCTGGCTGGCACAGGCCGCGAGCAAATTCACCAACACGATACTGATAACGAGTTTTTTCATAATGCTCCCCTTTTCTTGATGGATTTAAGGATAGGGTCCCCAAACCGGTTCGCGTGCATCGCCGCTTTGCGTGAACATGTGCTGCTTGACACGACCGTCGCTGGAAACGGTTGCCAATATACCACGTCCTCGCGCCTCGCTGGCAAACAGGATGAGCTTGCCGTTGGGTGCGTAACTGGGTTTTTTCTCCCACCCGCCTTCGGTGAGAACTTCCATCTGGCCGGTCTGGAAATCCTGCGTGGCGATATGGAATCTGCCCTTGTTGCGATGCGCGAACACGAAGCCCTTGCCGTCCGGCCTGTGGCGCGGCGAAAAGTTGGCGCCGTCGCCGAATGTCATGCGCTCCACCGGCCCGCCGTTCACGGACAGGCGATAGATCTGCGGACTGCCGCCGCGATCCGAAGTGAACAGCAGGGATTGCCCGTCCGGCGAGAAATTCGGCTCGGTGTCGATCGCGCCGCTGAAGGTGAGGCGCCGCATGCCGCTGCCGTCCGGGCGCACCAGGTAGATCTGCGAACTGCCGTCCCGCGTCAGCACGATCGCCAGTTGCCTGCCGTCCCGCGACCAGGCCGGCGCGCTGTTGCTGCCGCGAAAGTCGGCCAGCACCTTGCGCAGGTTGGTGTACAGCGATTGCACGTAGAGCACCGCATGCCCGGTCTCGAAACTCACATAGGCGAGATGGCTTCCGTCCGGCGACCATTCCGGTGACATGATCGGCTCCGTTTGCGCCAGCACGGTCTGCTCGTTGTAACCGTCGCTGTCCGCAACGATCAGGCGATACTTGCTGCCCTGCCGGTTCACATAGGCGATGCGCGTGCTGAACACCCCCCGGTCGCCGGTCAGCTTCTCATAGATCAGGTCGGCGATGCGATGCCCGACAGCGCGCACCTGGCCGCCGCTCGCCGCGACCGCCTGGCCGAGTAACTCGGTCTGCTTGACCGCATCCAGCAGCCGGAATTGCGCCTCGATGCGGCCGTTCGGCTGCGCCGCGACCGTGCCGATCGCCAGCGCTTCCGCTCCGCGCACCTGCCAATCCGCATAATTGACCTCGGCAACTTCATGCGGTTGTTTGCCCACCGGATCCACCAGGCGGAACAACCCGCTGCGTTGCAGGTCGCCCACCACCACCTCGTTGATGGACTGCGCCAGCTTGGCATCGCCGCCGAACGGCACGATCGCGATCGGTATCTGGTGCTCACCCGCGCCGATGATCTCGATGCTCAGCACCGCGCTGGCGACCGAGGCCTGCACCAGCAACATCAGCCCAACCACGCTTTGCAATATGCGCAACAACATAAATCCCCTTTCTATTCGCCCGGCCGGAAGACCAGTTTCAATTCACGGAAACGACTGTACAGCCCCGCATCGGCAGGTAGCGGCAACGGTTCGGATTTCAGGATCGCCCGTTCCACCGCGTTATCGTACGCTGCATTGCCGCTCGACCTGAGCAACCTCGGCGGCAACACCGAACCGCCCGGCAACACCGTCACGGAAAATTCGGCGCGCGCATCGCCCGCCACGTCCGGCGGCATCACGATGTTGCGCCTGATCTTGCTCTGGATCTTGGCGACGAATTCATCCACTACCCGGCCGGTCGTCGCCGCGCGCTCGGCCTGTTCGCGCGCCAGCCGGTCCGCGATGTCGTCATGCGGCTGGACCACCGGACTGCGTTTCTCCGCCTTCTTGTCCGGTACCTCTATGTCCGGCCGGGCTTTTTCCTCGGGTTGCTCCGGCTCGGGCTCGACCGGTTCCACCACCTTGGGTTTGGGTTTGGCCGCCGGCCGCACTTCGACACCCGGAATGCTCGACCACAATTCCGCGCTCATGGTCGCCGCGGGCTGCGTCTGCCAGCTGAAACCGAAATACAACAGCACGAAGAACACGCCATGCACGGCCAGCGCCAACACGCCTGCCGGCAACCTGTAGGGTTCCGGATAAGTCGCCGCAGTCATTTCACCCTGGCTTGCGTCAACAGCCCGACCTTCCTGATCTGCTGCTGCTGCAATACGTCCATCACATTGATCACTTCTTCGTAGCGCACATCCTTGTCGGCGGAGATCACCACTGCCTGTTCCGCCAGGTCGCCCTGCCTGGCCTTCAGGATCGCGACCAGTTCCTCGCGCGATACACCGCTCTCCTTGCCGCCTCTGGCATGGTCGCGCAACGCCAGCGTGGCGTCTTTCCTGACAATGACCTCCAGCGGCGCCACCGGCGGCGCCAGCGACTTACCGACCTGTGGCAGGTCGATCTGGCCGGGATTCATCAGCGGCGCGGTCACCATGAAGATCACCAACAGCACCAGCATCACGTCGATATACGGCACGACGTTGATCTCGTTCATCAGCCTCCTGGAAGATCGGCGGTCAGATTTCACCCTGACCTCCTGATTTGAACCGCGCAGAACACGAAGCGCACAGAGAAAAGCAGGTTATTCCAGGCGATGCCGCCGTGCCGATGGGCGCCACCATCACGCAAGCCCGCAAATCTTCGTGATCTCCGTGTCCTTCGTGGTGAGATGCGTTTTTCATGGCTGGCGCTGCAACACATTGGAAAACTCTTCGGTAAAACTCTCGAAGCGGGTAGACAGTCGGTTGATGTCATGCGCGTAGCGGTTGTAGGCGATCACCGCCGGGATCGCCGCGAACAGGCCCATCGCGGTCGCCACCAGCGCCTCGGCGATGCCGGGCGCGACATGCGCCAGCGTCGCCTGTCCGACGTTCGCCAACCCGCGGAACGCGTTCATGATGCCCCATACCGTGCCGAACAGGCCGACATAGGGACTGACCGAACCGACCGACGCGAGGAACGCCAGGTGCGATTCCAGCCGGTCCATCTCGCGCTGGTAGGTCGCGCGCATCGCCCGGCGCGTTCCGTCCATCACGTCGCTGCTTTCCACACCGTGCTGTTTCTTCAGCTTGACGAACTCGGCGAACCCGGCGGCGAAGATGCGTTCCAGCGCACCCTGTTCGCTTCGTGTACTGCTGTTCGCATGCTTGTACAGATCGGTCAGATTCGCATTGCGCCAGAACGCCTCCTCGAACTCCTCGGTCAACGTGACCTCCCTGCGGATGGCGAACAGCTTGATGAAGATGTACCACCACGACAGCAGCGATACCAGCAGCAACAGCCCCATCACCAGTTGCACCAGCACACTGGCGTTGCCGATGAGATGTATGAACGACAAATCCTGCGTCACTTCCATTGCGATACCTTTCCGATCATTTTTCCAACTGCTTGCGCAAAACTTCCGGCACCGACACCGGCTTGAAACTCTCCAGCGAGACGCATACCAGATGCACCTCCGCTTCCGTCAGCACCTCGTCACCACGTTGCACCGTCTGCACCAGCGTGAGGCGGCTGCGCCCGAAATCCTTGACCTGCGCGGTCACCTCCAGCAAATCATCGAGCAGCGCGGGCCTGAGATAATCCAGCTTGAGCGAACGCACCACGAACACCACGCCGAACTCCTTCATCAACCCGGCGTTGCTGTAACCGTGGGTGCGCAACCACTCGGTCCGCGCACGTTCCATAAAGTTCACATAGCTGGCGTGATACACCACGCCGCCGGCATCGGTATCCTGGAAATACACGCGCACCGGCAATGAGAATATTTTATGTCTGGTCATCGAGCAGGTCCCCGCCGACCGGATTGTTCGCGACCGTCAGGCCGAAATGGCGATACGCGATCGCGGTCGCCATGCGGCCGCGCGGCGTGCGCTGCAGATAGCCCTGCTGGATCAGGTACGGTTCCAGCACATCCTCGATGGTGTCGCGCTCCTCGCCGATCGCGGCAGCCAGGTTGTCCACCCCGACCGGCCCGCCCATGAACTTCTCGATCACGGTCAGCAGCAGCTTGCGGTCCATCACGTCCAGCCCGCGCGCATCCACATCCAGCATGGTCAGCGCGGCGTCCGCCACCGCGCGGCTGGCATCGCCCGCCGCTTTCACGTCGGCGAAATCGCGCACGCGGCGCAGCAGGCGGTTGGCGATGCGCGGCGTACCGCGCGAACGCTTGGCGATCTCCAGCGCGCCTTCGTGCGACAGATTCATCTCCAGCAGATTCGACGAGCGCATCACGATGCGCTGCAACTCTTCCGGCGTGTAGAACTCCAGTCTTGCGACGATGCCGAAACGGTCGCGCAGCGGGTTGGTCAGCATGCCCGCACGCGTGGTCGCGCCGACCAGCGTGAACGGCGGCAGGTCGAGCTTCACCGAGCGCGCCGACGGCCCTTCGCCGATCATGATGTCGATCTGGTAGTCCTCCAGCGCGGGATAGAGGATCTCCTCCACCACCGGCGACAGGCGGTGGATCTCGTCGATGAACAGCACATCGTGCGGCTCGAGGTTGGTCAACAGCGCCGCAAGGTCTCCGGCGCGCTCCAGCACCGGGCCGGAAGTGTGGCGCAGATTGACACCCATCTCGCGCGCGATGATCTGCGCCAGCGTGGTCTTGCCCAGCCCCGGCGGGCCGAACAGCAAGGCATGGTCGAGCGGCTCGCCGCGCTGCTTCGCCGCCTGGATGAAGATCTCCAGTTGCCCGCGTATCTTTTCCTGCCCGACGTATTCGTCGAGCTGCTTGGGACGCAGCGCGCGCTCCAATGCCTCCTCCTGATGGGAAGCGGGCGCGGCGGAAACGATGCGCGGTTCGGCGGACAGGTCGTCGTTCTGGATCATGCCTTGGATAATAACTTAAGCGCCTGACGGATGCCTTCCGAAACGCCCGCATCCTTGGGCAACTGTTTCGCCGCCCAGTCCGCCTCTTTCGCGCTGTACCCCAGCGCCAGCAGCGCATTGACGATATCGTTATCGGACGAAGCAGCGGAAACGCTCGGCGCGGCGCCCGCACCGCCCGCCGCGAACTTGCCCTGCAGTTCCAGCAGCAGGCGTTCGGCAGTCTTTTTGCCGACCCCGGGGATCCGGTTCAGGCGCGCGGCATCCTTGCTCGCCACCGCGCCCGCCAGATCGCCCAGGCTCAGGCCGGACAATACCGCCAGCGCCAGCTTGGGGCCGACCCCGCTGATCTTGAGCAACAGGCGGAACGCGGCGCGTTCGTCCAGGCTCAGGAAGCCGTACAGCAGATGCGCGTCCTCGCGCACGATCAACTGCGTGTGCAACACCACCTTCTCGTGCAGCACCGGCAGGTTGTAGAACGTGCTCATCGGTACGTCGAGCTCGTACGCCACGCCCTGCACGTCCAGCAATATCTGCGGCGGGTTCTTTTCCAGCAATGTTCCGGTTAAACGACCGATCATTTCCTTTTACCTTTTCATTCCGTCATTCCCGCGAAAGCGGGAATCAAGTTGATTCAAAAGCCCCGCGAAGCGGGTCAGCAAAGATTCTGTCCGCTACGCGGAGTATTCATCTTGCTGGATTCCCGCCTGCGCGGGAATGACACCGGTTCATTTTCCCATGAACAACGCCAGTGACAGCAGCGCCCCGTGCGCCAGCATCGCGGCGATGGTCAGCTTGATCGCATCGCCCAGCATTTGCGGCTGCGCGGCATGGCGCAACAGCAAACGCGCGGCCTGCAAACTCAACGGCAAAGCGAACAGCGACAGCAGCGCGAGCGCAGGCAACCAGCCCAGCGACACACCCGCCAGCAACCATGCATACGCCAGCGCCGCGATCAGCACATATCCCCAGCGCGCCGTGCCGGCCTCGAGCCGCGCGACCCAGTGCAGTTTGCCTGCCGCAATGTCCGCAGAGCGATCCGGGAACTGGTTGATGTACAACAGATTGGCGGTCAGCAGGGCATAGGACAGTCCGGCCACAAAAGGCGCCGCATCGAAGCCCTTGCGCTGCACGAAATCCGCGCCGACCGAAATCGACAGGATGCCCGCCGTCACGCATAACTCGCCCAGCCCGCGGCTCACCAGCTTGAACGGCGGCGCAGAGTAGGCCCAGCCGATGAACAGACCGGTCAAGCCGACGTACAGCAATTGCGGCGCGGATCGTGCCATCAGCCACAATCCCGCCAGCGCCACGCCCGCCAGCAACGCGAAACCGAAGTTGCGCGTCTGCGCCGGGGTCAGCACGCCGTTCTGGATGAAGCGGCTGCCGCCGGTGAACGGGAAGATGCGCCCGGTGTTTTGCGCATCGGTACCGTTGAGCGCATCGTAATAATCGTTCAGCACGTTCACGCCGGCGTGCGCCAGCAGCGCGAACAGCAGGGTGACCAGCGCCAGCGGGACATCGAACGCGAGGCCGTCGTGCCAGACCATCGCCAGCCCGATCAGGCACGACATCAGGCTTGCCGTGAGAAAGGCCGGACGGGTCGCGGCGACATAGCGCGCGACGGGATTTGAAAAAAGCTCCAGCGTCGGTTCCATCGGTCGCATCGTATTACTCCGTCATTCCCGCGCAGGCGGGAATCCAGTCGATTGAACATCCCCGCGAAGCGGGCCAACTTGCTGGTTTTGTCTGCTCCGCAGGATTTTTGTAATTGCTGGATTCCCGCCTGCGCGGGAATGACGGAGCACATGGGTTATATTTCACACCAATCTCCCGCCTCTAACCCGAAATCCTTTGGTCGCCAGCGCCCCCAACCCCATGCCGCCGTGCGCGTGACAGATCGCGCAGGCCAGCGCATCGGCCGCATCCGGGCCGGGTGTGCCGGACAATTTCAATAAACGTTGCACCATCTGCTGCACCTGTTCCTTGTCGGCGTGGCCGTTGCCGACCACCGCCTGCTTCACCTGCAGCGCGGTATATTCCGCCACCGGCAGGCCGGCCTGCACCGCCGCGCAGATCGCCGCGCCGCGTGCCTGTCCGAGCAACAGGGTGGATTGCGGATTGACGTTGACGAACACTTTTTCCACCGCCACCTGCTGCGGCCGATGCTGCGCGATGACCTCGCCCAATGAACTCAGGATGACCTTCAGCCGTTCCGGCAACTCCCCGTCCGGCGTCCGGATGCTACCGCTGGCAACGTAATGCAATTGCTGGCCTTCCTTGTCGATGACACCAAATCCGGTGATGCGCAGGCCGGGGTCGATGCCCAATATCCTTGTATGGGAAGTGGGAAGTGGGAAGTGGGAAGTGGGACTCATGGGCTTGGCATGAGAGCGAACCGCCCCTGAATCCTGTATCCCGTATCCTGCATCCTCAATCCTCGATTACGGCAGTTGTATAGACCTCCTGCACGTCATCCAGGTCCTCCAGCGCATCGAGCAGCTTCTGCATCTTCACCGCGTCCTCGCCGGTGAATTCGATCTCGTTGGCCGGCTTCATGATGACCTCGCCGAATTCCGCCTTGTAGCCCGCCGCTTCCAGCGCCTGCTTCACGTTGACGAAATCGTTGGGCGCGGTGATCACCTCGATACTGCCGTCATCGTTGGTGGTGATATCTTCCGCCCCCGCGTCCAGACCGACCTCCATCAGGCCGTTCTCGTCGGTGCCCGGCGCGAAGACCAGTTGCCCGCAATGCTTGAACATGAACGCCACCGAACCGTCGGTACCCAGGTTGCCGCCGTGCTTGCTGAAAGCGTGGCGCACTTCCGCGACGGTGCGCGTCTTGTTGTCGGTCATGCAGTCCACCATCACTGCGGCGCCGTTGATGCCGTAGCCCTCGTAGCGCAGTTCCTCGTAGTTCACGCCCTCCAGCTGGCCGCTGCCGCGCTTGATGGCGTTCTCCACGGTATCCTTGGGCATGTTGTTCTCGCGCGCCTTTTCGATCGCCAGACGCAGCCGCGGGTTCGCGCCCGGATCGCCGCCGCCCATGCGCGCCGCCACGGTGATCTCCTTGATCAGCCGCGTGAAGATCTTGCCGCGCTTGGCGTCCTGCTTGCCCTTGCGATGCTGGATGTTCGCCCATTTGCTGTGACCGGCCATGCTATTCCCCCAAAAAAAATGCTGCGCGATGGTATCATTTTCGCCCCGTTAACCCAACCCGAGCCGGACTGCCATGACCGAACCGCTGCTGATCGCCAAGAACGACGAACATGAACTCTTCCTGTTGCCGCAGATGGCCAACCGACACGGGTTGATCACCGGCGCGACCGGCACTGGAAAGACCGTCACGCTGCAAACACTGACGGAAGCGTTCAGCCGCATCGGCGTGCCGGTGTTCCTGTCCGACATCAAGGGCGACCTGTCCGGGCTGAGCAAGGCCGGCGGCGGCAACGCCAAGGTCGCGGCGCGCGTCGAACAGCTCAAGCTGGCCGATTTCGCGCATCGCGCCTGGCCGGTGACGTTCTGGGACGTGTTCGGCAAGGCCGGGCATCCGCTGCGCGCCACGATCTCGGACATGGGGCCGCTGCTGATCGGGCGCATGCTGAACCTCAACGAGGTGCAACAGGGCGTGCTGGCGCTGGTGTTCAAGATCGCCGACGACAACGGCCTGCTGCTGCTCGACCTGAAAGACCTGCGCGCGATGGTGCAGAACGTGGGCGACAACGCCGCCGACTTCACCACCGAATATGGCAACATCTCCACCGCCAGCATCGGCGCGATCCAGCGCGGCCTGCTGCAGATCGAGACGCAGGGCGGCGACAGCCTGTTCGGCGAGCCGATGTTAAATATCGAAGACCTGATGCAGACCGACAACAACGGCTGCGGCATGATCAACATCCTCGCCGCCGACCAGTTGATGACCTCGCCCAAGGTGTATTCGACGATGCTGCTGTGGCTGCTCTCCGAACTGTTCGAGAACCTTCCCGAAGCGGGTGACCTGGTCAAACCCAGACTGGTGTTCTTCTTCGATGAGGCGCACCTGCTGTTCAACGACGCGCCCGCCGCCTTGGTGGAAAAGATCGAGCAGGTGGTGCGCCTGATCCGCTCCAAGGGCGTGGGCGTGTATTTCGTCACGCAAAACCCCGCCGACGTGCCGGACAAGGTGCTGGGCCAGCTCGGCAACCGCGTGCAGCACGCGCTGCGTGCCTTCAGCCCGCGCGACCAGAAGGCTGTCCGGGCCGCCGCCGAAACCATGCGCGACAACCCCGAGCTGGACGAGGAAGCCACCATCACCGAACTCGGCGTCGGCGAGGCGCTGGTCTCCTGCCTGGACGAGAAAGGCCGCCCCGGCATCGTGCAGCGCGCGCTGATCGTTCCGCCGCAGGGGCAGATCGGCCCGATCAGCGATGCCGAGCGCAGCGCCCTCATGCGCAGCTCATTGCTCGCCGGACATTACGAAAAGGCCCTGGATCGCGAATCGGCCTACGAGATCATCAAGGCACGCGCCAGCCAGAAACAGGCCGAAGCCACGGCACAGCAGCAGGCGGCGCAGGCGGCGCAAGCGCCTGCCGGCGGCGGCATGCTGGGCGGACTACTTGGCGGTGGCGGCACGGGCGGGCGCAGCCGCGAAGGCGTCGGCGAAGCGCTCGCCAAGAGCGCCGCACGCGCCATCGGCTCGGCCGTCGGTCGCCAGATCATCCGCGGCGTGCTCGGTTCGTTGCTGGGAGGCCGCAGGTAAGTTCAGCCCAGATTGTCCATCAGGGATACGCTGAACAAGTATGGTTTTGTCGTTCCCGCGAAAGCGGGAACCCAGTTAAATCAATAAGCTGGATTCCCCCTTTCGCGGGAATGACGACTTGATCAGCGCATCCTTAGCAAAAACTGCGTCATTCCGGCCTTCGCCGGAATGACGGCCTAATGGATTATTTGGGTTCACAGGAAAGGCGGAGATGAAATGAAAACCATTCTGATCGCAAACCCAAAGGGCGGCAGCGGCAAGACCACGCTGTCGGTCAACATCGCCGGCTATCTGGCCAGCCGCGGACATCGTGTCGCGATGCTCGACCTGGACCGCCAGCAATCTTCCGCGCTGTGGTTGAAAACCCGTACCGACGACCTGCCGCGCATCCGCACACTGGATGAAAAGAAGGAGCATGCCCATGACTGGCTGGTGATCGACTCGCCCGCCGGACTGCACGGCAAGAACCTCGCCCACGCCATCAAGCTGGCGCACAAGGTCGTCGTCCCGGTCGCGCCTTCGCTGTTCGACCTGGATGCCAGCCGCGACTTCCTGAAAGAACTGGCCGAAGAGAAAGCTGTGCGCAAACACAAGTGCCGCATCGGCGTCGTCGGTATGCGCATGGAGATGCGCACCAAGGCCGCCTGGGCGCTGGAACATTTCCTCTCCACGCTGGACCTGCCGATACTGGCGTACCTGCGCGAGACGCAGGTATACGTCAACGCCGCCTTCGAAGGGAAGTCCCTGTTCGACCTGCCGCACCACCTTGCCGAGCGGGAGCTGGAACAATGGGCCTACCTGCTCGACTGGCTGGAAACAGACTGAAGCATTGCGCCCGGAGCAATCGATCCGGACGCATTCCGACACATCGCCACACACCGGACAAACAGATTCAACCATGAAAAATAATATCCTCGCCCTCCTGTTATTGCTCGGCACGGTAGCCTGCACAACCACCAAAGTTGCGCCGCCGGTAGCGCCTCCAGAGGAAAAGCCGCCGGTAGTGGAACAGCCGGCAGTGGAACGGCCGCCCGCGAAGATCGCTCTGGTACTGGGCGGCGGGGCCGCGCGCGGCTTTGCGCACATCGGCGTGATCAAGGCACTGGAGGCACAAGGCATCTCGCCCGACATCGTCGTGGGCACCAGCGCCGGCGCTGTCGTCGGCGCACTCTACGCATCCGGACTCAACGGCTTCCAGATCCAGGAGCTGTCCATGAACATGAAGGAAGAGCAGGTGCTCGACGGCTCCGGCTTTTACCAATGCATATTCGAAACCATGATCTCGGACAAGCGCGGATGCATCAGGGGGCAGGCACTACAGGTTTTCATCAACAACAACATCCGGGGCCGCACGATGGAAAAACTCGGCAAGACTTTCGCCGCCGTTGCCGCCAACCTGAAGACCGGTGAACTGATGGCATTCCGTTCGGGCGATACCGGCCTCGCGGTTCGCGCCTCGTCTTCCGTGCCGGTATTCTTCGAGCCCGTCACCATCAACGGACAGGATTACGTCGATGGCGGGCTGGTCGCGCCGGTACCGTCCAGCGTGGCTCGCACGATGGGAGCGGATTTCGTCATCGCCGTCGACATCTCCGGCCGCCCCCAGGACAGAAGCACCGCGGGCATCTATGACATCCTGTGGCAGACCTTCTCCATTTTCGGAAAATCCATCAATCGCCACGAGCAATCCAATGCGGATATCGTCATCCGCCCCGCCATATCCGGCCTCCCCTCCACCGACGCAAGCGGTCGCAACAAAGCCGTGCTGGAAGGAGAAAAGGCAGTCGCGAAAATCCTGCCGGAACTGAAAGCCAGACTGGAAAAACTCAATGAAATACGGCGTGTGCCGGGGATGCCTTGAAAACGGCCTCGCCCCCCCCGGGGGGACGCCCGTTCATGAAGTCCGGCGCCGCGACGACAACGACAATGAATTCCCGGTCGCCACGTTCACGGACCGGAAGTCCGCAGAACAGCGGATCGCCGAACCGACAGCGGAAGGCCAAAGACAGACCTGCTGGATAAGGGGAAACCGCTCCTCATCAAGACCATCAATATGGTCGTGCTGATGATTGTTCCATTGCTGTAAGTTTCTCGTCACACATTAACGAAAAGGCCGACTTGACTGTCGGCCTTTTTCATTTGCGGTGCTAGGCGGGGCTGCTGACCAACGTACTTAGCTGGGCATCCTCGACGCGAATGTGATGGATCAACCAATCGCGCAGATAGGACAACACATCAAATTGGGCAATCAACGGATTGTCGTGCAGCTCTGCATAAAATTCCCGAATCTTGGCTTCAAAGGCATGATGCTGCTGCTCTTGTCGATGTATGCCTTCATACTGGAAATGCTGCATCATCTGCTCTTCGATACGAAAGTGGACTCTGGCGTAGGAATCGGTACACATGATCAGCCTGGCCACCTCACGCACACCGCGCTTGTTGCTGACCACCTCGAACAAATCGTTGATCAGGTCGAACAAATAGCGGTGATGTTCGTCGATGGTATCAATCCCCACACTCAGGTCTTCATGCCATTCCACCCAAGCGTTCTCACGAACCGGTATAGGTTGTAGAACTGAAGGTCGATTGGGATCAATGATCTCGTCGCGATACAGTTCACGTATGCGCAATATCTCCGGGAAGGCTGCTTCGAAAGCCTTTACGATAGCAGGATCAAAGTGCTTTCCAGCTTGAGCGCTGACCCAACCAGACGCATCCTCGACACTCCAGGATTTCTTGTAAGGCCGAACGGATGTCAGCGCGTCAAACACATCTGCCACCGCACAAATACGAGCCATCAGCGGTATCTCCTCACCCGCCAACCCCCTTGGATAGCCCGATCCATCCCATTGTTCGTGATGCGAGCCCGCGATGTCACGAGCGGCCACGATCATGGGATCCTTGCCGGTCAGGATAGACACACCGATCTCAGTATGAGTCTGCATGATCTTGAATTCTTCCGGAGTCAGCTTGCCGGGCTTGAGCAAGATGGAATCGGGTATGCCGATCTTTCCGACATCATGCATGGGAACGGCGATATGCAGCAATTCTCTCTGCTCCTCGGGCAGACCGTACGCCTTGGCGATGGCTATTGCGTAATTGGTCATGCGCATGATGTGCCAGCCGGTATCGTCATCCCGAAATTGAGAAGCCACGCCGAGACTGCGGATGGCATCTTTGCGCATATCCTCCAGCTCGAGATCACGAACCTGCAAAGTCTCGTGCTCCATGCTCCGTTGCACCAAACTGGAAAGCGCCCTGGCTATATCCGCCAAAAAATCCAGATCGATTTCCGAAGGATGGTACAAAGGTGCCGCAAACAGAAGGGTGTAGCCGAAGCAATGTTGGCTCTTAGCCAGCGGCAACAATAGCAATCTTCTGACGCCTCCCTCCGCACCCGAATCTTCAATCAGGGAAGATTGGATAGGGCTATCAGACAAGTTTTCACATGCTTTCAATTCCCATTTAAAACTCGTCTTCCACGCGGGCTCCATGCCAAACTGGGCAACCTGATATAGATTGCCGCGCGGATTCGATAACACCACGGCAGCACGTTCCTCCAACGGCAGATCGGGGTAATCGCGCAGAATCGAGAGCAGCCGCTCCAGCAATACATCCAGGTCATACATATCTTGGCTATTGATCGACAACTCAAATACCAAGTTGCGAATTGCCAGCAATTCCTCTTCTTTATTCATAATTCATAACCCATCCAGAATTACACGGGGACAATCACACGGGGACGGAGCCCTAATTTTTCCCTCTCGACTCGACCAGTTCGTTGAGGAAATCGTTGGGTGGACACATGCCCGAAAGCTACCCCACCCTTGCAACATGGTCAATATCACTAGTGTCCGGTTAAGAATCGAATAGATTCAGTTGGTTGTTGAAATCGGTGTTTTCTGGCTGCCCACCGATGCCCTGCAAGGCTTGCTGGATGGGCATTTTCTCGAACAGCGTGACCGATAGAATCTGTAGCAAAGTGTAGAGCGAAGCGTCCAGATTGAGGCGCTTTTTGATGATGGCGACGAGGACGTAGACCGAGACGGCGATCCAGATTTGCGCCTTCACCGCATTCTCGGACGTGCCATAGAAACGTTGGATACGAAGATGCTGCTTGACCCATTTGAAGAACAACTCCACCTGCCAGCGGCTCTTGTAGAGCGCGCAGATCGTTGCCGCCGGCAACGTGAAGTTGTTGGTGAGAAACACCAGCGTCTTGTTGGTTTCCGGGTCTTTGAAGCGGATGCGGCGCAACGGCTCCGGGTAATCCTGTCGGGTATAAAACCCGTCGAGCGCAATCGTCTGATCGCAGATGATGCCGAGGCTGCGGTCGGTTTTGGCAGAATACATCCGGTGCGCGTCGAGATTCGACTTGGCGCGGGTGACGAAGAACGCCCCGGCCAGATGCAGCCGATGCAAACGCACGAAATCGACGTAGCCCCGATCCATGACATAGATAGCACCCGGCTCCGGGATCAACAAGTCGAGGATGCGGGCGTCGTGCATCTTGCCATCGGAGACGTGGATGAAGCTGGGAATGCTGCCGCGCAAGTCCAGCAGCGTATGCATCTTCACCGCTGCCTTGGTCGTTCTGAAATGCGCCCATGGAAATACCGACAGGCACAGATCGATGGTGGTCGAATCCAGTGCGTACACTGTGTTGGTCAAATCCAAGCCCAAGTCTTCGCTGGCGTAAAGCGTTCTGGCTTGAGCAATCAAACGGTGAGCGAATTCGGCGTAGATGCGCCAGTCGCGCAGTTCGTTGGCATCGGCCAGTGTCGAACGGGATACCGTGCTTCTGATGCCCATGTGGTAGAGCTTGGCAGCCTGTGCCGAGAGGCAGGCCTCGATGTCGCGCAAACTCTCGCGATAGGTGAGTTGAGCGAAGGCCAGAATACGGAAGTGTTCGGCACAGGACAATGTCCTGACGCGATGATCGCCGCCATGCCGAGCCACGATGCGATGAAAGGTCTTCCATGGCAGGAAGTCCATGACTTGGGCGAACAAGGGCTTGCCAACGTACATCGCAGTCTCCAGCAGCAGGAAAGCTGCCAGACTGCACCAAGGCTGGTTCGCCGTTCAAGTCGGAGACACTATAAAAATCTCCGGATGCGGCATCAAATAAGGATTTCAGAGTCATGGAATCGTTTTTAACCGGACACTAGTGGGTCAATATGCCAAATCACCTAGATAATTCGACCTAGTGCGGCGGCTGGCACAAAGCCGCCCAATAAGCTAAGACTATTTCTTCCCAACGCACAATTTTTCGCACGGCACGCCGTCGCGGTCGCCATCCAGCGATTCCGGGCCGCACAGTGCAAGGTAGTGCCGCGCTTCTTCGCACGAGGTCATCTGCGCGCAGCGGCGTTTCCCGGCGCAGGCGGGGTCTGCGGCCGGCATGGCGGCGCTGGCTGCGGGTTGGGCCGGTACAGCCTGGATGGACGGGTGCTGCTTGCGCCACTGCGACGGTTCGACGATGCCGTCGCCCGCCCACAGGCCGAGCCGTTGTGATTGCGCTTCGCGCTGCAAGGCCATCAGTTCGCGGTTGCTGTGGAAACGCGAGTATTCCCACGCCATGCCGCGCCGCACCTGCTCCCGGTTGACGTTGACGCCGTCCGCGACCACCTCGGCCACGATGCGCCCGTAGTCGTCTTTCGCACGGGGGATGACGGTGACGGTCTTGCCGGCCACCATTTCCGAGAGCGATTGCTGCGAGGTCGCACCGTAGGGCTGGCTCTTTTCCGGCGCGTCCACCCCGGCCAGACGCACCTTCTTCGGCTTGCCCCCGTCCGTCACCATGAGGGTGTCGCCGTCCATCACGGCAATCACGCGCGCCGTGAAATCCGCCGCATGCGCAGCGCCGGCGGAAACCAGCAGCGCGGCACAGAGGAAGATCGCGCGCGTCATGCTCATCACGGCAGGAAGGTCTTGATGACAGCCATGCACAGCAGCGCGTAGCCCGCCGCCAGCAGGTCGTCGAACATCACGCCGAGGCCGCCGTGCCAGTTGCTGTCGAAATAGCGGATCGGGGGCGGCTTGGTGATGTCGAAAAAGCGGAACAGCGTGAAGGCCAGCAGCGACCATTCCCATCCGGCCGGCGTGAAGAACAGCACCAGCAGAAAGGCGACGATCTCGTCCCACACGATGCCGCCGTGATCAGCGACGCCCAGTGCCTTGCCGGTGATGTCGCAGACCCACACGCCAATGGCGAACGCCCAGATCAGCACCAGCAGGAACAGCGCGTCGGACAGGCGCGGCGCGAGGTACCAGTACATCGGGAAGGCGACCAGCGTGCCGAACGTGCCGGGCGCCTTGCGCGCCAGCCCGCTGCCGAAGCCGAAGGACAGCAGGTGTGCCGGATGGCTGAGCAGGAAGCGCCAATCCGGCTTGATGGTTGGTTCATTCAAAGTGGTCATATCCCCCCGTCCCGACATTGATGGGATGGCCGGACGCATCCTGCACCAGGCAGCCGCTTCCCGCAACGATCCTGCCGACGCGCGTCAGCGGCAGGCCGAGCTGCGCGGCGATGAGCGGCACGTCTGCACGGCGCACGGCAGGCGCGGTGAAGCACAATTCGTAATCGTCGCCACCGGACAGCACGCATCGCTGCCCAAGCGGCTGTTGCATGTGCCGATGCAAGATCGGGGACACAGGCAGCGACGCGAAGTCGATCTCGGCCCCCACCCGGGATGCCTCCAGAATATGGCCCAGGTCGGCCAGCAGCCCGTCGGAAACGTCGATCGCGCTGCTGGCGATACCGCGCAATGCCAGCCCCAGCGCGACGCGCGGCTGCGGCCGGTGCAAGCGCAACGCGCAGGCGGCGAGATCCGCCTCGTCCAAGACGACCTTCCCTTGCAGGTGTGCCAGCGCCAGTGCCGCATCGCCCAGCGTGCCGGATACCCAGATGTCGTCATCCGGCAGCGCACCGTCGCGGCGCAATGCGGCGCCCGGCGGCACTTCGCCGAAGATGGTGACGCACAGGTTGAGCGGCCCGCGCGTGGTGTCGCCGCCAACCAGTGCGACATGATATTCGTCGGCCAGCGCGAAGAAGCCCGCGCTGAACTGCTCCAACCATGCCCCGTCCGCTGCGGGCAGCGCGATGCCCAGCGTCACCCAGCGCGGCGCGGCACCCATCGCCGCCATGTCGGACAGGTTCACCGCCAGCGCCTTGTGTCCCAGCTGATACGGATCGGCATCGGCCAGGAAATGCGTGCCGCTCACCAGCATGTCGGTGGACACCGCCAGCACCCGGCCTTCCGACACTTGCAGCAGCGCCGCATCGTCGCCCACGCCCAGGATCGCGTCAGGCGCGGGGCGGGTGAAGTAACGCTGGATCAGATCGAATTCACTCATGGCGAAGTATTCAGTGCCCCGGCAACAGGTTTTGCAATTGCTGCAGAAACTCCGGGTGCGCAGCCAGATAACGGGCCCGCGCCTGCCGTTCGGCTTCGGCGCGCGCATCAACGTTCCCCGCATTCAGCCGCATACCCAGTTGCGGCGGCTTCAGTCCGAACATCTCATCCAGCATCAGGTTGCCTGCCTCGTAATTGAAATGTGCCGGATCCTGCCAGTAAATATCAACCTTGTCGGAAATCGGCACGGTGCCCAAGGCATGATAACCCTCAAAATCCCATACCTCCACCTGCGCATCGCCCATGTCATCCGCCAACGCCGCGATTTGCCGCAGCGCATCCCAGCGCGCCTGGCGCTCGCCGCACTGGTATTCCAGCTCGAACGACAGGGCATGGCGCGGATACACCACCAGCTTCATGGCAATGTGCTTTTGCTGTGCCAGCACAAGCAACTCCCGCAAGCCGCCCAGATCCAGCGCATCCGGTGCCCGACCGGATAAGGGAGGCGCCGGTTGTTCCGAGACCCGCCCGACCCGGCATGATCGATGAAGAGCCAGATGCTCGCGGAAGCGGCCCGCGGTACCCGGCTTGCCGCGCGTGTAGAAATACAGGCCGTCCGCATTGTGGCTGGGCTGTTCATGGCGCTGCTCCAGCAGCGTGTTCAGCGAGGCGTCCAGTGCTTCGAAGGAAAACAGGAAAGCGCGCTCGTCCGGGGATGCCATTGCGGCGATCTCTGCCGCGCAGTCTTTCTTCGGCATCTCCCTCGGATGTATCCCAAGCACGATCTGGCGTAACGCTGTGTCGTGCTGGAGTGCGAACTGAACATTACATTGCACCATTTCCCATGATGCTCCGGCCAGAGCAAAATTGAAGCTCTTGCCAGCTGCCCGCAATGCCGGATGTGAAGGATCGAAGCCGATCTCGGAGTACGAGCTGCCGAAGATCAACGATACCGGCTGCTCGCGCTGCACCAGTGCCGGCTTGACGTGACGCTCGTAACGACGGAACTTCGGCTTGACCGCATTGAAACCGGCGATGGATATGTCGCGGTAATACCAGAACGGATCGACCACGCGATTGAAGACCACGGTCAACCCTGCCAACAGGGCCAACAGGATGCAGAACACGGCAAGGTAACGGGCGCTGGTCATTAGAACTGGAAATAGATGAATTCGCTCAACTCGGAGATCGACATCAGCGCGAACAGCGCGACGAACGAACTCCATACCGCCCAGCGATAGCTTGGCTGCCACACCAGGCGCGCCGGCGATTCTGCCTGCGACGGCATGTTCAGCGCCGGATCGAAGCGGCGCATGATCTGCTGAGTGTTCGGCGCCAGCCATGCCAGCAGCAACGCAACCAGCAGGTAATTACGCGTGGCATGCCCGACCAGATGGTTGCCCGAATGCAGATCGAAACCGTTGCCACCGCACATGGCCTGCACGATGACGTTCGCAGTATGCAGATCGGATGCGCGGAAGAATACCCACGCCATGACGACCGCCAGAAAGGTCAGCAGCACCGACAGCAGGTGGGCCGGACGGGACAGCGGCCGGTCGGGGTCCTGCCCGAGGCTGCGGCGCAGCGCATGCCATGCGTGGTTGACGACCAGATACAGGCCGTGCAGGCCGCCCCAGATCACGAACGTCCAGCCCGCCCCGTGCCACAACCCGCCCAGCAGCATGGTGGCCATCAGGTTCAGGTAGCGGCGCGGCGCGCCCTGCGGTTGCCGCCCAGCGGGATGTACAGGTAGTCGCGCAGGAAACGCGACAGCGTCATGTGCCAGCGCCGCCAGAACTCGATGATGTTCACCGCCTTGTACGGCGAATGGAAGTTCAGCGGCAGCACCACCCCGAACATGCGCGACAGGCCGATGGCCATATCCGAGTAGCCGGAGAAGTCGAAGTACAGTTGCAGGGTGTAGCACAGCGCCCCGCCCCAGGCCTCGACGAAGGTCAGGGTGACGCCGGCGGCGGGGGCGTCGAACACCGGCCCGACGTAGACCGACAGGCCGTCGGCCAGCACGACCTTCTTGAACAGCCCGATGAAGAAGATGGTCGCGCCCACCGCCATGTTCTCGTAGTTGAACCGGTAGGTGGCGGCATGGGCGAACTGCGGCATCATCTCCCGGTGGTGCAGCACCGGTCCGGCGATCAGGTGCGGGAAGTAGGTGACGAACAGCAGGTAGTGCACGAAGTTGTATTCCCTGACCTTGCCCTGCCAGGTGTCCACCAGGAAGGCGATCTGGGTGAAGGTGAAGAACGAGATGCCCAGCGGCAGGATGATGTGGGACAGGTTCCAGTCGGTGCCCAGCAGCGGGTTCAGGTTGTCGACGAAGAAGTTGGCGTATTTGTAGTAGCCCAGCAGTGCGAGGTCGGCGGCGACGGCGAGGGCCAGCAGGGATTTCTTGCGCCGTTCGTCCTGTCTTGCGCCGGCCCGGGCGATCCAGGTGCCGAACGCGTAGTTGCCAACGATGGAGCCGAGCAGCAATCCGACGTAGGCCGGGTTCCAGTAGCCGTAGAAGAACAGCGAGGCCAGCGCCAGCCAGGCGGCGGCATAGCCGTGTCCGATACGTGCCAGCCGGAAGAAACCCAGCAGCACCACCGGCAGGAACACGAAGATGAAGGCGTAGGAGTTGAACAGCATTGCGTTATCTCAGCCGGTACGAACGCCAGCCCGCAACACCGGTCAGTTCTTGCCGCGCCCGGCGAATTCCACGGCGCGCAATTGCGGGGCGAGTTTGTCGAGCACGCCGTTGACGTACTTGTGCCCGTCGGTGCCGCCGAAGGTCTTGGCCAGTTCGACCGCTTCGTTGATGACGACCTTGTAGGGCACTTCGGGATGCTGTGCCAGTTCGAACGTGCCCAGCAGCAGCACCGCGAATTCCACCGGGCTGAGTTCGCCGGGCGGACGGTCGAGATGCGGCAGGAGCAGCGCCTCGATGTCGGCATGTTGCGCCAATGCGCCGCGCAGCAGCTTGGAGAACAACTCCTTGTCGTAGCGGCCGAGCTTCTTTTCGGACTGGATCTGTTTCTCGATCCCTGCCGCATCGCCAGCCGTGACGCGCCACTGGTAGATGCCCTGCAACGCAAGTTCGCGCGCGCGATGGCGCGGGCTCTTGCCCGGCGCCTTTGATGCCTCGGTCGGGCTCATGGCCTCACTCCGCGTCACTGGCGACATCCCGCAACAGATTGGCCATCTCGATCGCGACCAGCGCGGCTTCGCCGCCCTTGACGCGCATGCGCGCGATTGCCTGCTCGTCGGTATCGGTGGTGAGGATGGCATTGGCGATCGGCACGCCGCAGGCCAACTGGACGTCGCCGACGCAGCGCGCCGATTCGTTCGACACCACCTCGAAATGGTAGGTATCACCACGGATCACCGCACCCAGCGCGATCAGCGCGTCGAACTTGCCACTCTCCGCCATATTAAGCAGCACCAACGGGATCTCCAGCGCGCCGGGCACGGTGGCCAGCGTGATGTCACCGTCCGCGACGCCCTGCTTGACCAGTTGCGCGCGGCATTCCCCGAGCAGGCCTTCGCAGACCTCGCTGTTGAACCGGCTTTGCACGATTCCGATGCGCATCCCGCTGCCGTCCAGGTTCTTTTCGATCTCTTTCATGTGTTTTCCTTCGATTGACAATAACGCACCACCTCGAGGCCGAAGCCGGTCATGCTCGGCATCTTGCGCGGCGTGGCGATCAGGCACATCTTGCCGACATTGAGGTCGCGCAGGATCTGCGCGCCGATACCGTAGTTGCGCGGATCCCATTGCGCCGGATGCACATCCATCCCGGCAGCGCGCGCGCGCAGGTCCGCCGGGGTCTCGCTATAGTGCATCAGCACCAGCACGCCCGTCTCCGATCTGCCGATCCTCGAGAGCGCGTCATGCACACTGGTGGAGTTCGGATAATGCGCCTGTTCGATGAAGTCCATCACCGACAACGGCTCATGCACGCGCACCAGGGTTTCTTCGTCCGGCACGATGTCGCCCTTGACCAGCGCCAGATGGGTGCGCTGCGAGGTCTTGTCGAAATAGGTCACCAGGTCGAGCGTGCCGTAGGCGGTCTGTACCGTACGGCGCGCGACGCGTTCGATCAGCGCCTCGTTCTGGATGCGGTATTCGATCAGGTCGGCGATCGTGCCGATCTTGAGGCTATGCTGTCTGGCGAACTCGATCAGGTCGGGTAGACGCGCCATCTCGCCGTCATCCTTGAGGATCTCGCAGATCACCGCAGCCGGTGTCAGTCCCGCCTGTTGCGCCAGGTCGCAGCCCGCCTCGGTATGTCCGGCGCGCACCAGCACGCCGCCGTTGCGCGCCATCAAGGGGAAGATGTGGCCGGGCTGCACGATGTCGGCCGGCCTGGCGTCCCTGTTCGCTGCCGCGAGTATGGTGCGCGCACGGTCCGCCGCCGAGATGCCGGTGGTCACCCCCGTCGCCGCCTCGATCGACAAGGTGAAGTTGGTCGCCAACGCCAGGCCGTTGTCGCGCACCATCAGCGGCAGGTCGAGCTGGCGACAATGCGTCTCGGTCAGCGTCAGGCAGATCAGGCCGCGTGCATGCTTGGCCATGAAGTTGACCATCTCGGGCGTGGCGAACTCCGCCGCAAAGACCAGGTCGCCTTCATTCTCCCGGTCTTCCTCGTCGACCAGCACGACCATGCGTCCGGCGCGGATCTCCGCGATGATTTCCGGTGTGGGCGATATCCCTGTCATTGCGTCTCTTTCTGCATCATGCGTTCCACGTAGCGCGCGATCAGATCCACTTCGAGATTGACGCGGCCGCCCGCGCGCAGGTTTTTCAGGTTGGTCATCGCCAGCGTGTGCGGGATCAGATTGACGCTGAATTCGTCGCCCTCCACCCGGTTGATGGTCAGGCTGACGCCGTTGATGGTGATCGAACCCTTGATCGCGATGTATTTCGCCAGCGCATGCGGGGCGCGCACGACCAGTCTCCAGCTCTCCCCCAGGTCGGTGAACTCGACCACCTCGCCGACGCCATCCACATGACCGCTGACCAGATGACCGCCCAGCCGGTCGGCGAGGCACAGCGCCTTTTCCAGGTTGACCGGCGCGCCCTGCGCATCCAGGCCGACCGTGCAATCCAGCGTCTCGCGCGACACTTCGACCGTAAAGGAACGGGTGGCGCGTTCGATCACCGTCAGGCAGACCCCGTTCACCGCGATGCTGTCGCCAAGCTTGACGTCGCCCATGTCCAGCGACTGTGTCGCGATCTCCAGCCGCAGCCCGCCGTCACGGTCGGTTGCCTGTTTGATGTTGCCTACATCTGCAATGATTCCACTAAACACCGATTTATCCCTTCACCTTTATCGTGATGCGCAAGTCGTTGCCGATCTGCCGCACATCCTGCCATTGCAATTCGATGCGCTGCTCCAGACGGGTCATCTCGCCCAGTCTCACCATACTGCGCGCCGCATCGCCCAACAACTGCGGCGCGACATACAGCAGCAATTCATCCACCTGTCCGGCGCGCAGCAGGGCCCCGCTCAGGGTGCTGCCCGCCTCGACCATCACTTCGTTGCAACCGCGTTGCGCAAGGTCGCGCAATACGGCCTCCAGATCCACCCGCCCGTCGTCGCCCGGCATCACCGACACGGTCGCGCCGAGGTCCTGCAGCATGGCGATCTTCTGTTCGTCGCCCTGCGCGGCATAGACCAGCGTGCCGCCGTCGTACAGGATGCGCGCGTCCAGCGGGATGCGCAGACGGCTGTCCAGCACCACGCGCAACGGCTGGCGCGGGGTGTCGATCTCGCGCACGTTCAAACGCGCATCGTCCGCCAGTACCGTGTCGACCCCCGTCAGCACGGCGCACGAACGTGCGCGCCAGCGCTGCACGTCATGGCGCGCCGCTTCTCCGGTGATCCACTGGCTGATCCCGTTGCCCAGTGCGGTGCGCCCGTCCAGGCTCATCGCGATCTTGCTGCGCACCCAGGGCGTGCCACGCGTCATGCGCGAGAAGAAGCCGATGTTCAATTCCCGCGCCGCTGCTTCCATCAGGCCGCAATCGACCGCGATCCCGGCCTCGCGCAACTTCGCGATACCCGCGCCCGACACTTGCGGATTCGGATCCTGCACCGCCACCACCACGCGCGCCACGCCTGCCGCGATCAGCGCATCCGTGCAGGGCGGCGTCCTGCCGTGATGATTGCACGGCTCCAGCGTCACATACGCCGTCGCGCCCTGCGCCGCATCGCCCGCCTCGTTCAGCGCGTGGACTTCGGCATGCGCTTCTCCCGCTCGCCGATGCCAACCCTGCCCCGCGAGCGTGTCGTCCCTGACCAGCACGCATCCGACGCGCGGGTTCGGGCTGGCACCATACAACCCGAGTTCCGCCAGCCGCAAGGCCTGTGCCATCCACGCGCTGTCCCGGGCAGTGAACATCAACTCTTTTTCTTCCCGAGGCTGTCCGTGGCACGCCGTGCCGGCGCTTTGCTCACCGCGTCGATGGCATCGGTGAAATCGCCCACATCCTGGAAGCTCTTGTAAACCGAGGCAAAACGGATATAGGCCACTTTGTCGAGCTTGAGCAACTCCTTCATCACCAGTTCGCCGATCAGGCGCGAACCGATCTCGCGCTCGCCAAGAGCAAAGATCTTCTGCGTCACGCGATCGATCGCGGCATCCACCATCTCGGTGGGGACGGGCCGCTTGTGCAACGCGCGCGCAAAACTGGTGCGCAGCCGCTCCTCGTCGAACTCGCTGCGCATGCCGTTCTGCTTGACCACCTGCGGCATGCGCAACTCGATCATCTCGTAAGTGGTGAAGCGCTTGTCGCACGACAGGCATCGGCGGCGGCGGCGCACGGTATCCCCCTCCTCACTGAGACGGGTATCCACCACCTGGGTGTCTTCGTGTTTACAGAACGGACATTTCATTTGGTGAACAGGGAGTGGAAAGTAGAAAGTGGGAAGTGGCTTCCCCACTCCCCACTAAGGCACATAGTGCCGCTCCACTTACCAGCTTTAGTTTCCATACACCGGAAACTGGGTAGTCAGCTTCTTCACCTCGCCGGCCACGCGCGCGGTCACCGCCTCGTCGTTCGGCGCGTCCAGCACGTCGGCGATCAGGTGCGCCAGTTTTTCCGCTTCCAGTTCCTTGAAGCCGCGCGTGGTCATCGCCGGGGTGCCGATGCGGATGCCCGAGGTGACGAACGGCTTCTGCGGATCGTTCGGGATCGCGTTCTTGTTCACCGTGATATGCGCGCGCCCCAGCGCCGCTTCGGCATCCTTGCCGGTGATGTGCTTGGCTTGCAGATCCACCAGGAACAGATGGCAATCGGTGCGGCCAGACACGATGCGCAGGCCGCGTTCCTGCAGCACCTTGGCCATCACGCGCGCATTGTCCACCACCTGCTTCTGGTAGACCTTGAACTCCTTGCCGGCCGCTTCCTTGAACGCCACCGCCTTGGCCGCGATCACGTGCATCAGCGGGCCGCCCTGGATGCCGGGGAAGATCGCCGAGTTCAGCACTTTCTCGAACTCCGCCTTGGCCAGGATGATGCCGCCGCGCGGGCCGCGCAGGGTCTTGTGGGTGGTGCTGGTGACGAAGTCGGCGATGCCGACCGGACTCGGGTACACGCCCGCCGCAACCAGGCCGGCATAGTGCGCCATGTCCACGAACAGGTAGGCGCCGACGCTGTCGGCGATCGCCCGGAAGCGCTTCCAGTCGATCACCAGCGCATACGCCGACGCGCCCGCCACGATCATCTTCGGCTTGTGCGCGGTCGCCAGCGCCTGCACCTGGTCGTAGTCGATCTCCTCTTTCTCGTTCAACCCGTACTGGACCGCGTGGTACAGCTTGCCGCTGGCGTTCACCGTCGCGCCGTGGGTCAGGTGCCCACCGTGCGCCAGGGACAGGCCGAGTATCGTGTCGCCGGGCTTGAGCACCGACATGTATACCGCCTGGTTGGCCTGCGAACCGGAATTCGGCTGGACGTTTGCGTATTCCGCGCCGAACAGCGACTTGACGCGGTCGATCGCCAATTGCTCGGCGACGTCGACATACTCGCAGCCGCCGTAATAGCGTTTGCCGGGATAGCCCTCGGCGTACTTGTTGGTCAGCTTGCTGCCCTGCGCTTCCATCACCGCCGGGCTGGTGTAGTTTTCCGAGGCGATCAGCTCGATGTGGTCTTCCTGGCGACGGTTTTCGTCCTGGATCGCAGCCCACAATTCCGGGTCGGTGTGGGCAAGGGTGTTTTTGCTAGAGAACATGGCAGCCTTCCAAAAATAACGGTAAACGGGAAAGGCGCGGATTCTACCATGTTGCCCGGCAAGCCCGGTAATGCCGGTTGCCGCATCGGCAGGGGCTGTATCCCGCCTGTTGACCGGCTATCTGCCGGCCACGGTCATCCCGTCGAGCAGGATCGAGCCGCACTGGCGCGAACCCTGTACCAGCACGTCGTTGCCGACCGCGACGATGTTGCGGTACATATCCTTGAGGTTGCCGGCGATGGTGATCTCCTGCACCGGATACCGGATCTCGCCGTGCTCGACCCAGAAGCCCGCCGCGCCGCGCGAGTAATCGCCGGTGACATGGTTCACGCCCTGCCCGAGCAGTTCGGTGACCAGCAAACCGCGCCCCATCTGTTTCAGCAGCGCGCCGAAATCCGTGCCGCGCGCCGGGCCTTTGGTCGAGCGCAGGATCAGGTTGTGGTTCCCGCCGGCGTTGCCGGTGGAGCGCAAGCCGAGCTTGCGCGCCGAATAGGTGCCCAGGAAATAGCCGCGCAGCACGCCGTTTTCGACGACGGTGCGGGACTGCACCCGCACGCCCTCATCATCGAACGGACTGGAAGCGAGCCCCCTGGGAATGTCCGGTATGTCGTCGATGCTGATGTGCGGCGCAAAGACCGGCTGGTCGAGGCGGTCGAGCAGGAACGAGGACTTGCGGTACAGGCTGCCGCCGCTCACCGCGCCGACGAAATGCCCCAGCAGACTGGCCGCGACCGGCGCCTCGAACAGCACCGGCACCTGCATGGTGTCGATCTGGCGCGCGTTGAGGCGGCGTACCGCGCGCTCCGCCGCGATGCGCCCGAGTTGGCGCACCTCGACGATATCCCTGGCGTCGCGCGCCACGCTGTACCAGTAATCGCGTTCCATCGCATCGCCCTTGCCCGCGATCACCGCACAACTGACGCTGTGGCGCGAAGAGGGATAGCCGCCGACGAAACCGAGGCTGTTGGCCTGCACGAACTGCGCCTCATGCACGTTCACCGTCGCGCCTTCAGAATTGCCGATGCGCCGGTCCGCATCCAGTGCGGCCTGCTCGCATTCCCCGGCCAGCGCGATCGCATCCTCGACCGGCAAGAGCCACGGGTGGTACAGGTCGAGGTCGGGACAGGCGCCGGCCAGCAGGTCGGCATCGGGCAGGCCGGCGCATTCGTCCTGTGCGGTATAGCGCGCGATGGACAGCGCGGCATCGACCGTATCGCGCACCGCCTTGGCCGAAAGATCCGAGGTGCTGGCATTGCCGCGTTGCCTGCCGATATAGACGGTGATGCCCAGGCCCTTGTCGCGGTTGTATTCGATGGTCTCCACCTCGCCGTGGCGCACCGTGACCGCCTGACCGAACCCTTCGGAGATCTCCGCAGACGCGGACGATGCACCGCGCTGCCGGGCATACGCCAGCATGTCCTGCGCGATGTTGCGCAACTCGTCGGAGGAGTGGGCGAACCTGCCCTGTTCGGCAACGGCAGAACGCGTTATGGACGGCACGAGTATGTTCATATGCGAAGCGGGAAAATCACGAAAGGCGGTATCATATCAGCATCACCATGCCTCATTGCACACCATGAACCCGCACAGCCCGCACCAACAGGACGACGACGAAGCCGCGCTGCCACCCAGCAAGACCAGGGTGAAAAAACAGATGCACGAATTGCGCGACCTCGGCAAGGAACTGACCGAACTGGGCAAGGACCAGCTCGCGCAACTCGATCTTCCCGACAAGCTGCGCGAAGCGATACGCGAGATGGGACGGATCAATTCTTTCGGCGCGCAACGCCGCCAGATCCAATACATCGGCAAGCTGATGCGCGAGGTCGATCCCGCCCCGATCCTCGCCAAGCTGGACGCGTGGCAGGGAAAATCCCGGCAGCATACCGCCCACATGCACCAACTGGAGCGCTGGCGCGAGCGCCTGCTGGAAAGCGATGCGGCACTCACCGAGTTGCTCGCGGCCTATCCGCAGACCGATGTGCAGCGCTTGCGCGCCCTGATACGCAATGCCAAGAAGGAACAGGAACTGCAGAAGCCGCCGAAGAGTTTCCGCGAGATCTTCCAGGTATTGCGCGAGGCCATCCCCGAACCGGCATGAGCGCCACCCTGCCGCATATCACGCTGGAATCGGGCAAGCAGCCCCGCCACAGCATCATCTGGCTGCACGGGCTGGGCGCGGATGGGCAGGATTTCGTTCCCGTCGTTGACGAACTGGAGCTGCCGTTCGCCGTGCGCTACATCTTCCCGCATGCGCCGCAACGCCCGGTGACCGTCAACGGCGGATTCGTGATGCGCGCCTGGTACGACATCGCCGGCACGGACATCGGCGCACAGCAGGACGAAGCGGGGATACGCGATTCGCAACGCGCCATCGAGGCGCTCATCGCCCAGGAGACAGGCCGCGGCATCGAGCCGTGCCGCATCTTCCTGGCCGGGTTTTCGCAGGGCGGCGCCATCGCGCTGCATACCGCGCTGCGTCATAACGAAATACTGGGCGGTGTCCTGGCACTATCCACCTATCTGCCGCTGGCCGGAACCGTTGCGCAGGAAAGCGCAGCAGCAGCGCAGCATCTGCCGGTCTTCATGGCGCATGGGCGCTACGACCCGGTCGTGCCTTATGCGCTGGGATCGGCTTCAAGGGATGCGCTGCTCGAACTGGGCCACGCCGTGGAATGGCACGATTACGCGATGCAACACTCGGTGTGCGAGCAGGAGTTGCGCGATATCGGGGCCTGGCTGAAACAGAAAGCTTAGGGAACCTCTGATTAAGTCCCGCATGGCGGACTTATCAAAGATCCCTTGGGAGAATTATTCGGAACCGCCGACTTCCTGCTCGATGACGCGGAATCTGGCCAGATCGTAGTCCTGGCCTTTTTCCAGCAGCCCGGCCGGGATCAACAGATAGCCTTTGCCATTCAGGCTGGTCTGCAAACTGCGGTTGTTGGAAAAGGTGTCTGCCTTCATCAGCAGCCTGGTTTCTGCCGACGAATCGCCCTGTTTCGGTTGCAACCATAACGCGGGCTGTCCGTCCTCGAACCCGCCGCCCCCGCCGCCGCTCTGGCTCAAGGCAACGCCGTCGATCTGGCTGGTCAGCATCTCCGCACCGACGTGCAGCCGGTTCGATTCGTCGCGCGACAAGCGCCGCACCACCGCCACACCCCAGGACGGTACGCCCTCCGGTTGCACGCCAAGCAGGCTACCGATGCGTATGCCGTCTGCCCCCTGAGCCGGCAGCACAGTGCGGAATCCCCCGGTGCTGATATCCTCGACCTCCCAGCGCTGCGGCTCCTCGGCGTTAAAGTTCAGCCCGACATCGGTGCGCTCAAGCACCTTGGCGAAACCGTTCGCCACGTTCAGACTGACCCTGATCCAGCGCCGCACGCTGCGCCGCACCGGCGGTTCGTTCAGGTAATTCACCAGATACTGAACAGCCTCGCGCACCAGTTCCGCATCGTATGTCCCGCCCAGATTGATGCTGTCCGGGACGACGTTCTTGTCCAGCGTCTTGAGCAAGGCCTCCAGTTTCGGCCGCAACCTCGCCAGCCCGATGAAACGCAGGGACGGATGCTCCGTCGCATCCACCTTGGCGCGGATCGGCGCGACCGGCCGGTTCAGGTCGAAACTGAACACCGTCGCCCCGTCCTGGCGCACGGTGATGTCGATATCGGCGCAATATTGGGTGAACAGGCGTTCGGTGAAATGCATGCTTAGCGGACTCAACGCATTGACGCCGCTGCCGCACCATGCCAACGTCTGCCCGACCAGACACCTGACCGAAGTCTCCGGCGCCCCCGGATACAACGCAACCGGCGTATCCAGATACCCCTGCTGTTCGGCATGCGAATACAGTTTCGCCAGGTTGGCCCAGATGGCGGCATCGATCGGGCCATAGCGCGCGCAGATATACTTCAACTGCCCAGCCGTGGCATGAATTGCGCGTGCCACGATCATCGGAACGTATGCCTTGATCGCCGAGCTGCCCTTGTCACCCTGGCAATAACGGTCGAACAGCGTGATGTATGCACCGGCCGTATGACGGGAAAGATTACCCAGCACCAGCCACAGGCGGTTCTCCTGGAATTTGTTCAATTCGTGCGGCACAAAATATTCGCGCGCCAGTTTGCGCGCATGGGGATGCCCCGTCTCGTCGAGCAGGCTCAGCACGGCAAACTGGTGGTCCAGCTTGAAGTCGGCATTGCCCATCACCGACTCGATCCACTCGGTCAGTTCCATCAACGCCTTGTGCGCATCGTTCCTCGGCAGGTCATCCAGCAGCGCTTGCGCGGACTTCATGTCCGCCATGGGGTGGTCGGGCTTTTTGCCAAAAATACCGGAAAACATCTTCAACCTCGCGAATCAATCACTTCCATACGTGGCAATATAAACACAAAATGTCCCGATTGAATATACCGCGCAGGCTGTTTTCATGATTCCATGGCTAGACAACGATACGCCATTCCCACCGGTCGAACGCGCCCTGCGGTCGCCTGATGGACTGCTGGCCGCCGGGGGCGACCTGTCTCCCGCCCGGCTACTGGAGGCATACCGGCACGGCATCTTCCCGTGGTTCAATCCCGGCGAGCCGATCCTGTGGTGGAGCCCCGACCCGCGCATGGTGCTGATGCCGGATGAGTTCAGCATCTCCCGTTCGCTCGCCAAGACGTTACGCAAGGCAACCCATGAAGTGCGCGTGGATACCGCGTTCGAGCGGGTGATGCGCGCCTGCGCCGCGCCGCGCAAGGGTGCGGATGGCGGCTGCGACACGGTGCGCGATAGCGACGGGAGCGGGAGCAGCCGCCAAGCCGCCCTTCCCGCACCAGAAGGCTCCGCCACACCGTGTCAGGGCGGCACCTGGATCAGCGCAGAGATGATCACCGCATACGGCGAACTGCACCGCATGGGGTACGCGCATTCGGTGGAAGTGTGGATGGATGGTGAATTGTCAGGCGGACTGTATGGCATCGCCATCGGACGCATGTTCTACGGCGAATCCATGTTCAGCCGCAAGCCGGATGCCTCCAAGATCGCGCTGGCACATCTCTCCGCACAGCTCGTGCGCTGGAGGTTCGGCATGATCGATTGCCAGATGAGCACGCCGCACCTGTCCTCGCTGGGCGCCCGCGAAATTCCGCGCAGCGAGTTCATCGCGCGGCTGCGGGAATTGATACACTATGACCCGGTCAACCACTGGTGCTTCGACGACGATCTTTACCCATGAGTCTGCTGAACGACATCCCGCTTTCCGCGCTGCATCTCTACCTGACCGCGCCCTACCCGTGCAGCTACCTGCACGGCCTGCAGGCGCGCTCGCAGGTCGCCACACCCGCCTTCCTGATCAGCCCCCCGGTGTATTCGGAACTGGTGCGGCACGGTTTCCGCCGTAGCGGCACCTACACCTATCGCCCGCGCTGCGACGAGTGCCGCGCCTGCATCCCGTTGCGCGTACCGGCAGGACAATTCGTGCCGAGCCGCTCGCAGCGCCGCGCATGGTCGCGGCACGCCCATCTCGAAGCCACCCTGCACCCGCTGCACGACAGCGCCGAATATTACGATCTCTACCTGCGCTACCAGCGCGCACGGCATCCGGACGGCGGCATGGACGACGACGACCGCGAGTCGTACCGCAATTTCCTGATGCAGAGCCATGTCGATTCGGTGCTGGTGGAATTCCGCGAGCCCTGCGGCCTGGCCCGTGGAAAACAGGGTACGTTGCGCATGGTCAGCGTGATCGATCTGCTCGACGACGGCCTGTCTTCCGTCTATACCTTTTATGAGCCCGGCCTGCCCGGTACGAGCTTCGGGATATACAACGTGCTGTGGCAGATTGAAATGTGCCGCAAGCTCGAACTGGATTTCGTCTATCTGGGCTACTGGATAGGGCGCAGCCGCAAGATGGCCTACAAGTCGCGCTACCGGCCCGCGCAGGGCCTGCAGGACGGCATCTGGCGCGAGATCCCCGCACCCGACGACACCACGGGGGAATCCTGATGAAAACACGCCTGGGAATATTCGTATTGACCTTATTGCTGCTACCGCCTGCGGGTTTGTTCCTGGGCGGCGCGGAATGGAGCGATCTCGACACGGGGACATCCTCCGAAAAGATCAGCATCGGCCCAACCATCACCTGTATCTTCATGTTGATCAGCTACCTGTTGCTCATCAACAAACTGGTCAAGATCACCACCGGCAACAGCCCCCTCGCCATGCAGCTCAAATATCATCTGGCGCTCGGTGCGGCAGGTATCGTGCTCGGCTGGCTGCTGGTCTACCTGAACCTGTTCGCGGCCAACTGGTCGACCGCACAGAGGGGCTCGGAAGTGCTGTTCTCCATCCTGTTCGCGCTGCTGGCGCCCGCCGTATCGATCACCCGCGCGTTGCTCGGCTCGCTCCGTGGATGGCTCAAATATCTGGCGCGGGGCATCCCATTACCCGTGATCGGCAACGAGCCCCTGGCATTCGGCCTCATCCCGGTCGCCGCCCTCGGCTTGCTGGGTGGTGCGGCCTGGCCCGCTTACTTGTTCTGGCTGATGTGGCTGTCGCCCTTGCTGCTGTTGCTCGCGCTGCAACTGCTGTGGCACGAAAGCACCCTCTTCTCTGGTCTGAGATCCGGTGACTGGGGACGTTTGATCTGCACCGCGCTGGCCGGGCTGATCGTGGGCAATCTTTCCGTTTACACCTATCAGGCCGCCGGCGGCAGCCTGATAGGCAACCTGACAAACCCGCTGTTCCCGCAACTCGGTTACGTACTGTTCGGCCTGCTGTGCCTGCAACTGGGCGATGTCATTGCCGAGCAATGGCGCGGCAAACCGCGCGGCGAAGTATTCAAGAAAAAACCGTTCCCCATCCCCGTCGTTTCCAGGAAAGATCAGTGATGCGCACCTCTACTAATCCAAATTTGCGAGCATCCGCTTTGCGGATTGCCTGCTTACCCCACTTCGTCGCAATACCGCGTTGCTTACAATAAATTGCTCCTTACATATCGTCCATATGCCGCGTCGCAATTTCTTGCTCGCGCCTTGCCTTGCTTAGAACTTTGAATTATTAGAGGTACACATGCCCCTGTTTCAGCTATTCCGCCCCGCCCTGTTCGCACTCGATCCCGAGGCCGCCCACCACGTCACCCTCGACGGGCTGAAGACCGCACAATGTCTCGGTCTCACCGCGCTGATGTTCAAGCGCCCGGCGGACGACCCGCGCACCGTGATGGGGTTGACCTTCCCCAATCCGGTCGGGCTGGCTGCGGGACTGGACAAGAACGGCGACTGCATCGACGGACTGGCGGCGCTCGGTTTCGGCTTCATCGAGATCGGCACGGTGACGCCGTTGCCGCAGCCCGGCAACCCCAAGCCGCGCCTGTTCCGCATCCCGGAAGCACGGGGCATCATCAACCGCATGGGCTTCAACAACGACGGTGTGGACGCACTGATCGAGAACGTGAAGCGCGCAAAATTCAAAGGCATCCTCGGCATCAACATCGGCAAGAACGCCGCCACGCCGATCGAGAAAGCAGCGGACGACTATCTGATCGGCCTGCGCAAGGTGTACGCCCATGCCAGCTACGTCACCGTCAACATCTCCTCGCCCAATACGAAAAACCTGCGCCAGTTGCAGGGCGGCGATGAACTCGACGCGCTGCTTGGGCAACTGAAAGCGGAACAGGAAAAGCTCGCGCAGCAGCATGGGAAATACGTGCCGCTGGCCGTGAAGATCGCGCCCGATCTCGACACGGAACAGATTGTGCAGATCGCCGCATTGCTGATGAAACACCGCATCGACGGCGTGATCGCCACCAACACCACGCTGTCGCGCGAGGGAATGGAAGGATTGCCGCACGGCAACGAGACCGGCGGCCTTTCCGGCGCACCGGTGCGCGACAAATCCACCGCCGTCATCCGCGCGCTGGCTGCCGAGCTGAATGGCACATTGCCCATCATCGGCGTCGGCGGCATCCTCAAAGGCGCGGATGCGGTCGAGAAGATGCAGGCAGGCGCGGCGCTGGTGCAGCTATACAGCGGCCTGATCTATCGCGGCCCCGAACTGGCAGATGAATGCTGCGCGGCGATCCGTGCCGGTTGATGTATTGGGTATAACTTTCCGGAATATCCTTATCGTTCCGCGCATGGTTGAAGCGGCATATGAATCAGGGGATAATCCGCGCCTGATTTTGAAAGCAAAATAAATGACTGAATATTTGCTGATCCTGGTCGGCACGGTGTTTGTGAACAACATCGTAATGGTCAAGATTCTCGGGCTCTGCCCGTTCATGGGCGTCTCCAGGAAGCTGGAGGCCTCGATCGGCATGGGTGCGGCCACCACCTTCGTCCTGACGCTGGCTTCCGGCGCAAGCTACCTGATCAACCAGTACCTGCTCGGTCCCGAACTATCCTATCTGACCACGCTGTCGTTCATCGTGGTGATCGCAGGGATCGTACAATTCACCGAGATGGTGATACAGAAGACCAGCCCGGTGCTGTACCAGGTGCTGGGCATCTACCTGCCGCTGATCACCACCAACTGCGCTGTGCTGGGCATCCCGCTGCTCAACGTGCAGGCCAAACACAATTTCATGGAATCCCTCTTCTTCGGCATGGGCGGCGCGCTGGGTTTCACGCTGGTGATGGTGCTATTCGCCGGGATGCGCGAACGCATGGAAGGCGCGGATGTGCCGGCGATATTCAAGGGCTCGGCCATCGCGATGATCACCGCCGGATTGATGAGCCTGTCGTTCATGGGGTTCTCGGGACTGGTCAAATAATGCTCGGCGCGTTGCTGGTCATGGCCGCTATCGCGATCGTGCTGGGCGCGGTGCTGGGCTTTGCCGCGATCAAGTTCCGCGTCGAAGGCAACCCGCTGGTGGACAAGATCGACGCCATCCTGCCGCAAACGCAATGCGGCCAGTGTGGCTACCCCGGCTGCAAGCCTTATGCCGATGCGATCGCCGGCGGCGAAGCTGACATCAACCTGTGCCCGCCCGGTGGCGAGGACGGCATCCATAAACTGGCCGACTTGCTCGGCGTCGAGTACAAACCATTCGGCGAAGGCACCGCCCCCAAGGAAAAGGCCGTTGCCTTCATCGACGAGAACACCTGCATCGGCTGCACGCTGTGCATCCAGGCCTGCCCGGTGGATGCCATCGTCGGCGCCGCCAAACAGATGCACACCATCATCGCATCGGAATGTACCGGCTGCGAATTGTGCGTTGCGCCCTGCCCGGTGGATTGCATCAGCATGGTGGTCATCGAAGAAAAGATCGGCACATGGAAATGGAAATATCCGGTGTTCCAGCTACAACCTTCACAATGAGAACACTCCATCAATTTCATGGCGGTATCCATCCGCCCAGTCACAAGGCGCAATCGACGCGCGCGCCGATCGCCACCGCACCGATGCCATCGAAGCTGGTCATCCCGTTCCGGCAGCACGCGGGTGAAGCCGCAAAGCCGGTCGTGCAGGCCGGAGAGCGGGTACTGAAAGGACAGTTGATCGGCAAGCCGGAGGGATTCGTATCGAGCGCGGTGCATGCCCCCACCTCGGGCACCATCGTCTCGATCGACATGCAGCCCGTCGCCCACCCGTCAGGGTTGCCCGATATGTGCGCCACCCTGCTGCCGGACGGCAGGGATGAATGGGTAGCGCGCCAGCCGCTCGAATACCGCGATTGCAGCGCCGTCGAACTGCGCCAGTTACTGCGCATGTCCGGGATTGTCGGATTGGGCGGCGCCGTCTTCCCGAGCGACATCAAGCTGCGCCTGTCCAGGCAGAAGATCAGGACCCTGATTTTGAACGCGGCGGAATGCGAGCCCTATATCACCTGCGACGACATGCTGATGCGCGAGCGCGCCGCAGAGATCGTTCAGGGCGCGGAAATGCTGCGCTTCATGCTGGAGGCGAAGGAAGTATTGATCGGTATCGAGGACAACAAGTCCGAGGCGATCGCCATGATGCAGCAGGCCGTGACCGCCGCCGGCCTCCCGCTCGAGGTGATCCGGATACCCACCCTGTATCCCGGCGGCAGCGCAAAACAACTGATCCGCACACTCACCGGGCTGGAAGTCCCTTCCGGAAAACTGCCCACCGATATCGGCGTGCAATGTTTCAATGTCGGCACCACCTACGCCGCGTGGCGCGCCATCGCGCACGGTGAACCGCTGATCTCGCGCGTCGTCACGGTCACCGGCAATGTGCGGCGTCCGCAGAACTACGAGGCGCTGCTCGGCACGCCGATCGAAGAACTGGTCGCGCTGAGTGAAGCGTTGCCGGACACCGACCGCCACATCATGGGCGGACCGATGATGGGATTCGCTCTGCCTTCGTTATCCGTTCCGCTGGTCAAGGCGAGCAACTGCATCATCGCCGGCTCCCCCGCGCTGTTCCCGCCGCCGCCGCCGCCGTTGTCATGCATCCGCTGCACGCGTTGCGCGCAGGTATGCCCTGCCGATTTGCAGCCGCAGGATCTCTACTGGTTCGCTCAATCCAGGGAGTTCGGCAAGGCGCAGGCTTTCAGCCTGTTCGACTGCATAGAGTGCGGCGCGTGTAGCTATGTCTGCCCCAGCCACATCCCGCTGGTGCAATACTTCCGCTTTGCCAAGAGCGAAATTCGCGCACGCGAACAGGACAAGCTGGCGGCTGACAAGGCGCGCCAGCGGCACGAGTTCCGCGAATTCCGCATCGAGCAGGAAAAACGGGAAAAGGCCGAAAAGCTGGCTGCCCGGGAAAAGGCTGCTCTGGCGGCAAAAGCGGCTTCAGCCGCTCCGGCCACGGTACCTGCACCGGACGACGCACACGCAAAGATCCAGCAGGCCGTGGAAAGGGCCAGACTGCAAGCCGCCGCCGTAGTGCCGAAAAACACCGAGAACCTGACCCCGGCGCAACAAACAGAGATCGCCGAAATCGAGATCAGCCGGGCACGCCTGCGCGAGCAGGCAAAATCAGAAGTCGAGCACTCCAAGGAATAACATGTCCGCATTCTTTTCCCCCTTCATCAGCAAACCGGACAGCGTGTCGCAGATCATGCTCAAGGTGCTGCTCGCCCTGATTCCCGGCATCGCGATGTACGTATGGTATTTCGGCCCGGCGATCCTGGTCTCGATCGCGCTGGCCAGCATCACCGCACTCGCCACCGAAGCGCTCATGCTCAAGTTGCGCAATCGTCCCATCGCACCATCCCTCAGGGACAACAGCGCGCTGCTCACCGGCTGGCTGCTGGCGCTGTCCATCCCGCCGCTGGCCCCCTGGTGGCTGATCGTGGTCGGCACGGCATTCTGCATCGCGGTCGCCAAACACCTGTATGGCGGACTGGGCAACAACCTGTTCAACCCGGCGATGATCGGCTTCGCGGTGCTGATCATTTCGTTCCCAGTACCAATGACGCAGTGGCTCACGCCGCACGGATTGGGTCAGATCGAATTGAGCTTCGCCGAGCAGATCGGATACATCTTCCTCGGCGCGCTTCCGCCGGGTGTGACGATGGATGCCATCACCATGGCCACACCGCTGGATACGCTGAAGACCAACCTGCACCTCGACCAGCATATCAAGGAGATCCTCGACATGCCGATCTATGGCCGACTGGCCGGACACGGCAGCGAGATGGTGGCGGCGGGATTCGCCCTCGGCGGTCTGTACCTGATCGCCGCGCGCATCATCAGCTGGCATATCCCGGTCGCCTATCTTGGCACCCTGTTCGCCATGGCCGGAATCTTCCACCTGACCGATCCAGCGCATTATGTCTCGCCGCTGTTCCACCTGCTCTCCGGAGCAGCGACGATCGGCGCATTCTTCATTTTGACCGACCCGGTCAGCAGCCCCACCACGAACAAGGGGCGGTTGATCTTTGCCGCAGGCGCGGGCCTGATCACCTACCTGATCCGAGCGTTCGGTAATTTCCCGGATGGCACCGCGTTCGCCACCCTGCTGATGAACATCTGCGTGCCGCTGATCGTGCTGTACACGCAACCCAGGGTGTTCGGCAGGAAGGAGAAGCAGCCATGAGGCGCACCATGGCGAAGGCCTCCTTCCATACCGCGATGAACCTGCTGTTCTTCACGGCGATCGGTACGGCCCTGCTGGCGCTGACCTACAATCTCACTCACGACACCATCGTGCAAAGCGAGGAGAAAGAGAAACTGAAACTGATCTCGCAGATCGTGCCTGCGGATGCACATGACAACGACCTCATGAAAGACACCGTGCCGCTCGCACCGGACGAACTGCTCGGCAACGAAGAAACAACCATGGCCTATCTCGGCCGCATGCAGGGCGACCCCTCCATCGTCGTGCTGGGCGTGATCGCACCGGACGGCTATGGCGGCAAGATCAGACTGATCGTTTCCATCCGCAGCAATGGCCAGATTGGCGGCGTGCGCGTGGTGTCGCACAACGAGACGCCCGGACTGGGCGATTACATCGAGATCGCAAGGAGCGACTGGATCACCGCATTCAACGGCACCTCGCTGGACAACCGCAGGGAAGGGGACTGGAAAGTCCGCAAGGACGGCGGGAAATTTGACCATATGGCCGGCGCGACCGTCACACCACGCGCGATAGTCAAGGCGGTGCATAAAGCGCTACAGTATTACGCACAGCACCGCGATGAACTGCTCGTGCCAGTCGCACGGCTCGAAGCGTCTGCCAAGGAGAAAAAATGACCTCACAGGAAGTGAAAGACATTTTTCATGCCGGTCTGTGGAAGCAGAACCCCGGCATCGTGCAACTGCTCGGCCTGTGCCCGCTGCTGGCAATCAGCAGTTCGGTGGTGAACGCACTCAGCCTCGGCCTGGCGACGACGCTGGTGATGACCCTGTCCGGCGCAACCGTCGCCACGATACGCGAGTTCATCCCCAACGAGGCGCGCATCCCGGTTTATGTGCTGCTCATCGCGGTGCTGGTCACCATCGTGCAATTCCTGATGAACGCCTATGTACACTCCCTTTATCTGGTATTGGGCATCTTCATCCCGCTGATCGTCACCAACTGCATCGTGCTGGCGCGGGCTGAGTCTTTCGCCTCCAAGAACACCGCGGCGGCCTCGGCGCTGGACGGCATCGCGATGGGACTGGGCCTGACCGCAGTACTGGTATTGTTGGGCGCCATCCGCGAGGTTTTCGGCCACGGCACGCTGCTGTCCGGCATCGACCTGGTGTTCGGAGAAGCGGCGAAATCTCTGGTCATCACCGTGATACCGGACTATCACGGCTTTCTGCTTGCCGTGCTGCCGCCCGGCGCGTTCATCGTGCTGGGCCTGCTCATCGCACTGAGGAACTGGTTGAGCCTGCGCGCCGAGGCAAAAACACGCACAACGGCAACGAGCGCGGTCGCATCCCAGGCGGCATGAACGCCGCCAAGCGCCGCGAGATCTTCCTGCGCCTGCAAGCGGCGAATCCGCATCCCGCCACCGAACTGGAATACCGCACGCCGTTTGAACTGCTGGTTGCAGTGATCTTGTCGGCGCAGGCCACCGATGTCAGCGTCAATGCCGCCACACGGCAACTGTTCCCCGTCGCCAATACTCCGCAAGCCATGCTCGCGCTCGGCGAAAGGGGACTGCGCGAACACATCCAGCGCATCGGCCTGCATCAGACAAAAGGCAGGCACATCATCCGGATGTGCCAGTTATTGCTGGAACGGCATGGCGGTCAGGTACCGCAGACACGCGAGGCGCTGGAAGCCTTGCCCGGGGTGGGCCGCAAAACTGCCAACGTGATCCTCAACACCGCCTTCGGCCAGCCGACCATCGCGGTGGACACGCACATCTTCCGCATCAACAACCGCATCGGCCTGGCACCCGGCAAGAACGTTCTGGAAGTGGAAACAAAGCTGATGAAGGTCGTGCCGGACGAATTCAAGCGCGATGCGCACCACTGGCTGATCCTGCATGGCCGCTATGTGTGCCGGGCACGCAAACCGGCATGCGCCGCCTGTATCATTAGCGACCTGTGCGAATACAAGGACAAGGTTCCCTGACATGCTGTTCAACCCGTCTCGCGACGAAGCGCGCAACTTCCTGTTCGAATCCTGGCGCAAGCGGCGCGCCAGGGAACTGTTATCGCCGCTGGAAGACCTTGCCGCGCAGCTCATCGAAAAACATCCCGAATATTTTTCCGTATTCAGCGACCCGGAACGTTATCAGGAACGCGACTACCTGCCGGAAAATGGCGAGACCAACCCGTTCCTGCATCTGATGATGCACCTCACCATCGAGGAACAGATCTCCATCGACCAGCCGGCCGGCATCCGCGCACACTTTGAGCGCCTCACCCGCAAGCTGGGGTCGGAACACGATGCACAGCATCGCATGATGGAATGCCTCGGCGAGATGATCTGGCAGGCGCAACGCAACCGTACGCAGCCGGATGCCGCGATCTATTTCTCCTGCCTGGAAGAGGAATGACATGCGCCTGACCAGGATCACCACCCGTACCGGCGACGATGGCAGCACCGGACTTGCCGACGGCGCGCGTCTGTCCAAGGATGACGTGCGCATCGTCGCGATAGGCAATATCGACGAATTGAACAGCCAGATCGGCGTGCTGCTTGCAGAAGACCTGCCCCGTGACATCGGCACGGTACTGTTGCAGATACAGAACGACCTGTTCGATCTCGGCGGCGTGCTGGCACAGCCCGGGCGAGGAACATTCCAGGAAACCAGGGTCGCCTGGCTGGACGGACAGGTCGCACATTTCAATGCCGACCTGCCGCCGTTGCGCGAATTCATCCTGCCGGGTGGCTCGCGTGCCGCCGCGCTGTGCCATGTGGCACGGTGTATCGCCCGCCGCGCGGAACGCGATGTGGTCGCATTGTCCCGCCGGAATGGCGGCTCACCCGATGGCAATGCGCCGCAACACGCGCTCCCTTACCTGAATCGTTTGTCGGACTTGCTGTTCGTGCTGAGCCGCTGCATCAACCGCGTGTGCGCGACACAGGAAAGGCTATGGCAACGCTCCCGCGAAGACGAATGAAGCGCGCAAGAAAACAGCCGCACGATTCACATCGTGCGGCCGTTTCCGAATACCGGTGTTTACTGGTAAACCTACTCGCCCAGCTTGGCCGCGATCTCAAGTTCGGCGGCAGCCCAATGCTCGGTCGTGCACCCCTGGAAACCGCTGCGCTCGGCGATGAAATAAGCTGCAGTTTCCACCATGCGATAGCGCTCTTCCGGTGTCGGCTTCGCGACCTTCTTGGCGGCAGCCGGCTTCGCCTTGGCGGCGGCTGTTGCAGCCGGCGCTTTCTTTACGGCAGGTGCCGCAGCCTTCTTCGGCTCGGTTTTGGCCGTCGTTTTTGCGACCACTTTCTTCTCGGCCGTTACTACCGCCGTTTTTTTGGTCTTATCGACAACCGCTTTGGCAGTGGCCGTTTTTTTGGCGGCTACTGTCGTTTTTTTAACGGTCGTTTTTGTTTTTTGCTCTACCATGATGCAGCCTCTTCCTTGTCAAATTAAATTCCAGAAACCGGAATGCGCAGGATGGTACTAGACTACCCCTTAATAGTCAACAAGTTATCTATAATATACCAAATTTGCCTTACACTCCCGAAACCTTAAACAACAAAATCAAGCCATGAAATATCTCAAATCGGAATACCCCATCGCCATCGCGTTCATCGTTCTGGGACTTGGCTTCGCGCTTGAACATGCCGCTGTCGAACACGGTGGCGGCGCGCTGTGGGGACTACTGACCATCATCCTTGCGGCGATCATCGGCGTTGCGTTCCGCATCGCGCATCATGCGGAGGTGCTGGCGATCCGACTGGGAGAGCCGTATGGCACGTTGATCCTGACGCTGGCGGCAGTATCGGTGGAGGTGGTGATCCTGGTGGTACTGATGACGGGAGAACCCAATGCCACACTGGCACGTGACACGGTGTTCGCCGCAGTGATGTTCGACATCAACGGCATCCTCGGTCTCGCGGCGATCGTTGGCGGGCTCAAGCACGGCCAGAACAAGTACAACATCTCGTCGGCCAACTCCTTCGTCGCCATGCTGCTGGTGGCCATCGGCATCGGCATGTTCATCCCGGATTTCGTGCCGGACGCACAATGGCAGGTCTACTCGGTGTTCTCGGTTCTGATCATGGCAGTGATGTATGCCGCCTTCCTGCGCCTGCAAACGGTTGAGCACCGCACCTTCTTCGAATACTCGTCGGTGACCGAGGAGGAGGCGCACGATACGGCGCACAGCCCGAACGGGATGCATGTCGGCATCATGGTCGGCGCCATCGTGCTGGTCGGTCTGCTGTCCGAAGTGTTGTCGGTGTTGCTTGATGCGGGGCTGGCGGGCAGCAGTCTGCCCAAGGCGATCCCTGCGGTGCTGGTGGCGCTGATCTCGGCCAGCCCGGAGATCCTCACCGCACTGCGCGCCGCGCAACACGACCGCATGCAGACCACCGTCAACATCGCGCTGGGCGCCTCGCTCGCCACCGTGCTGTTGACACTGCCGGTGATCGAAACCATCGCACTGTTCAGCGGCGAGCGCATCGTGATGGCGCTGACACCGGTGCAGGGTGGCATGTTATTGCTCACTTTCCTGACCGTGATGAACAACCTGCACGACGGCGAGACCAATGCCATCGAGGGCATCAGTCACTTTGTACTGTTCGCCGCCTTCATCGCACTGGTGGCAATGGGGCTGATTTAGCGGCTATTGAACAAGCCATTCCAAAAATATTATTTATCCACGAAAAACACGAAAGTCACGAATCAACCCACCCGTACGGTGACACTGAAGTCATCAATTACATCTGAATCCGTTCGTGGACTTGGCGTGTTTCGTGGACAACGGATTTTCCAGGAATTATTCCTGGCGCTGGCGCAATTCAACACGCTTGAGGTACGCCTCGCGCGCGATCTGCACATCCTCGAGGAAATACGGCAACTCCCTCAGCAGCATGGCTTGCGGCCCGTCCACCAGCGCCTTGGGCGGCGCGGGATGGAAATCCACCAGCACCATGTTGGCGCCGGCCAGCACCCCCTGTGCGGTGACATGCATCATGTCGAGGATGCCGTCCGGCGATGCGGCGCGGGAACCGACCGAATGCGACGGATCGACGCATACCGGCATGCGCGTCAGCCGTTTCACCACCGGCACCTGCGCGAAATCGACAAAGTTGCGGTGCGGATCGCCCATGTTGGTCTTCATCCCGCGCAGGCAGAACACCACGTTGCGGTTGCCTTCCGAAGCCAGGTATTCCGCCGCATTCAGCGACTCGTCCAGCGTGATGCCGAAGCCGCGCTTGAGCAGGACGGGCATTTCCCTCTGCCGTCCGACGATCTTCAACAATTCGAAATTCTGCGTGTTGCGCGTACCAATCTGCAGCATCACGCCGGTCGGATTGCCGGTCAGATGCAGCGTTTCCCTGATCTCGTCGAGCTGCGATTCGTGGGTGATCTCCATCGCCATCACCCTGATGCCGTATTTTCCCGCGAGCTCGAATACATAAGGCAGGCAGTTCCTGCCATGCCCCTGGAAAGCGTACGGGCTGGTGCGCGGCTTATAGGCGCCCATGCGCGTACAGACCTGCCCGTTGTCGCGCACCGCCTTGAGCATGATCTCGACATGCTCGCGGCTGTCCACCGCGCACAGCCCGGCGAACACGTTCAGCGTATCCTGCCCGAAGCGAACGCCGTTGTAATCGAAATGCGTCGGGCGATGCTCGTCCTTGTGCCGCCCCAAGATGCGGTACTCCTCGGATACCCTCACGACGCGCTCGACACACGGCAGGTTCTGCATATCCTCTATATCCAGCGCTTTGGTATTGCCGACCAGATATATCTCGGTCAGGTTCTGTTCGGCGCCGTGTTCGACATGCACACGGACGGTGATGCCCTGTAGCGTCGCCAGATGTGTCAGCAACTGCCGGTATTCCGGCGACTGCTCGTTGGTATTGGAACTGAGTATCAGAATCATGTTTATTCTCCGGAATTATCTGCCCAGCAGGATTGCCGCCTGAGCGGGCCATTGCGCCAGCGGATCGCGCGCGAAGCCGCTCTTGGCAAACAACTGCCAGCGGCCAATCACGTAGCACAGCAGCAGATTGGCGTGCGCGCCCACATCAACGGCTTCGCCAAGCTCCCCCTGGGTCGCGGCAATGCGCAACGACTGCTTGAGCGTCGCTTCGATGCGGTCGAGCAATTGGTTGATGCGTTGCTGCAACCGTTCGTCCTCATTCACCAGCGCATCGCCAATCAGCACGCGCGCCATGCCGCGATTCTTTTGCGCGAAGCCGAGCAGCATCGTTGCGATGGCCTCGACCTGCTTCACGCCGCTCTTTTCCTCTTGGGTGATCTTGTTGATCAGGCCAAACACGGTCTGCTCGATGAATTCGATCAATCCCTCGAACATCTGCGCCTTGCTGGCAAAATGCCGGTACAGGGCCGCCTCGGAAAGTTCCAGTTTCGCCGCCAGTGCGGCGGTGGTGATCTTCTCCCCCTTGGGTTGCTCCAGCATATGCGCCACGGTTTGCAGTATCTGCAGTTTTCTTTCGCCCGGCTTGACGGCCATTTTTCGTCCCTTCAATTCAAACGATGCAGCACGCCCGGCAGCTGCATCACATCACGAATCCTGATATCCACGCACGGCGCGTTCCTGTTGCCCGCGTTCACCCACACCGTGCGCATCCCCAATCTCTTCGCAGCCCGCAGGTTGTCCAGACTGTCCTCAATCATCACGCATTGTGCCGCCCTGACCCCGTGTTTTTTCATCAGACGCATAAAACCGAAAACATCCGGTTTGGGACGGAAGCGCGTATGCTCGACCGCCATCACATCATCGAACAGGTCGTTCACGCGCAATAATTTCAGCACTGCCCGCGCATAATGCAGCGGCGCGTTCGAGAAAACCACCTTTCTACCCGGCAAGACCTTCAATACATGGCGCAAGCGCGGTTCGCGCAACACCATCCGATCCAGTTCGGGAAACTGATGGGTGTGCCACAGGAAATGCTCCGGCCGTGTGCCGTGATGACGCATCAATCCGCTGAGCGTCGCGCCATAGCGCCGCCAGTAATACACCCGCAGATCGTTCGCCGCCTGCTCATCCAGTTGCAGATACTGCTGCAGATAAGCGGTCATGCTGCGGTTGATGTGCGGAAAGATGTGCGGCGTAGCGTTATGCAGCGTATTGTCGAGATCGAAAACCCAGACGCGCCCGCTCATTATTTGCTTTTGATCAGCGTACCCACACCTTCGTCCGTCAGGATCTCCAGCAGCAAGGCATGCTGCACCCGGCCGTCGATGATATGCACCGATCGCACCCCGCCGCGCGCCGCATCCAGCGCGGACCCGATCTTGGGCAGCATCCCGCCGGACAGCGTCCCCTCCTTCACCATATCGTCGAACTGTTTCGGCGTCATGCCGGTAAGCAGGTTGCCATCCTTGTCCAGCACGCCCGGCGTGTTGGTCAGCAGCACCAGTTTCTCGGCGCCCAGCACCTCGGCCAGCTTTCCCGCGACCAAGTCGGCATTGATGTTCAGCGTATCGCCGTCCGGCGCCACGCCGATCGGCGCGATCACCGGGATGAAGTCGCCCGAATCAAGGAAGGAGATGATGGAAGGATCGATCTTGGTGATCTCGCCGACCTGGCCGATGTCCAGCATCTTGCCCGGTTCGGCATGGCTTTCCAGCATCATCTTGTTGGCGCGGATGAAAGAACCATCCTGACCGGTCAGACCGACAGCCTTGCCGCCGTGCTTGTTGATCAAGTTGACGATGTCCTTGTTGACCTTGCCCAGCACCATCTCGACCACGTCCATGGTCTCCTCGTCGGTGACGCGCATCCCCTGGACGAACTCGCCCTGTTTGCCCACGCGGTTAAGCAGGTCATTGATCTGCGGTCCGCCACCATGCACCACGACCGGGTTCATGCCGACCAGCTTGAGCAATACCACATCGCTGGCAAAACTTTCCTGCAGGGCCGGATCGGTCATCGCGTTGCCGCCGTATTTGATGACGATGGTCTTGTCGAAGAAACGCTGGATATAGGGCATCGCCTCCGACAGCGTGCGGGCTTTTTTGTCTGCGGCAGAAGGCGAAAGCGACATGATCGAACTCCCGGGAATTGATATGGCCAGGCATTTTGCCGTCCGGCAGAACGCCCGTGAAAATTTGCCGCGAATTCTACACCAGAAGAAATTCCCGATGGCCGAAATAAAATCAGGCGGCATATGCCGCCTGATCCGGGAACGAAGTCGGGACTTACTCGACTGAAAGGCGTTTCGCTTTAGCTGCCACCTGTTTGGGCAACCGCAACTCCAGCACGCCGTCGTTATATTTTGCCTGCGATGCCGCCTCGTCGATCTCCTGGCCGAGTGCGAATGCGCGCGCCACCTTGCCGTAATAACGTTCACTGCGCAGCACCGTTTCGCCCTCCTTCACCTCTTTCTCGTTCTTCACCTCCGCACTGATCGAGACCTGGTTCCCGTCTATCGTGACATGGATGTCCTCCTTCTTGACGCCGGGAATCTCCGCATGCACGACGTAAACCTTGTCGTCTTCCTTGACGTCCATCTTGAACTGCATCTCGGTCTGCCCCTCGAATCGCACCGGACGCATGAAGAACCCCCGGAACAAATCGTCAAACGTGTCGCTTGCCGGGTCGTAGCGAGTAATGTTGGCCATATGCCCTCCTCAAAAGGTCAACAATCAATCCGGGATCGCCCCGTGCAGGAGATATATGGGTGGCCTGCCGCGATCTCAAGTGATCGAAAAGACAAAAAACGGGCGGCTTGCCGCCGCCCGTTTTATGACGAGATCATGAATTACTAGTGCTGGTGGTGATGCATGTGCCCAGTTTCCTGCGGCGGCGCTCTGGTCTCGGTCAGCGGCCTCACCCCGGCCTGGACTTCGAGTTCGACCGGCTCACTCTTTCCGACCCGGATGCGCAAGGTCAGCGGCACGCTATCGCCCGCCTTGAGCGGGGCCTTCAGCCCGATCAGCATCAGGTGATAGCCGCTCTCGCCCAAGCCGACCCGCCGGCCGGCAGGCAATTCCACGGATTTCACCTCGCGCATCTTCATCATGCCGTTTTCGTGCGACATGCTGTGTATCTCGACGATTTTTGCAACCGAGCTGGATGCCCCGACCAGGCTCGCCGACTGTTTGCTGGTGATGCGCATGTCCGCCATCGCCGCATCCTGCCCGGGCACGGTGGCACGCACCCATGCGTCCTCGACGCTGATATCGCCCGCACAGGCACCGGAGCTCAACAACATTGCGGCCAGCAGGCCGCATGACTTGATCAGGTTTTTCATGGTGATTACCCGTTATGAAATTGAAATGGATTCGGAGCGGCGCATTATACGCGGCGATCCTGTCACAGGATGCCCGCAAAAACCCAAAAGCCGGCATCGTACGCTCGGCTTATCGCTGTGTCGCAGTCGGGAGGAGGTAACTGGACGCCAGGATCAGCCATAACCGGTGCGGACGCTGTGAGCCCGATGCACGACTTTTGGCAGTACGGATTATTCGCCGAATGCGGCGCCATTGGAATGCGTCATTTTGTCGCACCACCGTGCGCTTCTATCCGCATACAATTGCGCCATGGACAGCATGACCCTCTCCGCCCTTCCCGGCCACAACCAGTTACAGCGGCTGATCGCCCTGCGCGGCGTGGCGATCGCCGCGCAACTTCTGACGCTTGCGGCAGTCTGGAAAATCCTCGAACTGGAGCTGGACTGGCAGCCGATGCTGATGACCATCGCCGCGCTCGTCCTCGCCAACCTGCTCAGCTGGTGGCGTCTGCACAGCGACAGGGCCGTCTCCAACGCGGAAATGTTCGCGCAGTTGGGTGTCGATGTCGCGGCGCTCAGCATCCTGCTGTATTTCGGCGGTGGTTCGACCAATCCGTTCGTTTCGCTGTACCTGCTGCCGCTGGTGATCGCTGCCGCCACTCTGCCCGCCCGCTACACGTGGGGAATGGCGGCACTCACTACTGCCTGCTACAGCCTGCTGATGTTCCATTACATCCCGTTGCCGTCCGGCCACCGCCATCACGACAGCGACTCGGCGTTCAACATCCATGTCATGGGCATGTGGATGGGGTTCGTCATCAGCGCGGTCGTCGTCGCATACTTCGTGGTGCGGATGGCGCAGGCGGTGCGCAGCCGGGATGAGATGCTGGCGCAGGCTCGCGAAAACATCCTGCGCAACGAACGTATCGTGGCGCTCGGCACCCAGGCCGCCGGGGCGGCGCACGAAATGGGCACGCCACTGTCCACCATCGCCGTCGTGATCGGCGAACTGAAGCACGATGCCGGCGACGGGCAACCGGCCTTGCACGACAGCCTGTCCATCCTCGACGAGCAGGTGCGCGGCTGCAAGCGCATCCTCGACAAGATGCTGGCCAATGCTCAGGATGACGGCGCCGCTTCCCCGCAAACGGCAGACAGACTGATGGCGGAAGTTCTGGACGAATGGCAGTTGCTGCGTCCCACTGCGCAATACCGCTACCGCACCGACAGCCCGCCGCCCGCTCCCGGCATCCGTGCAGACATGACGTTGCGTGCCGCGCTGATGAACCTGCTCAACAATGCGGCGGATGCCTGCCCGCAGCCCATCGAGATCGTCAGCCGCTGGGACAACCGCCGCTTCACACTCGAAATACGGGATCAGGGAGCGGGATTGAACGGGGAGGCCGCCCTTCATGCCGGCGCGGCATTCTTCACCACCAAGCCGGAGGGACGCGGCCTGGGGCTGTTTCTGGCCAACGCCACCATCGAACGCCTGGGCGGGACGGTACGCCTGCTCAGCAGCCAGGAAGGCGGCACGATCACCGAACTGACCTTGCCGACCTATGGGGCGGCGGCATGACCCATGCCCGCGAAGAATCCGCCTCGCTGTTGCTGGTGGACGACGATGCCACCTTTTGCAGGGTACTGGGGGCCGCACTGGAGAAACGCGGCTTCTGCGTCGGCGTAGCGCACAGCGTGGAACAGGCGATCCCGCTGGCTGAAGCGAATCCGCCGGAATTCGCAGTAGTGGATCTCAAAATGGGCGGCGCGACCGGATTGGCGCTGGTCAGCGTTTTGCACGGTCTCGACCCGAATACGCGCATCGTCGTCCTGACCGGCTATGCCAGCATCGCCACAGCCGTCGAGGCCATCAAGCTGGGCGCAACGCAATATCTCGCCAAACCTGCCAATGCCGACGAGATCGTCGCGGCCTTTGCGCATGCCGCCGACGGCAATGCGCCGATCAAGGCCAACCCGATGCAGATCGAAAATATGGAGTGGGAATACATCCAGCGTGTGTTGCGCGAACATGACGACAACATCTCTGCTACTGCACGCGCCCTGAACATGCACCGCCGCACATTGCAGCGAAAACTCGCCAAACCGCCGCCGGGCAAGTGATCCTGCTTCAGATGTCGTACAACAGCCGGTTGATCTCCGTCAGCGACTGCAGGATGCGACGCAGGGCCAGGCTATATTCGTTATCAAAGAGGGCTTCCGCACCCTTGCGGTCGCCGCGCTTCAGGTGTTCGACGATATTCCTGCCCATCTCATGGAATTGCAGGTGTGCTTCGTTGAGTTGCCGGTATGCCTCCGTCTCGCGGAACGGCTTGAACACCGAGCCGCGGATCCAGTTCCCCAGCTGGCAGATGCCGTCCTGCCCGATCAGCGCGGATTCCAGCGGCTCGCGGATGGTGCCGCGAACATGGTGCCCCAGATGCGCCTTCCACAAAACATGCGCCTCGGCCGCTGCAATGAGGTTATAGCGGTCGCGCATCTCACGCCGCGGGTACAGGCCGAATCCAGCCAGACTATTTACTCCAGGTACTGACGCCATCACACACCTCCTCCAACCGAACCGTCCATATGCATCTTTATAGCCACTTGCTAACCAAAGAACAATATGCCGAAATATCTATGCATTTCGGCCTAGTCCCTCAACGGCTATCGCCTGCCGTTGCGCAAAGTCTATAATTGCGCACCCAGAAAACCGTCAAACCATGAAATCCATCTTCCTGCTCATCACCCTCCTGTTGCCCTCAGCCGGCTTCGCGCTTCCGCCGCAAATGCCCGCCGCGCCGGAACTGGCCGCCAGAGCCTATGTGCTTTACGACTACACCAGCAACCAGGTGTTGGCGAGCCGGAACGGCGACATGCGCACGGAACCCGCTTCGCTGACCAAGCTGATGACCGCGTATCTGGTTTTCGACGCGATCAAACACGGCACGCTGTCGCTGAAGCAAAGCCTGACCGTTCCCGCTTCGGCCGTAGTGCGTAGCAGTAGCCGCGAATCGCGCATGTTGCTCAAAGCCGACCAGGAAGTGACCGTGGATGAACTGTTGCACGGACTGATCGTGCAGTCCGGCAACGACGCCGCCATCACCCTTGCAGTCAACATCGCCGGCAGCGAAGCGGGTTTTGTCGACATGATGAACAGGGAAGCAGGACGGCTGGGCATGCATAACACGCACTTCGCCAATCCGGTCGGTTTGCCGGACGCGCAGCATTACAGCAGCGCAATCGACCTTGCCCTGCTGACGGCAGCCGTCATGCGAGACTATCCGCAACACTACAGGCTGTTTTCCCTGCGCGACTACACCTTCAACAAGATCACCCAGGCCAACCGCAACCGGTTACTGTGGATAGATCCCTATGCGGACGGCGTCAAGACCGGACACACCGATACAGCCGGGTATTGCCTGATCGGCTCGTCGCTGCGCGACCATCGCCGCCTGATCTCGGTGCTGCTCGGTGCGAATTCCGACAGCCTGCGTGCCGCCGAAAGCCAGAAACTGCTGAATTTCGGCTTCCAGGATTTCGATGCGGTCCGTCTTTACCAGAAGAGCCAGCCGGTAACCAGTGTACGCATCTGGAAAGGTACGCAACGACAAGTGGAGGTCGGCCCCCGCAACGATCTGCTCCTGACGGTTCCCAAGGGTACGCTCGACCAACTCAAGGCAACGATGGAAACGAGGCAACCCATCATCGCGCCGGTCAGCAGCGGCCAGCCTCTGGGCACGCTCAAACTGACCCTGGCCGGCAAACCCTACGCGGAATTTCCCCTTGTGGCGCTGGAGGAGGTACCCTTGGCCAATGTATTCTCGCGCGGATGGGATAATATCCGCCTGCTGTTCCAATGAGGGATTCCTCCATGACCATCTACCTGAACGGGCAATACATGCCGGTCGAAGAAGCGAAGATTTCCGTGCTGGATCGCGGCTTCATCTTTGGCGACGGCGTCTATGAAGTGATCCCCGTGTATTCGCGCAGGCCGTTCCGCATGGAAGAACATCTGTTGCGGCTGCAATACAGCCTGGACGGCATCCGGCTCACCAATCCGCTCAGCGCGCCCGAATGGGCCACCATCGTCAATGAACTCGTCGCGCGCAGTACGGAAGAGGACCAGTACGTGTACCTGCACGTCACCCGGGGCGCGGCAAAACGGGATCATGTCTTCCCCGTTCCGCCGGTGCCGCCGACCGTATTCGCGATGAGCAACCCCCTCACCTCCCCGCCACCGGAATTGCTGGAGGCCGGGGTCTCATGCATCACGGCGGAAGACAACCGCTGGCTGCGCTGCGACATCAAATCCATCTCGCTGCTCCCCAACGTGTTGCTGCGCCAAATGTCGGTCGATGCCTGCTGCACGGAAACCATCCTGATACGGGATAACGCGTTCCTGACTGAGGGATCGGCCAGCAATATTTTCCTGGTGAAGAACGGCAAGCTGCTCGCGCCGCCCAAGGACAACCTGATGCTGCCCGGCATCACGTACGACGTGATGCTGGAAATCGCCGCCGCCAGCGGTATCCCGCATGAAGTGCGGCGCATATTGAAAGAAGAATTGTTCGACGCCGACGAACTGATGCTTACCTCGTCCACCAAGGAAGTGTTGGCCATCACGACGCTGGATGGCAAATCCGTCGGTTCCGGCAAGCCGGGGGCGGTGTTCGACCAACTGAACCGGGGCTACCAGGATTTCAAACGGAACGTGATGCGCGCATGAACAATCTGCCCGAAACCAGACTGACCGACAGCCTGCTCGAGTATCCCTGCGAATTCCCGCTGAAGATATTCGGCCTGCAGCAGGCCGGTTTCGCACAGGCCGTGCTGGAAGTGGTCAACAGGCACGACCCCGACTTCCTTGCTGCCAGCATGGAGATGCGTGCCAGCAAGAACGCCCGGTATGTCAGCCTCACCTGCACGATCACCGCCACCTCGCGCGAACAACTCGATGCGGTCTATCAGGAACTCTGCGACCACCCGATGGTGGTGATGGTGCTGTGATCCCGCATATCCACTCGCTCGGTCTGGTCGAATATCAGCCCACATGGGAAGCGATGCAGCGCTTCACTGCGGAGCGCACCCCCGAAACGCGCGACGAGATCTGGCTGGTACAGCATCCGCCCACCTATACGCAGGGTTTGGCGGGAAAACCGGAGCATCTGCTGCACCATACCGGAATCCCGGTCGTAAAGATCGATCGCGGCGGGCAGATCACCTACCATGGTCCCGGCCAGATCGTCGCCTACCTGCTGCTCGACATGCGCCGCTGGAAGATCAACGTGCGCGAACTGGTGCGCCTGATGGAACAGTCGGTGATCGACCTGCTTGGAGAGTTCGGCGTGGCCGCACAGCGGCGCGAGGATGCGCCCGGCGTATATGTGGATGACGCAAAGATCGCCGCGCTCGGGCTGAAGATCAGGAACGGCTGCTGCTATCACGGCCTGTCACTCAACGTGGACATGGATCTCGGCCCGTTCGCCAACATCAACCCGTGCGGCTATGCCGGGCTGCGCGTCACACAGTGCTGCGAACTCGGCATCACCGCCTCGATCGGCGAATTGCAGGCGCAACTGGTGCAAAACCTGACCCACGGATTACAGCAACACCTCGAAAGGAAGAACCGGCATGAGTAGTGACAGCCATAAACAGACCGGACATTCCAAGACCGCGCGCAACCCGATCAGGATCGTGCCGCTGCAGGAGCGCCTGCGCAAGCCGGCATGGATACGCGTCAAATCCGGCAGCGGCGCGGAATACAACGAGGTCAAGCGGATGCTGCGCGAGCACAGCCTGCACACGGTATGCGAGGAAGCATCCTGCCCGAACATCGGCGAATGTTTCGGCAAAGGCACCGCTACGTTCATGATCCTTGGCGATATCTGCACGCGCCGTTGCCCGTTCTGCGACGTGGCGCACGGCAAGCCGCAACCGCCCGACGCCACAGAGCCGTACAACCTCGCCCGCTCCATCGGCCTGCTCAAGCTTAAATATGTGGTCATCACCAGCGTGGATCGGGATGACCTGCGCGACGGCGGCGCCCGGCATTTTGCCGACTGCCTGAGCGCGATCCGCGCCAACTCCCCGGACACCCGTCTGGAAATCCTGGTGCCTGATTTTCGCGGCAGGATGGAAGAAGCGCTGGATGCGCTTGCCGCCAGCCTGCCCGACGTGCTGAACCATAACCTGGAAACCGTGCCGCGTCTGTACAGGCTGGCACGTCCCGGAGCGGATTATGCGCACTCGTTGAAATTGCTCGAGGCCTTCAAGGCACGCTTCCCGCTCGTTCCGACCAAGTCCGGCCTGATGCTCGGGCTGGGCGAGACCGACGAAGAAGTGCTGGAGGTGATGCGCGACCTGCGCACGCATGGCGTGGACATGCTCACCATCGGCCAGTATCTGCAACCATCCGACGGACATTTGCCGGTGCTGCGCTACGCGCCGCTGGAATCGTTCGCGCTGCTCGAACAGGCCGCAAAAGACATGGGCTTCAACCATGCGGCCTGCGGACCGATGGTGCGCAGCAGCTATTTTGCCGACGAACAGGCCCAACAAGCTGGTATCATTTGAGGAACTCGGCATTCAATTAACTGTCTACCCACCCGCACATATCCCCGGATGGACAGAATTGGCATCGTATGTTGTATGTTGTTCATTGGAATGCAGATTGCATCCGTTTTTTTAATATAAGGAGATCGTTATGAAAGTTCGTTATCTCGTCGCTTTGACTGCCGCACTGTCCGTTTCCACCGCTGCCGTTGCTTCCAGCGATGGCGAAGCCCTGTTCAAGAAGAGCAACTGCGGCACATGTCATGCTGCCGCCAAAAAGACCGTCGGCCCGTCGATCAAGGATATCGCGCTCAAGTACGCAGGCGTCCAGGGGGCGGCAGCCAAACTGGAAGCCAAGGTGCGTAACGGTGGCAGCGGTGCTTTCGGTTCGATGCCGATGCCCGCCACACCCAAATCGGTTAGCGATGAGAGCATCAAGACCATCGTGGAATGGACCCTCAGCCAGAAATAAGGCGAACCGTTCTCACTCAAAAAGGCCGGCTTGCGCCGGCTTTTTTGTTGTCCGGCGCAAGCCGCCCCGGCATGACCGAACTGTTATAATTTGCGCCAACTTTTACCGTCCCGCCCAATGAACATCCTTTACGAAGAAGACGGCGCTTTCAAGGTCGGCAGCGTCATGACCGACAACATCACTTCGCTGCAGGTCGAAAGCCTGTCCGGCAAGCGCAGCAAAGTCAAGGCAACCCATGTGATGCTGCGCTTCACGCAGCCCGCTTTGTCGGAGTTGCTGCCGCAAGCGGAAGCGCTGGCTGAAACCATCGACGTGGACTTCCTCTGGGAATGCTGTCCGCCCGACGAATTCGGTTCCGAGCAGATCGCCACCGAATATTTCGGCCACCCCCCCAGTTCGCTGGAAGCTGCCGCCGCTCTGATCCGTCTGCATGGCGCGCCGATCTATTTCCACAAAAAGGGCAAAGGCCGCTATCGCGCTGCGCCGCCCGACGTGCTCAAGGCCGCACTGGCCGGCGCGGAGAAGAAACGCCAGCAACTGGCATTGCAAGCGCGTTATGCCGAACAACTTGGCCGTTTCGAGTTGCCGCCCGAATTTTCCGGGCATTTGCCGCAACTGCTCTACAAACCGGATCGCAACACCATCGAAGCCAAGGCACTGGAAGCCGCCTGCGCCGCCAGCCACCTGTCTGCCGCGCATCTGTTGCAGCGCTGCGGCGCGATCCCCTCCACGCACGATTACCATTTGCAGCGTTTCCTGCTCGAACATTTCCCCGGCGGGACCGGCTTTCCGCCCGTCGAACCGTGCGCATGGGAAGAATTGCCGCTGGCCGGCGTGGACGCCTTCAGTATCGACGATGCGACAACGACCGAAATCGACGATGCGTTCTCGGTGGAAAAACTGGCCAACGGCAACTGGCGCGTCGGCGTGCATATCGCCGCGCCCGCCTTGGGAATATTGCGCGACTCGGAGGTCGACCGGCTCGCCGCCCAACGGCTTTCCACGGTATACATGCCCGGCAACAAGATCACCATGCTGCCGGACAATGTAGTGCAAGCCTTTACGCTGTGCGCGGATCACATATGCCCGGCGCTGTCGATGTACAACGAAATCGATGGCGAAACGCTGGATCTGCTAAGCCACGAAAGCCGCGTCGAGCGCATCCACATTACGGCGAATCTGCGCCACGATACGCTGGAACCGCTGTTCAACGAGGACACGCTGGCTGCCGGAAAATTGGATTACCCCTACGCGAACGAACTCACGCTACTGTGGCGCCTGGCGCAAAAACTGGAGACGGCGCGCGGCAAGCCGGCGGACAACAACACCCAGCAGACCGATTACAACTTCCATATCGACAACGACCCGTCCAGTGAAAAGGCAAAAGTCAGCATCACCCAGCGCCGTCGCGGCTCGCCCATCGACAAGGTGGTCTCCGAGCTGATGATCCTGGTGAACAGCGAATGGGGCAGGCATCTTGCCGAGCACGGCTTCGTCGGCATCTACCGTACCCAGCAGGGCGGCAAGGTAAAGATGAGTACCGTCGCCGCGCCGCACCAGGGACTGGGCGTCGCGCAATACATGTGGTCGAGTTCACCGCTACGCCGCTATGTGGATATGCTGAACCAGCGCCAGATCATCGCCATGCTGCACGAGAGCGAACCGGCCTACGCCCGGAACGACGAGGCGCTGTATGCCGCGATGCGCGATTTCGACACCATGTACGGCATCTATGGGGAATTCCAGCGCGGCATGGAACGTTACTGGTGCCTGCGCTGGCTGTTGCAGGAAAGGGATGCCCCTTCCCGCACAGATAAAGAGGAAGCGAACGGAGCGCTGCGCGAACTTGTTGTTACTGCCGTCGTGCTGCGCGAGAATCTGGTGAAACTGACCGACATTCCGCTGGTATTCAAGGTTCCCTCATTGCCGGAATTGCCTGCCAACAGCCGCGTGCGATTGGCCATCGATGAGATCGACCTGCTCGATCTGGACGTGCGCGCACGCTTCGTCGCGAAAATGGAGGAGAGCGCGATTTGATCGCTACGCTGAAAATGCGTTTGTCCATTGCCATGACCTTCTCGGTCGCGTTGCATGCATTCGCATTGTTCGGCATTGCACTGGTATTGCCCGATCCCCGCAGCGCCCCCAATTTCATGCAGCCGCTGCAAGTGGTGCTGGTCAACAGCAAATCGAAATCCAGGCCGAGCAAGGCCGATGCGCTGGCACAGGCCAATCTGGACGGCGGCGGCAATACCGTCGAAGATCGGCAAGCCAAAAGCCCGCTGCCCACCATACGCGACGACAAACAATTCACGCCGGAACAACTTGCCAAGCGCGTCGCGCAACTTGAGCAGGAATCGCGGCGCATGCTGACCCGGCTCAAGAGCGACTTCAAGGTGACGCAGCAGGAACTGAAAAATCAGCGCAGCGCCTCACCCAGCAGCGGCAATGAACTGGTGGAGAAAAGCCTGGAAATCGCCCGACTGGAGGCGCAGATCAACAAGAATTGGGATGCCTACCAGAAAATGCCGCGCCGAAAATTCATCGGCGCACGCACGCAGGAGTACCGTTTCGCACAATACATCGAAGACTGGCGCGTCAAGGTTGAGCGCATCGGCAACCTGAATTATCCGGAGCAGGCACGGCGTGAACGCATCTACGGGAAATTGCAGCTCAGCGTCTCGATCAGGGCAGACGGCAGCGTCGAAAGCGTCGAAGTCAACCGCTCCTCCGGGCAACGCATCCTGGATGCGGCGGCGATGCGCATCGTCAAACTTGCCGCGCCCTATGCGCCACTGCCGCCGGACATTACCAGGGACTGGGATATCCTGACCATCACGCGTACCTGGACGTTCACTTCGTCCGACCGGCTCGAAAGCGAGTAGGCTAGAATGCGCCCCATGCACCGCTCTCTGCCCATCCGTCTGCTGCTCGTTTTAGCCTTGCTGCTCAGCCAGCTTGGCGGATTGGCGCACGGCATCGCGCACACGCTGGAACAGCAATCTCAGGATCAATCGCAGCCGCACGACCGGCTATGCGACTTGTGCGCCAGTTATGCGCAACTCGGCAGCGCCCTCGGCAACCACACGCATCAATTCATCCCGGCAAGGCAAGAGACGCATTTCGCCACCGCTGCTTCCGCTTCGCTCTTTTCCACCGCCTTCACTGCCTTCACCGCTCGGGCCCCACCTTACTTCGTTTAGTTCAATCGATTTCTCGCACTGAACGCGGACCGGAATTGCCCCGGCCTGCTTTACGCGATTCATTCATTGTTTTTACGGAGTAATACATGTTCAACAAATCCTGTTTTAGCGTGGCGATTGCTGTCGCGCTACTGCCCCATTCGCTCAACGCATCCGCCGCGAGCGACCCCGATCTGCAAGCCATCCGCGAGCAGATTCAACAACTGAAGCAAAGCTATGAGCAACGTATCGCCCAGTTGGAGCAACGTTTGCAAACCGCCGAATCGGCCGGCAAACAAGCCGATGCAGCCCAAACTCGGCTGCGACCAGCGGATGCGGCACCATCGTCCCCCACTGTCGGCGCCGACAACGCCTTCAATCCGGCGATTGCGCTGATACTGGGCGGCACTTACGGGTCTGTGCGTCAGGATCCTGCCATCCCGGCCACCGGTTTCGCGATGAACCCGAACATGGGGCACGAGCAGGGCTTCAACCTCGGCGAATCCGAACTGGGCATCAGCGCCAACATCGATGCCGACTATCGCGGCGTTGCCACGCTGGCGCTCGATCCGGCCGGCGGAGTCGGCGTGGAGAATGCCTTCGTCCAGACATCCGCACCGGGCAACGGCATCAACCTCAAGTTTGGCCGCTATTTCTCCGGGCTGGGCTATCTCAACGAGCAGCATGCCCACGCTTGGGATTTCGTCGATCAACCGCTGGTGTATGCCTCGCTGTGGGGCAACCAGTTGGGCGAAGATGGCCTGCAAGTCAAATGGCTGGCACCTACCGACACCTTCATCGAACTGGGCGCAGAGCTCGGGCGCGGACGTGGCTTCCCCGGCTCGGATCGCGTCAAGAACGGCGCTGGCTCCGGCGTGCTGTTCGCGCATGCCGGCGACGACATCGGCATCGAACACAGTTGGCGCATCGGCGCATCGCTGCACAGGACGCGCGCGGCGGATCGCGTCAGTGATGCCGTGCCCGATCTGCTTGGAACCGCCGGCGGCGTGAGCAACAGTTTCAGCGGCGACAGCCAAACGACCGGGCTGGACTTCGTCTGGAAATATGCGCCCAACGGCAACATGCGCAACCGTTACGCGAAATTTCAGGGCGAATATTTCCGCCGTAAGGAAATCGGCATGCTGACATACGACACCGCGCTTGCGAATGTGACCGACAGTTTCAGCGTGACGCAAAGCGGCTGGTATCTGCAAGGCGTATACCAGTTCCAGCCGAACTGGCGCGCCGGCCTGCGTTATGACAGGCTCGATCCTGGCATCGCCACGATCGGCGCGCTGAACGCCGCCAACGTCATCGCCGACTACGGTTTCCAACCCGCGCGCACCAGCCTGATGCTGGATTACAGCCCGAGCGAATTCTCGCGCCTGCGCCTGCAATTGGCTCGTGACAACACGCGGCAAGGCCTGCCCGACAACCAGTTGTTCGTGCAATACATCATGAGTCTGGGCGCGCACAGCTCACATCAATACTAATGAAAATCATGCGAAGAATTCTCCATGCATTCTTGCTGCTGCTGCTTGGCGGCAATGCCCACGCAGCGCTCAACGTATTCGCCTGCGAACCGGAATGGGCGGCGCTCACCCGGCAACTCGCGGGGGACCGTGCCACCATCTACACCGCCACTGGCCCATTGCAGGATCCGCACCGCGTCGAAGCGCGTCCCAGCCTGATCGCCAAGGCTCGCCGCGCAGACCTGATGGTATGCACCGGCGCCGGACTCGAAGCGGCCTGGCTACCGGTGGTGTTGCGAGAGTCGGGCAACCGCGCGATACAACCCGGCGGCAACGGTTATTTCGAGGCGGCGCAATCGGTGCAAATGCTGGAAGTGCCGACTCGCCTGGATCGCGCCGAGGGTGATGTACATGCGACGGGCAATCCACACATCCAGACCGACCCGCGCAACTTCCTGCCCGTCGCCGACGCACTCGCCGATCGCCTGTGCCGGCTCGACCCGCCCAACGCCGCACACTACCGGAAACAGCTTGCGTCATTCGACAAGCAATGGCGCGCCTCCATCGCCAGATGGGAACAACAGGCCGCACCGCTCAGGGGCGTGCCGGTGATCGCGCAACACCGCGGCTTCCCCTACCTGAACAACTGGCTGGGACTGAAACAGGTCGCCGAACTGGAACCCAGGCCCGGTATGGAACCCGGCGTCGCCTATCTGGGACAGGTGCTGGACCGGCTGCAACAACACCCGGCAAAGATGGTGCTGCGCGCCGCCTACCAGGATGGGCGTCCTTCCGGATGGATCGCGGATCGCGCGCAGATCGCCGCAGTGGAACTCCCTTACACGGTCGGCGGCAGTAAGGCTGCCACGGACCTGTCCGGATTGTTTGACGACACCATCCGGAGATTGCTGGCGGGACTGAAATGAACGACATCGAACTCGACATCCTGTTGCCAGCCTTCATCGCCGGCCTGCTGGTATTGTCCACGCATATCCCGTTCGGCATGAAGATACTGGCACGCGGTGTGATCTTTGCCGATCTTGCCGTCGCGCAGATCGCCGGGCTGGGTGTAGTAATCGCCGGATTGCTGGAACTGACCGACCAGCCGCTACTGGTGCAACTGATCGCTGCGGCCAGCGCATTGTGCGGCGCGGCGTTGCTGGCATGGATCGAGCGGCGTCTGGAAGCGGTGAAGGAGGCCTGCATCGGCCTGACCTTCGTGCTCGCCGCCAGCGGCGGTATCCTGCTGATGAGCCGTGACACCCATGCCGGCGAACATCTGAATGACCTGCTGGTCGGGCAGATCCTGTGGGTCAGCAATACGCAACTGATCGCCACCGCCATCCTGAGCACCGTGCTGCTGCTGATATGGCGCTGGCAACGTGCCCGGCTGGGCGATCTTGGCTTCTACGCGCTGTTCGCCCTTGCAGTCACCGCCTCGGTACAACTGGTCGGCGTATATCTGGTATTCGCCAGCCTGATCGTTCCGGCACTCGCCTCCTTCCGTGCTGCTTCGCGACGGGCGGCATATGCCTTCTTCATCGGCATTTCGGGCTATGCCGGCGGCCTGCTGGTTTCGTCATGGTTCGACCTGCCTGCCGGCGCAGCCATTGTCTGGGCGATGGCTATCTCAGGTGCCGCCGCCATACCGTTGACAAGCGCACGAAAGGCGGCCTGATTTTCTTTACAATGCGCATATTCCATTTATCGCAGATTCGACATGACCGACCGTTACGCCGTCATCGGCAACCCCGTTTCACACAGTAAGTCACCGCTGATCCACAGGATGTTCGCCGAACAGACCAACCAGGACATCAGCTACGAAGCCATCGAAGCTCCGCTGGACGGCTTCGCCGCGACCGTACACCGTCTGCGCGACGAGGGATACCTGGGTTGCAACGTGACCGTGCCATTCAAGTTCGAAGCGTTCAAATTGTGTGACGAGATCGGCGCCCGCGCCCGGAATGCACGGGCAGTCAATACCCTGCTGTTCCGCGACGGAAGGATACTGGGCACCAATACCGACGGGGCCGGCCTGCTCATCGATATCGAGAACAACCTGGGCTTTAAGTTGATGTGGAAAGACGCGCTACTGCTGGGCGCCGGCGGCGCTGCAGCCGGCGTGCTGTGGCCGCTGTTCAGTGCCGGGGTTGGCGTGGTCATCGCCAACCGCACGATCGAAAAGGCGCAGGCGCTTGCTGCCGATTTCGAGGATTGCTCGGTATTTGCGCGCAGCTACGACCAACTTCCGGAAAGAAAATTCGATCTTGTCATCAATGCCACCTCCAGCGGACTGAAGGACGAACAACTACCCTTGCCCGCCAACCTGTTCAAACCGGGCGCGCTGGCATACGACATGATGTACGGGCGCGAGACGTCGTTCATGAAGTTTGCACGCGCCAATGGCGCGGCTGTGGTGGCAGACGGGTTGGGCATGCTGGTCGAACAGGCCGCGGAAGCCTTTCACCTCTGGCGCGGCCTACGTCCAGACACTGCCCCAGTCATCGCCGCCCTGCGCAAGTGACCATGAAAAGGCTGTATGGCTGGATGTGGCGCGCATTCGCCGTTGCGGTCGGCCTGGTACTGCTCTACCAGATCTGGCTGTTCGCGCACATCTGCTGGTGGATCAAGTTCAACCCGTCCACCAGCGCATTCATGGAAAGTCGTCTGGAAGTCATGCAGGACAAGAACCCGGATGCGGAACTTCGCCACAAGTGGGTTCCCTACGCGAAGATTTCCAACAACCTCAAACGCGCGCTGATCGCATCGGAAGACGCGAAATTCGTCGATCACGAGGGCTTCGACTGGGAAGGCATCCAGAAGGCCTACGAGAAGAACCTGAAGAAAGGCCGGATCGTCGCGGGCGGTTCCACCATCAGCCAGCAACTCGCCAAAAACCTGTTCCTGTCCACCCGACGCACACCATGGCGCAAGCTCGAGGAGGCGGCAATCACCGTGATGCTTGAAGCGGTGATGGACAAGCGGCGCATCTTCGAGATTTATCTGAACATCATCGAATGGGGCAACGGCGTGTTCGGCGCGGAAGCTGCGGCACGCCATTACTACCATGTCAGCGCGGCGAACCTGTCCTCCGAACAGGCCGCAAAACTGGCGGCAATGGTGCCCAATCCGCGTTATTACGATACGCACCGCGAGGCGCGAGGCCTGCTGCGCAAGACCGCCATCATCCGTGCACGGATGAACAGCGCCGAAATTCCGTGAGCAGGCGCATGCCTAATTCTTTACAATAGCGCGCGATTCACAGGCAGAGCGCGCCATGACAGACGAACGCCAGAAAAAGCACTACACCGAGAATGTGCAGGATCACCTCAAGCAGGTGGAATCGCTGCTGCACAAACACGCCCTGCTGGAAGACGTCATCCACCGCCAGGAAATGCCGCGCGAAGAACGTCATGCGCTGGTAGATACACTGGTGCACAAGCAACACCTGGCCGAATTGCGGCGCAAGCTCGACGGCCTGCATCCCGCGGACATCGCCTACATTCTGGAGGCGCTGCCCATCGAGCAGCGCCTGATGGTATGGGACCTGATCAAATCCGAACGCGACGGCGAAATCCTGATCGAGGTTTCCGACGCGGTACGCGAATCGCTGATTGCCACCATGAGCCGCGAGGAACTGCGCGAGGCCGCCGAGCAGCTCGACACCGACGAGATCGCCGACCTTGCGCCGGATCTGCCGCAACACGTGATCCGCGACGTGTTCAAGTCGCTGCCCATCGAGGAACGCGAACAGCTGCGCGCGGCGATGTCCTATCCGGAGGATTCGGTCGGCGCGCTGATGGATTTCAATATGGTGCATGTGCGCGAAGATGTGACGCTGGAAGCTGTCTCCCGCTACCTGCGCCGCTTTGACGAACTGCCCGACCACACCGACCAGGTATTCGTGGTCGACCGTGACGACCGCTTCAAGGGCGCCCTGCCGATCAACCTGATCGTGGTCAACGAACCCGACGTCGTCGTCGGAGACCTGATGCTGACCGACACCATCCGGCTGCATCCCGACGACAAGGCCGACCACGCTGCGCAGGCCTTCGAACGCTACGACCTGGTTTCCGCACCGGTAGTGGATGAGGACGGAAAGCTGTTCGGACGCATGACGGTGAACGTCGTGCTCGATTTCATCCGCGAGGAATCGGAAACCGACTTGCTGAACCAGGCGGGCCTGCGCGAAGAGGAAGACATCTTCGCGCCGATGTGGAAATCGGCGAAGAACCGCTGGGCATGGCTGGCATTGAATCTGTGCACGGCATTCTTCGCCTCGCGCGTGATCGGCGAGTTCGAGGGCACCATCGAAAAATTCGTTGCTCTCGCCACGCTGATGCCCATCGTTGCCGGCATCGCAGGCAACTCGGCAAACCAGACCACCGCCATCATCATCCGCTCACTGGCCCTGGAGCAGATCAAGCAAGGTCATGCCAAACGGCTGATGCTCAAGGAGTTGGCCATCAGCGGCCTGAACGGTCTGGTATGGGGAGGTATCGCCGGGCTGTTCGCTTATTTCCTGTATCACAGCATACCGCTCGGTCTCGTGATGACCGGCGCAATGATACTCAATCTTTCAGTAGGCGCTCTCGCCGGGTTGTTGATCCCGCTGGTCATGCAGAAAATGGGGCGCGATCCGGCCATTGGTTCAAGCGTAATGATTACCGCCATCACAGACAGTGGCGGTTTCTTTATCTTCCTGGGATTGGCAACGATCTTCCTGGTTTGATGATCGGATGACGGGACAAGCAACCACAACTTCAACGACTCGCTCTGACAACGACAGCCGGATCCAGTAGAGACATCCAGACTCTGCCGCCCGCCCACAAGAAACCTGTTGCCAGGTCTTGCGGTTATGGACGGTTTTGTCCGGGCGTTCTTTATTCAGGGGGGAGCAAAAACGCCCCGCGCATAAGCACGGGTCACTGCACAAACCTGCCGAGCGATCAAAAAGGGCGGAGAACGATCATCCCGCCCACCTGCAAAGCAGGATCAAGCGCCCAGAATGCCCTTGCCCGCCGGCTTTGCGGCCGGTTTCTTGGCAACTACTTTTTTGGCAGCCGGTTTTTTCGCTACGACTTTTTTGGCTGCCGGTTTCTTGGCAACCACTTTTTTGGCAGCCGGTTTTTTCGCTACGACTTTTTTGGCTGCCGGTTTCTTGGCAACCACTTTTTTGGCGGCTGGTTTTTTCGCTACGACTTTTTTGGCTGCCGGTTTCTTGGCGACCACCTTTTTGGCGGCTGGTTTTTTCGCTACGACTTTTTTGGCTGCCGGCTTCTTGGCGACTACTTTTTTAGCGGCCGGTTTTTTCGCTACGACTTTTTTGGCTGCCGGCTTCTTGGCGACTACTTTTTTAGCGGCGGGTTTTTTCGCTACGACTTTTTTGGCTGCCGGCTTCTTGGCGACTGCTTTCTTGGCGGCGGGTTTCTTTGCTGCGGGCGTTTTTGATGTTGCCATTTTCATTCTCCATAAAAATTTAGAACATTCACTTACGACTCACTACCCCCCCAAACGCCTGCCATCAAAGCCAAGACGCTTGCGGCAATGGCACTGTATCCACGTTTAAAAAATCACGCAACAAGATTCGTGAAAAAAATTTGCGGAAATTGCAACACTCAAGGGACGATATTCTCGCCGGCATACAACTGCCGCACCGATTCGCGTTCTCGCACCAAATGTGCCGTATCGCCCTCCACCATCACCTCTGCAGCACGCGGCCGGGTGTTGTAATTGGAGCTCATGCTCATCCCGTAAGCTCCCGCAGAACGCACAGCCAGCAACGATTGCGGCGCAATCGCCAAGTTGCGCGCATGACCGATGAAGTCCCCGGTTTCGCAAATCGGGCCGACCACTTCGTAGCTTTGCAATACATGATTTTCACGCTGCGCCGGAATGATGTCGTGGTAGGCATCGTACAAGGCTGGACGCATCAGGTCGTTCATCGCGGCGTCTACGATGGCGAAATTCTTTTCTTCGCCATGCTTGAGATATTCGACGCGGGTCAGCAGCACGCCGGCATTGCCGACCAATGCGCGTCCGGGTTCCAGGATAATCTTCTCGCTCCGGCCTAGCAGCGCACCTAGCAGCGCACCTGCATAATCCGCTATCGCCGGCGGCGTCTCGTCCTTGTAACGTATCCCCAGACCGCCGCCGAGATCGAGATGCTCCAGCACAATACCGTCTTTCGCCAATGCATCCGCGAGAGCCAGCACCTTTTCCGCGGCAGCGATGAACGGGCCGATGTCGGTGAGTTGTGAACCGATATGGCAATCCATTCCGGTGATGCGCAGACAAGGCAGATCGCGCGCCCTGCGGTACAGCGCGATGGCTTCGGCGTATGCCACGCCGAATTTGTTCTGTTTCAGGCCGGTCGAAATATAGGGATGCGTCTTGGCATCCACATCCGGATTCACGCGCAGGCTGATTGCCGCCACCTTGCCCATGCTGCCGGCCACTTCGTTGAGCCGTTCCAGTTCGGCTTCCGACTCGACGTTGAAGCACAGGATGCCCGCTTCCAGCGCCATGCGCATTTCCGCAACGCTCTTGCCCACGCCGGAGAACACCACCTTGCTCGCATCCCCTCCGGCCGCCAGCACGCGCTGCAACTCCCCGCCGGACACGATATCGAATCCCGCGCCGAGGCGCGCCAGCACATTCAGGATCGCCAGATTGGAATTGGCTTTCACCGCATAGCAGATCAGGTGCTCGCGACCGCGCAGCGCATCGGCGAACTGGCGGAACCTGTCGCTCAGCGCGGCGCGCGAATAGACATAGCATGGTGTACCGTACTGCGCGGCGATATCGGCCAGCGGCACTTGTTCGACATACAGTGCATCGCCCTGATAATGAAAATGATCGTCCATGCTATTCGCCCTGCGGAGAGGTTGTCGCAGCGGGCGGCGGTAGCAGCAGCGGCCCTTTGTGTCCGCAGCCTTGCAGCAGCAGGATCAAAGCCACGATAATGGACAGGAGGATGCTAAAACGCATGATGACACCCGGGGGAAAATTCAGACGGGGCGATTATAAGGGCTGACCATGAATGAAAGCGAATTCAACCGATTGGCCGATGCGGCACTGCAGCGCATCGAATCTGCCGTCGATCGTTGCGCCGGCGATATCGAATGCAACCGCAGCGGCAACGTGCTGGAAATCGAGTTCGACAACGGCCAGAAGATCATCGTCAACCGCCACGACGCCAATCAGGAAGTCTGGGTCGCCGCGAAATCCGGCGGCTTCCATTACGCATGGCAGGATGGCGCGTGGCTCAGCCGGCGGGACGGCAGCGAACTCTATGCGCGGCTTGCCGAACTGTTCGCCGCCCAGGACGAGACCATCTCCTTCACAGCCTAGCCGGCAAACTGCTGCCGCATCGCTTTCTTGTCCAGTTTTCCGACGCTGGTGCGCGTCAGGCCGGCAACGAAACGGATCTGCATCAGCCGGGCATAGCGCGACAGGTTGCCCGTATCGATGCGCCGATCCACCGGTTCGCGCAACGCATCCGGGGACGCCGACTGCCCCGCATTGAGCACCACCAGCGCCAGAGGACGCTCACCCCATTTTTCGTCCGGCATACCGATCACCGCCACCTCGCTCACCGCCGGATGTTCGGAGAGCAGGCTCTCCAGTTCCAGCGAAGACAGCCATTCGCCGCTGCATTTGATGACATCCTTGAGCCGGTCAGTGATACTCAGCAAACCGCTCGCGTCGCGCGTCGCGATATCGCCGGTATGCAGGTATCCGCCTTCCCACAGCCTATCCGACGCTGCCGCGTCGCGCAGGTAACCCTGCGTCAGCCAGGGCGCGCGCACCACAACCTCGCCGGCGGCGCGTCCGTCCTGCGGCAATTCCCTTCCGAATTCGTTCACGATGCGCATATCCACCAGCGGAATGGCGCGGCCGGCCTTGATGCGCCGTTCGATGGCAGCCTCCGTACCGTCATCCTCTCCCGCCTCCAGCAATCCGAGCGACAGGATCGGACAGGTCTCCGACAGACCATATCCGGCATACACATCTATCCCGCGTTCCAGCGCAGCCTGCGCCAGTCCTTTGGGCAATGCCGATCCGCCGATGACCACTTTCCATCCACCCAACTCCGTTTCCTTGGCAAGCGGGCTGGACAGCAGCATGTGCAGCAGCGTCGGTACGCAATGCGAAAATGTCACGCCTTCGCTCCCGATCAGTTGCAACAGGACGTCCGGCTGGTAACGCCCCGGATACACCTGCTTGACGCCCAGCATCGTGGCGATATACGGGAAGCCCCATGCATGGACATGGAACATCGGCGTGATCGGCATATACACATCCCCCCTCCCGAAGCGCCCCTGCACCGGTGCGGTACCGAAGGCGACCGCAGCCGAGAGGGTGTGCAGCACCAGCTGGCGATGGCTGAAATAGACGCCCTTGGGCGACCCGGTCGTGCCGGTGGTATAGAAGGTCGTGGCGCGCGTGTCCTCGTCGAAATCCGGGAACACGTGCTCCGGCTCTCCTCCCGCCAGAAGGGTTTCGTAATCGGTGGCAAACGGTTCCGGACAGGCTGGCGGCTCACCATCGGACAGCAGCACGAAGCGGCCCACCGTTTCGAGCCGGGCGCGGAAACTCTCCAGCAACGGCAGAAAATCCTCGTGCACCAGCAGCACGTCGGCTTGCGCATGGTTGAGGGTGTATGCGATCTGCTCCGGCGACAGGCGCACGTTCACCGTCTGCAACACCGCCCCGAGCATCGGGATCGCGAAGAAACATTCCAGATAGCGATGACTGTCGTAGTCCATCACTGCGACCGTCTGCCCCGGCGACACTCCCAGGCTGCTGCCCAACCGGCCGATGCGCGCGCGCAGAGTACGGTAGTCATAACGCACCCGGTCGCGATAGACGATCTCCTGATCCGGCGCATTCGCCAGCGGCGTGTGCAACAACTGTTTGATGAGCAGCGGATAGGTATAAGCGGTCATCTCGACACTCCCGTTCGCATTCCTGAAGCAGCCGATACCCTCTGCAGGCGATCTATAACGCTACCGCCCTGAGTTCGCGGCGCATCCTCCCGTAATCCGGACAGGCATCCCGCACCACGCGCCAGAATGCCTCGGAATGATTCATCTCGCGCAAATGGGCGAGCTCGTGCACCACCACATAATCGACCAACCGTTGCGGCAACCTGACGAGTTGCGCGTTGAGCCGCACCGTGCCGCGTGCCGTGCAGCAACCCCACTGCGTCCTTGCGGCGGACAATTTCACCGCGCGCGGCATGACACCCAGCAGCGGCGCGTAATGCGCGACACGTTCCACGAACAGTAGTTGGGCTTCGCTCCGGTACCAGTCCGTCACCGCGCGCTCGATCTGCGACGCATCGTTGTCGTCGGCAACGAACACCCACAATTCCCCGCCATGTTGCTGCGCCGGCGCAGCGAACAGGCTTGGTCGCACGCGCAGGATCAGTTGCCCGCCCAGATAGTCGATGGTCTCGCCATCGGCCCAACGGGGTTCTGCCACCTTGCGCGTCTGCCAGCCGTCGAGTTTTTCCACCACCCAGCGCGCCTTGTCCTGCAACACGCTGTGCAGCCATTTCTCCGATGCGCGCAACGGCATGCTCACGGTGAGCCCGCGATCGTCAATGCGCAGGCCGATGCTGCGGCGTCTGCCGCTGCGCTTCAACGTGTAGGTGACATGTTTGCCGGCGAGCAATGCGGCACGTTGTTCCATTGCGGGAGGCGTGACCAGATTGCGCAGGCGCTTGAACATCAGTGCGGCAGTTGCTGGATCTCGTTCTCGATCCATGCCTCGACTTCGGCATTGATCTCTTCGGCCTTGCGGCCCTGTGTGGCGATGGGCTTGCCGATGCTCATCGTGACCAGTCCGGGATGCTTGCTGAACGCGTTGCGTCCCCACAGACGTCCGGCGTTATGCGCCACCGGCACCACCGGCGCCCCGCTGCTCGCCGCCAGCAATGCCCCGCCGATCTTGTATTTGCCGCGCTTGCCGAACGGCACGCGCGTTCCCTCCGGAAAGATCACCACGCAGAATCCCTGTGCAAGGCGCTCCTTGCCCTGCTTCAGCAATTGTTTCATTGCGCCCTTGCCGTCGCTGCGATTGATGGCGATCGGGCTGGTCAGCGCCAGCGCCCAGCCGAAGAATGGCAGCCACAACAACTCGCGTTTCAACACCCATACCTGGGGCGGGAAGATCTCCTGCAAGGCGATCGTCTCCCATGCCGACTGGTGCTTGCACAGCACGATGCAGGGTTCCCTGGGGATATTTTCGATGCCGCGCACTTCATGGCGGATGTCGCACACCAGGCGCAGCAACGGCAGCATCAGCTTCGCCCATTGTGAGATGAAGCGGTAACGGGTGAGCGGCGGCAAGGGGAATAGCAGCAGGGCCAGCATCGCGAATACCGGCGTGATGACGATCTGCAACAGCAGAAAAACGAAAGAACGTATCGCCAGCATCTTCCTACACCAGCGCGGCGACCGCCGCAGCCAGATCGGGGAATACCTGCGTGCCTTCCGGCAAGCCGCCCGCCGCCTGAGTCTTCATGCCCTTTCCGGTCAGCACCAGGCAGGGGCTCGCACCCACCGCAACGGCGGATTGCAGATCGCGCAGCGAGTCGCCGACCGCCGGCACGCCCGACAGGTCGGCGTTGTAGCGGGCGGCGATCTCTTCCAGCATGCCGGCCTTCGGCTTGCGGCAATGACAATGGTTGTCCGCAGTATGGGGACAGAAAAAGACCGCGTCGATGCGTGCGCCGGCCAATGCACAGGCCTTGTGCATCTTGTCGTGGATCGCGTTCAGCATCGTCATGTCGAACAGGCCGCGCCCGATGCCGGACTGGTTGGTGGCCACCACCACGCGGTAGCCGGCCTGGTTCAGGCGCGCGATCGCTTCCAGACTGCCGGGGATGGGCTTCCATTCTTCCGGGTTCTTGATGAACTGGTCGGAATCGTGATTGATCACGCCGTCGCGGTCGAGGATGATGAGCTTCATGTTCAGGGCGCCAGTTTGGAAATATCGGCGACCTGGTTCATCAGCCTGCCGAGTTGCTGTAACAGCACCGCACGATTCAGGCGCATCTCCCTGTCTTCACACATCACCATGACTTTTTCAAAAAAGTCGTCGATGAACGGCTTGAGCGTGACCAGCGCTTTCAGGTTCTGCCCATACTCGCGCTTCTCGAAATACCCCTGCGCGAACGGCCCGATGTCGCTCATCGCCTGATACAACTCCCGCTCCGCATCTTCCTTCAGTAATGCCGGCTTCACCTTTGCGCCTTTCAGGTCAGCGCCGAGCTCGTCCTGGTTCTTGCGCATGATGTTCTGCACGCGCTTGTTGGCGGCCGCCAGGTCTTTCGCAACATCCAGCGCGGCAAAGGCGCGCACGCCTTCGAGTCGCGGCAGGGCTTCGTGCAGGCGGCCATTCAGCATATACAGCACCGCCTCGATATGGGAAATCTCGAAGCTGCGGTCGCGCAGGTAACCGCGTAAACGATCCAGCATGAAGGATTCCACATCTGCGGCGACCGTTGCGCTCAGCATCCCGTCCGGGAAATTCTCCGCCGCCTTCTTGAGCAAGGCGCCCAGCGGCAGATCGAGAGGCGTCTCGATCAGGATGCGCAGGATGCCCAACGCATGGCGGCGCAAACCGAACGGGTCCTTGTCCCCGGTGGGCACCTGTCCCACCCCGTAGATACCCAGCAACGTTTCCAGCTTGTCGGCCAGCGCCAGCGCACAGGCGATATTGCCCTGCGGCAACGCATCCCCGGCGAAGCGCGGACGGTAGTGCGCCTCGATCGCATCGGCCACCTCCGGCTTCTCGCCGTCGTGCAGCGCGTAGTAACGGCCCATGATGCCCTGCAGTTCCGGGAACTCGCCGACCATGTCGGTCAGCAGGTCGGCCTTGGACAGCCGCGCCGCCAGTTCCGCGTCCGCTTTGTCCGCATCCAGCAGGCGCGCGATGGTGCCGGCCAGTGTCTCGATACGCTCGACGCGCTGCAGTTGCGAACCCAGCTTGTTGTGGTACACCACGTTGGCGAGCTTGTCGACACGAGACTCCAGCGGCTTCTTGCGATCCTGGTCGAAGAAGAACTTCGCGTCGGCCAGGCGCGGACGCACCACGCGCTCGTTGCCACCGACCACCAGGCTCACATCCGCAGGGCGAATATTCGACACGATCAGGAATTTGTTGGTCAGCTTGCCCCCCGCATCCAGTAGCGGGAAATACTTCTGGTTCGCCTTCATGGTCAGGATCAGGCATTCCTGCGGCACCTCCAGGTATTCGGCTTCGAACGTGCCAACCAGCACATTGGGGCGCTCGACCAGCGCGGTCACCTCGTCCAGCAAGGCTTCGTCCTCGATCGGCTTGAGGTTTTCCTGTGCAGCAGCAGCGGTGAGTTGCCTGGCGATCTCGGCGCAGCGCTTCTCAAAGGACGGGATCACCGCGCCTTCGCTTTCCAGTTGCGCCTCGTAGCTGTCGGCATCCTTCAATACCACCTGCGCAACGTCGGCCTCGAAACGGTGGCCCTGCGTGGCGCGCCCGGCATTCAGGCCCAGCACGCTGACCGGCACCTCGTCGGCACCGTGCAAGGCGACCAGCCCATGCGCGGGTCGCACGAAACTCACGCTGTTCCAGCCGTCCTCGAGCTGGTAGCTCATCACCTTGGCGATCGGCAGTTTAGCGAGTGTTTCTTCCAGCGCCTTCTGCAGGCCTTCCGCCAGTGTTGCACCCTTCACGATGCTGTCGAAGAACAGCGCCTCCGCCTTGCCGTCCTGCGCACGCTTCAGCTTAGTCACGACCGACGCATCGGCTCCCAAGCCGGCGAGTTTCTTCAGCAATGCGGGCGTAGCCTGCCCGTTCGCATCCAGCCCCACCGCCACCGGCATCAGCTTCTGCGACACCGGCTTGTCCGGCGCCTGCGTCGCCACGTCCGCGACATGCACCCCGAGACGGCGCGGTGACGCATAAGAAGTAATGGCCGCCCCATCGGCAACCAGTCCCTGCGACCGCAAACCCGCAACCAGTTCCCCGGCAAAACTTTCGCCCAGCCTCTTCAGCGACTTCGGCGGCAGTTCCTCGACGAACAATTCGACTAATAAATTTCTGCTGGTCATGCTCAAACCTCGTCATTCCCGCGCAGGCGGGAATCCAGTTGATTCAACGAATCCCGCAACGCGGGACAATGCTGGTTTTGTCCGCTGCGCGGAAGATTTATTTTCGCTGGATTCCGGGTCAAGCCCGGAATGACGGCATGGATGGCTCTCATGCTATGCGGCCTCCTTCTGCAACTTGGCCAGCACTTCATCGGCCCATGCTTTCGGCGCCATCGGGAAGCCGAGACGGGCGCGGCTGTCGAGGTAACTCTGCGCGACGCTGCGCGCAAGGTTGCGGATGCGGCCGATGTAGGCGGCGCGTTCGGTGACGGAGATCGCGCCGCGAGCGTCCAGCAGGTTGAACGTATGTGCCGCTTTCAGCACCTGCTCGTAAGCAGGCAGTGCCAGCTGCTGTTCCATCAGATGCTTCGCCTGTTTCTCGTGGCTGCCGAACGCGCCGAGCAGGAATTCCACATCGCTATGCTCGAAGTTATAAGTGGATTGCTCCACTTCGTTCTGGTGATACACGTCACGATAGCTGACGCCCGGCGTCCAGGTCAGGTCGAACACGTTCTCCACGCTCTGCAGGTACATCGCCAACCGCTCCAGTCCGTATGTGATCTCGCCGGTGATCGGCTTGCAGTCGATGCCGCCGACCTGCTGGAAATAAGTGAACTGCGTCACTTCCATGCCGTTCAGCCAGACTTCCCAGCCCAGCCCCCACGCACCCAGCGTCGGGTTCTCCCAGTCGTCCTCGACGAAGCGGATATCGTTCTGCTTGAGGTCGAACCCGAGCGCCTCCAGCGAGCCGAGATACAGATCGATGATGTTGGCCGGCGCCGGTTTCAACACCACCTGGAACTGGTAGTAATGCTGCAGCCGGTTCGGGTTATCGCCATAGCGTCCATCCTTGGGGCGGCGCGAAGGCTGCACGTAAGCCGCCTTCCACGGCTCCGGGCCCAGTGCGCGCAAAAACGTGGCGGTATGCGACGTGCCCGCGCCGACCTCCATGTCGTAAGGTTGCAGCAGTGCGCAGCCCTGTTTGTCCCAGTAATTCTGTAGCGTCAGGATGATTTGCTGAAAGCTGGGCTTGCCCAGCTTTGGTGAAGACTCATACCCGTTTTTAGGCGTGATGTCGGATCCAGAGGTTTGCATTATTCAGTTTTCGGCGATTGCAGGAGCGCGCATTTTACCGTTTTTCGTCTCTTCCCGTTAGGTCGATAAGTCTCAGCTTGGCAACGCGCGGCATCCCCTTGATTACCCTTTCACGCTTCAGTGCGCCAGACTTGTCGGGACACGCCTCGGCGTACACCATCGCCACCGGCAATCTTGCGCGCGTATATTTCGATGCCGTTCCGGCATTGTGCGCAACGATGCGCCTGTCGAGGTTGTTGGTGATGCCGCAGTACAGGGTGTCGTCGGCGCAGCGCAACAGGTAACAGAACCAGTTCACCCCCCCCTCTCCCCTACCCCTCCCCCCGCGAGGGGGGAGGGGCTGTATTGCCCTCTCCCGCAAGCGGGAGAGGGAATGCTTTGCGGCGCACCCAGGCATAGGCCAGCATCAGCGCGATCAGCAGCATCACGGCAACATTTCCCCAGCGCACGTATGGCGTCATGCCCTGATAGCCTTGCGCCGCGCCAAGCAGCACGCCTTCCCGATGTTGCGGCAGTTGTTGCAATACCCTGCCGTCTGCACCGATGATGGATGTGACACCGGTATTGGTGGCGCGCAGTAGCATGCGACCGCTTTCCAGCGCGCGCATCTGCGCGATCTGGTTATGCTGTTCCGCTGCATGCGAATGGCCGTACCATGCATCGTTGGTGACGTTCACCAGCAGCGTGGCCTGCGGCAGGGCGCGGATGATCTCCTCACCGAACGCGTCCTCATAGCAGATGTTGGCCGCAACACGCTGTCCGGCCACTTCCAGCGGCGGTTGACGCATGCCGCCGCGACCCAGATCGCCCATCGGGATGTCGAGCACGCCGTTGATGAACCAGCCGATGAGCGGGCGCAGCGGGATGAATTCGCCGAACGGTACCAGATGCTGCTTGCGGTAGTGCTGTTCATCCGCCATGCCCAGCGTGAACACGCTGTTGTAATAGATGCCGTTGTCGCGCTCGAAGGCGCCGATCAGCATGTCTCCGCCGTTCTGCCGGGCGTGCTTGCGCAACTGTTCGAGCAGGGCGCCGGGCATCTCGTGGCGCAGCAGCGGCAGCGCGGTCTCGGGCAGCACGGTGAGGCGCGCGTCGCTTTGCAGCGCCAGACGGCGATAGGTTTCCAGCGTGCCGACCAGCGCTTCTTCGTTGAACTTGAGATCCTGCGCGATGTTGCCCTGCACCAGCGCGACGCTGACCGGTCCGCCCGCAGGCTGCGTCCACGGTACGGCACGCAACAGCGCCCCGGTTCCCCACAATACTGCCAATGCCAGCAGCGCGGCACGCCCAAGCCTGTTCCAGCGTTCCAGCCATAGCATCGCAAGCAACCCGGCGCTCACCGCTGCTACCAGCGACACGCCATACACACCCAGCAGCGGCGCGTATCCCGCCAGCGGGCTGTCCGAATGAGCATAGCCCAGGGTCAGCCACGGGAATCCGGTAAAGATCATGCCGCGCAGCCATTCCACGGACACCCAGGCCGCCGGCATCAGCAGGACGAGCGCCGCAGGCGCAGGAATGCCGTACGTTGCATCCGGTCTGGCGCGCCTCGATTCTTCCGGGCTCCTGAACCATGTGCCGTTCAACAAGGGAAAGCGCGCCTGCGCATAACAGGCCAGCGAGGGGAACAGCGCGAGGAAAGCCGCGAACAGCAAGGTGGCTGGCAGCGCCAGCAGCATCGGCATGTCGCCGTAATCGTGCAGCGCGACATAGATCCAGCCGATTCCGGCAACGAACAACCCCAGTCCGAAGGCAAACCCCAGGCGCGCCGCCTCGGTTGGAGTGGCTGCGCGCAGCAGCACGAACAGCACGGCAAGCGCGAGCACCGGGAGCGGGAAAATGCCGAACGGCGCGAAGCCGGTCACGCAAAGCGCTCCTGCGGCACAGGCTGCGATCAGGGATTGATATGTCTTGAACATCGAATGAAGCGATCCGCGAGAGAGGCGCAAAGAATAACCGATTCCGTCCCGGGCGGCATTTGTGATTAAATCGCCGCCCGAACCAATGAATCTGTCCCCGCCCCATGGAAAAAGTCCGCCTGTCCAAACGCATGTCCGAACTCGGACTGTGCTCGCGCCGCGAAGCCGACGTCTATATCGAGAAAGGCTGGGTGGAAGTCGATGGCGAAACGGTCAGCGAACTGGGCAGCAAGGTCTACCCGCACCAGCAAGTGACGTTGCGCACCGCCGCGCAGCATACCCAGCAACAGCGCGTGACCATACTGATCAACAAGCCCATCGGTTACGTATCGGGACAGGCTGAGCACAACTACAAACCTGCCAGCGTACTGTTCGAGGCGGCGAACCACTGGAAGGAAGATGGCTCACCGCTACGCTTCCATCGCAGCCAACTCATCGGCCTCGCCCCGGCGGGCCGGCTGGACATCGATTCGCAAGGCCTGCTGGTACTCACCCAGGATGGCCGTGTCGCCAAACGGCTGATCGGCGAGGACTCTCCCGTGGACAAGGAATACCTGGTACGCGTGCAGGGCAAGCTGGATGACAGCGGGCTGGCCCTGCTCAACCACGGGCTGAAACTGGATGGCGCTTACCTGAAACCCGCCAAGGTGACCTGGCAGAATGAAGACCAGCTACGTTTCGTGCTGCACGAAGGAAAGAAGCGCCAGATACGCCGCATGTGCGAACTGGTCGGGCTGAAAGTGAGCGGCCTGAAACGCATCCGCATCGGCAAGGTAAAACTGGGCAATCTTCCGCTCGGACAGTGGCGCTATCTGGGAGAGAACGAGCAGTTCTGATCCCCCCTCCGCTAAGCGGCAGGCTCGGTCTTTTTGCGTTCCACCAGCAGCGAATACAGCCTGCGGCTATCCGCGCGCAACACGGTGAACGTCATGTCCCCGATCTGGATATGTGCGCCATGCCTGGGCAGTTGCCCGGCGGCTTTCAGCACCAGTCCACCCACCGTGTCATATTCTTCGTCGCTGAATTCCGTTCCGAGTACTTCATTGAAATCCACTATCTCGGTGTCGGCCTTGACGCGATACATGCCCGCGCCGTCCGGAATGATATTGTCCTCATCCTCGTCGAAGTCGTATTCATCCTCGATATCGCCGACGATCTGCTCCAGCACGTCCTCTATCGTCACCATGCCGGACACGCCGCCGTATTCATCCACGACCAGCGCGATGTGATTGCGGTTGCTGCGAAAGTCGCGCAACAGCACGTTGAGACGCTTCGCTTCCGGCACGAATACCGCAGGCCGCAACATGTCGCGCACATCGAATTCCTCTCCCGCGTAATAGCGCAACAGGTCTTTCGCCAGCAGGATGCCGATGATGTTGTCCTTGTCGCCGTCCACTACCGGAAAACGCGAGTGTGCGGTTTCGATAACGAAAGGAATGAATTTTTCCGGCGACTCGCTGATGTCGATGACATCCATTTGCGCGCGCGGGATCATGATCTCGCGCACCTGGCGCTCGGAGACCTGCATCACGCCTTCCATCATCGACAACGCCTCCGCGTCCAGCAGGTTGCGCTCATAGGCCGAATGCAGCAGTTCGATAAGCTGTTCGCGGTCTTCGGGCTCGCGAAGCAGCAACGTGGAAAGACGCTCCAACAGGGTGGGCTTGCTACTCTCTGAATCGTCCATATTCGTATTGCTTAATTCACCTGGTAAGGATCGGGGTAGCGCAATTTTAGCATCAGTGCGGTTTCCATGGCCTCCATTGCGGCGGCTTCGCTGTCTTCATCATGTTCGTACCCCTGCAGGTGCAGCGCAGCGTGAATGGCCAGATGCGCATAATGCGCAAGCAACTCCTTGTTCTGCCCGGCGGCCTCCCTCTCCACCACCGGTGCGCAGATCGCCACATCGCCGGTTAACACGTCTCCATCGTCGTACACGAAGGTCAGCACGTTGGTCGCGTAATCCTTGCCGCGATAAGCCCTGTTCAATTCCCGCCCCTCCGCCTCGTCGACGATGCGCAGCGTCATGCGTGCATCGCGCTGCAAGGCGGCCGATATCCAGCGGCGCCATTGCGCGCGCGTCGGCAATTGCCGCGCATCGCTTGCATATTGCACGGACAGGGAAAGTTTATGTGTTCTTTTTCCGGTCATGATGCTCATAGGCGGTAACAATCTTCTGCACCAGCGGATGGCGCACCACATCCTCGGCCATGAAATCGCTGAACACGATGCCGCGCACCTCTTTCAGCACATCGCGCGCCTCAACCAGTCCGCTCTTTTGCCCGCGCACCAGGTCGATCTGGGTGACATCGCCGGTGATCACCGCCTTGCTGCCGAAACCGATGCGGGTCAGGAACATCTTCATCTGCTCGGGCGTGGTGTTCTGCGCCTCGTCGAGAATGATGAAGGAGTGGTTCAGCGTGCGCCCGCGCATATAGGCCAGCGGCGCAATCTCGATCACGCCGCGCTCGAATGCGCGACTGACTTTTTCCATTCCCATCAGATCGTACAGCGCATCATACAAAGGACGCAGATAAGGATCGACCTTCTGCGCCAGATCACCCGGCAGGAACCCCAGTTTTTCGCCGGCTTCCACGGCCGGCCGCACCAGCACCAGACGACGCACCGTTTCGCGCTGCAACGCATCCACTGCACAGGCCACGGCCAGATAGGTCTTGCCGGTTCCCGCAGGGCCGACGCCAAATGTGATGTCATGTTCCTGGATCGCCTGCAGATAAGCATTCTGGCGCGGGGTGCGCCCCCTGATCTCTGCTTTGCGCGTCATCAGCAGCGGCACGAAATCGCCGGATGGCGGCGCCTCGGCATGCCACTTCATCGCCTCGATCAGGCCGAGCTGCAGACGTTCCAGCGTGATGTCGTTTCTGGCGTCGCGGTAAAAATCCTGCAATACCTTGCGTGCCAGTTCAGCCTGCGCGCCCTGCACGCTGAAATGTTCACCGCGCCGCGCGATGCCAACTTCCAGCGCGTTCTCGATCTGACGCAGGTTCTCGTCGAACGGGCCGCACAGGTGGGCCAGCCGCTGGTTATCCACCGGATCCAAGGCAAACTGCAAAGGCTGTGCGGGCTCGTTCACTGTGCCTCCCGAAGCAGCTCGCCACGCAGCGTGTGTCGCACCACCTCGACGATCCGCACGTCGACGAAGCGTCCGATCATGCCCGGCGAGCCGCGAAAATTCACGATGCGGTTATTGTCGGTACGCGCAGCCAGTTCCTGCACGTTTTTCTTCGACACACCCTCGACCAGTACGCGCTGTAGCGTGCCAAGCATGGACTGATTAACCTGGCGCTCCAGTTCGTCGATGCGCGTCTGCAGGCGCGCCAGCCGCGCCGATTTCACTTCCGCAGGGGTTTCGTCCGGCAATTCGGCCGCCGGGGTGCCGGGGCGCGGGCTGTAGACGAAGCTGAAACTGACGTCGAAACCGACATCGTCGATCAGTTGCATCGTCGCATCGAAATCCTGCTCGGTCTCGCCGGGGAAACCGACGATAAAATCCGATGAGATGCAGATATCCGGGCGTACTGCGCGCAGCCGGCGCACGATGGATTTGTATTCCAGTGCTGTGTACCCGCGCTTCATCGCCGCGAGAATGCGGTCGGAACCGGACTGTACCGGCAGGTGCAGATGGCTGACCAGCTTGGGGGTGTCCGCATATGCATCGATCAGGCGTTGCGTCATTTCCCTGGGATGCGAAGTGGTATAACGCAACCGCTCGACGCCATCCAGCGCTGAGATGGCTTGCAGCAGAAAGGCGAAATCCACCGTGTCACCATCCTCAGTCTCGCCACGGTAGGCATTCACATTCTGCCCGAGCAGCGTGACCTCCTTCACCCCCTGCGCAACCAGCTCCCGCACATCGCGCATCACACTTTCCAGCGGGCGCGACACTTCCTCGCCACGCGTATAAGGCACCACACAGAACGTGCAATACTTGCTGCACCCCTCCATGATGGAAACGAAAGCTGCGCCGGATGACGTTTGCGGGGATGGCAAATGATCGAATTTTTCGATTTCCGGAAAGCTGATGTCCACCTGAGCACGGCCTGTGTCGCGCCGCGCACGGAACAATTGCGGCAAACGATGCAAGGTCTGCGGGCCGAACACCACATCCACATAAGGCGCTCGTTGCACGATCACCTCGCCTTCCTGACTGGCCACACATCCGCCCACCCCGATCAGCAGATCAGGATTGGACAACTTGAGCGGGCGCACGCGCCCCAGGTCGGAAAACACCTTGTCCTCGGCTTTTTCACGGATCGAACAGGTATTGAACAGGATCACGTCGGCCTCTTCAGGCCGGTCGGTCAGCACCATTCCCTCGCAGGCGCGCAACACATCTGCCATTTTGTCCGAGTCGTACTCGTTCATCTGGCAGCCATAGGTTTTGATATAGAGCTTTTTAGACACGTTATGATGATACCGGATAATCAAATAACTTCTTGTCGGCACCGGAGCGGCATGGCAACCTGATTTTTCAATCTCCCTGCTCAAGTTGCGTGTAATCCCGACAAAAAAACTTGTATAATTCGAAAAGTTTCAGTCGACTATTTTAAATAGCCGAGTTCAATAACAACAACACTCAGGGAAAGAAACGAAATGGACATCATCGCTACTGTAGCATCCCTCTTCACCGTACTGCTCTCGGCCGGTTTTGCCGTGTGGATGGTAACTCAGGCTTTCAAAAACTGATAAACGGCATGTGAAGGGCGGATGATTACCGCCCCCGCCGTTTAAAATTCCCGACTCTCCTCCCCCTTGTCTGCGCTTTAACGCGCCGGGCTTGTCTTGCCGTGGCACAATTGTTTGACACAAAAAAAATTTGTGCTACGATTCGTCCGGTCGTTTTGTTGTTATGTTCAACCTAAATTCTCTCGGGAGGAGAAAACATGTCAATTATCGCCACAGTTTGTGCAGTCGGCACCATGATCATAGCCGTTCTGTTTTCCCTGTTCATGGTCAAAGAACTGTTCAAGTAATCCGGCTTTAACGCTGCAAACAAAAAACTCCAGCCTGTCTGGAGTTTTTTTATTCATATCCGCATAAGATTTGCACCGCACCGAGACGTTTCAAGGCAATCCCACCTGAAAAATACTTTCGATAGTGAACGGGCGTAACTTATTCAACAAAAAGCCCCGATTAACGGGGCTTTTCTTTACTGCATTTGGTGGTGATAGGTGGATTTGAACCACCGACCTCAGCGTTATGAGTGCTGCGCTCTAACCACCTGAGCTATATCACCGCGAAGAGCGCGGCATTCTCCAGATTTCAGCCTGTTTTGTCAATCCAGAATCCGGCCACCGCGTTCGTGAAAGGCTATTTACCCTCCAGCAACTTGGCATGTGCAGCCGCCAAACGGGCGATCGGCACACGTGGCCCGGAACATGAAACATAGCTGAGTCCAACCTGGTGGCAAAAACGGATCGAAGCGGGATGACCGCCGTGTTCGCCGCAAATGCCAACCTTCAGACCGGGCTTCACTTCACGCCCCCACCCCACGGCCAACTCCATCAATTTACCGACACCGTGCGAGTCGAGCACTTCGAACGGATTGTCCTGCAAAATACCGACCTCGTTGTACATGGGCAGGAATTTGTTCTCCGCATCTTCGCGCGAGAACGAGAACGTGGCCTGCGTCAGATCGTTGGTGCCGAAGCTGAAGAATTCGACCTCTTCGGCCAGCGTACCCGCTCGCATGCAAGCGCGCACAACCTCTATCATCGTCCCGAACTTGAAGATCGGCGCGATGCCGGTTTCCTGCTCGACCTGCTTGCGGATGCTCTCCACATTGGCGCGCACCGACTTGAGCTCCTGCGCAGTACACACTTGCGGCACCATGATCTCGGGATGCACCTCGACACCATCCTTCTGGCACTGGCAGGCCGCCTCCAACACCGCACGTATCTGCATCGCGTAAATCTCTGGGAAAGTAATGCCGAGGCGCACGCCGCGATGCCCCAGCATCGGGTTCACCTCGAACAGGGCGCGCACCTTCCTGAGGATCGCCTCTTTCTTCTCGATCGCTTCATCGACCAACGACGAATCGGCGACTATATGTACTTGAGGCAAGCCGCCTTCCGGAACGCCCCCCGGATAGAGCAAACTGATGGTATCCGCCAGAATCTCCGCGCCGCGCATGGAATTGCGCAAATGACGAAGCTGCTCCAGATCCGAGAGCAATTGCTGTTCGGACGGCAGAAACTCGTGGATCGGCGGATCAAGCAGGCGCACCGTCACGGAATTCGGCGACATCGTCTTGAACAGCTCGATAAAGTCCTTGCGCTGGATCGGCAACAGTTTGTCCAGCGCAGCCTGACGCTGCTCGACCGTTTCGGAAACAATCATCTCCAGCACGATAGGCAGGCGGTCAGAGGCATTGAACATGCGTTCCGTACGACACAGTCCGATGCCCATCGCGCCATATTTCAGGGCGCGTCTCGCATCTTCTGGAATATCCGCATTGGCCATGACCTTCAGGCGCGCCTCCGCATCCGCCCAGGAAAGCAGGGTGACGAGCTGGTCGGTGAATTCGGCCTCCACGGTAGGTACTTCGCCGAGATAGACATTGCCCGATGTGCCGTCAATGGTAAGGATATCGCCTTCCTTGACGACAACATCGCCGATGTAAGCGCGACGCGCTTGCACATCCACTTCGATCCCTTCCGCGCCGGCGACACAGGGTTTTCCCATGCCGCGCGCGACCACCGCAGCATGGCTGGTCTTGCCGCCACGGCTGGTCAGGATGGCTTGCGAGGCGAAGAATCCATGGATGTCCTCCGGCTTGGTTTCCTCGCGCAGCAGGATGACTCGCTTGCCGGTCTTGCCCTGCGATTCGGCACGGTCCGCATCGAACACGACATGGCCGAAAGCGGCGCCCGGACTGGCGGGCAAACCATTGGCCAGCGGCTGCACATTCGCTCTGGGATCAAGGCGCGGGAACAGCATCTGCTCCAGCGATTCCGGATTGATGCGCAGCAATGCGCGTTCCTTGGAGATCAGACCTTCCTCGACCATCTCGACCGAGGTACGCACCATCGCCTGCGTGTTCATCTTGCCATTGCGCGTCTGCAGGCAATAAAGCACGCCCTTCTCGATGGTGAACTCGAAATCCTGCACCTCGGAATAATGACGCTCCAGTTTGTTGCGGAGCTCTTCCAGTTGGCGATGGAGATCGGGCATCTCTTCCGCCATCTGCGCGATCGGTTTGGGTGTGCGTATGCCTGCCACCACGTCCTCGCCCTGCGCGTTGACCAGATATTCACCATAAAGCAGGTTCTCGCCGGTAGCTGGATTACGGGTAAATGCGACACCGGTGGCCGAATCATTGCCGCGATTGCCGAACACCATGGTGCAAACGTTGACCGCCGTGCCGTTGGCCATGTCAGGAGTGATATTGAACTCACGGCGGTAATCGACAGCGCGCTTGCCCGACCACGAATTGAACACGGCCTTGATCGCCAACTCGAGCTGCTCATAAGGGTCGTCCGGGAAACCCCGACCGGTATGGGATTTGACCACCTCCAGGAAGATTTCCGTCACTTCTTTCAGATTCTCTGCCGAGAGCGCAACATCCTCCTTGGCGCCTTCGCGCTTCTTGATCGCCTCGAAAGGCTCGTCAAACAGGACATCGGGGATGCCCAGCGCAACCTTTCCGAACAACTGGATGAAACGGCGGTATGCATCATAAGCAAAGCGCTCGTCACCGGTCTGCTCGATTTCGCCTTGCAGCGTATCTTTGTTCATACCCAGGTTCAGGATGGTGTCCATCATACCCGGCATGGACATGGCGGAACCGGAACGTACCGACACCAGCAGCGGATTATGCGCATCGCCGAACCCCTGGCCGGTTTTCTTCTCCAGCGCCCCCATCTGCTCCCTGACTGCATCCATCAGACCGTTCGGCAGGGTTCGCCCTGCATCCAGATAAGACAGGCATGCTTCGGTCGTGATCGTGAAACCCGGCGGAACGTTCAGACCGATCTGCGTCATCTCACACAGGTTTGCGCCTTTGCCGCCCAACAGCATTTTATTTTTTCCGTCGCCCTTCTCGAAGGCATAGACAAATTGATTACCGTTCTTCATTTGAAACTCCACTCGATCTACTAAAAAACACGTGCCGGGCTATCGGCAGCGCATGTTTTTATGCGCTGGCCACTGACTTCACCCCCCGGGCATTACGGCAGGATACTCGCGCACGGAACGTTCTTCAACTCGCTTCCGGAGAAATCCTTCTTGATTGCAGCCAATCTGGCGATGGTTACCGCGTCTGGATTGTTCAATACGAACACGGTGGACTTGAGTTTGCTGGCACGCTCGCCGATCTTGGCGGTACGCACATCCTTGCCACTCAACTCCTCGAGAAATTTTCGTGCCGCCTCCTCGGTCTTGAACACGCCAAGCGAAATCGTGTTCAGCCATTGCCCCTCTTCCTGCACCACGAAATACTCGTCAACTTTTCGCGCCTTGAGTTGCAAAATCTTCTGATCCACTGCAGCCTTGTCCTGTAGCGGCCCCATATATACCCAATATCCGATGTTGCGCTCGATCTGGCGCTGACCCAATTTATCGCCCAGCTTCAGGCCGGCCAGAACCGTTGTGGCGCGCGTCAGGTCGGCCCCGGAAAAATCGCCCCACTCCACGCACATCCCTTCTTTTGACTCGACCTTGGGTGATGCCGCTGCGGCAGAAGTGGCCGCCGTCTCCGGCACAATGACGGGCGTGACAATGGTTACCGCCGCAACGGCGGCGCTCTTCGGCATCTCCAGCAAGCGTATTTTTTCCTCGTGCAATGCGGGCAGGGTCTGCACTTCCCTCTCGTCGGAAAATTTGAACCATCCCTGTTGCATGGCTGCAAAAAAGAACACGTTCGCCAACAGCAAAATCCAGAATATCGTTCTCATCACTCACCCGCTTCCCGTGCGATCACCAGCAATCCCTGCAAGACGAGATTATCCACGAGACGCAACTTCGCGTTAAGCCGCCCCCGCGCCAGATACGACTGCAACGTTCCTGCCGAGCCGCCGCTCAATATCACCGGCACCCGCTCGTCTTCGAGCAGCGCATATTGCCGCTCTATCGCCCCACAGGCGGCCTGGATGGCGCCACTCAACAGCGCATCCGCGGTATCGAGCGGGAACGCCGCATAGGCGCCGCCTGCCCGGTCCAGTTGCGCCGGCAGGTCGGTCAGGCCGCGCTGCATCAGCTCCAGGCCCGGCAGGATCAACCCGCCGAGGAATCTCCCATTACCGGACAGGGCGTCCACCGTAATCGCGGTACCGCAATTCACCACCAGACAGCTACCACCCACCAGATGCCATGCCGCAATCAAGGCCGCCCAGCGATCGCTGCCCAGCCGTGACGGGACGGCATATCCGTTGCTTACGCCGCACTGCTCCCCGCATGAAACGATGAAACGGACAAGCTCGGGCCGGGTCGGGTGGATATTGCGGATATGCTGGGCGACCGCTTCCCCTGCGACATTGCTTGCCCATATCTGTTGCACACCCTGCAGGCCATCGAGCCGTTGCCGCAATTCCACCGCGTCCCCTACCGCCAATGCGCCGTTGCGCAGCCACTCCTCTCCCTCGACCAGCGCCCACTTGATACGCGTATTGCCCGCGTCGATCAGCAATCTCATCGCCCCCCCACTTCACCCGTATTGAACATTCGCATGCCTTGTGCGGTTTCCACGCACAATTCCCCGCGCTCGCCTATTCCGCGCGCGATCCCGTCGATCCTCGATCCGTCCGGCACGCTCAGGCTGATCGGTTTGTCTTGGTATGCATGCAGAGCCTGCCACTCCTCGCGCAGACCGCCGAAGCCCTGTTGTGAGAATTGCCACAATACGGCAGACAACTCATGCAGCAGAACCGCCAGCAAACGGTTGCGTGTCGGCATGTCCCGGCACACGTCCTCCAGCGCGCTGGCAGGCTGGTCGATCTGCCGTGCCAGATTGGCCGGCAACGTACAGTTCAAGCCGATGCCGACCACAACCGCACTCGGACCGAGCATGTCGCCTTGCGCCTCGATGAGCACGCCGGCCAGCTTGCCGCGCCCGGCAAGGACATCGTTCGGCCATTTCAATCGTATGTCTTGCGCCCCCAGTCCGCTCAGCGCACGCACGATGGCTACGCCGATCGCCAGACTCAGGCCGGATAACGCATTCAACCCGCAGTCGAAGCGCCATAACAGGGAGAAGGTCAGCGCGGAGCCCAGTCCGGAATGCCACGCCCGCCCCATCCGCCCCCGTCCGCCAGTCTGTAGCTCCGCCGCCACCACACTACCCGATGGCGCGCCAAGCATCGCGCGCTGCAGCAACAGGGTATTGCTGGATGCAGTCTGCGGAACGATCTCGATATCGAATCGCCCGCTGTCCCCGCCCAGCCAGCGCGCGATCTCGCGTTCATCCAGCCGCTGCCACGGCCGCGCCAGGCGGTAACCGCGTCCGCGTATCCGCTGCAACGTCACGCCGTAATCCGCAATACCGGCCAGCGCATTGAATACACTGGCGCGCGAAATCCCCAACTGCTGCGCCAACGCCTGACCAGAATGGAATTGCCCATCCGCCAGCAACCCGAGCAACTGCCAGGTTCGGCCAGGTACGGTATCTGTCGTCATGGCATCGCCCCTTTATCCCGGCCCGGCCTCGCATCGAGGAAACGCATGACTTCATCGCGACGCCCCAGGGCGTCCTGATAACCGAGATCGATCAGCGCACGACAGTACTTCTGTTCGGACAGCAGATAGCTGATCAGCGTCGCGCCGCTCTGGTGCATTGCGCCCACCAGGCGCAACTGGATGCGTATCGTCCACGGCAACTCCGAAACATACTGCGCGGCGATCTTTTCGATGGATTGGCTGGGCGTAATCACCAGCATGTCGACATGCTTGAGGCCGCTGCGTATGCGCATCTCTTCGGGCATCATCTCGACCAGTTCGTTGATCTTTTGCACCCGCTCGATATCCACTTCCATGCTGTCGAGGAAAATGCTGTTCAGTGCATGACCGGCAATCTGTGCCAGCGACGGGTAGTTGTCGGTATCGCCGCGCTTGAACTGCGTGTCTTTTCCGTTGGTGGTGGCCCCGATGACCATGATGCGAGTCGCCCCCAGATGCAGCGCCGAGCCGATCGGCGCAATCTGCCGCATCGAGCCGTCGCCGAAATATTCGCGGTTGATCGGGGTCGCCGGGAAGAAGAACGGCAATGCAGCAGAGGCCAGCAGGTGCTTGCACTCGATCATCGTCGGGATGCCGATGCGCCGCGTGCGGCGCCAGGGGACGATGTCGGACACCCCCTGATAGAAAGAGACCGACTGCCCGGAATCGTAACCCGATGCCGTGATGCTCAACGCGCGCAGCAGTCCGTCGTCGATGTTCTGCTGGATCAGTTCGCAAGGCATGATCTCTTCCAGCAATTCGATCAACGGCGAATTGTCGAGCAGCGATATCTGCTTCAGCCGGTTGATGCCGAACGCACTCAGCAGCACGCCGGCCAGCCATAGCACGCTGTTGTTGAACACGCCCACGACATCGGTGCGATACACCTGATCGGCATGGAAATGCTTCCAGATGTTATCGAGGTGGCGCACTCCCTTGCGGAAGCTTCGCGCATTGACCGCAAGCGTCGCGGCATTGAGCGCGCCGGCAGAAGTTCCGCAGATGACCGGAAACGGGTTACGCGCACGGCGCGGCAGGAACTCCGCTATTGCCTTGAGCACACCAACCTGGTACGCAGCTCGCGCACCGCCGCCGGTCAATATCAATCCTGCGCGGTTTTCCATCCGGTCTCTATTCGGGTTCGGCATGCACCGATTCGAGCGCGTCTTTCAGCGTCTCTTCGGGCAACGCATTCAGCGCTTCCGACAATTCCTCTGCCGCATCCATCGCCTGCTCGGGCAACGACTCGGGATCGGTATTCGCCACCAGCACAGCAGCCGCACCAGCCACCCTGAGCAATGCGGTACGCTCCTGCATCAGGATTTCCATTTCCTCGCCCAGTATTTCCGCTTCCTGCCTGTCCATCATTCGCTCCTTGTTGCCACGCCGGCTGCCGCCAGCGCACTCATGTTGACGATGCGGCGCACTGTCGCCGTCGAAGTCAGGATATGAGTGGATTTTCTCGCACCCAGCAAAATGCTGCCTATCGTGATGCCGTCGCCTGCCGTCATCTTGAGCAGGTTGTACGCGATATTCGCCGCATCCAGATTCGGCATCATCAGCAGGTTTGCCGATCCCTTGAGGCGCGCCTCCGGAAAGATGTGCTCTCGCATCGCTTCCGACAGGGCCGCATCGCCATGTATCTCGCCTTCCACTTCCAGCTCCGGAGCCTGCACGGACAACAGCGACCTGGCCTCGGCCATCTTGCGCGCCGGCGCGTCGTCGTGGCTGCCGAAATTGGAATGCGACAGCAGGGCCACTCTGGGCACCAACCCGAAATGGCGCACCTCTTCAGCCGCCAGCCGCGTCAGTTCGGCGATCTGCTCCGCGCTCGGATCGAGGTTCACATGGGTGTCGCAGATGAATAGCGTGTGCCTGGGCAGCAGCAGGATGTTCATCGCGCCGTACACGCTGCTGCCGGGACGGCGGCCGATCACTTCGTCGATATAGCGCAGATGATACAGCGGCTGGTCGACCGTGCCGCACAGCATCGCATCGGCATCGCCCATATGCAGAAGCATGGCGGCGATCAGCGTGGGGCGGCGCAACATCTCGCGCTGCGCCACCAGCGGAGTCACACCATGGCGCCCGCGCATGCGGTGATACTCGGTCCAGTAATCGCGGTAACGCGCATCGCTGTCCGGATTCACCAGTTCGAAATCCTGTCCCGCACGGATGCGCAAGCCCAGTTTGGCGATGCGCTGCTCCACCACCGCCGGGCGACCGACCAGGATCGGCAGGGCCAGGCCTTCGTCCACGACGGTCTGCACCGCATGCAGCACGCGCGGGTCTTCGCCTTCTGCGTAGGCCAGCCGTTTCGGCGCGCGTTTGGCGGCCGCGAATACCGGCTTCATCAGCATGCTGGAGTGATACACGAAGGAGGACAGTTGCTCGCGATAGACAGCCATGTCGGCAATCGGCCGGCTCGCCACGCCACTGTCCATCGCAGCCTGCGCCACGGCTGGTGCGATGCGCGTGATCAGGCGCGAATCGAACGGTTTGGGGATCAGGTAATCCTCGCCAAAAGACAGGTCGTCTTCCTTGTAGGCCGAAAACATCTCGGCAGATTGTTCCGCCTCAGCCAGTTCAGCGATCGCATGTACTGCCGCCAGTTTCATCGCCTCGTTGATCGTGGAAGCGCCCACATCCAGTGCACCGCGGAAGATATACGGGAAACACAGCGCGTTGTTCACCTGGTTCGGATAGTCGGAACGCCCGGTCGCCAGGATCGCATCGGGGCGAACCTCCCTGGCCAGTTCGGGCATGATCTCCGGGGTCGGGTTGGACAGCGCAAAGATCAGCGGCTTGTCCGCCATCTTTATCACCATTTCCTGCTTCAACACACCGGCCGTCGACAAGCCCAGAAATACATCCGCGCCCGCGATGGCGTCGTCCAGCGTGCGCGCATCCGTTTCCACGGCATAGCGCGCCTTGCTCTCATCCATACCCTGGGGGCGGCCTTTGTACACCACACCCTTGCTGTCGCAGATGATGACGTTTTCCTTGCGTACGCCCAGGCTGACCACGATATCCAGACAGGCCAACGCCGCCGCACCCGCCCCCGACACCGTCACTTTCACCGCCGCGATATCCTTGCCGACCATCTTCAACCCGTTCAACAGGGCGGCACCGACGATGATCGCCGTGCCATGCTGGTCGTCGTGGAACACCGGGATCTTCATGCGCTCGCGCAGTTTGCGCTCGATGTAGAAACATTCCGGCGCCTTGATGTCTTCCAGATTGATGCCGCCGAAGGTCGGCTCCAGCGCCGCGATGATCTCCACCAGCTTGTCCGGGTCGTTCTCGGCAATCTCGATATCGAACACATCGATGCCGGCGAACTTCTTGAACAGTACGCCCTTGCCTTCCATCACCGGTTTTGCCGCCAGCGGGCCGATGTTGCCCAGCCCCAGCACCGCCGTGCCGTTGCTGATGACCGCCACCAGATTGCCGCGCGCGGTCATGTTGCGCACCTCGGCCGGATCGCGCACGATCAGTTCGCAGGCGGCCGCCACACCGGGGGAATAGGCCAGCGCCAGATCGCGTGCCGTGTGCAACGGCTTGCTCGGCTCCACCGTGATCTTGCCGGCCGGAAGCCGGCGATGATATTGAAGTGCCGCCTCACGCAATTGCTCGTCCATCCGACCCTCGTCTTTCATAGCGTTAAAACACGCGCTGATTATAGTCCAGCGGATGGCAGCCATCGGTTGCCATCCAGAAGATTTCTCGGAAAATCCCGCTCAGCCGCACCTGGCAGCAGTGGTTTCTGATGCCTGCCGCCTCATGCATCCCGAAGCCGTTGCGCCCGACGAATCCGGGAAGCAGTCCGGCCCGCCGGGAACCTTCGCTCAAGGCTCGGTCGTACGTTCCAGCTTCAGGGCATGCAGTGTGCGCTTGCGCACCTCGTGCAACAACGCCACATTCGCGTCCAGCGACTCCCCATACGAAGGGATCATTTCTTTCATCTTGTTTTTCCAGCCGGCTGTCTTCATGCGCGACCTGAAACAGCGCTCCATGACCTCGATCATCGCCTGCACCGAAGTCGATGCACCGGGTGAAGCGCCCAGCAAGGTTGCCAGCGTGCCATCTTTCGAGGCCACGATCTCGGTACCGAACTCCAGTTTGCCGCCCTTATGGTGGCAATCCTTGATGATCTGCACGCGTTTCCCGGCGGCGGCAAGCTCCCATTGGCTCTCGTCGGCATCCGCATAGAACTCGCGCAGACTCGCCATGCGATCCTTGTGTGACTTGAGCGCCTCGCCCATCAGGTAGCGTGTGAGATCAATGTTGTCGCGCGCCACCGACAGCATGGGCTTGAGGTTGGCCGTCTTGAACGAAGAGAACAGATCGAACAGCGAACCCTGCTTGAGAAAACGGGTGGTGATGCCGGCGAAAGGTCCGAAGATCAGCACCGACTCGCCGCCGATGATGCGCGCATCCAGATGCGGCACCGACATCGGTGGCGCTCCCACTGCCGCCCGACCGTAGACCTTGGAGTGATGCTGGTGCACGACCTTGGGATCATGGCAGATCAGCCAATGGCCGCTGACCGGGAACCCGCCATAACCTTTTCCCTCCGGAATGCCGGACTTCTGTAGCAGCGGCAACGCGCCCCCGCCCGCACCAAGAAACACGAAACCGGCATCAATGGTGCGCACCTTGTCAGTGTGGTTATCCTTCACCCGTACATGCCAGCGTCCGTCGGCATGTTGCTTCATGCTCACCACCGTGTGACTCATCTTCAGCTCGAAGTTCTCCAGCTTAAGCAGCGACTTCACCAGTTTGCGCGTCAGGAAACCGAAGTCGATGTCCGTGCCAAGCTTCACCTGAGTCGCCGCCACCGGCTGTTTCGCATCGCGCCCCTGCATCACCAGCGGCATCCACTCGCGCAACACTGCAGGGTCTTCGCTGTACTCCATCTCTTCGAACAAATGGTGCTTGTGCAAGGCCTGGTAGCGCGCGCGCAGGAAAGCCACATCCTTCTCGCCGGTGACAAAGCTCTGATGCCTCACCGGATTGATGAACTTCTCGGGCGTTGGCAGCAGGCCTTGCTCGACCAGATAGGACCAGAACTGCAGCGAGATCTCGAACGCCGCATTGATCTGCAGCGCGCGGTCTATATTCACGCTACCGTCGGCCAGTTGCGGCGTATAGTTCAGCTCGCAATAGCCGGCATGGCCCGTGCCCGCATTGTGCAGCGCATGCGAGCTCTCGTTCGCCACCCTGGTGTGCTGCTCCACCATCAATATCTTCAGCGAAGGATCAAGCTGCGCGAGCAGCTTGCCCAGTGTCGCACTCATCACGCCCGCTCCGACCAGCAGTACATCTACTTTCTTGTTCGACATCTTCAGACCTTCCGGCACCCGTGACAGGCGCGCATTCTACCCGTTCAGGCTATCCAATACCTTCTGCAGACGTTTCGCCGATACGATCACCGGCGTCTTCAATTCCTGGGCGAACAGCGACACGCGCAGTTCCTGCAACATCCAGCCGAAGTCCTCCAACCTTTCGTCGCGCGTGCCTTGCCGGGCTTGCAGGCGGCGTTGCCATTGCTGCTGCAAGGGCAGCAACTGGGCCAGATTCGTAGCGTCGCGTGCTGGGTTGCCGCGCAGCTTCTCCAGCCGCACGTTGATGGCCTTCAGATAGCGTGGCATGTGCTGCATACGCTCGTAAGGGGTATGGGCGATCCAGCCTTTTCCGAGCAGGCTTTCCAGTTGCTGACGGATATCCTGCTGCGCTTGGGCATGCGCCTTGAAGCCGGGCAATGCTTTCTGCAATGCCTGATGTTCGGCGAGCACCGTGTTAACCAGGCGCGCGATCTCCTGCCCCACCAGATTGAGGCGAGACTTGCCATCCTTGCAGCGTGCATTGAAGGTCTTCTCACTGTCCGGCAGCGGATCGTTCAGACAGCAGCGATCGAAGGTCACGTTGAGGATCTGCTGCTGCAAATCCTGCTGGCTGCCGAAGGGCAGGAACAGCATCGCCATCTTCTGCAGGTCCGGCAGGTTCTTCTCCAGAAACTTCACCTGCTCCTTCAGCGCCAGCATGAACAGGCGGCGCAATCCGGCACGATGCACGGCCTGCGCTTCGTCCGCAGTATCGAAGGCTTGCAGCGTCACGGCATCGCCCTCGTCGTGCAGCGCGTTGAACACCGTCACCTGCTGACCGGCACGCGGCACTTGCGCGGTCTCGGCGAAATCGCCGAAGGTCCAGGATGTGTAGCGTTCCTTGTTGGTCGTGACTGCAGCCTGCGCCTGCTTCACCGGCGCGCTGGCGGCCAGCGTCACCTTGGGTGCCCATTCCCCGCGCAGTTGCAGGAAGTTGCGCCCCATGCCCAACTGCCGTCCGTGTTCATCTATCACTCGGAAGTTCATCAGCAGATGCGGCGGCAGTTGTTCCAGACGGAAGGCGTCCAGCGGCACATCGACCTGTTTCTGCTCGCGCATGTATTTCGCGATGGCCTGCAACAGCGAGACATCGTTCGGTTTCACTGCGACACAGAAGGCGGCGGCGAACTCCGGCACCGGTACGCAATGGCGGCGCAATCTCTGCGGCAGCGACTTCAGCAGTTGCGCCACCTTCTCCGCCAGGATGCCCGGCACCAGCCATTCGCAGCGCGCGGCTTGCACCTGGTTGATGAGCGCCTGCGGCACGGTCAGCGTCACGCCGTCGTCGTTCTTGCCCGGCGCGAAGTTGTAGGCCAGCGCATAGCTCACATTGTTCATCTGCAACTGCGGCGGAAAATGTTCGGTGGTGATGCCGGCCGCCTCGTGCCGCATCAGGTCGTCCTTCTTCAGGTACAGCAGTTTGGGATTCTCGCGCTCGGCCTCCTTGCGCCACTTCTCGAAATCCGCACCGTTATGCATACCGGCCGGGATACGCGCATCGTAGAAAGCGAAGATGAGTTCGTCATCTACCAGCACATCTGGACGGCGAGACTTGTGTTCCAGCGCTTCGATGTCGGCGATCAGTTTCTGGTTGTGCGCGAAGAACGGCGCCTGGGTGTTGAACTCGCCTTCCACCAGCGCGGTGCGGACGAACACGGCGCGCGATTCCTTGGGGTCCATCGGGCCGTAATGCACGCGCTTCTTCGGATTGATGAGCAGGCCGAACAGCGTGCTGCGTTCCCAGGCCGCGACCTGCGCAGCTTTCTTCTCCCAGTGCGGGTCGAAGTAACTGCGCTTGACCAAGTGTGCGCCGACCTCTTCCAGCCACTCCGGCTCGATGCGCGCCACACAGCGCGCATACAAGCGTGTGGTCTCCATCAGTTCCGCCGCCAGCACCCACTTCGCGCCCTTTTTCGCCAGCACCGAATTCGAAGCGATAAAGAACTTCGTCTCTCTTGCGCCAAGGTAATACGGCTCGTTCACCGCACGCGTGCCGATGCTGCCGATCAGCCCGGTGAGCAATGCCTTGTGGATCTGCTCATAGCTTGCAGGCTGTTCGTTGAAGCGTACGTTCATCTCTGCGAGCTGTGCATGCAGCTGCTGGTGCAGCTCATGCCATTCGCGCAGGCGTAGCGGAGACAGGAAATGGTCGCGACACTCGGTCGCCCATTGCTTGTTGCTCTTCTTGTGTTTGACCGCGTTCTGGAACCATGCCCACAACTTGAGGTAGGCGAGGAAGTCCGAACGCTCGTCGTTGAAGCGCTGGTGCGCGGCATCCGCCGCCTCGCGCCGTTCCGCGGGGCGGTCGCGCGGATCTTGCAAGGATAAAGCGCTGGCGATGATGACGATCTCGGTCAGACACTGGTACTGCTTGCCGGCCAACAACAGGCGCGCGATCTTGGGGTCGAGCGGAAGTTTCGCCAACTCATGACCCAGCTTGGTGAGTCGTCGCAGCTCGTCGATTGCATTCAGTTCATGCAGCAACTGGTACCCGTCGGCGATGGCGCGCGAACCCGGCGGTTCGATGAAGGGAAACTCGACCACATCGCCCAGTCCCAGCGCACTCATGCGCAGGATGACGGTAGCCAGCGAGACGCGGAATATCTCGGGATCGGTGAACTCGGCGCGTTGCGTGAACTCCTCCTCGCCATACAGGCGGATGCAGATACCGCTCATGACGCGGCCGCAGCGTCCGGCGCGCTGATTGGCTGCCGCACGCGAGATCTTCTCGATATGCAGTTGCTCCACCTTCTGGCGGATGCTGTAGCGGTTGATGCGCGCCACGCCGGTGTCGATCACGTAGCCGATATTGGGCACGGTCAGCGAGGTCTCGGCGACGTTGGTCGCCAGCACCACACGGCGCATCCCGGAAGCCGGTTTGAACACCCTGTCCTGCTCGGTTGTCGACAGCCGGGCAAACAGCGGCAATATTTCGACCCCCTTGGGACGCTGCTTGCGCAGCGCCTCGGCCGTGTCGCGTATCTCGCGCTCACCGGGCAGGAATACCAGTACATCGCCCTTGAGCCCTCCCACTGCAAGTTCGTCCAGCGCTGAACCCACCGCCTGCGGCACATTCTGGGTGTCTCCTTCCTCATCCTGTTGCGGCGGGCGGTAGCGCACCTCGACCGGATAGCTGCGCCCGGACACCTCGACAACCTGTGCACCGAAGTGCTTCGCAAAACGGTCTGCATCCAGCGTCGCCGAGGTGATGATGAGTTTCAGCTCGGGACGGCGCGGCAGCAATTGTTTCAGGTAGCCCAGCAGGAAATCGATGTTCAGCGAACGCTCGTGCGCTTCATCGACAATGATGGTGTCGTAACCGCGTAGCAGCGGATCGCTGTGTATTTCTGCAAGCAGGATGCCATCGGTCATCAGCTTGATGCTGGTATCGGCCGACACCCTGTCGTTGAAACGCACCTTGTAACCGACCGCACCGCCCAGTTCGGTCTTGAGCTCGTGCGCGATGCGCGAAGCCACCGAACGTGCTGCGACACGGCGCGGCTGGGTGTGACCAATGCAACCCTTCACACCGCGCCCCAACGCCAGGCAGATCTTCGGCAATTGCGTGGTCTTGCCCGAGCCGGTCTCGCCGCACACGATCACCACCTGATGTTCGCCGATCGCGCGTGCCAGATCCTCGCGCCGCGCCACGACCGGCAGGTCGGCAGGAAACTCGATTACAGGCAACGATTCGAGGCGAGCCTTGCGGCGCAATGCACTCTCTGACAACTTGGTAATCACGGCACAGAACGCCTCATCAAGAAAAAAGGGATTGGCTATTGCGCCAATCCCCTGAGTGGTGGGTCGTCGCGGACTTGAACCGCGGACCAAAGGATTATGAGTCCTCTGCTCTAACCAACTGAGCTAACGACCCGTAAACGATCAACCTTCGCTATCGAGGAAGCTCTTGAGCCGCTCCGAACGGGACGGGTGGCGAAGCTTGCGCAATGCCTTGGCCTCGATCTGACGGATACGTTCACGCGTCACGTCGAACTGTTTGCCCACTTCTTCCAGGGTATGGTCGGTATTCATCTCGATGCCGAAGCGCATACGCAACACTTTGGCTTCGCGCTGCGTCAGGCTGTCCAGAATGTCTGCCGTTGCATTACGCAGCCCTTCGTAAACCGCGGCATCGACCGGCACGGTGGTGTTGGAATCCTCGATGAAGTCCCCCAGATGCGAATCGTCATCGTCGCCCACCGGCGTTTCCATCGAGATCGGTTCCTTGGCGATCTTGAGGATCTTGTGGATTTTATCTTCGGGCATCTCCATTTTGATGGCCAGCGTCGCCACATCCGGTTCCAGACCGGTTTCCTGCATGATCTGGCGCGAGATGCGATTCATCTTGTTGATGGTTTCGATCATGTGTACCGGAATACGGATGGTGCGCGCCTGGTCGGCGATCGAACGGGTGATCGCTTGGCGGATCCACCATGTCGCATAAGTCGAGAACTTGTAACCGCGGCGGTATTCGAACTTGTCCACCGCCTTCATCAGGCCGATGTTGCCTTCCTGGATCAGGTCGAGGAACTGCAGGCCGCGATTGGTGTATTTCTTGGCGATGGAGATCACCAGACGCAGGTTGGCCTCGATCATGTCGCGTTTCGCGCGGCGTGCCTTGGCTTCGCCGTTGGTCATCTGCTTGTTGATCTCTTTCAGATCCCTGATCGGAATGCCGACGCGTTGCTCCAATGCAAGCAACTGCTGCTGCTGCTCCACGATAGCGTGCTGGAAGCGATCCAGCGCCTCGACATAGGATTTCTTGGTCTTCAGCTCCTGCGCGACCCATTGCAAATTATCTTCATTGCCGGGGAAGGTCTTGATGAAGTGGGCGCGCGGCATCTTGCACTTGACCACGCACATATCCTGGATGCTGCGCTCACTACGGCGCACCTCCTCAACCAGGCTGCGCATGGTGTCGCACAATGCATCCACCTGCTTGGCCGAGAAACGGAAATTCATCAGTTCTTCTGAAATCGCCGCCTGGAACTTGTCGTACTGCTTGCTGCGGTAACCGTATTTCTCGTAAGCCTTGCCCATTTTGGTGAACAGGCCGGCGATCACTTCGAAGCGCGCCAGCGCATCAGCCTTCAGCTGCGCCAGATTGGCTGCGGCTGCGGCTGCCGTAGCTTCTTCGTCTTCCTCTTCGCCGACGTCGTCATCAGACTCTTCGTCTTCCTCCTCGTCATCGCTTTCATCTTCCCCGATGGTCGCCTCGTCTTCGGCATCCACAAAACCATCGATCAATTCATCGACACGCATCTGGTCGCTTTCGATCTTCGCCGCCAACGTAAGGATCTCGGCTATCGTGGCCGGGCACGCGGAAATTGCCTGGATCATGTGCTTCAGGCCTTCCTCGATCCGCTTGGCGATCTCGATCTCTTTTTCGCGGGTAAGCAACTCGACCGTACCCATTTCACGCATGTACATACGCACCGGGTCAGTGGTACGCCCGAACTCGGAATCCACCGTAGACAGCGCGGCTTCAGCCTCTTCGGCGGCATCCTCATCCGCAGCGGCCGGCGTAGCATCTGTCATGATCAGCGTTTCGGCGTCCGGTGCGACATCGCAGACCTTGATGCCCATGTCGTTAATCATGCTTGCCACGCCCTCGATCTGCTCGACCTCGAGCATATCCGGCAGATGATCGTTGATCTCCGCATAGGTCAGGTAGCCGCGCTCCTTGCCCAGCATGATCAGGGCCTTCAGGCGAGTACGCCGGGCCTCCATGTCCTGAGTTTGGTCAACGACCGGCTGTTCGACCACGACCGCCGGTTTCTTGTCCTGTTTTTTCTTGTCCTTGAGCTTTGTCATAATTCTTATTCCCGATTGCGCCGACTGCCGACCGAAGTTATTGTAAAGCCGTCGAAAAGCGGCGGATTATACCCGATTCACCCAACACTTTCTCCATCCTCATGAAAAGACCCGGAATTCCCGTTCGCCAGAACTTGAAAGTCTAATTCCGCTGAAGCAGCTTCATATATTCTTCACGTTCTGCCACGCTCATATCCTGCACGCTCCGGTTTGCAAATCGGCTCTCCAATGCTTGGCGCTGTTGCGGCTTGCCGCTTTCCTGGATTTTTTTCAATGCATCCGAAAACCATTTGTCCACATCAAACTCGTCACCCCATTCCAGCACCAGAACCTGTTCCGAGACCAGCAGCTTCTCATGTGGAGTCCCCTCGAAGAACTGCATCAGCGCCGAACCGCTCAGGGCAAATTCCGACTCTCTGGATATCGCCAATATTGCCGATATCACTTCAGCCTCAGATCCATCGCCTTGCCAATCGGCAGGCATCTGCGCGACGAGTTCGGGTTTGGCGATCAGGCATTGCAACAATATCCGTTGCGACGACAACTGCGCCCGGTCAGCCTTCTGGATGGCAGCGCGAGCCGGACGGGCGACCGGTCTGACCTCATACAACGCCTCCAGTTCCGCCTGACTCACGCCGGCCAGCACTGCAACCTCCTTGCGCAACAACAACGCCGCAACGGGCGCAGTGATCGCCGTCAGCAACGGCTTGGCGCGCTGCAACAACTGGTTGCGCCCTTCCTGGGTATGCAGATCCAACCCCTCGCCAATCTGGCGCAACAGGTAGGTCGACAGCGGCATCGCTTCCTGCACGCGCTGCTCGAAAGATTCCTTGCCGAATTCGCGGATGAAACTGTCCGGATCATGCTCGACCGGCAGGAACAGGAAGCTGATACGCTTGCCGTCCTGCAGATAGGGCAGCGCATTCTCCAGAGCGCGCCATGCCGCCTTCTGCCCCGCTTTGTCGCCGTCGAAGCAGAACACGATATGTTCGGTCAGGCGCAACAGCTTTTGCACATGGTAGGGCGTAGTGGCGGTACCCAGTGTTGCGACCGCATACTCCACACCATGCTGCGCCAACGCCACCACATCCATGTAGCCTTCCACCACCAGCACGCGCTGCCCGGCACGGATCGCCTTCTGCGCCTGGAACAGCCCGTACAGTTCGCGCCCTTTCTCGAACAGTTGCGTTTCCGGCGAATTGAGGTATTTGGGCTCGCCCGTGTCCAGCACGCGCCCGCCGAAGCCGATCACTTGCCCGCGCACGTTGATAATGGGGAACATGACACGGTCGCGGAAGCGATCGTAACGCTTGCCATCGTCACCACTGATTACCAGACCGGTCTCATTCAGCGTATCGTTCTGATAGTCAGGGAAGGCACCAGCAAGGTTCTGCCATCCGTCCGGCGCGTAACCGATACCAAAGCGCGCGGCCACTTCGCCCGATAGTCCCCGCCGCTTGAGGTAATCGATCGCGCGCGGAGACTGCTTGAGCTGTTCGCGGTAATAACGCGTCGCCGTCTGCATCACCTCATACAGATCGGGCGCGATTTTCCGGGAGGCTTCGCCTGCGGGGGTACGTTCGCGCGGCACTTCCAGGCCGACGCCGCGCGCCAGTTCCTCGACCGCCTCGACGAAGCCAAGGCCGACGTGTTCCATCACGAACCCGATTGCCGTGCCATGCGCGCCGCAACCGAAACAGTGGTAGAACTGTTTGGCCTGACTTACCGTGAACGAAGGGGATTTCTCATTGTGGAACGGGCAGCAGGCAACGTAATTGGCGCCAGCTTTCTTGAGCGGGAGGTAGCGCTCGATCACATCCACGATATCGAGGCGATTGAGCAGATCCTGAATGAAACTTTTTGGAATCACAAGCCAACACCGCCTTTATCACCGCACGGCAATCAGCCGCGGGATGGTTGAATCGGGATTACTTGGAAAGCTGCACTTTAATCAATGCAGAGACTTTGCCCATGTCGGCCCGCCCGGCCAGCTTGGGTTTCAACGAGCCCATGACCTTGCCCATATCCTGCATGCCGGCGGCACCGGTAGATGCAATCGCATCGGCAATGGCGGCGATAATCTCAGATTCGCTGAACTGTTGCGGCATGTATGCCTGCAATACGGAAACTTCAAATTTCTCGGCGTCCGCCAGATCCTGACGGCCGGCCGCCTCATACTGACTGATGGAATCGCGGCGCTGCTTCAACATCTTTTCGATGATGGAGACCACATCCGCATCTGTCAGCTCAATGCGCTCGTCCACTTCGCGTTGTTTCATCGCGGCCAGCAAAAGACGAATCGCCCCGAGGCGCGCCGTCTCTCTGGCGCGCATCGCGGCTTTCATGTCATCGCTGATCTGTTGCTTCAGGCTCATCGAAAAACAAACGCCGCAACCTCAACGGATTGCGGCGTCAGTCATGGAAGCGATCAATACAGCTTGGGAGGCAGCGTCTGGCTGCGCAGGCGCTTGTAATGGCGCTTCACGGCAGCAGCCAGCTTGCGCTTGCGTTCTGCGGTGGGCTTTTCGTAAAACTCGCGGGCACGCAACTCGGTCAACAGGCCGGTCTTTTCCACGGAACGCTTGAAGCGGCGCATCGCCACTTCGAACGGCTCATTCTCTTTTACACGTACGGTTGTCATCGACAAACTACCTTTTACCAAAAAATTGAGGGCGCGATTCTACAAAACAACGGGTTATTACACAACCTCTAAATTCACCTGACCGTGACCCGCCCGAACTTGCGCTTGCCGACCTGAGCCACCACGACTGCCCCCACCTTGACCTGCAAGGCTTTGTCGCTGACCTTCTCGCCATCAAGTTTGACGCCGCCCTGATCAATCATGCGGTTCGCTTCGGAAGTACTGGCGACCAACCCGGCCTGTTTGAGGAGCTGGGCGATGCCGATGTGACCATCCGTACCGGAGACTGCGATTTCAGGCATGTCGTCCGGTAGCACCCCCTTCCGGAAGCGGGCTTCAAACTCGGCCAGCGCGTCTTCCGCCGCCCTCTGACTGTGGAAGCGAGCGACGATTTCCTGTCCGAACAGCACCTTGATGTCGCGCGGGTTGCGCCCGCCCGCCACCTCTTCTTTCCATTTGGCGATGGTCGCCAGGCTTTCGAAGGAGAGCAGTTCGAGGTAGCGCCACATCAACTCGTCGGAAACCGACATGATCTTGCCGAACATATCCTGCGGAGCGTCGGTCACACCGATATAGTTGCCGAGCGACTTGGACATCTTGTTGACGCCATCCAGCCCCTCCAGCAATGGCATGGTAAGCACACATTGCGCGGGCTGGCCGAAATGCCGCTGCAATTCGCGTCCCATCAGCAGGTTGAACTTCTGGTCGGTACCGCCCAGCTCAAGGTCGGCCTTGAGCGCGACGGAATCGTAACCCTGCACCAGCGGATAGAGGAATTCATGGATGGCGATCGGCTGGCTGGTGCGATAGCGCTTGCCGAAATCGTCGCGTTCCAGCATCTGCGCTACGGTGTGAGTTGCGGCCAGCCTGATCAGGTCGACCGCGCTGAACTTGTCCATCCACACAGAGTTGAACACGATCTCGGTCTTGTCCGGATCCAGTACCTTGAACACCTGATCCTTGTAACTCTGTGCATTGGCGAGCACCTGCTCGCGCGACAGCGGTGGTCGGGTGGCATTCTTCCCGGTCGGGTCGCCAATCATGCCGGTAAAGTCCCCGATCAGGAACAGCGCGTGGTGCCCCAAATCCTGCAGCTGTCGCATTTTGTTGAGCAGCACGGTATGTCCGAGGTGCAAATCCGGGGCGGTAGGATCAAAACCGGCCTTGACGCGCAGTGGACGACCAAGCGCAAGCTTTTGTTTCAATTCTTCCTCCAGCAGGAGCTCTTGGGCTCCACGCTTGATCAGTGACATTGCATCCTGCAGTTTCGTTTCCATCAAATCCACCATCGAAATAAATCCGGCAATCACGAGATTGCCGTTCGTTCCTGATTCATTACCGTTCGTCGGCCATGCTTCGCCGCTCGATTTTCCCGCCCTCCATCCATCAGACCGGTTTTGAGGTCGTACCCCTTTCTGGTAAAGTGCGCACCCATTGAAAATGCTGTGCGTTGCCAGACAATACCAGAAGCGCCCCAAGGAGCCGCGAATGTTAACCCAAAACCTGATCAGCCAAGAACGCAAAATGAAATTGCGCTGGTTCGTCACCTTATCCACCATGCCATTGCTGGGCGTGGTCACGGCCTTCGGCCTGGTACCGCAAAATGAGCTCAACCTGACTTCGAGCAAGATATCCATCGAAGAGATCGCTCTCCCCAAGGTGACCCCGTTGCTGGCCGACACAGCCACGAGTTTCTGGCGTAACGAACGTGTGCAACGCGGCGATACCGTGGTCGATCTGCTGCGCCGCTTGAATATCGAAGACGATGCCGCCAGCGCATACCTGCGCAACGCGGCGGAAGCCGGGCCTTTCCGCATACTGCCTGCCGGAGCCGAAGTGCAAGCCGAGACCAACGCATCCGGTGGACTGATTGCGTTGCGTTTTCTGGGTGACGACGCCGCGCAAATGGTAGTCGAAAGGCAGGGCGAAGAATTCCGGACGCGTACACTGCCGGCACAACTGGAAAAACGTCTGTTCGTGCGTACCGGTGAGATCCAGACCAATCTGTATGCGGCCACCGATGCCGCCGGGATGCCGGATGCCGCATCCCAGCAATTGACCGAGATTTTCAGCGGCGATATCGATTTCCACCACGATCTGAGACGCGGCGACAGATTCACCGTGATATACGAAATGAGCTACAGCAACGGCGCACTGGTAAGCCCCGGGCGTATCCAGGCAGCCGAGTTCGTCAATCAGGGTCAGGTCTACCGCGCCGTGTATTTCCAGACGGACGCGCACCACGGCGATTACTACACCCCGGAAGGCAAGAGCGTGCGCAAGACTTTCCTGCGCTCCCCCATCGAATTTTCGCGCGTCAGTTCCGGTTTCAGTCTGTCGCGCCGCCATCCGGTGCTGAACAAGGTCCGTGCGCATAAGGGCGTGGATTTCGCCGCCCCGATCGGCACCCGCGTCAAGGTGACATCCGATGGCGTGGTTTCCTATATCGGCAACCAGAACGGTTATGGCAAAGTCATCATGGTCAACCATCCGGGCCGCCATACCACCGTCTACGGTCACTTGTCCCGTTATGCCAAGGGGTTGCATCGCGGCCAACGCGTCGCACAGGGTGACGTGATCGGTCATGTCGGCATGACCGGCCTTTCCAGTGGCCCGCACTTGCACTACGAACTCAAGATCGATGGCGTACAACGCGACCCGTTGCGTGTTGCCTTGCCCGATGCCCATCCGATCGACAGCGTTCACAAAGTCGCATTCCAGTCCGTATCGGACAAATTCGTGACGCAGTTGAACCTGTTGCGCAACACCAACCTCGCAATGCTCGATTAAGCGTTGCCGTGCAGGAACGCGGCCTCTATATCGGATTGATGTCCGGCACCAGCCTGGATGGCGTCGATGCCGTCCTGGTTGAATTGGGCCAGCGCAGCCCCCGGCTACTCGCCAAGCACTACCAGCCGTTTGATGCCGCTCTGAAAGACGCCCTGCTGTCCTTGCACCAAACCGGACACAATGAATTGCATCAGGCGCAACTGGCCGGCAATCTGCTGGCACAGCTTTACGCACAGTGCATCCCGCCATTATTGGCGCAAGCCCTTGTCACTGCGGATCAGGTAACTGCCATCGGCTGCCATGGACAGACCATCCGCCACTGTCCGGAGCAGGGTTACACCCTGCAGATCGGCAATGCCGCCCTGCTGGTCGAACTGACCGGCATCACTGTCGTCAGCGATTTTCGCAGCCGTGATATTGCCGCAGGAGGGCAGGGGGCGCCGCTGGTTCCCGCATTCCATAGCCATGTATTGCGCGATCCCGACAGGCATCGCGTCATCGTCAACATCGGGGGCATCAGCAACCTGACGGATCTTCCACCGAACGGCGCCACCTCCGGTTTCGACTGCGGGCCCGGCAACCTGTTGATGGATGCCTGGTGCATGCGGCATACCGGCAAACCGTTCGACGACCATGGCGGATGGGCGGCATCGGGGAGCCCGTTGCCGATGTTGCTGGATCGTTTGTTACAGGAGCCGTTCTTCTCGCTGGCGCCGCCCAAAAGCAGCGGGCGTGATCTTTTCAACCTGTCGTGGCTGCAAAACAAGCTTAGGGGAAACGAAGCTGCTGCGGACGTACAGGCCACATTGCTGGAACTGACCTGCCTGTCGATTGCGCAAGCCATCCGGCAATACTGCAACGGCGCATCCGAGGTTTATCTGTGTGGCGGCGGAGTCCATAACCAGACATTGCACAAGCGTCTTGCCGCCATGCTGGCCGACTGCACCGTGGACTCCATCAATGACCTGGGGATGGATGCCGACTATCTGGAAGCTGTCGCCTTTGCCTGGCTGGCACAACAAACGCTGCAGGGCAAGCCTGCCAACCTGCCATTGGTTACCGGCGCGGCGCATCCGTGCATTCTGGGTGCCATCTACCTTAGCCACTGACTGGCAGTCTCAAAAGCACACGGGGCGCAACGAGCGCCCCGCGTCACATAATCAAACCGCGCGGATCAAACCGAAAAGGAGGAACCGCAACCGCAGGTTGTGGTGGCGTTCGGATTCTTGATGACAAACTGCGAACCCTCCAGACCTTCCTGATAATCGATCTCTGCGCCGACCAGATACTGGAAGCTCATCGGGTCGATCAGCAGCTGCACGCCATTCTTGTCCAACACCGTGTCGTCCTCGTTCGTCACTTCGTCAAAAGTAAAGCCGTACTGGAAGCCGGAACATCCGCCACCACTGACGAAGACACGCAGTTTGAGATCGGCATTACCCTCTTCCTCGATCAACTGCTTCACCTTGTTGGCGGCGCTGTCGGTAAACAATAGCGGGTCCTGAGTTTCGGTTATTGCATTCATGGGGTTATCTCCTCGATATCGGTTATTCTGCACTGCTTAATTTGAACGCCACCACCTTATCCTGCGTGGCGGCATCACCATGCAACAGGCGACCTTCAATGATCGCACCCAACTGGATCTCCAGCGTCTTGTAATGCACGTCGCCTGTGACCCTTGCCTTGCCTTGCAGTTCCAGATATTCGCTGGCAATCACCGAGCCACTGATCGAGCCATTGACGACCAGATGGGTAACATTCACTTCGCCATTTACGCACGCATGCTCACTCAGGACCAGCGTACTCGGTTTATCCTGGACTGCAACGACATTGCCGTTCACCTGCCCGTCGATACGCATACCCCCACTGAAACTCAGGTCGCCATCAATGACCGTCCCAGCCCCGATCAATGAATCGATCCGGTTCTGCGGTTTGCTGTGTTTCTTGCTGAACATCGCTTGCTCCTTAAGCTTATGGAAGGGTCACGCTCTGCCGTACTCTCGGCTCGCTCGCTCCTTGCTCGAACACCCGTACCTGAACTGCCTCCAACTGCGCTGCGGGAGGCAGCTGGAAGCTTTGCTCAATGCGTTGATAATACTTGAAACTGAGCTGGAATTGTTCATTCCCCGACTCGTCCTGCGGGAATACATAGGTAGTCCGCGCTCCATTTTCCAGCACAGTGGCAACCACTTGATAGCTGCCAGCGAATATCCTGGCGCGCTTTCCGCTTTGCACCAGCAGCGCATGCAGGTGATACTCGCCCGGCATGCTATCCCGATCGAGTCTCACACGATGAATTCCCAATTCACCTTCCTTGCCGCGTACCGCAGTAAGGTTCTGGAAGAACGCCAGATCTTCCTGAAGATGGCCGTTCTCGTCCGTCATCACCTTCAATTGCCTGGTCGCTTCCCGGTTGCTGGCCTGCTCGATCTGGATTTGCCGCTCATATTGCGCGATCTGGTCGCGCAAATGCACATTCTCGTCACCCAGTTTGGCGACACGATCGCGCAACTGCTCGAGTTCCTGTTGCGCCTGTCCGCGATTGAACCCTGCCAACTCAAGTCCGCTACCGTAGGCCCACCATGCCAAGCCGAAGGACGCCAGCACAAAGGGCACGGTCATGCTCCATCGCAAATACCACGGGATATGCGCCTGCACCGACAGCTTCGGTGCGGAAATACCGAACCTGCGACTAACGCGTCGCCACATTATGGTAACAAAGGCACATTATTCAGCGCCGTCTCCTCTGGAAATCCGAACAGGATGTTCATGTTTTGCACGGCCTGGCCCGCCGCCCCCTTGACCAGGTTGTCGATCACGGACAACACCACGACCGTATCGCCGCCCTGCGGCCTGTGCACTGCGATGCGGCAGCAATTCGCGCCGCGCACGGAACGTGTCTCGGGCATGCTGCCTGCCGGCATCACGTCGACGAAAGGCTCGCCCGCATAACGCTGCTCAAACAGCGCCTGCAGATCCACGTCGCGCGTCAACTTGCCATATAACGTGGCATGGATGCCGCGTATCATCGGCGTCAGGTGCGGCACGAACGTCAGGCCGACTTCCTTGCCGGCCATTCTTTGCAAACCCTGCCTGATCTCCGGCAGATGGCGGTGCCCCGGCACTCCGTAGGCTTTGAAGTTATCGGATGCTTCCGGGAATAACGTGTGGACTTCCGCCTTGCGACCGGCTCCGGAAACACCCGATTTGGCATCCGCGATCAGGCTATCTTCCTCGATCACGCCCGCCTCCAGCAACGGCATGAACCCCAGTTGCACGGCCGTCGGATAACAGCCCGGGTTGGCGACCAGCCGCGCCTGCCCGATCTGCTCCCGGTTCACTTCCGGCAAGCCGTACACCGCCTCTGCGACCAGCTCCGGGCACGCATGCGTCATGCCATACCACTTTTCCCACTCGGCGATATCCTGGATGCGGAAATCGGCAGCAAGGTCGATCACCTTCACGCCCGCATCAAGCAGGGCAGGCACCTGCTGCATCGCAATGCCGTTCGGCGTGGCGAAGAACACCAGGTCGCACTGCTCGAGATGCGCCTGATCAGGGTGACTGAATGGCAGGTCAACGTGACCGCGCAAGCTGGAATACATCTGGCTGACCGGCGTACCCGCATCGGCACGCGAAGTGATTACACGCAACTCCGCCTGCGGATGCGCCGCCAACAGGCGCAACAACTCCACTCCCGTATAACCCGTACCACCGACTATGCCAACTTTGATCATTTCGAACATTCCTCAATAACACGTCGCATCATACAACAAACCCCAATGCAAAAGCCGCCCAAGGGCGGCTTTTGCGATACATCCGAACAGCTTTTAACGCTTGGAGAACTGCTTGCGGCGACGCGCCTTGCGCAGACCGACCTTCTTGCGCTCGACCTCGCGAGCATCGCGAGTCACCAAGCCTGCCTGTTTCAGCGCAGGCTTGAATTCTGCGTTGTAATCGATCAGGGCGCGGGTGATGCCATGACGCACCGCACCGGCCTGTCCCGCTTCACCGCCACCAATGACGTTCACCATGATATCGAACTTGGTCAGCGTATCGGTCAGCGTCAGCGGCTGGCGCACGATCATGCGGCCCGTTTCACGGGAGAAGAACACATCCACCGGCTTGTCGTTGACGGTGATATCGCCCTTGCCCGGCTTGATAAACACGCGGGCCACCGCGCTCTTGCGACGGCCGGTTCCATAGTTATAAGTCACGCTCATGATTAAGCCTTCAACAGATTGACGGGTTTGGGTTGCTGCGCTTCATGCGGATGCGTCGCACCCCCATATACTTTCATCTTGTTCAGCATCGCATAGCCCAGCGGGCCCTTGGGCAACATGCCCTTGACTGCCTTCTCCAGAACGCGACCGGGATGGCGCGCCTGCAATTTGGCAAAATTGGTGGTGTACAAACCGCCCGGATAGGTCGTATGACGATGGTACAGCTTGGCTTCCGTCTTATTGCCAGTCACGCGCAGTTTGTCTGCATTGACCACGACGACATAGTCACCGGTATCGACGTGCGGGGTATAGATCGCCTTATGCTTGCCACGCAGGCGCGCAGCAATCTGCGCGGCCAGACGGCCCAGCACTTGATCGGCTGCATCGACCAGAAGCCAGTCGTGCTGGACTTCATGGGACTTGGCGGAAAATGTTTTCATAGCCACTATTCCTAAAGATTCAATCGGTAAACGTCAAAGGGCGCGCATTCTATTGCAGGCTGCACGCCAGTGTCAAACGCTATTTTGGAAGAGTTGCCGCGCGACTGGCCGTGACCCTAACAGGCATCGCACACCGGCAGAATTATGGGACGAGCAAGAAATCTGTGTAAGATTGCGTCCGCATCCAGTCCACGAAATACAACCATGTCCTGGTATATCACCAACCTTATCGCCGCCCTCCTGTTGCCACCCCTCAGCCTGCTGCTGTTATTCGCATCGGGAATTTACCTGCTCTACCGCCGCCACAAGTTCGCCAAACCGCTGTTGCTGGCCACGTTCGCCCTGTTCTGGATCACTGCCACGCCCTATTTCTCTGATAGCGCCCTGCACTTGCTGGAAGCGCAGACTGCCCCCCTGGATGATGGCCGCCAGAAGGCCGGCGCGATCGTGATACTCGGCGGCGGTACATATTTCCACGCTCCCGAATATAACAATCAGGACACCATCAGTGAAACCGCGCTGGTTCGTCTGCGCTATGGTGCAAGGCTGCAGCGCAAGACCGGCAAACCGATCCTGGTAACCGGCGGCAGGCCGCTCGGCAACAGCGCTTCCGAAGCACGGCAAATGCGCCTTGTCCTGGAGCAGGACTTCCAGGTGCCGGTACGCTGGACGGAAGACGCCTCGGACAACACCCTGGAAAATGCGCGCTATTCGTTCCGGACCCTGCAACAAGACGGCATCGGAAAAGTCTACCTGGTCACGCACGCCTGGCACATGCCACGCGCGGCGGATGCTTTCCGGCGCGCGGGATTCGAGGTCGTCGAAGCGCCGACCGCCTTCACCACGCGTTACCGCACCGATCTGCTTGCATTCCTGCCTCGCGCCGAAGCCGCAAAGAATTCCAGGATTTTCGTCCACGAATTAATCGGTTCGCTCTGGTATCGGTTAAAGTTCATGCTTTCCAACAGCAAGACGAACGAGGGAACAACATGAAAGCGCGCGTCAAATGGGTAGAACAGGTATCTTTTCTGGGCGAAACCGAAAGCAACCATGCCGTCCTGATGGACGGCTCACCGGCCGTCGGCGGGCGCAATCTCGGGCCGCGTCCGATGGAAATGCTGCTGCTCGGCGCGGGCGGCTGCACCAGCTTCGACGTGGTATCAATCCTGAAGAAGAGCCGTCAGGCCATATCGGACTGTTATGTCGAGATTGACGCGGAACGCGCCGAAACCGACCCCAAGGTATTCACGAAGATCCACATGCATTTCGTGGTAAAGGGCAAGAATATCAAGCCCGAGGCTGTCGAAAAGGCGATTAAGCTGTCTGCGGAAAAATACTGCTCAGCCTCCATCATGCTCGGTGCGACTGCCAGCGTGACGCACGATTTCGAGGTGGTGCAGGAATAGGGGACGGAGAGTGGCGAGCGGGAAGTGGGGCGCACCTACGGCGCTCAGTAACACCCCGACTCACTACTTCCTGCTTACCGGAAACTTAAATCCGGTAGGCGGCTTGCGTCAGTATCCTGGATGTGGCGCGCATCGCCAACCTGACCGGCGCGGGCAATTCCGCCCCGCCCATCTGTTTTGCCATCTCCGAATGACTGGTCTCATCCTCGTACATCTGCCGTACGACGGCGCGGCTTTTTGCGTCCTGTGGAGGCAATTTTTCCAGATGGCTTTGCAGATGCCCGCCAACCTGATGCTCGGTCTCGGCAAGGAAACCCAGATTCCACTTGTCGCCCAGCAACCCGGCAAACGCCCCCAGTGCCAGTGAACCGGTATACCAGAGCGGATTGAGCATGCTCAGATGACCGCCCAGCTCATGCACGCGCCGCGAAGTCCACGCCAGATGCTCGGTCTCCTCCTGCGCGGCTTGCTGCAGTTTCTGCTGCACAGCCGGGTCACGTGCCGTCAGGCCCTGGCCCTGGTATAACGCCTGAGCGCAAATTTCGCCGCTATGGTTGATGCGCATCAGTCCGACAGCGTGCTTCTTTTCGGCGTCATCCATCGGCACATCCGGCAGATTCGCATCCGGGTGCGGACGCACGCTGTGCGCCTGACTGAATAAGGTACGCAACCCCTTGTCGAATTCGACGATCAAACGATCAGGACTGAACATGACACCTCCCGCAATGAAAATCAGGCAAACACCCTGGCCAATTCTACACCCGGATCATTCGCACGCATGAACGCCTCACCCACCAGGAACGCATTCACCCGATGGCTTTGCATCAGGCTCACATCCTGTCGGTCATGAATACCGCTCTCGGTCACGACCACCCTGTCTTCTGGAATATGCGGCAACAGGTCCAGCGTGTTTTGCAGACTGACCTCGAAAGTGCGCAGGTTGCGGTTATTGATGCCGACCAGCGGCGTCTTGAGATGCAGCGCCACCTTCAGTTCGTCGCCATCATGCACTTCCACCAGCACCGCCATGCCGAGCTTGTGCGCCAGGGCCTCGAATGTCTTCATCTGACCCAGGGTCAAGGCGGAGGCGATCAGCAGGATGGCGTCCGCCCCCATCGCCCTTGCCTGGTATATCTGGTATTCGCTGACGATAAAGTCCTTGCGCAATACCGGCAGGTCACAGGCGGCTCGCGCCTGCTGCAGGTATTCCGCACTCCCCTGGAAGAACTGCTCGTCGGTCAGCACCGACAGGCAGGTGGCACCATGCTGCTCATAGCTGGCCGCAATCGTATCCGGATGAAAATCAGGACGAATAACCCCTTTGCTTGGACTGGCCTTTTTGATCTCCGCAATCACTGCGGGCTGCCCGGACGCGATCCTGCCGCGAATGGCAGCGACGAAATCGCGGACAGGCCCCGCCTGCTCCGCTTCCGCGCGTATTGTCGGCAGCGGCTTGGCCGACAGGGCCGCAGAGACTTCCTGTGCTTTCACCGCGAGAATCTTTTTCAATATATCGGACATGCCGCACCCTTCCGGTTCGAGGCACGCATTCTACCCGATGCGGAGTGCTAAAATGCGCACCACTCTCAACCTGACATAGATCCTGGAAAAGCATGGATAACATCAAGGAATACATGAAGGGCGTGGGCCAATCTGCACGCGCAGCATCACGCGTGATGGCGATGGCCGACACCAACGCCAAGAACCGCGCGCTGGAGAACATCGCCACGGCCATCGAGCTCAACAGCAGCAAGCTCATCGCCGCGAATCGCAAAGATGTCGACGATGCGAAGAAGAGCGGCCTTGATGCCGCCTCCATCGACCGCCTCACCCTCACCGAAAAGACCATCAAGGGAATGGCCGAAGGCCTGCGCCAGATCGCCGCCCTGCCCGATCCGATCGGCGAGATCGACGACCTCAAATTCCGCCCTTCCGGCATCCAGGTCGGCCGGATGCGCGTACCACTGGGCGTCATCGGCATCATCTACGAATCGCGCCCGAACGTGACGGCGGACGCGGCCGGCCTGTGCCTGAAGTCCGGCAACGCCTGCATCCTGCGCGGCGGCTCCGAGGCCATCCATTCCAACCAGGCCATCGCGGCCTGCGTGCATCAGGGGCTGCGCGAAGCCGGACTGCCCGAGACTGCGGTGCAGGTGGTGAACACCACCGACCGCGCCGCCGTGGGCGAACTCATCACCATGAAGGACTATGTGGATGTCATCGTGCCGCGCGGCGGCAAGAGCCTGATCGAGCGCATCAGCAACGAGGCGCGCATCCCCGTCATCAAGCATCTGGATGGCATCTGCCACGTGTATATCGACGACGAGGCCGACCTAAAGAAAGCCATCCGCATCGCCGACAATGCGAAGACGCACCGTTACGGCGTGTGCAACGCGATGGAGACCCTGCTGGTGAATGCGAATGTTGCGGCGAAGGTATTGCCCGAACTATGCAAAACCTATCTGGACAAAGGCGTTGAGCTTCGCGGCGATGATGCCTCGCGCAAACTCGTTGCACAGATGAAGACCGCCACCGAGGAAGACTGGCACACCGAATACCTCGCGCCCATCCTCGCGGTGCGCGTGGTGGCGAACGTCGATGAGGCTATTGCGCACATCAACACCTACGGCTCGCAGCATACCGACAGCATCGTCACCGAGAACTACAGCAAGGCGATGCGCTTCCTGCGCGAGGTGGATTCGTCCAGCGTGATGGTGAACGCCTCGACGCGCTTCGCCGACGGCTTCGAATACGGACTGGGCGCGGAGATCGGCATCTCCACCGACAAGATCCATGCGCGCGGGCCGGTCGGACTGGAAGGACTGACCTCGCAGAAATTCATCGTGCTCGGCAACGGGCAAATCAGAATCTAACCAGAGAGAAAACAATATGAGCACTATCGAGATCAAGGTTCCCGACATCGGCGACTTCAAGGGCGTGGCCGTCATCGAGATTGCCGTCAAAGCGGGCGACACTGTCGAAGCCGAACAGGCGCTGATCACGCTGGAGACCGACAAAGCCACGATGGATGTACCTTCGCCTGTCGCAGGCGCAGTAAAAGAACTGAAGGTGAAAGTCGGCGACAAGGTATCCGAAGGCTCGGTGATTCTGTTGCTGGAAACAGTGCAGGATTCAGGATCAAGGATTCAGGATTCAGGATCAAGGATTCAGGATTCAGTAAAACCTGCTGCCGCATCAGCGCCCACTGCCCCCGCCCCCGAATCCCGAATCCCGAATCCCGCATCCTCGATCAAAGGCGATCTCCATGCCGAAGTGGTGGTACTCGGTGCCGGCCCCGGCGGCTACACCGCGGCATTCCGCGCGGCCGACCTCGGCAAGCAGGTGGTGCTGATCGAGAAGCACGCGACACTCGGCGGCGTCTGCCTGAACGTGGGTTGCATCCCGTCCAAGGCGCTGCTGCATGTAGCCAAGGTCATCAACGAGGCGGAAGAGGTATCGCACCATGGCGTGACCTTCGCCAAGCCGAAGATCGACATCGATGCGATCCGCGGCTGGAAAGAAAGTGTGATCGGCAAGCTCACCGGCGGTCTCGCCGGACTGGCCAAGCAGCGCAAGGTGCAAGTGGTGCGCGGTCTGGCGAAATTCACCTCGCCCAACAGTCTTGAAGTGGAGACCGCGGAAGGCAAGAAGGTCGTCTCCTTCGACCACTGCATCGTGGCCGCCGGCTCCAGCGTGGCGCGCATCCCCGGCTTCCCGTATGACGACCCGCGCATCATCGACTCCACCGGCGCATTGGCATTGAAGGATGTGCCCAAGCGCATGCTGGTCATCGGCGGCGGCATCATCGGTCTGGAGATGGCGACCGTGTATGAGGCGCTCGGCGCGAAGATCTCGGTGGTCGAGCTGATGGACCAGCTCATGCCGGGCGCGGACAAGGACATGGTCAAGCCGCTGCATACGCGCATCGCCAAGCGCTACGAGGCCATCATGCTGAAGACCAAAGTCACCAGGATCGAAGCCGAGAAGAAAGGCCTGAAGGTCACCTTTGAAGGCGCTCAGGCACCGGCCGAGCCTCAGTTCTACGACAAGGTGCTGATGGCGGTCGGCCGCCGTCCGAACGGCCGCGAGATCAACGCCGAAGCGGCAGGCCTCGTCGTGAACGAGCGCGGCTTCATCCCGGTCGACAAGCAGCAGCGCACCAACGTGCCGCACATCTACGCCATCGGTGACATCGTGGGTGACCCGATGCTGGCGCACAAGGCGGTGCACGAAGGCAAAGTGGCGGCCGAGAACATCGCCGGGCACAAAGCCTTCTTCGAGCCGTTGACCATCCCGTCCGTGGCCTACACCGATCCGGAAGTGGCCTGGATGGGGCTCACCGAGACCGAGGCGAAAGCGCAGGGCATCGCCTATGAGAAAGGATCATTCCCCTGGGCTGCTTCCGGCCGCGCGCTATCCATCGCACGCGAAGAAGGTTCGACCAAGGTATTGCTAGATCCGAAGAGCCGCCGCATCCTCGGCATGGGCATCGTCGGCGTGAACGCGGGCGAACTGATCGCCGAAGCGGTGCTGGCGCTGGAGATGGGCGCGGACATGGAAGACATCGGGCTCACCATCCACCCGCACCCGACACTGTCCGAGACCTTGTGCTTTGCCGCAGAGATGGCGGAAGGCACCATCACCGACCTGATGCCGCCCCGTAAAAAATAAGGAGATGAAAATGAAGCTGGCTCACCTGACATTGATTTCTCTCATGCTGCTGGTCAACTCCGCTCAAGCGCTTGATCTGGGTGGCTTGAAAGACAAACTCGGCACACTGGCTCAACCTGCTGCCCCGGCAGCGACCCAGCCCGCTCCTGCCGCAACCCCGACCGCCCCCGCCGCGACCAACGCCTCTGCGCTGGCCGGTTTCAGCAACAAGGATCAGGTCGGCAGCCTGAAGCAGGCACTCACACAGGGCGCCGAGACCGCGGTGAAGAACCTTGCCAGGGAGAACGGTTATCTCGGCAACGACAAGGTGCGCATCCCGTTACCGGAAAGCATGCAGAAGGTCGACGGACTGCTGCGCCAGTTCGGCATGGGGCGATATGCCGATGACCTGATCACCTCGATGAACCGCGCCGCCGAGGCCGCCGTTCCGGAAGCGAAAGTGCTGCTGGTCGGCGCTGTAAAGAAGATGACCGTGGAAGATGCCAAGGGCATCCTGACCGGCGGGAACGATGCCGCCACGCAATATTTCCGCAAGAACACCGAGACCGCGCTGGCCGGCAAGTTCAAGCCCATCGTGAACAAGTCGATGCAGAAGGTAAAGCTGGCCGAAAAGTATGACCAGTTCGCCGGCAAGGGCGCGCAGTTCGGCCTGATCGACGAGAAGGACGCCAAGCTGGATGACTACATCACGCGCAAGGCGCTGGACGGCCTGTTCCTGATGATGGCCGAACAGGAAAAGGCCATCCGCGCGAACCCGCTGCAAGCCACCGGCTCATTGGCCAAGAAGGTTTTTTCGGCAATCAAGTTCTGACCACCCCGGCTGGCGCATTCATCATGACCGAATCCGCCAGCCTGTTCGCGCTGTTCTCCAGCAGCTTCCTCGCCGCCACGCTGCTACCCGGCGGATCGGAAGCCGTCCTGTTCCTCGTCCTGAGGGAAAATCCCGGAATCATCGCTTGGGCGCTGGCCGTCGCCACGCTCGGCAACACGCTGGGCGGCATGGTCAGCTTCGGCATGGGCTGGCTGCTTCCGCAGACGCAACAGCTCAAACACGTGGGAAAAATGCGCCGTTACGGCACGCCCGCACTGTTGCTGGCATGGGTGCCGCTGATCGGCGACGCGTTATGCCTTGCCGCCGGATGGCTGCGTCTCAATCCGTGGCAGGCCGCGCTGTTCATGGCGGTTGGCAAGTTCGCGCGTTACTGGCTGATCACGCTGGCAGCCTGATCGCAACGCACCCCGCCTTCGCGTCCGGATTTCAGAAACGCTGAAAAAAGAAATTGGTCGCCTCGACGAATCCCTCGATGCTGCCGCAGTCGAACCGCCGGCCATGGAAACGGTACGCGATCACCTTCCCGTTGGCAGCCTGCGTCTGCAATGCATCGGTAAGCTGCACCTCTCCGTTCTTGCCGGGCGGCGTGTTGCGCAGGATATCGAAGATGTCCGGCGTCAGGATATAGCGGCCGATGACGGCCAGATTGGACGGCGCGTCCTCAGGCGCGGGCTTTTCCACCATGCGGTCGACCCTCACCAGTTCATCGTCGAGGCGCTCACCGCTGACGATGCCGTATTTGTCCACCTCATCGGTCGGCACCTCTTCCACCGCAACCACGCTGCACTGGTATTTCTCGTATACGCGCACCATCTGTGCCATCACATTGTCGGGCTCCCCTACACACAGGTCGTCGGCCAGGATCACGCCAAAGGGCTTGTCGCCGATCAGCGTCTCGCCGGTCAGGATGGCATCCCCCAGACCGCGCATGTGGTTCTGCCGCGTGTAGGAAAAGGTGCATTGATCGATCAGTTCGCGGACGCATTCCAGCTGGCTTTCCTTGCTGGTGCCGCTGATCTTGTCCTCCAGTTCATAGGTGATGTCGAAATGATCCTCGATCGCGCGCTTGTTGCGCCCGGTGACGATGGCGATGTTCTTCATCCCGGCCTCGAGCGCCTCTTCCACCCCATACTGGATCAACGGCTTGGTCAGGATGGGCAACATCTCCTTGGGCTGCGCCTTGGTCGCGGGCAGGAAGCGGGTGCCGTATCCGGCAACGGGGAAAAGGCATTTGGTAATCATTTACATCTCCTCAAATTTCAATCTGCCAGCCAGTAAAAAGACAGCGGCGGGATCATGATCTCGTCATTCGTCACATCCAGACGCACTCCGGAACAGAGGTCCTTCATTCCGTCCGGGCGGAAAAAACCGTACGCCCTCAATTTATCGACATGGAGCGTTTGCGCCTGGTCGTTAAAGTTACCTATTACCAGAACTTTGTTACGGTCATTGTGCGCATCGGCACGGAAAAAAACCAGCAGGTTGGGATTATCCACCGTCAGCAACTGGCGGTTGTCGAAATCCGCGAATGCGGCGACCTCCTTGCGGAGCGCGATCATCTTTTTCAGCGCGCTGAAGATCCGCTGCTCCACCGTGCCTTTCTGGTGGCGTTTCTCCGCCTTGTCCCAGTCGAAGTGGGAACGGTGCATCCAGCGGTTGTCTGCCGCCTTGGAAGGATCCGCGAGATATTCCAGGCTGTTGAGCGTACCGATCGCATCGCCATAGTAAAGCAGAGGGATGCCGCCGAACGAAAGGATCATGCCGTGCAGCAGCAGGATGACCCTGATCGCGCTGTCGATGGCCTGTTCATCCCCGCTTGCCAGGGCGGATTCGAGCCCGACCAACGACGCCAGCGAGCCGGAAATGCGCGCATCGCCGGTCTTGGGATTCTCGCCGAACGGCATCCCCCTGGCCGGCGACGTCGGGAACTTGCCGGTGAAATAATCGATCAGGAAGCGCCGGTGCTTGGCCGGGTCATAGCCGGACAGACGCGCATCGTTGTCGTCGAAACCCAGGCCGATATCGTCGTGGCAGCGCACGTAATTGAGCCAGGTGGCGCGCTCCAGCTTGTCCGGCAGGCTCTTTACGCCCCGGTTGAGCAGATTGGCATTCTTGGTCGCGACGGCATCCCAGAGCAGCGACATGAAAGTGGCGTTATAGGCGATCTCGCATTCCTTGGCGTTGATCGCATCCTCGCCGAAGTATTTGGTGACTTCGCCGGGCGAAACGATGGCTTCCGCGATGAACAGCACGCCGGGCGCAGTCACCTGACAACAGTCCTTCATCAGTTGCAGTAACAGGTGGGCCTCATGCTCGTTCTGGCAGGTGCTGCCGATCTTCTTCCACAGGAACGCGACCGCATCCAGCCGCAGGATATCCGCGCCCTGGTTCGCCCAGAACAGGATGATGTCGATCATCTCGATCAGCACCTCGGGATTGCGGTAATTCAGGTCCCACTGGTAACTGTTGAATACCGTCATCACCCACTTGCCCATCTCCTCATCCCGGGTGAAATTGCCCGGCGAGGTCTCCGGGAATATCTCCGGCATCGTTTCCTCGAATGCGTCGGGCATCTCGCGGTCGTCGAAAACGAAGAAGTAATCCTGGTATTTTTTCTCGCCCCGGCGCGCACGCCGCACCCATTCATGTTCGTTCGAAGTGTGATTGACCACGACATCAAGCACCAGCAGCATGTCGCGCTTTTTCAGCGCCAGCGCCAGCGCCTCGACATCCTCGTTCGTTCCGAAGCGCGCATCGACCTTGCAGAAATCGCGCACCGCATAACCGCCATCGCTGTTGTCCGGGGGGCAATCCAGAATGGGCATGACGTGCAACATGTTGATGCCCAGTTCCTGCAGGTACGGCAGTCTGGTGCGTAACCCCTTCAGGTCCCCGGCAAAGCGGTCGCAGTACAGCGCCATGCCCACCCACTTCTGGCTCAGGAACCAGTTGTAGTCCCGCTCGCGCGCCAGATCGGATTTCCGCAGGTGGGGCGCGCGCTCGATATAGCGCAGCGCCAGCGTCTCGACCAGGCTGACCATCTGCTCCTTGAAGTCCGGGCGGTCGCCATACAGATGGTGGCACAGCGAATGGATGGCATAGAAATTCGCGCCGAGGCGGGTGTAGAAATGACGCAGGCGATAATTCCCGATCTCCGGCTTCAGCTTGATCAGTATCTCGTTCAGCAGCGCATGGGAGGCCTGTTCGTACATCACCCCTCCGCCCGAGCAGATTCACGCAGCCACGCATCCGCTTCCGTCCAGTAATGCGCGACGCCTTCGAGGATGCCGGCGCTGTAATTGCCGTTCATCCCGAGATAACCGCCCCGGGCGATGTAGAGCGCATCCTTGTGCGCGCCCGCGGCACGCGCCTTGACTTCGGCATCGGCGTTGGCGACGAGCACGGAAGGTATATCGCTCAACAGCACATCCAGGTCGTTGCCGCTGTCTCCGGAAAAGACCGTGCTCTTGCCATCGAATCCCTTGCGCTGCATCAGAAAACGGATCGCGTGCAACTTGTTGGCACTGACCGGCAACACATCCAGCAGGCCGACTCCCGCCGCCTCATCGATGCTCCAGATAATGTTCGCCCGGACGCCGGCCTGTGCCAGTAGCCGCTCCATCTCGCCGATCAGCGCTTGCGCGTCCGCTTCGCGCGGCACATAGAAGCTGAGCTTGTGGCGGTTCTGCTTTTCCGGTTCCTGCAGCGCCAGTGCCGGGAAGACGCCCAGCAAACGGTATAGCTCGTCATGCGTCATGCCGCGCCAGTCCGGTGCGATCTGCGCGTCCCACTCGTCCCACTGCTGCCATCCCGATGAGCCGGCCTGATAGATCGTCGAACCGACATCGGCGATGGCAAAATCGGGTTGCGGCAGGTCATATTCCCGGATGGCCTGCTCAATGAGCGCAAGATGCCGGCCTGTCACATAGGCCAGCGTGATTTCCTCGCGGCCCGCCAATTCCCTGAATCGGTCCATCGCTCCCGGCGATTCCGGTTGCGCGCCGTTCGGGATCAGCGTGCGATCGAGGTCGGTGCAGATAAGGAATTTCTTCACGATGTCCCTGCCGGTTTGTCCGCAAAAAAATGGTAGTGATCCATCGCCTCCAGTATGCCCGCAGCATGGGGCTTTCCGGAAAAATATATTTTGTCGATATTGGCCAGATCGGCCAATTCGTTCAGGTGGCGGTTGTCCACGACCGTGCCCAGCGTGTTGCCGCGCAACATATCCGTATCCGCGCCCGTGACGCCCGAGACCAGCGTATTCTCCAGCGGGAAGCCGAGTTGTTCGGCACACCAGCGCAATGCCAGGCCCTTGGAGGCGCGCACCGGCACCACGTCGAGGAACTGCCCGAACGAAAACACGGTGTTCACCGCCTGCTCGTTGCGCAACAGCGTCTGGCGGATCTCCTGCATGTCCGCCACGGCATGGTCGATGTAATAGCTGAGCATGAATTGGCTCTGGTATGGCTTCGGTTGCAACTCGAGGCCCGGTATCTCGGCGAGAATATCGCGCACCGCCTGCTGGTTCCACTGGTGTTTGATGTGGCGTTCCCATACCGCAGATTTGGTCAGGTTCGGCGCATAGTGTATCTCGGTGCCCTGCCCGGTGATCAGCACATCCGGCTGCGGGATGCCGTGTTGACGCAGCACGCTCAGCGCGTTGTCCAGACGGCGGCCGGTCGCAATACCGAAGATGATCGACTTGCGGTGGACCTGCATGGTCTGCAGGAACGCCGCCAGCGATTCCCGGTCGCCGATCAGGTTCAGGTCCAGGCTGGTAAAGATCGCGCGGTCGCGATACAACTCCTTGCGGCGGACCGGATGGGGCCTGGGCAACGGCTCGCTCTTCTCGACCACCGGACGGATCACGGCCAGGTATTTTTCCACGTGCGCCTGCCAGGAATAATGGCGGCGCACCCCGTTCACGCCATTGCGCGCCAGTTGTCGCCAAGTCTTGCCGTCGGAAAGCGCCCGCACCAGCGCGTCGCTGATCGACGCCTTGTCGAGCGGATTGATCAGATAGCCGTTCTGGCAATTCCCGATGATGTCGATCGGCCCGCCGTCCTCGGTCGCCACGATCGGCAGGCCGCAGGCCGCCGCCTCGATCAGCGTCAGGCCGAACGGCTCGGTCAGGGCAGGGTTGACGAATACACCGCGCGATGCCGCCGCCAGCCGGTACAGCACGGCCACATCGTCGGGCTTGTGGTGCTTGGGATAGGCCACCTTGCCGTACAGGTCGTATTTGTCGATCGCCAGCAGGATCTCGTTCAGCACGCCGCTGGAGGTATCCTCCATATCCTTGATATCGTCGCGGTTCCCCGCCACGACCACCAGATTCGCCGCGTCCTGCAGCTCGGGCGATTCGCCGTACGCCTCGACCAGAGCAACGATGTTCTTGCGCGGGTCGGGACGCGACAGTGCCAGAATGATCGGCTTGTTCGGTTGCCTCAGGAACCGCTTCAGTTCGCCCGCGATCGCACTGTTCTTTTCATCGCCCTTGGGCGGGAAGAATTTTTCCAGATCGGTGCCGGGCGGGATCACCCGCATACGTTCCGGCTGGTAGAAATTGTATAGCCCGTATTGCTGCTCGATCTCCTGCTGCGTGCTGGTAACGATGCGCTCGGCCACGCCCAGCGTGGTCTCTTCCGCCTCGATGCGGCGCGAAATGTTGTAGGTCGACTCGATCTCGGCGCGCTTGATGCCGCTCGCCAGCAGTTGCTTGCGCTTGCTGCGACCCAAAGAATGGCCGGTATGTACCAGCGGCACGCCCAGTTGGTGCGACAAGCGCGACCCCACGTAACCGGCGTCCGCATAATGGCTGTGGATGACATCCGGGGTGCGCCCCAGACTCTTGAGGTACGCGAGCGCGTTGTCGGCAAAGTTCTCCAGCGAATCCCACAGCATCTCCTTGCGCAAATATTTCTGCTCGCCGCACTCGATACGCACGATGGCAGCCTTTTCCGACAGCGGTTCGAATGGTTCGGCATAATCCGGACTGACCTGCCCGTCGATGACACACCGCGTCAGCAGGATCACCTTCTCGACATCGGCGCGTTCCCCCAGCGCGCGCGCCAGCTCCACCACATACTTGGTCTGGCCGCCGGTGTCTGCGTCGCGCCCCAGCTCCAGGTTGTTGCCGCGTATCAGGCCATGCACGCTGATCAATGCGATGAACAACGGCTTTTTTGGTTCAGGCGATCGCTTCCTCATATCCCCCACTCCTTGATGAACGGCTTGTAGAAATCCGCATGATCGGGAACCGCGCCCCGGATCCCGCAAATGGACGCGGCAAAGGCATTGGCTCGCTCCAGGGTCAACGTTGCCGGCCACCGCCTCAATTCACCCATCATACACACCGATGCGAAGCCATCGCCCGCACCGACGGTATCCACCAGTTTTTCCGTTCGTCCCTTTGCTCCAGATTCGGTTTTTCCGCCGTCCCGATCGATCTGCCACGCGCCGTCTTCCCCGCAGGTAACCAGAAGCCGTTCGATGTCGAACCGCTTCACGAATTCACGCGCGCGGGCCGGCAAATCCCCTTCCGGCAATTCGAGCATTTCCGACAGCTCTTCCAGTTCATCGACATTCAGTTTCACGATATTCGCGTATTGCAGCGACTGCAGGATGGTCTTCCTGTCGTACCACGGGGCGCGCAGGTTGATGTCCAGGAATTTTGGTGCGCCGGTACTGCGCAGCAGCGTCTTCAGTGCCCGTCGGGAAATTTCGTGCCGCTGTGCCAGCGTGCCGTAATACACCATCACCGGACGTACCGACAGCGAGATCATGCGCACCACTGCCGGATGGATGAAGTCGTAGGCCTGCATCGGCAGGATCTCGAAACGATGGCCGTCTTCCCCGATATGCACCAGCACGCGCCCGGTCGGATGACTCTTGTCGCGCTGCACGCCCAGCGTCCTCATCCCGTTGTGCGCCATCGCATGCAGCACCTCGTCGCGCAGGGCGTCGTTGCCCAGCCGCGTGACCAGCACCGGGTTCTGCCCGAACGCCTTGAGATGGCACGCGACATTGAACGGCGCCCCGCCCAGCACGGACCGGTCCGGAAAAATGTCCGCCAGCACCTCGCCGAACAGCACGATGGTATTCCCACGGCTGGCAAGGGGTGCGCGCACTCTGGAGGCGGATCGCCTGAAAAACGTATGTTCCGTCATCTCGCTGTTTCTATTTCCTTTCTTTGCCATGTGACGCGGTGCCGCGCCACTCTGCGGTGGACAATGCCGCGATCCGCGCAAGGCATGACTGCCTTTCACAAAACCGCACAATCGTTCGAACTGAAAGAGGGGCTGCACTCGCGCGGCGCCGGTATCTCGCCTTGCAGCCTTGTTTGCATCCGCACCGCCAGCACGCTGCTGACCGCGAATATCGCCGTCGACTTTAACCTGATACGATGCCGCCAGAATTCAGCCGATTACATTTGTACCAATATAATTGAAACGACCGTAAAATGCAAACCCGGTCATGCGCGGACACGCTCCGAACAGGCTTCCAATCCTTGAGGAAAATCACTTGAACGATCACGACAAGAAACAGCTCTCGCTCCGGCTGCTGAAAAAATTCCGGATCATCTACGGCTCGGTGCGCCAGCAATTCCGCGATATCGAACAGACCTGCGGCGTGACCGGATCGCAACTGTGGGTCATGCAGGAGATCGCCAACACCCCCGGTATCGGCGTTTCGGAATTGGCCGAACGCCTGTCCATCCACCAATCCACGTGCAGCCAGCTGGTCGAAAAACTCGTCGTGCGCAAGCTGGTCAGCAAGGAACGCGGCAAGGAGGATCAGCGCCGCGTCGGACTGCGCCTGACGGCAGAAGCGGCCAGGCTGATCGAGAAGGCGCCGGGCCCGGCCGAAGGCGTGTTGCCGGAAGCGCTGAACGCATTACCTGCGACAACCATACAATCGCTGGACAAATATCTGGAACAGGTGATCCGGCAACTGCGGACCAAGGACGACAAGCTGGCCGACAAGCCCTTGTCGGATCTGTGACTCCCAGCGGAGAATCGCGCCCCCGGATTCCGGCCATAGCCCCTTGCCATTCCTCGTGCAGGAAGAACATCATGCGTTGCGCCGGACCCAGAGGACATATACAGACTTTCGCGTGATGCCAGAACGAAAAACCCAGTCCCGCCTGCTTGCCCTCTTCGCTGCCGCGTTGCTGGCCGCCTGCGCGTCCACGGAACCCGCCCGCAACGGCAAATCCATCCCGAGGCAGGCTGACCGCAACTCGCTGGGACAATTCGGCAAGACCGACTATGACCATCTGGCCGACGTGGCGATGCGCGAGAACACACAGAGCCTGCACGCGCTGATGGTCAAACTCTACAAACGCAATCCGCGCGAACTCAGGAAGCGGACGACCGCGACCGCCGAGGAAGCGGCGCAATCGGTCTTCGAAAACACGGTCGACTGGAGATTCGGGGAGATCAACGGCGCGCAGGGTACGGATGCCATCCAGCAGGCGTTCCGTCCCGATTTCACCGGCGACCGCGTACTGTCGCTCATCGTCGGCATGCAGACCATGCTGGTCAAGGCACACGGCGGAAAATCCGAGTTCTACCTCACCGATACCATCGAGCCGCAAAACGTCTACAACGCCGCGCGGAATATCGAGATCGCCGTATGGAAGCTCTCCAACGCTCGTGACGAAACGGGCCAGCGTTACCTGCTCACCAACGAACTGAACGACAACGAACAGAATCTCAGCTTCGAACGCGAATTCGGCAAGGTCATCGGCAGGCTGGACCTGCATGCGCTCACCCTGTCGGAAAAATTGCAGCGTTCCATCGTCAAGGTGGTGCAGGCCCTGGCCAGCGCCCTGTTCCTGCCGTATTGACCGGGCCATGGATACGCCCAGCCTGCTCCTCCTGCTCCTGCTGGCCGCGCTGGGATGGTTCTGGTTCGACAGCCTGCGCGCCCTCGAGGTGGCCCGCAATGCGGGCAGGCGCATCTGTGCCGAGGCGAACGTGCAATTCCTCGACGACACGGTCGCCACCACCTCGCTGGCGCTGGCACGCAACCAGGCCGGGCGCAGGGTGTTGCGCCGCAGCTACCGTTTCGAGTTCAGCGAGACCGGGGATTCACGGCTCGAAGGACGCCTGACCCTGCTCGGCGACAGGGTCGAGTCGGTCACCATGGAGCCGTACCGGATGCTGCCCTGATCGGGGAATCGCCGGCTTTACAGCATGTCGATCTGCGTGGACATGAACCACAGCCCGACCAGCAGCACGCAGAACGCGACCAGCAGGAACGCCGCCAGCAACAACAGGAAAATCCACTTGGGGAGGAAAGCGGGTTTGAAACCCAGAGCCCATGCCAGGAAATCACTCATTCAGTTTTACCGCTCCTATTGATGTTTCCATAATTAATGACATTCGCGGCGCCATTCCCGCGCAAGCGGGAATCCAGTGGGTTTAATGAAAATGCATTTTTTCTTGCTGGATTCCCGCTTGCGCGGGAATGACGCGGTTTTTTTCACTCGACTTCATTTCTGATCATCTTGTCCTGATTTATGGAAGGCTCAATAGAAAAACACATCATATCGGCTCCTTTGGTTCCCGCGTCTTTACGATGCGCCTCTCAGCATCGCCACGCCCCACGCCACACCGAAACCGTTCACCTCGCCGGCCACGATGCCCAGTCCGCCCTCGCAGCGGCTGGATGAGAGATCGACGTGCAACCAGGGCGTGTCGTGTTCGACGAAGCGTTTCAGGAAGCGCGTGGCGAGGATATGGTCGGCCTCGCCCGCCAGCGTGCATTGCTTGATGTCAGCGACCTTGGAATCCAGCTCCGCTTCGTAATCCTCGTCCTGCGGGAAAGCGCACAGGCGCTCGCCGGTTTGCTTGCCCATGCTCACCGCACGGCTCGCCAGTTCGTCGCTGGTTGCGAACACGCCGGAATAGCGCGCGCCCAGCGCAGTCGCCATGCTGCCGGTCAGCGTGGCGAAGTCGATCATCATGTCCGGCTTGGCGCGCGAAGCCAGCGTCAGCGTGTCGGCCAGCACCATGCGCCCTTCGGCGTCGGTGTGCATCACTTCGATGTTGGTGCCGTTCAACGCCTTCACAATATCGTTCTGCTTGTATGCCTTGGGGCTGATGTGGTTCTGCGCGATGGCCAGCCAGCAGTCGATGTTCACCGGCAGCTTCTGCTGCGATGCAGCGAGCAGGATACCGAGCGACACAGCGGAACCGTTCATGTCCTCGTGCATGTTGTGCATGTAACGCGACGGCTTGAGGTTGTGGCCGCCAGTATCGAAGCAGATGCCCTTGCCCACCAGCGCCACGGTCTGCTTCGCCTTCGGATGCTTGTAAGTGAGATGCACGATGGCCGCGTCCTCGGGATCGCTGCCCTGCGCCACCGCGACGAACGCGCCAGCGCCCATCGCGCGCAGCTTCTTCATGTCGAACTCTTCGTGCTTCCACTTGTTCGCCGTCGCCAGCTTCTTCACACGCTGACGATACAGGCCCGGTGTCAACTCGTTCGGCGGCAATATGGTCAGCTCGCGGCACAGCAGATTACCTTCGGCCTGCGCACGCAGCGCGTCGAACACTTTCTTGTCCAACACCGCTCCATCCCCTCCCCCATGCAGGGGGAGGATTAGGGTGGGGGTAGAAACTTTCGCACCCCGCCGCCCCGCAGAAAGGGCCGCATTCATATTCACCAACTCAATTTTCTGCAACGCCTTCCGCTCATCCTTCTTCTTGTGCACCGGCATCAAGGCACTATTCACCCACGCCCCATACACCGCCAGCTCCGCCGCCCGCTGCGCCATCACCCCCGACACCGCCACCCCCAGCACCTTGGGCTGCTCTTCCAGCAACAGTTGCAGCGCCTTGCGCACCACCACCTGCTGCGCGAAGACATCCTTCTTCCCATCCAGCATCGCCCAAGCCACCAGCGTCCCATCCGCCGCGTTCGCCGCAACCGGCGTTTTCGCCAACCCCTCCGCTTTCATGGCACGGCGCTTCAGCACCGTGGCGAGCAGTTCGCCGTGCGGAACATCCTTGGTCAAGGCCTTATCGCCGGGCAACACCACCAGCAGATGCGTCACGGCGGGCAAGGTTTTGGAGAAGGTCAGTTGTGCTAGCATTGCGTCCTCGAATTCCATCATTGATCGTCGCGATTATACGGGCTCATCATGCGCCAATATCTGGATTTAATGCAGCACGTGCTCGATCACGGCACGACCAAGTCCGACCGCACCGGCACCGGCACCACCAGCGTGTTCGGCTACCAGATGCGCTTCAACCTGCAGGACAGCTTCCCGCTGGTCACCACCAAGAAATGCCATCTGCGCTCCATCATCCACGAACTGCTGTGGTTCTTGCAGGGCAGCACCAACATCACCTACCTAAAGGAAAACGGCGTCAGCATCTGGGACGAATGGGCCGACGAAAAAGGTAACCTCGGCCCGGTGTACGGCAAGCAGTGGCGCGCATGGGAAGCGGCGAACGGCCGCGTGATCGACCAGATCAGGATCGCCGTCAACCAGATCAAAAGCAACCCGGACTCGCGCCGCATCATCGTCTCGGCGTGGAACGTCGGCGAACTCGACCGGATGGCGCTGGCGCCCTGCCATGCGTTCTTCCAGTTCTATGTCGCGGACGGCAAGCTGTCGTGTCAGCTCTACCAGCGCAGTGCGGACATCTTCCTCGGCGTGCCGTTCAACATCGCCAGCTATGCGCTGCTGACCATGATGATGGCGCAGGTGTGCGGCCTGAAGTACGGTGATTTCGTGCATACCTTCGGCGACGCGCACCTGTATTCCAACCACATGGAACAGACAAAGCTGCAACTGTCGCGCGAACCGCGCCCGCTGCCGACCATGAAGATCAACCCGGATGTGAAGGATATCTTCGGCTTCAAATTTGAGGACTTCACACTGGAAGGCTACGACCCGCATCCGGCCATTAAAGCGCCGGTGGCTGTTTAGGATTCAGGATACGGGATTCAGGATTCAGAACCAGCTCACTATGAATTACGACGAATTGATTGTCTGGCAGAAGGCGATGGACTTGGTGACGGGAATCTACAAGATCACCGCCACTTTCCCAAGTGAAGAGCGTTTTGGGTTGTCATCCCAAGCCAGGCGTGCCGCCGTTTCCATTCCATCCAATATCGCCGAAGGGCATGGGCGAAAGGCATCCGGCGCCTATCTCAACCATCTCTCCATTGCTTACGGTTCCCTGATGGAACTTGAAACCCAATTACAAATTGCATTGAGGCTGAATTTTGTCAGTGCTGACGAAGCAACCACCTTGTTAGCGCAAACAAACGAAATCGGAAAAATGCTCAATGGCCTCAAAAAATCCATATCTGCACAAGTGAAATAGCCATGCCATCCTCAACCCTGAATCCTGAATCCCAAATCCTGAATCCTGAATCCCAAATCCTCAATCCTAAAATCTCAATCCTGGTTGCCATGGCGCGCAACCGTATCATCGGCGTGAACAACACGCTGCCCTGGCGCTGCCCGGAAGACCTCAAGCATTTCAAGACGCTGACCATGGGACATCACATGATCATGGGACGCAAGACCTTCGACTCCATCGGCAAACCCCTGCCGGGGCGCACCACCGTGGTCGTCACACGCAATGCCGACCTGGCCATCGAAGGTTGCCTGATGGCGCACTCCCTCGAACACGCGATCACCGCCTGCGCGGGAGACGAGGAGATTTTCATCGTCGGCGGCGCGCAGCTTTATGCACAAGCCCTGCCGCTGGCGGACACGCTGTACATCACCGAGATCCAGCAGGACGTAGCCGGGGATGCATGGTTCCCCGCATTCGACAGATCGGAATGGCGCGAAACGTCACGCGAAACACGCCGCCAGGAAACCCCCGAACCGCTGGAATATCACTTTGCGACCTATCGCCGCGGCAACAGGCGCTAAATGCAATAAGGCTGTTTTGGCCAGGCAAATTAAAGCTTGTACAATTTTGGCCGCTGTATATACAATGCAAGCCTATTCCGGAATTCATGACCATGAAACTCCATATTTCAGCAGCAGTTCGGGAAAAGCTGGCAAACAAAACACCACCTGTGGCTGAGAGTGAAATCGTCCAATGTTTCGCGAACCGTACGGGAAAGGATTTGATTGATACGAGAGCTGACAATCTGACAAATCCGCTAACCCGTTGGTTTATTGCCGAAACAGATTTTGGGCGGAAGCTTAAGGTGGCATATATGCCGACGGTTAACGGGATTGTCATCAAGTCAGCCTATGATCCCAATGATGAGGAGAAACGGATTTATAACAAGTATTCTCACCCAATTTAGTAATTGCTCTCGTATATACAGTAAATATCAGCCTAAAAGGCACACCAAGGAGACAGCCATGAGCAAAAAATCACCACCCCCCAAAATTCCAGATACCGAGGAAGCTTGGCTATCTGGTGAGTTGGGTACGGATGAGGAATTTGTGGCGCTAGCACCAGACGATGCGGAATCGATCATTAACGAACAGCTCGACTTGCAACCGATTTCCATTCGGCTCGAAAAGTCCCTCATCGAAGACTTCAAACTCATTGCGGCGATGCACGGGCTGGGATATCAGCCGTTGATGAGACAATCTCTGAGGAGGTTCGCGGACTGCGAAAAGAAGCGCATCTTGCGCGAAGCGGCTGCGGATATGGCGGCAAGAAAGAAGGCAGAAAATGGGGCTCCATCTGAAGCCGTTTCATCGGAAGAGCCGCAGAAGAAAGCAGCCTAACTATTTCCATCCTACCCGTTGGTCGGGTGGCGATCACTCAGTAATGAATCAAGAATGGGTGCAAAAGCCTCGCAGCAATGCGAGGCTTTTTTGTTTCTGACGGTTGATACGGGGCCATAAGGGGCCAGCATCGCAATAGCCTTGAGCAACGACCGGTTTGAATTGAAAGCGGGAGTTCCAACAAGCAACTCTGTTTAGTGCTAGGCCATAAAAAAGCGGCGCATATTGCGCCGCCTCTTTTTCTCCACCCCGCTTCCGTTTACTTCACGCAATCCACAAAATAGCGGCGCACGCCGTCCACCTTCTCTTCCACCAGACCGTGGATGTCGGTTTCGAAGCCGGGTAGCGACTGCCTGAAATCGCGGGCGAATTTCAGGTAGTCGACGATGGTCTTGTTGAATATCTCGCCGGGGATCAGCAGCGGGATGCCCGGCGGATAGGGGGTCAGCAACACTGCCGTGATGCGTCCTTCGAGGTCGTCGATCTCGACGCGCTCGATCTCGTCGTGCGCCATCTTCGCGAACGCGTCGGACGGTTTCATCGCGGGCTGCATGTCGGACAGGTACATCTCGGTGGTCATGCGCGCCACGTTGTGCGTCTTGTAGGCGTCGTGGATCTGCTGGCACAGGTCGTGCAGGCCGGTGCGCTCGTACTGCGGATATTTGGCGGCGAACTCGGGCAGGATGCGCCAGATCGGCGCGTTCTTGTCGTAGTCGTCCTTGAACTGCTGCAACGCGGTGAGCAGCGTGTTCCAGCGGCCCTTGGTGATGCCGATGGTGAACATGATGAAGAACGAGTACAGGCCGCACTTCTCGACGATGACGCCGTGCTCGGCCAGATAGCGCGTGACCATCGAGGCCGGGATGCCGGTGTCGGCAAAATCGCCGTCCACGTCCAGTCCCGGCGTGATGATGGTGGCCTTGATCGGATCCAGCATGTTGAACCCTTCGGCCAGCTTGCCGAAACCGTGCCACTTGTCGGTGGCCTTCAGCACCCAGTCCTCGCGCGAACCGACGCCTTCCTCCGCGATCGTGTTCGGCCCCCACACCTTGAACCACCAGTCACTGCCGAACTCCTGCTCGACCTTCTTCATCGCGCGCCGGAAGTCCATCGCCTCGGCGATACTCTCCTCCACCAGCGCGGTGCCGCCCGGCGGTTCCATCATCGCGGCGGCCACGTCGCACGAGGCGATGATGGAATATTGCGGCGAGGTCGAGGTATGCATCAGGTAGGCTTCGTTGAACACTTGACTGTTCAGCTTGCGCGTCTCGGATTCGCGCACCAGGATCTGCGACGCCTGCGACAGTCCGGCCAGCAGCTTGTGGGTGGACTGCGTCGAGAAGATCATCGATTCCCTTGCGCGCGGACGGTTGCGGCCGATGGCGTGCATGCTCTTGTAGAAATCGTGGAACGCCGCGTGCGGCAGCCAGGCCTCGTCGAAGTGCAGCGTGTCGATGCGCCCGTCCAGCATCTCTTTCAGCATCTCCACGTTGTACACCACGCCGTCGTAGGTGCTCTGTGTGATGGTGAGGATGCGCGGCTTCTTGGTCTTGTCCTTGATGAACGGGTTCGCGTCGATCTTCTTCTGGATGCTGGCCGGTTCGAATTCGGATTTCGGGATCGGGCCGATGATGCCGTAGTGGTTGCGCGTCGGCGTCAGGAACACCGGCACCGCGCCGGTCATCATGATCGAGTGCAGGATGGATTTGTGGCAGTTGCGATCCACTACCACGATGTCGTCCGGCGCCACGGTGGAATGCCACACGATCTTGTTCGAGGTCGAGGTACCGTTGGTGACGAAGAACAGGTGGTCGGCATTGAAGATGCGCGCCGCGTTGCGCTCGGAAGCGGCCACCGGGCCGGTGTGATCGAGCAACTGGCCGAGTTCGTCCACCGCGTTACACACATCGGCGCGCAGCATGTTCTCGCCGAAGAACTGGTGGAACATCTGCCCCACGGGTGACTTCAGGAACGCCACGCCGCCGGAATGGCCGGGGCAGTGCCAGGAATACGAGCCGTCCTGCGCGTATTCGAGCAGCGCGCGGAAGAAGGGCGGCGCCAGTGAATCCAGATAGGATTTCGCCTCGCGGATGATGTGGCGCGCCACGAACTCGGGGGTGTCCTCGTGCATGTGGATGAAGCCGTGCAGTTCGCGCAGGATGTCGTTCGGGATGTGGCGCGAAGTGCGCGTCTCGCCGTACAGGTAGATCGGGATGTCCGCGTTCTTGAAACGGATCTCCTCGACGAAGGCGCGCAGGGTCTTCAGCGCGACTTCCGTCTCTTCCTTGCTGCCGGCGCCGAACTCCTCGTCGTCGATGGACAGCAGGAAGGCCGAGGCGCGGCTCTGCTGCTGCGCGAACGAGGTCAGGTCGCCGTAGCTGGTGACGCCCAGCACTTCCATCCCCTCTTTCTCGATCGCTGCGGCCAGCGCGCGGATGCCGAGGCCGCTGGCATTCTCGGAACGGAAATCTTCGTCGATGATGACTATTGGAAAACGGAACTTCATGTTGCGCTCCTTTGCATGATGGAACGAGATGCCATGCTGCGAGTTTTTCCATCACGCTGGACGTGGTGGAGTTTCGGGGCAGACTCATATCGGCCGCAGGGCGATGTGACGTCGAAACCAAACCGGAATTTCATTGCTTACTCCCAGTGGAGATCAAGGGTTGGCGCGGATTGTCGCAGATTTAACGGGTAGTGTGAAAAAGGATTTCAGGAAAAATACACCTTGCATCGGCCATCCGGTTAAACGTAAAGCATCTTGCCGCCGGCAACCAGCAACACGGCGCTCAGCACCAGCACGATGGTGCGGCTCTGCAAACGGTGGCTGCCGAGATAGGCGCCGATCAGGCCGCCCGCCACGACTGCGGCCGCGTATCCCGCGAAGTGATCCGGCAGCACGATGTCGTTGTGCATGCCGAAGCCGACCAGCGCGAATAACGAGTTGAACAGGATGAACGGTGCGGAAACGGCGGCCGCCTGCCTGGGGACGGCCCAGCCCGTCAGCAGCAGCAGGGGCGTCAGGAAGATGCCGCCGCCGATGCCCAGCAGGCCGGAGAGCAGGCCGATCACGCCGCCTGCGGCGACAGCCGGGAACACCGGCAATTCGCGATGCCCGGCGGGCTCGATGCGCCGCGCGATCAACCGCCATGCGCTGAACAGCAACGCGATGCCGAGCAATATCTTGAAGGGGGTAGCGGACAATTGCAGGGTGCCGCCAAGATACGCCATCGGGATCGAGCCCAGCATGAAAGGCAGGAACAGGCGCATGCTGAAATGCCCGGCGCGCACGAACTGGAAGGTGGCGATCGACGCCACCAGCACGTTCAGCGAGAGTGCGGTGGGGCGGATATCGCCCAGCGCCATGCCGGCCAGCACCATCACCGCGATGTAACCGGAACCGCCCGCGTGTCCCACGATGGCGTACAACAGCGCCACCAGGAAGAAAGCCAGCGAGACGACGAGGTAGGCGTCCATCAGCCCGGCATCAGGTCTTGGGCAGGGTGACGCCGACCTGGCCCTGATACTTGCCGCCGCGGTCTTTGTAGGAGGTCTCGCAGACTTCGTCGCTCTCGAAGAACAGCACCTGCGCCACGCCTTCGTTGGCGTAGATCTTGGCCGGCAGCGGCGTGGTGTTGGAGAACTCCAGCGTCACATAGCCTTCCCACTCGGGTTCGAACGGGGTGACATTGACGATGATGCCGCAGCGGGCATAGGTGGATTTGCCCAGACACACGGTCAGCACGTTGCGCGGGATGCGGAAATATTCCACGGTACGCGCCAGCGCGAAGGAGTTGGGCGGGATGACGCAATAGTCGGCCTCGACGCTGACGAAGGAGTTCGGGTCGAAGTTCTTGGGATCGACGATGGTGCTGTTGATGTTGGTGAACAGCTTGAATTCGCGGGAGCAGCGGATGTCGTAACCATAACTGGAAGTGCCGTAGGACACGATCTTGTGCCCGTTCACTTCCTTCACCTGCTGCGGCTCGAACGGATCGATCATGCCGGTCTGTTCGCACATGCGACGTATCCACTTGTCTGACTTGATGCTCATTATCTTGACGGGAAGTGGGAAGTAGAAAGTAGCAAGTGGAAAACCGCTGGTTCGTTGTTACCCTTGGCCTTTCGCTCTTCGCCTTAAATCCGCTCCTCCTCATAATTTACAAGGGCGCGATTTTACCGAATTCCACGGTTCTGTGCGGGGTTTGCTACAATCGCGAGTCGATTTGAGATCGCGTAGCACGATTGCCTCCTCGCCCGCTTGCGGGAGAGGATTGAGGAGAGGGCAATGCGTCTCGTGAGTTTTACTATCATGGCTTTCGACTACCCTGCTCGTTGCTCAAGGAATCAACGTATGTCCCGCAAAATACTCGTCACTTCCGCCCTGCCCTACGCCAACGGCAGCATCCATCTCGGACATCTGGTCGAATACATCCAGACCGACATCTGGGTTCGCTTCCAGAAGATGCGCGGCAACGAATGCCACTATGTGTGCGCCGACGACACCCACGGCACGCCCATCATGTTGCGCGCCGAGAAGGAAGGCGTCACGCCCGAGCAGCTGATCGCCCGCGTCTGGCAGGAGCATTTCGACGATTTCGCGGCCTTCCATGTGCAGTTCGACAACTACGGCTCGACCCATTCCGCCGAGACGAAGGAATATGCGCAAGGCATCTACCGCACGCTCAAGGCCAACGGACTGATCGACGTGCGCTCCATCGAGCAATACTACGACCCGGTGAAGAACCTGTTCCTGCCGGACCGTTTCATCAAGGGCGAATGCCCGAAGTGCCACGCCAAGGACCAGTACGGCGACAACTGCGAAGTGTGCGGCGCGGCCTATGCGCCCACCGACCTGATCGAACCGTATTCCGCCGTGTCCGGCGCCAAGCCGGAACTGCGCAATTCCGACCACTATTTCTTCAAGCTCTCCGACCCGCGCTGCCAGCAGTTCCTGCGCGAATGGACGCGCGGCGGCTCGCTGCAACCGGAAGCGGCGAACAAGATGCAGGAATGGCTGGGCGCGGAAGGCGAGAACAAGCTGACCGACTGGGACATCTCGCGCGACGCGCCCTACTTCGGCTTCGAGATCCCGGATGCGCCGGGCAAGTATTTCTACGTGTGGCTGGATGCGCCGGTGGGCTACATGGGCAGCTTCAAGCAACTCTGCTCGCTCCCCTCGCCCGCTGGCGGGAGAGGGGTTGGGGGAGGGGGTGCGTCCATTGATTTCGACACATTCTGGAATAAGGAAAAAGCCGAGCAGGAAGAGACCGAGCTGTACCACTTCATCGGCAAGGACATCCTGTATTTCCACGCGCTGTTCTGGCCGGCCATGCTGCAACACGCCGGTTTCCGCACACCGACCAAACTGTTCGCGCACGGCTTCCTCACCGTGAACGGCGAAAAGATGAGCAAATCGCGCGGCACTTTCATCACCGCGCGCAGCTATGTGGACCACATCAGGAACACCGAGTACCTGCGTTACTACTACGCCGCCAAGCTGAACGGCACGATGGAAGACATCGACCTCAACCTTGAGGACTTCGTGGCGAAGGTGAACAGCGACTTGATCGGCAAATACATCAACATCGCCAGCCGCTGCGCGGGCTTCATCAGCAAGAAGTTCGACGGCAAGCTGGGCGAGACAGATGCCGCCGCGAGCGCCGAGTTCAAGGCCGCGTTCGACAGCAACGAGATCGCCCGTTGTTACGAGGAACGCGACTTTGCCCGCGCGCTGCGCGAGATCATGCGCCTGGCCGACCTGGCGAACCAGTACATCGCCGAGAAGGCACCGTGGACGATGGCGAAGCAGGAAGGCAAGGAGCAGGAGTTGCATCAGGTCTGTTCGACCGCGCTGACCCTGTTCCGCGACCTGACGCTGTACCTGAAGCCGGTGCTGCCGGAACTCGCCGCACAAGTAGAGAGTTTCCTGAACATCGAACCGATCACTTGGAGCGGCACATGGCAAGCACTGCCAGCCGGCCACACCATCAACCCCTATCAACATCTGGCGACCCGCCTCGATCCCAAGCTGATCGAAGCGATGATCGCCGCCAACCAGGAAAGTCTGAAGAACATGACCGAATCCCATTCGCAACAACGTCACGCAGAGGCGCAACTACCCTCTCCCCTAACCCCTCTCCCGCAAGCGGGCGAGGGGAACAAGATGGAGCCCATCGCCGAGACCATCAACATCGACGACTTCGGCAAAATCGACCTGCGCGTGGCGCGCATCGTCAACGCCGAGCACGTAGTGGGTGCGGACAAGCTGATCCAGTTGACGCTGGACATCGGCGAAGAGAAGCCGCGCAACGTGTTTGCGGGCATCAAGTCGGCCTACGATCCCGAGAAGCTGAAAGGCCGCATGACCGTGATGGTCGCCAACCTCGCGCCGCGCAAGATGAAGTTCGGCCTGTCCGAAGGCATGGTGCTGGCCGCTTCCGGCAGCGAGCCGGGCCTGTTCATCCTGTCGCCGGATGACGGCGCACAGCCGGGCATGCGCATCAAGTAAAGTTGGATCCACTGCTCCGTCATTCCCGCTTGCGCGGGAATGACGCGATAGTTCCAGGGGCAGCGGAATAAAGGAGTAAGCGCATGGACTACGACATACTCATCATCGGCTCCGGCCCCGCAGGTCAACACGCCGCCTGGCAGGCGGCGCGCATGGGCAAGCGCGCGGCGATCATCGAGCGCAAACCGAAGATCGGCGGCGCGGGTCTGCAGACCGGCACCATCCCCAGCAAGGCGATGCGCGAAGTGGCATATCTGCTGTCGCGTTCCGGCGGCATGCGTTCCGCGCTCGCGCCGGACAGCCGCAGCCGCCACGGACTGCTGGCCGACGCGGTGCGCCGCAAGGAAGGCGTGATCGCACAGCAGGAGTCAGTCATCCTGCAACGTCTGCTGAAACACGGCGTGGCATTGATCCCGGGAGAAGCCTCGTTCGTCGACGATCACACGCTGCAGGTCACCGACGCCTCCGGCAACGCGCGCAACTTGTCGGCGCAGGTCATCCTGCTCGCCGCCGGTTCCCGCCCGCGCCGCCCGGCGAACATCCCGTTCGACAAGAAGACGGTGCTGGACTCATCCTCCATCCTCAACCTGCGTCATCTGCCCGACAGTCTGCTGGTGGTGGGCGGCGGCGTGATCGCCTGCGAGTTCGTATCGATCTTCGCCGCGCTCGGCGTGCAGGTCTCGGTGGTGGACAGCCACACGCAACTGCTCGACTACCTGAGCGGGGACGTGGTGAACGTGCTGGCCGACAGCTTCCTCGGCATGGGCGTCACCTTCCACATGGAACAGCGCGTGGCCGAGATCGTGCATGAGGACGGTATCGTGCTGACGCGGCTGGCGAGCGGCAAGGAATTCCGTACCGATGCGGTGTTGTTCGCGCAGGGCCGCGAGCCAAACACCGCATGGCTGCAGGCCGGGCGCGTCGGCATCGAAATGGACGGCAACTGGATCACGGTCAATGCGCATTTCCAGACCAGCGTGCCGCACATCTACGCGGTGGGCGACCTGATCGGCCGCCCCGCGCTCGCCTCCACCGGCATGGAACAGGGACGCAGCGCCGTGCTGCATGCCTTCGGCGGCAGCACGCAACAGTCCGCCGAGAACCTGCCGATGGCGGTGTACACCATTCCGGAGATCTCCTATGTAGGCAAGACCGAGAAGGAAATACAACAGGCGAACATCCCTTATGTCATCGGCCGCGCCTATTTCAGGGACAGCGCGCGCGGCCAGATCATCGGCGACGCGCAGGGCTTGTTGAAGCTGATCGTCGATGCGCGCGACCAACACATCCTCGGCGTGCATATCGTCGGCGAGCAGGCCAGCGAACTGGTCCACATCGGGCAACTGCTGATGAACCTGAAAGGCACCGTGCGCGACCTGGTCAGCAACGTATTCAACTATCCGACGCTCGCCGAGTGCTACAAACTGGCCGCGCTGGATTGCCTGCACCAACTCGAACGGCACGCCGCACCCGCCTGACACCGATCGGGCTGAGCGCAACCACCCGATACCTCCTCAGGGGTAGATCACCTTGACGTTCTCCGCCTGCAACAGGTTGCGCAATCCCTGCAACAGGTCGTCATGCAGCGTGACGCTCCACTCCTCGCCCAGCCGCAACTGACAGCTCGCGCTGGCGTTGCGGTAATAGATGTGTACCGGGCATTTGCCTTCGCGGTACGGGGTGAACAGTTTCTTGAGTTGCGCGACGCTGGCGCTGCCGTTGCAGCGCAATGCCAGTTGCTGCGCGAAATGCGAACGTGCCGAGGCGAAGTCGAACAACTCCTCGCCGTTCACCCGCACGTTGCCGGAATATTCGTCCAGCTTCGCAGTACCACGCACCACCAGCAGCTCATCGGCGCGTATCCAAGGCTTGCTGTTCTCGTATTCATCGTTGAACACGGTCAGTTCGACCTGGCCGCCGCCATCGTCCAGCGTAATGATTGCCATGCGTCCGCGTCGTGTCTGCTGGATGCGCAGCCCCGCGACGATCCCCGCCAGCACCACCGGCACCCCACGCCGGGAGGCCTGCCCCGATCCGTTCGCCTGCCCGACGAATTGCGGCGTCAAGTCGGCCAGCTTCACCTTGATGAAATGGGCCAGTTCCTCGGCATATTCCTGGTACGGATGCCCGCCCAGATAGATGCCCAGACCGGCTTTTTCGTGCGCAAGCTGTTCGCGCAACCGCCAGCGCGGAACATCGGCATGCTGGTCGATCAGCACCGCATCGGCCTCGTCGTCGCCGAACAGGCTGTTCTGGTTGGCCGCGCGCGCCTGCTGGTCGGCGCTGGCCATCGCCGCATCGACGCTGGCCATCAGCGCGGCGCGGTGATCGTTGATCGTGTCGAACGCGCCCGCCTTGATCAGCGCCTCGACGGTACGCCGGTTGACGATACGCTTGTCCACGCGGCGGCAGAAATCGAACAGGTCCTTGAACTCGCCCTGCTTGCGCGCTTCCACGAGGTTGTTGATCGCCGCCTCGCCGGTTCCCTTGATCGCACCAAGCCCGTAGGAGATCGCGCCTTCATCGACCGGCGCGAAACGGAAACCGGAGGAATTCACATCCGGCGGCAGGATGCGCAAGCCCTGTTGCAGGGTATCCTGGTAGAAGAACCCGATCTTGTCGGTATTATCCATTTCCGAGGACAGGGTCGCCGCCATGAAGGCCGCGGGGTGATGGCACTTGAGATACGCCGTCTGGTAGGCGACCAGCGAATAGGCGGCGGCGTGCGACTTGTTGAAGCCGTAACCGGCGAACTTCTCCATCGTGTCGAAGATCTCGTTCGCCTTGCCCGAAGCGATGCCGTTCTGTCCGGCGCCCGCGACGAATATCTCGCGCTGCTTGGCCATCTCCTCGGGCTTCTTCTTGCCCATCGCGCGACGCAGCAGGTCCGCGCCGCCCAGACTGTAGCCCGCCACCACCTGCGCCGCCTGCATCACCTGCTCCTGGTACACCATGATGCCGTAGGTGTTGCCGATCACCTTCTCCAGGCTGGGATGCGGCATGACGACCTTCTCGCGCCCGTGCTTGCGGTCGATATAGTTCGGGATGAAGTCCATCGGGCCGGGCCGGTACAGCGCATTCAACGCGATCAGGTCTTCCAGGCAGTCCGGCCTGGCCTTGACCAGCGTGTCCTTCATGCCGCGCGATTCGAACTGGAACACCGCCGTGGTATTGGCCACCTTGAAGACGCGCTCGAAGGTCTCCCTGTCGTCGAGCGGGATGCTCTCTATCGAGAAGGATTCAGGATTCGGGATCAAGGATCCAGAATCTGCGCCGCTCGCTGAAACGGGTTTGCCGAATCCCGAATCCCGAATCCTGGCTCCTTCAATATAACGCACCGCCCAGTCGATGATGGTCAGCGTGCGCAGGCCGAGGAAGTCGAACTTCACCAGCCCGATGGCCTCGACATCGTCCTTGTCGAACTGGCTGACCACGCTGGCCGCGCTGTCGGCGCAATACAGCGGGCAGAAATCGGTCAACTGGCCCGGCGCGATCAGCACGCCGCCCGCATGCATGCCGACGTTGCGCGTCAGGTCCTCAAGGCGTCCCGCCAGTTCGAGCAGTTCCGGCACACCTTCTTCGCGCTCGGCGATGGCGTTGATCTCCGGCTCCATCTCGCGCGCCTTCTGCAACGAGACCGGCTTGACCCCTTCGACCGGGATCGCCTTGGACAGGCTGTCGCACAGGCCGTACGGAAAATCCATCACGCGCCCGACGTCGCGGATCACCCCCTTGGACGCCATCGTGCCGAACGTGGCGATCTGCGATACGCATTGCGCGCCGTATTTGTTCTTCACGTATTCGATGACGCGCTCGCGACCGTCCTGGCAGAAGTCCACGTCGAAGTCGGGCATCGACACGCGCTCCGGATTCAGGAAGCGCTCGAACAGCAGTTCGTAGCGTATCGGGTCGAGATCGGTGATGCCGAGGCTGTATGCCACCAGCGAACCCGCGCCGGAGCCGCGCCCCGGTCCGACCGGCACACCGTTCTTCTTGGCCCAGCGGATGAAATCCGCCACGATCAGGAAGTAGCCGGGGAAGCCCATCTTGATGATGGTCCCGATCTCGAAGTCGAGACGTTCCTCGTATTCCTGAAGCTTCGCCGCCCTCGCGGCTTCGTCCGGGAACAGGTGCAGCATGCGCTCATGCAGGCCGCGCATCGATTCCAGTCGCAGGAACTCATCCAGGCTTTCGCCGTTCGGCGTCGGGAAATCCGGCAGGCGCGGCTTGTCCAGCGTCAGGGTCAGGTTGCAACGCCGCGCGATCTCCACGCTGTTCTGCAACGCCTCCGGCAGATCGGCGAACAGTTCCGCCATTTCCGCCTGCGTCTTGAAATATTGCCGCGCGGTGAATTGCCGGGCACGGCGCTTGTCATTGAGCACATAGCCTTCGGCGATGCAGACGCGTGCCTCATGCGCCTTGAAATCGTCCGCGGCAAGGAACTGCACCGGATGCGTGGCGACCACCGGCAAGCCGAGCTCGGCGGCCAGGTGCAACGCCCCGTGGATATAAAGCTCCTCGTCGGTAAAGCCGGCGCGCTGCACCTCGAGGTAATAACGGTTGTTGAACAGCCCCGCCCATTCCTGCGCAAACTGTTTGGCCTGCCGCGCGTTGCCCGCCAGCAATGCGCAACCGACATCGCCCAGATGCGCGCCGGACAGGGCGATCAGGCCGGCCGTTCCTTCCTGGTGCAGCCATTCGCGGCGCACCTCGGCGCGGCCGCGGTGCTGGTTCTCCAGATAGGCGCGCGACAGCAGGCGGCACAGCAGCAGATAGCCTTCGTGGGACTGGCACAGCAGCAGCAACCGGTGCGGCCGGTCGCGGTCGGCCTCGTTGCTGATGAACACGTCGCAACCGGCAACAGGCTTGATACCCGCCCCGCGCGCCGCCTTGTAGAACTTGATCAGGCCGAACACGTTGTTCAGGTCGGTCAGCGCCAGCGCGGGCATCGCATCGCTCTTCGCGGCATCGACTGCCTGACCCACGCGCACCATCCCGTCCGCGATGGAATATTCGCTGTGCAGCCGGAGATGGATGAAGGATGGTTGCGGCATGACTGGATACGGGGAAATTTGCAGCAGATTTTAGCACCGTCGGATGCACAGAAAATTACCAGAAAATGCTTTCCGAATAATCAAGGTGTTCCGCGACACTGATCGCGTAGATTCGATAAGTCGCGCAGCGATTACACCCGCCATCGTCGCGGGCAGGCCCCTGCCTACCCCCTTGGATGATGCACTGCGTGCAGTTGCTTCAGACGTTCCCGCGCGACATGCGTGTAGATCTGCGTGGTCGAGATGTCCGAATGACCCAGCAGCATCTGCACCACGCGCAGGTCGGCACCGTGATTCAGCAGGTGGGTGGCGAACGCGTGGCGCAGCGTGTGCGGCGACAGCGGCTTGCCGAGCCCGCAGGTCCTTGCGTGTTTCTTGATCAGGTACCAGAACATCTGCCGCGTCATGCCCCCGCCGCGCGCGGTGACGAACAGCGCGTCGCTGACCTGTCTGCCCAGCAGCACACCACGCCCGTCCGCCAGATAGCGGCGCAGCCAGTCCAGCGCCTCTTCGCCGAGCGGCACCAGGCGCTCCTTGCTGCCCTTGCCCATCACGCGCACCACGCCCATGTCCATGCTGACCTGCGCGATGCGCAACGTCACCAGTTCCGATACGCGCAGACCGGTGGCATACAGCACCTCGAACATGGTGCGGTCGCGCAGGCCCAGCGGTGTTTGCGCGTCGGGCGCACCAAGCAACTGCTCCACATCCTGCTCGGTCAGGCTCTTGGGCAGGTTGCGCGGCAACTTGGGCGTGTCGATCTGCAACGTGGGGTCGGACGTTATCCTGCCTTGCCGCACCAGATAGCGGAACAGCCGCTTCATACTGGAGATGGCCCGACCGGTACTGCTGGGCCGTGATTTCTGCACCGTGACCAGATGGGCGAGATAGCGCTGGATGTCGCCATGCGTGGCCTGCAGGATGGATGCGTTGCCCTGCTTTTCCAGCCATGCGGCGAACTTGTGCAGGTCGCGCCGGTAACTGTCCAGCGTATTGCGCGACAGGCCGTCTTCCAGCCACAGGCTGTCGCAGAATTCGTCGAGCAGGTCGGTATCAGCCATAAGGTTTTGTCATTCCGGGCTTGCCCCGGAATCCAGTGTTTTTATTTGACTGGATTCCCGCCTTCGCGGGAATGACGGACTTTGAATTTATCGCACCCTCATGCACCAGCAACCAGCGCTTGATGTCCAGCGGGGCGCCTTGTGCATGACCCATGAATCCTCCCGGTCCGGACTTGCCCACCACGCGGTGGCAGGGAATGACGATGGGTACGGGATTGGCGCCACAGGCCTGGCCGACGGCCCGCGCACCGGAATGAAGTTCCGCCGCCAGTTCACCGTAACTGCGCGTCCGGCCGCGCGGAATGTCCAGCATGGCCTGCCAGACCTTTTGCCGGTGCGGGGTCGCCTCAAGCCTGAGCGGAATAAAGAATTCCGTATCGGGGTCATCGAAATAACGCAGCAATTGATCGCACACGCTTTCGGCAAACGCGCAGACGGGACGCAACGGCCGTTCCGTCGCGGGGAGGAAGTCGATGCCGAGCAGGGCTTCGTCGTCGCAACGGATGCCCAGCACGCCGAACGGCACGGCAAGTTTTGCCTGATAGTCCATGGCGGGATGATAGCGTACAAATAAAAAACGGGAGGCAGCGCCTCCCGTTTCCAAACCTCATCCTTCGGATGCCGGTTATTCCGCTGTCGTACGCGTTGCCAGTTTTTCCTTGATGCGCGCAGACTTGCCGGAACGCTCGCGCAGGTAGTACAGCTTGGCGCGGCGCACGTCGCCCTTGCGCTTGACATCGATGCTGGCGATGGTTGGCGAGTAGGTCTGGAAGGTGCGTTCCACGCCCTCACCGGCAGAAATCTTGCGCACGATGAAGCTGGAGTTCAGGCCGCGATTGCGCTTGGCGATCACGACTCCCTCGAATACCTGGACGCGCTTGCGCTCGCCCTCGACCACGTTCACGCCGACCACGACCGTGTCGCCGGGCGCAAATGCGGGAACCTTTTTACCCAAGCGGGCGATTTCTTCCTGTTCCAATTGTTGAATCAGATTCACTTTGTTACTCCTTCTCGTTATTCGGGTCTTGTTCCTTCTGGAACGCTGCCAGAAGCCCAGACTCCTCTTTTGTCAAATCACGCCCGGCCAACAGATCCGGCCTGCGCAACCACGTCCTGCCCAACGACTGCTGAAGCCGCCAGCGCTGTATGTCGGCATGATTGCCGGACAACAATACCGGGGGCACGGCTTCACCATGAAACATTTCCGGCCGGGTGTAATGGGGACAATCCAGCCGTCCCTGCACGAACGAATCCTGCTCCGCCGAATCCGCATCGCCCAGCACGCCGGGCAATTGCCGCACCAGGCTGTCGATCAACACCATTGCCGCCAACTCGCCACCGGACAACACATAGTCGCCGATGGATATTTCCTCATCCACATACTGGCGGATCAGGCGCTCATCGACGCCTTCGTATCGCCCTGCCAGCAGGATCAGCCCTTCATCCTGTTGCGCCACCAGTTCCTTGACGACCGGGTGGGTCAGCAATCTGCCTTGCGGCGACAGATACACCACGCGGCTCATCTTCACTCCGCTTGCCGCCTGTCGCTGCCTGGCCGCGCTGATCGCGCCCGCCAGCGGCTCTGCCAGCATCACCATCCCCGGTCCGCCGCCGTAGGGGCGGTCGTCAATGGTGCGGTAACTGTCCGTCGTGAAATCCCTGGGATTCCACGTCTTCAATACATAACTTCCCTGTTCGGCGGCGCGGCGCGTGATGCCGTATTGCGTCAGCGCGTCGAACATCTGCGGAAACAGCGTGATCACGTCAAAGATCATTTGAGGTAATCCGCCGACCAATCCACACGGATAGTCCTGTTCTTCAAATCGACCCGTCGGATCGCACTGGCCACGAACGGGATCAGTATCTCGCCGCCGCCATCCCGCACGCACAACACATCGTTCGCGCCGGTCTCCAGCAGGTTCGCCACCGTCCCCAGAACCACATCCGCCTCGTTCACCACCGTCATGCCGATCAGGTCATGCCAGTAGTATTCATCCTCGTCCTGCTCCGGCAAGCTGCTACGCGGCACCGCGATCAACAGCCCTTTCAGTTTTTCTGCCGCATTGCGATCCGGACAATCCGCCAGCAATGCCGCCAGCGTCTTGTTGTGCATCTCGCTCTGTTCGACCCGCACCTCGCGCCACGGGCCATGCTCGCTCCCCAGCCACCACACCTGATAGTCCATCAGGCTGTCGAGGTACTCGGTATACGGCTGGACCTTGACCCAGCCGCGTATGCCATGCGCCGCTGCCACTCGTCCCATGATCACCATGGGTTCTGCTGCATCGGGCCCGCGTGAAGGCACTTCTCTGAATATCAGGCTGCCGCAGCCCCGGCACGCTTGACCAGCTTGGCGACGGCGTCGCTCAATTGCGCGCCCTTGCTTTGCCAGTGACTGATGCGCGCCAGATCCAGACGCAACGCTTCCTGCTTTTCCGTGGCGATGGAATTGTAGAAACCGATGCGCTCGATGAAGCGGCCATCGCGGCGATTGCGCGAATCCGCAACAACCACGTTGTAGAACGGACGATTCTTGGAACCGCCACGGGAAAGACGAATGATTACCATATACCTATCCTAAATGAAGATGAGCCCAGCGAAAGGGCGCGAATTCTACGACCTTTGGGCGAATGTTGCAACCCTTAGAAAATCAATGAATTTTATCGGTGGAGCAGCACTTCCAGCACAAACTTGCTGCCCAGATACGCCAGCAGCAGGAAGATGAAGCCGCTCACCGTCCAGCGCACCGCGATCCGGCCGCGCCAGCCGTAGAAATGATGTCCCCACAACAGCACGGCGAACACCGCCCAGGACAGGAATCCGAACAGCACCTTGTGGTTGAATTGCCAGGCCTTGCCGAAGATCTCTTCGGAGAACAGTGCACCGGATGCCAGCGTCAGGGTCAGCAGCAGGAAGCCGATGCCGATCATGCGGAACAGCAATGTCTCCATGGTCAGCAGCGGCGGCAGGTTGCGCAACACGGTCGGCATCCTGGCATGATGCAGCCGCTTCTCCACCTGAGAGATCAGCACCGCGTGCAGCATGGCGATGGTGAACAGGCTGTATGCGAGCATCGCCGCAGAGATGTGCGCCTTGAACGCGAACAGTCCGGTGTTCCCCAGTTGGTGCGCGGACGGAAAGATCTCCGGCAACAGCACGGCCACCGCCGCCAGCGGCAGCACCAGCGCCTGCAGTCCGCCGACCGGATAGAAGAAGCGCGCCACCCAATAGACCAGCAGGGTCAGCCACACGATCAGCGACAACGCGTTGACCACGCTCAGGTTGAACCCGCCTCCCGCAAACACGTCCTGCACCAGCAGATAGCCGTGCAACACCAGCGGCAACAGCACCCAGTGTCCCAGCGCGGTCCGGCTCAGCACATCACCCTTGCCGTGCGTCTGCGCATGCCAGAAGTAGACTGCAAGCACGCTGTAGCCGGTGAAAGCGAGCCAGGAGAGGATAACGTTAGACATTTTTCGTCGGGATGTTTTAGACTTCGCGAATTCTACACCATCTCCCGCTCATCACTCATGCTGGACAATCTGACGCAACGCCTTTCCGGCGTCATCAAGAACCTGCGGGGTCAGGCGCGCCTGACCGAGAACAACATCCAGGACGCATTGCGCGAAGTGCGCATGGCGCTGCTGGAGGCCGATGTCGCACTGCCTGTGGTCAAGGACTTCATCGCCCAAGTGAAACAGGCGGCGCTGGGACAGGAAGTCATCGGCAATCTGAATCCCGGACAGGCTCTGGTCGGCGTGGTGCATCGCGAACTCACCCGCCTGATGGGCGAGCACAACGACGCGCTCAATCTCGCCACCACGCCGCCCGCGGTGATCCTGATGGCCGGCCTGCAGGGCGCCGGCAAGACCACCACCAGCGGCAAGCTGGCAAAACTGCTGCGCGACCAGCAGAAGAAAAAGGTGCTGCTGGTCAGTTGCGACATCTACCGCCCCGCCGCGATCGAGCAGTTGCGCACGCTGGCGCAACAACTCGAGATTGACTTCTTCGCCTCGGACACCAGCCAGAAACCTCAGGACATCGCGCTGGCCGCACTGGATTTCGCGCGCAAGCATTACCATGATGTGCTGATCGTCGATACCGCCGGCCGCCTCGCCATCGACGAGGCGATGATGACCGAGATCAGGCAACTGAGCACCGCGCTGAAACCGATCGAGACGCTGTTCGTGGTCGATGCGATGACCGGACAGGACGCGGTAAACACCGCCAGGGCGTTCGGCGAAGCGCTGCCGTTGACCGGCGTGATCCTCACCAAACTGGACGGCGACGCGCGCGGTGGCGCGGCACTGTCGGTGCGCCAGATCACCGGCAAGCCGATCAAGTTCGTCGGTGTCAGCGAGAAGGTCAACGGCCTCGAAGCCTTCCATCCCGAACGCATGGCGTCGCGCGTGCTGGGCATGGGCGACGTGCTGTCGCTGCTCGAGGAGGCACAGCGCGAAGTCGATCATGTCGAAGCGGCCAAGCTGGCCAAGAAGGTCCAGAGCGGCAAGGGATTCGACCTCAACGATTTCAAGACGCAGATCGTGCAGATGCGCAAGATGGGCGGCATGTCGGCGCTGATGGACAAGCTGCCCGCGCAGCTCAGCCAGGCCGCCGCGGGCGCCAGGGTGGACGACAAACAGATCAGCCGCACCGAGGGGATCATCAACTCGATGACCCCGCTTGAGCGCAGCAGACCGGAACTCATCAAGGCATCGCGCAAGCGCCGCATCGCGATGGGTGCCGGTGTGCAGGTGATGCACGTCAACCAGTTGCTCAACCAGTTCGAGCAGACCCAGAAGATGATGAAGATGTTCGGCAAGGGCGGTGGCATGGCCAAGATGATGCGCGGCATGGCGGGTAAGTTGCCCGGCATGCGCTAAGACTTTCAGTCCACGAAAAACACGAACTCCACGAACAAGCCGGAGCATTCCTGATACTGACTTTTCGTGCCTTTCGTGGACACATTGCTTTGATTTGTTTTACATTCCTGAAAACTTAACCTTGAAGGCCATCATGAACATTAAAGCTATTATTTTCGACGTGGACGGCACGCTGGCAGATACCGAAGACGGGCACCGCAAATCGTTCAACAAGGCGTTCGCCGAGAACGGCCTCGACTGGAACTGGGATGTCGCGCTGTACGACAAGCTGCTGAAAGTGACCGGCGGCAAGGAGCGCATCAAGTATTTCGTCTCGGATTTCCTGAAAGACTATGCCAAACCGGACAACTTCGACGACTTCGTCAAGCACCTGCACAAGGTCAAGACCGCGCATTACACCGCGATGCTGGGCGAAGGGCATATCCCGTTGCGCCCCGGCATCAAACAACTGATCCAGGAAGCGCACGCTGCCGGCATCAAGCTGGCCATCTCGACCACCACCACTGCGGAAAACGTCACCGCGCTACTGGAGGTCGGACTGGGCAAGAACTGGGCGGATTATTTTGACGCGAACGGTTGCGGCGACATCGTGCCGCACAAGAAGCCCGCGCCCGACATCTATTACTGGGTGCTGGACAAACTCGGCCTCAAGGCGGAAGACTGCATCGCGCTGGAGGACTCGAACAACGGACTGCGCTCTGCGCTTGCCGCCGGCATCAAGACCTACGTCACCACCAACCCCTATACGCACTGGCACGATTTCGACGGCGCGGCAGGCATATTCGACGACCTAAGCGACCTGGCAGCCTTTTACAGGACAACCGGCCTGCCCCTTCCCAAGGCTGCGACTTCTGGCTAGTATTCGCCCGCCGTGGGGACGTAGCTCAGCTGGGAGAGCGTCGCGTTCGCAATGCGAAGGTCGGGAGTTCGATCCTCCTCGTCTCCACCACCCGCCAGAAGATGCTCACGCGCAATCGGAATCGGCCAGCGGGATCAGTAACTCCCCTCCTCTTTCCACATGTCCCTGGTAAAACGCAGCACCTTGTTCCGGCCGGATTCCTTGGCCTGATACATGGCCACATCGGCATATTTCACACAGCTCCAGAAAGCCTCGCCGTCCGTCGGGAACAGCGATATGCCCACCGAGATCGTTTTCTTGAGCGGCCCGCTTCCCGTCTGGAACACATTTTCCTCCATCGACTTGCGCACCCGCTCGGCCACGGCCATTGAACTGGCCTCGTCGGCGCCGATCAACAGGGCGACGAATTCTTCGCCGCCAAAACGTATCGCCAGGTCGGACGTCCTGATCGCCTTCTTCAGGATGTCAGCCACCTTCACCAGAACCTTGTCGCCTGTTTCGTGGCCGTAGGTATCGTTAACCTGCTTGAAGAAATCCACGTCGCACATCAGTATGCCGACGCTGGTTTTCTGCCTTTGCACAGTGGCCAGCAGAGTCTCCAGATAACCTTCAAGGAATCGACGGTTGTACAAATTGGTCATTGGGTCGTGCATGGACGCATCCTTCAGGGACTGCATCAGGCGCTTGGCTTCGATGACAGGCGCCGCCTCGCCCAGATAGGTTTGCAGCGTGACCATGTTCTCCTGCACTTCGGCCGCTTCCTCGCGGGTGAACAGGACTTGCAGCACCCCGCCCACGCTGCCGGACAACATGATCGGGATGCAGATATGCAACAGATGTTCGTTGTCCTGCACCTGATTGCCGCAATAAGCGCTGCATATCCGGTCTTCATCGACCGAAGACACGATCAGCGCGGTGCGCTTGGCCCGGCATGCATCGCAATCCACGGTGACTTCGCGATCGCACCACAACTCGGCTTTGTCTGGAAGACCCCGGGCTGCGATCAGTGTCAGGTGGTTCTTTGAATTCGCGACCTCATAGAAGGAATACCGCTTGAGCGAGAATTTCTCTGTCAGCACCCTGCATACCCGGTCGTATACATCGCCAAGGTCGCGGTCGTTCTCGATCGCCTGCTTGAAGTGCGAGGCGCTCACCATATTGTTCACCACCTGCACGGTATGCGCCAGCAAGCCCCCCTTGCCCGACCTGTCATTGCAACTGCCCAGGCCTTCGACTTGCTTGGTGATATTGCCGAAACTGTCCTCCAGTATCTGCATGAACTGGTTGGTCTTGTCCGCGATCTCGCCGACTTCGTCATCGCCTCGTTTTTGCAGACGCTCTGAAAAATCGCCCGCTTCGGCACGCCGGATCACCCTGTTCAGATCCTGTGTGGTCTCCACGACAGGCTGCATCATCCTCCTGAACGCAAGGACGATCACCGTGCCGAACAGGAAGGACAAGAGCACGATGCCGATCACCGACCAGAATGCCATGTCATGCTGCGCCGATACATCCATCGACAGGCTGACCACACCCAGCACCTCGCCCTCGCGCGCCTGGTGGCACGCCATGCAGTTGCTGGGGTCGGTTGAAGTGGCGACATAAGGGATCGCATAGTGGAACACATGTCCGCGATCATTCAGGTACTCATATGCCTCCTTGCCGGTCTTGAGCACCTGCAACTCTATCGGCGTTGCCGCTCTCCGGTCGCTGACATCCATGTTCATTTGTTTGACCACCGAATCGGCGGGCACGACATGCGCATCCAGCAATCCGGGGATGTTGTCCAGCCTCAGCAGATAGGGCTTGATATGCTCCGGATTCCCCTCGTGCATCTCATGGGTCACGGTCAGGCGCATCAATTCGGCGCCCATCTTCCCCTGCGTCGACACATCCCTTTCGGCAAGCTCGCCGAAGACATAGACCGTGGCAACAGCGAACAACAGCGCGCAGGTCGCGGTCGCAACCGTGGTAACCAGCAGGATCTTCGATTTCAGTTTCATGAATCCCTCCCATCTTGCGATGCGCCTTCCGGAAACGGCTAGCGCGACATGAATATCAAACGCAATCCAAGTTCGACCCCCTTACTGCAGACATCGAAATCGTATGTACTGCCCATCATCCACACATACGATCCCGAAGACCGGATCATGCCTATAGTAATACGATATGGCAGATAAATCTTCACGCCATTGACACATCCCCGCCAAAAACCTTCAAGCCCGGCAAAGCCCCTTTCCCACCGCATGAAAATGCGGCATGACGCACGGTTTCGGAAGCGCGCCTCAGCCCTTGGCAACCGCGTGATCCCCACTCGGGAAAGTATTCGGTTAGAATACGCCGGTCCATAATTTTCACCCCCTACAACGTAAAACTTACCGAGGAGTCAGCCATGTACCAGATCGCGCCGAGCATTCTTTCCGCCAACTTCGCCAGACTGGGCGAGGAAGTCGATAACGTCCTCGCTTCCGGTGCCGATGTCGTGCACTTCGACGTGATGGACAACCATTACGTGCCCAACCTGACCATCGGCCCGCTGGTCTGCGAAGCCCTGCGCAAGCATGGCGTCACCGCCCCGATCGACGTGCACCTGATGGTCAAACCGGTCGACCGCATCATCCCCGATTTCGCCAAGGCCGGTGCCACCTACATCACCTTCCACCCGGAAGCCTCCGAGCACATCGACCGCACCATCGGCCTGATCAAGGAAAGTGGCTGCAAGGCCGGCCTGGTATTCAACCCGGCCACCCCGCTGGACATTCTGGAATACACGCTGCCCAAGCTGGACATGGTATTGCTGATGTCGGTGAACCCCGGCTTCGGCGGCCAGAAATTCATCCCCCACGTGCTGGACAAGGCGCGCGCCGTGCGCAAGATGATCGATGCGAGCGGCCTCGATATCCGCCTGGAGATCGACGGCGGCGTCGGCCCGGCCAACATCCGGGAAGTGGCCGAAGCGGGCGTGGACATGTTCGTCGCGGGATCCGCCGTATTCGGCAAACGCAACGAAGCCGACCCGAACCGTTACGACACCATCATCGGCGAACTGCGTGCCGAACTGGCAAAAGTCGGAAAATAATGTCCTTCAACGACTTCCCGCTACCCGTCAGCGCCATCGTCATCGACCTCGACGGCACGCTGCTGCATACCGCGCCGGAACTGGCCGAGTCGGCCAACCGCATGCTGCGCGACATGGGCCGTGCGCCGGTGTCGCAGGACCTGCTGATGAGCTATATCGGCAACGGTATCCACTGGCTGGTGAAGCGCGCGCTGACCGGCGACATGCATGCCGAGCCGGATGCGGCGCTGTTCGACCGCGCGTTGCCGATCTTCGAGAAGCATTACACCGAACTGTTGCTGCAAAGCAAACCGTTCGGCGGTGTCGTCGCTGGACTGGACGCGATGAAAGCGGCGGGCTTCCGCCTGGGCTGCATCACCAACAAGGTGGAACGCTACACCCTGCCGCTGCTGGAAGGCATCGGCATGGCGAAGTATTTCGAGATCGTGGTCGCGGGCGACACGCTGCCGGAAAAGAAACCGCATCCGATGCCGTTGCTGCACTCGGCGAAGTTCTTCGGCTGTGCCATCGAAAACCTGCTGCTGATCGGCGATTCGCTGAGCGACGCGCAGGCCGCGCGCGCCGCAGGTTGCCCCATCATCTGTGTGCCCTACGGCTACAACCACGGCGAGCCGGTGGAAACGCTCAACGTGGATGCGGTCATCCCCGACCTCACGGCGGTCCTGCCGCTCATCGAACGCGCTTGATAACGATGCTGCATTACAACTTCAGATTCGGGAGAGCAACAGCAAGCTGGCGATGGTGCTAACCATCCCGCCATGCAGCGGCGCACCTACCGCCGCTTTTCTCCCGTAACGAATTTCAAGGAGTTGTTTATGTCGTTCCCCATCACCGAACAGGAATTCCAATCCCTTGCCGAACAGGGATACAACCGCATCCCGCTGGTCGCCGAAACCTTTGCCGACCTCGACACGCCGCTGTCGCTGTACCTCAAGCTCGCCAACAAGCCGTTCTCCTACCTGCTCGAATCGGTGCAGGGCGGCGAGCGCTTCGGGCGCTACTCCTTCATCGGCCTGCCGGCCGAGGCCCGCATCACCGTGCGCGGCAAGCAGGTCACGCTGACGCACCAGGATTCGGAAACGACACACGAGGTCGACAACCCGCTCGACTTCATCAGCGAATACCAGTCGCGCTTCAGGGTCGCGCCGTTGCCGAACCTGCCGCGTTTCACCGGCGGGCTGGCCGGATATTTCGGTTACGAGACGATACGCTACATCGAATCGCGACTGGCCGGAGTCCACAAGCCCGACGTGCTCGGCACGCCCGACATCCTGCTGATGCTCACCGAACAGCTCGCCGTGATCGACAACCTGTCCGGCAAACTCACCTTCATCGTCTACGCCAATCCGGAGCATGACGACGCCTACGCAACGGCGCGTGAACGGTTGCGCGAACTCATCAGCCTGATGCACCGACCGGTGGACATCCCGCATGCGCCGCCGATGCACGGCGGCGAGGCAAAATCCGAATTCGGCGAGACCGCATTCAAGTCGGCGGTGGAAAAGGCCAAGCGCTACATCTTCGACGGCGACATCATGCAAGTGGTGCTGTCTCAGCGCATGTCGCAGCCCTTCCCCGCCTCGCCGCTGTCGCTGTACCGCGCGCTGCGCAGCGTGAACCCGTCGCCCTACATGTTCTACTACGACATGGGCGACCATCACGTCGTCGGCGCGTCGCCGGAGATTCTAGTTCGCCTCGAACACGACATGGTCACCGTGCGCCCGATCGCCGGTACGCGTCCACGCGGCAAGATAGTGGAACAGGATGTCGCACTCGCCGAAGAACTGCTGGCCGATCCCAAGGAACTGGCCGAGCATCTGATGCTGATCGACCTGGGCCGCAACGATATCGGCCGCGTCGCGCAGAACGGCACAGTCAAACTCACCGAGAAGATGGTCATCGAGCGCTACTCTCACGTGATGCACATCGTCTCCAACGTCGAGGCGAAATTGAAGCCGGGCCTGAACGCGATGGACGTGCTCAAGGCCACCTTCCCCGCCGGAACGGTATCGGGCGCGGCCAAGGTGCGCGCGATGGAGATCATCGACGAACTGGAACCCAGCAAGCGCGGCATCTACGCCGGCGCGGTCGGCTACCTCGGCTTCAACGGCGACATGGATCTGGCGATCGCGCTGCGCACCGCCGTGGTAAAGGACGCGACGCTGTACGTGCAGGCCGGTGCGGGCATTGTTGCCGACTCGGTTCCGGACAACGAATGGATGGAGACGCAGAACAAGGCGCGCGCCGTGTTGCGTGCTGCGGAGATGGTACTGGAAGGGCTGGATACGCCAGCGCATCGATAGAATCCAAACTTTTTTCGCGATACTGTGTTGCTCACAAAAACTTACTCCTTGCATATTGGATATATGCGGCGGCGCGATTTTTTTGCTCGTGCCTTGTCTCGCTTCGAATTTTGAACCTTCCGGAATCCCATCGAATCTGAAAGCATGTTGCGCCTGACCGAAATCAAGCTGCCCATCGAGCATCCCGAGGGCGAAATCGAAGCCGCCATCCTCAAGCGGCTGGGCATCCCTGCGGAAGACTTGCTCGGCCACGTCGTGTTCAAGCGCGGCGTCGATGCGCGCAAGAAGAACCACATCCTGTTCGCTTACACGCTGGATGTTGAACTGCGCGACGAGACCGCAGTGCTCGCGCGCTTCGCCGAGGACCCTCACGTCAAGATAACGCCCGACACCAGCTATCACTTCGTAACGCACGCTCCTTCGGATTTGTTTTCGAAGGTGGAGCAAGGAGCGAGCGAGGAAGCCAACACAGCTCCGCCGATGAAATGGAAGCCGAATAGGCCGGTCATCATCGGCATGGGGCCCGCCGGATTGTTCGCCGGGCTGATCCTCGCGCAGATGGGTTTCAAGCCGCTGATACTCGAACGCGGCAAGGCCGTGCGCGAGCGCACCAAGGACACCTGGGGATTGTGGCGGCAGGGCAAGCTCGATCCGGAGTCCAACGTGCAGTTCGGCGAGGGCGGCGCGGGAACCTTCTCGGACGGCAAGCTGTACAGCCAGATCAAGGACCCGCGCCATCTGGGCAGGAAGGTACTGACCGAATTCGTCAAGGCCGGCGCGCCCGAGGAGATCCTGTATGTCAGCCATCCGCACATCGGCACCTTCCGCCTCGTCGGCATGGTCGAGAAGATGCGCGAGAACATCATCGCGCTGGGCGGCGAGATCCGTTTCCAGAGCCGCGTGGACGACATCGAGATCACCCGGGGGCCGGACAACGCCGGGCAAGTCACCGGCGTGACGCTCGCCAATGGCGAACACATCGCGACGAACCACCTGGTGCTGGCGGTCGGCCACAGCGCGCGCGACACCTTCGAGATGCTGCACAAGCGCGGCGTCCACCTTGAGGCCAAACCGTTCTCCATCGGCTTCCGCATCGAACACCCGCAGTCGCTGATCGACCGTGCGCGCTATGGCGTCAACGCGGGCAACCCGCAACTCGGCGCGGCGGATTACAAGCTGGTGCATCACGCCGGCAACGGCCGTTCGGTGTACAGCTTCTGCATGTGCCCCGGCGGCACCGTGGTCGCCGCGACCTCCGAGCCGGGGCGAGTGGTCACCAACGGCATGAGCCAGTACTCTCGCAACGAGCGCAATGCCAACAGCGGCATCGTGGTGGGCATCTCGCCGGAAGATTTCCCGGAGGTGCCCGGCGACCCGGCCAGTCCGCTGGGCGGCATCGAGTTGCAGCGCCGGCTGGAGTCGCACGCCTACGAACTCGGCGGCAAGACCTACCAGGCGCCCGGACAACGGGTCGGCGACTTCCTCGCGGGCCGCCCCTCGACAAGATTCGGCGAAGTGCTGCCGTCATACACGCCCGGCGTACATCTGACCGACCTGTCCAGCGCGCTGCCGGACTACGCGATCGAAGCGATCCGCGAGGCGCTGCCCGCGTTCGCGAAACAGATCAGGGGGTTCGACATGGATGACGCCGTACTGACCGGCGTCGAGACGCGCACTTCCTCGCCGGTGCGCATCCGGCGCAGTCCGGACGATTACCAGAGCATCAACACCCGCGGCCTGTATCCGGCCGGCGAAGGCGCAGGCTACGCGGGCGGGATACTCTCGGCCGCGGTGGACGGCATCGAGGTTGCCGAAGCGGTGGCATTGAGTATCATACGGACAAAAAGCTAACAACCCATCGTCGTTCCCGCGCAAGCGGGAACCCGGTTCATGCAAGCTGGATCCCCGCTTTCGCGGGGATGACGACAACAACAGGACTTGAACATGCTGCTAATGATCGACAACTACGACTCCTTCACCTACAACCTGGTGCAGTATTTCGCCGAACTCGGCGCAGATGTGGTGGTGCACCGCAACGACGAGATCACGGTGGAGCAGATCGAAAAAATGAATCCGCAGCACATCGTGGTCTCGCCCGGCCCCTGCACACCGACCGAGGCGGGCGTGTCCGTCGCCGCGATCAAACACTTCGCCGGCAAGGTCCCGTTGCTCGGCGTATGCCTCGGCCACCAGAGTATCGGGCAGGCGTTCGGCGGCAGGATCATCCACGCGAAGACACTGATGCACGGCAAGACCTCGCTGATCCATCACCACAACAACAGCGTGTTCACCGGGCTGCCCGACCCGTTCACCGCGACGCGTTACCATTCGCTGGTGATCGAGCGCGAGACGCTGCCGGACTGCCTGGAGGTCACCGCTTGGACCGACGACGGCGAGATCATGGGCGTGCGCCACAGGACGCTGGCGGTGCACGGCGTGCAGTTCCATCCCGAGTCCATCCTCACCGAGCACGGCCACGACATGCTGAAGAACTTTCTGGAGGGGAAGCGATAATATCCTCCGCCTTTCCTTCCCCCTTGCAGGGGGAAGGCTGGGATGGGGGTTGTATCATTGAGCAGAGATTCTACCCCCTCCCTAACCCTCCCCCTGCAAGGGGGAGGGAATGCAGAACAAGGCACCGTATAATTCAGCATGAGCTATCTCCAGCTGAATGTTTTAGTCTTTGAAGGAACAACCATGATCACACCGCAACAGGCACTCGCCCGGCTCATCGAGCAGCGCGAGATCTTCTACGACGAGATGGTCTCGCTGATGCGCCAGATCATGAGCGGCGAAGTCACGCCGACCATGATCGCGGCCATCCTGGTCGGACTGCGCGTGAAAAAGGAAACCATCGGCGAGATCTCCGCCGCCGCGTTCGTGATGCGCGAATTCGCCAGCAAGGTGCCGGTCACCCGCCGTGACCACCTGGTGGACACCTGCGGCACCGGCGGCGACACGTCGCACACCTTCAACATCTCCACCGCCAGCGCCTTCGTCGCGGCGGCGGCCGGCGCGCGCGTCGCCAAGCACGGCGGACGCTCGGTGTCGTCCACCTGCGGCTCGGCGGACGTGCTGGAAGCGCTGGGCGTGAACCTTGCGCTCACGCCGGAACAGGTCGGACAAAGCATAGACCGGATCGGCATCGGCTTCATGTTCGCGCCCAACTTCCACGGCGCGATGAAATACGCCGCGCCGGTACGCAAGGAACTGGGGGTACGCACGATGTTCAACGTGCTGGGCCCGCTGACCAATCCGGCCGGCGCGGACAACCAGGTGATGGGCGTGTTCCATCCCGACCTGGTCGGCATCCAGGCGCGCGTGCTGCAACGCCTCGGCAGCCACCACGTGCTGGTGGTGAACGGCAGCGACGGCCTCGACGAGATCACCATCAGCGGCATCACCAACGTCGCGGAACTGAAGGACGGGCAGGTGAACGAATACACCATCGCTCCGGAAGAGTTCGGGCTGGAGCGGGCACCGCTGGATACCATCAAGGTCGGCAACACCGCAGAAGCGAAAGCCATGCTGCTCGGCGTACTGGACAACCAGCCGGGCGTGGCGCGCGACATCGTGCAGTTGAACGCCGGCGCGGCGATCTACGCGGCGGGCCTGACCAATTCGCTCAGGTCAGGCATCTCAAAAGCCGGCGAAGTCATCGCCAGCGGCGAAGCGAAGGCCAAACTGGAACAGCTCATTGAATTGAGCAACCGTTCCTGAAATCTATCGCGCAATAATTTTGCGCTCCTGCACCCCCTCAGACTCACCTCGAAGAGGTTTTGCCCTGTGGGTATTGGGCGATGGAATCGCCCCCTGTAGGAGCCCGGCTTGCCGGGCGATGATTTTCGATCACAACCATTTCGCATTCCAATACGGATAGTTCCCAATCTTGTCGCACAGCCCGGCACGCAATGGATTGGCGACAATGTAGCGTGCCACACCGGCAACATCTTCGTCGGCGCGCAGGGCATGGTCATGAAAGCCGCGCTGCCAGATACGACGGCCGAGTTTCCGGGAAACTCCGGCTTTGTAAAGCCGTACCGTTTCGGATAGTGACGCGCTGGTTTTTAACTGCACGAGCCAGTGGATATGGTCGGGCATCACCACAAAGGCCAGTGTGTCGGCATGGCAGGCGGTAGTTTCGTCATAGAAACCTCTTGACGCCACTGCGGCAGATTCGTGTTGTGCGAATATGCTGTCACGCGATCTTGTCACCGCAGTAACAAGATAAACGTGATGCGGCAAAGATACCCGTCCAATGCGGAGTTGCTTGCCTCGTGGTGAAGATTGCTTTTCTTTCATGGTTGAATTCTATCGCGCAATGAAATTGCGCTCCTACACCCCCCTGTAGGAGCCCGACTTGTCGGGCGATGATTCCCGATCACGCAGCTATCGCGCAATGAAATTGCGCTCCTGCGGGGGGTGTAGGAACCCGATTTATCGGGCGATTGGGAATCGGACAGCAACCCGCTCCCAACGAAAAGCCCGGCATCGCCGGGCTTTTCGTTTGCAGCTGCGGGCCGGTCAGAACGCCCAGCGTGCCTTCACCGATGCGGTCTGGCCGGTGAAGCCGGAACGAGCCTCGAGGTCGTAACGCGCGGTGATCTCCACTCCGCCGGCCGTGGTGGCGACATAGCCCAGTCCGCCGCGCACCACCGTCGAGGACGGGGTGATGCCGTTGGTGACGAATGCCGCGCCACCTCCGGCGAACGAGGCGGTGACCGAGTTCTGCTTGGCGTTGGCGTCGTAGCCCACGCCAAGGTTGGCCGTCACGGCGGTGTTGTCGTCCAGCCGGTGGGCGAGCTTGCCGTCCGCGGCGAGGATGAACTCGTCGGTGGTCTTGCCGGCCACGGTGAGGTTGAGCGCGCCCGCGCCGGTCTCGGTGTAGCCCTTGTCGCTCAGGCTGGTGTAGTCGGCTCGGAACGACGGCGTAAAGCTGGTCTGCTCGTTCAGTGCCATGGTGTGACCGATGCCCGCGCCCAGGTGGATGCTGTCGCTGGTGTAGCTGGACGAGGCGACGCTGCCGACGAGGGCGATGTAGCGGCTGCCCTTGTTCTGGTTGTAGGCGTAGTCGGCCTGCCAGTTGATCTCGGTGGCGTCGCTCAGGCTGTTGCTGCCGTACAGTACGGCCTGGTAGCTGTCGATGCCGGCCGCCTGCGCGCCGGAGTTGCCGTCGACGTTGCTGTGGCTGTAGGCGAAGGCGGCACCCATGCGGTAGGCCTGCGACAGTTCGCTGTCGGCGCCGACGACGACGCCGTAGGTCTGGGCGGCGTAGCCGAATGCGCCGTTACGGTCCTTCTGGTTGGCCCAGGAACCGAGCGGCTTGACCCAGGCCTTGCGGTCGGCCATGCCGTCGCCGGAGGACAGGCCGAGGCCGCGCGCGCCTTCCATGCGGGCCTGGATGACGCGGCTGACGCCGTGCAGGTTGGAAAGGTTGGCCTGGGCCATGCCGCCGGTGATCAGCGGCAGCATCTGGCCGATGGCGGCGGAGACTTGCTGCTGGGTGCCGAGCAGGCCGAGTGCGGTGATGACCGGGGCCATCGCGGGTGGCGCTGCGCCTCCGAGGGCGATCAGCGCGTCGAAGACCGCGGCCGCACCGAGCGCTGACGTGTTGCCGGCGGCGGTGACGCTGCTGACGGCGGTCGTGCCACCGCCAGGCGCGACGGCGGCAGCCACGACGGTGAGGTCGATGGCGTTGACGTTGGTGGCGCCGGTGAAGTCGAACAGTGCGCTGTTGTCGGTGACGGTGTAGGCCGGGCCGGCGGTCAGGGTGCCCGCAGTGAGCACGCCGGGCAATACATTGCCTGCCGCGAGGGTGTTGGCGCCGGCGACGTTGACGTCGATCGCGTTGCTGGCCGACAGGTCGGCGGTGCCGGTGACGTTCAGCGTGCCGTAGCTGGCCGCGCTGGATGCGCCCACCTGCAGTACGCCGGTCGCACTCTGCGTGTAGTTGCCGGTGAGGGTGGCCGCGCCGCCATCCGCTACCGACAGCACGCCGTTGTTGGTGAATGTGGTGCCGGTCACGTTCGTCAGGTCGAAGCTGTTCGCGCCTGCGGCAAACATGGCCGTGCCGTTGTTGGTGAAGCTCGCCACGGTGAACGCGTCAGCGGTATTCAGCGTATAGCTTGCACCGTTGAGAATGGACACCGCCGTATTGGGCGCATTCACCGCTCCGACGAAGCTGGCAGTGTTGTTGCCGCCGATGTCGATGGTGGGCAGGGTGCTCATCCCTATCGTGGTGACAGCCCAAGTACCGCCGGAGATCGTGCCGCTGTTGGTGATACCGCCGGTGACTTTTCCAGAAGCAAGATAGATACCAGTCATGGCGCCGGAAATGGTGCCCCCCCCGTTGTTGGTGATGCTGTCCACGCCACCCAGGGCGCCATTGAAGATGCTGATGCCGGTAAAGGCAGTTCCGGTAATCGTGCCGTTGTTGGTGATGCCGCCGGTGATACTGGTTCCGGTGGAAACCATGATGGCGGTATTGCCGCCCGAGATCGTGCCGTTGTTGCTGATGCCGCCCGCGAAGCTACTGTTATGAATATAGATCCCTGTCCGCCCGCTTGATATTGTACCTCCCGCGTTGTTGGTGATGCCGCCGGTCACGATACTACTGCTGAGGCCGACACCTTGAGTGCCACCGGAGATCGTGCCACCGGCGTTGTTGGTGATGCTGCCGGTCACGCTGCTAGAATTGTAAAGCCCGATACCTTTGGAAACACCCGAGATCGTGCCGCTGTTGCTGATGCCACCGGTCACGATACCATTGTTGAGGACGACACCTTGAATGCCACCGAAGATCGTGCCGCTGTTGCTGATACTCCCAAGTGTGTCGTAGACGGTAATTCCGGCAGCACTACCGGAGATCGAGCCACCCGTGTTGTTGGTGATACTGCCGATGCTGCCACCTGTATAAATGACGATACCCAAGCTGGTGCCGGTAATTGTGCCGCCATTATTATTGGTGATGTTGTCGATGCTGCCGCCGGTGGAAAGGCTGAAACCGTAGACACCGGAGATCGTACCGCTGTTGGTGATGCCGCCGGTGATGCTGCCGGAGTTGAAAATGCGGATACCGTCCGTGTTGCCGTGGATCGTGCCGCTATTGATAATGCCGCCGGTGACCATGCCATTGGTGTAAATCCTGATGCCGTTTGGACCGCCGGCGATCGTGCCGCCCGCGTTGTTGGTGATGCTGTCCACGCTGCCACCGTTAGCGAGGCGGATGGCTGCCCAGCCAGTGATAGTGCCACTGTTGACAATGCCGCCGGACAGGCTGGCGTTGTTCAGGCCGATGCCGTAACTGGCGCCGGAGATGGCGCCACCCGCGTTGTTGGTGATGCCGCCGGTGATACTGCTAAGCGGCGCGCCCAAGCTGGAAAAAACACCAATACCCCCGCCAGCGGCGCCGCTGATCGTGCCGCTGTTTGTGATGCCGCCGGTGACACTGCTATGCGTATCGATGTGGATGCCGAAATTGCCGCCGGCGATACTGCCGCCCGCGTTGTTGGTGATGCTGCCAAGGCTGCTGCTGGCGTAGATGTCTATACCCCAGGTAGCACCTGAAAGAGTGCCGCTGTTGCCGATGCTGGTCGCGGTGTTGCCGCCGTTCACCGCGACCGCCGGATTGGCGCTGATCGAGCCAGTATTAGCGACTGTCAGCGATTCGCCAGCCCCGAGCAAACACTGGCTCGTTACGGCGACACCTGCCCCGACATCGACCACGCCCGCGACCGGGGCAGGACAGGGAGATCCTGCCCCCGCCATCGCCGGCTCTGCGGCCATCGCGGCCAGCGCCATCACCACGGCCGAAGCCACGGCTTTTACGGAAGATGAAGGTTTGCCCTTGGCCTTGGCTTTTTCGCTGGTGACGATGAATGCCTGGCGCGATTCGCTCCAGACGACGCGGTGGGTACGGTTCATTTGAATGCTCCTGAAGTCAGTTGTTACGGAAAATTTTATCCCTGAATCGAATACGGATTTTCCTCCTGCGAGGACTTTTCATCAAGCGGATTCACGCACAAAAAAGCCCGGCATCGCCGGGCTTTTCGTTTGCAGCTGCGGGCAGATCAGAACGCCCAGCGCGCCTTCACCGATGCGGTCTGGCCGGTGAAGCCGGAACGTGCCTCGAGGTCGTAACGCGCGGTGATCTCCACTCCGCCGGCCGTGTTGGCGACATAGCCCAGTCCGCCGCGCACCACCGTCGAGGACGGGGTGATGCCGTTGGTGACGAATGCCCCACCACCACCGGCGAACGAGGCGGTGACCGAGTTCTGCTTGGCGTTGGCGTCGTAGCCCACACCCAGATTGGCCGTCACGGCGGTGTTGTCGTCCAGCCGGTGGGCGATCTTGCCGTCCGCGGCGAGGATGAACTCGTCGGTGGTCTTGCCGGCCACGGTGAGGTTGAGCGCACCCGCACCGGTCTCGGTGTAGCCCTTGTCGCTCAGGCTGGTGTAGTCGGCTCGGAACGAAGGGGTGAAGCTGGTCTGCTCGTTCAGTGCCATGGTGTGGCCGATGCCCGCACCCAGGTGGATGCTGTCGCTGGTGTAGCTGGACGAGGCGACGCTGCCGACCAGGGCGATGTAGCGGCTGCCCTTGTTCTGGTTGTAGGCGTAGTCGGCCTGCCAGTTGATCTCGGTGGCGTCGCTCAGACTGCTGCTGCCGTACAGTACGGCCTGGTAGCTGTCGATGCCGGCCGCCTGCGCGCCGGAGTTGCCGTCGACGTTGCTGTGGCTGTAGGCGAAGGCGGCACCCATGCGGTAGGCCTGCGACAGTTCGCTGTCGGCGCCGACGACGACGCCGTAGGTCTGTGCGGCGTAGCCGAATGCGCCGTTACGGTCTTTCTGGTTGGCCCAGGAGCCGAGCGGCTTGACCCAGGCCTTGCGGTCGGCCATGCCGTCGCCGGAGGACAGGCCGAGGCCGCGCGCGCCTTCCATGCGGGCCTGGATGACGCGGCTGACGCCGTGCAGGTTGGAAAGGTTGGCCTGGGCCATGCCGCCGGTGATCAGCGGCAGCATCTGGCCGATGGCGGCGGAGACTTGCTGCTGGGTGCCGAGCAGGCCGAGTGCGGTGATGACCGGGGCCATCGCGGGTGGCGCTGCGCCTCCGAGGGCGATCAGCGCGTCGAAGACCGCGGCCGCACCGAGCGCTGACGTGTTGCCGGCGGCGGTGACGCTGCTGACGGCGGTCGTGCCACCGCCAGGCGCGACGGCGGCAGCCACGACGGTGAGGTCGATGGCGTTGACGTTGGTGGCGCCGGTGAAGTCGAACAGTGCGCTGTTGTCGGTGACGGTGTAGGCCGGGCCGGCGGTCAGGGTGCCCGCAGTGAGCACGCCGGGCAATACATTGCCTGCCGCGAGGGTGTTGGCGCCGGCGACGTTGACGTCGAGCTTGTTGCTGGCCGACAGGTCGGCGGTGCCGGTGACGTTCAGGGTGCCGTAGCTGGCCGCACTGGATGCGCCCACCTGCAGTACGCCGGTCGCACTCTGCGTGTAGTTGCCGGTGAGGGTGGCCGCGGTGGCATCGGCAACGGACAGGACGCCGTCGTTGTTGAAGCCGGTGACGGCAGTGACGCCGTGCGCCATGTTGAACGTGCCGGTATTGGCGATGTTGAAGGTGCCGACGTTGAACGTGCCTTCGCTGGTGAAGGTCGCTCCGGCGGTAACGTTCAGCGCGGTGGCCGGGGCCGCGACGGCGCCGACCAGACGGGCGGTCGTGCCGGTGATGTCGATGTTAGCGAGCGTACCACTCACATTGATCGCATAGGTGCTGCCACTGGAAATCGTGCCGCTGTTGGTAATGCCGCCATTCACAACGGAGCTAGTAGTGATATAGATACCGCTGGCACCACCGGAGATCGTGCCGCTGTTGCTGATGCCACCGTTGACTGTACTACCACCGTAAATGCTGATACCGCTGTTGCTGCCGGAGATCGTGCCGCTGTTGACGATGCCGCCGGTCACGCTGCTGCTACTGTAGAGGCCGACACCTCGGCTGGTACCCGATATCCTGCTGCTGTTGGTGATGCCGCCGGTCAGGGTACTGGAATTGTGAAGCCCGATTCCATTGGAAACACCCGAGATCGTGCCGCTGTTGGTGATGCCGCCGGTCACGCTGCTCCCGGTATAAATACCGATGCCGTCCGTGGTACCGCCGAAGATCGTTCCGTTATTGGTGATACTGCCAGTGCTGGCACCGGCGGTGAATATGATGCCAGCCCAGCCACCCGAGATCGCGGCGCCCGCATTGTTGGTGATGCCATCGACACTGCCGCCGCCAACACTGCCGCCGCCAAAAATTCCGATCCAGATGCCGCTGCGGATCGCCGCGATCGTGCCGCTGTTGCTGATGCCGCCGGTCACGCTGCCACCATCGATGAATATGCCGGTATTGTTGCCGGAGAGGCCACCACCGGTAGCGACATTGATGCCGTGGGTGGTGCCGGAGATCGTGCCGCTGCTGACGATCTGGCCAGTCAGGTTGGCATCGACGAGGATGCCGGTCGCGCTGCCGGTGACGCTGCCGGTGTTCACGGCAATGGTCCCGACATAGCTGCCGGCCAGCGCATGGATGCCGGTCGCCGCGCCGCTGATCGAGCCGCCGGCGTTCACGGCGATGTTTGGCGCGTCGAAGGCGATCTCGCAGGGGCCGGTGATCGCGGTCGTGACGGGCGTGGCACACACGGAGTTGGTGGTGGATGCCGCCGCGGTCAGATCCAGAGTGCTGCCGCCGATGACCAGCGCCGTGAAGTCGAGCAGCACGGAGTTGTCGGTGACATTGAAGGTTCCGTTGGTGATGCCGCCCGTCGCCAGAAGGACGCCGGCAAGCACATTGGTCGCGACAACGGTATGGCCGGTGCCCAGCACCACGTTCACCCCGGTGCCGCTGGCAAGAGTTGCCGTGCCGCCGACGTTTAACGCGCCATGTGCAGCAGCGCTCGTCGCACCTACGCTCAGCACGCCGGTCGCGCCCTGGGTGTAATCGCCCGCTACCGTGCTGGTGGCAAGCGCCGTGTCGATGGTGCCGTCGTTGGTGACGAGTGCGGTTGCATCTGCCACGGTTAGTTGGCCGGTCAGCACGCCGCCCGCCTGGTTGGTGACGGAGCCGACCGTGCTAAGGGATGTGACGGTGATGGAACTGGTAGTGCCGGAGATCGTGCCGCTGTTGGTGATGCCGTTGGCCACGCTGCTGGTGCTGCCGACATAGATGCCGTAATTGCTGAAGATAGTGCCGGTATTGGTGATACCGCCGGTCACGCTGCTGCCGCTCCAGATGTCGAGAGCGGTAAAGTTGGCGGCGGAGATGGTGCCGTGGTTGGTGATGTCGCCGTTCACGGTGCTGCGGAATACGCCGAGGCCGCTCATATTGCCGGAGATCGTGCCGCCGGTATTATTGGTGATGCCGCCGGTCGCCGTACTGCTGCTGAGGTAGATGCCGCGAGCGTTGGTGCCGAAGATCGTGCCGCTGTTGGTGATGCCGCCGGCCACCGTACTGCTGCCGACGACGTGGATGCCGTCGGCACCGCCGGAGATCGTGCCGCTGTTGGTGATGGCGCCGGTCACGCTGCTGCCGCTGCCGAGCCAGATACCGGCGCCGCTGCTGCCAGTGACGGAGATCGTGCCATGGTTGGTGATGCTGCCAACGGTGGCGCCGCCGCTGCCGAGCCAGATGCCGGCGGCGGGGGAAGAGCTGCTGGTGCCGATGCTGGAAATGATGCCGCCCGCATTGTTGGTGATGGCGCCGGTCACGCTGCCGCCGGAGGCGATGTTGATGGCCCACAGCCCGGAGATCGTGCCGCTGTTGGTGATGCTGCCGACGCTGCTGCCGCTACGGGAAACGTTGATGCCGACCCAGGAAGAGCCGGAGATCGTGCCGCCGGTGTTGTTGGTGATGCCGCCGACAGTGCTGCCGCTGCTGACGTTGATACCGCCTCTCCAGCCGCTGATCGTGCCGCCGTTGGTGATGCTGGCAATGCTGCTGCCGCCCCACAGCGAGATGCCATTGCCGCCACTGCCGCCACTGCCAGAAATGACGCCGCCCGCATTGTTAGCGATGCTGCCGACGCTGCTAACGCTCCGGAGGCTGATGCCGCTGGCGCCCGAGATGGTGCCGCTATTGCTGATGCTGCCGGCCGTGCCGCCCGACGAGATGGAAATACCCACACTGCTACCGGAGATCATGCCACCGGCATTGTTGGCGATGCTGCCGACGCTGCCGCTCCAGATGCCGATGCCGTTGTTGTTGCCGGAGATCGCGCCGCTGTTGCTGATACTGCCGACGCTGCTGCCGTTGCGGAAGCTGATGCCTGCATTAGACGTGCCGGAGATGGCGCCGCCGGTATTGTTGGTGATGCTGCCGACGCTGCTGCCGCCCCACAGCGCGATGCCGCTGGCGCCGGAGATGGTACCGCTGTTACTGATGCCACCGGTGATACTGCTGCTGCTCCATAGTGCGATGCCACCCGCCATGCTTCCCCAGCCGCCCGAGATCGTGGCAAGCGCGTTGTTGGTGATGTTGCCGGTCACGGTGCTGGCGCCGGTGAGCTTGATACCGTTCGAACCGCCGGCGACCGTGCCGCTATTGGTGATGTTGCCCGTCAGGTTGGTGACAGGGCCGACCAGGATGCCGGTGCTCGTACCCGTGACGATGCCGGAGTTGCCGATGGAGCCGGTGTAACTGCCGGCCAGCGCATGGATGCCGGTCGCGCCGCCGTTGATCGATCCGCCGGGGTTCACGGTGATGGTCGGCGCGTCGAATCCGATCTCGCAGGGGCCGACTACCGGGCCGGCGACGGTGGTCGTCCCGCCGACCGCGCCGCAGGCGTTGGGCGCGGCTGCGGCAAGCAGGTCGATGCTGGTGCCGTTCACCACCGGGGTGAAGTCATACAGCACGGAGTTGTCTGTGACAGCACCGAAGTTGCCAACAACGACGCCCGCGTTGACGATGCCCGCAATGGTGCTACTGGAAGTGAAAAGCGGCGTAGTGAAGTCGGCCGGATTCAGGATCGCGCCGAGGGTGCCCCCCCACTCCCAGGGTGGCCGTGCCGGTCACCGTCAGCGGGGCGGAGGAATCCACGCCCAGCGTGCTGCCAGGGCTTGATCCTATATAGTCGCCGGTGATGGTGGAGGGCGCTGCCGCCCCCAGCACGATGATGCCGTTATTGGTGACGGTGGTGGCGCTCAGAATGTCCAGTGCGCCGAAAATGATCCCGCTGGCACTGTTGGCGATGCTGCCGATCGTGCTGGCGGCGTCGACGCGGATGGCGGCGGAAGTACCCCTGATCGTGCCGTTGTTGGCGACGCCGCTGACGGTGCCGCCGCTTTGGACGAGGATGGCCGTGGTGCCGGAGATCGTGCTACCCCCACCCACCGATATCCCGTTTATTCCGCCGGGACCACCGACGATCGTGCCACTGTTGCTGATGCCGCCTGCAAGGCTGCTGTTGCTGTTGAGCGCGATGCCCGCACCGCTGCCGGAGATCGTGCCGCTGTTGGTGATGCCGCCGGTCACGCTGCCACTGCTGCCGATGTTGATGCCGGCCGCAGCACCGGACATGGTGCCGTCGTTAGTTATGGTGCCATTGATGGTGGTGGCACCGCCGCGCCCGCCCCTGATGTTCAGGCCGTAGACTGCGCCGGAAATGGTACCGCCCAATGCATTGGTTATATTGCCGCCGACCTGGACCCCGCTGGCGATCCGGATGCCCGATTCGTCGCCCCATCCGCTGTTGGTGGACTGGATCAGACCATCGTTGAATATCGCGCCGATCGTCGCGCCACTGACGATTTCCATACCGTGGCCTTTGGCCGTGATGGTGCCGGAATTGCTTATCGCACCACCAATCGAGGCTCCGCTGCCGATCCATATCCCCCTGGCGCTGGCGCTGCCAGCGACGGAGATCGTGCCGCCCAGATTATTGGTGATGCCGCCGGTCACGGCGCCGTTGATGTTGATAACGTTTCCGGCAACGGCGATCGCACCGCTGTTGGTGATGCCGCCGTTCACGGCGCTAACTCTGTCTATGTTTAATCCACCGTTGATCGTGCCGCTGTTGGTGATGCCGCCGTTCACGGTGCCACCGACAAGGGCGCCAAAACGTCCGCTGATGGTTAAATTGCCGTTGATCGTGCCACCCGTGTTATTGGTGATGCCACCGTTCACGGTGCTGGAGGTGTAAATCCCGATACCAGGAGCGCCGTTGATCGTGCCGCTGTTGGCGATGCCGCCCGCCACGGTGCTGCTCAAGATGTAAATGCCATCGTTGGCGGTGCCGGCAATCACGCCGAGCGCGTTGTTGGTGATGGCGCCGGTCAGGGCGGAACTGGTGGCAGCGACCGCCCAAGGGCCGGAGATCGTGCCGCTGTTGGTGATGCTGCCCGCAGTGACGCCGAGCGCCCTGGCCGCGGTTGGGCCGGCAGTGACCGAACCGGTATTGGCGACCGTCAGCGATTCACCGGCCCCGAGCAAGCACTGGGTGGACACGCCTGCGGTGACAGTGATCACGCCCGCGACCGGGGCAGGACAGGGAGCCGCTACCGCCATCGCCGGCTCTGCGGCCATCGCGGCCAGCGCCATCACCACGGCCGAAGCCACAGCTTTTACCGAAGAAGAAGGTTTGCCTTTGGTCTTTGTTTTTTCGCTGGTGACGATGAATGCCTGGCGCGATTCGCTCCAGATGACGCGGTGGGTACGGTTCATTTACTGCTCCCTTAAAAACTGTGATCGAGAATTCGTCGTAGTCAAATCGTGCCGATATCTGACAGCATCCCTAATATATCAACACGAAATTGCCACGGATTGTCCCAAAAACATACCCGCCGCGCAAGCTCAATGAAATAACGGCTTGATCGCGCAATGGAATTGCGCTCCTACCCCCCGATTTACCCCGAAGATAACCAATGACTAGCCCAGCGTCTTTTGACGGGCTAGTCAGATGGCTAATAGTTCAATCAGGTTCTTGTGCCCTGCGGGTATCGGGCGCTGGAATCGCCCCCTGCAGGAGCCCGATTCATCGGGCGATTGATTTATCGCGTGATGGATTGCGCTGCTGCGGGGCGATGTTGGTTGTCACTTTCCCCTGCTGGTCGACCAGCAGGTAACCCAGTTTGCGCGATTCGAGGAAGGCGACAGCTTCCCCGCCCAGCAGCATCGCGATCGTCGCGGCGCTGCCTGCCGCGCTGCATTGCGCGGCGATCACGGTGGCGGACCGCCAGTACGCCACCGGCCAGCCGGTGCGCGGGTCGAGGATGTGGCAGTAGCGTTTGCCGCCGGATTCGAAATAGCGCTGGTAGTCGCCGCTGGTCGTCAGCGCCCCCCGGCCAAGGGGAAGGGTGGTCATGATGGTGTCCGGTCGGCGCGGACGGACGATGTGTACGGCCCACGGGGAACCGTCCGGATGGGGGCCGAGGATGCAGATGTCGCCGCCCAGGTTGACCAGACCGGCGCTGATGCCTTCGGCGCGCAAAATCAGCGCGGCGCGGTCGGCCGCGTATTCCTTGCCGATGCCGCCGAAGTCGATCTCCATCCCCTGCTGCGGCAGCCTGATCTGCTTGCCGTCCCACTCGACCTTTGCCCAGCCGATCTGCGGCAGGATGTCGGCGACCGCCTGTTCGCCCGGTACGGCGCCGCTGCGGAAATCCCAGATGCGCCGCAACACGCCGGAGGTGATGTCGAACCGGCCGCCACTGTCACGGTAACAGGTGTCCGCGAATCGCAGCAGCGCGGCGGTCTCCTCGTCCACCGTCACGTGCGATTGCCCCGCCTCGCGGTTGATTTGGCTGACGAGGCTATCCTCGCGGTAGCGCGAGTATTTCGTCTCGATGCGCCTGACCTCGGCGATGGCCCGGTTGGCCGCACGGCGCGCGGCGTCACTGTCGGCCGCGTAGAACTGGAGTTCGTTGTCGCAGGCCATCGCCTTGAAACTGAAACGGTGAAAAATCATCTTGAAAGCGGCGAATGGAGCCGCAAAACCGTGGGCTTGTCCGCTGCGCGAAGTGTCCGGCTCGCTGGATTCCAGCCTGCGCGGGAATGACAGGTAAATGGATTGTCTGGGTCAAAACTCACGCGCGCATCATACCAAAATAATGGTGTGAGTGACTTCGTTGAGCTTTGTCCAGTGGCACATGAGCCTGAACGAATGGATGCTTGCAATGTAAGTACAACTGACGCACAATGCTGGCGTTGATTTTTGGGAGCCAAACATGGAAACCACCACGCTCAAAGAAAGCCGCTTGAATATAAGGTGCGACAACCGCACGCGCCAGTTGCTGGACAAGGCAGCCGGTTATGCGCATGTCAGCATTTCCGAGTTTGTTCTTTCGCATGCGCTGGCATCCGCCGAGCAGGTGGTTCAGGAACACGAATCGATCACCTTGAAGCCGATGGACTTCGAGGCATTTCTGGCTGCGCTGGACGCACCGGCAAAGCCCAATGCGGCACTGAAGCGCGCTCTCAAACGTCGCGCCAATCAAGTTCGCGGGTGATGCCTTATCGGATCGGGCCGCTCGATGCGTCCATCGACACTGCAAGTTTTCAGTGCGGTCGCGAGCCTTTGAACGACTATATTTGTCGCTACGCACCGCAAGATGTCCGCAGAAACGTTGCCCGGGTGTTTGTCGCCACGCCGGAAGTTAATCCACGACAACTAGCCGGATTCTTTACGCTCAGTGCGGGAAGTGTGAGTTGCTCAAGCCTTCCTGCATCCCTGGCAAAGAAACTGCCCCGCTACCCTGTGCCGGTTGCACTGATAGGCCGGCTGGCTGTGGACAAACAATTCCAGGGCAAGGGGCTGGGTGCCATCCTGCTTGCCGATGCGTGCCAGAAAGTCGTTCAAGCCAGCGCTGTCATGGCTGTGGCCGGGATCATCGTTGATGCAAAAGATGACGAAGCCATCGCGTTCTATGAGCACTTTGGTTTTATCCCCGTACAGGGGCAAGCGGAAAGAATGCTGTTGCCCGCTTCCCTGTTCCATGCAAAGTAGTCACCCGGTTACCGAAACCTTTATTTGATGACAATGATGTCACAACAGAACATGAATTTGCCGCAAGCCATGGCGCAAGCCGAGCGATTGCGGGCGAACGGGCGACTGGCCGAGGCCGAGGGCATCTGCCGCAAAGTACTTGAAGCATCACCCAAATTCCACCCGGCCTGGCATGCGCTGGGGCTGATCGCCTATGAGGTCGGCAAGCTGCCGCTGGCGGCGGAACTGATCGCCGAGGCGATCCGGCTGGATGATTCGGTGGCGCTCTACCACCGCAACCGGGGCGAGATGTGCCGCCGCATCGGGCAACTGGATGAGGCGGTGAAGGCCGGCAAACGCGCGACCAAGCTGGCGCCGGACGACCTGGACGCGCACTACAACCTCGGCCTCGCGCTGACCGACCAGGGCAAGTGGGGCGATGCGATCCGTTCCTACCGGCGCGCGCTGAAACTGAACCCGCAGCATGGCCTGTCCTGGAACAACCTGGGCGCGGCGCTGGAAAAACAGGGCGACATGGCGGAAGCCGAGGCCGCCTACGCCAAGGCGGTCGGGATCGACCCCGCACATCACGAGGCGCAGAACAACCTCGGCGCGATCTACAGCGAACAGGGGCGGCTGGAAGACGCCACGCGCTGTTTCGAGGATTCGATCAAGGCCAGCCCGGATTTCATCGAGCCGCATTTCAACCTGTCCTCGCTGAAGACCTACCGCGAGGACGACCCGCACCTGTTGTATCTGGAACGCAATCTGGACAAGGCGGCGTCGATGGAGGTCAAGGGGCGCATCCGCTACTGGTTCGCGCTGGGCAAGGCGCGCGAGGATGTCGGTCGCCATGACGAGGCGTTCGCCGCCTATGCCGAGGGCAACCGCCTGCAACACGAGATCATGCCCTACGACGAAGCGCGCGCGGACGCGTTGCTGGAACGGGTGATGACGGTGTTCGACCGCGCGTTCTTCGACACGCACATGCCCTCTCCCCCGGCCCCTCTCCCCCGGGTGGGAGAGGGGAGCAAACCTGAGGTGCGCTTACACTCCTCGCCCGTTCACGGGAGTATGGCTGAAGAAGAAGGTGAGTCCCCTCTCCCCCCGTCCGTTCACGGGAGTATGGCTGAAGGAGAAGGTGAGCCTCCTCTCCCCTCGCCCGTTCACGGGAGTATGGCTGAAGGAGAAGGCGAACCTCCTCTCCCCTCGCCCGTTTACGGGAGAGGGGCCGGGGGAGAGGGTGAAAAAGCGCCGATCTTCATCGTCGGCATGCCGCGCTCCGGCACCACGCTGCTGGAGCAGATCCTGTCCAGCCATCCGGCGGTGCACGGCGCGGGCGAACTGATGTATCTGAACGAGGCGATCATGGGGCTGGCCGGCGATTCCGGAAAACCGTTCCCGGATTTCGTGCCTTGCCTGCTGGCGGAGGATTTCGCGCGACTGGGCGCGACCTATACGGAACGGCTGTGGCAACTGGCGCCCGATGCGCTGCGCATCACCGACAAGATGCCGGCCAACTTCTTCTACATCGGTATGATCCGGCTGGCGATGCCGAACGCAAGGATCATCCACGCGATGCGCGACCCGATGGATTCGTGCTTCTCGAACTACGCGCGGCTGTTCAACGACACCATGGAGTTCGCCTACGACCTCGGCACGCTGGGCCGTTACTACGTACGCTACATCAAGCTGATGCGGCACTGGCATGACGTGCTGCCGCAGGGGACGATCCTCGACCTGCGCTACGAGGACATGGTGGCGGACACCGAGGGCCAGGCGCGCCGCATCCTCGATTACGTCGGCCTGCCGTGGGACGACGAGTGTCTCGCGTTCCACCGCAACAAACGGCACGTGAAGACCGCCAGCGTGGCGCAGGTGCGCAAGCCGATCTACAAGACCTCGGTGGCGCGCTGGCAACGTTTCGAGAAACATCTGGCACCGCTGCTGGAGATCGTGCGGGATTACCGAAAATGATTTTATGGGAGCTATCGCGCAATACCCACAGGGCGCGAGAATCTGATTGAACTACTAGCCATCTGACTTGCCCTGCAAAAAGACGCCGGGCAAGTCATTGGTTATCTTCGAAGTGAATTGCGCTCCTACCGGGCGCGGGGTTGTAGGAGCCCGATTTATCGGGCGATTGGATGCTTGCGGCTATCGCGCAATAAATTGCGCTCCTACAGATTGGACGACGACTTACTCATTTTTTGGTAATCACAATGAAGCATAAAACTCGCACCAACCCCTTCGACCTGCTTGCCGAACCCATCGTACCGGGCGCGGGGTTGTAGGAGCCCGATTTATCGGGCGATTGGATGCTTGCGGCTATCGCGCAATAAATTGCGCTCCTGCAGATTGGACGACGACTTACTCATTTTTTGGTAATCACAATGAAGCATAAAACTCGCACCAACCCCTTCGACCTGCTTGCCGAACCCATCGTACCGGGCGCGGGGTTGTAGGAGCCCGATTTATCGGGCGATTGGATGCTTGCGGCTATCGCGCAATAAATTGCGCTCCTACAGATTGGACGACGACTTACTCATTTTTTGGTAATCACAATCACTAGTGTCCGGTTAAAAACGATTCCATGACTCTGAAATCCTTATTTGATGCCGCATCCGGAGATTTTTATAGTGTCTCCGACTTGAACGGCGAACCAGCCTTGGTGCAGTCTGGCAGCTTTCCTGCTGCTGGAGACTGCGATGTACGTTGGCAAGCCCTTGTTCGCCCAAGTCATGGACTTCCTGCCATGGAAGACCTTTCATCGCATCGTGGCTCGGCATGGCGGCGATCATCGCGTCAGGACATTGTCCTGTGCCGAACACTTCCGTATTCTGGCCTTCGCTCAACTCACCTATCGCGAGAGTTTGCGCGACATCGAGGCCTGCCTCTCGGCACAGGCTGCCAAGCTCTACCACATGGGCATCAGAAGCACGGTATCCCGTTCGACACTGGCCGATGCCAACGAACTGCGCGACTGGCGCATCTACGCCGAATTCGCTCACCGTTTGATTGCTCAAGCCAGAACGCTTTACGCCAGCGAAGACTTGGGCTTGGATTTGACCAACACAGTGTACGCACTGGATTCGACCACCATCGATCTGTGCCTGTCGGTATTTCCATGGGCGCATTTCAGAACGACCAAGGCAGCGGTGAAGATGCATACGCTGCTGGACTTGCGCGGCAGCATTCCCAGCTTCATCCACGTCTCCGATGGCAAGATGCACGACGCCCGCATCCTCGACTTGTTGATCCCGGAGCCGGGTGCTATCTATGTCATGGATCGGGGCTACGTCGATTTCGTGCGTTTGCATCGGCTGCATCTGGCCGGGGCGTTCTTCGTCACCCGCGCCAAGTCGAATCTCGACGCGCACCGGATGTATTCTGCCAAAACCGACCGCAGCCTCGGCATCATCTGCGATCAGACGATTGCGCTCGACGGGTTTTATACCCGACAGGATTACCCGGAGCCGTTGCGCCGCATCCGCTTCAAAGACCCGGAAACCAACAAGACGCTGGTGTTTCTCACCAACAACTTCACGTTGCCGGCGGCAACGATCTGCGCGCTCTACAAGAGCCGCTGGCAGGTGGAGTTGTTCTTCAAATGGGTCAAGCAGCATCTTCGTATCCAACGTTTCTATGGCACGTCCGAGAATGCGGTGAAGGCGCAAATCTGGATCGCCGTCTCGGTCTACGTCCTCGTCGCCATCATCAAAAAGCGCCTCAATCTGGACGCTTCGCTCTACACTTTGCTACAGATTCTATCGGTCACGCTGTTCGAGAAAATGCCCATCCAGCAAGCCTTGCAGGGCATCGGTGGGCAGCCAGAAAACACCGATTTCAACAACCAACTGAATCTATTCGATTCTTAACCGGACACTAGTGAATCACAATGAAGCATAAAACTCGCACCAACCCCTTCGACCTGCTTGCCGAACCCATCGTGCCGGTCGCACCGACCCAGCCGCAGCAGATGTCCGTCGAGCAGGCGATGGCGTTGGCGAGCCAGCTCCAGTCGCAGGGGCGTCTGCAGGAAGCAGAGCATCTGTTGCGCCAGATATTGCAGGCGCAGCCGCAGCACACCTTCGCGCTGCACCTGCTCGGCGTGATCGCGCATCAGGCCGGCAAGCCGGAACTGGCGATCGAACTGATCCGGCAGGCGATCCGGAGCAACGGCAACGTCGCGCTGTTCCATGCCAACCTGGGCGAGATGTGCCGGCTGCAGGGCCGTCTCGACGAGGCGGTGCAGCATGGCGAGCGAGCGGTCGAGCTGGATGCGAACATGGTCTCCGGGCACAGCAACCTGGGCATCGCCTGTTACGACCTCAAGGACTATGACCGTGCCGAAGCATGCCAGCGCCGCGCGCTGGCGATTGCTCCCACCTTCGCGCCGGCGCTGAACAACATGGGCAGCATCTGCCGCGCGCGCAAGGACAAGGAGGCCGCGCTGGACTGGTATCGCAAGGCGATCGCCGCCGCGCCGGATTATGTGGAGTCGCTGAGTAACCTCGGCGCGGTATTGCTGGAAGCCGACCGTCCGGACGAAGCAGTCGTGCCGCTCGAACAGGCGCTGCGCGTCAACCCGAACTATGCCGAAGCGCTGTGCAATCTCGGCATGGTGCGCAACGCGCTGGACCAGCACGATGCGGCGCTGCCGCTGTTGCAGCGGGCGTTGCAGGTGCGGCCCGACTATGCCGAGGCCTTTATCGGGCTGGCGCGCTTCTTTTCCGAGAAGGAGGACCTGCCCGAGGCGGAACGTTGCGCCCGCCGCGCCGTCGAGCTGGCGCCGGAAAAAGCCAATGTGTACGCTCAACTGGGCGGCATCTACACCGAGATGGCGCGTAGCGCCGAGGCTGAAGAGATGTACCGGCGCGCGCTGGAGATCGACCCGGAGTGCGACGAAGCGCTGCTCGGACTGGGCAACCTGAATATGGAAGGCGGCAATATGGAAAATGCGGAAGCGCTGTTCCGCCAGGCGCTGACGCTCGATGTAGATAACCTTGCGGCGCGCTTCCACCTCGCCCAGGTCAGAAAGGTGAAGGCCAGCGACGGGAACCTCGCCGCGCTGGAGGCGACGGACGCCGCGGCACGGAACGGCACTTTGCCGCTGACGCCGAGGAAGGCGATGTCGCTGCATTTCGCGCTGGGCAAGTGCTACGACGACAGCAAGCAACATGACAGGGCGTTCCCGCATTTCCTCGAGGGCTGCCGACTGAAACGCGCCACCTACGACTACGAAGCGAACGAGGTCACCCGGCACTTCGATTCGATCCGCGCGGTGTTCGACCGCGATACCCTGGAGCGCCTGCGCGGCGCGGGCGACCCTTCGAGGGTGCCGATCTTCGTGCTGGGCATGCCGCGCTCGGGCACCACGCTGACCGAGCAGATCATCGCCAGTCACCCGGAGGTGCACGGCGCGGGCGAGTTGCCCGATCTGCTCGCTATCGCGCAGCGCCCGATCAATGGCGCGAATTATCCCGAGAGCATCCGTTCCATCGACCGGACGCAGCTCGATGCATGGGGGGCGGACTACGTCGCGGCGCTGCGCCGGCATGCGCCGGATGCGCGGCACATCACCGACAAGATGCCGGCGAATTTCTTCGCCGTCGGCCTGATCCACCTGATGCTGCCCAACGCGAAGATCATCCACGTCAACCGCAATCCGGTGGACACCTGTTTGTCCTGCTTCACCCGTTTGTTCAACCGCAAGCAGAACCAGACCTACGACCTGGCGGAACTCGGGCGCTACTACGTCGATTACGCGCGGCTGATGGAACACTGGCGCGCGGTGCTGCCTGCCGGCGCCTTTCTCGACGTGCGCTACGAGGACATCGTCGCCGACCAGGAAGCGCAGGCGCGCCGTCTGATCGAATATTGCGGGCTGGAGTGGGACGAGGCCTGCATCGATTTCCACAAGACCAAGCGCGCGATCCGTACCGCCAGCGTGACGCAGGTACGCCAGCCAATCTACAGTTCATCGGTGGAGCGCTGGCGGCCTTACGAGAAACACCTCGGCCCGTTGCTGGACGCGCTGGGTGAACTTGCGCCAAAGACAACTATCGCGCAATAGAATTGCGCTCCTACAGAGGGACGATGTTGTAGGAGCCCAGCTTGCTGGGCGATGATTCTCGATCACGCAGCTATCGCGCAATGAAATTGCGCTCCTACAGGATGGCGATGGAAACAAATGCAGGAGCCCGATTTATCGGGCGATAGAACGATATCGAATCGCCCGACAAGTCGGGCTCCTACGGACACATATTTCAGGGTAATGGATCATCCGGGTTGGTTATGAAGACAGGCGTACTTTTCGTGTTGTTGCTGCTGGCCGGTTGCGCCGACCTGTCGCCGCAGTCCCGCTGGCAGCTTGCCGACCGGCTGGCGGAACAGGCGGGTTGGCAGAAGCTGCACATCCCGGCCGGAACCTTCGTCCTTACCGCCTATGCACCCGCACCCGCCGCGCCCGAGGACGCGCTGACGGTGTATATCGAAGGCGACGGGCTGGCCTGGCTGACGCGCTCGCAACCTTCGAACGACCCGACGCCGCGCAATCCGGTCGGGCTGCAACTGGCGCTGCGCCATCCGCAGGGTTTGGCCGCCTATCTGGCGCGCCCCTGCCAGTACACCGCGCCGCAGGACGCGCAGAACTGCCGGCAGACTTACTGGACGGACGGACGCTTCGCGCCCGAGGTGATCGATGCCAGCGATCGGGCTGTCGACCAACTCAAACAGCGCTTCGGCGCGGCACGGCTGGTGCTGGTCGGCTATTCGGGCGGCGGCGCCGTCGCGGCACTACTGGCGGCACGGCGCAAGGATGTCGTCCGGCTGGTGACGGTGGCGGGCAACCTGGATCACCGCGCCTGGACGACGCTGCATCATGTCCCCGCGCTCAAGAACTCGCTGAATCCCGCGGACGAGTGGCGGTCGCTGGTCGGCTTGCCGCAACGGCACTTCGTCGGGGAACAGGACAAGGTCGTCAGCCGCGCGGTGGCCGACGCCTATGCTGCGCGCTTCCCGCCGCAGCGGCGCCCGGAAGTGATCGAAATCCCGGATTTCGATCACGCCTGTTGCTGGGCCGAGCAATGGGATTCGATCTGGCAGGAGGCGCGCTGAATCAGCCGCGCCCGCTGACAGTCAGCGTGTCCGCCAGCGTCGGGTAGCGCAATTTCACTTGCAGTTCCCGCTTCATGCGCCGGTTGTCCAGACGCCGCGATTCGTTCATGAACGACCACATCATCGGCGACACCGCCTGCTCCACCCGCGCGCGCGGCAGGCGCGGCGGGCGCGGCAGACCGAAGGCGTCCGCCACCGCATCGAAATAATCGCCCATCTTCAATGTACTGTCGTCGCTGGCGTGGTAGATGCGGCACGCCTTGCCGCGCCGCAACGCGGCGACGGCGATGCGCGCCAGGTCGTCTGCATGGATGCGATTGGTGTAGCTGTCTTCTTCCGGCACGATCGCCGGGGCGGCAGCCCGCAGCCGTTCCAGCGGCAGTCGGTCGGCCGCGTAGATGCCCGGCACGCGCAGGATGGCGGCGTTCACCCCGTTGCGCCTCGCCCAGTCGCGCACTTGGCGTTCGGCGTCGATGCGGCGCTGCGCGCGCGGATTCCGCGCATTCGGCGGACGCGTCTCGCCGACCCGTTCTCCCGCGCAATCGCCGTACACGCCACTGGTGCTGATGTAGATCAAACGTCCGGGTAACTTTCCCCGCGACAGCGCGCTCAACAGGTTGCACGTGCGCGGGTCGCGCGTTCCGGAATCCGGCGGCGGCGCGAAATGCAGCACCGCATCGGCCAGGCCGGCCAGGCGCACGAGGCTGGCACGGTCGTCCAGATCGCCCAGTACCGGTATCACGCCAAGGGCGCGCAAACGTTCCCGATAAGCCGGGTTGCGCACCAGCGCGAACACGCGATGGCGCCCTTTCAACAGCGGGATGGTACGCAGCGCGACATCGCCGCATCCAACGACAAGAATTCTTTTCATGGCGTGATTATGCGTTAAAATCCATGCCTTCACGCACCCCGAACTATTCACCATGTCATTCAAAACGATCATCGAGCCCAGCGGGCACGAATTCCCCATCGAAGCGAACGAGACCGTCCTCGAAGCCGCCATCAGGCATGGCTATACCCTGCCCTACAGTTGCCGCGACGGTGTGTGCGGGGCCTGCAAGGGAAAGGTGGTGCAGGGCAATATCGACCACGGCAGGCATCAGGAAGGCGTGTTGACGGATGCCGAAAAGGCTACCGGCATGGCATTGTTCTGCTGCGCCAAACCGCTGTCGGATCTGGTGATCGAGTGCCGCGAAGTGACTGCGGCGGGCGAGATCCAGATCAAGACGCTGCCGTGCCGGGTGCAGAGGATGGAGCGTCCCGCCGAGGACGTGATGGTGCTGAAACTCAAGCTCCCCGCGAATGAAAGGCTGCAATTCCTCGCCGGGCAATACATCGACATCCTGCAAAAGGACCAGAAGCCGCGCAGCTTCTCGCTGGCGAATGCGCCGCACGACGACGAGTTCCTCGAACTGCATGTCCGCAACATCTCCGGCGGCGCGTTCACGCGCCATATCTTCGAGGAGATGAAGGAGCGCGACATCCTGCGTTTCAAGGGCCCGCTCGGCACGTTCTTCCTGCGCGAGGATTCCGGCCGGCCGATCATCTTCGTCGCCAGCGGCACCGGCTTCGCGCCGATCAAGGCGATCATCGAGCACGCGCTGTATGTCGGCATCAAGCGCCCGATGCATTTCTACTGGGGCGTGCGCAAGCTGGCCGACCTGTACATGCTGGACAAGGCGAAGGAATGGGAAGGCAACGGCATCAGATTCACGCCGGTGCTGTCGGACGCGTTGCCGGAAGACAACTGGCAGGGGCGCACCGGCTTCGTGCACCAGGCGGTGCTGGACGACTACGATGATCTATCCGCGCATGAGGTGTATGCCTGCGGCGCACCGGTGGTGGTGGAAGCGGCACACCGCGACTTCACTTCGCAGCGCGGCCTGCCGGAGGACGCATTCTATTCGGACGCCTTCACCTTCGTGCCGAAGAGCTAGCCGCCCGTCTCACTTCAATTCCATCGCGCGCCGATAGTATTCGAGCGACTCGCCGGATTTCCCCGTGTGCTGCGCAAGCTGGCCCAGCGCGGTATAGACCGCATGACCGGGCGCGATGCTGGCGCTGGCATCCAGATAGTTCTGCGCCTTGCCCCACAACTGCTGGTGCAGACAAAGCTTGCCGAGCGCCAGCAGCAATCCCGCGTCGTCCCGGTGCAGGCCGAGCCACTTCTCGGCTTGTTCGATCTGCGCCACGGCATCCCCGGAACGGCAATCGCCATATAGCGCGACCAGTTCGCTGTCCCATTGCGCGTTCAGGCTGTCGGCAAGCAGGTGTTGCGCGGCCTGGCAATCGCCACGGCGGATCAGCGCCTGCGCGGTCGCCGCCGCAATCTTGCCGCACCGATTGAGTTCTGCAGGCATGCCTCTCAGGCAGGTGTTCAGGTCCGCCAGGCTTTCCTGGCGGCGGATCTTTTCCAGCCAGGCCTGTTGGCGCAATTGCGCAGCCGTCGTGACATCGATGGCTGCGCGCTTTTCCAGTTGCTCCAGCACGCCCAGCACTTCATCCCAGTTCCCCGCCTGTTGTTGCGCCTTGAGTTCCAGGGATAACGCGCCGGCATGACTCTTGCCCCCGCTGCCGCGCAGTTTGTGCAAGGCGCCCAGAGCCGCGTGCGGGTCGTGCTGGTCGAGCATGAACTTGGCGGAAGCCATCAGGCGCATGGTGGCGTCCCCCGCCGTCCTGCCCTCGGCAGCGGACAGGTAGACGTCGCGCTTCTCGTATTCGTGCAGTTCGTGCGCGGACCGCGCGGCGATAACGGGATGCAATGCGGAGGTGTCGCCCAGCTCCATCGCACGCACCGAGGCTTTTTCCGCTGCAGCGTAGCGGCCCTCGAAGAACGCGCCGAGCGCCTCGTCGAGCAGCTCGCGCGCCTTGGACCGCGCGCGCTCCATACGGAATTTCCGCACATAGGCGGGCAATTGCAACGCGGCAGACACCATGCGCACCAGCACATAGCCGGTCACGAATGCCAGCAGCGACAGGATGGCGAACAGCGTGAACGACAGTTCGATGCGGTACGGCGGATAAACCAGCAGCACATACCCCGGATTGTGCGAGGCGACTGTCAGCGCCGCCGCTGCCGCGAACAGAGCCAGGATCCAGAGCAGGTATTTCATCGCGAGGCCTTTGCCTCGTTCTCGCGGGACAGCCGCTGGGTACGCACGGCCTGCAGGCTGGCGCTGATGTCGGGCAACTCGATGTCGATGTCGGACTGTGCGAACTTCCCGAGCGCCTTCTGCATCTGCGCGACCGGTTTCGATTTCTCGTCGAAATAGCGTGCCGTCCATAGCTGCGCGGTCTTGATCTCGCGCCGGAAACTCTCCTGGTCGCGCGACAACAGTGCAAGGCGAGCGGACAGCAGGCGCAGCTTGAGATTCTCGCGCAGGAAGAATTTCTGGTCGGGTGCGACCAGCGGGATGGCAGACTTGCCGGTGTTCTCGATGCGCACCAGTTGTCCCGCCTCCCGCCCGATCTCGCGCAGCAGTTTCTGCCATGCGGATCCGTCTTCCCGGGGATGTGTTTCGGCGGCAGCCTCCGTCGCACGGCGCTGGTAGGCCAGCGGCAACGCGTCCACGCCGGCACTCAGGTCGTCGAGCTGGAAATTGAGCGCGGCGACATCCACGTCGGGCAGCGCGCGGAGTTTGTCCATGTCCTGGCCGATGACTTTGCGCAGCCGGTTGAATACGGGGCGATCCGTGCGCTGCAAACGCTCATCGGCGCTTTGCATCGCGATCAGCGCGGCTTTGACGTTGGCCGACAGTTGCAGTTGCTGGCCGGCGATCAGCAGAAGCTGCTCGACTTCCGCCAGTGCCGTCTCGTCGCGGCTGACCGACAGGTCGTTATACAACACCTCCAGCGCAGCCCGCTGATCCTGCGCTTCGGCATAACGCGCGTCCATCATGCTCAATCTGGCCGACAGTTCGCGCACCTCGTCCTGGCTCTGCGCCAGCAGCACCTGATTGGCCTTGCCCGCACCGTCCATCTCCGCGATCTTCTGCGCCAACTGGCGCTGCATGTCGCCGATGGCGCGATGCCCGTCCAGCCATTGCCACAGGAATATCACGGCCAGTGCGGCCAGCGTCATCTGCGTGAGTGTGATGCGCGAAAAGATATCCGCCGGCGAGTTCTTTTGCGCCGGACGGACGGGTACCGGAGGTTCCGGTGCATCCGGCATGGCGCTTCCCGGTTGCGTGTCCTGCTCACTCATGTCTCACCCCTGCTCTTCAGACCAATCCGCCAGCGCGGATAGTAAACCATCGTCCCCGGGGCCGGTTAGCCGCACCTGCCGCCAGCCTTGCCGCTGCGCCAACCCGGCGATGCGCGGGTGAGGCACGAACAGTGGCACATCGCGCAACCCTTCCCGCGCGGTCCCGTCCAGCATCTTCCACAAGTGTTCCAGCGCCTCGCTGCTGGTCACGCTGATCGCGTCAGGCGCGCTGTCCCGCAACACGGTCGCATCCTGTTGCGACTTGCTGCGCCGGTAACACGCGGCATATTCCACGGTGGCCCCGCGCGCCCTGAGCGTATCGCCCAGCAACTCGCGACCGCCGTCGCCACGGAAGACCATCACCCGCCATCCGGCAACATCCTGCAATTCCGGCACCGCCAGCAGGCCTTCGCTGTCGAAGCGCTCGACCGGCGCGATCACCCGGGCGATGCCCAGTTCGCGCAACGCTTTCGCGCTGCCCTGCCCGACTGCGGCGATTTTAAGGGCTGGTGGCAATGCCAGAAGCCCCCCCTCTCCCCCAACGCCTCCTCCGCTTGAGGGAGAGGAGGGCGCGACAGCGCGCGCGAGGGTCGCCAGGATAGCCTCCATACCGTAATGCACGGCATTCGGGCTGATGAAAATGGCGAGGTCGAATTGCGCCAAACGCGCGATCTGCTCCTGCAAGGTCTGCGGGTCGCTCGCCGGGCCGATCTCCAGCAACGGGAACAGTACGGGTATGCCGCCCGCCTGTTCGATCGAACGCGCCAGTTGCGCGGCCTGGTCACGCGGCCGCGTGACGACGATTCTCAGTCCGGCGAGCGGCAGGTCACCCATTGAGCGCAGCAAGGATCTCGCCCGCACCCTGCGCGAGCAACGCTTCGGCGACCCGGATGCCCAGCGCGGCGGGATCGCCGCAATCGCCGAAAGCCTCGGCACGCAACATCCGCGAGCCGTCCGGCGTGGCGACGAAGCCGCGCATCCACAACCGGCCCTCGCGCAGTTCGGCGAAACCGCCCAACGGCACCTGGCAACTGCCGTTCAGCGTCCGGCTCATTGCGCGTTCGGCCAGCACGCAGGCTGCGGTATCCGCATGGTGCAACGGTTGCAGACAGGCGATCACATCGGCGCGATCGGCGCGGCATTCGATGCCCAGCGCGCCCTGCCCGACGGCCGGCAGGCTGTCCTCGCTGGAGATGATGTTGCGGATGCGCGCCCCCAGCCCGAGGCGTTTCAGACCGGCAGCAGCGAGGATGATGGCCGCATAGCGGCCTTCGTCCAGCTTGCGCAAACGGGTCTGTACGTTGCCACGCAACGGTTCGATCTTCAGGTGCGGGAAACGCGCGCGCAACTGGCTCTCGCGGCGCAGGCTGGAGGTACCGACCACGCTGCCTTCCGGCAGGCTCTGCAGGTTTTCGTGCTGATTGGACACGAAGGCGTCATGAGGATCTTCGCGTTCGCCGATCGCGGCCAGCACAAAGCCTTCCGGAAGGTGCATCGGCACATCCTTCAGCGAATGCACCGCAAGGTCGGCGCGGCCGTCTTCCAGCGCGGTCTCCAGCTCCTTGACGAACAGCCCCTTGCCGCCGATCTTGGACAGCGTGACATCGAGGATCTGATCGCCCTGCGTGGTCATCCCCAATATGCTGACCTGGGTTTGCGGATATAATGCGCGCAGCCTGTCGCGCACATGTTCCGCCTGCCACATGGCCAGTGCGCTTTCGCGCGACGCGATCACCAGACGGGAAGGGGAAGTTGGGGCTGTTTGACTCATCGAAATTTCCTGAAAATTTTGTAATTAATCTGCGGCGCATTCTAGCATGAGGTGCGCCGCGCTTTTGTTCCGAGAAACTGATGAACCTGATTGTCGCTTCCACCAGCATTTCCAGTAAAGACCAGCCGTTGCGCGACGACGTGCGCCTGCTCGGGCGCATCCTCGGCGATACGCTGCGCGAGCAGGAAGGCGAGGAGACGTTCCAGCTGATCGAAAACGTGCGGCGCGCGGCGGTACGCTTCCGCAAGACGCAGGACGAGCGCGACGGAGAACAACTCGAACAGGTGCTGGAAGCGCTCTCGCCCGGTGAGACACTGGCCGTGGTGCGCGCGTTCAGCTATTTCTCGCAACTGTCCAACATTGCAGAGGACATGCACCACAACCGCCGCCATCGCGCCCATCTCAAAAAGGGCAGCGCCCCCAAGGATGGCAGCCTGGCGCTGGCGCTAAAACGCCTCGAGAACAAACCGATCGGCAAGCAGGCGCTGCAGAGATTCCTCGACAGCGCATTGGTCTCGCCGGTACTCACCGCTCACCCCACCGAAGTGCAGCGCAAGAGCATCCTTGATTGCCAGCTGATCATCTCCAGCCTGCTGGCGAACCGCGACCGCATGGAAATGACGCCGGACGAACTGGCCGACAACGAAGTGGCGTTGCGCCGCTTCGTGCTGATCCTGTGGCAAACGCGCATGCTGCGCCCTTCCAAGCTCAATGTGCGCGACGAGGTCGCCAACGGGCTGGAGTTCTACCGCTACACCTTCCTGTCGGAGATCCCGCGCATCTACGCGAATCTGGAAAAACAGCTCGAAGCCCGCTTCGCAAAGGACATCAAGGTGCCTCCGCTGTTGCGGGTCGGCAGCTGGATCGGCGGCGACCGCGACGGCAACCCGTTCGTCACCCATGAGGTGATGCTGGACGCCGTTCAGCAGCAATCCTCACTGGCACTGGAATACTACCTGAACGAGACCTATGTGCTGGGACGGCGCCTGAGCCTGACCGACCATCTGGTCGATGTCAGCGACGACCTGCGCAAGCTGTCCGACGCCTCCCCGGACAAGGATCCTGCGCGCGCCGACGAACCCTACCGCCGCTCGCTGAACCTGATCTATGCGCGCCTGTCCGCAACCTCACAACAGCTCGGACACAAGCTTTCGCACCAACCCCCTCTGGGTGAGAACGCGCAGCCCTACGGCTCGCCCCGGGAATTCATCGCCGACCTCGATGTGCTGATCGATTCGCTGTTCAAACATGGCGCGGTCTATCTGGCGCGCGGACGGCTGGCCAACCTGCGCCGTGCCGCAGAGGTGTTCGGTTTCCACCTTGCGCCGCTGGACATGCGCCAGCACAGTGCCGTCATCGAGGAGACCGTCAGTGAACTGTTCTCCCACAGCAGCGGCAAGGCAAACTACCGCGATCTCGACGAGGCGGCCCGGCGCAACGTACTGCTGGACGCGTTGCAGGCCGGCAAACCGATGCTCGGCGATATCGAACAATACGGCGACATCGCAAAGAGCGAACTGAAGATCATGCAAACCGCCGCGCAACTCCACCAGCGCTTCGGCCGCGACGCCCTGCCCAACCACATCATCTCCAAGACCGATGCGGTCAGTGACATGCTGGAACTGGCGCTGATGCTGCAGCAGGTCGGCCTGCTCGAAGGCGGGACCCTCTCAACCCTCTCCCGCCCAGCGGGAGAGGGAGCGAACGAATCACTGCGCGATGATCCCAACCCTCGCCTGCACGTCAACATCATCCCGTTGTTCGAGACCATCGAAGACCTGCGCGGCTGTGCCGCCATCATGGACGATCTGTTCTCGCTGCCGTGGTACCGCACGCTGCTCGCCAGCCGCGGCGACACGCAGGAAGTGATGCTGGGCTATTCCGACAGCAACAAGGACGGCGGTTACCTCACCGCCAACTGGGAACTGTACAAGGCCGAGGTCGAACTGGTGAAGGTGTTCGAGAAGCACGGCATCGAACTGCGCCTGTTCCACGGGCGCGGCGGCACGGTGGGGCGCGGCGGCGGCCCGAGCTACGACGCGATCCTCGCGCAGCCGCCGGGCAGCGTGAACGGCCAGATCCGCATCACCGAGCAGGGCGAGGTGATCTCCAGCAAATACTCCAATCCCGAGATCGGCCGTCGCAACCTCGAAACGCTGATTGCGGCCACGTTCGAGGCGACCCTGCTCGACCATCCGCACGACGCGGACGGCAACCCGGAATACATGCGCATCATGGAAGCGCTCAGCCTCGACGCGTTCCAGGCCTACCGCAAGCTGGTGTACGAAACGCCGGGCTTCAACGATTATTTCTTCTCCGCCACGCCGATCCGCGAGATCGCCGAACTCAACATCGGCAGCCGCCCGTCGTCGCGCAAGGCTTCCGACCGCATCGAAGATCTGCGCGCCATCCCGTGGGTGTTCAGCTGGGGGCTGACCCGCACCCTGCTGCCCGGCTGGTTCGGCTTCGGCAGCGCGGTCCAGCGCTTCGTCGAGCGCGAAGGCAAGGCCGGGCTGACGCAATTGCAGGCGATGTACCGGAACTGGCCGTTCTTCCGCGGCCTGCTGTCGAACATGGACATGGTGCTGTCGAAGACCGACATGGGCATCGCGTCGCGCTACGCGGAACTGGTCGAGGACGAAGCGTTGCGCGATGCCGTCTTCGGCGCGATCGAAAGCGAATGGAAGAGCACCATCAAAATGCTGTTCGCGGTCACCGGCAACCACACGCTGTTACAGGACAACCCGGCCTTCGCGCGTAGCCTGATGACCCGCACCCCCTATATCGATCCGCTCAACCACCTCCAGGTCGCCCTGTTGCACCGCCACCGTGCCGGCGACAACGACGTACTGGTCAAGCGCGCGATCCACCTGAGCATCAACGGCATCGCAACCGGCCTGCGCAACAGCGGGTGACCGGCACGTGAGACGCGGCATCCTGTTATCGCTTGCTGCCCTCCTGCTGCTCACCTCGTGCAGCAGCAAATCCGCCCGAAGCATCGTCTCGGCCGCCACCAGCGGCACCGCGCGGACCGTCGCGCAGATCGCCACCAGCGGCAGTCCAGAGGCTGCCGCACGCGCGATTCTGCAACGCAAGAAGCTGTCCTACATGCGCAACCCGCTGCAACTCGCCAGCGATTTGAAGGGCCTCCAGCGCGACTTCCAGAGACTGATGGACGTGTTGCGCGGCAACGCCGGCAAGAAGTGGGGCAAAAAGGAAACGCGCCTGCCCGACCGCACCCATTACGTCAAATATACGCAGGGTTATCTGAGCCGCGCCATCGTGGACTTCGACCGCGGCGAGATCACTGTCGAAACGCTGGACGACAAGAACCCGGAGGGCAGCCTGAAGGACGCCATCATCACCACACTGCTCACACCGGACGATCCGCGCGCGGTCGACCTGTTCTCGGACAACTCGATCAAACTGACCAGCGAACACGACCCCTACCTGCTCGGGCTGGTGCTGGACGAAACGGGGCGCGCCATCGCCACGCCGCAACAGGCGGAACGCTACGCCGCCAGCCTGGTCGGCAAGGCGCAATCCCGCAGCGTCGACACCGACGCGGGACGCAAGCAGGCACGTTATGCCAGGTTCGGCATGGTCAGCAATTTCTCGAATAAACAGGCGGAGAAATACCGCCCGCTGGTGGAAAAATTCGCCAGGACCTACGACATCAGCCCCAGTCTGGTATTCGCCATCATGCGCACCGAAAGCAACTTCAACCCGTTCGCGGTCAGCCCCGCGCCCGCCTACGGCCTGATGCAACTGGTCCCGAGCAGCGGCGGGCGCGACGCCTACAAGCGCGCCAGAGGATACGACCAGATACCGAGCAAGCAATACCTGTTCGATCCCGGCAACAACATCGAGCTGGGCACGGCCTATCTGAGCGTATTGTCTTTCGACGAACTGGATGCCATCGCCGATCCGGTGTCGCGCGAGTACTGCGTCATCTCCGCCTACAACACCGGCCCCGGCAACGTGCTGCGCGCCTTCGGCGGCTCATCGAAGAACCGCGACAGCGCGCTGAAACAGATCAACAGCCTGAGCGCGCCTTCCGTGTACTGGAAACTGCGCCAGAAGCTGCCCTATGCCGAAACGCGCCAGTACCTGCAGAAGGTGGTGGGGTTCAGGAAGCAGTTCGTCACGGTCAACTGAATTCCCTGACGATATGCTGCTGCCTGCGGCTGATCGCCAGCAGTTCGTCCAGCCCTTTGAGCTTCACCATCCAGCCGCTGCTTTCGCCCTCTTCGCCGCCTTTTTCAAAACCTTCGATCTCCTCTTTCGCGACCAGGCAGTTGCGGTGGATGCGCACAAAGCGCGTGGCGAATTCCTTCTCCAGCGCGCTGAGCGATTCCTCGAGCAGGTATTCGTGATCGGCGGTTCGCACCGTGACGTATTTCAGCTCGGCGCGCAGGTACAGCACCTGCTCGACAGGTACCAGGTGGATCTTGCCGCGCTCGTGGATGGAAAGACATTTGCGCGGCTCGGGCAGCAGTTCGCGCAGCACTTCGGTCTGCACCGGGACGG